>PMHJ01000046.1 GCA_003158175.1 Candidatus Cybelea septentrionalis
GCGATGCGTCGCAGCCCGCTAGCATCGCCGCACCGATGACGATGTTGAGAACGAAGCGGATAACGCTCGACGTTTTCATCATCTATCCCTCACCAAAATAGGATAACCGATCCGTCGCCATGAGACGTGGGGTTCCCGCCCTCCGTCATCTTCACGTGCGTCGCGCTCGGCTCAACATAGGAAGATCCGCCGCCACCGCCGCCCCCTGNNGCTGCGCCGCAGCTTTGGCCACCGCCGCCAACCCCGCCGGCGCCGAGCAATCCGGCCGAGCCGTAGCAGCCGCTTCCGCCGGGGCTTGCACCCCCTGCGCCGCCAGCGACTCGCGTACCACCGCCCCCACCGCCTCCGGCAAACTTGTCGGAGCCGCCGTGGCCCGCTTGACCCTTGCGCGCGCCGCCTTTCCCTCCGGAACCGCCATCGCTCGTGCCGTCACCAGACGCGCCGCCGTAATAGCCGTAGTAGCCGTCGCCCGCGCCACCGCCACCGCCACCAGCCACAACGACACGGTTGGACAATCCGTCACCGCCTTGCCGCACATCGGACGCGCCGCCACCTCCGCTGTTGCAGTCGCAGCTACCCCGCTGCCCGCGCACATCGGCGCCCCGGCCATTGAAGCCATCATGGCCGCCGTTTCCACCGACGAAGATGGCGAAGCTTTCTGCCGGGGTCACCGGTATCTTCGCTGTCACCATTCCTCCCGAGCCGCCAGACGCCGCAAAGCCCGAGTGACCACTTTCGCCCCAAGCGCCGTTTGCACCATATGCCGTGATTGTAAGATGGGTCACGCCTGCCGGAACCTTGAATGATTGCTTGCCTCCCGTGTATGAAAAAAACTGGTAGTGGGAGAAAGCCGGCGTTATCCCGGTCGTACCATGAGTGGCTGTTGGAGGCTGCATGTCATTCTGACCCTTCGACGGGCTCAGGGGAAGGGCGCCGCAAGCTGCGAGCAAAGCTACAGCGCAAACGCAAGCGGCGAAACGGGACCCGCGACAACTTCGACGCGCCGCGAGGCTACGCCAGCAGAGTGAGACTACGCGTCCGTGGCGCCTGTGCTGATCCTCAAGTAGCGCTCGAGTCCGGCGTAATCCCGGCACACGGCGATTGCGGAGTGCGGCAGCGCCGATCTCACAATCGCTGACAGCCCTGGCATCGTCGGCGGCGCGGCTTCCAAGAGAATCAGAGCGTTTGCGTTCAGCAGCGACGCCAGCGTGTTGAACAAGCGGCGATAGAGCGTTAGTCCGTCGGAGCCGCCGTCGAGCGCTTCTCGCGGCTCGAATGCAACGGGATCGGGCTTACTGGGAATCTCGGCGGTCGGAACGTACGGCAGGTTTGCGACGACGAGATCGAAGCGCTGCGCGCTCACCGCCTCCGTCAGGTCACCGACGCAGAAACGACAGCGATCGGTTACTCCAAAGCGGCGCGCGTTTTCGTTCGCGATCGCGACGGCGGCAGACGAAGTATCGGTTCCGCAAACGGTCGCGCGCGTTTCGGCGGCGATCGTGCAGGCGATTGCGCCGGAGCCCGTGCCGACGTCGACAACGTCCAACGGCCGCTTTCCGATAAAAGCAATCGCCGCCGCAACCAGGTGTTCGGTTTCGGGGCGCGGGACGAGGACGCTTTCGTTCACTAGGAATTCGCGTCCGAAAAATCCGGCGCTTCCGAGCAGATAGGCAACCGGCACGCCCTCGGAGCGCTGCGTGCTGAGCCGTTCGAATGCTTGGACCTCTTCTCGCGACGGCGTCGCGTCGCCGTAAGCGACGATCCATTCGCGCTCGCGACGCATTGCGTGCGCCAGCAAGAGCAGCGCATCGGCGCGCGGCGAGGCGCTGGAGTCGTGCAAGAGTGCCGTCCCGTCGGCCAAGGTCTGCGCGACGCTCGTCACTGCGCTTCTCCTGCCAGTTGCCGAGCGCGCTGATCGGCGATGAGTTCCTGTGCGATCCGTCCGAGATCCCCGTCGACGATCGCTCGTATATTTCCGAAGCTGCGATTGATCCGGTGGTCCGTCACGCGGTCCTGCGGAAAGTTGTAGGTGCGAATCTTCTCGGAGCGCTCGCCGCTGCCGACCTGCGAGCGGCGCAGCGAATCGACGGCCTCTTCTTGCTCGCGGCGTTGGCGGTCGTAGAGCGTTGCGCGCAACATCTGCATCGCCTTTTCACGGTTTTGCGTCTGCGAGCGCTCCTGCTGCGACGCGACGATAATTCCCGTCGGGACGTGCGTGATGCGAATCGCCGATTCGGTCTTATTGACGTGCTGGCCGCCCGCGCCCGAAGCTTTATAAGTGTCGATCTGGAGATCCGACGACCTGATCTCCACCTCCGCATCGTTCTCGACTTGCGGCAAGACGGCAACCGTTGCGGTGCTCGTATGAATGCGACCCTGCGCTTCCGTGGCGGGAACCCGTTGAACGCGGTGCACCCCCGATTCGTGCTTCAACACGCGATAGGGCCGATTTCCGTTGACCGTAAAGACGATCTCTTTATAGCCGCCCGCGTCGCTCAAGCTTTCCGAAACGAGTTCGACCTTCATTCCCGCCGATTCGGCAAAGCGCATATACATACGCGCGAGATCGCCGGCAAAGATCGCCGCTTCGTCGCCTCCGGTACCCGCGCGGATTTCTACGAAGACGTCCTTCGAGTCGTCGGGGTCTTGCGGCACCATCAGCGCCGCCAACTCTTCTTCGAGCGCGGCGGTACGGTCTTGCAGCGCGCGGTTTTCTTCAAGCGCTAGCTCGCGCAGCTCGCCGGCTTCCAATCGCGCAAGCACCTCGTTGGCATCGATCGCAGCGCGGAGTTCGGAAAGCTTCCGCTGCGTTTGAACCGGAGGCTCCAATTGCGCGCGCTCCCTTATAAGCGCGGTGTAACGCGCCTGGTCGAAGCCACCCGCAGGGTTGGCGAGCTCGGCTTCGATCTCGTCGAAGCGGCGAGCCATCGTCGCTAGGCGCTCGGTTAGCGCGTCAGTCTGGAACGCCAGTTAGAGTGCGGCAGCCGCCTTTTTCGCTTCGCGCGACTTCTGGCGGGCTGCGGCCTCCTCTTGCTTCTTGCGCGCGGCGGCCGAGCGTTGATTGAACTTATCGACGCGACCTGCCGTATCGACTAATTTCTGCTGGCCGGTGAAGAGCGGATGGCACGCGGCGCATATCTCGACGGCGATCTCCGGAAGCGTCGAACCGGTCACGAAAGTGTTGCCGCAGGCACAGTGAACTCGCGCCTCGGGATACCATTTGGGATGAATCTTTGTCTTCACAGCTTTAGCATTATATCAGAGAGGGCAAGCGCTAAACTCACAGGAGCCTGTCGCGCGGCCCCCAAAGCCAAGACGCGTGAAATCGTCTTCCTTTTTTGCTTTTGCCGGCGGCGCGATCGTCGCCGTCGCCCTCTTTGGCGGCCTACCGCAAGGCCGCAATGCCGCGATCGCCGCGACTCCGCCGCCGACGCCGCCGCCCATCGACGCGCCCGCCGCGATGACTCCCCAGCCGGATTCCTCGATGCTGCCTCAGCCGTCAGCAACGCTCTTCCCGCTTGGAAGCACCCCTTCCAAGAGCACCAAGAGCACGCCGACGCCGAGCCCGCCGCCCAACGCACGCAAGGGTCTGGACGGAGTCTGGGAGGTTCAGATCCAGCATCCCATGACCACGGATTACACTCACATCCAAATCCATCAACAAGGCGGCGCCTTAACCGGCACCTACCTCGATGCGAAGAAGAAGCAGTACCCCCTCGTGGGGACCGTCGACGGACAAGACATACGCCTCATCGTCTCACTGCCCAACGGCACGACGCTGCTAATGGAGGGCAAGCTGGACGGCACGACCGACATGGTCGGAATGCTCACGGCGGCCGGCGGCCAGTTGCCATTTACCGCGTCCTATCGGGCCAAAGAGAAATGGATTGAGAACGTCAATCCCTCACCAGGCGGCGTCTCGCAGCCCGGTGCTTACACTCCCCCTTAGGAAGGCTTCCTCTTCTACTGGGTTTCGGCTAGGCGGCGCTCGACATATGGCACCAAGCCGCCGGCGTCGATTAGCGACTGCATGAAGGGCGGAAACTCCGCGGCCCGGTAGGTCGTGCCTTTGGTGAGGTTGCGGACGATCCCGCCGGCGGGCTCGAGTTCGATCTCGTCGCCAGACTCGATTCCATCGACGGCCTCCGCCGACTCAAAGATCGGGAGGCCGATGTTGAGTGCGTTGCGATAGAAGATTCGAGCAAAGCTCTTTGCGATGACCGCCGAGGTTCCCGAAGCCTTGATGGCGATCGGCGCGACTTCGCGACTCGATCCGCAGCCGAAGTTCGTACCGGCGACGATGATGTCGCCCGCCTTCATCCGGGCGGTGTATTCGGGATCGAGCCCTTCGAGCGCGTGCTTTCCGAGCTCCGCTCGATCGATGATATTGCAGTATTTTCCGGGAATGATCACGTCGGTGTCGACGTTCTTGCCGTATTTGTGCGCGTGGCCGCGTAGCGTCGCTTCCATTCCTACACCGGTACCGCTTCTACGACGCGCGGATCGGTGATGCGCCCGGTGAGCGCCGACGCCGCGCACGTCGCCGGCGAAGCGAGATAGATCTCGGCCTTCGGCGAACCCATGCGCCCGACGTAGTTTCGATTGGTCGTCGAAATGGCGCGTTCGCCGTCGCCGAGCGTGCCCATGTGGCCACCGAAACAGGCACCGCAGCCCGGCGTATTTACGGCGCAACCCGCGGCGGCCAGCGTCGTGAGAATGCCCTCGTCGGCAGCCTGCATCCAGACTTTCTGTGAGCCCGGATTGACGATCACGCGAAGGTTGGGAGCGATCCGCTTACCGTCGAGGATCTTCGCGACGACACGCAAGTCGTCGATATAGCCGTTGGTGCACGAGCCGATAAAGACCTGATCGACCTTCAAGTCGTCACGCGTGACGTCCGAGATCGGATGCACGTTATCGGGCGTATGCGGACACGCGACCTGCGGTTCCAGCTCGCTAATGTCGATGGAGATCACGCGCTCGTAGACGGCGTCGGCGTCGGCTCGCTCGACGACGAACGGCCGATCGGTGCGTTCTTTCACGTACGCGATCGTCTTCGCGTCGGCGTGGAAGATGCCGTTCTTGGCGCCCGCCTCGATCGCCATGTTGGCCATGGTGATGCGGCCGGTGATCGAGAGCTCGTCGACCGTCGAGCCGTGATATTCGATCGCGCGGTAGGTCGCACCGTCGATGCCCAACTCGCCTACGGTGCGCAGCATGATATCCTTTGCGTACACGAACGGGCCCGGCTTGCCGCTATAGACGAGCTTGATCGAAGCCGGAACCTTCAGCCACACTTCGCCGAGGACGAACGCGGCGGCGATATCCGTCGAGCCCATTCCCGTTGCGAAGGCGCCGAACGCGCCGTACGTACACGTGTGCGAATCGCCGCCCACGATCAACTCGCCCGGCGCGACCAAACCTTCCTCCGGAAGCACGACGTGTTCGATCCCGCCCCGCCCGACGTCGAAGAAGTGCTCGACCTTCTGCTCGGCCGCAAACTCTTTCATAAGGCGGGCGAGCCCGGCAGATTGCGCGTCCTTTGCCGGAACGAAATGGTCGGCGACCAATGCGATCTTACTCGGATCGAAAACCTTGGAGGCGCCCTTGATGCCGCGCATGACGCCGATCGCGACGGCCGCGGAGAGCTCGTTTGCCAGGACCAGATCTACCTTCGCGTTGATGATTTGCCCCGGCTCGACGCTTTCGAGGCCGGCATGCCGCGCGAGAATTTTTTCGGTGAGTGTCATCCCCATGATAAGGACATTATAGCGCGA
Organism: Candidatus Cybelea septentrionalis; assembly: GCA_003158175.1. Lineage (GTDB taxonomy): Bacteria > Vulcanimicrobiota > Vulcanimicrobiia > Vulcanimicrobiales > Vulcanimicrobiaceae > Cybelea > Cybelea septentrionalis. The sequence continues at coordinate 5,778 of PMHJ01000046.1, forward strand.
AGTAGGCCCTGAGACCTTCGATTTAGATGCAGCACGAGCACAGGTTTGGTTTTGCAACGCGCGCCATTCACGCCGGAACGCCACCCGATCCGGCTACGGGTTCGCGCGCGGCCCCGATCTACCAAACGGCGGCGTACGTCTTTGGCTCGACCGAGCAGGCGGCCGAGCTTTTTGCGTTGCGCAGTTACGGTTACATTTACAGCCGGATCAGCAATCCGACGGTCGCCGCGTTCGAAGAGCGTATGGCCAGCCTCGAAGGCGGGCTCGGCGCGATCGCGTTTTCCAGTGGCCTGGCAGCGCAGCTCTGCTCGATCCTCTCACTGGCGCAGGCCGGCGACCATTTAGTCTGCGCGCAAAACGTCTACGGCGGCACGGTGACTCAGCTCAGCGTAACGGTCAAACGGATGGGCATCGACACGACGTTCGTTTCCGCCGAGAATCCCGACGCCGCGCGCGCGGCAATCGGCGCCAGAACGAAGTTTCTTTTCGTGGAAACAATCGGCAATCCGTCGGGCATCGTTGCGGACTTGGGCTCCTTCGCGGCGGTCGCTCATGAAGCGGGCGTACCGCTGGTGGTGGACAACACGTTCGCCACGCCCTATCTCTGCCGGCCGATCGAGTTGGGCGCCGACATCGTCCTGCACTCCGCGACGAAGTTCATCAATGGGCATGGCACGGCGATCGGCGGCGTCTTGATCGAATCGGGAAAGTTCCCATGGGGCAACGGCCGCTTTCCACTGCTCGACACGCCAAGCCCCGGCTACCACGGAAAGGTCTTCACCGAAACGTTCGGCGAGTACGCGTTCCTGATGCGAGCGCGCGCCGAAGTCTCGCGCGATGTCGGTGCCGCGATGTCGCCGATGGATGCCTGGCTGATGCTCCTGGGTCTGGAAACGCTGGAACTGCGGATGGACCGTCACGTGCGCAACGCACGCGCGGTCGTGGACTTTCTTCGCAATCGCCCCGAGGTCGCATGGGTACGCGCGCCGCAGATGGGCTCGGTCTTTACGTTCGGGCTGGGCGGCGGCCGCGAGGCCGGGCGCCGCTTCATCGACGCGCTCGACCTGTGGAGCCACCTCGCCAACATCGGCGACGCGAAGAGCCTCGTGATCCATCCAGCGTCGACGACACATTCGCAGCTTTCGGACGAAGAGTTGCGCTTAGCAGGCGTCGAGCCCGAGAGCATTCGGCTCTCGGTCGGTCTGGAAGACGTCGACGATCTGTTGTGGGACCTCGATAACGGCCTCCGCGCCGCCGAAGCGGCATGATTCTTTCAACGCCTGGGCAGATTCGCGACCTGCTCGCGCGCCTGCACACCGTTGCGATGGTCGGCGCATCGAGCAATTCGCTGCGTCCGAGCTACACGGTCTTTTCGTACCTGCGAACGCAGACGCCGTACGATGTCGCGCCGATCAATCCGACGCTCACCGAGATCGACGGCATCGCGGCCTATCCAACGCTCGCCGCATACGCGAAGCAGCACCGCGCGCCGGACGTCGTGGACGTCTTTCGCAAGCCCAGCGAAGTCGTCGGCGTCGTCAGCGATGCCATCGCCGCCGGAGCCAAGGCAATCTGGTTCCAATACGGCGTGATCAACGACGAAGCAATCGCGCTTGCCGACCAGGCGGGTCTCGACGTCGTCGTCGATCGCTGCATGAAGGTCGAGCACGCGCGCTTTCGCGGCGGACTCTCCACGAGCGGATTGAATAGCGGTTTGATTACTTCGCGCCGGCCGATAATCTAGGCCCGAAGGTCCTCGGCCTCCAGCGAGCAGCCGCGGGGCTCGACATCCACATCGCGCCCGATGAGCGCGAGCCCGTCGTCGTACTGCGCGCCAAGATCTTCGGTTTGAATTGCGATGCATGACGAACGATTTGCCAAATCGACATGGAGGATCGAGCCGATCTCACCTTTCGCAAGCGTTTTACGATCCGGCCCGACGACGCGAGCACGCAGCCACGGCGGCGCGACCTTGCGCCGCTGCGCAAGCAGATCGCCGACCGGCACGCGATCGTAGTACTGTGAAGAGAGCTCGGTCATCCCGTACTCGGCCACGATCGCCTCGGGTCTAACTCCGAAGCGGTCGCAGGCGCGTGAGTACAGCTCCTCGCGCGATACGATGCGCGAACGTCCCTTGAATCCACCGGTTTCCATCACGCGCGAGCTTGGCGGCAACGAGACGCGCAGCCCTTCGCCCTCCATCGCGTCGAGCACGTGCACGAGCGCAAAGGCGGTCGTCGCCAAACAGACCGGCTGACGCTCTGCCACGGAATCCTGCAAATCGTTCTTGAGCGAATCGAAGAGCAGGTCGCCGTCGCGCAGATACCAACCGGTCTTTCCATCGCCGCGCTCTTCGGCCACATGCTTCATCATGTATCCTAACGACGAATGCGGTGCCTCGAGCGGATTCGGCACGCAGTTGAAGTAGCGCAGCGCGGCCTCGTCGGCAAGCATGAAGCGATCGAAGCCGGCGAGCAGCGCGGCGTCGTAGAGCGCCGAGGTTTCCAGATAATGGCGGCCGGGCTTGCCGTCGCTCGTGCCACTGGTTTCGAACGTGAACGCGGCATCGCGCGCATCGAACGTCGCGAGCGTTACTTCTTTAAAAGCCGGAGCGGGAACCGCCGGGATCGCTTCCCACGACGCGGGAAACGCATCGCGCGTTACCCCCAGACGTTCGCAGTAGCGCGCGTAGGGAGCGTCGTAGCGAAGTTGGTAGTCGAAAAGCCGCAGCGCGAGGTCATTGAACTCGCCCTGCGTTAGTTCGGTACCGTGCTGGTGCCAAGCGTTTATGACGCCGAGGATTTCGCGATCGAGTGCCTGAGATTCCGCAGAATAGTCCACGGTTTTCGCGCGGTCACCCTTCGGCACGCTCAGGGTGACATTGGGAGGGATCAGGCAGACGCGCTAACGAGCTCGATGATTGAGAGTTCGGCGGCGTCGCCGGGACGGACGCGCGTCTTGGTGATGCGTGTGTAACCTCCGGTTCGACCCTTGAGCGCGGGGGCGATCTGCTCGACGAGCTTCTTCACGACCGCGGGCTCCGTAAGAAACTCCGCGATCTGGCGCCGGGCGGCAAGATCGCCTGCCATGGCGGTCGTGATCAATCGTTCGGCGATCTTACTGATCTCCTTCGCCTTCGTTGATGTCGTTTCGATCTTTTCGTGCTTGAAGAGCGACGTCGCGAGATTACGCAACAACGCCTTTCGGTGACCGTCGGTACGGGAGAGTCGCTTGTATGCGATGGAATGCGGCATGTTCGTTACAACGCTACGACTGGCGCAGCGCCAACCCCCTCTCAGCCAGAACCAGTTTGATCTCGTCGAGCGACTTCTTGCCGAAGTTGCGCATCTTCATGATTTCGTCTTCAGTCAAGTCCAGCAACTCGGAGACTTTCGAAATGCCGGCGCGTTTGAGGCAGTTAAACGAGCGGACCGAGAGGTTGAGCGTCTCCACCGGAATATCCCACTCGTTTGGCGGCGCCTCGGGTAACGGTTCCGCGCGGTTGGTAAAGGAAACGAAGAGATCGAGTTGCTCCTGCATGATCGTCGCCGCGGTAGAAAGCGCCTCGTCGGGTGTGATGGAGCCGTTGGTCTCAACTTCGACGGTCAAGCGGTCGAAATCGACGCTCTGTCCGACGCGCGTATCGTCAACGGTAAAGTTGACCTTGCGAATCGGCGAAAAGATCGAGTCCAGCGGGATCAAGCCAATCATGTGCTCGACGTTGCGCTGACGGTCGGCCATCACGTAGCCGCGGCCCTTCTCGACGCCGATCTCCATCGTGAGCTTCGCGTCTTTCGAGGAGAGCGTGGCGAGGCGGTAGCTCGGGTCGAGAACCTCGACGTCGGCATCGGGCACGATGTCGCCGGCAGTCACTTCGCGAGCCCCGCTCACGGCCAGCGTCAGGACCTTGGGTTCGTCGCTGTTAAGCTTTACCGGTAGGCCCTTGAGGTTGAGCATCAGTGCGATCGTATCTTCGACCATCCCGGGAATGGTCGAAAACTCGTGCAGTACGCCGTCGATCTTCATGTACGTCACCGCCGCGCCCGGAATCGAGCTGAGCAAGACGCGCCGCAGCGCGTTCCCAAGCGTGATTCCAAAGCCGCGCTCGAGCGGTTCGATAACGAACTTGGCGTAGTTGTCGCGACGCTCGCGAACTTCAATGGTTGCGCCGACCGGCGTTTCCAACATGGTCATTTGAGTGGTTGTATCCTTTATTGCCGTTTACGTTATCCGTCCGTCATTTCCGATGACGGGCGATCGTACGCCTAACGACGGTGTAGTGGTGTTAGCGCGAGTAGTACTCGACGATCAGCTGTTCGTCGACCGGCGTGTCGATCTGCTCGCGCGGGGGCGCTTGCAGAACCTTGGCGGTCTTCTCTTCATCGTTCCATTCGAGCCACTCTGGCGGGCGCCGGCTCTGCGCCACTTCGAGATTCGATCCAAAGACCGGCGACTTTAGGCTCGCCGGCGCGATCGTGATCGTGTCGCCCGCTCGCACCACGTACGACGGAATGTTCACGATACGGCCGTTGACTTTGAAGTGGCGATGCGTGACGAGCTGGCGCGCCTGCGCGCGGCTCTGCGCCAAGTTCAGCCGGTAGATCACGTTATCGAGTCGCCGCTCGAGCAGTTGCAGGAACGTGCGCCCGGTTTGGCCCGGAACGCGCGCCGCCTCGCGGAAATAGTTTCTGAACTGCGTCTCGTGGACGCCGTAATAACGGCGCATCTTCTGCTTCTCGCGCAGCTGACGCCCGTACTCCGAAACCTTCGTCCGCGATTTGTTGCCGGTCGTTTTCTGACCGGGAGCCGTGCCCCGCCGCTCGACGGCACACATGCGGGAAAGACAGCGGTCGCCCTTGAGGAACAGCTTAATTTTCTCGCCCGTTTTGCTGGCCGCGGTTTCGCGGCGGCAGAG
>PMHJ01000025.1 GCA_003158175.1 Candidatus Cybelea septentrionalis
GTCGGGTCATCCGAAACCGGCCATGGCGGCATTCCGAAGGTGTGAAAGACGCGAGGCCGTATGTCAAAAGTAGATGGACGAGCTTGTCGACGACTTTGCCGAGCGCAGGCCGTCGGGCCTCGAGAAAGCTTATGCGCTGTGGTCGCGTCTACTCTTCAGCGTTGCTCGCCATGTCATCGCCGACAGCGGTCGGGCTGAAGATTGCGTGCACGATGCGCTCGTGCGCGTATGGCGTTCCCCCCACCGTTTCACCGGCAACCGAGAGATGTTGAAGGCGTATTTGATTGCCTGCGTGCGCAACGAATCGCTCGCGGTGCTTCGAAGTGAAGGCCGTCGAGACGCACGCGAGCTTAAAGCCGCCCGCCTCGCTCCGATGTCATCGATCGAGCCGCCCGTGGTTGACCCCGTCGAGACACAACGGTTGCAGGCCGCCCTCGGGCGACTTCCCGACGAACAGCGGATGGCGCTCACGCTCGCGTACTATGGAAACAAGACGCATGTCGAGATCGCACGCGAACTGGACGTCCCACTGGGCACGATCAAGAGCCGGATCTCGATGGCGATGCGTAAGCTGCAGGCTGAACTCGCCAGCACCGAAGGGGGGCGCTCGTGACGGAGCATCTCGGCGAAAACGCGGAACTCTATCCGCTGGGTCTGCTCGACGACGATGCCGTGCGCGACGTCGAACGCCATATCGCGTTCTGCTCCGCGTGCGCAGAGCGCGTCGCACAGGCACGGAGCGTCGCGGCTGCGCTGGCAGCGGCGTTGCCGGAGGCCACGCCATCTCCGGCGTTGGAGCGCCGCCTGCGTGCGTCCACTCGGCCGCAGCTTGGCGCGGCTAAGGCCCGCGCGAGCGCCTTTCGTTTCGCGCTTGCAGCGGCGATCGCGCTAGTCTTCCTCGGACTTGGGTGGCAAACGCTCGTTCTCGACCAACGACTGAAGGCCGAGGACGTAGCACTCGTCACGATGGTCCACAGCCATTTCAACCACGTCTCCATGGCGCCGGAATCCGCAAACCCTGTCGCCGCGAAGATTCTTTATGCGCGAGACGGTTCGTGGATGTACGTCATCGCCGATAAGCCCGGCGGCTCGTTGCACGCGATTGCAGAAACGGCGACAGGCACCATCGATCTCGGCCCCTTGACGCCTACCGGCGAGACGGCGTCGCTTCTGGTGCGTCCGGTCGAGCGCATTAGATCGCTGGTCTTACAGCGCGCCGGCACAAACGTCGCCTCGGCTAGGCTGACGTATTAGGATATCGGCACGTCAAACAAGGAGGAAAGCCGCATTTATGGTTTTTTCATAAATGACAGGCAGAATGCCCGAATGAATCGCTCATTGATATTACCGAGTTCCTGTCTCGTATTGCTTGCGCTCTGCGCGTGCGCCGGGACGACGCCCCCGGCCGGAGGAGTTACTCCGGCCACGCATTTCACGGCCGTCCGCGACGGCGGCTCGCTCGGCCCCGTGCTGACGACCTCCGACGGAGGCCAGATCTTCGGCTTCGACATCGATTCGAACGGCAACGACGGCGTTCTCGCTTCGGCAGGCGGCCAAATATCCGTGCAGACGTTCAACGAAACGACCGGCAAAATAACAAGAACGCTCGGCGCGATTACCGGGAAGAAGGTCGCAAAGGGCGACGACTACGTTGCCGACGGCATATTCGCCGGCGACATCGGGCTCGTGGATTTTCAAAAGGCCGGGATACCCGGCCAGACGCCGACAAAGGACATGTACCACCTCTTGAATCCGGTGACGCGGAACCGCCTCAACGGCAAATGGACGCCTCCGCTCAAACTCTTTAATGTGCTCGAGTGGGCGCCAAATCAAAGCACGGACACGAGCGTCGTCTTCGGCTACCAGCGCGAAGGATCCGATCCGTTGGACCTCATCGTCTCCGACGTCGGTAAGAATACGTTCGGAAAAGTGATCGGCTTAGGCGAGACCGACTTCGCTCTCGGCACGCAGCCGCAGCTCGCGGAGGATACCGTTAATAATCTTGCGGTGATGGCGACCTCGCCGAGCTTCGGCGCGGCCGGCGGACCGCCGCCGGTCATCTTTTCGATCGATCTCAAGTCCGGCAAGATATCGCATTTCTCCGGCGTCAACTGTCCGGGCTCGGTCGGGTGCGGCTACGCCAACGGCATCGGCTACGACTCGAGCACCGGCGTTGCGTGCACCACTACCGAGCTCGATGCCGGCGTGGAGTTCTACAACGTGGCCAAGCAGACGGGGATTCGCGTGCAGCTGCCTGGCAACGCCGGCCAACTCGAAGCAGGCGCCTTCGTTGCGAACGACGCGGTCAACGGACTTTTTCTGATCGCCCAACCCGTTTCGAGTACGTCCTCTACGGGGAGCAGCATCCAGATCTACAACGAGAGCGGAACGCTCGAAGAGTCAATCAACGGCTTCAGTTTCTCCGACGCCAGCAGCGTCATTCCGGTGCGCATCTCGATCAACCCCACGTCACGGACGGGCTGGGTGAATGGACCGCAGGCCGATCAGCTGCAGGAGTTCTCTTACTAGGAGCTGCCTAAGGCCTAGAACGGAAAGTTGCTTTGCGTCAAGCCAACGTTCGTTCTTAAATCGCTGACCGATTCGTCAAGAACGATCTGTGATCCCGAATACATGATCTGCCGAATCGGCCAATGCGTTTCTTTCGAAAGATATAGGACCTGCTCGGTGACGTCGTGGTTCGCCGCCGGATCGGCGACCGTCAGCTCTAAGCGGTCAGTCTCGACTCCTCCGATTTTACCGCCGTCGACCTGTGTGAGCGTTCCAGCGATGGTTCCGTAGTCGTCGATGACGCCCGGCAACAAACCCTCGGGAATTGTGACACCGCGCAGCGAAACGGCGCGCGAATCGTGCAAGTCAATCTTCAGGTGGATCCCGGAAAGGATGCCGCCCAGATGGCCGCTCACCTGGTCGCCGCCAACCCATACGCCGCCCGAACCTTTGCCTTCGCCATCGAGGATCAACGTCTTGACATCGTGCGGCTTCATGAAGGAGTACTCGTAGACCCGATCCTGCGTTTGTGTTCCCATCGTTTCGTGCACGTGTAGGATGCACGTGTAATCGCTGATACCCGCAAACGTCCGGTCGAACGCGGCTATCGCGGGCTCCTTGTTGGCCGCATTTGCTGCGACGCAACTAGCGCTGCCGAGCGCTACGAACAGGGCCAACGAGCGTTTCACTTGCCCTCCTTCCTCAGAAAGGTATTCATCCGCGGGGCGGATCGCACCGTTTTGCCTACTAGCAGGGTATCACGCTTTCCTTTGATACCGTTGAGACATCGCATGAAAACATCGCATTTTGCCTCGCGGCGCCATCCTCGAATCGGTCGACCGAGCGGCATGCCGCTCGTTTCTCACCGCGTACTGGACGGGGAAAGCACCAATTCGCGCTTTCTTTATGTTTGCTGATCGGATTCGTCCGCGATCTAATGTTTTAGCGGAAAGGGGCTCTAGTGTTGCCGCTTTCGCATGGAGAGATTATCGCAAACTGTTTTTGCTAGAGACGACGGTGCCTGGATCTTCTCGGTCGGCGAGCGAACCAACGCCATCGCCTCGTGCACCAATACTTGGCTAGCGCGCCTCGTTTCCAAGTCGAAGCACGAGCTCGGCCGCCGGCATCATCCCGACGATCGCCCGCCTATGCGGCCACCCCATGGCTGGGACGCCGGTGGCACCGGCGACGCGGGCCTCTTCTATGAACGCGTCGACCGTCTGAGAAAACCGGCGATCTCGCCATGCGCCTTCGACGTCTGAAGCGGAGATGCCGAAGCGTTGAGCGATCGGGACGATGACCTCGTGCTTCGAAATATCGGCGCGTTCGGTGAAGAATGCTCGCGAAACAATGTGATAAAAAGCGCCCATTGACTGGTCGCCCTTTTGAACGCGCACGAGTTCGGCCGTCTCCAGCGCGAAACGCGAGTTGACGTTACGTTGCGGCGGGTCGATTAGAAGACCCACCTCTCGCGCTAAACGCTCGAGCCTCGCCCGAACCTGCGGCCAGTCCTCCGGCGGAAACGGCTTCGGTGCTCCTTCGGGCGGCGTGTCAGGGTGGATTTCAAAGGGAAGCCAACGCAGGTAAGCTTGCAGTTCTCGCGCCGCCTCTTCGGCCCAGACCGAGCCGAGATAGCAATATGGTCAAATAACGTCGGCCCAGATGTTGATTATGCGACTCATGGTCTGCCCATCTTAGCACACCGCCAAAGTAGTGAAATCAATCGTCCACGCGGGTGAAGTGTATGAGGCGGTAGCCTTGGCTTTCGATGGTCGCGGTGACGCTCAGGACCTCCTGGCGCGCGATAACCCTTTCCGTCTCCCAAGCGTCGCTCTCGGAGTTGTAGATGCTCAGGCGATACCGCGCGTCAGCCATCAGGATCGACGAAAGGTCGACCGGAACGTTGATGGACGTCGTAGTAACGTTGCCGACGAGCAATATGGTTTCGTGCTCGCGCTGGAACGCGATGATGCGAGCGCTTCGCGAAAAGATCGGGATGTTGTCCGATACATCGGTTATATATACCGAATGCCGATAGTCGGTGTCGATCTCGCTCGTCGTGTAGAGATGGAACGTGCTGCGCGCCCGGACGGCGAAGTAGCTTATCTCTTCACCGTGGTACGGTACGCGGCGCAGCGCGAGCCATCTCCAGTCCGGCGGTACGAGCGGCTGAATCTGCGGCAAATCACCCGTAAGCGTTAAGCCACAAACGCCTTCGATTGCCGCCCATAAGAAGCGCGGTGGCTCCCACGGCGACAGGCGCATACCTCGATTGATGAGCGATTCACCGTCAAACCATTCACTGAACTGTCCCGGGACGGTATTGTAACGGCGCGGGTCTTTGGCGTAATGTTCGAACGACGAACGCAGTGCCTTAACCATGAACTCCGGATGGAATGGCGCGGCCGCAAATGCGTACCACCACGTCAGGCCGGGCCACACTCCGCCGATCAGCCCAGAAAACGCAGCCGGATCGTACCGCGGATCTAAATTCGACGCGGTTCTTAGGCCCGCCGATGTCCAAAAATCCGGCGAGTTTAGACGACTGATAATGCGGAAAGCCGTTTCCTTGTCGCATGCGCGGAACATAACGGGAAACACCTCGTCTCCGGTCAGATCGGTGTGGCTCTCACCCTCCACGCCGATGTTGAGATAGAACATGCGGTTGTCCGTATTGATGAGATGTTTCGCCATGCCCCCGCGAATGCGATCCGAATAGTCCATGAAATACCGTACGTCCGCATCGCTTCCGGGAATACGTTCCGCAAGATATGCGAGGTAGCGAAGTGCCGCGACGCATTCCGCGTTGATCTCCGTTACGGCCCCATTGATGCTGTAGTTCGGGATAACGTTGCGCCAGCTGGCGATCGCCCAGACATTGCCGCGCGGATCGTTCGCACTGCAATAGACCAAATCGCGCGCGTCCATCTGCGAAACGATATGGCGGCCCGCCTTGGCAAGCGATGGATAGATCTGCCGTAACCAGTCCAGGTCTCCGGTGGCACGGTAATAATGGTTTGCTGCCATTACGTACAACGGCGTATCGTCGTTGATGTTCAGCCCATCGTCTTCGGGGAGGTCCGTCAGCGCGTTGACGAATTCGGGAAGTTTTCCGTCCGGATACTGAAGCGACGCCCATTTGTCCAGAAGCGATCGTGAGAACTGCGGCATGAAATAGTTGTTACCGACGATGAACCAGGCGCAGTCGCGGCAAACAACGTTCGATGAGACGCCGGGATCGTTGGTAAAAAGCCAGCCAGTCGGATACTTCGCCATGACGCGCCGCATGTTGACCTTGCTCCACAGCGCGCCGTCATTGATCACCGGATCCGGTGTTATCACCTCGCTACGGTGGATCACGTCTTCGAGATTTGCGATCGTTTGGTCGAGGGCGTCTACGCCGGACGTGGCGGCCTTAAACGCCGCTCGCGCTTCGTCCGCATTGCCCTCAACAACTCCGATCTTGAATGCGAACCGTTTTCGCTCTCCTGCCTGGAGATCGACCTCGACTTGTAGAGCGCCGAGGATATCGCCACTTGCCTCGCATGAGTTCGAGAGCGTGCGCATCTGCGAGGCGTCGTATACGTGGCCGAAGTCGAAGCTTGTTTCGTACGCGAGGGGCGCCTCCGTGCAAGCGAGGATGCGCGTCGGCTTTAGCTCGTCCTTCGTCGTTGCGACGAGTCCCTGAAGCGAGGTGTCGTATTCCGCGATCACGTCGTCCGTAGTCTCGCCGCGCAAGCGGGCAGACCCGACGATGCGGACGTTGTGGTCGCGAGCACTGCCGTTCGCGATGTCGATGAGATAATACAGAATCGGCGGATCGCTCTGCGCTTCGTCGCGGGCAAGCAATGGGAGAAAGACGGTTTCCTTCACGTCGAGCGCGTCCGCCAGGACGAAACGGCGCCGCTGATACGCTGGATGAATGTCGAACGTGACCACATCCATTGTCGCGTCGAGCGGTGTGTACGATTTCTGGCCGGGGTCGTGCTCGTGTCCAAGCCAGAAGTCCCACAGCGGACGCCCGACCAAACCGTAACGTACCGAGAAAGAGCCCACCAGCGTCTTGCCTGCCGCGACGCAGAAGATCCGTTCGATGTCGCCGGTGTTCTTCGTATTGACCCAAAGCGACGAATTCCCCAGACTCGAGCCCATGCCTAGCCGGCTCGCCGGAATGTGATAGCTCGGAAGCCGCTGCATTTTCATCTCACGCGATTCAACCCGCTAGGCGGCAATTCCATCGAACCTCGGGGGTCGAAGACCGCTCCGAAGCCACCGACCGTTTGGCCGATTCGAATGAAGGCCGTGAAGGAACACGCGTCTCCGGAGCAGCTAAAGTTCGACCTAGAAAATGAAGGCGCTCTGGCTGGTGAAGCGCGGAACCTGGGAGATTCGCGAGACGCCCGTACCTCTTCCCAAACCTGGCGAGGTGCGTGTTGCGGTGCGGGTATTTGGGCTCAATTTTGCGGAGCTGATGGCGAGTCAAGGGCTTTACCCCGATGCTCCCAAACTTCCCGCGATTCTCGGTTACGAAATCGCCGGGGAGATCGACGCAGTGGGCGAAGGCGTCGAGGCCTCGAGAATCGGAGAGCGCGTCGTCGCGTTAACACGCTTCGGCTCCCACGCCCAGCTTTGTTGCGTTCCGTCCCGGTTCGCGCTCGCGATTCCGCCGGCGATGAGCTTCGAGGCAGCGGCAGCGCTACCGGTGACCTACCTCACCGCCTATCACATGTTGTTCTTTGCCGCAAACGTCCGTGCCGGAGAATCGGTGCTCGTGCACATGGCGGCGGGCGGCGTCGGAACGGCCGTGCTTCAGCTATGCCGGACCGTCGCCGATGTCGTGACCTTCGGTACCGCTTCAGGCAGCAAGCACCAAGTGTTGCGCGACAACGGGTGCACGCAAGCTATCGATTACCGCGCCGGCGACTATGAGTCCGAGGTACGACGCCTAACCGAAGGGCGAGGCGTCGATGTCGTCCTGGATCCGCTGGGCGGTCGCGATACGCTCAAAGGCTACCGGTTGCTGCGAGCCGGAGGCCGAATCGTCGTCTACGGCTTTGCAAACCTGCAGCGAGGCCGTTTTAGCCCTCTGCACGTCGTCGGCCAGCTCGCGCGCGTGCCGCGCTTTTCGCCCCTTCGGCTGATGGATGAGAACCGCGGCGTCATCGGCGTCAACATGGGACACCTTTTTGGACGCGCCGATCTGCTGTTTGGCGAGATGCGGGCGTTGTTGGCCTTATACGAACAAGGCAAGATCGCACCGGTGATCGACTGTGTCCTGCCGCTCGAGAACGCGGCCGACGGTTATAGCCGTATCGCCTCGCGTCAAAACGTCGGCAAAGTCGTCGTCGCCACCTCGATCGAGTCCACGCGGTCTGGATAGAAGGCCAAGTATTCTTTGATATCGGCGACGGCATCGTACGGCGCCTCGTACGTCCACACGGCGTTCTTGGCCCGATCGCCGCCGATCGCGATGCTATAATAAGCGGCTTCGCCCTTGTACGGGCAGTAGCTTTGGTTCTCGCTCCGCTCCAGGAGCGACATATCCACGTCATCCCGCGGTACGTACTGCACGGACGGATAGTCGCTCTCGCGCAGCGTCAAAGCGCGCGTCGTGTCGGCGACAACGCGCCCGGCCACGTTGACGCGAACGCGCGAGCTGTTGCGCTCGATCGTGATGGGATGCTCCGAGTTCGGGATTTTTACGGTTTTCATGACGCGGTAATTCCTCCGTTCACGTCGATGATCTGTCCGGTGATGAATGCGGCTTTCTCCGAAGCCAGGAACGCGATGGCGTCCGCAATCTCCTCAGCCTTTCCGGCGCGTTTGAAGGGAACGCGGGACACCAAAGCGCCTTTCCTTGCGTCGGAGCCGGCGAAGCGCGTGAGCAGCTCGGTGTCGACCGGACCCGGTGCCACCGCGTTTACGCGAACGCCGAACGACGCAGCCTCGAGCGCAGCGGCTTTCGTCAAGCCTTCGACGGCGTGTTTGCTGGCGGTGTATACCGAGGCGTCCGGCGACCCGCGATGTCCGGTGGTCGACGAGATGTTGACGATGCTGCCCGAGCCCTGCGGCTCCATCACACGCAACTCGTGCTTCATGCTCAGCAGCGTTCCCAGCACGTTTGTATCGAATGTGGCTGCATAGCTTTCCGCAGTTTGGTCGGTGACGGGCCCGGGTTGACCCTCGGTTCCGGCGCTGTTCACGGCGACGTCGAGGCGACCGAAGCGCGCCACGGTTCGACCTACGAGATCGCGCAAATCGTCGTCGCTGCGAACATCGACTCGGATGAACTCAGCGTCGGCGCCGAGCGCGCGTAACTCGTCGGCAAGCGCCTGACCCGCGTCGTCACGGCGACCTGAAATGGCGATGCGGCAACCTGCTCTGGCGAAGGCCTCCGCAGTCGCTTTACCGATTCCGCTCAGGGCGCCGGTGATTAGGACGACTGGTGGGTTCATACGGCCATACGACCATCGTCAATACCGCCAAAGTTGCGCGCAGGTACGGCCTCCCATGCGGAGGACACGACTTATCGTTCGCCTCCCCGCTTTCCAGGTGCTACGGCCTAAACCTCACACCCATGTTCAGCTCGCGGCCGGCCCCGAAATGATTACCCTGTGCGTTGAGGAGAGTGACGTAGTAACGGGCGTTAAGGAGATTCTGGATAACCAGCGTCAGCGCCGCCTTCGGGGATACGGCGATGCCGTCTTCCACGTTGAAAATGGTGTGCGGCGTCTCTTTGCAGTATCCCGGCGTATCGAGTGGACAGAAAGCCGATGAAAGGCCGCTGCCGTAGTAGACGTCGGCCGAAAACCAGCCTCCGTGCCGGTCGTTGAGCAAGATGCCGCTGGTGCCGGTGTAGCGCTGCTCGTGGTCGGCCGGCGTAAAACCGGTGGGCTGCCCGAAACATGGCGCGAGCAGCTGCGTCTCGCAGCCGAGGTTGAGCGAAACCACGCGAGCAAACGTAAAGTACGCGCGGCTGTTGAGCGATAGCGGCTGGACGTAGTTGAGTGCCTCTTGCGACAGCCGGCCCAGCACGTAGTTGATGTCCTGGTGGAGGAGTGTGACGCCGACTTGCGTGTCGTCGATGAGATCGTTGGCGTTTTTCTGCCAGACCCGAAAGCCGAGGTCCCCAGAGCCGACTGGGATATGCCCGCCGAGCTCGAGCTGAGTATCGCGTTCGGGTTTGAGGTCGAACTTGGCTTCGGTCCGCTGCAACGGCAGGTTGAGCACGTAGGCGGCCTCTGGGCTCACGTTTTCATACGAAAACGGTTCGAAAAATCGGCCGCCATATCCGTACACGCTCGCACGTTTGCCGAAGAGTCGTGTGATCTTTAGCCTGGGACTGAATGCCCCGAAGCCCTCTCCGAAAGCAGTCGACTTGATGGTAAAGAAGTCGTAGCGAAGCCCGTAGTCGGCCTGCCATAGGCTGCTCATTCGCCAACTGTCCTGGATGTACGATTGATACGTATTCCCGAGATTGGGGGAATCGTCGATCACCGTATAGGGTGCGTTGGGGGTGCTTGGAGTTTCGATCGGGGAGAGATAGTTATTAGGCTGCAGCGTGAACGAATAGTATTTTAGGACGCGACTCAGATCGTAGTTAACGCCGGCGCCGAGCGTATGACTACCGAAACTCTGAGTGTAGTCACCCTGCATGATGTAGTCGAGCTCGGTCCGCCGATCGGCGAGCGATAAGCCGCACATCGTCGGGAAGCCCGTCGGGTTCGTTGGAGCGACGACGAAAGCATTGGCGCAGTCGGTCGGCGCGCCGCCGTTGCCAAACGGGGGCGGCGTCTGGTTGAGGTATTCGCCATAGAGCCAATCGTTGTAGGGATCGCCGAAGTCCTGGATCCTCGATTCGTCGTATGCTGGGCCCCAAGTGATCGCGCCCGTATTCCCGATCGCATGGTGGAACTGGACCGACAGGAAGGTATCGGCTTGCGTCTCGTTGTCGTCGGTATCGCCGGGTTCGCCGTAGGCGATGTCGTTGGGAATCGCAAACGTATCGCGGTTGTTGAAGAATGTAACATTCGTGAAGTTGTTGCCGCCGGCGGGGAGTGTGAAGCGAGCGAACTGACCGACTGAGCTCGCATCATTGTGAGGCGAGTTGAAGTCGGGCGGATCGAGGCCTCGCGTGGTCGTCAGCCCGCTGAGCGCAACGTCGTAACCCCCGCCACCTTCGAGCGGAGCGTGATACCCGATGGTCGACGAAGCGTCGGTGTACGAACCGTACGAAGCATATCCTTCGAAGCCGGACGGACCCGTACCGGCCCGCGACGACATATTGAACACCGAGCCAAATTTCAGGCCGTATTGCGCCGGATACGCGCCCTCGATGAGGTCCACGAAGGAGAGATCGTTGAGATCGATCTCGCTGCCGATATCCCGGTTCAGCTCCTGCGGCAACGGTACTCCGTCGAGCATATAGTTGATGACGCCATGGTCGCCATTGATGTGGACGACGCCGTTGGCGCCTTGCGCCGCCCCGGGCATCTGGGTCTCCATCTGAGTAAAGCTGTTATCGAACGGAAGCCGAGTCAGAGCCGTGCCGTTCAGGACTACGTCGCTGCCGCTGCCGCGAACGGTGAGCGATTGCGATTCACTGACCACCGCGTGCGCGATCTCGGTAAGCTTCTCAAGGGCGATGGATATGGTCGCACCGCCGCTTCCGAGGTCGACGCGCACTAGGCCCCGCAGGTCGCCGTCGCGCGCCTCGACGTCGTACGTGCCCAACGCGAGCGGTGGGAAAGAAAAATGTCCCGTTGCATCGGTTGTCGTTTTGACAGTCAGATTATTTTCCGAAGCGGTTACGGCAACGTGCGCTGCCGGCACGCCGTCGTTCGTCACCGTCCCGGTAATAAAAGCACTCGAATTGACGGCATACGAAGGCGCTACGCACNNAAGGCCAGCGCGACGGCGATCGATGCGGCGCCGGGCGCACGCCACCAGTGGAAGTTCATTAGTTTCCTCTCCGGGTCGCACTAACGGGATCTTGATCTTAAATTGGCTTAAAAAGTGTCAAGCGAGATTGCTTCTGTAAATGAGATTAGCTTATCATTATCAAATAGTCAAGGGATGCGGCAGGCACAAGATCGGCCGGCCTGAAAAGGGCTTCCTATGGCGAAGCACACTGAACTGGGGATGGACAAGTTGGTAATTCGCGCTAGCCGGAAGACAAAACAGCGGGACGCCGTACGCGCTATATTGGAAGGCGCGCAACGCCCCCTAAGTGTCGATGAGTTGCTCAAAGCGGCATCGAGGCGAGTCAAGGGCCTCGGCGTCGCGACCGTCTACCGTGCGGTTGGGGCGTTGGTCGCTGAGGGTTGGATCGAGACCGTCGAAATACCAGGAGAACCGGCTCGATACGAGCGCGCCGACAAAGGACATCACCATCACTTTCAGTGCGAGAAGTGCGATCGCGCTTTCGACGTAGCCGGATGCCTGGATAATCTTCGCAAGCTAGCGCCGCCGAGGTTTCGAGTTAAACAACACTCCGTGACCCTGTATGGGCTATGCGCCGCGTGCGCGTCCTAGCGTAGCGTCGCGTTCCGTGCCACTCGGTCAGCCGTCAGCATCCGCTTCGACCGTTTGCGACGGTACAGGGGGTCGGCCGCCGCGGCCTGACCATCAACGTTGGTGCCGACCTGCATCCGAAAGTGACGGCGTCCGGGTTCAAAGGCTCATAGAACGAGGCCAACGCGCAAGCAGCTCTCCGAGAGCTCGCGATGGAGGGAGTGAGACATGAGGTCAGCCCATATCGAGGAGACCGCAAATGGAGCGCCTAGCGTTTTTGTAATCCAGCTCGAGGGCGATTTCGACTTCGCCGAACGAGAGCGCCTCACCGACGCTTTTTCGATCGTGAGCGGCGCCTCTATTGTCGCAGTGAACCTAGCGCGTGCGACCTACATCGACTCCAGCGTTCTTGAATGCTTGGTGGACTTGCGATTTGCGACACAGAAGCGCGGGGCAAGGCTGATACTCACAGGCGTTCGGGGGTCGGTGCTTCGGCTGTTTCAGATTACGGAGCTTCATAAGGTCTTTGACATCCGGGACGGGCTTAGCGGCATAGAAGGTTCCGGCGAACAGGTGCGACGCCTTACGCTGGTGGCGCGGCCAATACCCACCGAATAAAAGGCGATCGCGCTGCTGGACCCTGCGCCAAGGCTTTCCGTAGGTAAAGTCCAAGGTTTACGTTACGAGGTGGCACCGGAATAAGGGATTCGGAGGGTTTTGATCGATATGCAAAGCTTACGCGCTCGCCGCTAGTTCGTAACCCGTGATGCGGCAAACGCTTGCGCGAGCGCTCCTAATAGTCGTAACGCTCTTCGTCGTCGTGGTCTATTACGTGCCGATCGGGCACGTCGATTTCGCGGAGAGTTGGGGCGAAGCTACGTTTGGGATCGCGCTTCCGCCGCAGCGATTAATTGTTTCGGCCGTCGAGCCCGGTTCCGCCGCAGGCCGCGCGGGAGTGCGCGCAGGCGATCGCCTGGTCGCGCACGGCAACTACGAACTTCCGACGCGCGTGCGGTCGGCGTATCCAGGCGAGCGTGAAACGCTGACATTCGAGCGGGGCGGCGTCGCGCGCACCGTAACCTTAACGGCGGTACCGAATCGGAGCTTCAGCATTTTGGGGCGCATCGGAGGTGTGCTCGCATATCTGCCGTCGACCGTCTTTCTCGTCGTGGCGTTCTTGCTCGTCTTTTTGCGTCCGTCGATAATGTCGTGGGCATTCTATCTCTTTGCCGTTGGCTACTTTGGGACGGCGCCCGCATACATGTATTGGTCGCACGTGTTGCCGCTATCGGCATTTTTGGCGCTCAGCTTCGTGTTAAGCACGGTCTTCGGACCGTGGAGCGTACTGCCGCTGCTGCCATTCGTGCTGCGTTTTCCCAACGGTGACGTGCTCGGGTGGCGCCGCCGTATCGATCCTTTCGTGTGGGTGTTTCTCGGCCTATCGTATGCGGTCTACGTTGTCGAGTGGCGAATGTTTTTCTTCACGGGATCGGTTCCGCGCTGGGATGTCGTGCCGAGCGCCATTATTCCGCTCGGCGCCTTTGTCCTCGCCGGGCTGATCGTTGCAAAGAACGTCGCGATGGCTGCGCCGAGCGACCGGCAGCGCTGGGGCTTTCTGGCAATCGGAACGATCGCATCCTTCGTCGCATACGCGATCTACTTCGTCCCGGGCGTACCGTTTGCCGTCGGGCAGGTCGTCGGCTTTGCCGTCGTGCTCATGCCGATCTGTATTGCGTATGCCGTCTTTAGGCTGCGCGTGCTCGACGTAAACTTTGTGCTCAATCGGGCCGTAGTGTACGGCGTCTTGTCTATCAGCGTAGTAACGATGATCTCGATTTTGGACTGGCTGTTTTCGCGTGTGATCGCGATCGGGCGCCTAGCGATCGGTTTCGAGCTGCTCAGCGCGATCGGCATCGGCTTTCTGCTAGATCGCATCAACCGCAGCGTCGAGAGTTTCGTCGAATCCGTCTTCTTTCGGCGACGGCGACTCGCTGAGAGATACTTGCGGCGCGCAGCGTCGGCGCTTCCCTACGCAACCGACGAAGCTGCGATAGCGGACGGCCTCGTGCAGGTACCGGTTGACGCGATCGATCTCGCTGCCGCCGCTCTTTACCGGCGGTCTGCCGGCGGAACCCGTTTCGAAGGCATTGCGACCGCGAACCAAACAACGGTAGCGCCGCCGGGATTCGACGGGAACCATCTGCTCGTACGAATGCTGCTCGCCGACGAAAAGGTGGTCTGGCTCGACGATCTGCGCGCGCAACTCGATACCGAAAATGCGGCGATCTACACGTTGGCTATGCCCGTGACGGTGCGCCACGAGCTGGTCTCCTTTACGCTATACGGCGCGCACGCGAACGGCGCGCAACTCGATCCCGACGAAGTGGACTTACTGGAGGGACTCGCGCTTGAGGCCGCGCGAGCGTACGACCACGTCGAGGCGGTACGCGTCCGCGAGCGGTACGCGCAGTTTGCGACCGCGCCGTAGAAGCCGGAGCGGGATACGCCGGCTCCTACGGCGGTGATGACGATCTCAGGTTCTAGACTAGGTGCCTTTGACCGTGTCGCACGACGCTTTGCCGTTGTTACTGCTGCTCATGGTGAACTCGATTGAGGGATACAGTAACTTCGCCGGCCTTTTCGGTGGCTTTACGAAGAAGAGGTTGTTCGATTCGCCGGTCGTTCCGGTGTCGGCCGGACACGTCGGCTTCTTCGTTATGCCGGTGTCCGTCTGCAGGGTCACGGTAATCTTCGAACCCGCATTGAAGTCCGCGATATCGCCTCCGGCGTTACCGATAACGTTGAACTCCGAACCCTCCCAGTGCGCCGCGAGATCGGTAATACCGTCACTCTGAACGTTCTGCATGCCGTATTCCGTGCTGCCCACCGAAAGGTAGATGCTGTCGCCGCCCGAGGCCGCGGTGCCGGTTTCGATCAGTTGCTTCAGATCCGTGATGGAAACGTTGGGAATGTTAACTCCGTACGGGCTATTCTGCACGCATCCAATGCCAACGTACTCCCAACCCTCGTTCGGCGGGCAGCCGCTCAACCCGGAACCTACGGTCGGAACGAGCCAGTCCTGAATGAACAGCGATGCTTGACCCGAGCCCGGTGGATTTTCGAAGACGAACTGTTCCCAGCCGGCACAATTTTGAATATTGCCGCAGGCGGAGGTCTGGAAGAAGTACGAGTTCAGCTGAAGTGTATAGCTGTTCAGGCCCTGTTCGCCACAGCAACCCTCACTATCCACGCTCGTCACGCCTTTGACTTTGGGGAACGCGCCTATAGCCGTAGAGATGAGGTTTGGGTTTGTATCCGCAGTAAAGTCGAGACCGTCACCGACAGTCTGCCCCAACCCTGGGCGGCGCGAAGGCGGAACCGGGTACCAAAGACGCGGCGGAATGGAGCAAGCGATGCGATTCCATTGCGTGGATGGATAGCT
The DNA here is from genome assembly GCA_003158175.1 of Candidatus Cybelea septentrionalis. Classification (GTDB taxonomy): domain Bacteria; phylum Vulcanimicrobiota; class Vulcanimicrobiia; order Vulcanimicrobiales; family Vulcanimicrobiaceae; genus Cybelea; species Cybelea septentrionalis. The sequence continues at coordinate 15,464 of PMHJ01000025.1, forward strand.
CGCCTTAAAGCATCCCGCACCCGGTAATCGGTTTTGCGCGAGCGAACGATGCCAGGAAGCCATAGAGCCGGCAGTCTTGCCGGCAGGGTTCGCGGCGGTTCCGGCCGGCGGAAACGATTGCGTGGAACTGGAACACGCCGATAACGCCGCAGCCAGCACCGCGATCGAGGCTAGTCGTGTAAAATTCAAAACGTTAACCTTTCAAGGGGCAGCCTGGAGGGGTTGCACAGGCTACGACGAACGCGCGTCGCCCACCTTTTGCTTTCTGGCCATCTCACGTTCGCAAAGCCGCACCAGACATCGACTTGCTGGAATTCATTCGTGCCGCGTCGCCGAACGCGTGACGTTGCCGACCCCAGAACCAACGTAGACCAATTCCGTTGATCACCGCGGCGACGAGAGCACTTGGCTGCCCGAGCTTTATAGCGGATTGTAACGTCCGCCAAGCGTGTAAGGAAAGTCTGAACGTCGAATCTTGCAGCGAATGAGCCTCGCTGCGGGCCGCTCGATTCTCGACGCCGCGTTTCGGCCGAACTTCGCGGCGGTCGATTGGGCGTTCGCGGTACGCGCCTCGTGCGGTGTTGCGGCTGCCATCGTTCTGGGGTTGCATTTCGGCGCTCCGCTTGACGCGCTCGCGGCGGGCATGGGTGCCGTCGGCACGGCGGCGTCGTCGGCGGCCGGCACGTATCGTGTGCGTGTGCTCGCGACGCTTGCGGCGGCGTTCGGCATGTCTTCGGCAGCGTTTATTGCCGGCTGGGCGGGTCATTGGACTGCCGCAATCGTCCTCGCCGTGGCCGGCTCCGCATACGTCTACGGCGTCTTGTCGCGCTTTAGCGAAGTCGCTGGCGCCGTCGGTTTGCAGGCGTTGCTCGCAACGATCATCTTGGGTAACATCGGAATCCCCTCGGCGGGGATCGGAGGCGTTGCGCGCAGTGTGCTCGGGGGCGGCGCGATTCAGTTGATGCTGCTCGTCCTCGCGTGGCCCATCGAACGCCGTGTCACGGTGAGCCTTCGACTTACTACCCTCTGTCAAGGGAACGACGACGCGGCCGTACCGCTCTTCGGTGCCCACGCATTGCGGACGGCGCTTACCGTTGCCCTCGCCATCTCGATCTTTCGCGTCGGTCACATCGAGCGGGGCTTCTGGATCGCGCTGACGGCCGCGATCGTGCTTCGTCCCAGCTACAGCGCAACCTTCACCATCGGAATCGCTCAACTCGCGGGAACGATCGTCGGCGGAGTGCTCGCGTGGCTCATCGCGATCCTGATTCCTGCGGTGCCCTCGGCACACGCAATCGCCGCAATCGCCTTCGCGGCTTTGGGATTCGTGCTTTTCCGCGTCGGACGGGCGTATTACGCGATCGCCGTCACCGGCTTCGTGGTATTCCTGCTCTCCATGGTCGGGCTTTCGGAAGCGACCGCCGTCGTGGCAAGAATCGAAGCCACCCTGATCGGCGCAGCGCTCGCCCTGATCATATTTGCATTATGGCCGCGAGGTCAAAAAAAGAGCGAAGCGAGATCTTGAAGGCTCCGAAAACTTCCAAAGCCTTACCGGACTTGAACCTGCACTGGGGCGGCTGCCGCTCCGTTGGGTCCGACGCGAAGAATCGCTAGGTAACGTCGGGCGGCGCCCTCTTGCATGCGGACGACTTGGCGAATTGGACCGATCGCGTTGACGACGGCGCTCCCCGCGGGATTCGGCGTGAACCGCGTCAGTGGCTCGATGGCGCCCGTTCCGTCGGGCCGCGTGGCCAACGCGAGAACGTACGTTCGCTTTGGTATTAGGCCGGTAACGGCGGCTTCGAGCACTTGCACGAGGCCTTGATCGAAGAGCGTTACGCTGGTATCGGGCTTCGATTGCGCGCGTGCGGTCGGAGACGTGAGTGCGAGCTGGATGGCTTGACCGGCGACGCCAAGCGGCTGCAGGTTTGCTGTGCCCAATCCTTGCGGTACGGCGCCGGGAACGTATACTACTGCCTGCGGCGCTTGGCCGACCCGTGTAGTCGCGATAACGTGGTTCGAGAGCGTATCGATGGCGGCGAGCCTGTCGTCGTTTTCTAACCCGACGTAGACGCGCGTTCCGTCGCCCGAAGGCCAGATCCCGTGCGGCAGATTGCCGACCCGGATGATCGCGACTTGCGCGAAATCGCTCGTGCGAAAGACCTTTACTTGGTTGAGGCCACCGACGGTGACGTACGCGAACGTGCCGTTCGCGTTGTGCACGATGTTAACGTGGTTCGTAATCGGCCCGGTATCGATCGTCTTTAGGAGTGCGAACGGCGGCCGCCCGTCGAAGACTTGCGTTCGGCCAGTGTCCTTGAGTGTAAACCAGACCTGTGAACCGTCTGGCGTAGCCGCGATGTTCGGACAGAACGGGCTCGCCTGTGGTACGTGCCCAACGATTGCATGCGACGCGACGTCGACGACGACCGTCTCCGGCGTGTACGAAGAGCAGACGTATCCATACTTTCCGTCCGCCGAAAAGATCGTCATTCCCGGTCCGTTCGGCACCGTAATCCGCAGTTTCTCTCGGAACGTGCCCGCATCGAGAACGTCGACGTAATTCTCGCCGCGAACCGTCACCCAGACTTCGGAACCGTCCGGAGTAAAGAACGCCTCGTGCGGAGAACGCCCGACGTATGCAACGCCCTTAACGGCGTTGCTCTGCGTGTCGATGAACGTAACCGAATTCGATCCGATGGAGACGACCGCGAGCGTGCGGCGATCGGGCGAGAAGCCCATACCGTGGACGAGCAACTGCCCCGCGTAAAGCGGGCTTAAGCTCGCGGGGCTCGGGTCGCCGAGCCGTATGACGCCTAGCAGTTTGTTATCGACGGGATCGGTAACTGAAATAGTGTTCGAATACTGCTCTGCGGCATAGACTCGGTCTCGATGACTTACGGGAACATCGGACGCGGCCGCGGCGAACGGCGCCTGGCCCGCGTAGGACGGGGTTGCGGCCGAGCTAATCGTCACGACCGATGTGGCCGCGAGCGCTAGGATGAAGCGCATCCAGTTACTCCTTGGGAAGCGGCTGGCCGACTGCGAGGCGCATCGCCGAGATCTCCTGCTGCTGCGTAACGATAATTTCTTGAGCGATCCGGTGAAGCTTGACGTTGCGTCCGTAGAGCAGCTCAGCTTGCGCCATATCGATCGCACCTTGGTGATGGGGAACCATCCATGCGACGAAGTCTTTATCCGCGTCGCCCGTCGGCGCGCGCGCCATGCCGGCCATCATTGCGGACATCGCCGCCTTGACGCGATCGACGAAGGGCGAGTCGGCTAATCTGCCTGTGGCAATCCCGCTCGCCGACAGCAGGACGAGAACCAAAACGATTCGCATTCGGTCTCCATCGTTAGCCCGTCATTGAAGCGAAGTGACGGATGCTTCCCGAGTTATTCTAGTGCCCGCTCGCGCATGCGCGTTTCGGCGCCTTTTCTCGCGCTCTCTTCGCGATGCGGCTGCGGATGAACGCCAAGCTGTCGCCATGACGTTTCAGAAAGGTCCACGCCGTAATAGCTCGCCGCTTTCTCGATGTTGGCGAAGGCGCGCGCGCGTTCTTCATCCGAGACGCCGATGACTTGATCGAAACGGGAGACGGCGTTGCGCACGTGCTGCGCGTCGGTCAACGGCTCTTTGCGCTCGTTCGGGAAAGCGAAGACGCTATCGGGCAGATCGCTTTTCATCGTAAGGTCGCCGTGCTTTTCGTGCGGTTTCCAAGTGGTTTCCATTTTGATGAGCCCTTTCAAGCATGGACTAGTCGGTGGTTTCTTCGGGTTGCTCGCGGCGTTTGTTGACGGTCGCGTAGCCGATGCGCTCCGCCTCCTCGGGTGTATAAGCGAACTCTCCGTGCGCGTGTTGAAAAGTCGCGGGCGTCTTCCGGACCCGTATTTATACCCGCCGCGCGAGCAAATTAACGAGCAAGCGGAGGGTGAAATCAAGTAGAGGTCAGTCGTAAGCCTGCTTTGAGGAGAACGTGCCGTCGGCGCTGGCCACTGCATAGATGGCGTGAGATCGAGTCCCTCGCCGGTTTGCAGCTTCCACCGCCAAGTGAGCGGAATTGCAACGAGAATACCGGCAGCCGCCGCAAGATGCGAGACGGACAAGTTGGTCACGGCGGCGACTTCGCCCCAAACCACGCTCCCGAGGGTTATCGATCCAAAGAGAACCGTCATGTCCATCGCCAGTCCGCGACCGCGCACCCAATCTGGTAAGGCCACTTGCGCTGACACGTTGACCGTCGCGATCGCTGCGATCCAAGAACCGCCCGCGATGAGGCTTGCCAACAGAGCCAGGGGCACGTCGCGCGCTATTCCAAAGAGCGTTAACGCGACCGCGGTGCCGATACTTGCAACGGCGACCAGCCGGTCCGGACCGATTCTCAGCTTCAGGGAAGGCATCACAAATGCGCCCGCAACGGCACCTAATCCGATCGTCCCGAGCAGAAGGCCGTAGATCTCGGGGCCTCCGCTGACGCGGCTTCGCGCGACGAGCGGAAGCAGCGCCCAGTACGCGCTGGCAAACAAGAAAAACGCGGCGGCTCGTATGAGCGTTCCCCGCAAACCCGGACTATTGGCTGCATAACGGAAGCCGGCTCGAATCGCGCTTCCGAAAGGCTTGAGTGAAAGCGCCAGCAACGGCGATGAAAAACGTGAACCCCAGCAACGAGGCCGGAACGTAGTTGAACCAAACCATTGCGGCAAATATCGCGGATAAGACGGCAGTGGTAACCTCGCCGGCGATGAGAAAACGGCGCTTGTCGACGATATCTGACAGTGCGCCCGCTGCGAGGGCAAACACGAACAGTGGCAGCGTATTGGCCACTTGGACGAGGGACACGACGAGCGCATCGCGAGTGAGGCTCGTCATTAGCCACCCGGCGGCGGCGTTGTACATCCATCCGCCGATATTCGAAAGGACCGTTGCCGTCCAAACGATCGCGAAGATCTTATACCGGAACGGAGCCCATGGCGAGCCTGCTCTCGGTGGCATTCCCAGCGGCCTTTCTTAGATCCGAACCCTCGTCCTGTTTGGGTGCCGGCCGAATGGACTTCCCGCGATGGGGTAGAATTCGTACGAAATGAATGATGACCACCTCCCGTACCCGGACGACGAGACGGAAGATATTGCGCCTGACATAGCCTCGAAGGACGAACAGCCGATCGGCCCCGGTGAAGCGGTGCGACGAGAGCAGGAGAAGTACGGTGAGGCCACTGCGGATGAAAACCGTCAGGACCAGCGGGACGTCCACCACGGGGAGCCCGATGACATCGTCTAGCGACGGCGCCTTGGACCCAAAAGCGAAGCCTAGCGGTACCGGCTGCGTCGAGTGCTTAGCATCGAACGGGTGGTGGCTGCATCTCCGCCGTTGCGCCGAATGTGGGCACATCGGGTGCTGCGATACGTCGCCGAGCCAGCATGCGACGAAGCACAGCGAGCATTCTGGGCACCCGGTGATCGCCAGCTTCGAGCCAGGCGAACGGTGGTTCTATGACTACCGAACCGCAGAGTTCCTTGAGGGGCCGGATCTCGCTGCACCGCATTCGCATCCGCTGGATCAGCCAGTGCCTGGACCCAGCGACTGCGTTCCCCCGAATTGGAAGAACCTTTTGCATAGCTAGAAGGCGCTGGTGGTTCCAGGCAGCTAGGCATTCAAGTAACTAGCTACGGCCGGAACGTAAGGCCTGCCCCCAATGAGTGCTGGTCGAAACCGGGTGAGGGTAAGAGATTCTGCTCAAATTCAACGTCTACGACGACGTTGGCGCCCACGCTCTGCTGAATTGCCCCGAATCCACGATTCCCTGTCGAACCGCCCGGCGCCGTCGGTATCGTTAGTTGATCCTGTACGAGAAGCGACGTCCGTGACGTTACCGCGTACGAGAAGCCGAGCGAGGGCTGGTATGAAAAATAGGAGCGCACCGCGCCGCTACCGACTACTCCGCTGGTCACGTTGAAATTTTGCGTCGTCGTTAGCCCCACGCGATCGTGTAAGGGCAAGGACGCGCTGTAGCCAAGCAGATACGTGGGAATGCTAAACGTGAATCCGTACGCTTCGGCCGGGTATCCGGTAGGCAGCGTCACGAACACCTCTAGCGCATCCTGCATCCACGGGAGGTCCCGTAGGTTGTGCTTGAATCCCACTCCCGAAATCTTGAATGCCGGCCGCCGGAACGAACGTCCCCCCGAGATCGGCGCCCGTCCGGAAAGAGTAAGCGAGGGGTGGCAAAAAAACGATCTCATTGGAACCAGCCATCCCAAATCGCACGACCGGATTCGGGTAGGTCGTGAGCCAGCTTGTGCCGGCAGCAGTCGTGACCTGGTTGCGATAACCGGCCTCGAAAACCACTTCTCCGGGGTGCACGACGCACGGCGATCCGTTTATCGTTGCAGGGCGCCCTACGCCCGGCCGGTTGCTGATGGAGGCCAACCCACCTTGCTCGCAACCGCCTTGCAGCGTCGCCGGCGCCGGCGATGGCGTGGGTGCGCCATCCGCGATGGCATCTACCGGAATGAGCGTCGTTAGCACAGCAATAGCAAAACCGGTCCGGCGGCTAGGCGAGCGTGACACAGAGGTCACCGAGTTTCGAGATCCGCGTCATAATGCGGTCGCCCGCTTTGAGCCAGATCTGTTTGTCTTTCGGGAGCCCCAAGATAACGCCGCTGGGGGTGCCGGTGAAGATTACGTCTCCTGGCTCGAGCGTGATGAATTGCGATGTATAACTGATGATCTGCGCGACCGAGAAGATCATCTGCGACGTATTGGCGTCCTGCCGCAGGGCGCTCTCGTCGTTCACGAACGTTTGAATTCGTAACGTCTGTGGGTCGTCGATCTGATCGCCGGTGACGAGCCATTGGGAGGTTCGCAACTGCAAGTCGCGAGCGGAAAAATCGTTGCCGGCCGTGTAACCGAAGACGTACGAGAGCGCGTCCGCCTCCGAGACGTTTTGCGCCTCTCTGCCTATCAGCACAACCTGCTCGGATTCGTAATCGAATTCGTTCGCGTTGAGAGTCGAGACGGCAATAGTTCCGTTGTGACGTTTGAGAGCAGTGTTATATTTATTGAAAAGATCGGGAAACGCTTGGGGCGACATTCCGGTTTCCGCGAGATGCTCGCGGTAGTTCAGGCCCATACAGATGATCTTCGGAGGCGCTGACACGAGAGGTCCGATTCGACCGCATTTTCGGCGCGAATCGCGTCGACCGGCGCCTCCGCGGCGATGCCCTCCAATGATGAAATATTGCCCCGGCCCGCAAGCAGATCGTCGACGGTCCGGGGCGGGGCTGAGATTCCGAGGGCCTGGGCGGCCTGCGCCACGTCCACGATTCCCCGCAGCGTGCGCATCCCCAAGTGGTCGATACCGCCGTCGCGCAGCGTGGTAAAGGTTAGTCCCTTGACCCAGCGGCTCTCGAGATGCGCTTGGCTACGCTGGCGCATTCTCAGGAAGTTTACGCTTCAGATTGTAGGTGATCGCAGATAGCGAGACGTCGATATCGCGCGGTGCGCCGTCCGGCGACGGCGCCAGTGTGATGCGGATACACTTATTGACGGGTTGATTGCTCTTATCGGCGACACTTCGGACGGGAACGAGAACATTTGCCTCGGGATAGTACGTTGCCGCACAATGGCGCGAGATCGTATAAGGGACGACGATAAAACTCGGCGCTATCCTCGTCTCACCCTCAAAATGACTTCTAATGTCGACGAGTTGCCCAGGTCGAAGACCGGCCTCTCGTATGTCGTCTGCATTTAGGAAAATCACTCTGCGACCGCCATAGACGCCGCGATAGCGATCGTCGAGCCCATAGATCGTCGAATTGAACTGATCGTGCGATCGAATCGTCATCATGAGGTACTCCCCCGGTCGAAGGTCGTGCTTTGGAATCGGGGTGACCGAAAACTGTGCCTTGCCGGAAGCCGTTTCAAAACGCCGGTCGCGAGCGCCGTTCGGAAGGTAGAACGTCTTCTCAGTGCGGATCCGCTGATTGAAATTGGCAAAGCCGGGAACGACCCGCGAAATCGCGTCTCGAATCATGTCATAGTTTCCGGCAAGCGACCGCCAAGGGACCGGGGAGTCGCCGAGCGTCGCATGAGCGATGCCGGAAACGATCGCGACATCGCTTCGGAGCAGCGGAGATGCTGGAGGAAGCCGCCCTTGTGACGAGCCGATCTCGCCCATCGCGTCTTCGACGGTGACGAACTGCTCGCGACCATTTTGCACGTCGCGTTCCGAGCGCCCGATGCACGGCAGAATAAGGGCCTGTGCCCCCGTTACGATGTGCGAACGGTTCAGCTTCGTGGAGACATACACGGTCAAACGGCAGTGCTGTATCGCGTGAGCCGCGTAGGCTGTGTCCGGAACGTTCGAAATGAAATTGCCGCTGATCGCGACGAAAACCTTGATCTGCTTCTCGCACATGGCGTGGAGCGTCTCGACGGTATCTTTGCCCCAGTCCATCGGTGGTGCAAAATTAAACTCGCGTCCGAGAGCTTCGAGAAAGGGCTTTCCAGGCCGCTCCCAGATGCCCATCGTGCGATCGCCTTGGACGTTGGAGTGGCCACGTACGCAGCACGTCCCCGCGCCGGGCTTTCCCATGTGGCCGCCCAATAATAGAAGATTCACGACCGCGGCGACGTTGTCGACACCGTTCTTCTGCTGCGTCAAACCCATCGCCCAAGCGGCGATCGTCCGTTTCGATGCGGCGCACAACCGGCCCGCAGCCTCGATCTGTTCCTTTGTCAGTCCGCTTCCGGCGACGATTTCTTCCCAGGTTGTTGCTTTGAGGTCGTCCACCAGCGGCGCAAATCCCGATGTGTAGTCGCTGATGAAACCGTGGTCCACGCCGCCCGCGCGGCCGCTATCGTCCTCCTCAAGCATAAATTTCATGATTCCCTTGATGAGCGCGACGTCGCCGTTGATCCGAACCGGAAGATAGAGGTCGGCGAGCGCAGTTCCATCCTCGACCATTGCCAACGGGAACTCGAGAGGATTCGGATAGTCTTGAGGATTTGGGTTGGTTACCCGCATCAAGCCCGTTTCGGGAAGCGGATTCACCGCGATGATCTTGGCGCCCTGACGTTTAGCCGCTTGGAGCGAGGTCAGCATGCGGGGATGATTTGTGCCGGGATTGTTACCAAAAATGACGATCAGGTCGCATTTCTCAAAATCGCTAACCGTTACGGTTCCTTTGCCGATGCCTAAGGTTTCCGTCAACCCGACGCCGGACGATTCGTGGCACATATTCGAACAATCTGGAAGGTTATTGGTTCCAAATTGCCGCGCGAACAACTGAAGCATAAAGGCCGGTTCGTTTGTCGTCTTTCCTGAAGTGTAGAAGGCCGCTTCGTCCGGTGACGCCAGCGCTTTCAACTCGTCCGACACGAGTTGAAATGCCGCGTCCCACGAAATGGGTTCGTAATGTTCGGCGCCCTGCTGAAGGATCATCGGCTCGGTCAGACGTCCTTGTTGATTTAGCCAGTAGTCTGACTTTTCGGCTAGGTCGAGAACCGAATGCTTCGCGAAAAACTCGCGTGTTATGCGCTTCTTCGTCGCTTCGTCCGAGAGCGCTTTCGCTCCGTTCTCGCAAAATTCGAAGACCTTTCGACGATCGGGATTGCCCCACGCGCAGCTTTGGCAATCAAATCCATCCCGCTGGTTTATCCGGGTGAAGGTCTCGGCGGTTCGAAGCAGCCCCATCTCTCCCAGGCCGTATTGGAAGGTCTTTAAAATAGCGGGAAGCCCGGCTGCCGTCATGTACGCCTTGCCGATGCGGGTGCCGGTGATCTCTTCAGGATTCTGCGCGTGGCGAGCGATTGCGTCGTTCGCCGCGTTCAATATGTCGGCTCCTTCACGCCGAGCCGCATCGCTTTGTCCGGCGGTTTCCTTACTTCGATAGGATTCGAAACGTTTCGTCGGGCTTGTAGAGTTTTCGCTGCTCGCATCGGACATGTCGCCATCCTCGCTATCAATGGTGGTGTCGTTGCCGGTTATGACCGTACTAGGAGTTTGAGGTTGTGAGAGCCAGATAGGCGCCGACAACGTCGCGATCGCCCAAGCCCGTTTGGAGCGCACTTTCCCATTGCGTCGCAATCGCTTGTGCCATCGGTAGCCGTCGGTGCGCGCGGTTCGCGGCATCGAGGGCGAGGTGAAGATCCTTCGACGCCAAGGCGAGTGAAAAGTCAGGATCGAACGCGCCGCGCTCGATCTTGTCAAGTTTCGAAAGCGCCCACGGCGCATCGAGCGCAGTAGATCCTATACACGTCGAGACGTCGTTGAGGGAAACGTCGAGTGATTGTGCGAGCACGGCCGTTTCGGCAATTCCTTCGCCAAGCACCGCGAGCCACGTGTTGAGAACGAGCTTCATTCGCGAGCCGGCCCCGGCGCGCTCCCAACGGATCGTCTTCTGCCCGAGCGCGGAGAAGACTGGCGCCAGCGCGTCGAGCGCCGCGGCAGGCCCCGAAGCAAGAATCAGGAGCTTCCCCTCTTCGGCGGGCGTCTTCGAGCCGGAGACCGGCGCGTCGACGAACACGACGTCGGGCCGGCGCTCCTTTGCGAGCGCGATGGCGCGCTCGGTCCCGTCGGTACCGATCGTGCTCATCTGCAGCCAGATCGCACCGTGTGGGAGCGCTGCTAGTGCTCGGGGCATCGTCTCCTCGAGCGCAGCGATTGTTGGCACCATCGTGATCACCACGCCGGCGGCATGCGTCGCTTCCTCCGGCGTCGCTGCGACAACCGCACCTGCCTCCGCGAGCCGCGTGGCCACGGCGTGGGTGCGGTCCCATACGCTCACCTGCATTCCGGCACCCAGCAGTCTCCGTGCAAATGCTGACCCCATCGTACCGACGCCGAGTATGGCAATATTTTGATCAAGCTCCACGTCGATCACATCCTATCATCGCGAGGGATCGGTAAGCGACAATCCGCTTGATGGGTGAAAGCTGCGACGCAGATAGCGCTTTCGCGAAGTGGATCGACGCATCTCTGGCTTCACTTCCAATTTGCAGGATCACTTGCTACGCATGTCCCTTCTGCTAATTGCCGGCCGCCCGCCTTCAGCATCGAGTACTGTGGGGGTCTGCGCCTGGCCTCCCGAGCCGTCGCTTTACCTGCTGGCGAAAGCTTAGTGGTGGAAGAACCGGGATGCAAGAAACGGCCAAAGCCGTTGACCCGTGAACATTCCCACCAGTCCGATAAGGCCGAGAAATGGCGGCGCCGGCGACGGTAACTTCACCAGGCCAAAAACAACGCCGACGGCAAGACCAGTAGCAAAAGCGAGCAAGACCGCGCTCGACGAAACCGCTTGACCACTCATGCGTGCAGTTTCGCGGCGGCGCCGCCGCGGANNGGGCCCGGTCTAATTTGGGAATAAGTAGGGGTGCAGCGCGCGGACAGTCGTTCCCGGCCAACTGACTTGAGAGGTTACAATGGAGTTTCGACAGATCCAGAACACGGATATCCGCGCATCTCGGATCGGCCTCGGTACGTGGGCCATCGGCGGATGGAAGTGGGGGGGCGCCGACGACGATGCTGCCGTCGCAACGATTCATCGCGCGCTCGACTCTGGAATCAACCTCATCGATACGGCGCCGGCATACGGACAAGGCCATTCCGAGGAGATTGTCGGCCGCGCCATCCAAGGCCGGCGCGAGCGTGTGGTTGTTGCAACGAAAGTCGCGCTCGAGTGGGACGAACGCGGGGAGCCGTGGCGCAACGCTTCCGCATCTCGCATCCGAAAAGAAATCGACGACTCGCTTGCGCGTCTGCAAACCGACTACGTTGACATCTATCAGGTGCATTGGCCCGACCCGGCCACGCCGATGGAAGAAACGGCGAAGGCCATGCAGGCGCTCTACGATTCTGGGAAAATTCGCGCAATCGGCGTCAGCAACTTTTCGTCCGTGCAGATGAATGAATTTGCCAAGTTCTCAAGGCTCCACACGGTTCAGCCCCCGTATAACTTGTTCGAGCGGGCCGCCGAGCGCGATATTCTACCGTACGCCATGGCCCACTCGCTCACCGCGCTCACCTACGGCGCGCTGTGCCGCGGCCTATTGAGCGGAGCGATGCGTGAGGACTCAACGTTCAAGGGCGATGACCTGCGGCGGGCGGATCCGAAGTTTCAACCACCGCGCTTTGCTCAATATCTGCGGGCCGTATCTCGCCTTGACGAGTTCGCGCGAGCGCGCTATGGCAAGCGCGTTTTGCATCTCGCCTTGCGCTGGCTGCTCGATCAGCCTGGCGTCGGTGCGGCCCTATGGGGCGCGCGGCGCCCCGATCAGGTAGGCCCAGTCTCCGAAGCCTTCGATTTCGCGCTCGATGCGAACGCAAAAGCCGAGATCGATCGGATTATTAGCGAGGAAGTCAAGGATCCGATTGGCCCGGAGTTCATGACGCCGCCGGGCGAACTTATGCCGCACTAACCGGCTTATTTTGCAGTTCCGTCCTTGGCGTGTTTCGCAGCCTCCTCGATAACGTCCGCGACCGTTTTCGGGCGCGATTCGTTGACCGAATGACAGCCACCGGGCGCGCACGCTTTCGTTCGCTCTGCCCTAGTTATGTCCTAAATAGTCGGAATGCCGACATTGCGGACTTGGCCTTCCGGGCGTTAGGATAGCACTATGAACGCCACTCGCCGGATCGGTCTTGTCGCATTCGATCGAGTCCAGGCGCTCGACATCGTTGGTCCGCTCGATGCCTTCGCCGCTGCCAACGAACTGGCGGATGGCAGCCGCGCTGCGTACGAGCTGCTTGTGCTGGCGCCGCACAAAGGCATCGTGAAGACGGAATCCGGTTTGCGTTTGGTGGCCGACGCGGTGCTCGAAGACGCGCCGGCCCTCGACACGGTAGTCATTCCCGGCGGACCCGGAGTTCGTTTGAGCGCGGCAACGCGCGCGCACCTGGCTGCCTGGCTGCAGCGGCGCGCGCGGCGTATTCGACGCGTAACCTCAGTCTGCACCGGTATCTACGCATTGGCGGAATCCGGGCTGCTCGACGGTATCGAGGCGACGACGCACTGGGCATTTGCCGCCGACGTGAGCTCCCGCTGGCCGCGGATCAAGCTCGATGCCAATGCGATCTACGTGAAGAGCGGTCGCTACTACACCTCGGCGGGCATAACCGCTGGCATCGATCTGGCGTTGGCGATGATCGAAGAAGATCTCGGTAGTGCCGTCGCATTGAAAGTTGCTCGCCATTTCGTCGTTTACGTGAAGCGCCCCGGCGGACAACTCCAGTACTCCGAGCCTCTACGCCTGCAAGAACTCGGCGCCGGAAAACTCTCCGATACCTTTTCGTGGATGCTCGAGCACCTCAGCGGGGATCTTTCCGTGGAGGCCTTGGCCGAACACGCGAACTTGAGTCCGCGCCATTTTGCCCGTAAGTTCAAAGCAGCATATCGCACGACGACGGCGGAGTTCGTCGAGGCGCTGCGTCTGGATCACGCGCGCTGGCTGTTGGCTAACGAGAGCTCGTCGATCGACGACCTCGCAGCGGCAGTGGGTTACGGCAGCGACGATGCCTTTCGGCGCGCGTTTGCGCGGCGGTTCGGCACGGTGCCGAGTGACTATCGCCGCCGGCTCGCCGGCCGGTAAGAGATCGTGCTCAAGCTTCTGTTTGCGCTGCTGGCGACGGCGATCAACGGGTATTCGCCCGGGTGCGTGCTGGGCGTCCTTCACGACGGTGCCGTCGCCTATCAAGGCGCTCGCGGTTACGCCGATCTCGATTACGCCCTGCCGCTAACAGGGAGCAACGTCTTTTACATCGCATCTGATTCGAAAGAGTTTACGGCATTTTGCATTGCCTTGCTCGTCGATCGCGGCATCGTCGGCTTGGGCGATGCCGTAACGAAGTGGATTCCAGAGTTGCCTGCGCAGGTCTATGGTGGCGTCACCATCGGAGATCTCATCCATCACACCGGCGGCGTACGCGATTATTGGGGTTTGCTCGACCTTCAGGGCGTCCCATCCACTGCGCCCCTGAGCCAGGCAGAGTTCCTAGCGCTCATGGCCGCGCAGAAAGCGCTCAACTTTCAGGCCGGCGAGCGCTTCGAATACAGCAACTCCGGCTACGCGCTGCTTGGCATCGTCGTGGCGCGTGCTTCGAGAAAACCGCTGCCGCAGTTTGCACGCGATGAAATCTTCAGACCTCTGGGGATGACGCACACCTCGTTCGGTGCCGATCATCTGCTTCCGTTGATCAATCGCGCCGTCGGGTACGACGCAAACGACGAAGCCTATCGGGTCAACCCAGCCTCACTCGAGCCGCTCGGCGACGGGGGCGTGCGGACGACAATCGGCGATATGCTGCTATGGTTGAAAAACCTCGATCGCAACGCGCTCGGCGTGCATCCCGACGAAGTTGCCGCGCTGATACGATCGCCAGGAAAACGCAATGACGGCGCCGACGTGTCGTACGCCTTCGGACTCGGGGTCGGTTCTCGCCACGGCGAGACTATGCTCGATCACACCGGCGAATACGCCGGATACGAGTCGTTCGTGGCGTGGTTACCCCAACGTCGCCTTGGCGTTGTAACCCTGTGTAACGCGGAGCACGCGGCGTTTAGCGCGTGGTCGCTGGGTTTGCAGGCGGTCGATCTCTACGTAGCTCCGAGTACCGTGGCTGCACCGCCGCCGCAACCCGCCACCGTAACCGTCGCGCTCTCGCCGGGCACGCTTGCGAAAATCGCCGGAACGTATCTCGAGCCCGACGGCACGGTGTGGAAGTTGGCTATCAACGGCGCGAACGTGGAGGCACGAGCCCAAGGTTTGACGTTCGCCTTGGCAGCGGTTGACCAAACGCATTTGCGCGCCCTAGGGGCGCCGCAACCGCTTGAGATTGCGATCGAAGCGTCGGGTTTGTCGCTGACGGTCGGGCATGGGGCTAAGGAATCGTTGAAACGACTCGTTCCGCCGGTATTGAAGCCCGTATCGATCGCAGCGTATTCCGGTACGTACCACAGTGACGAATTGAACTTGACGTTTCGCGTGTACGGCAGCGGCGACAAGATTTTCATCGCACGTGATCTCGGGCCCGTGCAAACGCTCGAGCCGGTGCAGCGGGACGTCTACACGATCGGGCCGCGTAACCTGACATTCGATCGCAATGCGGGCGGAACGATCGATGGCATCGTGCTCTCCGCGGCCGGCGTCGATGCGCTGATGATTCCAAAATCCAGCGCGCGATAACTAAAGGAATACGAAACCGGCAGAAAGTGATGCGTCGACGTTTCATAATAAGCGTGTGAGTTCAAACCTGAAGAAAGTGTGAATGCTACGGATGTGTCCATTTAAGCTTTACACTTTATTCATATCGAATCGCTAGACTTCGGCAAAACACAACACTGTCGGAGGATTCATGTCTAAGAAACTCAGTGCCCTCGCTGTTACGTTTGTCGCTCTCGCGCTCGCCGCGTGCGGAGCGGGCAGCGTCGGCGCCGGCAACACCGCACTAATGAATGGCACCACGTACTCGCTTCCCGCGGTCGACTCGGATTTGGCAATGACCGCTACCGTTCCAAAGGATACAATCGGCGAAGAACTCCCCGTAGAAGGCGTCGGGTCAATTAAGTCGTCGGCATGGAAGGCGACGTTGGGCGGATTCACGCAAACGCAGCGCACGCAGTCGCTCGCGTTCCCTCCCGGTACGAAGATCACGATTCGCAATCTGTCCTCGAGCATCACGCATACGCTCGATGTGGTCAAAGTTATCTCCGGGCCGCCGGCCGTTTTTCCGAAGGACCCGAACCTCTCGATACCGGCAAAAGGCGACGGCAAGCTCGAAGCCGGATATGCGAGCGGCCCGATCAGTCCCGGCAAATCGGTCACCGTCACGCTGGTGGAAGCCGGCACCTACGAGATCGGCTGCGCCTTCCACTATGGCGAAGGCATGCGCGACGTGCTCGTTGTTAAAAACGGCGCGAAGCCCGGACCGCAGGCGACGCCACCGATTCCCAAGGCTACCCCGACTCCGTGGCGCTAACGGAGGTCTCCGTGCAAAGTCAATCCCAGCGAGCTCGAACGACGAGACTACTCTATGCCTGCGCGGCGGGCCTGATCGTAGCCGGTTGCAGCGGCGGCGCTTCGGCGCCCCCGCTGACTCCGCTGCGGTCGACTTCGCAGCCCGCATCGCGGTTGGCACGCAACGCGGTGGGGCTCGGAAAGATCCTCTCCAGCAACGGCGGCCAGATCTTCGGGTTCGATATCGATCGCAGCGGCAACGACGGCGCGCTCGCCACGTCAACCAATGTGGAGACGTTTGACCCGGATAGCGGAGCGATTCTGAAGACGTTTCCGAAGTCGCCTCCGGGCGGAACGTCCTATGATTTCGACGCGATCGTCACCGGCGACGTCGGCCTCGTCACGCGCGACGTCACGCCGAAGGGGTCGCCCTTCGCCAAGCGCTTCTACGATCTGATGGATCCGGTCAAGGGTGGGTTCATCGGCAAATGGACGCCACCCGTCAAGGATGTTGAGGTCGAAGCGGCCGGTCCAAATCAAACAACCGGCATGACGGCCATCTTCGCGATCGAGCTCGAGAAGAACGATACTCCCGTCCTGTTTGAATCGAGCTTGGCGAAGAACGAGTTCGGCAAGGTGTTCCATCTCGATCGGCGCACGTTTGGGGTGGGGAATCTGCCGCAAGTCGCGCAAGATACGACGACAAACGAAGCGGTCGTCGCAACTTCTCCTGATGGCGGGCGGGTCCAGGGCGCCGCGCCGATCAACGTTCTCGTCGATCTCAAGACCGGCAAACAGACGCAGTTCACCGGCTTAAACAACGGGGAATTTGGTGCGGGCTTCGTCAACGGCCTAGCCGTCGATTCGGGCACGGGCGTCGCGGCCACGACGACCGAGCTCAATGCCCAAGTTGAATTTTACGATCTCGCACATCAGACGGGTCTCGCGGCGCAGCTTCCCTGCACCGGCGACACGTCCCAGGGGAACAGCGGCGCCGGCATCGCTAACGATCCGGTGAATGGGTTGTTTTTGGTGACCGATCCGTCATATGGCTGTGGGAGCCAGGGCAGCGCGATCGTCGTCTACGACGAGAAAGGTAATCTGGTCGAGACGATTACCGGGTTCAAGTTTGCGCTCGGAGAGCCGGCGCCGGCGATCAATCCCAGCAAACGCATGGGGTGGGCGTTCGGCCCGGGCTTCAACCAACTGCAGCAGTTCTTTTACTAGATCCGGCGTTTTTAAAGCAACTACGAAGTCGGGGCGAGTGCACTGCTTTGAGCACTGCACGCGCCCTGCCTTGTGTCGCTACGGTGAGCCTGGAGCCGCTAGCGGACCGCTAACTCTACGAAAAGCAGTACGAATCTGACGACGCATCGCCGCCTTGTAAGCGGACTTGGTGGACGCGATACGCCGGATCGAACTCCACGAAGAACTTCTCGTCGAACGCGATCTTGCCGTCGTCTCCGACGTTCAGCTTGACCATCCAGTTCCCGACGCCGTCCGGATAGAACTGGTCGTCCCACGCGCGATAGAGCGAGTTGGTGAAGTAGACGCGGCGCCCGTCGCGGCTGATTTCGACCATCTGCGGTCCACCGGCGAGGGGCTCGGCGGGCTTTGCCGGGTGCGGCGTGCGCTTGACGATGCCGCCGATGCGCACGGAGCCGATGAGCTTGGGATTGAACGGATCGCTAACGTCATATTGCCGCATCTCGCCGGTTCCCCAGCACGAGGCGTAGAGATATCGATCGTCGACGGAAAGATCGATGTCGCTAAGCAGAGGTGGCACCGCAGCGAAGCCTTTGAGCAGATCCGGCAGGTGCTCGGGATCGGCGGGCTCCGCCGGAATCTCGATCACTTTGGTCGCGGTCCACTCACCGTTCTCGCGGTGCCAAAGCCAGATCGAACTCGATAGGTCCTTGAGCGAGACGACGACGCCGGCAAATCCCCATTCGTTGTTGGGATCGTGCGACGGACGCAGCTCGAGCACCATCTGCTGCTCCGCGCCGAGGTCGATGCTCTGCTTTTGCCTGCGGCTCTTGAGATCCCAGAAATGGAGATGGTGGCCGTACTTACCGGCCAGCAGCATTTCGGGGTTGAGGCCGTCCTCGATCATCTTGGGCGTGCCCCATTCGCTGGTGATCATCACGTCGCGGTTGAGGTGCCACCAAAAATCGTACGCGAGATATTGGGAGCCGCGATCCTTCTCCCACGGGCCGATGATGTCGAACGTGTCGCAATCCATCATGAAGATGCCGCCAGGTCCGTCGCCGTCGGCATTGCCGAGTGCGCTGATGTAGATTGCGTCGGGCCCGCAGTGCACGGTGTGCGGGCGCGTGTACCCCGTTCGTTTGATCAACTCTTCGGGCTCAATAACCCGCACGATGCGCGGCTGCGACGGATCGGGTTTCGTATCGATGATGTGGATGCGCGAAGAGCGCAGCCCCGGCACGATGAGGTAGCGTCGCTCGACGTGCGGATGCGGCGAGAACGGGCAGAGTGCCGCGCTGCACGCGTTCCAGCCGAAGTGGTGCACCTCATCGCCGATCTTCGGTAACGCGACGCTCCCGATCGTCTGCGCGTAGCGCTGGGACGTGGAATCGGTGTCTACGACGGCGAGCCGGTCCGGAACGCCGTTCGCCGTAGCGCTCAGCAGCGCGACGTAGGCTACCGTCTCGGGCGGGGCCTTGATGGCGTCCTTCGGGGAGGCGTAAAAAGTCGGGTCGGGCTTTAAGAGCTGCATGGGAGGCTTCCTATCCGATTCATTGACCTTGGTCTCCTTTTCTTGGGGTGAAAGCTCACGTGACGAGGGCGATAAGCCCGGTGAGGATGAGCGCGGCGGCCCAAACGAGGTCCAAGTTTACCCAGCCCGTGCGCAAGAAACGTACGCCAATCTTCGAGTAGACGAACAGCGCGATCGCCGTGGCGGTAAGCACGTAGCCGAGGGTATGCACGCCGACCATCAGCCAGCCGGTGTAGAGCGCACGGTGCGCCGCTTGGAACCCCGGCATGGGCATCGCCATCCCGCTCGCAGCATTCGTTCGACCGGCCACGACGAACGGCAATAGCATCAGTCCCGCGCCGTGCGCGCTGGACATCAGAAATCCCCAGAGCGTCAGCCCCCAGAATCCGACGCGCATGCCGACCCAACGAATGTGCCGGGCGCGCACGAGCCGGTAGATGCCGAACCCAATCAGAATGCCGGCGGCTGCGAAGTGCACGGCGCGATGCGGCAACGCAGCGGCGGCATAGATCGCAACGAGGACGATCAGTGCGACGGAGACGAGATGGCCTAGTGCCAGCGGCACGATCGCCCGCAGCACCGCCATACGGCTGCGATCTTGGAAACCCAGTCCAACGGCGAAGAGCCAACCCATGCCCGGATTGAGGCCGTGATAACAGCCGAGCAGGAAAAGCGTCAGCCAACCGAGTCGATCGCTCACAGTGCTGCTCGCCGTAACGCGTTCCGCTTTTCAGAGGTTGCTTCCCGCACAAACCTCGATCACTCGCGAGGGGAAATCGAGCGTTCCAGCGAGTAACCGCGGCCATGGTCGTCAGCGGCTTCTCTGGCGCGGTCGGTAACACGCCGCTTATCGAGTTGCGTCAACTCTCACGCGAACTCGGCCGGCGCGTGCTGGGGAAAGCGGAATTTCTTAATCCCGGCGGATCGGTGAAGGATCGCGCCGCGAAAGGCATCGTCGACGCCGCCGAAGCGCGCGGTGCCCTGCAGTCCGGCGGCACGATTGTCGAGGGGACGGCAGGTAACACGGGGATCGCACTCGCCCTTGTCGCGAACGAGCGCGGATATAAGAGCGTGATCGTCGTGCCCGACGATCAGTCGCGTGAGAAGATCGACCTCTTGCGGGCCTACGGTTCAGACGTGCGTGTCGTTCCCGCGGTTGCGTTTACAAATCCGGAGAACTACTACCACGTCGCGCGCCAGATCGCTGAGGAGACGCCCGGCGCGTTTTGGGCCAATCAATTCGAAAACATTGCGAACCGCCGCGCGCACGAGGCAACGACCGGTCCGGAGATTTGGGAGCAAACGGGCGGCCGGATCGACGCGTTCGTCGCAGCGGCAGGTACCGGCGGAACGATCGCCGGAGTCGCGAGCGCGCTCAAGACGCGAAGAGAGAGCATTCTCACCGTCCTCTGCGACCCTATGGGCTCGGCCCTCTACAATTACGTGAATAACGGCGAATTCAAACCCGAAGGCGAGTCCGATCTCGAAGGCATCGGGATCAAACGCTTAACTGCCAACTTCGAAGGCGCTCCGGTCGATCGCGCGATTCGTGCGACCGACACGCAAGCGATCGGGATGGCGCACTGGCTGGTCGAACACGAGGGCATTTTCGTCGGCGGCTCGAGCGGGCTCAACGTCGTCGGCGCAGCGACGATTGCGCGAGGACTCCCCGCCAGTTCGACCGTCGTCACGATCCTCTGCGACGGCGGCGCGCGCTATCTCTCGCGCATGTTCAACGACGTCTGGATGCGCGAAAATAACTTTGCGAAGCGTCAAACGCTTACCGCGATTCTTGGAAGTCCATAGACCTACGCGCTAACCGCCCGCGAGTTTAGCCTTTCGCCCCCGCGCCGCGAACCACGTCACGATTCGATCGCGATGGTCGCCTTGAATCTCCACGGTGCCGTTCTTTGCGGTGCCGCCGGTGCCCAAATGGCGTTTGAGCGCCTTCGCGACCTCATCGATCTCGCGCAGTTCCAATCCGGTCACGACGCTCATCGTTCCGGCGCGCCGTCTCTCGCGTAGGATGCGCACCACGCCGTCGTCGGGAACACGTCGAGTCACCGTCTCACGGGTTCCAATAGGTTACGCTGAAGCTGCTCCCGTCAAAAGATAGAAACGACGGCACAGCTTCATCTGCGTCCTTGTGGCCCAAAATGGCCACCTGCACGCGCTTGCCAAAGGCCGCGATCGGTCCCGAAGTCGTGGCGTCGGTCGCGGCGTTAGTGTCGGTTGCTCGGGTGAAGTCCTTGCCAAGCCCCACCGCGTCGAAGTCGGGGAGTCCGGAATAACCGTTCGATTCGGCAATCCATTCGGCAGACGCCCGTTTCGCTCGCGGCACCGCCGCATTGGTCCTGAAGTACTTTCCGGTCGTCAAGTCCACGATGGTCACAACGAACCTCGAACCGTTGTAACGCATCTCCGCTTCAATGTCTTCACCGGGCGTTACCCGCATATTTTTGATCGTCACTCCCGTTTTCGGCGCAAACTCATACCATGCATAACTCACAAGTTGGATTCCATTACATTGCGATTCCGTTCCAGTCTGCTCCACCGTGTTGTTGTCCCATCCATCGATGCCCACCCAAAATGAGGCGGCTCCATTGGGGTTCACCCTGCAGTTCACGCTGGGGACCGTCCACGAGCCCCGCGCTTCCGTGAACGCGTTGCCAACCACAGCATAACCAGCCCAGTTGTCGCTTTCGTAAATCCCGAGGTCACCTCTTCCCCATTGGTTGGGAGCGGGCCCAATCAATCTCATCGGCGCGTGCTGAAGCGGCGACCGTGCGACCTGCGATGGAAAAACCGGTGCGCTCGATACTTGCGCCAGAGCGGAACTACCGGCCAGGGCTAATAATATTGCGAATCCTGCCGATCCTTGGGCGTTCATCAGTTGGACTCCTTAGCTTCGAATCCGAGCTAGCCACGCTCACCTGGCCGCTGTAGTTGGACGCATTGCGGGCTAACGATCACCGCACCGTAAGCACGAGCTTGCCGTCGATCGTGCCCGCTTTGCTCTCTGCAAGCGCGTTCGCGCCATCGGCTAGGGGACGTTCACTCGAGATCAAGACACGCAGGCGCCCTTGTTCAATCAGTTCCACGAGATTCCGTAGCCCGGTCTGCGAGGATTCGGGAGTTCGCGGCATTGCGAGATTGACCGCAACGATGTTGCGCTGCGCAAACCAGTCCACGTCGGCCGAGCCGATGGTCGAAGCAGCTCTGCCGCCGTCGCGGACCAGTTCGGCAACCTGGTTCATTCCGGGTGCATCGTCGACGAGGTCGAGCAGCGCGTCGATGCCGTCGGGATGCGCCGCTCCGACCTTCTCGTTTACGTTGTCGCGGTTGTATGCTACGAACTCTTCGACGCCGAGGTCATGGGCGAGAATTTCGTTTGAATCGCGAGCGGTTCCGATCACGAAAGCTCCGCGATCGCGTGCCATTTGCACGGCGAAACTGCCGACACCGCCGGTCGCACCCAGTACCAACAAGGTGGTGCCCTTTGCAATCGCCAGCGCGTTCATCGCGGCAAGCGCCGTCAGCCCGGCGGTCGGTAGGGCAGCAGCGTCGGCATCGCCGACGTCGTCGGGAATCTTGGCGACGGGCTGAACGTGATCGTCTTCGGGAACGACCGTGTACTCCGCATACGCGCCGTGGTTGCGGGCAATGCCAAAAACGCGTTCACCGACACGGAACTTGCTCACGCGATCGCCCGCGGCGCTCACGACGCCGGCAAAATCCTGGCCGAGGACGAAAGGCAGTGCGCGGTCGCCTCGATCGCGTACCTTCCAATCCATTGGGTTGACCCCAGCCGCCGTGACGCGGACAAGGATTTCATGCGACGCGAAGCTGGGCTGTGGAAACTCTCTGAGCGACCCAAGGTCGCCGCGATGTTCGACCACTATGGCTTTCATCCGATCACCTCGCTCGTGCGGGCCCAGCTGGAGAATCTAGCCGGGATTCCACCATTAGGAGTCTCCCATTCTGGTCGCGGCGTGCAATTCCGGTAGTTTTTCTGAGCAATGGCCGAGACGCCATCCGGCATTACTTTGCCGCCGACGTCGAAACGCCAAGACTACTTAACGGAATCAGGCGAGTCCGACGGTGGACTCCAACGCCTCCGCCACGGCCCGATCCTCGGAGATGAGTGAGCCTTCGGCGAGCGCGTCGACTCGGCATCGCTGAGCTGTCCGCGGAGCGCCGTCATCAGAATTTCATAGGTACGTTGTCCGGTCGGCTCGCGCGTATAAAGGGAAAGTATTAGATGCTTTTCCCCGCCTTGCGTTCGTGCTATTCCTTAGACGCTATGTTGCGAGAAACAGCACGGTCAGCAAAGCAGTTTTGCTTGCTGCTCGTCTTGCTTTGGCGAACGAGCGTCAATGCGTCACAATACGCGAACTCGTGCGACGAACGCAGCCGGCGACAGACTGATCGGCGCTTTAACCGGTCTGAAATATTTCAACCGTTTCTGCAAGAAGGTTAAACGTAAGATAATTCTAATGGACAAACACGCGGGCACGTGGCTCGCACAAACATGCGAATCGACCACGGCCGAAGGCCGTATGCGCCGGTAAGCTAGTCACTCACAGTTCTTCGACCAGTGGAGAATTTCATTAATGCCTATCCCATCACGGCTTGAGTACGTCTTAAGTCGAACCGCGGCTCTTGCACTTCTGGCGGGTTGCTCGGGAGGCGGCGCCGGAGCTCCCGCGGCAAGCTCAGCCTTTTCGCAGCAGTCGGTCGGCGCGCAGAGCATGTCGGTCGGCCACCAAGTTCCACAGAGCTCTAGTGTCATGCGTCCGGGCGTTCGGGAACTGCACTCCAACCTTCCGGCTGCTGCTTTCGTTAGCAATGAAATCAATGCTAAGGGCGGCGCGTCTATCATTGTTTCCGATGCCTCGGACAACGTGGTCGATATTTTCAACGCCGCGCGCAGGCAGACGGCGCAACTGACCGGCTTCTCGCAGCCACAAGGTCTCGCGCTCGATACAGCAGGGAACCTTTACGTCGCCGATACGAATAATAGCCGCATTCAGGTGTACGCTGCGGGCTTCAAAGGTACGCCCGCGACCATTAACGATCCGGGCGAGTTTCCCGCCAGCGTCACGATCGACAGCAACGGTAATCTCGGGGTAACGAACATCCTCACGACGAGCGACGGACCCGGAAGCGTTAGCTTCTTCAATAAGGGCGGCACGCTGCTGGCGACGCTTTCGAATGCCAATTTCGCTAAAGTCATTTTCGACGCGTTCGACGACAAGGGCAACCTCTACCTCGACGGCACCAACGCGTCCGGCGCCTTCGTCGCTGGAGAAGTCGTTGGCGGCGTTAGCGGCACGGCGATCACCGTCCTGGCCACGGGCAACTCCGTCGGGTACCCGGGTGGTATCGCAATCTCATCGACGGGCAAAATCGCATTGGACGACCAGCAAAACCTCACGATCTTCACATACAACGCACCTATGAATGGCTCGCTCGGCATGCCGATTGCGACGACGCCGCTCACGGGCGCCGGCGATCCGATAAGCTTCGCGTTCACCCGGACGAACAAGCGCATCTGGGTGGCGGACGCGGCCCGCCCCGGGTCAATGGCATCCGCGCCAGGCAAGCCTCCTAAGGTCCTTGTAAGCTCGGCTGATAAGTATCGGTACTCAAAGGGCGGCGCGTCGACCAAGGATATCCTCTTCAAGCACGGGGCCCAACCGGACGGTATCGTGCTGACGGGAGACGCGCAACCCTAAGGACCGACATGCGCGTTGCCTTGCCCATACCGTTGTCGAACGGATGGTCCTCAGCCTATTCGCGTAACCGCTGAGGTCCGCTGAGCGTTTCGAAGGGTTAGCGCATGGTATGCGCGAGAAAGAACTCGACGATCGTTTGACTCGCGTTGAGTTGCGTGCTCGCGCGCCCGATGATGAGCTTCGGAGCATATTGTGGCCCGCCGGGCCACGTGTGTCCGCCGCCGACGATCGTGTAGAGAACGACGCTCGTGCCGTTGACGCATGAAGCGTAGGTGCTACGCGTGATGCTCGTACCGTCGTTCGTCGCGATCGGTGCGAGCGTGGCAACCAGTGACGGTGCTTTGCACTTTGCGTTGTTCGTCCACATCGAAATTGTCTGCTTAGCCGAAAGCACTGACGCCCCGCGTTTGAAGCCAAAAAGTTTGATCTCGCCACCGGTGAAGGGCATGACCGGATCCGCAGTTCCTCCGATCTCGAGAACCGGTATCGGGCGTGCCGGATGGCATCCGGCCGCATCTTCGGTCGGCATGTATCCGGACACCGCAGCGATCGCCGCGATTTGGTGCGCGAGCTTGCATCCAACGTATTGAGAGAACATCGCGCCGTTCGAAAACCCGTTGACGTAAATACGTTTCGGATCGATCGGATAGCGGCGCGAGAAATCCGTAATCAGCGCCTTCACGAGTCCGATGTCGTCGACGCCCTGCTTTCCTTCGCGCCCGTCGTTCCAGCCTCGGTTGATTCCATCGGGATAGACGACGATAAAGCCGTACCTGTCGCTAAGCCCACCGAAATTCGTGAGGCGAGCTTGACCAGCGCCGGTTCCGAAATGTCCGTGGAACGAAAGCAGGAGCGGAACGCTCGAACCAAGCTTTGCCGGAACGTGCATCACGTAGGTGCGCGTCACGCCCCCGACGACGATTGATCCAGGTGCGTAATTCGCCTCGCCCGCGCATGCCCCAAGCGCGAGTGCCAGGACTGCGGCAATCGCGGCGAGCATAGTCCTGCGAATTCGCGCCGATGTCATCACGTAGGGATTACAGCAAAAGCGCCGTGCGTACCTCGGCTTTAATTAAAGCGGGATTCCCAGTTCAAGCGACCATGTTAGTGGCGCTCGCTGCGCTGCTCGACCGTTGCATCGCCGTTTCGCCCGCTAAGCGCACCCTGCTTCTTCTTGCCGCAAAACAAAAATTGCCGCAAAACAAAAACGCCGAAATCCCTCAACGAATCGGGCGTTTTCATTGGTGGAGATGTGGGGACTCGAACCCCAGACCCCTTACATGCGAAG
>PMHJ01000034.1 GCA_003158175.1 Candidatus Cybelea septentrionalis
CGCTCATCGAAACCCTGAATAACAGCCTCACATCGGTCTACGGCGTCGCCGTGAGCCCGGAGGGACTTTAATGCGTATCACGCTCGTTGCCGGCGCAATCGCCGCCGTCGCCCTTGCTGCCGGCTGCGCTGGAATAGCATCGCAAAATGCGGCTCCCGCCGCACCGAGCCTCCGTTCGGCCGCCGCGTCTGCGGACAGTCTCCCAACGGTCGTCGCGCCCTTCGCCGCCACACGGCGTGGTCTCGCACCGCACCCGATGCAGCGCGGCCGCGGCTGGCTCTCTCCCGCGGCGTCCCATTGCAAGAATAAACTATTCGTCTCGACGTTTCGGTTGAACTACGTTTCGATCTACTGCGAGCGAGGGCACAATCAGGCGCCTATCGGGCAAATCACGGACGGCATCGATGGGCCCGAGGGCGCGGTTACCGACGCAGCCGGGAATCTCTACGTCGCGAACGCCGACGGCGTCGCCGAGTACGCCCCAGGTACGATCGACCCGAGCTTCACGTACTCGACCGGCCTCGGAGCGCCGACCGACGTCGCCGTCGACAGCAAGGGTAACGTCTACGTCTCCAACGTCAGCCCGTCAGGCTCGGTCGTCGTGTTCCCTCAGGTAAGCAACACGCCGTCGCTGACGATCACCGGCGTGTACTACCCGATCGGAGTCGCGCTCGATGCGAGTAACAATCTCTACGTCACCTACGAGACGTACGGCTTTTCGGAGGGTCAAATCAACGAGTACGCGCCGGGGAGCACGACGGGAACCAACCTGAACATCACTATCGGTTTCGCCGGGATGATTACGATCGACTCGAGCGGCGACATCGTCACCACCGACCAGAAGGCGGACGACGTCGCAGTCTATCCGCCTGGGGCGACGCAGCCTTCGGAGACCTTCGGCAACTCGCCTGACCCCGTTGCGATTGCGCTGTCGCGCCACGAAAATCAGGTCTACGTCGGCGACTCGATCGCAAGCGCCGTCTACGTGTATCACTATCCGAGCGGCAAGCGCGTGGACACGATTAGCGACGGCGTCGATCAGGCCGTCGGAGTGGCCCTCTCAAAGCCCGCGCCCCTATAACCGCGGCGCGGAGATCAGCTCCCGGCAACAAAAAAATGAGCAAGGTCGAGATCGAGACCAAAGATGGGACCTGTCCGAGCTACGTATATCGTCCGGCGAGTGGAGGCCCTTGGCCGGCCGCGCTCGTCTTCATGGATGGGCTTGGCATCCGACCTGCAATGCTCGAAATCGGCGAGCGCCTCGCAACGTACGGTTACTTCGTGCTGCTACCCGATCTGTTTTACCGGTCAGGTCCGTACGAGCCGATGGATCCGTACGTCGTGTTCGATGATCCCAACAAACGCAAGACTCTGATGGAGAGATTCTTTGCACTCGCGACTCCGGCCAATATTATGTCGGACACGCGTGCATTCATCGACTACCTTGCCGCGCAGCCCGACGTGAAACCGGGGGCCATCGGCACGACGGGTTACTGCCTGGGGGGCTTGATGTCGCTAACTGCGGCAGGCACCTATCCGGACCGAATCGTTGCGACGGCCTCGTATCACGGCGGCCGGCTCGCGACCGATGCGCCGGATAGCCCACATCTGCTCGCGCCGAAGATCGAGTCGCGGGTTTACGTTGCTGGGGCGATCGAAGATCAGTCGTTTCCGGACGAGATGAAGGAGCGGCTGGAGGTAGCGCTTACTAGCGCCGGCGTCGACCACGAGATCGAAACCTACCAGGCCAAACATGGTTGGGTGTTGCGTGATACGCCTGCCTACGATGCCGCTGCCGCCGAGCGCCACTGGCAGACACTGACCGAACTGTTGGATGCGACGTTGAAGCGGTAGACACTCCCAGCTTAGTTCCAGGACTTCTAAGCTAACGAAATGGTATGCTACGGCCCTCAACGAGAGGAAGCCGTAGGCGATAAAATGGGACCTTCAAATAACACCGTACCGTCGATCTATGGCTACACGGTCTGCTTGATCGCCGTGCTCCTGTTTGTTGCGGCCAGCGTCGGCTTCGTGAACGGCGTGTTCGGAACCGTGAACCCGAGTTTCGAAGGCTCGCATCATCGCGTGAGCCTGCCGTGGTCGCGCTCGCACGGATTCCACGGGAGAGTCTCCGGTCTCGCGCAGGCCGGTTTCGCACCCGGCTCAATGGGCCAGCGGCGCAGTATACGCGGACTCGTGGTCAGCCTCGTGTTGTTGCTTATCTCGATCGCGCTCTTCAGGGGACACTGGAGATGGCTAAACGCCCCTCGAACTGGCTTAACGGCCATCCAGGCGGGTAAGGGCGATTAAAGATGCGATTCCTGCCTATCCGCCCACAGGTCTACGCGTTGATTGCAGCGTTTGCAATCGCAACGATTTCGGCGGCCAGTGCGAAGGGTGTGACGCTCGTTCAACAAGCGGACGGCTCCGTCCACACGTATATTGACGTCAACATCCGACTCTCCGGGCAAACGCTATGGCTTCGCAGTGCCGATAGAAAAGGCGTACTCAAGATCGGTAACGGCGCATGTTCGTTTATCGGAGCGATTCAGCGCTGCCTTCCCTACACGGTTGCGCTGATTCAGGATGGCAAGACCCGTCAGATCGCAATTCTACACGGGACGGTCTACCTGAATCTATCGAACACCGCACAGCGCCTGCCGCTCTCATCCGAGGAGTTGGCGCCGCGAACGATACTCGCCTTATGGCGCACGGTTCGCGGAACGTACGTCACGATCAAGGGCAGTCTTGACGAGGTGGCACCATGAGCGGCTCGTTACGAAACGTAGTTGCGCTCGTGCTGATCGCCGGAGCGCCCCTCGCTGCGCTGGCGCAGAGTCACGCAACCGGTCATGTCTCGGGCGGCAGCGGCGGGCATGCCTCGGGCGGCAGCGGACGGGTCTCCGCGCCGTCAGCGCCGGCCGCGCCACCGGCACAGAGCCAACACGGTTTTAGCTTCCCGAACGAAGCCAACGTGCGACCGGTAACGCCGCAGCGCCCGATTGCACAGCCGGTTCCAAACGGAAGTGCCACAAATCACGCTCCTACCAAGTACTTGCATTCGCCCGTTAACGGGAACGTTACGGGTGGCCCATATCACGGACAGTTTCATGGTCGTGTGATTTACAACCCGCGCCGTTGGGGAGGCTGGGGGTGGAATCGTGGCATGCATTGGTACCCGGCCCCGATCTATTGGGGCGGCGGGTTCTGGGGCCCATTCGCAATCGGTGGACTAACCACAGGATTACTCTTTGGATCGATCATCGATTATCAAGACCAGGCCATTTATCCGTCGTATCAGATCGAGCCGAGCAGCCCCGGAGCCGAACTTCTGCAGAACTACGGCCTGCAGCAGACGGAGTGCGGACCGCCGAATCTCGTAGTCATCTGGGGTCCCGACAACAGTGTGATTTGCGCCTACCCGAACGATCTCGTGGGAGCGGGCAACTACGAGCTCGATCCCGCGACGTTAACGATCGTATCGCAGTCCTGACGAGTGGCACTCGAAAGGGACTTCAGTAACTGCCGGAGGAGATCGATGCTTTCACTTTCACATTCGCACTTGCCGTACTTGCGCGCCGCGATGGCGCCCGCGGCACTTCTGATAGCTCTTGCCTCGACCGTAGCATGTGGTCACACGACTCAGGTCGCGCCCTCTTCGCTCGCGGCCAACCCCGCCGACTATGACGGACAGAGCGTCACCGTTTCGGGGACCGCAAAGAACCCCACGGCCATGCAGATGCGCCGGGGGACGGCGACGACCTATCAGCTCTGCGATAGCGCGTGCATCACCGTTATTGCATTCGGTGACACGAACATTAGCGACGGGAGCCAGGTGACAACGAGCGGTCGTTTCCGCGCCTCTTTCGGCCGTAAACAAATGATGACGAACGTCCTGATCGTTGGCGGCCGCATGCGTGGTTCCGGCGGCGCACCGGCGCTTTCACCGTCGCCGTAAACGGCCGGGGTGCCCTTAGCTATGCCGGCGGCCGCGATTTCGCCGGATGGAATTTTCCGACAGGCGCAGCGCGTTTGGCAAGCGCGAGCGGTTCCGCCATACGAATCGTTCCGCGTTTTGTGCGATCGTACTTTTCTTGCC
This sequence comes from Candidatus Cybelea septentrionalis, assembly GCA_003158175.1. Taxonomy (GTDB): domain Bacteria; phylum Vulcanimicrobiota; class Vulcanimicrobiia; order Vulcanimicrobiales; family Vulcanimicrobiaceae; genus Cybelea; species Cybelea septentrionalis. The sequence continues at coordinate 4,100 of PMHJ01000034.1, forward strand.
GCGCGTTGCGACTCTGGCGACACCGTCGAGTTCACCGTGCGCATGAGCGACGGGCGCACCTTCGCTAGGGCATTATCTACGAACGGAAATGCCTCGAAGATATTGATGCAAGGCGGGTATATTTCCGGACCCGTCGAGACGCCGCTTGGATTCTATCGAGCACTTCCGAACGACGAATCGTCGCCGGCGCCGTCGCCGCCGAACCTCGCGCAAGATCCACTGCAAACCATCGCGACGGTGGCGGCGACCGGCCACGTCTACGACATCGAGCTCACCGGCGAAGAGCGCATTGACGAGAGCCTCTGCTACCACCTTACACTGCGCCCGCAGATCGACCCCGATCGCTACCCATTGCGTGAGCTCTGGGTCGCCGAAACCAGCTTCGAAGTCGTGCAGCTCGCCTACGAGCGTCCATACGGCGAGAAGCACACGCGAGCCCTCGTGCTGTACCGCTTCGCGCCGGTCGGTCCCGAGCATGTTTGGACGATCGTTCATATCGAAGCGCAGGCTTCGGTGCGCGGACTCTTTTCGACGAGGACCGAACGCGTCTCCGACGACTTGAGCGACCTAAGCTTCCCGACATCTGCGCCCGACTGGTATTTCCAACAGCCGGTGCCGGCGCAACCGTGAAGCGCCGGCGCATTTAGGGCAAGCTGTCGGAGCATGATCGCAACGAAGACCGCGGCGGTACTTCATACTACGGGTCCACTGACGGCCGACCGGCTTCATATCGAGCAGCGCGATATTCCGCCGTTGCAAGCAGGTCAGATTCTCGTCACGATTCGAGCGTGCGGTGTTTGCCGTACCGACCTCAACATCGTCGAAGGCAGCCTTAAGCCCCACCATCCGGCGATCGTGCCTGGGCATCAAATCGTCGGCGCCGTCGCCGCCGTCGCGCCCGACGTTACGCTTGCCGTCGGAACGCGCGTCGGCATTTCGTGGCTCGGCAGCACCGACGGCACGTGCCGATTCTGCCTCGGCGGTCGCGAGAACCTCTGCGACAATCCGATCTATACCGGTTACGATGTTGACGGAGGATATGCCACGGCCGTCGTCGCCCGCGCGGACTTTGCCTATCCGCTGGGCGATCGACTCGACGACTTGCATGCCGCACCTCTTCTGTGTGCTGGAATCATTGGGTTTCGGGCCTTGCGCGTTGCGGGAGTCGCGCGCGGCGAATGCGTCGGATTATACGGCTTCGGTTCGTCGGCCCATCTTGCACTTCCGATTCTCAAAGAGTGGGGATGTTCCGTGTTCGTAGTGACGCGCGGGGCCAATCATCGGGAGTTTGCCGAGAAGCTCGGCGCGGACTGGGTCGGGACGGAAACCGATCGGCCACCAAAGCCTCTGGACCGTGCCATAACCTTTGCGCCAACGGGCGCGGTCGTCGTGGCGGCGCTCGGAGCGCTGCGCAAAGGCGGAGTCGTCGCGATCAACGCGATCCACCTCGATTGCATCCCACAGTTCGACTATGATTCGCTGCTCTGGGGCGAGCGAGAGATTCGCAGCGTAACGAACATGACGCGGGCGGACGCACGCGATTTCCTCGAGCTCGCCGCGCAGATCGGAATCAAACCCACAACGACCGCTTTTCCGCTCGAGCACGTCAACGACGCGCTTCGCGCCCTCGAAAATGACTCGATCGACGGATCGGCAGTCGTCACTACTCTCTAGCGTGGCGGTCGCGCCGGCAGCCTTCGCGTGGCCGGAGCGAGCGGGAGCCTATCGTTCGCAACGTCCAGCGGGTGTGCCACGATGCGATAGTCGAAGTCGAGTCTTGAACGGCCGCCTTCGATTTCGCGAACTTGGAACCCGGAAGGTGTCTTGACGCTCACGTAGAGCCCACGCGTATCGGCCAGCGGTGTCAGAAAGACATAATACTGGCCATTGCGATTCATAACGGAAGCAAAGGCGGAGTCTATCGCGACGTTCGCGACGCCGCCGAACATGCGCGCGGTTCCGACGTCTTCGATGGTCGGCGAAGTCGACTCCGATGCGTAAGCAAGAACCTGCTGGCCCTCGCTGTTGCGGTGCTGCACGCGCAGAGATTTCTTACCCGTGATCTTTCCCGTGCATTTCAGATTGGCCTTTGGGTCGATAATGCAATAATCGTTGTTTGCCGAGTCCGATCCCGCGAAGATATCTGTCGAGGTGTCGTCTGAAAATGCGACCAGAGCGACTCCACCGTTGCTGGATTCCCCCGTGACACCCATCGCGCCGCCATCACCGTAAACGCCGGTTTCCGCCAGCCCCGAATCGCCGTCACCGTAGCCCGCGACGCCGGCGAAGTCCATCGGGCTGCTCGTGTGGCCCTCGACACCGTTGGCGCTGGTGGACTTTCCGTACACACCTTGGCCGTTCGAGGAGCGGCCGTAGACGCCGTGCGCCGATCCGCTCGAGTTACTAGCGATGCCGGCAACGCCGGAGTTCCCGGTTGTTGACGAGGTGGTGCCCTCCAATCCGTTGCCGCTGGCGCCCTGGCCTTCGATGCCGCCGCCGGAACCCGTGTTTTGCCACACGAGACAGTACCCGGATGAGGAGCAGGAGTCGTTCGGTCGTGCGCGCTCGGCACGCACGACGCCGAATGCGGAGAGAGCGATGACCGCACCAACGGCGATCATGCTCACGGCTAACCGGAATGTTGCTTTATACATCGTTGATCCTTTCTCTCGAAAGCACAGCCTCGAAACACTCCTTGCGAGAGGGCGAGGCTCAGTTGTGACGGCTCTCGCGAAAGCGTCTCCGGCGTCCGATCGGCGACAGCGCGTCATCCTGAGCTAGCCTGGCCTGAGCGGAGCCAATGGGAACGCCGCCGCAGGCAGCGAGCGCGAGCGACGCGCAGAAGGTTGCCGATGCCCGTGGTAAAGCACTCTTCACGAACGAACCCTCCCGATATAGAATAGCGCAGCGGCCCCCTGCAAGGAAGTAGCGACGCGCCAAATTTGGGAGTAAAGCGGGACTTGCTTTGCTGGGACAAACGCCGTGCCACGTCTAACGCTAGAACGCGGCTTTATCCGCCATGCCTTTTTCTTCTAGGAGCCTAATATGTTTGTGCGCCCGCCCACCGTAAAACGACTCGCGCTCGGCGCGTCCTTTCTATTTACGTCGTTGACGGCTTGCGCCGGTCTCCAGCCGACAAACGCCATAGGCTCAGCGGGGCTGCAAGGGGTCGAGCACTACCGGCCAATGATCGCGATCGACGGCAGTCGGTCTGTGCTTCCTGAGGGATTTAAACCGAACGCCCTGCGGCCTCGTTGGATGAAATCGCCTGCCAAACGGAATGAGGCAGGGCGACGGGCGCACATCGCGGTTGCGCAGTTCGGCGGCTCGAGCGTTCTGTGGTTCGACCTTAACGACAAAAAGAATAAACCTCCCATCACTTGCGAACCGGCATCGTCGACCAACGGTATCGCCATCGATCGGGCGGGAAACCTTTGGGTACCGGATGGCCGCGCGAACACGACGACGGAATACGCCCCGAACTGCGGCAGCGCAAAGCTGACGATTACAGACTCCACCGGCGAACCAGCCGATGTCGGATTTGATGGCAGAGACCGCGTTTATATTCTAAACCTAAACAGTGTGAGCGGCCCCCCCACCGTTCAATTCTATAACAGCACGAACGGTAAGCAACTTGGCATGCTGAGCGATCCATCTTTCGACGATCTGTTTGGCATTGGGACGGACCAGCTGGGGAACGTCTTCGTCTCCAACCTTACGAGCGGCAATATCGGCACCGTCGTCGAGTTTCCTCACGGAAAGATGCCCGGCGTGCAGCTTTCGGGCGTGAGTCTGGGTCTGCCGGGTGCGCCGACGTTCGATAGCAAAAATAACCTAATCATTACCGATTGGCTCCATGAGACCATCGACGTATTCTCGCCGCCGTACACGGGGTCGCCAACCACGGCGGCGCTTATGGGATCGTCGATCTGGTGCAAGCTCGATCACCAGCAGAGCCATCTCTACTGCGGCGATGCCGATCAAGGATCGATCGACGTCTACGCCTATCCAGGAAGCGCGTATAAATACAGCTATACGGCGGAGTTATCGGCGAGTGCACTCGTTACGGGCGTAGCGCCCGCACCTCCCGCCGCGTATGGAAGGTAACACCGGCTTAACGCTCGATGGCAATCGTAGTGTTCTTGCGCGGTGCGAACGTTGGGGGACATCGGCGGTTTCGTCCTTCGCTCGTGGCCAAGGAGTTACAGCGTTTTGACGTCGTCAATGTCGGAGCCACGGGCTTGTTCGTCGTTCGCAACCCTGGCTCCGGCCAAACGTTTCGCTCGGAGCTCGTTGGGCGTTTGCCGTTTGACACGCAAGTGGTTGTGTGCGAGGGTGCGGACGTGCTCGCTCTCGAGAGCCGCTCGCCGTTCCAGCGAATCACGGTGGACCCCGATCACGTGCGCTTCGTTAGCATCCTCACAGGACCGGTGCGCGGGCGGCTGCCCGCAATGCCGTTCGGAATCCCTTCGAACGACGATTGGTACGTGCGAATGATCGGACGGAAAGGCCAGTTCGTTTTCGGCGTCTACCGGCGCCACATGAAGACGATTTTGTATCTCGGCCAGATCGACAAAGCCTTGGGTGCGCGGGTTACAACGCGAAATTGGAATACGATCGACGCGGTGCTGAAGATCCTGAAGGCGTAGGAGCGAGCAGGTAAGCGTGCCTACTGGGGAACGCGAACGGGAGTTGCCGGCGGTTCGGGCAAACCGTCCGGTATGACGCCCCTCGATCTTCGAACGCACCGGCCGCGGGGTCCGCGCGAAACGATACTCGGCTTTTATCTCTTGCCACGCACCGTCGACAAACTGCGCGCCGAACTGCCTGGCGGTCATCTTGGACCGTACCTTAACCACGATACGGGCTTCAGCGCATATATCGTCCGGCGCCTGGGTTTGAAGATGGACGAACTCCGGGAAGCCGTGGCGAGCGCGCCCGACGAGACGGCGCTTGTCGACTGGTTGGCCGCCAGGGTCGATGCAGCGTCGGCGGTGGAACACAACGCGAAGCTCGAAACGATCGTCGTCGAGCGGATGAAACCTGAAGATCAGGTCTTGGTGCGTGAGCGTCATCCCGTGATGGAGACGCAGCCCGGCCTGTCAAAAATTCTCGATATCCTAGAAGCCGACGACCGGTTCTCGTTCGGCGTCAACTGAAACGCTCGATGATTTTCTTTCGGAAGGCCCGCAACCTGAGGCCCGTCCACGCAATTGCGATCGTTCGAGACGTCGTCGAGGTCATCGCAATCGTTGCCGCCGGTGTCTGGGCGTTCTACGTGTTTGCCTACGAGAACCGCATCAAGCCGTCGATGGCGGATCCCGACGTCAACGTGACCGCCTCCATACAACGCCTCGGCGAGCGCAACGGGCTAATCGCGGTTGGGCTTCATTTCCGGCTGCAAAACATTGGAACCGTTACGGCACGCTTTTTGGGAGTCGCCGTTAATGTGTACGGGCAGCGCATCGTTGCGAGCCTGCCTCACGTAACGCCTCAGCGTCACCTCATCAAATACGAGTTCGACGGATTCTACCGAATGGGACCGCTCGTCCCGGTGTACACGTGGGCCTATGTCACGCACCTCGGGGATCCGTCGAGCCTGCAAGAAACGGGGCTCAATCCGGGGACGACGATCGACAACTACCGCACATTTTACGTGCCGCAGAACCGGTTCGATCTTCTGACCGTCGGCATCGAGGCTCCGTATACGAAGTTTGACGAGCCGGTCGTCACGCACTTGATCGTCAAGCCGGGTGGCGACGTGCGAGCCCGGCCAGTGGATCTCTCAAGGATCGATCAGTACAACATCCTTCCGGTCACGTCCTTAGACATCAGGTAGAGTCGCGTCCGGCCTTCCCCTAAGGCGTAATCTCGAAAATGACACCGTAGCCATCTTGGCCACCGTTGCTCGTCGCGCCGTACAGGTTGCCGGTCGCGTCGAGCGTTAGTGAGCCGCTCGGATACTGACCGTCGCTGCCACCCGTGAACGAGTAAAGGATCTTTTCCTTCCACTGCCCACTCTTGGACGGGCTCAGCTCGTAGACGATTCCGGCATTGGCCGCCCCTCCGAAGACCGTCGTCCCGTAAAGATTGCCGCGTTTGTCGGCAATGACTCCGCCGTATGGAGCATTGCCGTCGCCCGGCGCACCGAACGCGTGCAACGCTTTCTCGGTCCACCGATGCTTCGTTCCTAGCACAAGCTCAAACGCAACCCCGCCGTCGTTCGGGCCGCTCTCGATCGCCGTGCCGTAAAGGTTCCCTTTGGCCGGCATGATCATCCCCGCATACGGATCCTCCCCGCCGCCGTTATTGGTGAAGGTGTACAACACGCTATCCTTCCACGCAGCGTGTTTGCGCAGCTCGAACGCGACGCCGTCATTATCGCCGTCGTACTTGTACGTCGTGCCGTAGAGATCGCCGGCGCGGTCTGCAACCACGCTGCCGGCCGGCGCGCTGCCGTCGGCCGTTCCTTGGAAGCTGTAGAGCACGCTCTCTTTCCAGCCACTTCCGCCGCGTGGCCCCAGCGAGAAGACCGTGCCGTTTCCGCCGCTTCCGCCGTACCAGGTCGTGCCGAACAGCGTGCCGTTCGCGCTCTGCAACGGCGCCGCGTTGGGAAACTCGCCGTCGCTTCCGTCAAAGGCGTGCAGGACGGTTTCCGTCCAGCCGCTGCACTTGCTCAGCTCGTAGACGACGCCACAGCCGATCGAGCACGTGAAGTTGCCGCCGGTGCTGCCGGTGCCGAGAATGTCGCCGCTCTTGTCGAGGATGACGCCGGCGTTCGGAAACCCGCCGTCGTTGCTGTCTTGAAACGCGTACAGCGACGTCTCGCTCCAGACGCCGCTCCCGTTGGGCGACAACTCGAAGACGACGCCGCAACCGCCGCCGACGTAACCGCCGCACGAATCGTTGCCGCCGAAGTGCGTCGTGCCATACGCATTACCCGAGGCATCGAAAATCAGACCGCCATTTGGGCCGCCGCCATCCACGCCGTCGGTAAATGAGTAGAGAACCTTTTCGGTCGCGTGTACTTTCGCGACTCGGATCGGTTGCAAGCCCGCCGCAGGTAACGACGACGGCGAGCCGCCGGGGCCGCAACCGGCCAGCACGGCAACGAAGGTCGCGCCGACTATAGCTCGAGGACTCACCAGCATTCCCTCCTCTAAGGCCGCCGAATCAACGAAGTTCCGGCGACGTTGGATTAATTCGCCAGACGATACCGCCGTTATAATTTGCGAGCCACACCGACCCGGTCCCGAAGCAAATGGCGTCGCCGCCGGGCCCATACCATTGCTTGACGACGCTGTTTGTGGCGGCGTCGACGTTCGTCAGCGGCGTCCCGACGAGCGTCGCCCACGCCGAGCCCGCACCGAAGGTGATGTCGCCGCCGAATCCGGGAATGTTCGCGCGAATCCTCGCGACGACGCGCTTCGATTGCAGGTCGACCTTGGTGATGGAGCCGTCGGCTTGACCAATCGTCCAGACGGCGCCCCCGCCGGCGGTAATAAAATGCGGTTTCGATGCGATCGGAATGGCCGCAATTCGGCGACCGCTCTCCGCGTCGACAACGGTCAGAAGATTCGCGACGCCGCTCGTGATCCAAATCGCTCGCCCGGCATAGACCGGGTTCTGCGATCCCCTTGCGACGCGGATTTTTTGCCGTACGGATCCGGTTGCTGGGTCGATGCGCGAAAGGATGCCGTCGGCAGTCGCAAGCCACACGCTATCCGGGCTCGTCGTGATTGCGCCTTCAGAGTTTGCCGGGGGTATGGGCAACGTCGCTTTCACTCGGTTGGTCGCCGCGTCGATGCGGACGAGCGAGCTTCCAGCACCCTTCGGTCCGCAGATCGGTACCCATACGCTGCCGAATCCGTATGTAATTCCCGAGCATGGTATGCCGGGTAGTTTTATTCTCGAACTAACCGTATTGGTGGCCGCGTTCACCCGCTCGACCTCTTTGAGCGTGATGTTCGCGATCCACAGCGCATTAGAGGCGGTCGTCATCCAGTCGGGCGCCCCGCCTATGACAACGGTCGTGCGAGGCAACTGGGAAATGGTGGGCCGCGACGGCATGCCATTTGCCGCGTAAGCGGTCAGAGCCGCGTAAGCGCTCAGCGCAATAAAGAATAGAGGCCGCACCAGAGGCGTTCCTTTCCGAGTCATCGCAGGTTGTAGAGCGTCGACACGGAGACGCCTTTCTTCATGCTCAGCACGCTCATCCAATATGCGCCGTCGGCAGTCTGCGCCATCTCGATCGGCAGGAGATATTTTTGTGGAAAATCGTACTCGCGCATCCGTCCCGTTGCGCTGACGCTGACCAGGCCGCCTTGACCGTTACGCTTGATGGCACCGATCAGCACGCCACCCCCTTTGCCGCCGAAGACTGCGCCGGTCATGTAGGTGCCGCTGGGGAGATCGAACTCCGTGAGCTTCCCGCCGGTCGTCATTCGGCCGACCTGAGATTCTTGCCCAAACCAGAGCGCGTTGTCGGTTGCAACCGTGAGGCCGCCGCTCAAGTTCTGCGCTCCGGCATCAAATTGACGAAGACTGCCCTCGATTGTCAGTCGTCCCATTCGCTTGACTCCAGCCTCCGTGAACCAGAGAGCGCGGTCGGGGCCTGCGATGATATCGACCGGTTGCGTGCCGGCTCCAACGGCATACTCTTTGATCGCTCCACTCGGTGCGACGGTTCCGATCTTTCCCGCCGTCATCTCGGTGAACCACATATTGCCGTTGGGTCCGCGGGTGATGTCGAATGGGCCGCTGTTGGGCGTCGGAATATCGAAGTCGGTTATAACTCGCGCCGAGCCGATCGTTGCCACCTTGTTGGCTCTTGATTCGGTAAACCACAACGAATAATCCGGCGCATAGTTTATGGAACCGGGTTCCGAGCCCGTCGTGGCCGTTGGGTACTGCTTCGCCCGGCCGGTCCTCGACAGAAAATTCACGATGCCCGAGGTATCGTCGGTTGTGCGGTTGGTAAACCATAGTCCCGTTATTTTGCCGTGTGGGTTGAAGACGATTCCATGAGGGACTCGTTGCGCGACCGGGTAGGCAGTAAAGATTCCGCAAATCGTTGTCGTCGACGGCGTGCAGCCCGGCTGCACGGCGCGGGCGTTTTCCACCGTCGAGCGCAACGTCGCCAATGCGAGCGTTAGCCCAACGACAAAGGCGGATGTCGGGAAGCGCACCCGACGATATTGGCGGTTGAGGGGCGCGACCCCCCTGAATCGCCGCTCGAGCGGGCTTTGCCGGCTTGACCAAAGAAGATTCAAGTGAACGAGAACTTCTAGGAGGAAGTGCGATGAAGAAGTGCCTTCTGTCGATCGCGGTTGTGGCGTTTGTTTTCGCGCTCTGCGCAACGCGGGCCCAAACGACGTCCTTGTCCATGTATGGCGGCGGCCCACACGGCTTTGACTGGGCTCTTGGAACTTGGGCTTGCATGAGCACGAGCCACATTTCTCATGCCACCCTGAAGGTGACGCGGACCAGCGGCGGCGCTCTCTTCTATCGCAGTTCCGGGGAGAACTTCGATAACTCTTGGTACGCCGTGTATATGCCGAAGACGAAGACGTGGCTCGCCCCATTCATCGTCTCCGACGGCAGCTACGGCACCGAATCGACGAATCAGACCGGAAAGAAAATCGTCTGGACCGGCACTGGGTACTTTGCCGATTCCGGCAAGACACTAACAATTCGGGATACGAACGTTGTAGGCCCCAACACGTATGCGGATGTGGGCGAAGTTCGATCGGGCGGTGTTTGGAAAACCGAGTACAGCGTGAGCTGCACGAGGACCATTTGAGCGAAAGGACGCGCAGCATGCCTGGGATCTCCCGAAGGCTTCCCGCATACATCGTATCGGTAGTGATTCTCGCCGCCATCGGCTTGGCAGCAGTGCGCATTGGGGCGCAAGGTCTGCCGATAACGCGCGATCTCGCCGTCCGCCCCGATTTTACCGAACCGGTGACGCTGGCCAGCAAAGACGGCGTGCTCGAGGTCACGCTGACCCCCCGCCAGAGTACCGCGACCCTCGACACCGTCGCCAAGCCCGTCAAGAACATGCTGCTCTTCGACTACTCGGTGCAGCGCGGAACCGCGTCCAACGGCCAGACGTCGGGCGGCCACCAGTATCCCGCGCCGACGCTGCAGGTCCAACCGGGCGAAAGACTGATCGTTCACCTCAACAACGAGTTGCGCAAACTGACGATTCGCGACTTTTACGATCCGAAGTACACGGCCAAGGGTCAGACGGTACCGCTCTACCCGACGATGATGACGTCGTCGCCGGTCAATCTCCACGTGCACGGCGCGCACGTCAGCCCGCGCGGTAACGCCGACAACGTACTGCTGCACATCGATGCCGGCATGTCGAACACGTACGTGTACGACATCCCCAAGAACATGACGCCGGGCACGTTCTGGTATCACAGCCACCTGCACACGCTAACGGCGTCGCAGACATACTACGGTCTCGCCGGTATGCTGCTCGTCGGCCGCGCCGACAGCGAGATCCCGGTCGTCACACAGAAGAGAATTCCGATCCGCACGATGCTGTTGCAGTACAACACGGTCTTCGATCGCGTGGGTGGCCTGGCGCAGATGACCAATCCGAACTGGCCGCAGTGGGTCAGCACGCTAACACCGCCCAAGGGTAACGAGCTCGCCGACGGGACCTACCATCCATCGCTCGCACCGGTGAACTTTTTGGAATCGAAGAAGGGTACGCGGTGGGCAACCGTGTGGTACGCAGGACCGCTGTCGATCAATAACATGCGCGGCCGCCTCCAGTTCGTACCGACCAACTTGCAGCGCTTTACGGCCGCTGCAGGCTCGGGCGGCGCTAACGTCGAGGCCGATCCGTCGCTTCCCGACTACCAACGCGACGTGCAGTTTACGGTCAACGGGTTGTTCGAGCCGGTCCTCAAAGTGAATCCCGGGCAAACGGAGATTTGGGTGCTCGCCAACGTCAGCGACATCGCGTATATGAACGTTGAGCTCACCGAAACCGCGACCGGCTACCATCCGAAGATCGCCATCGTCGGACAAGACGGCATCGCCTACGGCGAGGTCCACTATCCGCACGAACAGGATGGAACGCAGTTGCTGATTCCGCCGGCGTCGCGCTTTGCGATCGCCGTGACGATGCCCGCCAAAGGATCGTTGCGCCTTTCGCTGCCGGGTCTCGGTTCGGGCGCCAGGACGCTCTCCGCACCCGGCGTCCTCTACACCAACAATGGCACGCCGAATCCGCCGGCTCGCTTGGGGACTCTCAGCGTGCTGCCGTCGGCGATCAGTTATGCCGACGGGTTCTTCATTTTTCCGTCGCAGACGCTGCTCAATGCCAATCCGGGCGATGGACACGGCGTTACTACGGCGTTTGACCCCGGGCAGAAGCTCGACGCGCCGACGCCGTTCCACGATCTGTCGAAACTCAAACCAGACGTGAGCCGTACGCTGCTCATCAACGGCGGGTTTCTCAACAATCACGCCAGCAACGCCGATCCCAAGGCGTTCGTGTACGCGTTCGACGGAAACGCGTTTCCGAACGTTCCGTTGATTCAAGCGCGGCTCGGCTCGGTCGAAGAGTGGAATTTCGTGAATCACAATAACGACGCGCACCCGATTCACGTTCACGTCAACGACTTCCAGGTGACGAAGTACGACGATCCAACGACCGGAACGAAACTAGGGCCGCAGATGTTCGGCCAGGACAACGCCAACGTTCCCGCGCCGTCCTTGGGGCCGAAAGAAGCGGTCATTCAAGCCGGTACGCTGACGATGCGCACGCACTTCATCGATTACCTGGGCTTGTACGTGCTGCATTGCCATCGGCTCAACCACGAAGACAATGGGCTGATGATGCTCATCAACGTTATTCCCGCGGTCTCCGACTATGCCGTGGCGATTCCAGGCTCGCCGGGCCACCCCGCAACGGTGAAGGTCTTCGACGGGCACGGGGATCGCTTGATAACGACCGTCACGCCATTCCCGGACTTCTACGGAACGCCCAGCGTGGCGATCGGCGACGTCGATGCGGACGGAATCTACGATCTGATCGTCGGTGCGGGCAAGGGACACTCGCCGGAGGTCGTGGCATACTCCGGCGCATCGAGCGGGGGCAAGCGGTTCTCAACCGAGCTCGCGCGCTTCCAGGCGTTCGACGCGGCGCAGACCGGCGGCGTGAGCGTTGCGTCGACGCAAATCGACGGCAGAGCGGCGGATAATATCATCGTGGGCTCCGGCGCCGGCACGACCGATCAAGTTCGGATCTTTAGCAGCGAGCTTCCGGCTCTCGGCACGGCACCTGCGACGTTCGCAACCTTCGCACCGTACGGAAGCGATACGTCCGGGGTTAGCCTCGCCGCCGGATTCGTCGACTTCTTAACCGGACGCAACAGCATCGTGACGGCACCCGGACGGGGCGCGCAGGTTAGGGTGTTTTCGTACTCGCTGATGACGCCGATCGGCGCTCCGCCGGCGTGGCCGAACAATCCGGGCAACGCTCATATGGATGCGTCGTTTACGCCGTTCGGTGCGGGCTATCGCGGTCCGATCTCGATTGCCACCGGGTGGCTGGCCGGTTCGTACGGCGGCGCCGAAGCGATCGCCGCCGGTCGACTCTCCGGCGCGGGAACCGTGAACGTGTTCTCGACCGGAACGGCGCTCCAGGGCAATCCGCCGATGTACCTGCGAAGTGCGATGGGGCATGACATGGCTTCCAACTTCAGCGAGATCGCATCGTTCGAGCCGTTCGCCGGCGCATCCGGCGTTCGCGTCGCGACGACGTCGACCACGATCGGTGCCGATTTGCTCGCGAGCGGCACTCGCGGCGGCTCGGTGCAAATCGAGAAGTTCCGGCTCGCGCGCTCCAGTCCGCAAGCGCACGCACTCACCGCGACGCGCGTGCACGCGATCTCCTCAGGAATGGGAACCGCTCCGGCGGTGCTCGGCGGCGACTAGGTCCCTGGCAGCGTGGCAGACGACGTTGCGACCTTGCTGCTCTGCGCGCGCGTGCGGCCTGAGTGTGTCGACGAATTCAGGCAGTGGCACGTGCGCTGGCAGACGGCCGTCCTCGCCTCGCCGGGTGCGCTCAGCTTTGAGTTCTGGCCGCCGGCACCCCCGGATCAAGAAGAAGCCGTCGCCCTGTCGCGCTTCGAGAACGAAGGAGCCCTGCGAACCTGGCGCCGCAGCGACACCAACCGGCACCTAGTCGCCGAGGCAGCCGCGTTTGCCGAAGGCGGCATCGTGATGCAGCTCGTCGGTCAAGCGGCCGTCGCATATTACATGCAGCACGGCGTGACGTTCGTCGTTGTGACCGACATCAAGCTCGGCAAAGAAAAAGAGTATCGCGCCTGGGCCGACAAAATTCAAAAGGTTCAGGAAACGTTCCCCGGTTACATCGGGTCCTTCGTGCAGCCGCCCCAGCACAAGGAGACGGGCTGGACGACCGTACTGCGATTCGATAACGCGCAGCACTTAAGCGCATGGCAAAACTCGCCGCAGCGCGCGGCGTTGATTGAGGAAGCGTCACCATTGGTCGACCGCTTCAAGGCGCAGCGCGTCGACACGTCGTTTCCGGGCTGGGTTCCCAACGATCCGGCCACCGGCAAACCGCCGAATATGTGGAAGACCGCGTGCCTCGTCTTGCTCACGTTGTTTCCGGTCGTGATGCTCGAACTCAAGTTTCTCAATCCGCACCTTCGCGGGCTCCCGCCGGCGCTCGCGACCTTCACCGGCAACGCCATCAGCGTTTTGCTGACAACGTGGCCGCTCATGCCGCTGGCGATTCGCTTTTTCCGGCCTTGGCTGTTCCCTGAGAACCAACCGCGAGCGCTCGTGCTCGCAATGCCGTTCGTGCTGCTGGCCTGCTACGCGCTCGAGATCGCCCTTCTGTGGCGTTTGCTCTAAGTTTCCGTGAGTTTTGAGAAGATTCGATCCTCGGTGAACGGCAGGGCGGTGAAACGCACGCCGGTCGCCGCTTTGAGCGCGTTGCCGATTGCCGGGGCAACCGGGTTGATCGTGTTCTCCGCGATCGATTTCGAACCGAGCGGCCCGATCGCATCGAACGTGTCGGCGAAGAAGACCTCGGTAATCGGAGCATCGGCAAACGTTGGAATCCGGTAGTTTCGCAGCGTCGGATTAATCACGGCACCAGCATCGTCGTACACCATTTTCTCCTGAAGGGCCCAGCCGATGCCTTGCACGACGCCGCCGATGACTTGCCCGCGCAATTGGTTGGGGTTCATGACCACGCCCGCGTCGACCGCTTCGATGCTGAACAGGATTCGAATCTCGCCGCTCACGCGGTGCACCGCCAGCCGTACGCCATACACCATGAACGCCACGGTGCGCGGCGACCCATACGCCTTACGAAAGCACGTAAGTTCTTCGCCTTGCGCTCGAGCGGCGGAGTAGAGTTCGGTCAGCAAAACGCGCCGGTCGCCACAGAGAACCGCGTCGTCTTCGAGCCGGCATTGCTCGACCTTCGTCCCGGTCGTTCGGGCTGCGAACGCGAGCAGCTTCTCTCGTAGCGCGACGGACGCATTTTCCACAGCTTTCGTCGGCACCATCATACCGACGCTGGCGAACGTGCCGCTGTCGTAGGGCGTCTTATCGGTATCGGCGTTGAGGAACGTCACGCGCGCCGTCGGGCAGCCCATGACTTGCGCGACGACCTGCTGCTGAGCGGTAACGAGGCCATTTCCGATTTCAACGGAGCCAACCGTAAAATGATAGCCTCCGTCGGGCCGGAGCGTCACTTCAGAACCGGAGCGCTGCTCGGTTGGCGGAACGCAATCGAGCATCGATAAGGCAACGCCGCTGCCTTCGAGCCAGTCCTCGCCTTCGGGTTTGGGGATACCGCGGCGGCTCGCGAGTGCTTTTTCGATCGCATCGACGCACTGATCCAAGCCGTAACTGCCCATCGTTAGATCCGAGGCACCTTCCAAAACCGATTCCACCTCATCGTCCGGTCCGATCATATTTTTCCGGCGCATTTCGATAGGGTCGACGTTCAGGAGCGCGGCGAGCTCGTCGAGCGCGGATTCGACGGCAAACGTCGGTTGGCCGGTGCCGTAGCCGCGAAAGCCGCCGCCACACTGGAGATTGGTGTAGACGGCGTACCCGTCGCCCTTTTTGTTCGGGCACCTGTAGACGGCCCATGGGCCGGACATGCCGTTCGCGAGCGTCTCGCCGCCGTGATTGCCGTACGCTCCGGTGTTGGAAACGATGCGAAACTGCATCGCGGTGAGCGTTCCGTCTTTTTTTGCGCCGAGTTTGACGCGCGTCTTCATCGGATGGCGGGTCGTCGCACCGGTGAACTGCTCTTCGCGCGTAAATTCCCACATGACGGGGCGCCCAGTTTTGATAGTCGCCAGGAGCGGCAAATCTTCGCTCATCATGTCTTGTTTGCCGCCGAAACCGCCGCCGACGCGCTCGGTGAAGACGTGCAGATCCGCCGGGAGGATGCCGAAGAGATAGCAGAGCTTGCCCTTAACGATGAACGGACCTTGTACGCTCGTGCGCACGTGCAGCCGGCCGTCCTCGCCGCGCCACGTAATCGACTGCATCGTTTCGAGATGAACGTGTTGCTGACGCGGCGCGTCGTAGGTTTCCTCGTAGATCGCGTCGGCCGCGGCGAACCCTTGGGCAACGCTGCCGACCTCACCGTGAAGCTCGAGAAAGACGTTCTTGTTGGGGTGAAGGATGCGAGAATCGCCACCCTTGTCGTGCAGCACCGGAGCCCCCGGCTCCATCGCTTCTGTGGGGTCGAAAACGGCCGGCAGGATCTCGTACCCCACCTTCAGACGGCGGCAGCCTTCTTCGGCGGCACCTTCAGTTTCGGCGACGACGGCGGCGATGCGCTGACCAACGAAGCGCGCGACGTTGTCGAGCATGTAGGTATCGTCTGGGTCGACGCGATTATCTTCGTGGATAGCCGTGCTGTAGAGGCGGCGAGGAACGTCTTCCCAAGTGAACACGTCCACGACACCCGGCACCGCCATCGCTTCCGAACGATCGATCGACAGAATGTTCGCGTGCGCGTGCGGCGAGCGCAACACTTTGAGATGCAGGAGGCCGTCCATAGGCGGTATGTCGCTCGTGTAACGTGCGTGTCCCGTAACGATGCCTTCGGCAAACGGGTTCGGAACGCTGGCGCCGACGGAGGCTCCGGCGTCGTCGGGCGCGATGTTTTTGACGCCGGCAAACGCGTCGCGAATCGACCCGTACCCCGTGCAGCGACAGAGATTTCCCTTGAGCGCTCTTGGAAGATCCTGTTTCTGCTCGTCGCTGAGCGCTGCGGCCGTCATAATCATTCCGGCTGCGCAGTAGCCGCACTGGAAGCTCTGCGCGTCGAGAAAGGCCTGCTGCATCGGGTGCAGCTCGCCGTTCTTCGCCAACCCCTCGATCGTCGTGATCTCTTTGCCCTCGGCTCGAAATGCCGGATAGAGGCAGCTGTGCACGGGCTTTTCGTCGACCCATACCGTGCACGCGCCGCAATCGCCACCGTCGCAGCCTTTTTTGACGCCGTACCAGCCGAGATCACGAAGAAAGACCCGGAGGCACTGGCCCGGTGCCGGCGTCGCAGCAAAGCTCTTACCGTTAACCTGAAGCTTCACGCGCCCAACTCCCGCCGAATCTGCTCCGCGTAATGATACGTCAGATGCCGGCGATGCGCCGGCGAGCCGTGAACGTCGTCGAGATAGAGAGAATCCGGGATTGCCGAATCGATGGCATTGCGAAGTTGCTCGGAGGACGGGGTGCCGTCGAAGGCGAGTTGTACGGGTTTGACTGTGCCGGCCGTAATCGTGAGCATCAGGCCGCCATCGGGTTTGCCGCGAGTACCGATGAGCAAGACCGACGAGCGCCCAAGATGCGTGAGCTCAGAACGACGGAACGCAAACGACTTCGCCAACGCCGCTGCCGGAAGGTGGATGCTGCGCAGCAGTTCGCCGGATTGTAAGATATTCGTATGATTTCCGGTGACGAAGTCGGCGGCGCGTACCTCGCGCGGCAGTCCGTCGCGGGGTAAGAGCGTATAGGTGCCTTCGAGCGCCACCGTAAGCGAGATCATCGGACCCGCCGGCAGCGACATCACGATGTTTCCTCCGATCGTCGCTTCGTTCCAAATCTTGAACGACGACAAGAAGGCTCGGCAGCATTCACCAATGAGCGAGCCGGCTATCCATTCGGGCGAGGGTTGGAGCGCGTAGAGCTCCGCGATCCTGCAGGTCGCGGCGAGTTCGATGCCGTCTTTCCCAGCTGCGATTGCTTGCCAACCGAGCGTTCCCAAATCGATCAGGGTATCGGTGTGGATTTGGGGCTCGGAGAACAACCACGTTCCCCCTGCGAGCCATGCGTATCCGTCGCGCCAGTGACGGATTTCGTCGGCCGACCTTGGTTGTTTGATCTCGGTTATCGTATTGAGGTTCATCGGACCCTTATCGAGCACGCGTCGAAGGCGCGTCATTACAACTGTGCCCACATTCTTCGACACGGGATTGTCATTTCCCAGGCTCGAAACACGCGCACGTGCATTATCGCATTGGTTCGACGGCTTGCGTGGGTGCGCTTGTCGCACTCATTCTGACGCCAGTTTCCGCGGACGCAGGCGCACCGGACTCGGCTGCGGCGGTCCTTCATCAAGAGACCCGCTGGCTTAACGCCATCGTCGCCGGCGATGCCAAGATAGTCGCTTCGATCCTCAGTCCGAATTTTACGCACATCACGTCTCGCGGCGTGCTGCTCCATCGCGCCCAAGAGCTCGCGGCTCTTAAGAAAGAGGCATTTACGATGAATGCTTCCGAGCAGACCGTCGATTCTGCGGGCGATGCGGCAGTCGTGCACGGACTGAACACGATCGTGCAATCGGGGAAAACGTTAGCTCGCGAGCGCTACACGGATGTCTACGTCAAACAGAACGGCACGTGGATGGCATTGTCTGCGCAGGAGACGGAGATCGCCCCATGACGAGGGCGAGCTGATTTCTTGAGCGACCCCGTATATGTCATTTTAGCTGCCGGCGAATCCCAGCGCATGGGATTCGACAAGACGGTAACACCTCTTGGGCTGCGTTCTCCCCTTGCGCGTCTTGTCGAAGCGCTCGGGCAGCGCCGCGCCGTGATCGTAGTTCCTCCCAATTTGTCCGACGAAGCGACGCGTATTGCGCCCGCCGCGCGCATAGTCATCAACCGCGAACAGGTGCGCGGAATGGCGCATTCGTTGCATCTTGCGTTGTCGTTGATCGAGCGCGAGAGTCCATTTGCCGTCCTGCTCGGGGACATGCCGAGCATGACCGAAGCGACGATCGAGCGGACCGAGGCCATGCTCTGTGGCGACGTCGACGTCGCCTTTCCGGTCGACTCGACTGGAACGGGAGGGCATCCGGTACTCTTTTCGGCGCGCGCGCGGCCTATCGTGGAGGCTTTGCCCGAGGGCGATACGCTGCGCATCGCGCGTGACGACCCATCGCTGCGGCGTGCGTCCTGGCGCTGCTCCGACCGGTCTGCGTTCCTCGATCTCGACGTACCTAGCGATTGGAGGGCCTTCTCCGATGCGTGAAATCTATGGTGAGATCGCCAGTCGCCTGCGAAGCGGGCTTCCCTGCGCGATCGCGACTCTGGTAGCGGCACGGCAAGCGGCACCGGCTTCGATTGGAACCTCTATGGTCGTCGATTCGGACGGGTCGTTCGTAGGCAACATCGGTGCCGGTTGTCACGAAGCCGAGCTGGTGGAGAACGCGCGCGCGGCACTCCGCGATGGATTGCCAAGAACGATCGACTTTGAGGTAGCCGACGAGTTGCTCGATGGGTCTTCCTGCGGTGCCGTTCTAACGGTCGCAATTTGGCTTCCCGATCAGAGCTTCGCTGCCGTCGCCGATCGCATCGTGGCCGGCGAAGAGCCGGTAGAGTTTTCCTGCGGTTCCCACGTAATCAGGACCGAACGCAAACGCAAGCTCGTCGTCGTTGGCGCGACCGATCTTGCCGCGCACCTCACCCGCGCAGCGAACGCGAGCGACTTCTCCGTCACTATCGTCGATCCGCGCCCGCCATTTGCAACGACAAAGCGGCATCCGGATGCGCAGCGCGTGCTCGTCGCGTGGCCCGACGAAGTGCTGCCTTCGCTGCTCAGAGATGCGGCGGCGATCGTCGTCGTGGCGCACGATGCGAAGATCGATCTGCCCGCGTTGCGATGCGCGCTTCAATCCGACGTTGCCTACATCGGTCTACTCGGTAGCCGGCGATCGCAGTCGGCGCGCGGCAAGTCGCTGCGGGAGCTCGGCTACAGCGCCAACACTCTGGCCCGGATCCATGGCCCTGCGGGTTTGGACGTAGGTGCGATTTCGAACGCCCAGGTTGCCTGCTCGATCCTTGCGGAGGTTCTTAGCGTACTTAACGATCGCTCCGCCGCGCCATTACGATCTCTGCCCGGCCCGATCCATACGTTGCCGGAGCGTCGTCTAACAGCCAAGTAATAAAGTGAACGTTACCTACGATAAGTGGGGCCGCAAGGTGCTCTCCGGCGTCTGCTCGGCTAGAAGTACGATCCGCGAAGCCATCTGATTGAAAATGAGCGCATGAAACGGAAATACAAGATACCAATACAGAAATCCGAATAAGCCGCGTGGCTCGAAGAACGCCGTCTGCGTAAGACGCGTCCGCCCGTCGCTGAGCCGATCTGCGTCGAACTCTAGCCACGCTTTGCCGGGGAGCTTCATCTCGGCCCTCAGCCGCAGATGATGATCCGGTTCCAAAGCGTCCACGCGCCAAAAATCCACCGCATCGCCGAGGCGCAGATCGGTCGCGCTACGCCGGCCGCGTCGCAAACCGATGCCGCCAAACGCGCAATCCAAGAGGCCGCGGAGCTGCCATAACGCGTTGCCGTACAGCCAGCCTCGCTTTCCGCCCAGCTGCATAAATACGGACGCGACTTGCCGCGGTGTCGCGGCAGCGATACGCTCTTTGCGATCGATAAGCATTCCTTCACGTGCGCCGGTGAACGTTGCGGGTAGCGTGCGCACGTCGAAGGCGTCAAACCACGTCGTGTCCGGGCCTCCGGCACCGTAGCGATCGAGAGCGCGCGATACCGCGGCGTCGAAGCCCATCGGCGAGATTTCTGGAAAATCACGCCTCGCGCCGCCATCGCGCACGATCACTTCGTTGCGGAGTCCCAAAATCAGCGGTTGCGCGAGACGCGAAGAAATCGGGGTCACGAGGTGGACCCAGTAGGATGAAAGGCGCGGCGTAAGAAGGGGCACCGTGACGACTTTACGCTTCAGGCCGCGCAGTCGTGCGTAGCGGAGCATCATGTCGCGATAGGTCACAATATCCGCGCCGCCGATCTCATAGATGCGAGAATCGCCATGTGGAAGATTGAGTGCAGATACCAGGTAGCGCAAAACGTCCGCGACGGATATGGGCTGCGAACGCGTGATCACCCATCGCGGCGCAATCATTAGGGGCAAACGCTCCGTGAGATACCGCATCATCTCAAACGAGATGCTTCCGCTGCCGATGATCATCGCGGCACGAAATTCGATAACCTCGACGCCACTTGACCGCAGGACGTCGCCAACTTCATGGCGGCTAGCGAGATGATGGGAGAGCGACCCGTCGTCGGCACCCAACCCACCCAAATAGATAATGCGATGCACGCCGGCTGCGCGAGCAGATTTCCCGAAGAGCGCAGCCGCCTCGCGATCGCGCTCGGCAAATCTGTGTGAGTCGCTCATTGAATGGACGAGATAATAAGCGGCGTCGACGCCTTCCAACGCTTCGCGCAGATGCTTTTCGTCGAAGATATCGCCCTCGATTATTTCGGCTCCGGAAAATCTTCCGTTGAGGCGTCGAGCGTCGCGAGCAAGGCAACGAACGGTACGGCCGGCTTTTAGTAAGCGAGGCACAAGGCGTCCCCCGATATATCCCGTCGCGCCGGTCACCAATACTCTCACGCTAGCTGTAGGTTACGGTTGCTTTGGACGCGGTAGCGGCGATGGATTGACGCGCATGCAACGCAGAAGCTCTTCCGCATAAGGAATGCCGATCGAGAGGGTTATGAGTGCCAGCAGTCCGGCGACGTAAGCGCGCGGCGGCGGTTCTGCTTTGAGACGCAGGGCAAAGTCCGGCTTCTCATCGGTGAGGCCCAGGATAGCCATTGCTTGGTCGGCACGCAGACAAAGCAAGAATGAAAGTGTCGCGAACGGCAACACTTCCAAAAAGCTGTGAAGATGTTGTTCGGTGACGCTTACGTGGCGGCGCGGCGCGGCGTACGCGACATCCCAGATCACGACCAGCTCGTGGAAAATCAAAGCGCCGGCTCCGACGACTAGCGTTAGCGCGTTGGTCTCAAATAACAATGCTTGAAGTGCAGGAACTGCGACCGACGCCATCATGAGCGAGTGCGTAATCGATTCCTGCGTTCCGCTGGTCGACTCGATCTTCGCGCGTCGATGGCACAAGTAGTCGCCGAATCCCGGAATAGTCCATAGCGGCATAAGCACGTAGAGCAGATACACTTGCATGGCTCGCGCGGTGAGGCGCTCTCGCTCCCTCCGTTGCCGATCGTCCAGCTTCTGGGAATGGCTTATGCCGGCACCGAACGTCGCCGCACCCGCAGCGAGCTTTGTGAGCGCGCGTTTAAAGCTGCTCCACTTCATTTCATTGCAGAGAGGCGCCCTTTCGATCGTCGGATGCGTTGCCCATGAGGCGCCATGCAGCAGCGTTACCGCTTCTTTCGGGCGTTTTTCTTTGGTCGGCTGGCGGCAGCACGGGGCTTACCCGGTGCTTTGCGTCCCCGGCTTTCAACCTCGACAGCGAGATTCTCGGCGGCTTCACCCCCGGCCTCGACCAGGCTCCCGATCGTGCTCACGATCTTGCCTAATTTCTGGGCTCCCCGGGCAACTTTCTTGGTGCCGCGAGAGACCTTTGACGCGGCTGTGGCCGCTTTCTTAGCAAGACTCTTTCCGCGTCGCGCGACCTTTTTCGCGGCTTTTTTCGCCGGGGTCACTACGCGTCTTGCGCCGGATTTCGCAGTGGACTTTTTGCGCGCATTTTTCTTAACTGCCATAAATGTTCACAGTATCTCCAAGAGCCGCCGTAAAAATCGGCGTGTATTAAGCTTCCCCTGACTTGCGGCTAAGCAAACTTAGTTGTTCACATATTTCCATGTTGAGGCAACGGTAGGTCATCACGACGGTTGCAGTTTGAAGGCGGCCGACCCCGTACCACGGAAAGTCTCAGCAAACCTACTTTCCGGAGGTCGCCAGCGTGAGGTTTTATCTATCCGCCGTCCTCGTTGCCGTCATCTTCGCCTTCGCCACGCGAGCGTCTGCGACAACTTGCGCTCCAGCACAGCTCGCCCACATCACGATCGCAAACGCCACCCGCGGTGTCGATCCCGCGTCGTTTGCAGCGCAGCCGAAGAATTATTACCGCATCGGCAGCGACAAGCTGCGCATCGAGGAGGCAGTCGATACGGCTAATGGCATCCATGGCGTCGTCGTCGTTGCGGAGCCAAACATCTGGATGGCTAATCTGTATGATGGTACCGGTAAGCACATCGTTGATCCGGGGCCGACCTTCTTTGCGAAGGCGCCAGTCTTCGGTACGAGACTTTCGGGAAAGCTCATCGGCTTGGAGTTTGGCTGCGAGGCCGAGTTCATCGCCGCGAACGCGCCCAAGCCGGTGCGCGTCGAGCAAGTCGGTGGCATAGGCTTTGACGTCTACCGCATAGAGGACGGCCCCGACGCGGTGGAGATCCTCGAACGATCCGGCACGAACATTCCGGCTTTCGTACGTTACTTTCATCAAGGCAATCTGACGGCGGTTCTCCGCTACGACCTCTACCTAACAAACCTTCCAAACGACCCGAGTCTATTTCTCCCGCCGCCCAATGTTCGCTATACCGAAGCGGGGAAGGGTTAAGGTTAGCGGTACGCTTGTAAGGTTACGCAACCGGCTCACGAGCTAGTGTACCGGCGAAAAAGGCGACATCGCAAAACCCCGCGTAGGGTTTAGACAGCCCTCGGCATGAGAATGCCACGGGGTCGCCGAGAGTAAATTACGATCGGACATAGGCCGCCATCAGATAAGCAATGGAGGCCGGGTCCGCGTGCGGCCGTCGTAACTGAGAGGCTCGTCTAGGAGTCGGGACAGCGATCTTTGCTCGTGCCGTCGATCAACGAAAAGTAGGTCACGCGAGCGTCGGTGCGCAGCTGGCCAGAGAAATGTCAATACTGTCGGGCTCAAGAGTTTCGCCTCTACACCCTGTGTGGTAAATGCGCAGGTCGGTGGATCCAACGGCGCCCCGGAAACCGTCCCACGGCGCAAAGCTAGTCGTGCTGAGATAATGTCTCCGACCGCGTTTACTTGAGCATTTAGCTGAACATAGGCATTCACAATCGGGAGCGATAACCGAGAGATCTCTTCGATCTTCCGGCCATTGACGAACGCATAGAGCGCGGTCCTGTCCCCCTTTAGCTCGATCTCGCACGCGGGTGCGCATTCTGCCTGCACCGGATTCCAAGATTTCTTCCCTGCCGATGTCGACGCGGCCGTGAAGGCGCTCAACGTCGCCGCGTCCGGATCGCCCCGCGACAGCCCAATCTCAATCCACGACGGGGCCGTCCGGGCCTTCAGCATAACACCGACAAGTGACCAGGAGCGATTCGAAGGTGCAGGAGCCATCTCGGCGGCGTACTGTAGGTCAAAGTCTCCGGAGAAATCATCGTTGAGATAAACGGTGCCTTCGCCGTCGGTCGAAATGCCCGTTGGTCTTTCGAAATGCTTAACGCAGATAGTATCGAGCGACGCGCGCGCCGCGGGTTCTTCCTTCTCAGTGTCCAGTCGCCCGTAGGTCGCCACGAACGCTGCGGTTGTGCCGAGAAGGAGAGTCTGTTCTAAAACGACATTCATCGTTCCGATAGCGAGCTTGTTTTCCGAGTACCATCCGTCGGTCGTCCCGCTGCAGACTCTCTCCGCGTGCGTTGCAACCATGTTTTTTGCACCCACGAGCTTCTTGTAAGCCGCGTTTATTTCTTGGGCGACAGCTTCGAGCGTCACAGTCTTGCCAGGGGGAATGACTATGTAGCTCAGGGTGATCGTGTCTGCTGGGTTCGGAGGGGGCGCATTCCAGCCACCTACGTAGATAGCACCTGGCGACGTCGGCAGCGTCTCCTTAGCGGTCCAACCAGTTGGCACAACGATCGTGGGAAGTTCATCCGCCACCGTTGCCGCCGGCGAGGCCGACGCGGCCGAACTCGGAGTCGGAAGCGATCGAGCCGGAAAGGCAGTTGCGGCCGGCATCAGAAAGATGCTGGTCAGAATTCCAGCGCGCATCATCAAGCGAAACGTCGTCATCCTAATAAGGCACGGTCGTAAACGCGGAATAGTTGCATACGCCCCGATTCGACCGATCCACACCCAAACGCTTCCACGGTCGAAGCGAGTAAACTTCGACACCTAACGAACGTCCCCATGGCTCCCGACAAGGTTTCGATGCAGTTCGCGCACGGATACTGCTCGCTTCTACGGGTCGGCTTCGCGCAGCCATCCGGCGACCTACTTACTCGAACACTACTCGAATAAATCGAATATAGAAACCGAGAGCATCCACGCAAGAGTTAGATCGCGGCGAAGTCTACCACAATCTCATTGAGCCCGGGGAACATGTGCGCGGCTTGAAGTAGCTTAGTCAGCGAGCCTTCCGTGTATTGCACGAGTTCATTTCCGTCAACGCTCTGTCCAACCTCGATGCGACTGACTGCTGGGTTATAGTTTAGCCTTAATGTGCTGCCGTCAAAGTAGGCGCTCCAGTCGCGATTGTCCACAGAAACATTGTACCAGAATCCACACGGAGATTTTCAAGTTTAAAATTCGCCTCAACAACTCGGAACCAACCGTTAACGAGCGTAAACGCTCCGTTAACGGACGTAAACGCGACCTGAGTTAAAAGATAAACTGGGGCTGGTCACGGTAGTATGGCATCACTGGCCTCGATCGCGTCAGCGCCAAGCGCCAGCAGAAGAAAGATCGCACGCGAACGCTCTGCGACGACGAGGAAGAAGGCGGAGGCGGAACTCGCTCGCATAATCACGGAGCTAAGCTCCGGGGAGTCTTGGAGCTATTTAAAGTCTAGAGCGCCCAATCGGGGGGCTCCTTAAGGCAGACCGCGCCCGCTTCTAATGCGCGCTGGTAAGTTGCATCGACGTTGTAAACATATCAGGCTTGGGAAAACGCCTGCTAATAATTGGGCGGCAAAAGCTGCACCGAATTCGCGCTACAGGTCACTAGCGCCACGAGGAGCGCCGGCATACTATCAATA
Organism: Candidatus Cybelea septentrionalis; assembly: GCA_003158175.1. GTDB lineage: Bacteria > Vulcanimicrobiota > Vulcanimicrobiia > Vulcanimicrobiales > Vulcanimicrobiaceae > Cybelea > Cybelea septentrionalis. The sequence goes on from PMHJ01000034.1 coordinate 29,420, forward strand.
TACCGGTGCTCCTCATTAGTGAGTCCGCTACGTAGACGAGAAACGATGATTATTTCTCTGCTGCCGTCACGCCGAGCGGCTCGGGCAAACCGCTTCCTAGCACCGCAATCGCTGAACCGCCGGCCGGGTACTTGAAAACTTCACCGTCTCCGTTACCCGCATCCCCGCAGTAGACAATGCCCTTAACGAGCCAGGTCTGCGCGCAGTCGCCGGCACCAGAGTACGAGACAGTGCCCTTCAACGTCGCCGTCGTCCCGCTGACGATGTACTGATACGTCGCGCTCGCTAGCTGATCGAAGACGGTGAGGTACGTGCCGTCCCACTGCACGGAGCCAGGAAACTGCACCGAATTGCTTGTTGCGATCGTTTTGAACGTACTGCTGCCCTTCGGGAGCTCAACGAGCGCGAAGGAACCGCTGATGGTCAAACCATCGGCGAAGAGATTCCCCTGGTTGTCGTAGCCGTCGAAGTACTCTGCATCTAGCGGCGTGGTGTAAACGGTACCCGAGCCGGTTGCATTCTTGAAGATCACGACGTCGCCGCTACCTGGGCCCGACTCGAAAAAGATGCCGACTGCAAGATCGCCGCTGGTATTCATGGCGCAGCTGGTTGGAAAAGAGTAAGGGACGGACAGCGTCTTGATCGGCGTCTGGGGAACCTTGTACTCCGTAATCTGGGTCTGGCCGCCGACGTTCCAGAAGGTCTTCTTCCCATAACCGTAGAGGACGTTCGTGCACCCTTGCCCCCCATCGCCGGCGATCTCACCGATCTGCCGGGTGTTCTTCGGATAGTCGAAAATGGCGGCGTAGCTGTTGTAGTCGTTGAAGACGTACTCAAAGTCCTTCGACTTTGAATGCTTGTCGGGCATAATCTGTGTGTAACGTGGCGTCGCGCTCAGGCGCGCTGCCGTCACCGGCCTTCCGTTCACAAAGAGCATCCTACCGACGTACGTGCCATTAAGCGCAGCGGTTGACGGCGCGACCGCCGAGCCCCCGCCGCACGCCGAGCATGTCGCAAGCGCAACTAGAGCACACGTGTATTTTACTAAACCAGTCGGATTCACGAAGTTACCCCTTTCCGAGTAGACGCGATTGCCTGACTTTCTCAGGCGGCTAAAAAGAGCGGGTGAGAAGCAGGTTCAGCAACCGCAGTTGAGTGTCTTTCGACGAGCACCTGCCAATGTTTCTACCGTACAAGGTTCCCGCCGCGCCCGCCGAGCGCTGAGGCAGGGGTGCCCGCGATATTACTGGCCAAAGGCGCGGAGGCGCGTAACTTAGTAAACGCAAAGGAGATACCCGTGGACCAGATGGAGCAAAATGAGGATTTACGAGAAGGACGCTTGCGCTATTTTGAAACGTATGCGTTTCCGCTGTTCAGTCACATCGACCTGCGGGTTAGCGATGCGGATGCCGTGCGCCCGTTCTACGATGCCCTCATGGCGCTCTTCGGCACTGAACCAACGACGCCACGAGTCGTGCGTTACGGCTATACTCGACGCTATGACAGCATCCGGGCGGATTTCTTTAATATTTTTGCCGATCCCAACGCGCGCCCGACAGCTACGCGCATTGCCTTCGCCGCCCCAAGCACTGCCTTTGTTGACGAAGTCGCGGCCGTGGTTCGGACGCATGGGGCTCAAAATATTGAAGGTCCCCAATACTTCGACCAGCATCACCCAACGTTCTACGCAGTGTTCTTCGAAGACCCTTTGGGCAATCGCTACGAAGTTTGCCATCACCGCATGGATAAATAGCAGCAACAGGGAGGGCCCGCATAAAGCATATCGACACTATCTTCGATCCGGCCGTCGCGGTGGAAGTCCATGGCGCGACCACGGCAACGAGCGATTGTTCAAAGGCGCCGAGAGGGTGGCGGAAATCCCGATGTAATAAGGTGTTCCAGAAACGTGGAGAGGTGGCAGAGCGGTTGAATGCGGCGGTCTTGAAATGCTTACAGCTAACCTCGATAAGCCCTCGCAAGTATCATCTGAGCATGTTTAGCAGGCTTACCAGAACGTGTTCGACCTTATCGTATCTTATTCTGTGAGAAAATCGGTGAGAAGGATTCGATTTCTCACATCGTCCTCACGTCGCTCAGACGGCAGGAGCGCTAACGTCTGGGCGCGACCCCTTACATGCGAAGCAGGCTAAGGTCATCTTGTACTATAGTAAAAATAAGCAGAAACAGTGTTGTTATATGGGTTTCTCGCAAGCTGAGATTCCGCTAGCGTTCGTCAAAATCCGCCCATATTCGTCCCTTTGGTGGTCATTTGGTGGTCAAGGAACGGGGGCAGAGCTAGACGCGAGGACAGCGCCAGGCAAAGCCTATGCGAAGACTAATTGCGCAGGTCGGCTCTTAGTGGAGCTTTCCGGGCTAGCTCAGGTCAAATCACCCCTTTAGTTGTTTGAAACTCATAAGTCGAAACTAGAAAATCCGCGACCGTGCGTGCCGCGTTCACGGCCAAAACCGCGTGACGCCGTTCTGGCTTAAACGTACGGGCGTGTGCGTCGCTCATCTTATTCCGAGTTTCCGCAACGCCCTGAACAACGCTGCTGAGGCCGCTCAAGATCATTTTTAAGGATGTCGGTAAGGCTTTGCCCTCTACCGTTTGCGATGGGTCAAGATTTAGGAGCTTACTAACTCGCTTAAAGTATTTCGTCAAATCACCGTCTTGATTGGGCTCCTTTCGCGTGAGCGACTGTTCCAGCGCTAAAACGATCGTCTCAAGCATGGTTCTAGCATTTGTGATTGCGCCGTCATAATCGGCGTTCGAAAGCTTCTCTTCGCATTTGTCATGCTGCTCTTGCAGGTAGCTTCTGTCAAGGGACCGCAAGACTGCCGAAGCCTGACTTACCTTGATGCTAGAGATAGTAACGTCAATAAGCCGGTATGCATGACCTTTAGGGCGGAGTTCAAAACCATCGAATTTTAAGAATTTGTTTAGGTGTTCGACCGCAGCCTCGACGGGTCTATCTGAAGCCAAAAAATGCGTCGGATGGACGACCGCTTCGACGATAACCGCCATTCTAGCGGTCCCGTTGGCGCCATCTAGATAAGCTCTTGTTTCTGGTAGCCTTGAGCCAAAACCCTCACTGTAGGTGCGACGGACGCCAAGGGTCTCACTAAAGAAAGCAAGGATTTCTGGGCCGGATCGATATGGCGAAAGCTTCCCGGTCGCGTCGTAAGGCATACCGCCGGTAATGAGATCAGTGAGAATGGTGAGAGTTTTAGTCGAGAGTTTTCGCATGTCTAAATCGCGTCGTCGGGACTAGCGGGTCTTATTCAACGGTTTTGTCGTCTTGCAATGCCGCTTCAGTGAGAGCAGCTTTTACCTCGCTATCGAGTCCAACCTCTGCGATCTGACGAAACGCAATTATTTTCTGGGCCGCCCATGTTGCTACGTCGGCGATCTGCTCGCCAAGCCTTCCACGATCGATTTCTCTCTTAACACGTAGCCCTTGCCGTCTGCGGCTTTCGTTAAAATCCCAATCCACTCCACCGTCCAGAGCTCGTTCGATGGCTTCTGCTCGTAGCTTCAGTGACCGAAAAAGGTGCACGTTCATTCCTGGTTCGGGGAAATTTAACCACACTTCCGCGCGAATGCTATCGCGACTAAAGGCAACCGCATATTCCACTTGGCGATGTGTACGCTCTAGAACGTAGTAACTGCGCGATCCAAGGGGCTTCAACAGGCGTACGAACAGGCCCGAGGCCTTCGCGAGGTCGTAGATGGCATTAAAAACTTGATTTAACTGCTCTTGATCCGATGCAGTATTAATGTCTTGTGCGGTTTGGTGGGCAGCCTTCTGCCATGCGTTAGGCGAAACAACAATGCGAAAGTTGACTGCAGGCCTTGAGTCGTCAATCTGCAGCGCCTCCACCAAAATGCCAAAGAAGTTCCGGTCAGGCGAAGTGTTATTGTTTAGCCAGTCTAGTGCGGCGCGATGTTCCTCGCGAAACTCGCTGCTGATCCAGACGACGTGAGTCGCGTCATACCCTGCCGTATACGTCAGGAGTTTTCCAAGGTGATCGTGATCCGTGCGTTCGAGTTGATTTTCGATCACGGCGCGATCCTGAGTTCCTACGACGCGCGCGAGTAAGTCAAGCGAGAAGGGACCGACCGGAGCTTCGGGCCTCACTAATTCGAGTTCCAGGCCAAGGGCGCTGTTTAGCGCGGCCAGGTTTGCGCCAAGCCAATTAGAAAAGTTGAGGGCCTCGTGCGGCCATACAGTACGCAGATTAGGTCGCTTCAAGACACCAAGAATCGTATCATTTGTCATTACTCCGCCTTCCTACACCGACAACGCTATCGCAGTCGTCGGGATTATAACAGGCAGGCATGACTACTGACAAGGCACTGCTGGCAAGTGATTCCATAAGCGAGGAACTGCCCTGAGCGAAGCATTCCCGAGATGTTTACAAACAAGCGTAGAAGGGTTACCGCAAGGCCTTGGGAGCTACGATGATGGTCCCCGAAAGAACGACTCGAACCGCGCGATCAGCCATTTCTCTAGACTGCAGAGCCATCCATGCACGCACCGGAGGCGTGTATCGAAATCAACTATGAAGAGGATGGCAAGAATCGCTGCAGCAACCTTACGGAGAGCACCATCTGGAAGGCGCGAATCAAACCAGAGAAACAGCCCGCCTCCAAGGACTGCAAGTGCGAGAGCGCCGTAAGCGAAGATGCGAATAGCCCTTGCCCACCTATGAGCCCTGCGTGTTACTCGTCCTTCCATATCCGCGAGCAAGTCGCGCGTTCTTTGTTCCGCGGATTCAGCACGCTTGGATTCACTTCTTAATACTTGATCTTTGGAGGCCAGTTCTGCCTCATAGCGCTCCATATAGGCTTTGCGAACTCTATAAATTACATCATCAATTGTCTCCGCATCTACATCCCCATCAGGTGCGTCGTTTTCGGCGCGCATCAAGAGATCTTCCGACAGGCTATCCACTAAAATCGCAGCCATCTCATCCGATGTAATAGCCTGCTCTTTCTGCTGCTTAGTCAGATGGCGGAGGAAGCGCTGCCAAGTTACTTCGGAGGGTCTCATTGCGCTCGTGCAAAGTGCCATTAGCTCCCGCTGTTTCAAATCACTCAGGGCTTTAGGGCTTTTTAGCCAAGCGAGATTGGAGAGCATCTGTATGCTAATTATAGGCGGGATACCGCTACCCCGTTCGTCATCTGCATACCATTGACGAATTTCGCGTATCACGCCTGGCGAAGAGCTTGCAAATATGTATCTGCAGTTCTCAACCGAGCTGGACGCGTGGCCCTTTCGCAGTGTTAGTATCCCGGCCACACAATCTACATCATGGGCGATCCGCTGGGTGTTTTCGTCTTTTGTTATTGGATTAACTAAACGCTTTTGAAGCGCAGCTTCAGCTGAGACATACCTTGCCTGGCGTCGTGGCGTCGAGACGATTCGGAAGCCTTCAGCTTGTATGTTAATCTCAAGAAGCGCAAGCAGCTCGCGAATGTCACCTGGGCCGTATTGTTCTGTGAGGAAGTAGCGGGTCATATCGCTTTGACGTAACTGGATACGCCCTTGCGTGGTCGCCAACCGATGTTCATAAAACTCCAGAAGCCGCTCTATCTCGCGTACCGTCTTATCGAAGACAAGGCAGCGGATTCCAGCCTGTTTAAGGAGCTTGACAGTTTCTCTCAAAACTGTTTGCTTTGCCTCGCCCTCGTAGCCCAGGGCTTGTCGCACAACGTTGCTGTCGAAGTACACCGTCAGATTCTTGAACTTNNAACTTGCGACTGGTGAGTTCGAGATCGGGAATGAAGGCGGCATGGTAAAGGACCAGGCCTTCGAGCATCCCTCTTAATACTGCGCTTAGTTCGGGACTATACTGAACTATCGCAGTTAGAAACTCCGCGACGAGTGTTTGCTCATGGTGGTTCATGTGACTGGAATCGTCTAGAGAGGGAGTCTCTTGCAACAAGACGGCGATCTGCTGCTCGTTAAGAAACGCCGAGATGAGCTCCAAAGCCCACTTTTCTGCGATGTCAATATTGCGCTCCTTTGCGAAGCGCACGAAAGCCGAGGCAAGCTTAGCTTGCGACTCTGCGATTCGCTGTTTTTCGGCAGTCAGGTTCGGAAGAGTTGGGAAGGTATCGGTGCGTGAGTAGCGGCCATATTGGCGAGTCAGATATCGCCGAAGAATACATCGGCGTAGAAGAGTTTCGATCGCGTGATGAGGGATGACTACCTTGTGGAGGTCAGCCAACGCGACTTGCACCATGGCGGTTGTAAAGGTCTCGTCAGAAAGCGACGCTACGGCATCTTGGACAAGAGGCATAAAGATGCTAAGGCGATCTGCGCCTTCGTCCAACTGCGCTTTCAAAAACGCGACGGTTACGAGACCGCCGGGGCGGACGTTTGGTCTCTCGGCTAGCTCCACATCACCTCGCTGCAAAACAATGTCGTCGATGGTCCAGTGTCTGACCAGGATTAACCAGCGAACAGGCGTTCGGGCTAGTATCTAGAAATCCTATTTAGTACCTCGAATCGCGGGGCGACAGTGAGGAACTGCGCCAAGCTCTAGGAGACGCTCCCAAAAATGGCGGACATCCTGTGCCTTGATACTACGCCAAGCACAACGAAAGCGTTGCAGGCGTCCGGTCATACCGTAGTCGCATCGTTGTTCGGTTACAGTGTTGGCTATAGGTCGCTCACCGAATCCCCCCAAGACTTTGACCTTATAGTCTGTGACATGCGGCATCCGGCATGTTTCGATATGTTCAAATGGGGGCCTTACGGCGGTAATGACAATTACCGATGCAAAATAGTTCCACCCAGTGATGTAACCTGGGAAACCCGTCTCGTACAACATGGCATGACGGGGACGCCGCGGGAAGACGTTCGCTATGCTCTGATTCAGGAATCTCAGATCGAGCATATGAACAAGCCGAGTCCATTCGGCCCAAAGGATGTCCTAAATGCGATCACTTTGGCCGGTATACCGGCAGTCATATTTTTGAATCCTGAGTGGCTCTTGCGATCAGGCGGGTCGTTCCCCAATTTCATTGGTATGGTGTGGCGAACCGCGAGCGTACACAGCCGCAAAATCCTGATCACGGAGTCGTTTACGACTCTGATCCAAGACTGGCAACCACCCATTCAGATAAGCATTCCCGTCCGATGCGCAATAACAAGTGCTGCACGGATTGTGGGCCATCTTGACGAGGCCTCATTCTATTCGCGGATGCTTGTCCGCGATAAAGCGGACATCACTCTCGGGCAGGCGTTGCGGTGTGGTGCTGGCTCGGTTTGGCTCATTCCCGCCACCGACGATAACGCCGCAGCCGCTGTCCAGCTTGCAGCACGAATCGACTTATTGACTGAAGTTTTCGCAAATGCCAGTGCAGTTGCGAATGGAAGTGATTCTAACCCGCAATGGGATGTGTTCATTTGCCATGCGTCGGAGGATAAGTCGTACACTGACGATCTCTATCGGGCCCTAGAACCTAAGCTTCGTGTTTGGTATGACACAGGCATTCTAACCATGGGAGACGATCAGCGCAAGAAGATTGACGAAGGTCTAAGAAATTCGCGTTTCGGAGTCGTTGTTCTGAGTCCTAACTTCTTCGAGAAAAACTGGCCGCAAAGCGAGTTAGGGGCGCTCATGAGTTTGCAAAGTGCTGACGGGAGAAAGCGTGTTCTGCCGATTTGGCACAACATTGACGCTGCAGGACTCCGATCGCTCAGTCCCTTACTAGCAAACATCGAGGGCGCAAAGTCCTCGGATGGAATCGCTGCAACCGTCAAGAGCATCCTTGCAGCCGTCAAAAAGCAATAGATGAGCTGCCCGCGCGGAGTATCATGGCGACAGAAGGGGCCAGAATGACAAAGAACGAGACGATCGAGTTCGCGCTGGCGAGAAACGCATCAGAGGAGTGCGGAGGGCGGATTCTGCACCTAAGCCAGCAGGCGACCCCCGAAGCTAAAGTGTTGCTAGACGAAGCCATTGCGAAGTTCAGCCAGGCGGGCTACAAGCTTAAGCTAATAGCACAGAAGAACCGGCAGGACGGAGACGTAACAAGGGCGCTTCAGGGATGGGAAGCTCGTCGCAATTCGCTGCGAAGATCGGGCATAGGAGTGCCCGACCGAGATGCGAGAGACTAGCGAGCTCATGGCCAGGACCATGGAGGAAGCTTCTCAACGCCGACATGAATAGTGTGTTCATTCTAGTAAACACTCTCGTGTCAGTAATAGTCGGCGCTGGACTTGGTAACGGGTTGCCCTTTCTGATAAAGCGACGGGATGAGCGAAACGACAGCCGCGTCGCAAGGCTCAGGATCACGACGCCGCTTGTTGGAATAATGACGGCGCTTCAACAGGGCTATCTAACGAGGCAGATAGATCGGGGCCTTTTGGCGGTTTGGCTTAAACAGTATGTGACGGTCGCACGCGAGCCCGATATCATCAAGCACCTCTCTACGAGCGAAATCAAATGGGCGCTTAGGACAGCTATCCTATTCGACGTGACAAGCATGCAGTTAGAGAGCGGCAAGTGGGAAGCCGTGGAGGGCGACCCTTTCAAGCGTAGCGTGATTCCTGCCGACCTTTTGGAGCGGATATTCCTAGCGGGGTTTGCCCAAAGTGTCAACGCGCTGTACGCGTTTGGGGAGGGCGATGTAGCCAAAAAGAATATAAATGCTAGTATCGTCCCCGCATTTAACTCGCTTAACGAGAAGATGCGCGGGCAAATGAATCAGATTTGACGAGCTAAGGGCGGCGCTAGGGGACTTTCTACTTTAGGCTATTACGTTGTTTGAGAATCAATAAATGAATACGCCGCCAACCCGCAACTGCAGCCACTTAATGAGCATGTCAAACATGGCAATCACGGCTGGCTTCGGTCTTATCCAAAGAGGCGCTCACGAATCTAGCTGCCAATCCCATAGCCTTCCTTTTGGAGATAATCCAAGAGGATTTCAATAGCTTCACCCAGCATCTCGCGAATCGTCGTAGCAGCAGCTGGCCAATCAGACGCGAGAAATTGTGAGTGCAATGTCGTGCGGTCACCATAGGGACTCGCTGAAAGGCGCGGTACCTTGTTGCCTGTTTCAGCTTTATTTAGAAATACGTCTCTCGTAGATAATCCGCCCAAAGTTATTCGATGACCGAGCGACATTGTTGGAATGACCAGGAACGATGGCTCTTGTGGCTTCAGGGGCGTGGGTGCTGATCCGATCCGCACTGTGACGTTAAGCGGCCTGGTCAAAACTACCCGTAGTTCAGCTTCAATCGACCCATGACGTCGTCTGGAGGCCTTGAGAACAACACCGCCTAGCACATCACATCTGCTTATTTTCTGCCAGTTCAAAACTATCGGCTTGACGTTTCCAATCTCCGTTACGACGGCATCGATCATGCCTGCCTGCGTAATCATACCGGCAGCTTTCTCTGATTCCGCCGTCAGCCAGGGTAAGAATAGTGTCCGCGTAGTCTCTATCTGAGCCGCCTCAGAGGCAACGATTTGCGCGTTCCTGTCGTCAGTTGCTTTGTTGCGCAGCTCTATCTGGTTTAATCGATCCAGTGCCGTACGCGCGCCTGAAGTAAGCGCTACAAGCTTAGCTTCCTGTTCCCAACGTTCAATTGCTATTAGCCTGTTGAGCACAACATCCACGTCGCTAAAACGCGACTCTTCACTGCATATCATTTTCTCCAGGAGCGCCAGCAGCATCGTGGATCGTTCACCCTGTTGAAGAATCGAGACGTACTTTTCGTCATGTAGGCGCTCCCGTGGCACAACAACGCCACCGGAAACTATATAATAAATAAGTTTGCCCAGCGAATAAATATCGGCGGCCGGTTTAACATCAATCGCGCCGCCACCTTCGGCTTCGGGCGCCATGAATCTCCATGGTCCGACAACCTCGCTAGTGGCCGTAATGCGTGGGTTTTCCCGTATTAGGCAGATTCCAAAATCTGAAACTATAACCTTATTGCCGCTGTCAGCAAACAAGATATTCTGCGGCTTGATGTCACGATGAATAATCTGAGAGGAGTGAGCGGCCTTCAGTGCCGCGCAGACTTGCTTAGCTATAATGAGAGTGCTGTCTAGCGATCCTTCGTACGCCTCTACGCGCTCTGACAGATCGCCTCCTGATGCTAGCGGCATTACTAGGAATTGCTTTTCGCCCTCGTGGGCAGGTGCGTCAAGAGCACTATGATCTATCAGTTTAACAACATTTGGATGATCCAGTCGCTTTACTGCCTCAATCTCATGTCTAAAGCGATCATGCCTTTCGGGATTAAGAATCCTCTTCAAGGCGAATGATCCACTGAGGCAGCCGCTCTGATCCGCTACCTCGAACACCTCGCTTTGGCCGCCTCGACCAATCGGGCGTATGACCTTCCAACGCCCCCCATATACTTTAGCCATTTACTCTGTGGCCCACCGGAAGGACCCTAGGAAGCTTTTAAGACGCATGCCGCTTAGGAAGGAAGTTCGCCAAAGTTTTGCTTGCAACGCCTACTGGAGTCCTAGGCCTCAAGTTCCGGCTTTTTTCCAGATGGCAACGCGGCCTGCTTTTCTCCGCCGCTTAGCCGCGTCTGCTCGGCTTGCTGTTTGAAGTTGGGCTACAATTACATCAAGGTTATGGGACGGTTTGGCGGCAGATTTTGCAATGTCGCCAGCCTTTGTTTGAACGACGGTTACGTTGACCCCAGTAAGTTCATCGATCTGAAAGAACACGCAGTCTTTGCCGTACTCCTCGGGCCCGTGAGTATCTCTTCCCTCAAGATATCCCAATCGCTTAAACAGCGGGCGTATTACTTTGTCTCGGAACTCATCTTCGGTAAGGCTCAAGAGGTAGTTGCGTTTTTGCTTTTGTGTGAGTTGACTGGTAATAAGCTTGAGCCTATCCTGGGATTGCTCAAACGTTGGGGATATCGTCGACCCCGTAAGCTCGTCGTCGTTACTTCCTGCTGACATTTCTTGATCTACTCATATCCCTGCGCCTCTTGTAAATGAAAGTAGAGTTTGCGCGATTTAATGGCGGCTAAGGACTCGCTTTACCTGCACCGGATTCCAAGGCTTGCCTCGCCTAGTTGTCTGACCGTCAGAGTTAAGAATATTGGCGATCTCCCTTAACGATTTGCCACTAAGGCGCAGGGTATGCATTTCACCGGACACGTCAGTATAGGCTTCTGCTGCATTCCTGTGATGAGCTATAGCCGCCCTCTTAGCGCCCTCTGAACGGGCTTCTTGCGACAGATTCCGACATTGCGGTAGAGATGCTCCTAGGCGGCCACCACGGGCCTTGTAAGCGGCAAGAGCAGCCTTTGTGCGCTCGCTGATGGCTCGCGCTTCGGCTTCGGCTACCGCCGACAGAATCTNNCTGTACCGTGAGGCGGTTTGCCGAGGGGTTATCAACGCACACAAACTCGACGCCCGACTGGTGAAGCATAGAAGTGACAGCGACACTCCTGGCTAGGCGATCGAGCTTGGCCACTACAAGGGTTCCTTTGCATCGCTTGGCATGGGCAATGGCCTTGCGAAGCTCGGGGCGGTTCCCTAGGGAGTCTTTCTTGCCCGTCTCGACCTCCGTATACGTCGCCAGAAGCTCGGACCCAGCCTGGCGGATGTGTTGGGCAACGGCAGCGGCCTGAGCCTCGATTCCGAGCCCAGATAGGCCCTGCTTATCCGTGCTAACGCGGAGATATGCGACCATCTTGCGCTTCATGGCCCTATTGTAACATAACCATCAACGCTCGTTCAAGATATTGTTACACACGGCAATAATGCTTGGTCTGCCAAGCACTGTGCGGGCGCGGTCCCTGTGGGGCGCGGAATCTAGTCTCTGCGCAACAAGTCGGAGGCCACCGTTTGGAGGGCATCAGCGAGTCTGCAAAGGGTGCGCAGCGTCAGGTTCAAGTCTCCAGGCTCCAGCTTCTGATAATGCCGGGTCGCGATCTGTATCCGCTCAGCCGCGTCTTCTTGGGTGAGTCCTAGTTCCTTGCGTCTTTTGCGAAGACGTGTAGTTAGAGTCTTGATCGTAACTCGGTAGCTGCTTCGCACGTGCCGAGCCTAGACGAAGGCCTGTTAGCATGCCACGCCAATATAATGGCGTTATTCGATTTTGCAATGACAAGATGATCGCACGGACGCTGGGAGCTATCATGCGGATAATCACCCTTATATTTTGTGGCACGGTCCTGGTAAACTGCTCACGCGTGATCGGTTCTTTGCCAGTTCCGGCCGGAATGCCCATCGATAACACGTATGCGACGGAAGCGGGCAGATTGCTCACAGTGCATTCGCGCACCGTTACCGGCTACGAGTCTCTCTACAGCTTCAGAGGCGCCACGGATGGCGCGAATCCGCATGCGGGCTTGACGATTGTTAATGGAACACTCTACGGCACGACGGAACACGGTGGAAATGATCCAAGTGGTAATTGCGGAGCCGAAGGATGCGGCAGCGTTTTTGCGCTCAACCTTCCGTCGGGTCAGGAACGCGTGCTCTATTCTTTCCAGGGCCAGGGGAACGGGTACAGCGACGGCTCGGGCCCTGCTGCGGGCTTAATCGACGTAAAAGGCACTCTCTACGGCACTACGCAGTTCGGTGGTGGTGGCGTCGGCACAGTGTTCTCGTTCAAGCTCTCTTCGGGTTACGAAAGCGTCCTCTATTCCTTCGAGGGCGGGACGGACGGCGAGTTGCCGTTGGCGGGGCTAATCACTCGGAATAGCATGCTGTATGGCACGACGAGTGAGGGCGGCTGCATCAGTGGGTACTGCGGCTCCATTTACGGGACCGTCTTCGAGGTGAGCACGACGTACGGAACCGAAAGCGTCGTCCACAGTTTTGGGTCTGGCAGCGACGGCAGATTTCCAATTGCGGGCCTAATCGACGTAAAAGGCACGCTCTACGGCACCACGCTTGGCGGTGGTGGTTCAGGGTGTCGGCACGGTGACGGGTGCGGGACCGTCTTCGAGGTGAGCACGTCGGGGACGGAACGGGTCCTCTATAGTTTCAAAGGCGGGACGGACGGTTCAGGCCCTGCTACGGGCTTAATCGATGTGAACGGTATGCTTTATGGCACCACTGCTAGTGGTGGCGCAAAGGGTAATGGGACCGTCTTTGAGGTGAGCTCATCCGGCTCTGAAAAAGTGCTTTATAGTTTTAAAGGTCGTAAGGACGGCTCGGAGCCGGAGGCTGGCTTGATCGACGTGAAGGGTACGCTTTATGGCACTACAGCTTTGGGTGGTGCGAACTCCGAAGGAACGGTCTTCAAGATTACGACGACAGGCGTGGAAAACGTACTCCACAGTTTCAAAGGCGGAACGGACGGAGCATGGCCCGATGCCGGCTTGGTTGCCGCAAAGGGCGCACTCTATGGCACGACAGTTAGCGGTGGTGGTTACGGTCCGAGCGGTGGCAACGGGACGATCTTTCGAATCTCGCCATAACTGAACGCTAGTTGAAAGACGAACTCCCAAAGAAAATTCACTATCGTTCCGCATGGAAGTGGAGCTAGCCAAAATACGTGGGCCTGCCTCTATAAGGGGGTAGGGGGTTATCGAATATTTCTATTGGGTGGTGTGGGTGATGGGCCGCGATACCTGGCCCCTCCTCTGTTATTTTTTTGAACCCCACTTTTGCCTTATCGACCGAGGTCTCCCATTTCCAAAAAATTTGTGTACGAAAAAAGAAACCGGCTAGGTCTCGCAGCTAAATAGGTGCGCCGAATACTAAAAAGAAGCCTTATACTTCCCCTTCAGAACAGGGGGTCGGCGCACGGATTGTAGACCTCCCACGCGCGTGCTTCATATCTCGTCTGCGGTTTGAGCTGAACGAAACGGCGAACCGCGCCGTTAAATATTGGGCATATGGGCCTGGTGAAGTCCTGTGCTCATGTTTATCCCGTAAGCAGCCCCTCGAATTAAGCTAAACCCGACTGTAAACCATCATGACGGCTTTGCACAAAAAACCCGACCTCGGCTGCCTGATCGGATATTTCGCCGGCAGCGGATCACACTCGATAACGTCGAGTATTGGCTCGTACGAGTGCCAAGGCGACACTCCTAAACGTCGCCTTGGCGAAACCTATCTAGTGAACGGCGACGCCGTCGGGGAGCCAAAGATCAGTGTTTGAGCCGACGATCATCTTGACTGGCGCGACATTGTTGTTTCCAGGCGCAAGGACTCCGAACGGGCTATACTTCGTGACATCGAAAGTCCCGTTGGCATTCTGTCCTATGTTCCCGACGAAAATCGCGCCGCCCGGTCCGACCGCAATTCCTTCTGCTTGATTGAGATCTGTCAATGAACCGCTAATGGTCTTTAGCGGCGTCACATTACCATTGGCATTCGCACGGAAGATGGCTACCCCGTTCCCTCCCGCTACGTAGATGCGACCGACGGCTGGGGGACCATGATGCCAAGCAACGCCGATTCCACCAGGGTTAATCGTCCGGACTGGGGCCACGTTACCGTTTGCACCCGGGGGAAAGACTAGTATATTGCTTGAGTTTGCCACATAAAGGTTACCGGCTGGATCGGTTGCAAGCTGATATGGATGGGAGATTCCAGTCAACGCGCCGCTGATCGTCCGTAAAGGCGCAACATTTCCGGTTGCGGCGGGAGCGAACACGTTAACGCTTTGAGCCCCGGGTCCATTCTGGGCTGAACTCGAAACGTAGATGTCTCCTGCTGCGTCCAGCGCGATCCCAAGGATATCAGAGAGCCCAGTGTTTGAGCCGGAAATCGTCTGTATTGGCGTGGCATTGCCAGATGAGCCCGCGGTGTAAACGGTTACCCGATCGGTGCCACCCTCGTTTGAGTTCGCCACATAGATTGTGCCCGTGGGACCGACCGCGATATCCCTGGGATAGAGTAGCCCTGTGTTAGAACCACCAATCGTGTTCGCGCCTGGACTGAAGTTACCGTTCGCGCTGACCGGGAAGATGTCTATAATACCGTTACCGAAGGGCCCGCCGCCCTCGTTCGCGACATACCAGCACGGACAGGCTGGAACGTAGCCAGGTCGCGCTCCATCTCGCTGTATTTTGGCGGCCTGTTGCGCGCTCGATGGTCCTGGTGCCACGGTTGAAGTGCTACCGCAAGCGCTAAGGGCTAGGGCGGCAAGGACAATCGCTGCCATTTTAAGTCGAGGCTGATCGATCACGAAGTTCTCCTCTCAGAGCAGTAGCTTAGGGAAAAGCGTAACCCTCTAGCGGCATAGAGTCACGGGGCGAACCGGAACATGCCTACACGTTCCCTGCCTCTCATTTCAGTCCTATTGATCGCTTACCTCACGAGCACAATGGCAATCGCAGTGAGAAGCGTGATGAGGAGCGCGTCCGTTTGAATACGGCGCTGCATCTCATCGATCTCGAAGAAAAACAAGTAGCATTCTCTGAAAGCTAGCCCGACGGGAAGCAATGTCAGCAGGCCTGCAGCCACGTGGACAACGTCTAATCGATACGGTGGCAAGAAAATCGTCACAGTCGTCAACACGATTGCGTAAACGGCCATCTACACAAGGAAAAAAGAGTCGTCGTATTCCGCGAAGTTTCATAATCGGCGTAGTAAAGCGCACTTGACACAATGTCAAGCGTGCCTTACCTGAGTTCAGGGGGGCCATACACACTTGAGCGCCGATTCGCACAGCAGAACGGTGGCCGGCAGCAGGACCTGCTGGCGGGCTCTAAGCGTCTTGAAAGTGAAGCTCTGTTCCAATTAGATTTCAATTGAAGTGATCCAAATTTGAAGTGATCCAAATTTGTCCCGTTGTCAATTAAGGAAATCGAAATCTGACGAGGGCGCGGAGTGGGCTGACCAGCTAGGAGGTCTTCTCCTTAAGAGTGGACTAAGCGATCCCGTAACGACAGAATGAAGCGGATGATTGTCAGTTTGAGCCGTTCGGCAAAACGCGCTTTCACCTGGCCAGCGACTATTAAAACGCGTGCCCCTCTCGTGGACCGGCTTTGCAGATGTCGGAGCGTTACTCAAAGCCGATTAAGTCTTGCAGACCTACTAGGCATGAGTTTATAGACGGCAGTCAAGGTGCGCCGCGCCGTAGCAAGTAATTTAGGAGCAGTTAAAGGTATCCACCCGAGCCCACAACGTTTCGGTGGAGTCACCTTGACACTGCTATGTCGGTATTTAAATTATTATATTTAGCGATCATTCTTTCCAAATCGCCCAATGCCCAGCGTCATCGTCGTGAATGAGACGCCGCATTTGATAAAGATAAAGCCGCTGCCTGTCCGTCAAGCCGCGTTCTGGATATGATTGCAAAACGCGTATCAAAGAGGACTTCGCTAGCGAAAGAGTTCGGTTAGCCTCATTGCTATAGCCAGCGAGATGCCAGAACGTGGCTGAGATCAAATATGATCCGACCGCATCAAAGGGATACATTCCCTCTTTTGGAGCATCGCCTTGCGACATGCAATCCTCAAAAATGCGCGCGGCTCCCTCTCTTAGCGCGGCCGCTTGCGCATAACGGTTCGCATCTGCATAGTTACTCGACATGTTATACAGAGCGTAGAATGTAGGTCCACAGTCTGTGACTGTCGCGCCCAATATAGTACTAGCCAGTAAAATTATTGCAAACATTCTTAATCATCCTGCGATATTGCGGAAGCGTGATCGCTATCCTGGAGCTTCATAAACGTCATTTATCATGTCGAATGGGAGCCAGCTCGGGATACCTGCAAAAGGCTGTCGATATTCGGGATACCCTCCGTTAAACATCTGCCCATAGCCCCCGGCATCCCATTGCCAGCGAACCTCAGTATAATCTTGGGTAATCTCATTCCCCTGCGTATCGTTTAGGTAGATTTGGATCACTGTGGTCGAAAAGGCCATGGCGCCCGTTTGGCCGTCGCTAAATGACGTAGCTAGAGCTGGCATACCGGCTATGCTACTCTCCGTCGCCCCGACTCCTTGGCCGGTAAGGTACGTTGACGCATTTTGAATAAGTTGAGATACACTTTGCGTGCCCGGCCGCGTCGTGCCGCCGTTAGGCAGCGTGGGGCCCGATAGGTATGACTGCGCCGCAGCGTCCAGCATCTGCTGTAAGGGAACGTTGCCCTTCGCCACCTGCTCCTGCTCCTGCAATACAGCGTTAGGAGTCGCTTGCATGTATCCTGGATCTCCTAAATAATAATCGGTAAAGAGCGGTTGTGCGCCGCTGCCGTCTTGTCCTTGGAAAATTGCATCATATCCAGTTGGATCACTGAATTGAACGGCGTTATTATTGTTCCACATGAACGGCTTTTGCGACATCGGATCGCTGATGTCGCCGGCGTAGGCGTCGGGAGTCAGCCACTGTCCGCTGACCGGATCGAATGTTCGTGCGCCCTGAACGATACCACCAAGCATTGCGTAACCGTCCCCTCGCTTCATAGGAAAAGCCACAGGGTCAGAAGGACACGTGTAAGTGATATCGTTACTCGGCGTAAAGTTACATGATCCCGCCAAGAATGGAATGAAATACTGTTTACCGGCCTTAGCTATGTAGATATTCCGGACAGTACCAATGTTCAACCCGTCATACCAATAATTGCCCTTCATCCAAGTGGGCGGCGCCGCCACGTACCCGTGCGCCGACATCCGTGAACCTGTTTGGTCACGATCGAGGATTACAATATCGCCGGCTAAATCCATCTCGCCAAGCTTACCGAGATAAAGCGCCGGAACGTCTGGCGAGCTTCCGGTCGAGAATAGCAGGGAGTTTCCATCCCAATGCGCTTGCTGGTCATCAGTTCCTCCGCTGGAATTGTTTTCGCGCTGCAAGCCGTCTGCTCCCCACACTGCGCTACCCGTGACATCACCGTTAGGGCTAGTAACATTCTTGATGTGGTTTTCAGCGTCGTAGTTGATACCCGATGTCGTGGTGGCGTTCGGCGTACTACAGCCGGAGCCATTAGGGTCGGTGCTTGTTTGCACTTGTCGACCGGCGCCGTCGTAGGTAAGCATTTCCGGACCAGTGGTTATTTGCAAGGCCCACGAAGTATCGGGGATGCAGACTGTCATGTTACTGCGGACGTCGAACTGCAGCGTCGTGGGAGGCACTTGGTAGAAATTTCCAAGTAGAGGCCCGTAGTCACCATTGCCTACTTGGGCGCCATTGGCGGACTGCGTTACCCCCTGCGTCGGAGGGTTAAGGTTGCCGGTGGTGCCATCTTGAAGTACCTCTCCACGAGCGTTGAGCGTGATAGGTCGGGCCGAGCCTCCGTTGCCATCACCGTAATTGGCCCCTGCAAGCTCATCGTCGGTGTCGTAGATGAGAGTCGATTCCTGATAGCCCTGGGGCAACGTTAGCCCTGAAACCCGGCCATACGAATCGTAACTATAGGTTGCCGGCTGCATTGTCACACCTGGACTACTATTGCCCGGAGGAGTGTATGCGATGCCGGGGTTCGGCTGCTGCGCCAGTGGGTCGGTTTGGGTCTCTTCACGCTCGCTGGGGTAGTAGTTCCAGGAGAACAAATCACTGAGGGTACCCCAAGTTACTTGCTGATATGTCAGTACGCCGTCGTTGCGGTACGCGTAGCTGAAAATGCTTGGCTGACTGATGCCGCCGTTGCTCGGCTGGCTTCGGAACGGGATGTTATTGCCGCTGCTGCTACACGTGTCAGTTAGAAGGCCGACCGATAGAAATTCCCGCAAGCCATCTCCGTAGTAGTGATAGCAAATCAATGAGGCGGCCGGCTCCTGACTTGGCTCGGTAACGCTAATGTTGTTCCCATCTACGTCATAGGTGTAATAAAGGATGCCTAAATTGGCAGAGTCCGCCAGAGTGGTTCGCCCATCTGGATCGTAGGCGTAGTTCCGATTGCCCGCCAAGGGTAACGGAGCTCCGCTGAATTGGACGGTTTCCTGGCGCGCATTGCCATCGTAGGTATAGGACTCGATTTGCTGTACAGCGTTTTCCGTTTGGCTCAGAAGACCATATTCGCCCGTGCCATCGTACGTATTTGTCGCAACAGCATTTTTGTTACTCTTGTCATATGCTAGCTCGTACTTGCTCACGGGCCGATCAAGAGCATCGAAGCTTGTTCCTCGCACATCGCTCCAGCCCGGGTTAGGATACGACTGATTGTATGTCGCCACCATCGACGTGCTTTGCGGCAGATATTCTTGGGTCTTATAGAGATCTCCATAGCCCGCAAAGCGCGAGGTACTGCCCGTTTCGTCTGAGATCGTCAATTCCGCCGAGCCGCCGCTCATAGATAGGTCGTAAATATATCGATCCATCCACCGGAAGCTGTAGAATTCGTAATTTGCGCCGCCTGAGAATTGTCTAGTATCATAGGGCGCGACAGTTTCGACAAGGCGGTCGAGACCGTCGTAGTACTTGCAGGTGGTTCCGATTGGGTTGCTCGTCTCGCTGTTGTTGCAGACCGTCTGTGACACAAGTCCCGGGCACGCGGTATTCGTGTCGCAGCCTTTATGCGTAATCGTTTTTACCTGATCGCCGTCAAGGTCGTAATAGAAAGCATTGGCGTGAGATTGAGGGGAAGCGGGGCCGGCGAGAAGGGTGTTCGTACTAGGGCAGGTCGGATCGCTGTCCTGATGACGCTGCGACGGCGTTTCGGTGTAGAACACCGATCCGTCCGGGTAGTAGCAACTCATGGAGCTCTCGGTTAGCGGAATAAGACTATCGTTCTCGGTGCTCTGAACGAGCTGGTTATCGGGGCTGTAGGCAAGCGTCCAGGAATAGTCGATGTTGTTTGAGTTGTCGCGACCTTTGTTGTAGGTGAGCAGATTCCCGTATGCGTCATACGTGAAATTCTGCGTCGGCGTACGCGTAACATTATTGTATTGAGCTATTGCAGCGCCTTGCTCCTGGTTGGGCAGACCAAGTCCGCAGTTCCCGCTGCCGCCGGTATAACTGATCGTGGTACTGTATCCGCTGGGCTTGGCTATTCCAGTTAGACATCCCAACGGCTCGTTGGAGTCGTCGTAATTATAGGAAAGTTGCGTAGTTTTGTTATTGCCGCTGGGGCACAGACTTTCTCCGGGCGAATTATTCCAGGTTTTGTTGTTGTTATTTGTCCAGACTGGATCGCAGTATGCCGTGATGTTGTGATTACCGTCGTGCGAATAGTAGCTCAAGGGGCTCAACGTGATCGTGGCGTTATTTACAAAGAAGTCGGTTGCCGACGGAAGCTGCATCTCGACCATGTCCCCGGACCCGCCGCTGTCGTAGCCGTAGTCTGTCGCGTTGCCGTTAGCGTCGGTCGTGGAGGTCAGATCATTGTTTGAATCCCACCCTTGGGCGGTTACAATCCAGGGCACCCCCGAGTTCGGGTCGCCGGTCGCGTCTTGCGTTTCGGTCACCCGGTCGCTGCCGTCCAGCATCCAGATGCTGCTATGGCCGTCGGTGTCGCACATCGTCGTTAAGCCGGCGTTGACGTTATTACAAGCTGACCCGGAGCCGTAGAGGAAGTCCTGGGTGTACCAAGTTTGATAGTCGTTTGACAGGCTGGGTTGCAGAAGCGTACCGGTACCGTCCTGTGGGGCAAAGTTGAGGACGCCTTGAACCTGCCAACTCTTCAGCCTCAACGATCCGTCGACGGCGAATAGCAATGAAGAACCATCCGTTGCATCATTGGGGTAGTTCTGCCACCATGACGCCGTGCATCTCGGGCCGCATGCTTGAGCCAGGGAGCTCGTACCTGAAGAATACGCATAGGTTTCTGGTACGTAGCCTGTCAGCGGGTTGGGTCCACTTGGATTGGTCGGCAGGGAAAATGCAGAGTTATTTCCTGGCTTGTCGACCTGAAGGAGGTTTCCACTTGTATCGTATGAGTACTGCAGTGTGGCGCCGTCCGGGCGCTTGAGGGTCATCAATTCATTTATCGACGTGCTTGGAATGACGCCAAACTTCATGATCAGCGAATGGCCGTCGCTGTGATTTGCGTCGATTTCCGTGATGTTCTCGGAGGTGTGAGGCGTTTGCGAATAAGAGTAGGCAAATGTAATGTTGTTGAGCTGATTGCGTCCAAGGATCTCTTGGATATGTCCGGTCTTCGCCTGGGCGATGCCGCAGCCGGTCTCGGAGTCATCGGTGTGGAACCAGTACACCGTGCCGTTGGTTTTTGTCCAGGCATACGTGCAATCGGTTCCATCCGTGGGGATCAGTGTGGCGTATTCTCCCGTGCACGGCTGCCAGGTCCCATTTCCATTTGCCGTGTACGTGCACGCTGCGCCGTCGATGTCGTAAACGGTGATAGTGTTAGCAGCCGAGTTGTAGACAATGTTGGCATCAAAGTTGTTCGTCCAGCGGTTGCCGAAGATGGCCGGGTCGCCGCCATCGTCGCCGTTGTAGTCATGAAGCGATTGCATGTTGTAGACGCGCTGAAACGCCAGGTCGATGCCCTGCTCGTGAACGTCAACGTCCGTCGCCGCGACGACGAGGTTACCGGTGCCGACGTTTACCATCGCCTTGCCAATGCCCGGAATGGTGCGCGCCTCGTAAGTCCACCAGTGCTCAATTCCCGTAGTTGCGGTCGATGCGGTTAGATGCTTGACGCCGCCTCCCTTACGGGGAGATGCGGATGCTGCAGAGCGAGACGAACCAGATGCCAGTAAGGAGCGCAACGGCTCTAGGGACGGCCCCGTCGGGCTACCGCTAGACACGAGCGGCCTGACATTCGAGCGACGCATTGCAAGTGGGTCCAGGCGACGCTGACGTGGATGCAGCTCGCTGCGAGAGGGCATGGGGAAGTCTCGCCGGACACCGATTCGACCGCGAGGCCGAAGAGCGACGCGGCGCATAATCAATTTTCCGTCGAGGGATTTGATCGGCCGCTCCATGACTGGGCGCGGTGCGTGCGTTGCTTCATAGCGGTAGACCGAACCGGTCAGTTCGGCGTACACCTTCGAAGCCGTGATGGCGGAGCGTATCGGATCGACGACTGCGCCGAGATTCGGCACGGCCTGCCTGCCGGTTGTTCCTGCCATGGCGGCACCTGAGCTCTGAGAAACCATGAGTAGCAAGAGCACTGCGGCAAGATAACGACGCACGTGAGATCCCCCTAACTGCACCGACTGAAAGTAGTGAACGCATCGAGCGGTCGGCTATTCATACCCTAAGCCGGCCGTCCGAGAGACCCCCCGCATTCCGAACCTATTAGGCGGCTCCTTGTGGATAACTAGCATAAATGCGCTAGCCCATATCGGTTAGCAGCCAAAGGGAACGAAGAGTCGCTCGGGAACCGTGGCCGCGTGGCATCGCCGGAGCGGCCGTTCGGCGCTTAGGAGCCAGCCGCCTGGCATCCATACTGGGGCTGGTTTTGCTTCCTGGCGCCCTCTGTGTGGCGCTATTACAACCAGCCGTGAGTGCGTCGAGCCACGCGCGCGCAACACCGACGCCGACGCCCAATCCACCGGTCGTGATTAACTTTCAGGTGATCCCTGCTCGCCGTGCTGCAGCGATATTGGCCAGCGTCTATCCCAACGCCCGCATAACCGTTGATCCACACGCCAACGCCGTGATCGTCGTCGCTCCAGGATACGAAGAACAAGGAATGCGCACGATCGCCAGCGGGATCGACACCAAGAACCCCACCGCCACGGCGACTGACACGTACCAGCTCAAGGTTCTTTCGCCGAGCACGGTCGCGCAGCGCCTTGCCGGCGTTTTTCCACAAGCGCGCGTTTTGGTCGCCCCGAATCGGACGATCATCATTTTGGCGTCGCCGACAGACATGTCCCAGATAAAGGCGATCGTCGCGGCAATCGACACCGCGCCGCCAACGCCAACGCCTAAACCTCGCTATCCCGCCGAGGCCGTGCGGGTCACGCAACGTAATGTAAAGCAGGTAGCGCATGCGGTTGCCAACGAGGCACCAAATGTACGCGTGGCCATCTCCGGGAGCGAGATTCTCTTGTCGGGTCCGCCGGATGACGTTGACCATGCGAAGCAACTCATCGCCCAGCTCGACGTACCGCAGATGGGAACGCAATACACCGAAGTCTATCGGCTTAAGTACATCGATGCGGGTTCGGTCGCCGATCTCTTCCGGCGGTCGTTCTCGAATCTTCCGATCGCCGTTGACGGCGACCTCAACGCGATTACCGTATCCTCGAACTTGACGGTGCAACGCCGGATTGCCGATGCAATTAGCCAGCTCGACGTGCCGCCGCAAGGAACTCAGGGCGGCGGCGAAAACGGCGGCCCGGCGGCATCCGGCATCGAGGTGGTCGAGTTGAAAGCCGCCGTACCGGGGTTGCAAGGCGGCATTTCCACGACGGCAACCGACGTAGCCAATACCGTAACCCAGGCGCTTCAAGGCTCTGGTGGCGACTTGCACATCGTCGTGCCGCCCAATTCGACCGAGCTGGTGCTCACAGGAAGCCCCTACAGCATTAAGTTGGCCAAGGAGCTCATCGATAAGCTCGACCGTCCCCAAACAATGGTCGCCATGGACACCGAGGTGCTGGAGGTCGACGAAGGTACGATCAAACAACTCGGGCTTCAGTTCCCGACGGCAGCGGTCAGCACCACGTTTACGGAAGTGGCGCCCGTCTATCCGTCGGGCAGCGCGATGGCTGGGCAGCAGATCCCGTATCTCAACTTCTTCCCGCTGATTCGTAGCCCGATCTCCTTCGAGGCCGAACTCAGCTTCCTCATTGCCAACAACAAAGCCAGAATTCTCGAGGACCCGCGCATCACGACGGTTTCAGGCCGCACCGCGTCGCTGCGCGCGGGCGAAACGGTGAATATCCTTACAACCACCGGCGGCGGAACCGGCACCGTCGCGACGACTCAAGTCCAGAGCTTCCAAACCGGCGTAACTTTAGATATCACGCCGATCGTCAATGACGGCGACTACATCACTGTAACACTGCATCCGACGGTCAACTCCATCGCCGCGATCAGCGCCGCCGGCGTTCCCAACATCCAGACGCGCGATACGACCACGACGGTGGGGCTGCACGACGGCCAGACGATCGTCATCGCCGGACTGATCGAAGACATGGACTCGCTCTCGGTGCAGAAGATCCCGTTCCTGGGGGACATTCCGTTGCTCGGGCGAGCGCTCTTCACGTATCAGAACGTCCAGAAGACCCGCAACGAGCTCATCGTGACGGTCACACCCCATATCGTGAGAGCGGGTGAGAGCGGCGGTATTGGATCGACGAAACTTGGACTTCCGCGCCCGGAAAATCTTCCGACCCTTCCGCCTGACGCGCAACTTCCGCCTCCAAGGCGCCTGGCTACCGAACCGCTGCAGGAACCGACTATGAGCCCGGAGCGAGCGCGTGAGCCCGCACCCGTCAATGCCCCACCGCTTCCGGCGATGCGTCCGCAGTCAAACACTCCGCCGCCCGGCGGTGTGACGACGGCAACGCCTTCTCCTGTCTCGTCACCTGTCGGCCTCACGCCGTTGCCCTTGCCGTCGGCGTTTTCACAAACCAACGTCTACACGTTTGGCCAGCCGCCGCAGAACAACTATGCCGCGCCCAACGGCGCGCCACAGATCTTTTACGTCCAAGTCTCCCCCTCGGTGGTCAAGAACGGCCAGATGACGAGCATCGCCGCAATCACCACGACGAACGTCGCGCAACTCACCTTTGGCCCCAATGCGCTGCTTCCGATGACAACGCTGCAAAGCGTTGGCCCCGGTCAGTGGCAGGGCAGCTTCCCGTTCTCCGCCGCCGGGCTGCCGATCGGCCAGGCCAACGTCACGTTAACTCTTACTGCTACAACCGGCATGGGGTCTACAGTCAGCTTGCCGGTTCCGCTCTCATTGCTGGGGCCATGATGAAAACAACTCTTCCGCGCTACTGGTTTGCCCTAACGCTCTTTGCAACCGCGGTCGCCTGCACAAAGCTCGATCTCGGCGGCAGCGGACCCGTTCCGACGCCAACGTCGTCCTCGACGGCATCCCCAACACCGAGCGTATGCGGTACGCCGGCTGCGGGCTCCAACCTCGTCGTCGTTGCCATGGGAAACAATATCGGCGCCGTCACCGTCGCAAAATATGGCATCATCAACGGCTACACCGTGCTGCAGAACGGCAGTTTTTCGAACAAGGCTACACTGATCGACGAGTGGCTCAACCAGGGCGTGCTCTCACCGATCACTTCGAACAACATCCTGCAGTTCACCAACGTCGATACGGGCGGGGCGCAGCATTCGGCAGTCGGGTTCAAAGGCAATGTGTTTCCGCCGATTCCCTACACGTTTCCCAGCGCGGCGGCATCGCCAGTGGCGACGGCAGTGAGTACCAGTACCCTATGGTCGACTGGGGCGCGTGGACGCGCCGACGTATCAGCAATGCTATTCGCAAGCCTTCACGCTGACGGCCGGAACGTACTACTTTGGCGATCTGGACTATTATAATCTCTCCAACTTCCGCGACGCGTTGATCGTTGGGACGCCTACGCCAGCGCCAAGGCTGACGCACACCAGCATAATAAGGCAAGAAAGCAGCTACATCTCAAGACACTAGATCGGTTATGTTCAGACCTTCGAGTTCGATACAGAGGCGGTCGTACTGTCATCAATCGGCGCACGATGCGGAAAATGTTTTTACGCGAATGGAAAGTGGACTAGCCTGGCTAACACGCAGCTCATCTTCCCAGACCCCCAACGTGCCGATGCAAGATACTTGTGGTTTCAGCTTAACGATGAAGGGCGATGGCCTCGGTCGGAACGGGCCAACCGTTTATCAAGCCATCTGACGTAAGGGAACATCGAGTACTCCTGCCGACCCTGGTGGAACAACAGCGTATCGTTGCGATACTCAACCGAGCCGACGGAATATATAGGAAGCGGCGGGCCTCGCTGGAAAAGCTAGGGCAGCTAGAGTGGTCAGTGTTTTTTACGACATTTGACTTCGTCAGCATTCCGCGCCGTAGACTAGACGAGTTAGTGGAGGTAGAAGTGGGCCTCGTCGATCCAAGAAAGGAAGCGTACGGCGATTTACCACACATCGCGCCGCAACATATAATACGCGATACAGGCGAGCTACTGCCCTACCGCACAGCTCGCGAGGATGGCGTTACTAGTGGGAAGTTCCTTTTCGACAACGGATGTGTCCTCTATAGCAAAATACGCCCAAACCTAAACAAGGTGACGCTCGCGCCTGAGAAGGGTATTTGCAGCGCCGACATGTACGTGATACGACCGAAGCCAGGCTTGGCGACTCGCGAGTTCATTTGGTTTTTGTTAAGAAGCATTGATTTCCTGAATCACGCCTTGGCATTGTCGGACCGCGCCAACATTCCAAAGATAAATCGCGAGCAACTGCTGAGCTACCTCGCTCCCGCGCCGGATATCTACTTGCAGAGGAAGTTTGCGATGCACCTGGCAGCAATCGAGACGCTGGTGACGCGGTGCCGTACGCAGCTCGTGCATGCGGAAGCATTGCTAAGGTCGATCAAGAACGACGTATTTTCGACTGAACGTGGGCATTCCGTTCTAGAAGGGTGCCCTTGACCTTCGATGTCTTGCAAGCTCCGCGGTCGGCGCTTGTTAAGACCATTGAAGGTATGTAGTTTAGGTGTCCCAGTTCAGCTTTTTGTCGCCATATTTTGCTGAAGTACTGGAGCACGCAGAAAAGGCCTAATCGCTCGCTCATGCAGACCCACGCGGTTCGTGCTTCTATGCTCGCCTCGCGCTAGAGGTAGCGGTTAACTGGATTTACAATCACGACGTTACGCTGCGTGACCCGTATGAGGCGACGCTGGCGGCTCGAATCCACGAAACAACGTTCCGACAACTCGTTGGTAACGGACTTGTTGCGAAAGCCCGCGTTATTAAGGACTTAGGTAACAGGGCCGCTCACGATAAGGTTAGGATTTCGCAAGCGGAAGCTATTGCAGCTGTGCGCGAGTTATTCCATTTCTCATATTGGTTAGCTCGGACGTATTTGCCTCGAACAAAAGTCGATCCAAAGCTGGCGTGTTCAGTTGAATCGCTTCCGCGAGTCAGCACGATTGCGTCCACGACGCTTTCGGAACTAAAGGCCGTAGCTGCAAAATATTTCGAAAGGGTCGAGGCAGAGGAAACAGCACAGGCGGAGCGCTTCGCATCGGAAACGGAACGCGCCAGGCTCGAAGTCGAAGTCGCCAGGCTACGGGCCGAGATCGCTCATGTTAAGACAGAAAATGCTAAGACCCTCGACACCCACGACTACGACGAAGCAGCGACTCGCGACTTGTTTATCGATTTGTTGCTGCGGGAAGCCGGTTGGACGTTCGTAAAGCCCGGACATGACACGGAGTACCCCGTCACCGGCATGCCGACAAAGAAGGGCGACGGTTTCGTAGACTATGTTCTGTGGGGGGATGACGGTAAACCCTTGGGCCTTGTAGAGGCCAAGCGGACCCGTCGGGATGGCCGTGAGGGGCAGCAGCAGGCACGGCTTTATGCAGACTGTCTTGAAGCAAAGTTTGGCCAGCGCCCGATCATATTTTACACAAATGGCTACGAGCATTGGATTTGGGACGACCGGCGCTACCCACCGCGACCGATTCAAGGATTTTTGACGAAGGACCAGCTCGAACTGGCGATTCAGCGCCGCACGATCCGAAAGCCGTTAGCAATGGAGCGGATCGACCGCACGATAGTTGACCGGCACTACCAAGAGCGTGCAATCCGGCGCATTTGTGAAGCCTTCGAGCGGGACAGCTCACGTAAGGGTTTGCTTGTCATGGCGACGGGGGCCGGGAAGACGCGAACGGTAGCGGCGCTAGCCGATCTGCTGATGCGAGCGAACTGGGTCCGCCGCGTCCTATTTTTGGCGGACCGCACTGCGCTCGTGAATCAGGCAGGTACTGCTTTCAAGAAGCATCTGCCTTCCTCGTCTCCCGTTAACCTCGTAACGGACAAGACGTCAACCGGGCGAGTTTATGTGTCCACATACCCCACTATGATGGGACTTATCGACGAGACAGTTGATCAGAAGCGCCGATTTGGCAACGGGTATTTCCAGCTTATTGTCATCGATGAGGCGCACAGGTCGATCTACCGCAAGTATGGAGCCATATTCGATTACTTCGATAGTTTGTTGATCGGGCTCACTGCTACGCCGAAAGACGAGGTGGATAGAGATACGTACCGTCTCTTTGACCTTGAAAGAGGCGTGCCGACTGATGCGTATGGTCTTGAGGAGGCCGTCAAGGACCATTATCTCGTCCCGCCAAGAGCCGTGTCCGTACCAATCAAGTTTCCGCAGGAGGGAATAACTTACAGCGATCTCACGGAGTCAGAAAAGGAGGAGTGGGACGCTATCGAGTCACGGTTAAGGTGGTGGAGCGCCCGAGAAGTTTTTCAATAACCGAGGCGGCCTCAACTACGACGTGCTCGCAATTGTCGATCACGAGCAGCACGCGACGCGAACGGAGGCGGTGCGCGATCTCGGTTAGGCCGTCGTCGCCCCGCAGCTGAACATTGAGCCGTGCCGCAATCTGGGATCGCACGAGATCTCCGCCGCGCAGCGGCAATAAATCAACGAGCCACATCGCATCATACAAATGCTCCACCCGTCGCGCCACTTCGATCGCGATTCTCGTCTTTCCGACCCCGCCCGTTCCCGTAATCGTTAGCAGCCGGTGCGCGGCGAGCAGGTTTTGAAGCTCGTGGATTTCGCTGCGCTCGATGAAGGAAGTCAACGATTCCGGCAGGACTGAATCATCGGGACGCTGACGCCGGCGGGCCTGTGCCGCGGCGGCCTCAAACTCCCTGCGCGTCAACTCCGGCATGCCCAACGCATCCGAAATGGCGTCGACGGTGTCGCGGTGCGGCGCGCGGCGAATGCCCTGCTCAAGCGCCGCGATCGCACCGACGCTTAAGCCGGCTCGTTCTGCCAAGCCTTCCTGGGAGCACCCAGCTGCTCGCCGATACTGCCTGAGCAGCTCACCAAATCTTGTCTCGGCCATAGCGGAAGGCACGATTTCCGCACGCCGACGACGGTGCCTTGCGCAACGGGCGATCCTGGAGCTTTTTCGCTGATTTCGTAAGAGGCCTTTGCGCTTGCCCCGCACAAGCGCTCATCGGGCGCCACGCATGCATTACTCGGGCTTTCTATCCGCAGATCATAGTCGGAGCTTCCACCAGGTGACCGGTATCTTTCGCGGCTCGAGCGATTGCTATACGATTTGTCGTTAAGCATCTCTCGTGGAAGCCCAAGCGCCAAACTCCGTACAGCGTAAGGGATATCGTCCAGTCGGCGACTCGAAGCTTGATCCCTTACGTGGAATGTAAATTTCGTCAATTCCGGTCCCGGTGCCACAGGACGGGGACTCAAAAAGTCTTATAAAATAATACTTTTTGAGTGGTGGAGATGAGGAGACTGGAACTCCTGCGCCCCCTTACATGCGAATTAAGTTGAGCACGAAGCACATCCATGGAATTCTTTTAAAACTGTGCATTGTTGTGCACCTTTGTGCGCCAAGGTAGAAGGCATAGGTTGTAAATAGGTTGTAAATAGGTTGTAGTAGATTCTCCCCGATCGACATTGCCGAACACTGCTGCACAAGAACACAGCAACCGGCGCGCGACGGAGGACTCGGCACTGCTGAAGTGATTCCGGGTCAGATGAGCAATCCTCGAAAAAGCGGCGAAAACGGCGGAAAGTTTCGTAGCCATCGAATCTTTGATCTCTCGGAACATCCGCAAGCGTCCGGAACTTTCCAGAGTATTCCGCCAGAATGGTCGTCAAATGGTCGTCAGATCGCAGACTCTTGAACGCGACACAAACAGCTGACTTCGGCTCTCCACCGATCGGAGCACCACGTCGATGAGGAAGCCTTTACCACGGGCGCTGGGGCAGCTTGCGGCGGCTCAAAATTACCTGCGGCCGTCCGATGCGTCACCGCAAGCACGGCTAAGAACGCCGAGTCATGACTATCGTGACTTGCGAGTGCTGGTTGATGCTTAATCCGTTACCAAATCGTTACCAATGTCTGCATCCGGTAATTGATGCGCTGAGCCGCCAATCAGAGTAAACGGTCTAGACTTAGTCGAGCGCTTGCATTGATCTTCTAGCGTTGCTGCTGGCGATTTTTCTAGGTAAAGGGTGCGGCGGCGGCCGGAGCGCCGGAGCGCGCGCCCAGAGCCTCGAGCGCCCAGGCTGAAGTTCCGGAGCCAACAGTATCCACCACACACATATTCTCAAACGAGCTGGAAGGCTACCATCTTAAGAGGGACTTGCGGCACCTAGTTAAGACACGGACTTTCGAGCCCGGGCAGACCTGTGGTCTCCGACCGAAGCCGGCTCTGCAGCGGCGAAGGACCACCGAAGCGTCTTAATGGGTGAGGCCGCCTGGCAGGAGGGCGTTTTGAAAACGCGGTTGTGGCGCTCTGTTGCCATAAGCCTCCTCTTCAGACCGCCCATGCTCGCGCATAAGGGCGCCTGGAACTAAAGCGCGCCGCCGATTAGGTTGTCGCCACCGCGTCAGCGCGAAAGGAAGCTACTCCACGCCAGCAAATTAACCGCATAGTCTCTCAGCCAATCGGCTAACAGATTGCTTTGATCCGGTGAGGGTGCGAAGTCATGAAGTCGCTCATGGTAGCTTTAGGCTCGATCGTCGCGGTGACGGCGGCCCCGGCGTCCGTGCAAGCCCAAGCGCCGGCTTCGCCGGCCAGAGTCTTTACGCCCGCACCGGTTGCCGTTCTAACGCAGCGGTATGATAACGCTCGGACCGCGGCCAATCTGAACGAACACATCCTCAACGTCTCAAGCGTGGAGAGCGGTCAATTCCAAAAGCTCTACACGATCGTCGTCGCGGGCCAGGTATACGCCCAGCCGCTGCTGGTACCACACGTTAGCTTTGCGGACGGCACCTACAAAAACGTACTCATCGTCGCAACGATGACCAACGAAGTGTATGCCTTTGAGATGAGCGACGCAATTTACGGCGGCCCGTCCTCTCCTATACTGCTCTGGAATACCCACGTTGGGACGCCCGTTGCGGGCGACTTCATGCCGATGTCGTCGTCGGTGTATCGGTGCGTCGGCAAACTCATGTGCGTTCCGACCAATCCTCGCCCCACCAGCAGTCCTTGGGCGTTGCCGCCGATAGGCCTAAGCCCGCGCGACGTCGTGAATGGTGGCTACGGCTCTTACAACATCAATCCATCTATCGGTATCGTCAGCACGCCCGTCGTCGACGCCAACCTCGGCAGAATCTTCCTCGTAAGCAAGCAAATGACAAGCATGACGTACGCGACGGAGTCGGACCAGTGCGATTTTGGCGCCGCCACCGACAAGGCGTCGCCCGAGAACCGGCTGATCTCGCTTGACCTGCAAACCGGTGCCATACGCCGGTGCGTAGACCTCGGCCTTGACCCAAACAGTTGGAAGAGCGGCCTTGCGAGCGACCGAGATCCCGTCACGCACAAAATAAGGCTGAACAATCGAAACCAAATGCAGCGGCCGGCACTGCTGCTACAAAATCACGAGATTTATGCGGGCCTGGCGTCTCACCAGGATACGCCTCCGTGGCATGGTTGGATCTTCGCGTACGATGAAGATCTGCAATTCAAGAACGATTGGATTTCGACGCCAAATGCGATGGGCGGGGGAGTCTGGCAATCCGGCAGCGGTCTAGCTGGTGACTCGCAAGGGCGCGTCTACGCCATGACCGGAAACGGCGAGCGAGACGGCCCCTTGGGGCATGGGAGAAAGTGGCTCGATCTATCAACGTGGCCGTTACTTCACAACTATGCCGGAATGTTCGTGCAGCTTAGCCCGGACCTTCGCATGCTACGCCCGTATCCCACCGACGATGAATTGTATCGCGAGGTGTTCGATGAAGACGTTGGCTCGTCCGGCCCCGTTCTGATACCGGAAACGCCCTTCGTGCTGGGTGGAGACAAAGAGGCGAAGTTTTTCGTCCTCAACACGAACCCGGAGCTGAGCAAGCAGCAATATTTCCAAGCCGGACTCGAGGGGTGTGAGGAAAAGCACACCGGCGACGATTCAGCGGAGCGACGCAAAGCGTCGCTAAGGTCTATAGGGTGTCTCGCACCCCTGCAAAATCATCACATTCACGGCGCACCGGCACTATGGCGAAGCGAAACGATGGGACTCATGGCCTACGTATGGCCGGAGAGAGATAATCTTTTGGCATTTCGATGGAACGAAACCACTCAACGTTTCGACATGCCCCCGGCGCAAGAGAGCGCGATGACCTCGACGCCGTGCTACCCGTGCATGCCCGGCGGTATGGTATCGGTTTCGGCAGATGGCAACAAATCCCGCACCGGAATCCTTTGGGCGTCGACGACGGATCGCAGCTTGACGAACAGTCTCTACAGCTTTCCGGCGACTCCCGGCGTCACCAATGTATCGCCGGGCGTGCTCTATGCTTTCGATGCTGAAAATCTGTCGCAACCGATCTGGTC
Organism: Candidatus Cybelea septentrionalis; assembly: GCA_003158175.1. GTDB lineage: Bacteria > Vulcanimicrobiota > Vulcanimicrobiia > Vulcanimicrobiales > Vulcanimicrobiaceae > Cybelea > Cybelea septentrionalis. The sequence continues at coordinate 61,755 of PMHJ01000034.1, forward strand.
CAGCGACACTAATCCTCAGCGCGACGGGACCGGACTCTTTGCCAAGTTCAACTTGCCCGTGGTCGCGGATGGGCGCGTTTATCTTGCTACATTCAGTAACGAAGTCGACGTCTTCGGTTTGAGGGAGTGGGCAAAATACCTCGAGATCCACCTATCTCAAAGCGCCGTTGCCACGGGCTCCTCTCTGACAGCGAGCGTGACGTTTTTGAACGCGGGGACGACAACTTGGACCACAGGATCGTATGGTGTGGCCGGCACCAACGCCACCAGCGGGATCGTTCCATTGCGCTATGAACTGCCAGCCGACGTCCCACCTGGCACGGAAGTGACGATTGACATCCCCATGACCGCACCCAAGACGCCCGGCACGTACAGTTTGCAGTTGCAGATGGTCGATTCTAAGTCCCAGTGGTTCGGTGAGGAGACAGACGTGACGAAATACACGGTGCAATAGGAGGGAACTGTGAAAGCTAACGTGCTCTGGTTTGCCCTTGGCTTCTTTTTCGCGTGGCCGTTCGCCGCGGCCGTTGGCTCCATTGGTGCTCAACAAGCCGTTTCCGACAAAACGAAGAGTGAAATCTCTGCGCGAGAGAATGAGTGGATGAGCGCCGTATTCGACAAGCATGGCGCACACCTTGCGCTTCGAAAGTTGTTTCCCAGCGCTTTAATTTTTGCACCGCTACCGGTGCCGACGATCAATCCAAATGCGCTCCGGAATGCTCCCAATGAGACTGCGTACCCGACCAAGTCTGCAATCGAGGGAAGCGACGTGACGTATCATATCGATCCCGATACAAGAAAGGTCGTACCGGCCGGCGGTGGCGCAGTGGTGGTGTCCGATTCTTTTACCGAGAGCGTCACCAAAGTTAGTTTCAACGACGAGCTTCTCAAGGCGACTGTCGCTGCGAATCCCAACTTCGTTTCCGAAGCCATTGCGAGAATCAAAGAAACGTACGCAGGCCGCTTTCAGCAGATCGAAGTATGGTACCGCGACGGCAACGCGTGGACGCTTGCCGCGGCCGAAGTTTCGCCCGCGGCGACGACGACGCACGGCCTCGATTGCGAATTGAAAGAATAGGATGATTACGCCGCTGATTGCCTTTTGGTTTCTTGGCGCAAGCGTCACTGGCGGCGTTCCCGTTGGTCAGGTCGCGACGCCACAGGCTACGGGGTGCGAAGCTAAGGAGAGCACCTCGAGCGAGCCGATGGTGGTTGATACATTTCCCAGGGCAGTTCACGTCGTCGTCTGCAATGAAACGACCGCCGTAGTTCACTACGCTGGGCGATCGAGTTCGTGGGGACGGTTTGCGACGGCACCAGCCTTGATGATCGCGCCGCTTTCCTATGACGAATTCGATACTGTCGCCGATTTTACAATCGCAGCATCAGTGCGATATTTTATTGGCTCAGCCAACATCGTGTTGGCGTGGAGCAATCCGTTCATCGGCAAGAACACGGCCGCGCACTCGGCGTCATCTCCGGACTTCGTTGTGGATAGGGTCGGTAATGAAGGTAATAGGACGGTCCTCCAGTTTTTCATCCGCACTGCGATCCAGGGCCCGAATTCGTGCAACGTGCCGTGGCTCGCAAGCCAGTTCAGTACTTCGAAGCAAGGACAGTTGAGCTGGTATCGACGAGGCTACCGGCTTCATTTCCACGCCGTTTAAGAAAATGGACATTAGCGGCTGGACGGGGACCGGCTGCAAGGCCGTCGCCCAAGGTTATCCCGTCAACCGCATAGGCCACTCGACGGACGGCTTCTACACCCTCGATCTGAGGATCACGAGCGTGTCAATCGAAGGCACAAACGAGCCGTCATCGCCGGGACACTTTATTCGCGTAGAGTTTGAGCCTCACAACAGAGCTCATGAGAAGGTTGCCACCGTGGCGCAGTGCCTGAACCCTAGCACCGACGTCTTGGTCCGGGTCGGCGGCGTGGTAAAGATCGACGAAGACGGGCCGTTCCTCGAAATCCATCCTAACGACCCATACGGCGACTTCGAAATTCTTAACGATTGCTCTAGGGTTGAAGGCCCTGCGCCGTTATGCGCTTGCGCTGGCACGGTCATCAGGTACTGTGCGCCGACCGTTGTCCCGTCAACAATGGTAGCGTCCGAGTTGGGTTTGAATTTTACGCCGAGCATGCCCATAGGCATCTACCGACTCACGGCAGCACCGCGCTGACGCTATGGTATCCCGTGCACCCGGGTCCGCTTCCCCCCGATATGCGCTTGGTGCTGAGTCCGGGCGAGCCAGCGCCTATGCGGTACTTCACCGAAAGAGCGAACTGCTGGCACGCTGCCCGTGGCCATCCCCTGGCACCAAGGGTATCGTTTTCCCCACATGCGTAAGTTCCGTTTCACCGAAGGTCAGATCGTTGGCATCCTCAAGGAGCTAAAGGCCGACGCGAAATCGACGTCGGTGTCTCGCAAATACGACGTGAGCGAATCGACGCTGTAAAGCTGCCGATCGAAGTACGGCGGCCTCGAGGTGAGCGATCTCGCGAAGCTACGTCAGGTCGAAGACGAGAATCGCCGGCTCAAGAAGATCGTCGCTGACCAAGCCCTCAACATCGAAGCCCTCAAAATGTCGCCCGGGGGGAAAATTCTAAGGCCTGTACAGCGCAGAGCCGGGGTGCAAGCCGCAAAGGAACGGCTTGGAGCGAAAGAGCGGTCGATCTGCCGCTGGATGGGCATCAATCGCAAGCCCCTCCACTATGTGTCGAAACGGAATGACGAGCGGCCGCGGTTGCAGTTGGTCGCATTGGCAACGGAACATCGTCGTTATTTCTTGCCGTGAATGATCGTTCTTCTTCGCCGCGACGCCGTGCCGGATAACTATAAGCGGATCGGGCGGATTTACCGCGCGGCGGGGCTTCAAGTGCGTAAGCGCGTCCGCCGTAAACTCGCGTTGGGCCGCGGCCCTGTCGAGCGCACTGCTCTTGCTGCCAAATGGCCGGTGGTCGCTCGACTTTGTTTACGATCGGCTGCGAACGAACCGTCGGTTTCGGGTTCTCGCCGTCGGTGATGACTGCACGCGCGAGAACCTAGCCCTTGAAGCCGACTTCGCTTTTCTGGCGAGCGGATGACGCGAGTGCTTGATTCAATCGCCGCGCTTCGAGGCTATCCAAACCATCGTCATGGACAACGGGCCGGAAATGGTTTCTCTTGCGATGGTCCGATGGGCAGTCGAATCGTGGCGTACGCGCGGCACAACCTTACCGTCGTGATCAATAACGGTAGCGAATCGAGTCTGCCAGGCGCTCTCGAGTTTGAGTTACGGTAGCGAATCGAGTCTGCCAGGCGCTCTCGACTTTGAGTTTTTGAGCAAAGTTTATAAGCCATCCTGCAGTCGGAGGGCCCGTGGATAGACGCGGGCCCCCGGACTAAGGGTGGTTCTATCTCCGGGTGACGGCCGGGTAAGAGTGACGTTTATAGAGTGATCCCGAGGCAGCGTAAGTGAATAATTCGTCATACGTGGCGTTTGTAGACGGCGTGGCAGTGCACGCCGTGAGTTCCGAGTTTGTGACCGAATACGAGAACGAGCTGACGTACTTAGTCGCAAACGTACAGTCTGTGGCCTCCGCGCCAGCGACACCGTACGATATATCTAGGAAGTTCGGAGTACCGCAACTGGTGTCGTATGTCAGGGTTTCGACGGTACTGTAGTCGCCCGGTGGTACTGAAGGTAAGGGGGTTGGCGAGATACTCCAGCACGCCGCCGACCCCATCCCAACAATGGTGCTGGACCCAGAGTTGTAGAATTTCACGCGAGTTGTGACCAGCGTGAGCGGGTGCGTTCCGTGTGTACCATTCGCGTTCTGCAGCGCTAACGGTGATGTCGCGGGTGACACGGCCGGAGGGCTACATCCTGCGACTACGGCGCCCGCGATTATGAAAAGCCCGAGGATGTTCCCGGGCGCGAAATATCTGGCAAGTTTCATGGGTGAGGCTTCCCTTCTGCGGACAGCTTGATCAAGAAGCCGCCCGATGGTTCTAGACTAGCCTGAACTAGCTAATTCGGGAATGGACAAACGAGCCGTAAGCTGCGCTAGTCGGTAGACTAACCGAGCTTGCCTTGACTGCACACGCACAGCGGTCAAGTTCCCGGGCGATGTAGGTATGCTGGTGAGTCCGGACAGCAGAAAAGCGCGCGCATCGGGCCTGGAGAATCGACACACTGTCTCATAGCAAGCGTGGCGGGGACGATATGAACGCGGTGGCTTTTGAATGACTTCGTTGGAGTTGCTCCTCGCTGCAATAAGTCACCCCCGAACCTTGGCAGGACCTCGAGTTTGGAGTGGGCAGCGCCATATTAGCCTAGAATAGATAGTAAGCGCTCAATCGTCCTTGCCATCCATCGCTTTCCGTCGAACAAAAATTCCCCCAGGGCAGGTCGATTTATTAAGTACTGAATTGACTATCCGCGGTAAATCGGCCATTTGCTGAGATCACACCTGTGTTTTTTGGTTCTCGCCCCAACTTTTTGGGACGAGATCCGTCTTCCCCAACTTCGAGAGACAGCTTGTGTACGCTGGCTTATCACGAGTATGCACAGGAGCTCGCATTACCAATCGCCGGAGTCTACCGATTCAGCGCAATTTCGGCTGATACGCTCCAGGCGTTTGCGATGCAGGCTGGCGTGTCGCGGCGGATCGTGCGGCAGTGCTTCAGCGGGATGACTAGTCGCCTGAGGGAAGCGTGGCCGGACTTTCGAGATCGCCTCGAGGTTGAAACGGCGCGGGAGATTCTCAGCCAGCGGATTGAAAACGTAATGCCAGCGTTGGTGAAAAAGGAATAGCGCCACGCCCTAGGAGTCCGAAGGTTCCAAAACTCACCTCGGCCCCCGATGATGGCGAGGCATTGCGGGTCCTAGGCCACGGTAGCCCTATTCGGAAGATAAAAGCGACCTTGCGTTCTCCACCCTGGCGTGGTACTTTTTAGGTCTAGCCGTTTCTAACTAGTTCTAGCATCAACAGTCAACGGGGGGCTTGCCATGGCAGATGTAAAATCACCACAGCCGCCGTCAAAAGGTCTTCCTCAGGTACTGCAAAATGTGGGGACAGTTGTAACTATTCTCGTGGCCGTCGCTGGTCTTATCGGTTCAATTCTTGGATACTTTGCCACCTTCAAATCAAACACGAACGCTGTAAACATCCAGGCCTTGCAGCAGCAATTCGACGAATCGGAAAAATTTGCGACCGACATTCACAGCGACAGTGCTGACATGTCGCGCCGAAATTCCAACGTTCAGGCGATGATTGCATATGTCAGCCTTTACGCCGCCTCAAACAACGTCGACCGAAAGTTTCTGGTTGTAGAGACCGCGCAGGCGGCGAAGGACACCCTCAGTCTAGGCGTCCTAGGTCAGCTGATGGACCACGATCTAGCCGTTCAAAGCCCGTCGCCTGAAGATGCCGACAAAGCGGCGGCGATTCGTGCCGCACTGAAGAGCTCGAGCAGCGCCGCTTACAACACCAGCGCGTCACGGCCATTACCGCAAAACTACCATGATGTAGACTTAACCACCATCGCGAAGCAGAACCCGCTCGCTGCGGCAAACGGCCAAGTCGTCGCAGCCTTAACCAAGGAAAACGTGCAGGCGTGGGTCTTCATCGGCGACGTTACAAATGCCAACGGCAACGCCATGGCGCCGCTCGCTGGTGATTACATTCAACCTAGCGCGGTACCGGCCGTGCATGCAACCGTTACAACGCGAACAGCGCTCAACCTCCGGTCGTTCCCGTGGGCGAACGGCCAGCTCGGCGAAATCGTTGGCATCGCGGCAACCGGAACGCAGCTTGAAACGATCGAGCCGGCGCGCCGGCATCTATATAGGCGCGGCGGTAGCGGGGCCACCTGGCAAGCAATTTGGATCCATGTAATCGTGGCAAAAAAATAGCTCTTACGGGACTTTCTTGCGCAGCCCTGCGCAACGTGTTCTTGATCGCTTGATGGGCCTCAGTGGTCCTTGTCGCGCGAGGTGGGGCCGAAACACGATGTCGAGCTGCATTTTATCGGACTGATGAGTGTTCCCAGCCCGCACACGCGAGGTTCCCTGCCACGTTAAATTCTGCTTGCACGATTCTGATAGAAGTGAATCGCGGAAAGTCTACTTCCGCACACTCCCTTTTTGCACTGCGCACTCATCCTGGCTATGGAACACTCGCCGCCACATGCAGAGCGAAGCGTGTGGAACGTTCGACCGCGCAAGAGCCGTTCGGTGGCAAGGTCAAGGACGCGTGTCGTGACAAGTGTTCTACGCTATGCGGTGACCGCTGCAAAATAACCCCCTAGTGGCAGTGCCGTCTTAGGGTCGATGCGAAATTAACTCAGTAGCATTTAATGCATTTCGAGCATCCCTTCTCGCGCGAGCGGACGCGGTGTGTTACGGCCGCGCGCCGAGAAATCGAGAGTCCTGATCTGGGCTTAGGCGAGCCATGGCAGTCAGCCAAACTTCCCCAAACATCACACACCTTTAGCGCAAAGGATCCGCTGGCTGGACTGCCGGCTGCCAACCCTGACCTCGTTGAGGACCTTCGTCGGAGGGGCTTGACTACCGTGGGATGCGCGAGAGTCGCTGCTCGGGAAATGCACGCGATGTCTGCGATTCGACGCACCTTCCACCCCCTCCGCCGGAGTTATCGGTGCCTGCGAAGAGATCCGGACGGATCGTATGAGAAGAGTTCATCGAACGCGACGTTGTGCGAAGGAGTCGCGGTGCACGCCGTACCTTCGCTATTATCGACTGAGTACGAGAATCCCACATCGTACGTCGTTACGAACGTGCAACTATCATCAGCTCCCACCGTGGGAGCGTACGCAATATCGATGAAGTTTGGTCCAGCACACGTCGTATTGTACGACAAGCTGATCACACCACTATAGGTATCAGGCGATACTGAAGGCAACGGGGTTGGTGAGATCGTCCAACAGGCGCTTGAGCCCGTGCCAAGAATAGTGGCGCTTCCTGAATTATAGATTTCAACGCGAGTCGTCACAATGTCGAGGGAGTGAGCGCCTGATGCGCTGAGGCCGGCCGGGGACGAACCTAACGGTGATCCGGCTTGACTGCTGCATCCTGCAACAATAGCCACGGCTCCCACAAGTACAGCGACGAATTCGAACGGTTTGTGAGTTTGCATAAATCATAACTCCTAGGTTTGCTGCCTGTCGGAATTTTCGACGGGACTAGCCTAACAAGGCTAGCACATAGCCCCCGCGGCAAGCAATAGCATAAACGAGAATGAGGTTGGTCGTGTAGAGGCCGAGGCGGCGCTAGTTTGGAGTATCCAGCGCTGTGAGTTCGGTCGCGGCGTGATCCATCGGCTTGATGCCTTAGGGATTGTACAAAAAGCCTATAACTTTCCAACTATTGCACACAAAGTGTAGGTCAACCGGAGCTTTCGATACCAGCGCAGCCGTGAATGTGCAGATTAAAAGCCTTCCATGGACATTTTTGTTCGCGATCCGTCGCATCAAGCAAGTGAAATTCCGGATTGGCGCGCCGCGCGCGCAGGCGCTTTGAAAGTCTAGGTTTCTAGTTACCGGAGGGCAAATCCAGAAAAGCCCAATCCCTGGCGTGTGTCAAGAGGGACTCTGGAAAAGCGACCACGCACGCTAAGGCTTCCAGAATGTAAGTGCCTTACAGGCCGCACGTTCTATGGCTGATTCAGTTATTTCAGTCGTGTTAGCCGGTCAGCTTCCTTTTCATTGCGGCAACGACCAGCGCGAGTTAATGCCGACCTTCCTGTAAACAACCTTGAGGTGGTTCAAAATCTTATTTGAGGTGGTTCAAAATCTTATTTCGGCTTAACCCAAGCCGGTCAGCAATGGCATCTGTCGAGAGCCCCTCGCAGACAAGTCGCGTGACCGCGCCCTGCACCCTTGAAAGATCCGCAGCGGGCTGCGGGGACGGCTGCGCTATGGCGACATCCTTCACCAGCCACGATCACGGGTAGCGTTCGAGCTTATCTTCTGCCAAATGCAGCCACCGAGTCTTGCCCGTAGCGCGATGCCGTGCCAATGCCGTCGCGCCTGCGCGAACGTCGCATCCGATGCGATCGAAGACGCCCCAAGCGACCCGGAGTTGCTCTTCAGCGCTCTCCTTGTCGCCGGACGCCTGAGGCATAAGCCGCCATCGTTGGAAACCGGACGCGCTGATGGACTTCAACCGGCTAGTATTATTAGCGCCGGGCGATTATCGCACCGACGCCGCATCGTACGCCAAATCGCTCAAGCAACTCAAAGCCGAGCTTCGGGAAGATCTCGTAGGCGGTCCCGTGCCAGGTGCCGCAGCGCCGGCAATGCTGATCGGCGCTCAATACACCCGGCGCTGCCAAGGGCTGCGATGATCGATGGAGATTCAATACTTCAGGCTTGAGGGAACGGTGCGCGCGCGGCGATAGCTGCGGCGCTAACTGCACGCTCGATCATCTTGGCGATATCTTCGCAAGCGAGGTCGTTATTCGGCGGTCGAACCTTCGCCGGTACCCTCTCACTGCTGGATAGGTCAGACCAGAACTAGCTAGAATAGGTCATATCTAATCTAGTCAGGGCTTCGGCCCGGAAGGAAGGTATGTCCTATGAAACCGCTTTGTGCTGCGGCATTGCTTGCTTTGGTGGCCCTTTTCTCTTCATCTTGTTCGGACGGCGGCGCGCTGCCGGCCGTTTCCTCGCAGGCTTTGAAGGCGGCCCATTCGGGGGGTGGCGTGACGCGCAACGACTGCCAGAACGATTCGGGCGGGATCGCAACGGGAGACGGGACCTGTTAGGGGTATATGGCCCGCGCTAGCCATTGACCACTAAAAGCCGGGGTGGCGAGGACTTACGACTCGCCACCCTAATCATCGCTATTCATGGCAAGAAGCAACGTTCGGGTCGCGGGGGACTGGTTCTCGCAAATGCGGCGACTCTTCGACAGTGCCCACTATCGCGGTGCGGCTGAGTTATATGACGAAGTGATCGAGAACGGGGAGCGTCCCACGAACCAAGCGATCTTGCTGCGCGCTCGCATCTTCCTGAAGACCGACAGCAAGCGCATCGTGCCGTTTCTATTGAAAGAGGAACTGCAAAAGCCGACCCAGCCTCAAGTGGCGCGCCGGGCCATGTACCTCGGCACGGGGTACGCGCGCCTTGGCGAGTTCGCTGAGGCCGATAAGCACTTCGTGAAGGCAAAGGCCGTCTTTCGGGAAGGCCCTGCGCTAGCCGAACTTGCGGCGCACATGACACGCCGATATTCGGATCAGCGGGATTTTGAGCCGGCCGAACAGTGGCAGAAAAAGAGCCTGCTCGACCGCAGCCTACGCGGCAAAATTCGCAGCGAACACCTGGCCGCGTATATCCATGCGCGCCGCGAGCAGTATCGCGAGCAGGCCGAGAGCCTCATCCGGGTTCTCAACTTGATCGGGGACAAGCGCGAGCAGTTCGTCGAGGATTGGTACGCCGCGGTTCACACCCTGTCAGTTCTGGCTCGAGAGTTGCCCTTGCCTGAGGCGGCGAAGCACGCCAAAGCGGAAGTGGATTTGGACGTCGACTGGTCGAGCGATTTTGCCGTGAGCCTTTTCCAGTCGCTCAAAGCCGTTGCGTGGTGTCAGGCTCTGGCCGGCGACGAGCTGAGCTGCCTACGCTATCTGCGCCTTGCGCAGCACGTTGATATCGGGCCGGTCTGGAGGGTGATTCTGTATCTCGATCGATCGTTTTTCGCGTCGGTCGTCGGCGAACATCAGTGGGCCGTCAACGAGTTTTCGGCGGCGGAAGAGCTGGCCGCGGGCATCGAGTGGGATGAGACGTCGGGCGACGAGCGCGTGGCACTGCTGCTCTTGGCGGAAGTGGCCGCGCGCCATGCGCCGAAACGCGCGCCGTTTTACATCGCTCGGTTCAATAATCTTGGGAAACTGCGAAACCACTTACAGCACTTCGCGTTCGACGACCGGCTCCAGGCGATGGCGGCGTACGCGACGGGGATCGTCAAGATCGCGTCGGGCGAGGGAGCGGCGGCGGAGGGGCCGCTGCGGACCGCATGGGGCGTGTTCGACCGGATCGGTTACGACGTTCGCGCGGGGCTGGCTGCCATCGGTTTGCATCGCGCGACCGGGAAGGCGCGGTGGCTCGCGCTTGCCGAGGACAAGTTGGAGCACTATCCGCGGTCGTGGTTGGCGCGGAGCCTTGGCCAGATGTCGCCGACTGTTCAGACCGATGAGGCGACAGCGTTGTCGAAGCAACAGACCGTTGTGATGCGGCTGGTCTGTGAGGGCCTATCGACAGAGGCTATGGCGCAGCGGCTCGGGCTTAGCCCTAACACGGTGCTGAACCACCTCAAAGTCGTCTATGGCAAGCTCGGGGTCAACTCCCGAGCAGCGCTCGTAGTCGAGGCGATGCGAAGGAAACTCGTGGGCTAGGCGCACCTTAGAAGGAACCGACGTGGCTTGCTGTTATTGAATGCCTGGTCGGAAGAGAAAGCTGGGTGTTAGCGTTCTGCTAATACCATTGACTGGGCGCGCAGGCTCGGAAGGCTTCCCGAGCCTGCACGAACGTCGACTTTCATCCCGCCGCTTCGGGTTGCTTTTCGCGGGCACGTCGTTCATCTCCGAGGCGTATCGAATGGCGATATTGAGCCGCTTGCCCTCGACAAAAGCTCGGATTGAATCTCGTCGAGGTCCTGCGCCGACTGCGCGACCATGTCCATGTGCGCGTCGACGAAGTCGTAATCGTAGACCTTCGCTGCGGTCTTGTCGGGCTCGACCCCGAAGATAAGATACGGTGTTTCGTGTCAATGGCTTGCGTAGGTAGGGTCGAAGAGCTTACCCGACTTAAGCACACCGTAGGCGAGAGTTAAGAGCTTACGCATGACGGCTGTGATGATAGCCATGTTAGATTTACGGCGCTCGCGCAGTCGATCGGCAAAACGGCGAAGCAGAGGATTGTAGCGCATAGCTGAGATCGCCGGAAAGTACGGCGCAGTGCGCAAGTTAGCGTTGCCGGTCTTGGCGATGCGGCTTGGTCGGCGAATCGATCCCGATTCGTAATGGCGAGGTGAGAGGCCAGCGTACGCGGCGACGGCCTTGACGTCGCGAAACTCGGCGATGTTCGGCATCTCACCTAAGATGCGAGCGGCCGTCGTCTCTCCGATGCCAGGAATTGACGTGAGCAGATCGCGCTGCCGGCGCAGCGGCGGATAGTGCTTGAAGAGCTGCTCGATTTCGTGATCGACCCGCTCGATCTCGCGATCCAGGTGGGTGAGCGTCGCTTTGATCGAAGCCTTAACCACCGAGGTGATCATGGGTGCTTGGAGCCGGTTCTGCACCTCTGTACGCATCTGAATCAAACTCTGATATCGACGAACGAGCCCCTGTAGCATGCGGATTTCCGGCGCGGGAGGCACCCACGGCTCTGGCGCGTGCATTCGGCAAAACCGCGCAATGAGAGCCGCGTCGATGCAGTCGGTCTTTGTCCGCAGCATCTCACTCCGAGCAAACGCCTTGATGCGGGTAGGGTTAACGAGGCTGACGACGTGGCCGGCCTTGTGCAACACAAGCGCCAGATCTTCGCTCCAACCGCCGGTGGCCTCGAGACACACGTGCACCCTCTCAACTTTGCGATTGCGCAACCAGGTTTGCAACTGCTTGAAACCGGTTGCCGAATTGGCAACGCTCCTCGATGTTGACCGCTCATGCTGCAGCAGAACCGCATGCATCTCGTGCTTTCCGACATCGATGCCTAGGATCTCCACAATCACCTCACTCGCCGGGCCGGCTACCCTACGCGACCACCCTGATGCATACAGGCTTCGCGACGTACGCGGCCTAAGATACGGTCCGATCTCTTAGGATAGCAGTCATCGGGTCGGCCATCGATCTTATTTCCGGGCTCGAAGCCCAAGGCTTTTTAGGATGTGCCGACCCGCCCTTTCGGGTTAAAGGGCCGTTCAACGCGGCCCACTCGGTAACATATCAGGCTTTTCTCATCCGCGGCGCCGGCGAGTATCGATTTCTTGAAAGCCTCGAAGAACTCCAGGTGGGATGGATTTAGGGCGATCCCCGTTCGCCTATAGTTGTCGACGTTGTCCTGGTTGACGCGGAAATAGTTGATCGTGCCGTCGGCCTCGATGCGGTACTTCGACCGCAGCTGCTCCAGCGTGAGGATCCGTTTTTTGCCGTCCTCACGAAAGAGCAGCAGGCGGTCGATGTTCTTGATTTGCATTCGCGGTTCAGCTTCTTACACGACGGGCTCTTTCCGCAGAGTCCCCACAGTCACGTGAGGCCAGCTCAATCCGGCAAAGTTCAGCAGGACGATCTGAGTGTATTGCAGCTGGAAGAAATCGGGCGCGCCTTCGATCAGCTCGATCCAAAACGTCGCGCTGACGACGGCGGCGTCGGCGTTCGGGCCCGACCCCGGGGCGCCCTGAAGGAACGCCGTATTCGCGACGCCTCCGCCGGGAACGGGCGTGGAGTCGGTTGCGATGATCAACGTCGTGGTCTGCTTGACGGTCTTTCCGGCGAGCGCGGCTCTCAGTAATGAGTTCGGGCTGTTAACGGTATCTTGTGTGATGCCTTTGAGCAGCGGGTCCGGCGTACGAAACGCGTCCGGTTTGCTGAGGTTCAGATTGTCCTGAAACGTCGATATGAGCTTATTGGACGGCTGTCCGATGGGAAACGGAAAGAGATCGTTATCGGCGATCACGGGACCACCGGGATGCTGGAAAGCCGATCCTTGTGCGAGGATCGCCGTTCCGTGTGGAATCGAGGCCATGCGCAGGACCGTCGGTATCTCAGTTGGATTGGTCGTTTTTGGAACGACCGCCCAAATGCCGGGCTCGAAATGGAGGCCGCTCTTCGCCGGATTGGCGATGTTCGCGTCCGAGATCTTTTGCAGATAGCTCACGCCGAACATGACGATGTCGGGCTGGAGCAGTCCGCGGTTGGGAATCTCTCCGGGTATCCGTTCGAAAAGAATGCCGTCGTTCGTTCGATTCAACTCGAGGAAGTGGTCGGACTGCGGCGTGCTGTTTGGGCGCCAGATACAGTTGAACCCCTCGCCCACCCACTGCGCCGACTTGTCAGGGTCGAAAAGGAAGTCGTGGAGCGGGCCGAGATCGCCGTCTATCCCGGGAAACGGTGGCTCGGGCTTCGTAATGTCCGGTGCCGGCGGGAAGATAAAGTCTTGATTAAGCGTCATCTCGCGTACCTCTAAAAGCGATGAGAGGAGAACCTAGCTAGTTTGTGCTAGCCTATTTAGGCCCCTTCAAAGTAAGGGACCTAAATTCGACGGAGATTAAGGTGACCTTGCGCGCTCTAGGTAAGAAGGCTACGCACCCCGCGCTGCCGCCCGACTTCCTCTTCGGCGTGGCGACGGCCGATCATCAGTGCGAAGCGTATAACGGCCAAGACGACATCCGCGACGTTTGGGAGCGCGTCCGCGAGATGCAGCCGCGGCTACGGGCTACGGAGTTCTGGACGCGGTATCCGGAAGACGTTCGGCTCGCGCAAGGGCTCGGCTGCAAGGTCTTTCGCTTGTCGCTATCCTGGGCTCGATTGGAGCCCACGCGGGGCGCTTGGGATGCCGCGACGGCGCAGCACTATCGCGACGTGCTGAAGTGCATTCGCGCAGCGGAGATGAAAACGGTGGTGACGCTGCATCACAACACCTGGCCGGTGCACGTGCAGGCCGCCGGCAAGGGCGCAGGAATGCTCGATGACGACTTTCCGGCGTGCTTCGCCGAATACGCGCGCAACGTCGCGCGCGATCTGGGCGACCTCATCGACTACTACGTTACGATCAACGAGCCAAATCAGCTCGTGTACGGCTACATCAAGGCGTGGTGGATGCGATCGTATGCGATGCCTCCCGGGCTCGAACCGCTGGCGAGCGAGCAGGATCAGATGAGCAAAGTGCTTACGCTCATTCCGAACCTTTTTCGCGCGCACGCGCTCGCTAAAACGGCAATCCAAAATCTGCGTCCCGCCTCGATGGTCGGGAGCAATCCGTTGGTGCTGGGCTTACCCCGGTTTTTGCGCCGGCTCGTCGACTTCTGGGCCGCACGCGTGACCTCGCCCAATCTGCGCCTCCAACACAAAATGTTTTGGCAGGAACAAGCCTTTGGCCTCGGCCGCGTGGATCTCTCCATCGCACAGCTCACGCTCACTCCCGAACGCGCCGGCAAAGTTCTGTTCTCCGAGTCGTACTTTGCGGCGCACTTGTGCTTGCTGTACATGGCGGATCGTTCGCTGCCGCAGCCCCCGGCATCGTGGCAGGGCCGCATCGGCGTCACTGTGGGGACGGCGCCGGCCGACGAGGCAGCATCGTATTTTCCCAAGGCAACGGTCGAACGCTATTCGCAGACGGCCGACGCGGTTGCGGCGCTGCGGCGCCGAGAGATCGACGCCGTCTTCGACGACGACGTGTTTTTGCGACCTTTCGCCGCACCCGATCTTCGGCTGGACGCCATACCTGCGCCCGATCAACCCTTTGCGATCGCGATGGCGCTCGGCAGCCGCAGCCTACTCAATGCCGTGGATTCCGCGTTGCGTCAATTCAAACGGCGAGATCCCGTGACGAACCAATCTCCGTGGGACGCGGCGATGTCGGCGGCGTTTCCGGGAGCGCACGGCGACCCGCCCAATCTCTACAATCGGAAGACCGTCGCCAACGTCGGCCGCTCGACCGCGCCTTTGCCGCCTGTTTCGCAAATCGCCGGAATGGACGGAGCGCTGGACGCGATTCGGCGGCGCGGTGAACTGCGCGTTGGCATCCATCCCGGCGTTCCGGGCCTCTGCATGGAGGAGGCGGGGGAGTTCGTGGGACTCGAACCGGCGCTGACGCGATACATCGCCGGCCAAATTCTCGGCACGGCGACGCCGCATGTGGAGTTCGTTGCGCTCGACCTGGGCGAGCGGGTCACCGCATCGCGCTCGCAGTTATGGTTCTTAGAGCCGCTGCGCAAGACGCTGTCGATGCTCACCACGATCGCCGCTGCCGACTGGTGGCACCTCGGAATGGCCGGGAAGCTGCCGAAATTCCTCTGTCCTCCCGAGTGCGTCGGCAAGCTGGATTTCGTGGGAATCGATTACTATTGGGGATTCGACAGCGTCGCGGCGGCATTGCGTCTGCCCAACGCGATGAACTTCCAGTACGCCGGCGCGCCGGTCTTTCCGGGTGGTCTGTACGACCTCTTGGTTATCGAGCACGAGCGTTTTCCCGATAAGCCCATCTTGGTTATCGAAAACGGCTGCGTCACCGTTGCCAGCGGCATGGAACGCGCGGATTATCTCTCTTACCACGTAGCGGAGCTGCAACGCGCCGTGCGCGAGCGCGTACCGGTCAGGGCGTATCTCTGCTGGAGCATCACCTCGAACCGCGAGTGGGGATTGCGCTTCAACGACAACAGCGATTTCGGTCTCTATCATATAGCACTCGACGCCGATCCGTCGCTGACGCGAGACTCTACGCCGGCCAGCGCGCGCTACGGCGAAATCATCTCCGGGAGGTCTGCGTAACATGGACGAACGCTTCGATGCCGTCGTCATCGGTTCGGGTTTTGGCGGTTCCGTGATGGCCTATCGGCTGGCGGCAGCCGGAAAACGCGTCTGCCTGCTCGAGCGCGGAAAGCCCTATCCGCCGAACTCCTTTGCGCGCACGCCGTTCGAGCTGCGCAACAACTTCTGGGATCCCAGCGAGCAACGATACGGACTCTTCAACATCTGGTCGTTTCGCGGGATGGCGGCAATCGTCTCGGCCGGCCTTGGCGGCGGCTCGCTGATCTACGCCAACGTCTTCATTCGCAAGGACGCCAGTTGGTTCGCCGATCCCCTCCTCGGCGGAGCGGGCACGTGGCCCATCACGCGCGGAGACCTCGATCCGCACTACGATGCAGTGCAAGCCGTCGTGCAGCCAGAGATCTATCCGAGCAGCTATCAGTTCGACAACAAGACGTCGGCGATGCGCGCCGCGGCCGCGAAGCTCGGCATCGCGCAGACCGACGGGGACGGAGATCCCTCCAAGCCGCAGTGGTACCTGCCCCACCTCGCCGTCACGTTTACCGAACCGGGCGCCGACACCGCGCGGCCGGGCCGCGTGTTCGATCAAGGGAACAACTATCACAAGATGCCGCGCGAGACGTGCCGGCTGTGCGGCGAGTGCGACGTGGGCTGCAACTACGGTGCGAAGAACACGATGGATTACACCTATATCACGCTCGCGCAGGAAGCCGGCGCGGATATTCGGGCGCTCTGCGAGGTCAAAGAGTTCGCGCCGTCGCCCGAGGGCGGCTACCGCGTGAGCTACGTCGCGCACGACATCGAGAAAAAGACGACGCCTGGGATTTTGCCGGTCGGTGAAATGGTGACGCTTCACGCCGATAAGCTGATCGTCGCGGCGGGCACGTTAGGGAGCACGTATCTGTTGCTGAAGATGCGCCGGCAAGGTCTGCTCCCCGATTTGAGCCCACGGCTGGGTTCGCGCTTTTCGGGCAACGGCGATCTGTTGATGTTCGCCTCGCGCTGCACCGAGGCGGGCGGGCGGCCTGTCCGTCTCAACGCGTCGCGCGCGCCGGTCATCACTAGCACGTTTCGCTTTCCCGACGGCGAGGACGATGGCGGAGCCGAACGCGGCCTTTATTTGCAGGATGCCGGTTATCCGTTGGCGGTGGATTACATCTGGGAGATGCTCGATCGCGGACTGCTTCCGCGCGCAGCCGCCGCGGCGTGGGAGTTCGTCAAAACGGAGTTTACCGGCGACGTGCGCGCCGAGATCGACCGGCAGTTGGGAACGGCGGTCGGTGAGGGAACACTCTCGTCGACGTCAATGCCGCTCTTGGGCATGGGACGCGACCTGCCCAACGGCGTGATGTCGGTCGCCGACGATCCGGCCACCGGCGTTCCGCTGCTGCAGTTGCGGTGGGACGACGGTCCGTCGAAAGGCTATCTCAAGGGCGCGATGCAACACGGACGCGACGTCGCGGGCGCGCTGGGTGGGTCGTTTGCCGAGAATCCGCTGACCCGGCTCTTCAACGACCTCATCACCGTCCATCCGCTCGGCGGCTGTCCGATGGGACGGTCGAGCGACGACGGCGTGGTGAACGAACGCGGCGAGGTTTTCAACTATCCCGGGCTGTACGTGGCCGACGGATCGGTGCTGCCCGGTCCCGTAGGCGCGAATCCGAGCTTTACGATCGCCGCCGTCTCCGATCGGATCGCGAGCTTCATGATGGAGGGTTAGCCGTCGCGCGGGGCTCGTAGAACAACGCGCAGGGGGCCACGCTACGGAACTCCCGCCGGGCTACGCTGACAGTCCCTGGCCCTAAAGTTCGCGAGAAAGACGCAATCGGCGACCCTTGCAAGGCTGCATTAGAGGGTTAACTGCTCTGGGTCAACCTTTAATGTGCTTAGGATGCGGTGACCCCTGGCTGGAAAAGACTAGGCCCCCGTCGAACCCTCCGTGCCTTTGAAACTGTTAGCGATCGAGGTCAGCCCAACCGAGTCCGTTCTCTAGTCAGAAAGGAATCGCCCATGAAGTACAAAGGGTTCGTAGCTTCCCTAACGTTGTTCGTAATTTTCGGTCTTTCAAATCAGTCGCTCGCCTCGACGTCACCGCCGATGGGAAGCTGGAACCTAGTTAACGCCACGGCAGTCAGCGCAATAAAAATGAAATCAGGCATCAAATTGTACGCTGCGCTCGTCTTACCAAATCCCTGCAATAACACGCGAATCCAAAAAGTGATTCCAACCGATCCGAAGTCACCGCAATTCCTCATCCAAGGACAGGTGCGGCCGGGCGTCTGCAATCAAGTTATCACTCGGTGCGTCGTATCGCGCGGATTCGTTATGCTCCCGATTCCGGGACAGGTTGTGGTCGCGAGTGAGCGTAAGCTCAGGCGCGTATCGGTCGGAATTGAGTCGCTTCCCGGTCAATCTTGTCGGTTCCAAGAACCATAGAAATCCCTCCTAGCGGTCCTGGCCGTTCCGCCTGGCTACTGAATGGAGCGATATGGTAAGGGCTTTCGCGATGCCTGATTCCTAACCGATATGACCCTGCTACGGCAGCCGGCCGCAGATCCTCGACGGGAGCAGCGAAAGAAGCGGCAGATACCGTGAGTTCAGGACCAAAGGGGGCAGCGAGTAGGCTGCGCCCCTTTTCAATAGACGGGATACTTCGCGCCTAGACCTGCTAGGTGAACATCACCGTGGATGCGCATCCCCATCTGAAACTTGATAGGTAAAAGTGGCATAACCTGCGCTCGTTGCGTTCCACGTGCACTCCGTCCGACTGCGGTTAACTACAGTTATTTGGAGCTGACCCGGTTTCGTGGAGTCTTTCCGCTTTGCGGAGAAGCACCCCACCATGGCCAGAAAGCGCGTCTATCCTCCGGAGTTTCGGGCTAAGATCCTCGAGCTGGCTCGCTCCGGTAGGAGCGCCAATTCGATGGCTCGCGAGTACGAGATCGCGCGTCTCACAATCACCAACTGGTTGAAGCAGGACGATCTCGATGCCGGCCGGCGTTCCAACGGTTTGACAACTGCAGAAAGCCTTGAGGTCGCGAAGCTGCGCAAAAAGGTCCGCGCGCTTGAGGTCGAGCGAGACATTTTAAAAAAAGCCGCGGCGTGGTTCGCTCGCGAGACCGATTCGGTACCCGCAAAGTCTTCGAATTCGTGAAGGCGCCATGCCATTTGGCCCGTTGCTACGCAATGCCGCGTTCTGAACGCCTCGGTCAGCGTGTATTATGCGTGGCTCAAGCGTCCTACGTGCGAACACGCGTGCGCCGATATCGCGATTGGAGACGCGCTGGAAGTATACTTCGAACGCTCGCGTTCAACGTATGGCCGGCCACGCCTCGCCGGCGACGTACGCGATGCTGGTATTCGGACGAGTGAAAAACGGCTAGCGCGCCTCATGCGGGAACGCAATATTCATGGAGCAAGCCGCCGTAAAGGCTTCAAGACCACCGTTCGCGATCGCGATGCCCGACCTGCCCCCGATCTGGTCGATCGCAACTTCTGCACGCCTGCCTCTGACAGACTCTGGGTGGCCGATATTACGTACGTTCCGACATGGAGCGGGTTCTTGTTTCTGGCCGTCGTGCTCGACGTCTTTAGTCGGCGCATCGTCGGTTGGGCGATGGCGAGACATCTACGTACAGAGCTCGTCCTCGACGCCCTTGAGATGGCGATCCATCAACGAAAACCTACGGCCGTGATTCATCAGTCAGACCAGGGATGTCAATACACATCGATCGCGTTTGGCAAACGGTGTAACGAAGCCGGAGTCCAGCCATCGATGGGATCGGTTGGCGACTGTTTCGATAACGCGATGTGCGAGAGTTTCAATGCGACGCTGGAATGCGAGCTGCTCGCCACGCGTCGGTTCAAGAATCAGCACGAAGCTGCGCTGGCGGTCTTCGATTTCATCGAGGCTGGTACAATCCGCATCGCCGCCATACCTCGATCGGAAACATCTCGCCAGCAGAGTACGAACGGCGGAATCAAGCCGCCTGATGTTTAATCCAAACCCGTCCACGAAAGTGGGCCAGCTTCAAAGTAGAGCAGCTGACTTCCGGCCAGCACCGCGAGTGTCTGGTTATTCACGTCGGGCAGCGACTGCACGTGAGGGTTATTCAGAACGGTCAAGAGGTAGTTTAACGCGAGCCAGAGCGTGACGGCTGTGAGCTGCACGCGCTCCGGGCTGAAGTAGCGTGTCCCGTCCTTGCGCATTCCGTAGAGCAGATATTGCGCGTTGATGCTTGCCGTTAAGCAATCGCGTGACGAGCACGCCGCCCAACGCTACAAAAAATCCGCCGATAACCCAAGTGGCCAGTTCCACGCTGCCCGCCATCGAGATCGCCGCACCTTTCGCCAAAGGATAGCCAGCTTGCACTGTCCCGGTTTAGCCAATATAGTGCCGGACTCCGGGTTTGACAAGCCCGGCCGCTTGGGCGTCAGCTGCGCGAGATTTGCCAAGCGCTGACCGAGCGCCATATTGGCTCGCTCCGCTCGACTGATGTATGATTAAGTGGCTAGCCTATTTAGGCCAAGCGAGGAAGTTTTGCCCAACAGGAGGGCCCCACGTGTTTGTATTTCCGCCCGACTTCCTCATGTGGGTGATCTCGCTCTTATTCGGCGCGTTCTGCGTTTTGATCGCTTATCGGATTACGGTAAAACTCGGTCAGACTGCTAGCCAACAGCTCTTGCAGGGCGGTGACGCTAAAGAGCCCGCGCAGGGCGGTGACGATAAACAGGCCGTGAAGGATGATGGCGGTGGTAATGGGATCGAGATACACATCGGGGAATGGCTGCAGATCGCTACCAAAAGCCCCGCTGTCGCGTTTTTCATTTTGGGAGTCTGCAGCGGATTGGCCCTTCCCGCCTTTTACTCATGGCTTTATAGTCCACAAGGCGCGAAAGGTGCGCAGATTATCACTGCGCGCGGACAGTTCAATCCTAATATTGCCAACGTGTGTTTTCAAACCGATCAAGTAGTCAGCTATTCGGCCGGTTATTCGCTCAAAATCCCGCGGCAAGTGCGTAGCATCACATATACCATTCAAGCCCCGGGGATGTCGGGTGCGAATCTTCTCATCGAGCAAGACGGCAGCGGCGCGGACTATTCGATTGATGAAGGTCCGCTCAAACCTGCTGCGGTCGACCACGGCGGCAACCTCGCGATCGGCGATCCGATTCCGCTCATCAACAACACGCAAGTCGCCACATTAAAAGTCGGTGACGGCGCTCGGCCAGCAGACTGTGTCCAACATTTCGAACGTCTTAACGGGTAAACCATGATGCGCTATCGCGTTTTCTGTTTCGCCGCTACGTTGGCTGTCCTGGTGACGGCGAAGGCGCTCCCACAAAGCGTCGCGCTGACCGGCTCGCTCCGCACCGCGAACGGCCCGGTTAGCGGTGCCAACGTTTACGTCGTCCAAACAAAAGACGCTAACGGTAGCTCCGTGAACGGAAGCCGCGTTGGACCGGTGGTTACGAGCAGCACGGGTGCGTTTACATTTTATAACCTGCCTGCCGGACTATATGCCGTCACGGCGAGCGTGCAGGGAACGACCGTCTGGAGCGGCACGGTGCAAGTTCCTGGTCGGCTCAGTCCGATTGTCTTACACTAAGCCGAATCGCTGCTGGCACTAGAGGCGATGGAATCGTAGAAGATATAAATAGGACATAGCGTTATGTCTCAAACCCAGGGTAGGTCGGATACCGGCAAATGGTTATTTCACGTCCGTGTGCCCCGTCCGATTGTACATGATCCGGGCGATCGGGAAGATGAGTGCATTGTAGGTGACTTGCATGACCTTGGTTCCCAGCGGCGATTTTCGGCGACCCTCGTCGGCATCGAGTATCACGAGAAGGATGCCGTACCTCCGGACGAAGTGCCGATTGAATGCGGCAACGTCGCGCGCCATCTTCCCCGCACTCTGCAATACGACCTGACCGGCTCGCTTATCGTCCGGTTCGCTGCGCACGATGCGGCGAATATCCAGCTCCGTTAGCCCGAGGAAGCTCAGCAATCTAGCGTCCAAGTAATCCCGGTCACCGAATAGATAGCTCCCCAGGGCGGCGTCTCCGCAATCTTCCGCCCGACGGGCTTTCTCAAGGAGCGGGCCAAGCCAAATGCAACCTGCCAACTCATCGTAACCAGATCGTTGCGGTTTCCAAGTCGATAGAGACTCTTTCAACGGAGGATCTCGGTGGAACTCATCAATCACCTCGTAGTACTCATGATGGAAAACCGTTCCTTCGATCACGTCCTTGGCGCGCTCTCACTACCGGGAAGGAGCCACATTAATGGGATTAGCGATCCCCTAGAAACAAACCCCGCACCCGATGGCTCCGCGGTGCCTCAGTGGTGCATGGACGGCGCGCCGTTCACATACAACGTGCCTCACCTACGCCGAGACGCCGTCGAACAGTACGATGGCGGCGGCATGGATGGGTTCGTTAAGGCCTATGCGATGGAAAATCCCGGAGACTCTCATTGGAACATCCCGATGGGTTACTATACCGCAAAGACGTTTCCGGTGCTCTACGCGCTTGCATCTAAGTTTACGGTCTGCGACGCGTGGTTCTCATCGATGCTTACTCGACGTGGCCGAATAGGAAATATTTCCACTCGGGTCAGCGAGACAAGGATGACGACACGCAGACGCTGCCGGCCTTCCCGGGATTTGGAACAACCCGGCTATATCGAGCGCTCGAGACAACTCCAGATCTAATACGCTCGGGCCATATGCTGACCTGGAAGTCATACTTTTCGGATCTTCCATTCCTAGCTTTTTGGTATGCGTTCGCGGCGACCCATCTTTTAAATTTTGCAACCATCGATCAGTTCGCCGATGACGGTATGGCCAGATCGCTGCCTCACGTATCGATCCTGGACCCTCCTTTCACGCTCGCTGACGACCATCCGCCGCACAATCCTGCGCTTGGCGAAAAATTTATCGGCTTGGTGGTAGACGCGCTAACGACGAGTCCGGCTGGCAAGATACTCTGCTCTTAGTTCTGTACGACGAGCATGGCGGATTTTACGATCATGTCGTGCCGCCGGCGCCGGCAGTTCCGGGGAAGTGGGGCGACACGCCGCTTGGCTATCGCGTTCCTGCGTTAGTAATAAGCCCGTCTTCGAGCAACGTCTCGCACATAAACTATGAACACACCTCTTTTATGAAGACCGTGAGCGAGCGTTGGGGGGTCTCGTTTCCCGATGAGACCTATGACGTGCGATGGGCCTCCGCCCAATCGATTTGGTCGACCCTGACCGAAACAAATGGTTTGCCAACTGGAATCTCCACGGGGGTAGATCGAGCGGACAACATCGCCTCTCTGAATTGGGCGACCGGAATTTACGATCGGCTCGGCGATGATTTCCAGCGATTCGAGGGACTTCTCGACCGGATTTTTGTTCTGCCCGAGCTGAAGGCGCTGGATAATCGTGCCGACGTTTTTCGGTCGCTCTTCGAGCACAAGGTAGTCACCCAGAAGGGAATGCATGTCGCGGCCGAAGGAACCTGAGGAGGTCCACTTCCTAAGTACATCAACCGCCTTGGATTAAGAAGGGAATATCGCCATGACGAAGATGACAGGTCGCATATTGGATCCCAAGAGTCCCGGCTGGGATAAAGCCCGTCGCGATTTTTGTTCCCGCATCAACTGCGACGAGCGATTTCCTCGTGCGGTGGTCTTCTGCCAGAATCGAACCGACATCGTAAACGCGATACAATGGGCTCGCGAAAACGGCGTCCACTTCCGCGCCCGATCTGGTCGGCACAGCTACGAAGCGTATTCGGTCGCGGCCGACGGTCTCGTGATAGATGTTAGCGAGATGGACGAGATCAGCGTCTACCTCGACAGCAGGGTCGCCCGCTGTCTTTTCGCAATCGCCGCGGTATCGCGACCCGTAGAACGCAGCGGCAACTCGAGGAATCAGAGGCGTACCAACACGGTTCTGCTGACTGGCCCTGCCTTAAGACGATTTTTGCGCGTGTACTTGGACGACCTATCAACCTGATCGCCGGAGTCATCCTCGTCTCGAGCTCACGCAAAGGTGTGGCCACGAATGCTCACACCTGCGCGGGTTCCTGAATCCAGGTTTACGTCGCCGGCTTCCGGCAGGGTCCTCCTGCCACTTTTGGTGGTTTTGGATCGATCGGCACCGTCCATTTTCGTCCCTTCGAGTTGACCTCGATCGATCGTGAAATGGGCAATCGGAAAGCATCACTGACGATCGTGCACTCGTAGCGCATCCCAGCGCATAAGCCTGCCGCGCGCCGTTGCTCGACGAAAAAGCGCCACGGCGTGCTCTGATTCATGTGAATTCGCGTGTCGTAACACGGTAGCGGCAGCATAACGGCCGCTTGGATGGCGAACTTCGAACGAGCGGTTAAACCGGCGCCGACCGCGTTGGCCTCAGCTGGCTCCCACGAACCGCTCGCTGTGGACTTGCTAAACTGCGTCCCAACCCCCGCGGCAAAGAGGGCGTCGGATGTCTTTGTGCATGTGCCGCGCCAATAAGCGTATCCTTCTCGAGTGCGGGTCGTCACGTCGAGGCGAAGCGTATCACGCCAAAGCACAAAGTGTGAATCGGAGTTGATAGAGCCCTTGGGATTAGACCATGCTATGGCGTTATCGGTGAATACGAGATTGGCTTTCTCGATCGCGGCTTCACTTCCGATGTCTGGTATATCGGTAGAGATGTGCGGCATATCGAGCCACGTAGCCGTCTTGCTGTAGGGGTCGATGACAAAATCGTATTCATCGCTTACTCGGAATTTCCCGACGCAAGAGGTTGGTTCGTCAGGGTTCGGCGTCGCAGCAAGTGGACGACACCAGTACGGAATCACAGGGCAATCCAGTTGCGCCGGTACTGGTGGCTTCGCCGGAGCCCTACCGCCCATCGCTACGCCTAAGATGAAAAGGCCGAGCGCCACTCTGGCAATGATATGCACGTTCATAAGGGCCTCCTACGGCGGTGGCTGCGCTTTGGGTCGATAGATAAACCACTCGCACTGCGGTTGAGGAAACGCTGTCTTACCGGGTGGCGTCGACGCGCAAGCCCACATAAGGTCGTCGAAGAGTTTGGGAAGTACCTGCTTTATCGCGTCGGCTGCCTGGCCATCCGGGCTGGGCGACTGGAAGATGTACGAGGAGCTAAAAGCCGAAGCTACCGACGCGGCCGTCGTCGCTTCAGTGCTTCCGAAGGTGCTTTGCGTGTACGAAGTTGCGTACGGCTGCCCCGGAGGGTGCGTATGCGGTGGGTACTTATACGTCGTAGTCTTTGGATTTTGAAGCCCCGCCACCATCGCAAGAACTCCCAAGGCGGTCGAAAGGTTCAAGTAGTAGCGCGAGCCTCTTCCGGCTTTTACGTGTGAAAGCCACGTGAAATAGGCGGCATTATTCACGTAGGCGGCGCTAGTCGGTTCGCAGTCCAGCACCATGAGCTGCAAGTTCAAGTATGTCCATGAAGACCCGAAGATCAAGTTATATGCGTTGCTCTGCGTTCCCGGTTGCACGGCGACGATTGCACCGGCCGTTGACGGATCGGTGAAGCACTGCTGCTGGTAGTCTGCGAGCTTCCAAGTTGGCATAGCCGCGACTTCGTACAACACGGGTCGATCGCTGTAGATGTCCGGTTTTGGCAGGTCGGAACGCATTTTCGGCGATCGAACGGCATTCGCCAGCTGAAGCGACAGTTGCGCGGCCACACCGGGGTCGGACGCGAGGCCTAGAACATAGATGACTTTCGTCCACGGATCCCCCGAGCCCGGAAACGGGGTGTGGAACCCGATGGGCTGCGGCGTAGGTGTCCCCGGCGACGGAGGCGGCGGCACGTTGCCTGCGATCCACCTTATGCAGAAGGTCAGTGCGGAATAGAGGGCGATTGGTTTGTAGTTCGCGTAATTCGTGTATGGCTGCGTGCTACAACCAGCGGGGAACGTGGGGTTCGGCGAGGGCGTTGGGAGCGCCGGCAGTCCCGGAGGATTCCGCGCGATTATCGCCGGGGCCGATAACCCGGCGATGTACTTATAGATGACGGACTTGCACGCGCCGATTCGCTGCTGAATGAACGTCGTCGCATCCAAGGGATCGTGCTGCAGCGGTCCGCCCCTGCCGAGAAGCGTCATTACGTCCGACGTATCGCAAATGGCGATGGCTTGCGGAGGTGGTTTTTTCGACGATTTGACGGCCGCTGCGTTCGATGAAGCGCCGAGTCCAACAATAACGATCGCAAGCGACAACAGGAGAATCTTGAACCCGAAGCTCGTGATCATGCGCGTTTGCTCCAAGTGTGAATGACCTCGTCCTGACAGATCGAGGCCGACCCGTTCTAGCCTGTACGAATCCTGCCCTCCTGGCTATTCGGTCGCCCGGACGCCAGCGCAACGCCGGAGATAATCTTGCCGGCCCGTACCGGGTTAGAGTGAATCTCTACCGCATGCCCTCGCGCCTCGCATCAACGGCGTGGGCAACGGCGCCGGCGATTGGCAGGCCCTGCCGCTATGCCCCGATCGGCGTCGACGATTTCACATTGCCGGATCTGGTGGGGGATTACTCGTAGCAGACGCAAGGCGCGTTCGCCGCGCCGTTTGTCGGGACGAATGTCGGGGCAACCTGCTACGACGCTTTCACCATCACGCTCGATTACAACGGCTCGACCGTGCCGTTGTTGTAACGCGGTGCTCGCCGATCCGGACACCTACGAGTGGTCGGACTCTTCCGGATCCGCCGCGGCCGCATGACCGTCGCGCGCGGCGGTACGCCGGGCGGCGAACGCGTCAAAGCGATGGGCTCGTTTTAGGCGCAATCGCCACGTTGCTGCTAATCGCCGAGGACGGCACCCAGAGCTCATCCATCGTGACTACGTGTAAGCCCCCACGCCGCTCTAGCCGTATGCAGCCGGAGCTTGCGGGCGCCGGAAAGGGGTTTATCTGCAGTATCGCTTTCGATTCACGTTGGCGCTGGCAAACTTTTCATTATTGTGATGGACTCTCCTCGTGCTTGATGCTCGGAATCTAACAGCTGTCTAACAGATCGCGAAAAGCGCTCGTACTCCATCCGCGGCCTCGATACGGGCGCCGCCATCGGCCAGGCTACCGCCCTGGCGCTCCGACGCGCAAGGCAACCCGTGACGCGGCTGCGCTCCGCTGCGGCCTTGCGCGTGGGTCCCTGCGCGCGGTTACTCCGCCGTGCAGCAGCGCCAGTGTCGACGCCGCGGGAGGAAAGCGATGATCGAAGTCTATGGCACAACCTTCGCGCGCGACGGAGATTAAACGCGGCATGCTGGTCCGGTGGCTCGCGGGTTTCCACGTAATCGTAGACGTGGGTCTACACACGATGATGCGGTCCGTCTGTGGCTTGAGGACGGAAGCACGATTACCCTTGGACCAAGCGTTCTTGTCGAAGTGGGGCGGTGAGCCATCCGATTCAAGTTGATGACCAGGTGCAACCTGAAGTTGAATTCCGTATGCGTCGCGAGCCTACGCGTCGCGAGCCTTGACTCTTTTCGAGCAGCGAGCGATAATTCTTGAAGGTCGCGTCGGCGCTCAGGGACCGTGGGTTTGAGTTTCTGAATCAGCTTTCGCGTTTTTACGAGAGTCGCCGGATATCGCTTACATAAGGAGTCGCACAATTGGCTTTTACCGGAAGCCACTCGGCCAGAAAGCGAGACGATACGCTCGGGAGCTCGATCGGCGTCGCCCACCCTTATATGTCCAATCTGCACGCTCAGGAACGCGATTGTCTGTACTAAAAGCGCACGAATTCGCATTTTCCTTGTCCCTTTTTACGTCCCTTCAGACGTGACGCGCCTTGGAGGCGCGAGACCACGATCCGGCGGAGGACCGTCAAGGTGATTATTTTCAGCAGTGCCGCTTTAGTTCCGAGCTCACGTTCTGCATGTTGTGCAAAAGGCGCGAGAAGAGTTATCAAGAGCGTACGAAGGAGATTGCGAATCTAGGCTTTTCGATCGGGGAGCGCTTCGAAGGCGGCCGCAACTTGCTACGCGAAATGCGGCGATCGGTTACGGCCGCTTGTCTGGAACCGCGACCCCAGCACTTTGGGCGGCCGGCTCTGGAGCGTGAGGACTTGTGTAAGCGGGCCTGGCAGGAGGGTCCCCTCAGGGCATAGCCATCAGCTTGAGCAGGCCCGGGAACGCCCGTTTACCTAGGCGGAGCAAGCAGCCCGGGAGCAATAGACTGGACTCTTGATTCACCGACAAAAGGGGCCTCAAGGCTCCAAATTCTCTTGCGCTTGCCAGTAATTCGGGGTAAACTGATGAAGCAATGAGCACCTTTGGGACACTGAAAGAGGCCGTCGAGGCTGCCCCCGCCGGAGCCCTTTTTAATACGGGCGACTTCGAAGTGTACGGATCGCGGACTTCGATCGAATCGGCCCTGTCACGCCTCGTCCGGTCTGGTAGCCTTTGTCGTGTCCGCCGTGGCATCTACTTTAGGCCCGCGATTTCCAGATTTGGAAAAGGTGGCGTATCAGGCGTTGCGGCTGCTCTAAAATATGCTGCCGATCGAGCCGCTGGGCCGGTAGGACCGACCGCTGCGGTGATGCTGGGGCTATCCACCCAAATGGCCGCAGCACCAGAAATCGCTGTCGTAGGAAGGCCACCGACTTCTATTCCTGGCGTTCATTTCCGCGAGCGCTCGAATATGAGGCGCGTTGCTGTGAATTTGCGCCCAAAGGAAGTTGCTGTTCTGGAGCTAGCCCGCGATGGCTTTGCGTCAGTGGAAGTTCCTTTTTCGGAAGTGAAGGCTCGTTTCCAGGAGCTTGTGAGAACTGGCGAGATTGACCCAGGCAGAATTAATGATGCCGCGAAAGGTGAACCTAGATCAGCGCAGCGCTTTGTGGCGGAGATGTTGCCCGCCTAGTGCCGCTGCTGCGCGACAATCACGATGATTTCTTGGCGCTCGTTGCTGCCACGGCGAGGGATATCTCCTACCCAGAAGGTTGGGTCGAGAAAGACTACTGGATAACGGAGATTCTGAGGTCGCTCTCGGAGCCGTTCGCGGATTTTCTCGTAGTATTCAAGGGCGGCACAAACCTCTCCAAAGCCTGGCGCCTGATCCAACGCATGTCTCAGGATGTGGACATCCTCTTGGTTCCTCCGCAAGGCGCGGGCTCCAACGCAAGAGACACAGGCCTAAAGGCTATTACGCAACGAGCAGTTGATGCTGTAAAAATGGAGCCCGCCCTAGTCACATCCAGCACTGGTATTCATCGTGCAACAAATCTCAAGTACTCACCAGCGTTTCTGGATCCCGTCGTTCCTCCGGGGGTGCTTTTAGAGATGGGAGTGCGCGGTGGCCCTGACCCAAATGAGCGTATGCACGTTCAATCCTTTATTGCTGAATACGCGCTCGCGAAAGGAGGGGCAACTATCGATGAATTCGACGAACTCAGAACCGTTGAAATCAGTTGCCTTAGGCCTGAACGTACACTTGTCGAGAAACTCTCGGCGCTGCATCAGTTAGCGACGAAATGTGTGGGCGGCGAGCAGATCAAGATCGGAACCTCTATGCGGCATTACTATGACATAGCTATGCTGCTTGGAAACAACGAGATCCTGGATCGAATCCAGCAGGGTTCAGTGGCGGCTATTGCCACTGATGTCGATGCGCGCTCGGCCGCTGCGGGGTGGGCTTACACTGCCCGACCTCCGGGCGGATACGCAGATAGCCCCGCATTCTCGCGCGCCTTCTTGTCGCGTGAAGACGCCAGCAAAGCGTATAGCGCTGCCCTAGAACTCGTAATCGGCGGCCCACGCCCAACTCTAGACGCTGTTATTGAACGGGTTCGCACGGTAGCCGGTCTCTTGTAAACCGATCGGAGAGATCGATGGATGCAGAAGCGTTCGCAGCTTATGTGTTGACCGCCGACATTGTCGATGACGCTCCAGGTGTCGCAAGATCCGTTTAGTCCCGTCGAGAGCGCCTTGTTCCAGTCAGTGCACCATGCGCATCGCACCACGCGCCTAGCTTACGGGCAAGCTCGCATCTCAGTCGCCAGTTCTTTTCTAATAGCTTCAATCTGCTCGGGAACAGGACGGCTATATTCGGCATAATCGACCTCGCGTATGTCGCTGTTAACGAGTTTAAGAAGAGTTGTTAGCTCAAACGCCTGCTCTATGGCCTCGTGGAGAACAACTGACGCTTCGGGATCCGCTCCCGTGCTGACGATGTCTGTCGCAGCATTATAGCTGCCGACTATAAGGCCTCCGGGAATCCAAGGGATGTTCTGCCCCTTCCTTGGTGGAGAGAACACGCGCTCGAAAACGTGCGCCACGTCGTTCCTCAAGCGATACCAGCGCCGGAGATGCTCCTCGAACCTCTGGCGAACTTTCTCGAGGCGCGGATTCAACCTGCAAGCGACATTTGTCCCCTCATTCATGGAACCGAGCGCCACCAGCAATCCGACCAGTACGACGTGGCGGCCAGCGCCAGATTCTACCGGAGTTCTTAACATATCATAGCCCGCCACGAGCTGGCGGTTCTGGATATCAAAGAAGTTCCAGGCATCCCATATATTTGGTGAACCGTCGTCGGTCATGTGAGTCCGCTTCGACGAGCGGTTTCTGGTTCATGGGACCTACGCGCGACATTCGGTCCAACAACTTGTCGGTTCCCAATAGATTAGAAAACGCCGCGCACTATCCTGATAGCTCGTTTTGAGGTAGTGGGTTCGGGCCATAGAAACACAGACACCGAAGAGCCAGCCACCAAACGAATGCGGCATCTACGGAATTGCTTTCGGAATCCGTCATTATTCCGTGGGCTACGTGGTTGCGGATATTCGCCCCGAGGCGCTCGGCGAGTACGCAATCGAGGGCAAAGATGTGATCGTCATCAATAATCTGCGCAAGCCGAGGGTGGTCGAGAATCACCTCTAGAGAAATCAGACTCTGAACGTCATTGCGCGTCACATAAACGACCTCGCCAGAGGCCCGTAGTATGGTTCGCAAGGCGTTTTCGACCTGTGGCGCTAGCAAATGTACGGCAATATCGTATTCGCCAACCAGGCCAGCGTGTATTGCTTTTGACCATAGTAGACAATGGCCGGCTGGAACCAAAGGACGAGTTGTTATCGCTTGATGTATCTCGGTCAGGGTATAGTCGTGGTTGATTAATAATTGTCGGCGCCCCGGCTCAATCGCGTCCAGTACGGCTTGCATCCTACCATACATCGCGTAGTTTCGCATCTGGGATTTGAGCACTTGCTCCCGGTCTTCATTGCGACTTCCGATGGATCCAGGTATGTAACCTTCTTGTCGGCCATCATGTGCGACTGGGCGACGGCCAAAACCAAATGCAAAGACATATTTAGAAATGGATTCTTCGGCATGTTCGCGAGCCTTCGAGCGCGAGTTTAGAACGGGGAGCGCTGCGAGACGCCAGAGTCCTTCAATAGGTTCCGTATTTCGCAACAAAGCCCGAACGTGCTCGGCGGTTACCCCGAGGTTTAAGGATGTAGTCACAGCGCTCATCTCATGAACCGCGAGAGCTTGAGAAACGTCCAGCATAGCAGCAATATCTGCGATGCGCTCCCGGGAGGCACCGCTATCGAGTAGTTCAGTTCTCGCCTTTCGCAAGAAAACACTACGCTGCGTGTCCGTGGGTGACATCGTGGCTTCCTGGACGTATGTTTCAGCGCGCTCTAACCGCAGGCTTCGTGCACGATCTGCATACCCAGCATGGCGCTCAAGTTGAATCGCAAGGCTAAGATACGTCCTCGCTCGATCAAAGTCACGGGAACCAAGAGCGGAATCGACAATGAGACGCACGCGTCTCGTTAGATCGTCTGTTTGACCAGGCGCAAGTGTTTCTAGAATTCGAGAAATAATACGTTCAGTGTAGTAAAGATGGTCGTTACTCTCGAGGCGCTGTAAGAACACCCAAGCTTGTGCTATTACAGCTTCGAACTCCGCACTACTCTGGCCCAGGAGGATGGCAATGCTAAATGCGCGGCCGAAGTGCTGTTCGGAGATGACCCAATGATCGGCGTCAAAAGTGTCCGCGGCGACCTTGAGATAGGCTTCAATAGCTCCGCGAGCGTGCTCCGGCTGACGCGGTGTTATACGATGCCATAGAACGTCGGCGATTCTCGCGCGCAAGATCGGCGTCTGTATTGTAGGCAGCATAACAATGAGCGCCCGAACGTGTGTCTCGGTCAGGTGTTCGGGCAGCGGTGTATGCCAAGGACGACCATCATCAAAGTTGCCTGCAGCAGCGTGGCCAAAAGGCGACCGGGCGTCGTCGGAAAGCCCGAAGTTCGCTACGACGAGCAGTAACTGAAGCGCGTCGGCTGCGATGATGTTACCTGACTCCGCTGCTTGGTCCCGAGGGGCTAACAAAAGCTGAGCAGCGCGGAAAAGCCCTAGATCGAGCGATGCACCTGCGATGACTGAGTCTACTTGAAGGTCGCGCGCAAACTCCTCGGTAAGTTCAAAGTCGTCGGGCAACCCAAGAATAGCTGGAGCTAGACCGCCGTTCATTTCAAAACGTGGTGCCTCATACGCTCTCGCCTAGCTGTTGCTAAGTGTAAAATCGTCTCGGTTCCGTGTCGAAAGCAATAAACGAGAGGTCCAATGGTCACTATGCCTTCTCTTGCCGTGCCGTCTGTGTTGCGCGTGCGGTTAAGGATCATCGAATCGTGCTCGATTTGACGCGTGCCGAAAAAGCTCCGCCCCGAGATGTGCCAGGCTGAGCCGCGATCTCTAAGGTTCCACGCGTAACGATTTTTCACTGACCGCCTAGAGTGGGAACGGATGGACTTACACTCTCAAGCCGCGCAGGGCGAGTTGATAAAGCATTGGTCGAAACGCCCACTGAGGGCTGGAGCTAGCGCCTGCCCCTCTAACGGCCGTCTAACGGATTACGCAAACCTCATCGGGATTCGAAGGGACTAGTCGGGACTCCAAAACGCGAAAACCCGACAGGAAAGGATTCTCGGGTATTCGACGGGAGCGGCCGGGACCCCGATACACGGGTTCGATTCCCGTTGGCGCTAACGGAAAACTGGTTACTCTGCTTGCACTTTTCCAGATTCGACTGGTCCTCGTCTAACGAGCGTCTAACGGTCGATCGGGAAGGCACGCTCTGAGACCGCGACCCCGATGCCACTGGAAACGATTTGCCCCTGGCGGGAGGGCGGGCTCACGACACCGTTCACCACACAGAATCGGCCAAAAGCGGCCTGCGATTTCTATTGGCCTTCGTAGCCCTATGCGCAAAACGGTCAGTACTATCAGGGACTTTCGAGGCTCAGTGGGTAGTGGCGGGGACGCTAGGAGAACTTCCTACACGCTCCCGCCGATAGAGTCCCTATGCTACCCGATTTAGGGCCACTGAACCGCTTGACGCCGCTATTCCGAAGCGCGATAATTGTGGTGCGAACCTCCGTTCGACTTTCGCCCGCATTTAAATGCGGGTGAAACTCGACGGTCCAACCGCAAAGCACAGGCCTCCGGGCCTCTTTTTTTTGATTTGCCTTCTCCAATGGTTCTGCTGAGGTTTATCGAGCAATGGTAGGTACGAAAACATCAAACCTGTCGTGGGAGAGCGCTCCCGACGTCCTAACGGTCAAGGAAGCCGCCACGCTTCTCCGTGTCTCGACCGGCGCTGTTTATGCTGCAATACGGCTTGGCCTGTTGCCGGCGGCGAACTTCGGCAAGCGTCAGACTCGCATAGCCAAGCACGCTCTAAGGGAGGAACTCGTAAAGAAGGGCGAACTACTCGGGCTGACCGTCGCCTTCGGCCACATACCGGAGGCTAACTAATGAAAGGCTATCTCCATAAAATTGGCAAGGTATGGTACACGACTGTAGACTTGCCAAGGCTACCTGGCGAGAAGCGACGCCAAAAGGAAATAAAGCTCGGCGCGCTTTCGAAAAGCGACGCCCAGGCGAAGGAACGCGACGTTCTGCGCGGGATCGAGAATCATCCCGTTTTCGAGGTTGCCAACGTAACGGTCGAACAGCTCTTACGCTCATGGCTTTCGCACATGGCTCCGACCGCGACATCGCAACCAATCTCACCCAAGACCCACGAAAGGTACGCTTCAATCGTTCGTAATCAGTTGATACCCAATTTGGGTAGGTTTCCGCTTGCAAAGCTCAATCCGCGGAGCATTACGGAAATGCAGACAAACCTAAGGCAACAAGGGTTGAGCGGTACGACCTGCTTGCACGTTCATCGTGTGCTTCACACAGCATTGAACTTCGGAGTTAAGACCCTAAGGGTCGTAAAAGCTAATGCTGCATCTGAAGTTCGACCGCCGAAGCCCTGTATTCGAAGACTGCACGTTGACGAGAAGGGCGTAGTCATCCTCTTAGAAGCGACGACAGGCACTCGTCTGGAAATGCCCGTCGTACTAGCGGCGATGACTGGCGTTCGCCGGGGAGAGCTGTTGGCGCTCCGTTGGCAGGATGTCGACCTCGAGCGCAAGCGTCTTGTAGTCTCCGAGTCTCTTGAGGAGACAAAGGACTTCGGACTTCGGTTCAAGGGGCCAAAATCGGGGAGAGTGCGGGTAGTCCCGATCGCGGATGCCTTGGTCGATGCGCTCGGCGATTACAAGGTAAAGCAGAATGCGGAGCGGCTCCGACTAGGGCCGGCCTACGCAGACCAGGGACTGGTATTCTGCAACGAAGATGGGTCGCCGTGGCCGCCCGACACGTTAACCAAGCAGTTCGCCAGCGTGGCGAAAAGAGTCGGTATGAAAGGCTTTCGGCTTCATGACGTGCGTCACTGCTTCGCCTCAATAAGCCTCAAGCAGGGAACCTCCGTAAAAGAGGTTTCCGAGTTACTCGGACATTCTTCTCCCTTAGTAACATTATCAACCTATGCTCACACCATGGAAGGGGTCGCCAGGGAGGCTGTTAACAGGCTGGCAGATTCCCTGCTCTCTAACCGTGCTCACGATGGAGCGTCCGTGAGAAAATGTGAGAAACTGGCGGTGGCGACGTGACTTCGTGAGAAACTCGGTTAGGCAAAAACCCCAATAATCATAAGGGCTTGCGGGGGCTTGGAGAGGTGGCAGAGTGGTTGAATGCGGCGGTCTTGAAAACCGCTGAACCTTTGCAGGTTCCGTGGGTTCGAATCCCACCCTCTCCTCGGAAACGGCTCGTTGCACTTAAGTCTCTGCAACCGTGTCAATCTGCCAAACCGTGCATGCAACCGGAGTGGGATAGAGTTTGACTTAGGTTAGCGATCGGCGGGCCACGACGCCTCCGAGGGCTTCGCGCGTACGATCGCGACGGCATGCAGAACGCCCGCAGCGTCGTATTTTCCCCTCGCGTTGAAAGGCTTGCCCGCGACTAAGTCGCCAATCCGCTCGTGTCGAGCCGCGTCAGAGTCGTCGACCTGAACGAGCTTTCCGGTGCGGGTCCGTAACGTAAGCAACGAACCGCGGACGGTAAGGAGCGTCCCGGTAACTTCGCTTGGAGCGTTGATAGTACTGCGGAGCGCAACGGCGTGGGCCCTTGCCGCAGTGGCGTTGGCAGCCGTACCGCCGAGTCCGAAGATCTCGAGCTGTTGGTAACTCGCAACGTAGACTTTGCCGTTTGCTACGACAGGGACGAGATTTGCGTCTGCATTCGGTGACGCCCAGTATCCGGCCGTCGCTTGGTAGAGCGTTTTCAGCGAACTTCCACGCTGAGGCCCAGAGGTGAACGCGAAGAGGGTCATGGTTCCGGGAGCCGTCTGCGGGCGCGCGAGCGCCCAAATGATTGCGTTGCGGCCATTTCGGGCCGACGAGACGCTCGTGAAAAAACCTGGATCTTGCGCGCCTGGCAACCCCGGCGAAGTTCCGGTCAAGACCAGCTTTACCGAGCCCGAGTTTTCAACTTTCCAGACCATCACGTTGTTGCCGCCGCTCGCAACGATGCTTTGATGGAGACCCTTCGTGGCAAAGTACGACTGACCGCACCAGCACCCGCCGATCTGCACCTCGTCGAGGTCGTTGTTCGGGCCGCTCTTCGTGTATCCGCCCAAACTATTCTGGTCGAGCAGGTACATGGTCCCGTCTTTTCCAGCCGC
This sequence comes from Candidatus Cybelea septentrionalis, assembly GCA_003158175.1. Lineage (GTDB taxonomy): Bacteria > Vulcanimicrobiota > Vulcanimicrobiia > Vulcanimicrobiales > Vulcanimicrobiaceae > Cybelea > Cybelea septentrionalis. The sequence continues at coordinate 97,284 of PMHJ01000034.1, forward strand.
GGCGGCGAGTGGCACCGACGAGGAGAGTAGGGGCAGTAGCAGCACGCCACCGGATCCGAAGTCTTCATCTCCTTGATCGAGACTCCCGACGTCCGACGGCGTAAAGATGCTGAGGAGTTGTGTTAGATCGGGACTGACCTTGACCACGCTCTCTTGAATATTCGTCACGCCGTTGTACGTCGTTCCGGAATAATCAGAATTCCCGGTAACGAAGTAGACATTCCCCGAAGAATCAGCTGCAGGGCCGTATCCGGACATCCAAATCGACGACAAAAAGAACATGTTGGGTGACGTCGCGAGGCTGTCGTTCAACCGGTTCGCCGGGATCGGCGTAAGGCTCCCGGTCTGCCAACCGAGCAGCCAGCCGCGCGAGTATGTAGCACTGTAGTCGCAGAAACTACCGAATCCGGCGTAGACGTTTCCGTTCGCCTCGAGTAGCGCCGGCCGCTGTCGCTCGTAGGTCGCGTTGAAAGAGTAGAGCGCGCCGTTGTTCAACCCGTGCGACGCGGAGACTACGACCGAGGGTACGACGTCGGTGAGATTTGATAGGCTAAGTTCGTGAATACGATAGGTCGGCGACCCATTTTCCTGCGTATAGGCAATGACGTACATCACGTTCGTAGATGGGTCGATTACCGGCGTACTCGTGATTCCGACGTTCGGTCCGTTATTGTTACAACCCAGCGGCGTCGAAACCGGAGTGCCCAAACTCTGTTGGAAGAGAATCGTCCCGCTCGATGCGTCTATTGCATAGACGGTATCATTCTCGGTTGCCACGTACACCACGTCGTGCAGACCCTGCGTCGTCCCGCGCGTTGTGGTTTCATTGGGGACAACGAGCGGTTGTGAATCTACCTGATCGTCGAGAGTCACCGTCTTCAGCAGACCGAAGGAACTGCTGTTGACGTTGCCATACGTCAACGACGACTCGCTATCGTTCCAGCCCGTTCGCATGTTGTCGTAGTGATAGGTGGTGACCGCGACTTCAGCTGCCGAGGCTCGGCTGACCGTCGCGAATTGCGGCTGGCCGGCATCTTCGATGCTCTTCAAAGGGCTGCCACCCTGCGGGTAGCTGTAGAATAGCAGGCCGGCGGAGCTGGGCACGACGATGCTTCCACCGTGAATCCAAAGCTGAAGGGGGCTTCCAGCGCCCTTGAGTGTGGTCTCGCCGATTAGTGTGGCTCGCGCTCCGCTGACCGCATAGCGAAATACCGTCGTCGGCGTGGCGCGGTTTCCCGGACTTTGTATTGCTAGGTACTCGCCGTCCCACTGGACCGATCCGAGGTGCGGGGGGCGCGTCCCGTTCCAGGCGACGTCGGTAAATCGCGTGCCGCCCTTATGAAGCTCGAAAAGCTTGCGGGTCGTGCTCTCGATGAAGAGATTGCCTTCGTCGTCATACGCGACGGCCCCGTAGCCGCCGCCAGCCCGGTAGATTTTGGCGCCGCCTTTAGCATTAGCGTAAATTGCGACGCCTGATTTGCCTCCCGAAACGGCGAGGTTTCCGGTTGTGGTGTCGACGGAGCAGGATTGGACGGCTCCTCCTAATGGGTTACGCAGTACCGCGATCGGCCGCATACCCCCATGGACATATTCGAGTACTTCGTTGCCTTGCGGGATGAAGACGTCGCCGTTGTTGTTCGAACAGAGCCCGTTGGCCCGTACGTTTGGAAGCCGGCCTTGCGATTTCGCCTCCGGATAGGAGTAGACGTAGACGCCCCCATCCTTACGATCGGACACGTAGAGGAGGTCGCGCGTTTGCGCACCGGAAGCCATCCACGCGCCTCTAGCCGGCGCAGTAGTCGCGCGGCTGAATCCGCTCGGAACGAGGGAGTTCGTCTGCGTCTGCGATCCCGCGCAGCCCGCAGCCAGAACGAGAACCGCGCACGCGCCTAACGTACAGCGAATCGACCCGAAGCAAACCGTCATAGCAACGCTCCTCCTATAGCCCGCGGTTCGCTACGGCGCCTTCGCCAGCCTATTGCTTGACATCCCTGAATGAAATCGAGTCTCGACGAGAGAAGGGGCGGGCCCCCACCTGGAGATGAAAAATGACTGCTCTAAAAATTCCGTCTATCTCGCGAAGCGGCATACTCGGGCTCGCAGCATCGTTTGGAGTATTCGCAGCGATCGGCAACGTGACCGCGAGTGCCGAGCCGCGCGAGGGCGTCGTGGGTGCTTGGAGCCTGGTGACGTTCGACACCGACGAACGAGGTGGCGCCTTCAAACCTCGCTTCGGGCAAGACCCCGTCGGCTATTTGCTCTATACCACCGATGGGCACATGGCCGCGGTGCTCGCCGGAACGCATCGTCCCGAGTTGAAATCGCCGTCCGGAAGCTCGTCGACCGAAGAACAGCGCACGCAGTCTCTGGCGAATTTCCTCGCATACGCCGGTCGCTACGACATCCGCGGCGATCGCGTCTTCCACCACGTCGACGTGAGCGTGTTTACCAATCTCATGGGAACCACACTCGAGCGTCAATTCAAAATCGAAGGCGACCTGCTGACCATTCGCACCGTGCCTCCTGAAATTTGGGGCAGTTCAAATATCCTCGTTTGGAAGCGCGCCTGAGGACCCCTCGCAGTTAGGTTCCCTTGGCTGCCGCCGTGATTGCGGCGACGGTCGCTTCAGGATGCTGGATCATGCTCGGATGCGAACCGTTTACGTGCGTAATGGTTGCCTTCGCGCGTTGAGCCATCATGAGTTGTACAGCCGGCGGGATGACCAGGTCGGCGTCGCCGACGACATACCATGACGGGATCGTCTTCCAGCCTTGGGCGGGCGACGCTTTCTCATTGAGTGCGCCGTTGGTTAGCGGACGCTGCGTTACCGCCATGAGCGACGCCGTCGCGGCCGGAACGTCTGAGGCAAAGACCGCACCGTAATATTTCGGTGTGAAGTAGAGGTCGACGTCGCCGCCCGTCGGAAGCGGAACGGGGGTGAAGAAGTCTGCGGGCGGCGGCGGACTCGAAGGTAAAACACTGCTGCAGCTTTCACCGGCCTCCAGCGCAAATGCATCGATGTAGACGAGCGCCTTGACGTTGGGATTGTTCGGCGACGCGGCGCTGATGACCGCGCCTCCGTACGAATGACCGACGAGAACTACCGGACCGGGGATCGATTTAACAAATGCCGCGAGCGTTGCGGCATCCGATGCCATACTGCGCAAGGGGATTGGGCGGCGCATAAACCGTATAGCCCGCGGCTTGTAGTTGCACAATGACCCCATTCCAGCTCGATGCATCGGCCCACGCACCGTGCACCAGGACAATGGCCGGTTTCGTGCCGTCAGACGGCTGGTCGAACATAGAAGCCTACCTTTCGTTACAAGCGCACGAGTTCGACTCGGCGGTTAAGTGCTTTACCCTGGTCGGTCGCATTCGAAGCGATCGGCTTCGTCAAACCGTATCCTTTCGCGATCATCCGGCTACGCGCAATTCCGTAGCGTTTGACAAGGTCGTCGACGACCGCTTGAGCGCGGCGTTGCGATAGAGCCAAGTTGTACGCCGCGCCGCCGTCGGAGTCGGTGTGGCCTTCGATCTGGAAGCGCCAACTCGGATTCTCCCGCATAATTTGCGCGATTTCGGCGATTACCGGTTCGGAGCGCGCCTGGATGACCGCGCTGTCGACGTCGAAGTGGATGCCGTAGATGCGAATGCGCTTTTGGGTGGGCGTGAACTGCTTCTTGAGGGGCGCATTCCCAGTGAGCGTGATCGATGCTCGCGCGGTTTTTCCCACGCCGTTGCTTGCGTTTACGTTGACGGTATAGACGCCGGCTTTCGTCGAGGCCGGAATCCCCACGGCAACGGTGAGGTTCATCGTGCCGCCCGCCAGGTTGAAGCTGTCCGGAGTGACCGTAGCGGGAAGGCCGCCCGTCGTTTTAATCGTGACCGGTCCGCTCCAGCCTTGGTTTGCGAGTACCTCCATCGGTACGCGAATCGTCTGCGCCGAGCCGGCGGCAAACGACGCTTCCCCACTGGGCTCGAGGATGAACGATTCGGTGACTAGCTCCGAACACGGAAGGCCGGCCGGTACGGGAAGATCGACTTCGAGTTGACGAATGCGTTGCAGCGTCGGGTTATCGTTATCTCCGTTGAAGCCGTCGTAAATGAGCATTCCGCCGCCATCGACCGCGTAGGTTTGCACGAACCCGTTCACATTGGTCGGTTTGGCGACGAAGAGATGGCCGCACCAGTGCGGATCGGTCGTCGTGACCGCCGCCGCGTTAGCCAGGTTGTTGTTGGGGCTTTGAACGTACGCATCGACGTCTACGAAATGGGGAGCATCGTTCTTGTCGTTGGTGCCCAGCGCGCTGTTCTCGATTTGTATTAGGCTGGCGTGCGTCGTCTCGGGCCCGGGCCCGACCGAAGTAAATGGATAGGGAAGCCAAGTAAAGTCAGACCCGTTTCCGCATTCCCCTCCTGCGAGCAGCAACTTGTGCCCTGCGGCGACCCACTGCAGCAGCAATCTCTGCTGTTCCGGGGCCATCAGATCGGGTACCTTGCACGTGTCGCGTGCGATCGCGGCCTCTTTCCCGGCGAACGCGCCGCTGTCGAGCATGCTCCCGCCGATGCTAGTGAAAGTGTATCCCGGGACCGCCACCTGGCTGTCGGCTGGGTAGAACGTTCCCATCGGATCTTGGTCGAGTACCAAGATTCCGTGCGCGCCGGTGCCGGCGGAACGAGCCATGCAATAGGCGGGCCGTTCGGTCGTGCGTGAAAAGAAAATCGGCGTGCCGCCCACGTTTGTTCCGGCGATGATCGAGGCGTCGTCGTTAACGACGGCACGGACGGCGGTGGGATTGCCGTGTGTATTTCCCGGGTATCTAGCATCCCAATTTCGGCCCGCAAGCTGACCGATGTAGGGCCCGAACAAGTCGGTTTGCGTGCATTCGGTTCCGACGAGTGCGGAGTTGACCCTGACGAAACGCACGCGTCGGTCTCCGTCGTGCGCTCCGGTCGCCACGAATGCGCCGTTTTTGTCCGGATTGGTGTCCTCGACGAAAACGCCGGTCGGGTCGAGCGCCGGCGGCGATGCAACCGTTCCGGTGGCGGCCACCGAGTTGAAGAGCTGGTTTGCCGTGACGCGCACCCAGCGGGCCTGCGTATTTGCGGACAACGTCGTGCTTCCGCTTGCGATCGTACCGACGTCGCTAAAGCCACGATCGGCACCGGTTGTTGAAACCGCAAACGCGACGCTCGGCGTCGGGCCATTTTCTGCTGCGGCGCGCAGGCTGGCTTGGAATCCGCTGATCGTTGCAAGGCCCGGCAGTTCGAAGGTAAACACGAACGGCGGTTTCGCCGAATCCGGGAGTTCAACACCGATCCCGTCGGCGGCGTTCGCGAGGTTGCCGTCGTTCATTCCATCGAGCGCCGCAGGCGAATAGCTGCGTAGGATCGTGCCGTTGCCCGTGCTCAGCAAGTTTGGATCGGCCGTCGGCGTGGGTGCCGAGATCGGCGTTCCCGCGACTGCCGGCGAGCCGGTTTCGGCCGAGCTAGCCGTCGCGGTCGCCGACGCACCGGCTGCCGAGTTCGATTGTCCCCCGCCGCCGCACCCGGTCAGACAAAGCGAGAGTGCCGTGATAAAAACGACCCGCTGAGGTATTCGCAAATTAACTCCTCCAGCATCGGTGACCGGAAAGCCACCGAGCATACAGGTCAGGCGCGCCGGAGCATTTTCCCTTTTGCGATGGAACTGAGGCGTCGCGGCGAATCCATACCGGCCGTCGATATCGCTTCACGCTTCGGGAGGTTAGGCGATGAGAGTCTCACGTTTTGGCCGTCGTGCACTTTGCGTAACGTCGAACGCCTTATTAGCGGCGCTCCTCTGCGCCTGCTCGACTCATGGCGGCAGCGGAACATTGCCCGGCTTAACTGGGTCGGGCACCGTCTCCGCGGCGGAAAATACGCGAACGTTCGAATACACGGGGCACCAGCAGACGTTCGAAGTACCCACTGGAGTGAGGGCGATCAAAATTCGCGCCTTCGGTGCGAGCGGCAGTGGTTCCACGGATGGCTACGGCAGTGAGTCCAGCGGTGCCGTCGGCGGCAGCGTTAAGGCGACGATCCCGGTCACGCCCGGAGAAAAACTCGCGGTCTTCGTCGGCGGCGAGGGTGCAACTGCCGGTGGATTCAACGGCGGAGGGAACGGTGGCAGTACTAAGGGGAGCGGCGGAAATGGCGGCGGCGGAGGCGGCGCCTCCGACGTGCGCCAAAGCGGTCGTGCATTGGCGGACCGCGTCGTCGTCGCCGGAGGCGGCGGCGGTGGCGGCGGCCCCAGCGTTTTTTACGGCACCGGCAACGGCGGGCTGGGCGGCGGAAGCACTGGCAGCGCAGGCGGCGGTGACTGCTACCGAGACGGCCCCGACGGTTGCGGTGGCGGAGGCGGCTCCCAGAGCGCCGGTGGAACCGGCGGCGCCGGCGGCCAGCGGTTTGCCTATCAGCCCGCCTATGAGACCGGAAGCCCCGGCCAATCCGGCAAGCGCGGTCGCGGTGGCCATGGCGGGAGCGGCCCCAGCAGCGGAAGCGGGGGCGGTGGAAGTGGTGGCGGCGCGGGCGGCGGCTATTACGGCGGCGGCGGCGGCGGTGCCGGCTCGCGGAGCACGAGCGGCGTCGGCGGCGGTGGTGGCGGCGGTGGTGGTTCGTCGTACGTCGAGAAAAGCGCAACCCATGTCAAAAGCCTGCAAGGCGCGGCGCCCTCGGGGAACGGGCAGATCGTTATCTCCTGGTAGCAACGCATAACACGGAGGACGCAAAGCGTGACGCAGACTCAACGTCAATCGAAGAGTTCGGTAAAGACCTACAGCTTACAGGGCACGCTCCTCGAAGCGTGTTCGTGCCGGACGTTGTGTCGCTGCTGGATCGGTGAGGATCCGGACGGCGGTGCCTGCGACTCGTTCCTTGCGTATAACATCGAGAAGGGCGAGATCAACGGCATCGACGTAACCGGGTTGACCTACGTGGAAGTCGTCAAAATTCCGGGAAACGTTCTCACGCCGCAAAGCTGGAAGCGCGTAAGTTACGTCGATGCGCGAGCAACCGGCGAACAGCGGGCGGCTATTCTCGACGCGTGGCACGGGCGCTTAGGCGGCCCGTTGGCCGACCTCAACGCCTTGGTTGGGGAAGACGTCGCGGTTGAGACGGCAGCGATCGAACACGACCTCAAGGGCGGTGAGGGCACGCTTGTTGTCGGCGATAAAATTCGCGCGACCATGGCGCCATATCGCAGCGCGTATGGGGCGGTCACGACGCTGCGCGACAGCATCTTTAGTACCATCCCCGGCGCGCCCGCATATATCGCTAAGGCCTCCGAACACGTCGTCAACATTCCCGAACACGGAATGGTTTGGACCTTTAAGGATCGCAATGCGATTCAGGGCGACTTTCTGCTAGAGGCGTAGTTTTATGGCCGCGAGCGCCGCGTACCGGCACGTCCGCTTCAATGCCGTCGGAGTTCTGGCTTGCGCGATCGCGGCCGCGTGGGGGGTCTGCGCGTGGGTCGACCTCACCGGCAACGCCGCACAACTTCATCACCACGCGCTCTACGAAAGTGGGCGGCCGTATTGGTTCGCGGCGCTCGTCGTGGTAGCCGCGTGGCAGTTCATGACCGCGGCGATGATGCTGCCCTCTTCGCTCGGATTTATCCGGCTTTACGCGACGGCCGCAGCCCGCGCACCGGACTTCCCGCTCGCCCTGATCTTGTTCTTGGGCGGTTACTTTGCAGTTTGGACGGCGTTTGCGGTGGCTGCGTTTACCGGAGACATGCAGTTGCATCGTGTCGTCGATGCGTGGCCCTGGCTGACGACGCACGCGGCGCTGATACCGGCTGGGACGCTCGCTCTCGCCGCCATCTATCAGTTCATGCCGCTCAAGGATGCCTGCCTGAAAGCGTGTCGCCATCCAGGCATCTATCTCATGCGCTACTATCGGCGCGGCGCGCTCAACGGCTTGCGCTTAGGCTTCGGTCACGCGCTCTACTGCGTTGGCTGCTGCTGGGCGCTCATGCTGGTGATGTTTGCCGCGGGAGTCGCGCATTTGGCCTGGATGGGCGTGCTCGCGGTGATCATGTTTGTCGAGAAGGCGACGCCGTTGGGAAACCGAGTCGTTGCGCCGGTCGGCGTGGTTTTTGGTGTACTTGCCGTTATTGCGCTCTTGGCTCCCGGTGCCATCGGCGGCTTGTGAAGACGTTGACGATGCACGTTGGAATCGCGGGCACGGGAAAAATGGGAAGCGCGATGGCGCGCAATCTTCTCGATCGTGGCTATCGGATATCCGTTTGGAACATCGATCGCGATATGATGGATCCCTTGGTCGCTGCGGGCGCAGCGCCGTTCGAGGACCTCGAACGGCTCGTAGCAAGCGTCGATGCGACGATCGCGATGCTGTGGGATGATGAAGTCGCTCGAGAAATCTCGCTCGGGCGAATCATTCCCGCCGCACGCCGAGGCCAACTCGTTATCGAGTTGTCGACGCTTTCGCCGCAGATGTATGAGACGCTCGCGACGGCAGCCGCGGAGCGCGGTGTGGACTTCCTCGCGTGTCCGGTCCTTGGCAGCGTCGACGGCGCGCGGACCGGCACGCTGACGCTCTTGCCGGGCGGCACCGCCCGGGCCTTCGACCGCGGCAGGGAGCTCTTGAGCGCGATGGGTTCTGCGATTAAGTTTACCGGTTCGCCGACGGCCAGTGGCCATCTCAAGCTCGCCTATAACTCGATGCTGTGCGTGAATGCCGACGCGATTGGCGAGCTGCTCGGAATTCTGGGGCGTGCCGGCGTCGATCGCACCCTCGCCGTCGACGCGCTGGTTGAGGCACTCGGCCGCGTCGCCACTAAGCGCCAACAACTGATCGACCGCGACACCGAACCGCGTTTCTCGGCCGGCGCGCTTCTCAAAGATTTGCGCCTGGCTCGCGTGGCCAGGCAGAGCGTGCACGCGGATGCGCCGCTTATGGAGTGCGCGCTCGCGGAGTTCGAAAGGGTCGTCGAGACGGGCCTGGGTAACGACGATTACATCGCCGTCGGCCTGGCCTTGGAACTTAGACAGTAGGTCGCTAAGGGAGAAGTCAGAAAGAGCAAGCCGCGCAGCGGCCTTCGAACGTCACGCGTTCGGTCGCAATTTTGAAGCCGTGCTGCAACGCGAGCGTTTTGAGCGTGCGCGGCGGAATCGCGTACGCAACGTCTTCGATCCCGCCGCACGCGCTGCAGCGAAAGTGTGCATGCCGCGGTCCCGAAGGCTCGTAGGTCGCCGCGCCGACGCCCGGCACGTTCAGCTCGGAGACCAGACCGAGTTCGCACAACCGCTCGAGGCCGCGATAGACGGTCGAGAATCCGATGCCCGGCCGCCGCTTGTGTGCTTTCGCGAAGATATCCGAGGGCGTAAGGTGTCGACCGATCCCGCTTGCTTGCACGATTTCGTAAATGAGCTCGTAGTTCTTCGGTAACTTCGGCCGCACGGACGACGCCATACTACGAGGCGGTGGCCGTGGGCAGCAGGACTCCGCCTATTGTGAAAGTGAAAATCACTCTCAGCCCTTCGTTGGCAACACCCCCCTTTCCCCTGGATCGGAGAAGTAACCCGAGATGGAAAATACGCTTGCCGAACTGTCGGACGCCGACCGCGGCTGTCCTGTAAAACACGTTCCCCTGCGCCCGAGGGTCAACATCGATTGGTTTCCAGAGTTATTGGACGTTTCGGTGCTTCATCGGCCGTCGGCGCTCTCCAGTCCGATGGGTCCCGATTTCGACTACGCTCGTGAGTTCAACAGCTTGGATTTCAAAGCGGTCAAGGCCGACCTTTTCGCGTTGATGACCACTTCGCAGGAGTGGTGGCCCGCCGATTACGGGCACTACGGGCCGCTGTTTATTCGCATGGCCTGGCACGCCGCCGGCACATACCGCATCGGCGACGGCCGCGGCGGTGCGGGCTCGGGCCAGCAGCGTTTCGAGCCGCTCAACAGTTGGCCCGACAATGCAAATCTCGATAAAGCGCGCCGGTTACTGTGGACGATCAAGCAGAAGTACGGCCGAAAGATCTCGTGGGCCGACCTCATGATCCTCGCAGGAAACTGCGCACTCGAATCGATGGGATTGCGGACGTTCGGGTTTGGCGGCGGCCGTGTCGACGCGTGGGAACCCGATGAAGTGACGGACTGGGGTCCCGAAGATGTCTGGCTCGCCGACAAGCGCTATACCGGCGAACGCGAGCTCGACAAGCCGCTGGCGGCCGTGCAGATGGGTCTGATTTACGTGAACCCGGAAGGTCCCAACGGCAATCCCGACCCGCTCGCCGCGGCGGCAGATATTCGCGAGACGTTCGCTCGCATGGCGATGAACGATGAGGAGACCGTCGCGCTAATCGCCGGCGGCCATACGTTCGGCAAAACACACGGCGCCGCCGATCCCGCGCAGTATGTCGCCCTTGCTCCGGCCGGTGCCGGCATCGAAGAACAGAACCTTGGCTGGCGCAACTCGTTCGGTAACGGAAACGGCGACGGCACGATTACCAGTGGCCTCGAAGGCGCGTGGACCCAGCAGCCCACGCGGTGGAGCAATCTGTATTTCGATAACCTCTTCAATTACGAGTGGGAGCTGACAAAGAGTCCGGCCGGCGCGTACCAATGGAAGCCCAAGGACGGCGCCGCGGCGGCCAGCGTTCCCGACGCGCACGACCCGTCCAAGCGACACGCGCCGACCATGCTTACGACGGACCTCTCCTTAAAGGTCGACCCGGTCTACGCGCCGATCTCGAAGCGTTTCCACGAGAACCCGCAAGAGTTTGCCGATGCCTTTGCCAAGGCGTGGTACAAACTCACGCATCGCGATATGGGTCCCCTCGCGCGCTATCTCGGTCCCGAAGTGCCGGCCGAGCCGCAGATTTGGCAAGACCCGCTACCCCCCGTCGACCATCCGTCGATTGACGCGCAGGACGTCGAAGCGCTCAAGAGCCGCATCCTCGCATCGGGCCTGACGGTGTCGCAGTTGGTGACCACCGCATGGGCGTCGGCCTCGACGTTCCGCGGCACCGACAAGCGCGGCGGTGCGAACGGCGCACGCATTCGTCTGGCCCCGCAGAAAGATTGGGGCGTCAATGCGCCCGCAGAGTTGGCGAAGGTGCTGCAAACGCTCGAGAAGGTTCAAGCGGATTTCAACGCCTCGCTCTCCGGCGGCAAGAAGGTCTCGCTGGCCGACATCATCGTGCTCGGCGGCTGCGCGGCAATCGAACAGGCTGCGAAGAGCGCCGGTCGCGACGCGAAGGTAAGGTTCACACCGGGGCGCACGGATGCGACGCAAGAGAACACCGACTCGAACTCGTTCTCCGCGATGGAACCTCCCGCTGATGGCTTCCGTAACTACCTCGGCAACGGACACTCGCGTTCGCCCGAGCAGCGGCTCCTCGATCGCGCGCAATTGCTCACGCTGACCGCTCCCGAGATGACCGCGCTCGTCGGTGGCCTGCGCGTCCTCGGCGCGAACGCCGATGGATCGAAGCACGGGGTCTTCACGAAGCAGCCCGGCTTCCTGACGAACGATTTCTTCGTGAACCTGCTCGACATGACGACGAAATGGCAACCGGCCGGCGGAGAGTACACGTACGATGCCCGCGATCGCGGCAACGGCGAGGTCACTTGGACCGCTACGAGCTGCGACCTCGTTTTCGGATCGAACTCGCAGCTCCGCGCAATCGCCGAAGTCTACGCCGTTGAGGGCGATCACTTCGTTCGCGACTTCGTCGCTGCGTGGGAAAAGGTCATGAACCTCGATCGGTTCGATCTCGCCGCGACAGCGTAGCGATTTTTTCATAAGGAAACGAGCCCGCCGGAGCGGGCTCGTTTCGGCTAAGGAGCGTTGTAATGCCTAGGGCCTCGTTATGAGAAGACCCGTGGGCTGCTCGATTCCGTTCGTGAGAGTTGCAAACGGCGTATACGAGCCTGGCGCGAAAGCATAAACGGCGTGGGTATCGATATCCGATTCGACGATCTCGCCCTTGGGCTTCCCTTTGTTCTCCGAACCGATCGCGTATGGGAAACCATCTCCCGTAATCGTCTTGATCGGGCTGGTCGATGAGCGTAGCTGATAGACGTTGATGGCATCTTCCGAGCCGCCGGTCTCCCAGAGGTCGCCCGTCTTTACGTCGACGGCGGCGGCGATCGGCTCGCCGAGATCTTGCAGACCCAAATTCGTGACGCTCGATCCGCCCGCCGGAAGTTCGAAGACGGCAGTCGCGCCGAAGTCCGCGATGTAGAGATTTCCGCTGCCGTCGAGGGCGATGCCGGCTGGATCGGTCAATCCGCCGCCGGTAATTACCTTCGACGGCGAGGTGGCACCGGCCGGGTATTCGCTAATCGACGCTGGATCGTAGCCGGTCACGTAGAGCGTTCCACTCTTATCGATCGCCATCCCGATCGGATAGCTGATGCCCTCGGTGATCGTGGTTTTTAGCGTGGTCGAGCCTTTGGGAAACTCCTCGACGTCGCCCACGAAGGAGCCCGAGCCGCAGTTATCGGCGACGTAGATGGTGCCTTTCTTGTCGGTTGCCACACCGTAGGGGCAACCATGGGCAACGTGGATGGTCGCGATCGGCGCGGGATTCTTCGCGAGAGCAGCGGTTTGATAGATGTTGACCGCCGCTTCGTCCTGATCGCCCTCGAAGAGCAGTGATTTCTTTGTCGGGTATTTTCCGGAAGTCGACTTGTGCCCGAACGCGCGAAGCATAAGCGGCGGAGCGACCGGCACGCCGGAATGTACGAAGGCGGGCGCCCCCTGCGAGGCAAGAGAGGAGGGCTGCGAGGTCATCCCGCCACCACATCCCGCAAATCCAAAAAGCGCCGCCATTATCAGCGCACGGCGCAGAAGTTTGTCCATGGGGGGCCTCCAATTTGTAGCAGGTGAAAAGGGAGATTGGACTTTGCTAGGCTTAGTTGGTTCTCCTAGCTATAACGTGGACCATGAGAGCGAAGAAGCATTGAAACTGAAAAAGAATGCGCGGGCACTCGTCTGTGCGCTCCTCGCGATGGCGATCGGCGCACTCGGCGGCGGCTGCAGCCCGTCTAGTCGAAACGTGGCACCGCTCGCGCACGTGCCGCGCTTCGAATTTGCGCCATGTTGGTCGACGATTCCAGCAAACGTCTCCGCTCGGTGCGGATTTCTCGTAGTGCCCGAGAACCGCGCAGCGAGAAACGGGAAGACGATCCGCGTTGCGGTCGCGATCGTTCGGGCCGCCTCAAAGAACCCCGCGCCGACCCCGCTCGTATACCTCGACGGAGGCCCAGGAGGTGCCCCGATACTCTCGGCTTCTCTCCCGATCGATGAACATCTCAACGCCGACCGCGATCTGATTCTCGTCGACCAACGCGGGACGTACTACTCGCAACCACGGTTGACGTGCCCGGTGCTCGATCTGTTCTTCTTGCGGCTGCTAGGGCTCGTCTATGACGCTGCGCCGACGCGGGCCGAACACGTCGCCGCGACGCGCGCGTGCCGAGCGCAGTTTATCGCAAGCGGCATCGATCTCGCGGCGTATAACACGACGGAAAACGCCGCCGATTTCGCGGACCTGCGACGCGCCCTCGGATACAAACAATGGAACGTCTATGGCATATCGTACGGGACCAATCTCGCGCTAAACCTGATGCGCATCGATCCTTCAGGCGTCCGCAGCGCCGTCCTCGACTCGACGGAACCACCGAATTTGGTTGCGTTGCCGGCGTTCTGGCCGCAGGCGGCTCACGGCTTCGCCCAACTCTTTGCTGCCTGTTCGGCGCAGCCAGGCTGCCGGAGAACGTATGGGGATCTCGAGGCGCGCTTCGCGCGGCTCGCAGTAAAGCTCGAGTCCCGTCCCGTAAGGACGAACGTTTCCGATTCGATTACGCATCGGGATGTCAAGGTAGTGACGGACGGCGGAGCGCTGGCGAATTGGCTCGTCGGCATGAGCTTTGCTACCGCGCAGTTCAAAGACGTTCCACTGTCGATACGCCAACTGGCGGCCGGCAAGGCGCAGAGCATCGCGGCTTCGCGCGCGGCCTCGGTCACGCCGCCAGGGCTCATCGGCTATGGTCTCACGTTCGGCGTCATTTGCAGCGAGTGGTATCCGTTTACCGCGTATTCGGAAATCCTGGCCGAGGGTAGGCGCGTACTGCCGGGGTACCCATCGTCGGTTCTCAGGGAGCCCCCGCAATTCACGTTCGTTACCGACGACTGCCGCATCTGGAACGTCCCGAAGGCGCCCGCGGTCGCGCGAAAAGCAGTCCACAGTACCGTTCCCACCCTGATCCTCTCCGGAAGTTTCGATGCCGTCACGGCGTTGCCGTGGGCGAAGGCCGCAACAGCGACGCTCCCCAACTCGCGACTCCTCGTCTTTCCCGGCGTCGGCCACGGGATCACGCCCGCATCGGAGTGCGCACAAACCGTGGTGCGCTCGTTTCTAAGCCAGCCTCGTGCGCCAAACGTGCGCTGCGTAGCCTCGTTAAAGCCGCCGGCATTTACTCTCTAACGTTGTGGCGACCGGTTTACTTTAAGAAGGGGACGTTCTCCGGCGTGATGATTGCAGCAATGTCGCGAAAGATGGCGTTGGCGACGCCGGGAAAAGGCTTTTCGCGTTGACTATTGACGAAGACGATGATCGTCGCACCCACAGCCGGCATGTAATACGCGCCCGTATTGTAACCGGTGATCCCGCCGGTGTAGCCGTACCAGCCGGCCGAACAGCCGATGCCCAGACCAAACGAGAGGTTTCCTTCTCCCGTCGGCAGGCACGCGAGTCGCGCTCGTTGCGAAGCGGCGCTGTTCGTCGTTCCAGTCACATACGCTTTGACCCATCGTTTCATATCGCCCATATCGGAAATCATGGCGCCCGCCGCCCATGAAACCGAAGGTGCGAGGGCTGCCGACTCGTCGATCCACTGCCGTTTTCCGTTGAGCGAGTACCCGTGGGCGTACGGGACCGGCATCCCCCAGTTCGTCGTTGGAAATGAAGTATCACTGAGAGACATCGGAGCGAGGATGCGACTGTGGATTTCGTTCTCGATCGTATCGTGGGCCACTTTCTCAATGATGAGCGCGAGCAAGAACCAGTTGGTATTGCTGTAGTTGTATTTCGCCCCTGGGGCGAACAAGGGCGGTTCCTTTGCCGCGACTGCGACCCACTGCTTCGGCGTCCGGCTCGACCACCAACCCTCACTCTGCTTCTGAACCGCCGGGATGGAGTATGCATCGACGATTCCGCTGCGCATCTCGGCCAACTGGCGCAGCGTGATGCGCTTTTCGTTCGGCACGGCGACGCCGAGGTCGAATTGGCTGATCGTGTCGTCAAGGCTTAACTTCTTCTCGTCGACCAGTTGAAGCAACACGGTCGCCACGAACGTTTTCGTGTTGCTGCCGATTCGAAAGTGATCGTCGAGGCCCATCGGGCTGCGCGTCGCGAGATTCGCGTAACCGAACCCTCGGGTGAACTCGCCTCTCCCCGGTACCCATACTCCGACGACCGCGCCCGGTACCGGCTGCGAGTCGCCGTAAGCCGCAAGCTCCTTGTTGACGGCGGTCGCGATCGCATTTTGAATGCCGGGAGTAAGCTGGGTCGTCGCCGCGGTGCCGGCAACGTCGGTGGTTGATAGCCCAAAGAGCGCTGCCAGGACGATGAGGCAAGAGTATTTCATGAAGGACCGTCTTCCTCGATTTGCGGACCCAATCCGCCTCCGATGGTATACTTAACCGGCGATGAGCTGCGTGGTTCTTGAGTCCGAGCGCCTACAACTCCGTAAGTGGAACGACGAAGACACGGCGGCAGTAGAAGATATTTACCTCAAGCCTGAGGTCATGGAGTTCATTCCAGGTGGCGTATGGAGCCCCGAGCGGACGTCTCGTGTGGTAGCGCGGATGCGGGAGTTGGATATCGAACAAGGATTTGGCTTCTATCCAATCCTGGTCAAGAGCCTCGGAACGATCATTGGGCACTGCGGGCTCGGCTTTCTCGAACAAACACCGGAGATCGAGGTCGCGTATATCCTGGATTCTCGCTACTGGGGGCAAGGCTATGCCTCCGAAGCGGCAAGGGCAATGATAGCCCACGGCTTTTCGAAACTGAATATTTCGCGAATCGTAGCCGTCGCGTTCCCGGAAAACGTTCGTTCGATAGGCGTCATGCGTTCTATCGGTATGACGCCGCTGGGGCGGGCACATCACTTTGGCGCAATGCTAGTCAAGTACGAGGCGCGGAAGCCCGGAGACTCCTAGCTTTTTACGGTCGAAGCGGTGTAAATCTCATCGATCGAGTGCTTCAGCTCGGCGTTGAAGGCGGCGTCGCTCATATCGTGCGTAAGACCCTCTAGTAACGCCCGAGAGAAGCTTGCGATCATACCGCGATCGTGCGAGAGGCGTTCGCAAGCCTCATCGCGTGAATAGCCGCCGGAAAGCGCCACGACGCGTGCCACGCCTTCGTGGTGAGTCAGAGGTTCGTAAAGGTTCGGCACGTTTGGAATCGTCAGCTTCAACATGACCCGGCGATGCGCCGGGAGAGCGTCGAGTTGACGGACGAGCGCCGCCAGGAGTATAGCTTCAGCCGCCGCCTTGTCAGGGCTCTTTATGAGTACCTCCGGCTCGAGTATCGGCAGGAGCCCGCGATCTGCGATCCGCGCGGCCAATTCGAACTGTTGATCGACGATGGCCGCGATGCCGTTCGTCGAGGGAAGCCTGACGGTCGACCGCATCTTCGTGCCAAAGACGCCCAATCCGGCAGCACGAGCGAGCAACGCGTCGAGGCCAGGGATCGCCTTCATCAAACTCACACCGTCGCGCTCGTCCTCCAGCCCCTTATCTACCTTCAAAAACGGAACGATGCCGCGATCCTTCCATAGGAAGGTGGGAACCGGCGTATCGCCGACGGTGCCGTCCATCGTAAGCTCAAACAAGATCGTTGCGATGATCTTCTCGCCGGTGAACGCCGGCGCCGTCATGACGCGAACGCGCATCTCGTGCATGAGCGCGAACATCTCGTCATCGCCATTGTAAGCGCTGTCCGGAATACCGTAAAGTCGCAAGGCCCCGGGCGTGGAGCCACCGCTCTGATCGAGTGCGGCGATAAAGCCGGGCTTGCCGCTTACTTGCGCGTCCATTGCATGATCGGGCACGATTGACTCTACTACAGCCGCTGTTGTTTCGCCTGGTCCGGCGCGATGCAGGCGGAGGTGCTGCTGCATGCGAACGGCGTCGGCGGAGGAAACCACAATGCTGGCGGCGTTTTTGGTCTGGTCGAGTTTGGCGCTCGCTCCCGTGGCCGACGTGCCTTCGTCTTCCGCAATCGAGAGCATCGTGCGTAGCTCGATGGCGACGAACCACCTGAAGGCTGTCATCGTGCAGGTGCGCACGAACGGAACGGAGGTTTACACCGGCGCTTTCGGCGACTCGATGACCGGCGTTCCGGCGACCCCGGACATGCACTTTCGCAACGGAGCGATGGCGTTCACGTACATGTCGACGCTGCTCCTCGAACTCGTCGACCAAAAAAAGGTGACGCTGGACACCAAGCTCTCGGCCTACTTTCCCGGTCTTCCCCGCGCCGATCGCATCACGCTGAGAAATCTCGCGCAAATGACCTCGGGCTACGCCGATTACGTGTATCAGCCCGAAACGTCGCTGGCCGTCTACCGAGATCCATTTCGCCAGTGGACTCCCGAAGAACTTACGCAGATCGGCGTGTCAAAACCCATGGAGTTCGTGCCGGGCGCCAACTGGGGCTACTCGCACACTAACTACGTCATCCTCGGCCGCGTGCTCGAGAAGATCGCCGGTATGCCGCTCGTCGATGCAATTCGGCAGTTCGTGTTGGAGCCGATGGGCCTCAAGCAGACCGGCGCGCTGACGACGCCGGAGATTCCGCAGCCCGTTTTGCACGCATTCAGCTCCGAACGCCGCGACGTTCTTGGAGTCAAGCCGGGTGTGCCGTTCTACGAGGAGGCGACGTTTTGGAATCCGTCGTGGACCACTGCCGAAGGCGCCGTCGAGACGACCGATATCTCCGACCTCGCCGTGTCGATCGAAGACGTTGCGACCGGGAAGCTGTTATCGCCGTCGTCGTCTGCCGCGCAGATCGTTCCTACCCTCATCGGGTTCGGCCACACGCAAGCGGGCTGTTCCGCGTGCGGAGAAAACACTGCGGCCTTCAACTACGGGCTGGGCGTGATCATCACCGGCCCTTGGATCGGCCAGACGCTGGGGTTCGCCGGCGCCTCGGGGATTGCCGGCTACTTGCCCGGCCAGAAGCTAACGATAGCGGTGGAAGCGACGAGCGGACCCGCCGCGTACGATGACAAAGGCAACGCGGGACTCGGCGCCGTCGCCGTCTTCCGTGCGCTCGCGCAGGCGCTCGCACCGAATACGGTGCCGCCGCCTCGCTAACGTTGCTTCACTCATAGTCCGGAGCGAAATAGTCGCTGTCGAATTTGCGATGTACGAAAAATTGGGCTGGGTGCGGTGCTTTGATCGCCACGAATGGACGAGACTTCTGCGTAAAGTCGAAACAGTCGCCGGCAGGCGAAGTTGCGCGCTTGTCGGCCGCGGCAAGTTGGGCGAGCCCGTAGAGATTTTCGGCAAACCGTAAGACGCTGGTCGTTTCGTATTGCACGTGCGAGACGTGGTTCTTCTTGGCGTAGGGAGAGATCACCAAGAGCGGAACGCGAAACCCATTCCCGTCGTAATCTTCGAACGGCGGCGCGACCGGATCGTAGAATCCGCCCCAATCGTCCCACTGGATGAAGATCGCCGTTGAGGCCCAGAATTTGCTTTGACCGACGGTGTTGACGAGGGCCGCGACCCACGAGGGGCCGAAACCGCCGCCGCACTCGAGGTGATCGGACTCCGCGCATTCGGGCGTAATCCACGTGAAGTTCGCGAGCTTTCCCGCTCGCACGTCGGTGATGAACTTCCAGTTCGGCGATATGACGTCTTTCTTCCAATCGGGACCGTTGAAGATATGATTGACCGCCTGATACCCGGACCACGTCCCGCCGTTGCCGCCCCGGTCGTTGCCGTAACGCGCTGCGTAGAAACGCCACGACAGATTCGCCTTGTCCAGTTCGTCGCCGAGCGTGGTGTAATCGAAACAGGCTTGCTGATAGCTGCCGTACGACCGATTCTGCGTGATCGTATCGACCACGTCGCCCGAGCCTCCGGCACAGCCCCAGAGCAGCGAATCGGGCAGATCGACGCTCGACTGCGCTTGCGCGGCGATTACGTACTGATGCGAGACAAAGCTCTCGTCGAGGTGCGACTGGAACATATTATCGGCGACGACCCACTCATGCGCCATGTCGAAGTATGGCTTCGACTCGCTGTGCGGTACGTAGACGTACTGTGGGTTGGTCGGTCCGCCGTCCGAAAACTCTTCGTTGAAGCCGTTCATTTGGCAATCGGTTCCGGGCAGGCTGCCGGTTCCGTTGCAGGCGGTAAACATCGCTCCGGCCGAGTGGTCGATCTCGTAGACGGTTTCTAGAGTCTCGGGTTGGAGGGTGATCGTCTGCCCGTACGAGTTCTTCCCCGTGGGAACGGTATACGCACCAGGATAACCTTGGAAGAGATTATTGAAGCTACGGTTCTCCTGAACGATGTAGATGACGTGCGTGATCTTCCCAGCTCCGCTGGCGTTGAGGGTTCGCAAAACAGATTCGCTTTTCATGGACGGCAACTCCCCACCGGAACCCAAGGGAGTTTGGCCGCCGGATGCGCACCCGGCAAGTGCGAGGAGCGAGAGAATTGCGACGAAGCGACGTGTCATGGCGTGGGCTTCCGCGATGGTGCAACGCTTGCCTGCGAAAATCAGATCGGAACGGCCATCTCTCCGGTTCGTTCGCGCGCGAGCGGTCGCACGCCGTTGAGCACGAGTCGGTTGTACTGCTCCGTCGCTTTGTGAAAGTCGAGGGCCGCTTCATCCCGATACTTTTCCCACAGCACAAACACGTTCGGCTTCTCTCGGCTTCGAGCAACCTCGAAGGCCATCACGCCCTCCTCCTTGCGTGAGGCCTCGCGCAGCTCTCGCAATATCGCTTCGGCCCTATCTCCGTCTTCGGGAGCGAAGGTAAACTTGACGGACTGAATCAGCATGGCGTTATCCTCTCTGCGAAAGCGTCAGTCTGCCACGACCGATTTCATAATCGGCCATGCCGTAATAGATGTCGAACGTGCGCTCGTCGCGCCGGTCGATTCCGGTCGGAAAGACGACCTGTCCGACCGTCCCGTAGAGCTCACCGCGGGTTTCCGGAACGAACAGCGGCTCGGGCGAACGATAAATTATTTGCTCGAGGTGGGTCGCGTCGTGAAGAATCAGCCCCGCGCAGTAGCGCAGCAGCGTCGTGCCGGTGGGATGGGGGATCTCGTCCACGCCGTGAATGACCGCGAGCCAGCCTTCCGCGATCCGTACCGGTGGTGCTCCGCCCCCAACCTTGATCCTCCCCCACGTTGCGGGCGGTAGTGGGACGGGGTGCGTTTCGGTAACCGAACAGAGCGCGGCAATGTCGGCCTTTACCGCATCGAGCGGTATGTAGCCAATCGAAATGCCTTCACGCTGATTTTCCGGCAGGGCGGCCAGCGTGGAGACCGCACCTTCGCCCCCGCGCACCGAAATCGCTAGCGTCGGACGGTGATAGAAAGCCAGCGACTCCACACCGGTGGGCGATGCGACCGGCTCGGAAAAGAATGCCGCATCCTTGTCGGCAAATGGAGCATCGCTTTGCCTGAAGCGGAGCAACCCCAGGCGCTGCCAATGCAGCGCATCTCCCGACACGGCGACGGCGACCTCGGGCCCACGTGGACCGAAGGCCACATACGACATCACGTACGTGTCGAGTGCGCCTACAAATGTGATGCGAGGATCTTCGCAGCCATACCCTCCCGGCTGCGTGCGCACCTCGTAAGGGGCCGCCGGCTGGAGCACGAAGCCGTGCGGTTCGACTTCGAGCACGCCGTCGGAGCGTTCTTCGGCTCCGAACGAGCCGATACGCGAAATGTTTCCAGGCGCAACCATGCGCGGATACAGTTGCAGCGTGCCGTTGCGCAGGCGCGTACACGCTGGGTTCAACACTCCGAGGCGCTCGTCGATCGTGGCGTTTGGTTTCAAGACCATGCCCAATCGTTCGAAGCGTGCGTTTAGCAAAGTCCTATCGACCCCAGCCACTCACACCTAGAGCGTCCGATCCCCAGGCTGCCGGCCATGCTGATCCGTCCGCCCGCCCCGCGGGAGCGCGTTGCGGCGACCGTGAAGGTAATCCGATGCAGCCTTCAGAGCACACCCACCAGCATACCCATGCCGACGGAAGCGAACACGCGCACGCGCACGGGCACGCCGACCCCGAACACCATCACGAGCACGACGTCCACGAACACGAGCATCTGCATGCCGATGGAACGAAGCACAGTCATTCGCATGGCCACGCCGGAAGCGAAGAGGCACACGACCACACCCACTAACGCCGGCTCAGCCTTCGCGGCGTGAGGAGAGCGTCTAGCACCGGATTCGATCTCGCGGCGCTCAAGCGAGTCTTCGACGACAGCACGAGCGGAGTGCGCGGCCGCATCGCGGCAATTTACGCGTTCCTGATTGCAGCCAACGCCGGAACTTGGATGGTCGCGTTCGCGGCGTTTCACAACCGCCCCGCGCTCCTGGGCAGCGCACTTCTCGCCTATACGTTTGGTTTGCGTCACGCAGTGGACGCGGACCACATTTCGGCGATTGACAACGTCACGCGCAAGCTCATGCAAGAGAAAAAGCGCCCGGTCGCAGTCGGGTTTTTCTTCTCGCTCGGGCACTCGACGGTCGTCGTGGCGCTTTCAATCGCGATCGCGCTTGCCGCGTCGGCCATATCGCATGCGTTTCCGCGATTGCAAGAAGTAGGCGGCCTCGTTGGGACGAGCGTGTCGGCCCTCTTTCTTTATGCAATCGCCGCCGTAAACTTGTTGGTTTTGGTCGAAGTGATCCGCGCGTTTCGCGCGGTAAGGGCCGGGCGCGGTTACGACGAGCAAAGTCTTGATGACTTCCTGATGCAGCGTGGCATGATCGCGCGCTTCTGCCGCCCGCTCCTCGGCCTGATCGGGCGCAGCTGGCACATGTATCCGCTCGGCTTACTCTTTGGCTTGGGATTCGATACGGCAACCGAAGTCGGCGTACTCGGGATCGCGGCCATCGAAGCGGGGAAAGGGCTGCCCGTCTTCACGATCCTGATTTTCCCGCTGCTCTTCGCGGCCGGCATGTCGCTAGTGGATACCAGCGACGGAATTCTTATGCTCGGGGCCTATGGTTGGGCCTTTATGAAGCCGGTTCGTAAGCTCTACTACAATATGAACATCACGCTCCTCTCGGTTCTCGTGGCGCTGCTCGTCGGCACCGTCGAAGCGCTCAACGTCTTGGCCACGCAATTCAAGCTCACCGGCTTTTCCTGGACGCTTTTGAATCGCGCGACCGACAACTTCGGCACGCTCGGATTTCTGATTGCGGGCGCGTTCGTCGTCGCTTGGGTAGCCTCGGTCATCGTCTACAAAGCGCGCCGCTACGACGAGATTGAAGTCGAGAGATCGGCGTAATTTACAGGCAGCGACGGGACGCCTCCAGCCCGGCTCCACGAGTCCTTCGCAAGAATAACGGCGAGCTCGTCGCGGAGCGCGTCGAAGTGGGCTGCATGGGGGACGAACCATGCCCAGTTTGCCGTGTGTGCACGATTGCGCGTCTCGAGCGCGGCGACCGCGTCACGAACCTGCCGGCGAACGGAATCGCCGAGCGACTCGGCGCCGTGCACGCCGCGTAAGAGCGCTTCGAGCTCGCGCACGTCGATGGTCACGCGTTCGTTTAAGGTGTAGCCGCCCTTGCTGCTCTGGATCGCGTCCTTGTCGCCGGCCTGCGCTCGGGTTCGCGAGACGCACATCTTGAGAGCATTGAGCGCATCGTCGGCGTGCAATCCGGGCCAGATTGCGGCGGCAAGCTCTTCCTTCAGCGTTCCGGCGGGGCACAGCGCGAGCGCGGCAAGCAGCTCTAAGCCGCGATCCGACACGTGCAGAGTATCCGAACCTCGCCGCGCGCGGCCTCGAAGAACGTCGAGATATAAGACGTCGTGATGAACTTTGAGCGGCGAGCGGCTCACGCGCTCGGCCATTTCCTTGAAAATGCCAAAGTTCGCCGGTTCGGGTGAGTCGATCAGCAACTCGAGCGATGCCTGAAGCGGTGGAGATTCGATTTGCGCGGCGATGACGCGCGCCTCGAGGAGCCGCCGGCGTTGCGCGGGCAACAGGAGCGCCGCGCATACTCGGATCGCAATTCGCAAGAATCCGTTCTCAACGGCATCGATTCCCGTAATGGCCGCATCGAAAAGCTCCTTGGCCAAGTCGACGTCGGTTGTCGTTAGCGCCGCGTGCCAACGCGCCGTCTGTACCGTACGCGCTGGCGCGTCGATTGGGCCGCGAGCGAGCGCCGTCTCGACGCAGCGGGCGAACGCGCGCGCCTCAACGTCGCCGCAATCCTCGAGCATCTGCTTCGCAGCGGTCAAGCGCGCGTCGTCGTTGCAGTACCACGCCGCCGATGCCACTGCCCGCCCCGCGTCCACGATTCGGGAGGTGACGCCACTGCGCGCGGCGGCGTATAGCGCCTCTTCGCTCATTTTGAGGAGGCCATGCCAGTCGCCGAGGAGGCGCGCCTTCTCCATCGCGATCTGCGCGCTCTCGACGTCAAAACGCAAATGGCGCGCGCCTTGCACGGCGTCGGACTCGTCGACCAGTTCGTCCGCCTGCGCCAAGCGACCGCGCTTTGCTGCCACGAGCGCCGAGGTCATCAGCAGCAGACGCCGTTCTTCGGGCTCGACGTCGCTAGCGCCGCACGCGCGGCTCGCGTCGAGAAGCGACTCGGCCTCGGCGAGCTGCTCGATCTCTTGTGCCAGGTGTGCGAGATGGACGCGCAATTGCCGCTGCAACGGCGAAGGCGCCGTGGCAGGCAGTGAGTGCAGCAACCGCGCCGCCTCGCCATAGAGACGGACGGCTTCGATATGCTGACGACGGTATGGGAGCAAGGCGACCCACAGATTTGGGTAGGCGCATAGCGTTGGGACTTTGATCCTCGCGAGCACGCCGATGAGGCGCGCCGACGGCTGCTGCAACAGACGCGCTGGGAGCCGATCGAGCGCGGCTGCTGCCGATGTTTCATCGCCATAGGCGAGGTAGAGCTCGGCGGCGCGCAGGAAATCGCCCGAAGTTTCGTACTGCCGCGCGGCGCGAATCAGATAGTTGGTTTCATCCGCACCGTGCTGTGCGCGAATCGTGCCGAGCAGAAGCGGATGGGCCTGATACGCGCCGGTTTCAGAGGAGATGAATCCCGGCAGATTCAGCAGACGATCGATGATCGGAGTCGCGTGCCGTATCCCCGTGGCCGCGGCGATATCCTCGAGCGATGCCTCCGGGATGGCGGCGGTCGCGAGGATCGTCGACATCATGTCGGGCGTAAACTCCGAGAGTACTTCGCCAGCAAGGTATTCGTGCAGTCGCAGCGCGGGAACGCTCTCGAGCCGATCGATGAGCCTTTCGAACGCGGAGTCGTACTGCGCAAATCGCGCCAAAAGCAACAGAACGATGGGCCAACCGCCGGCGAGCCGATCGATTCGCGCCACGAGTTCTGGAGCGATCTCCGCACCGTCGAAGAGTGCCGCGGCTTCGTCCGCCTTAAAGCGCAGCTCGTCTTGTGAAAGCGTTAGGATCTGATGCGGCGCAAGATAATGGCCGACGCGCAAAGGCAAAGGAACCCTCGAGCTTACGAGAACCACGCGTTCGCCCGGGCGGGCCGCAAGAAGATCGCCGAGCAACGCCAGAACGCTGCCGTTTTCTGCGATGGCCTCAGCATGCTCGAGAATAAAGAGTGCGTGTTCCTGGCGTCCTTTCCAGGTCTCGAGCAACGCGCGACTCCATGTCGCCGCATCGGCCTCGGTCGCGTGCAGGCGCAGCCGCGCGAAAGCCGCCGATTCGCCGCCATTTTGCGATTCGGCGGCGAGCGCCGACATCGCGCGGCCGGCAAAATCGATGCTGTCCGCAGTCCCCGCGCAATCGCAGATCGCATGGCGGTCGAACCGGCGCGCGAAAAGGCGCGCGAGCGAGGATTTCCCATATCCCGGGGGCGCCTGAAGCCTGACCAATCGGGGCTCCGACGCGGAGAGGCGCGTCAGCAGCCGAGTCCGCGGCAGCGTCATAGCCCCGGGTTCATCCTGCCGCGGTAAAGGCCTTCGAGCGTATACGCTCTGCGATCAACGTCATCCACGCCTCCATGCCATCGCCGGTCCGCGCCGACAGCTCGAGAACGGCCATTCCGGGATTCACTTGCTCGATGCAGCGGCGCGCGGCGGCGCGGTCGTACCCGACTGCTTCTGCAATGTCGCTCTTGGTGATGACGGCGAGGCGCGAACTGTTGAAGGCCAGCGGATACTTTAACGGTTTGTCCTCGCCCTCGGTCACGGAGAGCAACGCGACCCTCAGGTCTTCCCCGAGGTCGTACTCGGCAGGGCAGATCAAATTGCCGACGTTCTCGATGAAGAGCGCGTCGAGGCCGGTCGCATCCCAGCCCTCCAGGGCTTTGGCGATCATCTCGGCGTCCAGCCGGCATTCCGCTCCCGTCGTGATTTGGCGCACGGGGGCGCCGCTGCGCGCCAAGCGTTGCGAATCGTTGGCCGTCGCTTGATCGCCCACGAGCGCGCCGACGCGGTACGTGGACGAAAGCCGTCGCAATGTCTGCTCGAGCAGGGTCGTCTTTCCCGAACCCGGACTGGAGAGCATGTTGACGACGAACGTTCCGCTTTCGGCGAAACGGCCACGCAGGCGTGCCGCGAGCGCATCGTTCTTGATCATCAGATTTCCGGCGATTTCGACGACGCGCATCTTCATGCAGGAACCTCCATTGAGACGAGTTGCATTTCTCGGCCGCGCAGGATGTGCGCCGACGGCGTGCCGCACGCGGGGCAGAGCAGGCCCGTGCCGGAGTGAGGAGCCCGTTCGGCCTCGCAGCGTTCGCAAAATACCACGAGGGGAACCTCCTCCACCAGAAGTTGACTGCCTTCGGCAATCGTCCGGGCGGTCGCCACGTCCCAAGAAAAGAGCAGCGCATCGCGCACGATTCCGCTAAGCGCGCCGACGCGAACGTGCACGGCGTTCACGCGCTCGATTCCTTGCTCCGCGGCGGTCGATTCGATGCTTTCCAGGAGACTGAGTGCGACCGTAATTTCGTGCAAAGGCTCTACCTCGGTGGGCACCAGCGTAGCTTCCCGGGGCCGCGATTGCAAGCCGGGCGCGCGGCCTCTAGTAACGCGCGAGTAACGCGCCACGACTCCATAATTGCGGGAATTGGAGCAACAAAGTATCATGTTGATCCTCGGGATTCTGCTGTATTCGTTAGGCTCGGCTCCGAGTAACGTAGCGGTAACGGTCGCTGTGTTTCTCCAGTGAAGAAAGCGGATCGCGTGCCCTTGCATTTCGCAATCGCTTCAACTAGGCTGAACATCATCTCGACGAAACGTAGCCGTCGAATGGACGGAGTTCCGCCGGTGATAGTGAGGACGTAGCGATGGCGGATACGGTAGTAAATGTTCTGTGGATACCCGCAGGGCTGAGCTGCGACGGAGATTCCGTCGCGTTGACCGGGGCGATGCAGCCAAGCATTGAAGAGATCGCTCTCGGAGCTTTGCCCGGCTTGCCGGGCGTCAAGTTTCATTGGCCGCTCATAGAATTCAGCCTCGGCGGCGCAGAGTTCCTCGAAGCATTTTTCAAAGCGGAGCGTGGCGAGCTCAATCCGTTCGTGCTCGTCATCGAAGGTTCGATTGCGAACGAAGAAATCAAGAAGGAAGGCTACTGGACCGGCTTCGGCAACGCACCCGGTACGGATCAGCCGATTACGTTTAGCGGTTGGATCGACCGCCTCGCGCCGAAGGCGTGGGCGGTGCTCGCGGCCGGAACGTGCGCGACGTATGGCGGGATTCATGCGATGGCCGGTAATCCGACCGGAGCGATGGGCATCCTCGACTATCTCGGTTGGGATTGGAAGTCGAGCGCCGGCGTGCCGGTCGTGTGCGTACCCGGGTGTCCGATTCAACCCGATAATCTCTCAGAGACAATTCTTTATCTGCTCTGGCAGGCGGCCGGGCGCGCGCCGATGATTCCGCTCGACGAAGCGGGGCGCCCGACGTGGCTCTTCGGCAATACCGTGCACGAAGGATGCGACCGTGCCGGATACTACGAGCAGGGAGAGTTCGCAACCGAATACGACTCGCCAACCTGTTTGGTCAAGCTCGGGTGTTGGGGCCCGGTCGTCAAGTGTAACGTCCCCAAACGCGGGTGGATGGGCGGAGTCGGCGGCTGCCCGAACGTCGGCGGAATTTGCATCGGGTGCACGATGCCGGGCTTTCCGGACAAGTTCATGCCCTTCATGGACGAGCCGCCGGGCGGAAAGATTTCCTCGACCTTCAGTACCGCCTACGGCACGGTCATCAAGGCGATGCGAAACTTTACCACTGCGACCATCGACAAGGAACCGAAGTGGCGGCATAAGGGCAAACAACTCACGACCGGATACCATCGGCACAGCTAGCGCGGAGGAGTGGCATGGCTATAAAAGATCTTCCCAGTACGACGACGGGGACCCAGCCCTCTCGGCTTGTGGAGATGTCTTGGGATCCGATCACGCGGATCGTCGGCAGCTTAGGTATTTACACAAAGATCGACTTTGCGCGTAAGATCGTCGCCGAGTGTCACTCGACCTCGTCGATCTTCCGCGGTTACAGCATCTTCATGAAAGGCAAGGATCCGCGCGACGCGCACTTCATCACTTCGCGAATCTGTGGAATCTGTGGGGACAACCACTGCGTCTGCTCCGTCTACGCGCAGAACATGGCGTTCGGCGTCAAGCCGCCGGCGATGGGCGAATGGATCATGAATCTCGGCGAGGCCGCCGAGTACATGTTCGACCACAATATCTTCCAAGAAAATCTCGTCGGCGTGGACTACTGCGAAAAGATGGTCCGCGAGACCAATCCCAGCGTCTGGGAGAAGGCGAAGAAGACGGAAGCCCCCAACGCCGGAATCCACGGCTACAAGACGATCGCCGACATCATGAGCGCGCTCAATCCCTTCAGCGGCGACTTTTACCGCCAAGCCCTGCAGATCAGCCGCTATACGCGCGAGATGTTCTGCCTGATGGAAGGGCGTCACGTCCACCCGTCCACGCTCTATGCCGGCGGTACCGGTACGGTCGCGACGCAGCAGCTCTTCACGGATTACTATTCACGCCTGATGCGCTACATCGAGTACATGAAGATCTGCGTCCCGCTGCACGACGATCTCTTCAACTTCTGGTACGAGGCGCTGCCCGGTTACGAGCACAACGGCGAGCGGCGGATTCTCCTGGGGTGCTGGGGCGCGTTCCAAGACCCCGACCACTGCGATTTCAGGTACCGGAACATGACGAACTGGGGACGCAAGATGTTCGTCACGCCCGGCATCGTCGTCGATGGCAAACTCGTAACGAACGACCTCGTCGCCATCAACCTCGGCATTCGAATCCTACTGGGCCACTCGTACTACGACGATTGGGCAAACGAGGAAACGTTCGTTCGCGAGGACCCGCTGGGAAATCCGGTCGATCGCCGGCATCCCTGGAATATGCACACGCTGCCCACACCCAAGAAACGCGACTTCGCAAAGGAGTACAGTTGGGTAATGTCGCCGCGCTGGTTCGACGGCAAGGATCATCTTGCGCTGGACACCGGCGGCGGTCCGATCGCAAGACTCTGGTCGACGGCGCTCTCCGGTTTGGTCGATATGGGAGGCTACATCAAGGCCACCGGTACGAGCGTGCAGATCAATCTGCCGAAGTCGGCGTTGAGCGGTCCGGTCTCGTTCGAGTGGAAAGTTCCCAAGTGGTCGAACACGCTGGAGCGCAATCGCGCGCGGACCTACTTCCAGGCGTATGCTGCAGCCGCGGCCCTCTATTTCCTCGATAAGGCCTTCGAAGAGCTCAACGCCGGCAGAACGCGCTCGTGGGAGCCTTTCACCGTGCCGGAAGAAGCGATCGGCTGCGGCTTTACGGAGGCGGTGCGCGGCGTTCTTTCGCATCACATGGTGATCCGCGACGGAAAAATCGCAAACTACCATCCGTGGCCGCCGACTCCGTGGAACGGTAACCCGCGCGATATTTACGGCACGCCTGGCCCATATGAAGATGCGGTGCAGAATACGCCGATTCATGAAGAGAACGGCCCCGACTCGTTCAAGGGCATCGACATTATGCGCGCGGTGCGCAGTTTCGATCCATGTCTGCCTTGCGGTGTCCATATGTATTTGGGCGACGATAAGTCGATCGAAACGGTGCACTCCCCGTTGGCACCCTTCGGATAAACCAAGCGCGAAATGGCCGCCAGCCTTTCGGCAATGGCAACACGGGTGGACGAGCTGCTTGCGGGCATCGGCGCGGACGCGACGCCGCGCCGGGCCCGCGAAAAAGCCGAGGAGCTCGCTCGAACGATCGTCGGGCTCTACGGCGAGGCGCTCGAGCGCGTGCTCACGATCGTTCACGATGAGCTCGGCGAGCGTTCGGAGCCGATCTTCGATCGCTTGTGTGACGATAAGCTCGTCGAGAGCCTTCTTTGCCTGCACGGCTTGCACCCCATAGCGGTCGAGGAGCGTGTCGCACAAGCACTGGAGTCGGTGCTTCCGTACGTTAAGTCGCACAAAGGAAACATCGAGGTTTCGCGCATCGAGGGAGAGGTCGTCTACGTTCGGCTCGAGGGCAGTTGCGACGGATGCGCGGCCTCGGCCGCGACGCTCAAACTTTCTGTGGAGCGCGCGATTCTCGAACGCGTCCCCGAGATACGCGAGGTGCGCGCCGAGGAAATGGCCGCCGCCTCCGAGGCTTCCTCGACCACGCTGCGCGTGCTCAGCCCGGTCTAAACGCGATGGACCCGGCGAAAGACAATGTCGCGATGCTCTCGGAGATGCTTCGCAAACGGCCGCCGGAAGGGGAGCGCTGCGATTTCTGCGCTATGCCCGTGGCGCCCGAACATGACCACCTGATCGAGCTCGCCGCTCGCCGGATCCTCTGCACTTGCCGGCCGTGTCACATCGTCTTCGAGCCGGCGGGCGCGGCGCAGGGGAAGTATCGCGCCATTCCAAATCGCTATCGCGAAGTCGCCGAGTTCGTCGTCGACGACGCAACGTGGGATTCGCTCCAACTTCCCATCGGGCTCGTCTTTTTCTTCTATAACTCGACGGAAAGGCGAACCGTCGCCTTTTATCCGGGTCCCGCCGGAGCGACGGAATCACTACTGCCGCTCGATGAATGGGCCGGCATCGTCGCGCGCTATCCGCAGTTCTTGTCGATCGAGCCCGACGTCGAGGCGATATTGATCCAGCGTAACCGAGAAGTCTCGCGTTGTTTCATCGTGCCCATCGACGCCGCTTACGAGCTCGTCGGGTTGATTCGCACGTGCTGGAAGGGCTTTGACGGAGGCCAGGAAGCCCATCAAAAGATCGCCCAGTACTTTGAGAGAGTGCAAACGCGCAGCGGGAGCAAAATAGCGGCGCGAATCTCATGACCGACTTGGAGTTCTCCGTAATCGAATCGCGTGCCGACCGATACGCCGCGTCGCCGTCGCTGGTCCTTCGCCTGCGGATTCTCGAGAAGAGCGGTGCTAAAGTGGACGCGATCGCCTTGCGCGCACAGATACGGATCGCGGTTCAGCGACGCCGCTACGCGCCCGACGAGAGCTCCCTCCTCGAGGAGCTTTTCGGCACGCCCGATCGCTACGGAGAAACCCTAAAGCCGATGCTATGGACGCACGCGGCTCAGATTGTAACGGCATTTGAGAACGCAACGGAAATAGATGTGACGATTCCGTGCAGTTACGATTTCGAAGTCGCAGCGCATAAGTATCTGGCGTCTCTAAAAAATGGAATCGTGCCGCTGGAGCTCTTGTTTTCCGGCATGGTCTTCGTTGAGGGGCCCAACGGCATAGCGCCCGAGTTCGTTCCCTGGAGTTGCGAAGCGCGCTACGGACTGCCGCTGCAGGTTTGGCGCGACGCTCTCGACGCCCACTTTCCGAACTCGGCGTGGATTCGCGTGCATCGCGACACGTTTGACGAGCTGCGCCGTTTTAAGACCGCCACGGGCTTGCCGACGTGGGATGCGGCGCTCGAGCGCCTTTGCGCCTTGGCGAAGGTAAAGCCGTGAATCCCTTCGAGCCGGCACGCAAGGTTGCCGACGCCGTCCTCTACGAGGGCTACATTCTCTATCCGTACACCGCTTCGGCACCGAAGAACCGCATTCGCTGGCAGTTCGGGGTCGTCGTGCCCGAGGCGTACGCCGCGCAAGGAACGGGCGAGCCCTTCCAAGCGCAGACCGAGGTGCTGCTCGAATGCGACGCCCACACGGAAGTGGAGGTGCTGGTCCGTTTCTTGCAGGTCGAAGCGCGCCAGGTCGAAGCGTGGCGGCAATCGTCGTTCGTTCCGGTCGAGTCGCTCACGCTCGGCTCGAAAAACTACGTGACGTTCGATGAGGGCGCCGAACGCGAGCTGACGATCCATTTTCAGCCGGGCGTGCAGGATCGGACTGCCGCGCCGATCGCGTCACCTGCGGAGGAGAAAATCGAACCACTCGCCGCCGCGGACGAGGCGGTCGCGGGACGCATCGTTCGGCGGCGCTGGCCGTTGCACGGGGCGGTTTCCGTCGACGCCGAACCCGTCGCGGATCGGCCGGGACTTCGGAAACTCCGCGTTCGCATCGAGAATAACTCCGCGGTCGTTCCCGGCGAACGAAGCTCGGCGTTGCGAACGGCGTTCGTCTCGACGCACACACTGCTTCACGCGCGCGGCGGGCGGTTTCTCTCCGCGCTCGATCCGCCCGCTGACGCCGGTGAGGCCACGTCGCGGCTGGTCAACCGGCACACATGGCCGGTCCTCGTGGGCAGCGCGGAATCCGATGCACAACGTTCGTCGCTCGTGCTATCGTCGCCGATAATTCTCTACGACTTTCCGGCCGTCGCGCCGCAGAGCGAAGCGGATACCTTCGATGCAACCGAAGTCGACGAGTTGATGATGCTCAGCGTTCGCAGCCTCTCCGACGACGAGCGCAATGAAGCACGCGCAACCGACGAGCGGGCGCGCGCAATTATCGAGCGAGCAGAACGCTTCGGCCCCGAAGACCTTGCGCGACTGCATGGCACGTTGCTTCAGACGAAGTCGGACGCGTCGGGGATGGCAGATCCCTTCGCCGCGCTGGACGTGCCCGGCATGGATTGCGTCTTTGTGAAGGGTGCGAAAATAAGTAAGGGCTCGCGCGTCAGGTTGCATCCAAAGCGCAGGGCCGACGTTTGGGACCTTTTTTTGGACGGAAAGGTCGCGACGGTGCGCGCCGTTCATCAAGACGTCGAGAATCTCATGTACGTCGCCGTAACCGTCGACGACGATCCCGCTAGCGACTTGCACGACTGGTATGGCCGCTCGCTTTTCTTTTATCCCGACGAGGTCGAGCCCGTCGGCGCGATGGCGGCGGGCTAACATGCGATTACTCGTGGCGGGAATCGGGAACATCTTCTTTGGGGACGATGGCTTTGGTTCGGAGGTCGCTCGGGTACTGGCCGAATCGCCCATCGAGGATGTCAAGATCGAAGACTTTGGAATCCGAGGGATGCACTTGGCCTTCGAGTTGGTTGCGGGATACGAACGCGCGTTCTTGATCGACGCAGTGCCGCGCGACGGGCAGCCCGGAACGCTCTACGTGATCGAGCCCGACGTCGCGCCGCAAAAGACGATGCCGGACGCGCACGGCATGGATTTACAGAACGTCTTAGCGTTCGTTCGGACGATCGGCGGAGAGCCGCCGCCGATCACCCTCGTGGGATGCGAACCATCCGCAGCGGGAGAGCAAATCGGACTCTCGGACGCCGTAAGCGCGGCCGTTACACCGGCGGTCGCACTCGTCCGCCGGCTCGTCGGAGAGGCTCTCCGCGAATCCGGCTCACGCCAAGAAAGGAAAACACTATGGACCGAGGTCTGATCGTCGGCGCGATTGCGTTCGCTGCGGCCTTTGCCGCAGAGCGCCTGTATGCCAGCATGGAACCGGACCTCAAACGGTACGAAGCGATGCGAGAAATGTCCGGCCAGCCGCCGATCCTCAAGGAGCTCTGGTCGACGATTTTCGGAAGCGCGATCGCCGAGCACGAGGCGACACGGAAGGCCGGCGGCATCCTGGCCGATTTAACGAAGGACGCGCTGCGTTACGCGCGGATCCGAAGCATGTGACCTCGTTCGTGACGGATGCCGCTTTGGAACGCTACGCGGTTTCGCCCTCGGACTCGTGGGCGACGTTTGAAGGCCGCTCGTCCCTGCATGGGTTGAAGGGGAAAGCCGTGGGCTTGAGCGGCTACGTCGAAGCAAACTGGAACGACGACGGAAGCCTCGCAACGACGTCGGCGCCGCGGATGCACCTCGATATTCCGGTCGCGAATCTGCGCTCGGGTAATGCGATGTTCGACCGCGAGACCTGGAAGCTGATCGACAGCAATCGGTTTCCGCGCATCGCAGCGGATCTGCGCGAGTTGCGGGCGGCACTGGGGCCAAACCACTACGAGGCGAGCGGCGACGTAACG
The DNA here is from genome assembly GCA_003158175.1 of Candidatus Cybelea septentrionalis. Classification (GTDB taxonomy): domain Bacteria; phylum Vulcanimicrobiota; class Vulcanimicrobiia; order Vulcanimicrobiales; family Vulcanimicrobiaceae; genus Cybelea; species Cybelea septentrionalis. The sequence goes on from PMHJ01000034.1 coordinate 130,915, forward strand.
CTTGCGGGGCGCTCGCGCAAGTACGACGGCGAGCTGACGTTCGCGCACGACGAGGATAACGTCACGATCGACGGTGAGTTGCGCATCGATATCCGCGATTTCGGTTTGAAACCACCCAACCTCTTCATTATCAAAGTCGACCCCGTGGTGAAAGCGGTTCTGCACCTGGTGGCAAGGAAGACTGCGTGACAGTTGTCGAGAGAAGGCTATTGGAACCCGAGCCATTGATGGTGCCACCTCACAAGGCAGTCAAGGAGCGCTTCGAAGTGGTGAGTGCCGACTCGTCCTTGACGTTTTATGCGGCCGCTCCGACTCAATCCGCCTACGGGAAAACAACCGAGCTAAGCGGCTTTTTCGAGTTGGCTTGGAACGCCGACGGTTCGGTTGCCGTGGAGCCCGCCGCGAACATGCACGTTGAGTTCAAGGTCGAGAGCCTGCGAACGGGCAACGAACTCCAAGATCGCGAAATGTGGAAGCTCATCGACAGCAAGCGCTTCCCAAAAATTGCCGGAGATCTGCGCGCGCTAAGCGGCGGTGCGGTGCGCGGCCGCTACAGTGCCGCCGGGCAGATCACGCTGGCCGGCCTCGCGCGGCGGTACGAAGGCGAGTTCCGTCTCGACCGAGAGCCGCAGCGCATCGCGCTCGACGGGGAGGTCAAGATCGACGTCCGCGATTTCGGACTGAAGCCGATAAAGCTATTGGTCCTCGGCGTCGCGCCCCTGGTGCGCGTGCGTCTCCACCTCGTCGCGATGAAGGCGGTGTAACCGTGTGCCTGGCGATTCCTGGTCAGATCGTCGAGATAGCGGAGAAGGAGCCCCTCGCGCGCGTCAACGTCGGCGGCGTCACGCGCAACGTCAATGTCGGGCTGCTCGACGATGGCGCGGTCGCGCCAGGCGACTGGATTTTGATCCACGTAGGCTTCGCACTGAGCAAGATCGACGAGGGGCAAGCGCACGACCAGCTTCGTATGCTGCGAGCGATGGGCGAGGACGGTCTGGCGATAGAGGAAGTGCGCGGCTACCGGTTTGCGGAGCCGTCGCAATGAAGTATGTCGATGAATTCAGAGACGCCGGCATCATTTCGGGCGTCGCTCGAGAGATAGCGCGAACCGCTAAGCCATCGCGCCTTTACCGCATCATGGAAGTCTGCGGCGGCCATACCCACTCGATCTACCGGCACGGCCTGCGCGACGTTTTGCCGGCGAATATCGAGCTGGTGCACGGTCCGGGCTGCCCGGTCTGTGTGCTTCCGACCGGACGCGTCGACGACGGCCTCGCGATCGCCGCGCGCGAGAACGTTATCCTAACCTGCTTCGGCGACATGATGCGAGTTCCGGGAACAAAGGGCACGCCGCTCGAGCTCAAGGCCAGAGGCGCGGATATTCGGATGGTTTATTCGCCCCTCGACGCGTTGCGCATCGCTGCGTCGAATCCCGAGAAGCACGTCTGTTTCTTTGCAATCGGTTTCGAGACGACGGCGCCTTCGACGGCGTTGACGATCTTGCGAGCGCAGGAGCTCGGAGTGAACAACTTCTCGGTCTTCTGCAATCACGTCACGATCGTCCCGGCAATGCGCGCCATCCTCGATTCACCCGACATGCGGATCGACGGGTTTGTCGGACCGGGGCACGTTTCGTCGATCACCGGTTGCCGCCCATATGAGTTCATCGCGCGCGACTACGGGAAGCCCGTCGTCGTTTCCGGATTCGAGCCTCTGGACATTCTCGAATCGATCCTGTTGATTTTGCGCCAACTTGATGCCGGAGAGGCTCGCGTCGAGAATCAATACAAGCGAATCGTTCCATGGGAAGGCAATCCGCCGGCGTTGATGGCACTGGCGCGGGTCTTCGAGTTGCGGCCCTATTTCGAGTGGCGCGGCCTCGGCTTCATTTCGCAATCGGCCCTCAGTATCAAGCCGGACTTCGCCGGCTTCGACGCCGAAAAGCTTTTCAACGTTCCCGGCGTCCGCGTGACCGATCCGCGCGGCGCGCAATGCGGCGAGGTCCTCAAGGGCGTACTGAAGCCGCCGCAATGCAAACTCTTCGGAACCGAGTGTAACCCCGAGCATCCCGTCGGCGCGCTCATGGTCTCGAGCGAAGGCGCTTGCGCTGCCTACTATCGCTACGCCATGCACGCCTCCGCCGTCGAGGCATAACCGTGACCGTCCTTCAACCGGTGCGCAAGACGCCGCATTTTGCCGACACTCAGATCGAGATGGCCCACGGTGCGGGCGGCATCGCGTCAAGGCGTTTGGTCGAGGGACTGATCGGATCGTATCTCTCGAATCCCATCCTGCAAACGTTCGCCGACGCCGCGACGATTTCGGTTAACGGAAGCAACGTCGCAACGACGGCCGATGGTTTCGTGGTCAAGCCGCTGCGCTTTCCCGGCGGTTCGATCGGCGAGCTCGCGGTCAACGGAACCTTGAACGATCTGGCGGTTTCGGCGGCAAAGCCGATCGCTTTGATGGCGACGCTAATTCTTGAGGCCGGATTGCCGACGAGCACGCTCGAGAGTGAGGTCGAAGCGATGGCGATCGCGGCGCGCAAGGCCGGTGTCTGTATCGTCGGGGGGGATACGAAGGTAGTCGAGCACGGAAAAGCCGACGGGATGTACGTCTCCACCTTCGGGATCGGCTTGGTCGATGGTCGCGTCAGGATCGACGCGGCATCGATTCAGCCCGGCGATCGGATTCTGCTCTCCGGACCGATCGGCGCCCATGGAATTACGATCCTGCTCGCGCGTGGCGAGCTCGATCTGCAAGCCGACCTCGTCTCGGACACGCGACCGGTCTGGCCTTTTGTCAGCGCGCTGATGGATCGGTGTGCATCGGGCGTGCGGTGGATGCGCGACCCAACGCGCGGCGGCGTGGCGACCTCGCTCAACGAACTCGTGCGCGGCACTGCATACGGCGTCGCACTCTACGAAGATTGCGTCCCGATGCACGACGCGGTGCGGGGCGCGTGCGAACTGCTCGGACTCGACCCGCTGCATATCGCCAACGAAGGACAGTTTTTAGCCGTGGTTGCTGCGGAGCACGCCGACGCGGCACTCGCCGCCGTGCGCGGCGTCGCGGGCGGTGAGGAGGCGATCCTGATCGGCGAAGTGCGGGCCGAGCCGAAACAGCGCGTCATCGGAATTAACGGCTACGGGGGCACCAGAGTGATCGACATGCTGGTCGGCGATCCGCTCCCGCGCATATGTTGAACGCCACGTGCAGCGTCACAGAACTGGCGGTTCGAATTGCGGCGGCGATTTGCAGTCGCACGCCGGTCGCGCAGCGCTTCTTCGATTCGCACGCCGAAGACATCGCGCGCGCGGCGCGGGCGGTTGCCGAACGCTTGAGCGCGGGGGGCAGCATCTATGCATTCGGACGGGGCGCCTATGCGACCGACGCCGCGCATGTGGCCGTCGAGTTCGTGCACCCCGTGCTCGTCGGCAAGCCCGCACTGCCTGCTTCCGACGTGAGTCTTTCCTTTGAAACGTCGCTGCCCGTCATTGTGGGGGCGCGCGACGTCGTTGTTGGATTCGGGCCTCCGCAGGGCGATCCCGACGTCGATCGCGCGCTGGCGGGCGCCCGTGCCGCCGGTGCGTACACGATTGCGCTCGGAGGAGCCGATGGGGACTTTTCCGTGCGCGCCGCGAGCGACGACGAGCACGTGCATCAGGAGATCGTCGAAATTACCGGTCACATGCTCTACGAGAGCGTGCACGTGTTCTTGGAGCACCGCCACCGCGAGAGCGACGCCGGGGCGTCTGCGTTCCTCTATCCGTTTCTGGGCGGCGAGCAGCCGTCGCGGGAAGACCTGATCGCGAGCGTTGTAGCCTCGATCGCACAGAAGGCAGCCGATGCGCAAGTCCTTCGCGAGCGTGTAGCCTCCGAAGAGGCGGCGGTCATCGCCAACGCCGTTGCGGCCATCGTGGAAGAGTTACGCGCCGGCGGCCGGCTGTTGCTCTTCGGCAATGGCGGCTCGGCGACCGACGCCACCGATTGGGCGCTGGATTGCGTGTCGCCGCCTGCGGGTTTGGCTGCGGTTCCGGCGCTCTCGCTCGCGGCCGAGCCGGCGACGATCACGGCTATTGCCAACGACGTGGGCCGCGAGTTCATCTTTCTGCGCCAGCTGATCGCACACGTTCGCGAAAGGGATGTTGTTATTGCCCTGTCGACCAGCGGCGGTTCGCTCAATGTCATCGCGGCGCTGGAAGAGGCGCGCAAGCGCGGAAACCTTACGATCGCACTTCTGGGATACGACGGCGGCGAGATTTTCCGGCGACGTCTTGCCGATCATGCGATCGTCGTGCGCTCCGACTACATTCCCCGCGTCCAAGAGGCACAAGCCACGATCTATCACTCGATGCGGCGCGCGATCGGATGGCTTGCCGATGCGTGAACTCTTTGCGACGAAAACGTGTCCGTACTGCAGCCAGATGCGCGAGCAGCTCGGATGGGACGCACTCGACTTCGTCGAGTACGACGTCGAGATCGATGGGGCAGCGCGGGTGCGGTTACAGGAGCTGGTCGGCGCCAATCCGATGGTTCCCGTACTGGTAGAGGAGGGACGCGTCAGCCAAGTCGGCGTCGCCGGACGCGGCTGCTATGTCGGTAACGGATAAGGCCACCGCGCGCCACGCGGTCCGCCTCCATATCACCGGCGTCGTTCAGGGTGTCGGTTTTCGGCCGTTCGTCTATCGCGTAGCGCAGCGTCATGGCGTAGCCGGCTGGGTCCTCAACGCACAAGATGGAGTTCACGTCCTCGCCGAGGCGAGCGACGATGCAATCGCGCGTTTCGTCGACGAGGTCCGGCAGAGTCCCCCACCCGCGGCGCGCGTCGCGACGTTCGACGTCACGCCGGCCGCGATCGCGGGTTTGGTTGCATTTGAGATTCGCGAAAGCGCCGCTGCCGGAGCGCCGACCGTGCGCATCTCACCGGATCTGGCGCTCTGTGCCGACTGTCTGCGCGAGCTTTTCGACCCTTCCGACCGCCGCTTCAAATATCCGTACATCAACTGCACGAATTGCGGCCCGCGATACAGCATCGTGTATGGCTTGCCATACGATCGGCCGCGTACCGCCATGCGCGACTGGCCGCTCTGCGAGCATTGCAGCCGCGAATACGCCGACCCGGCCGACCGGCGCTTTCACGCCCAGCCGGTGGCCTGCTCGGCGTGCGGCCCCACGATGCGTTTGCTTGCCGGCGATGACGTCGTCACCGGCACGGGCGCGATCGAAGGAGCTGCCGCACTGCTCGCGCGTGGCGCAATCGTCGCCGTAAAAGGAATCGGCGGCTACCATCTTGCCTGCGACGCCGCGAATGCCGGCTCCGTCGCCGCCATGCGCGAACGAAAGTATCGCAAAGAACGGCCCTTCGCTCTCATGGCCCGCAATCTCGAGGTCGCGCGAACGCTCGTCCAACTCGACGGTAACGCGGAGTCCGCGTTGACGTCGATCGAACGGCCGATCGTCGTTGCGCCCGCGAGACGCCCCTTCGAAGGTGTCGCGCCGGAAAACTCCGATCTGGGCGTCATGCTTGCGTACACCCCGGTGCACCATCTCTTGTTCGCAGCCGGTGCGCCTGACGTGCTCGTGATGACGAGCGCGAATCGCTCGAGCGAGCCGATCGCGTACGACGATCGAGAGGCGCTCTCTTCGCTCGCTGGAATTGCCGACGCATTTCTGGTCGGCGAGCGGCCAATCGCGCGGCGCATCGACGACTCCGTCGTCCGCGTCGTAGGCGATGCCCGCGTCGTGCTTCGCCGCGCGCGCGGCTTGGCTCCCGAGGCCGTCGGCACGTTCCCTACGACGACGCCGATTCTCGCGCTCGGCGGCGACTTGAAGAATGCGTTGACGTTGGTTGTCGGCGGCCAGGCATTTGCGAGCCAGCACATCGGCGACCTCGACCACCTTTCGGCCCGCGACGCTTTTGTTGCCACGGTCGGCGACCTTTGCGCCATGTATGAAGTCAAGCCCGAGCAGCTGACGGTCGTGCACGACCTGCATCCCGGATATCGCAGCACCGAGTTTGCGCGGTCGCTTCCAGGACGGCGGATCGGCGTGCAACACCACCGGGCTCACATCGCGAGCGTGCTGGCCGAGCGCGATGCTTGGGAGACGCGGGTGGTGGGCTTTGCATTCGATGGTACCGGATATGGCGACGATGGCTCGATCTGGGGAGGCGAGGTCTTTATCGGTTCGCTGGCCGGCGGTCTCGCTCGAGTCGGGCACCTGCGCCCGGCGCCTTTGCCTGGCGGCGACGCGGCGGCACGCTTTCCGGTTCAGGCGGCGGCGGGCTTTCTCTACGACCTCGACGACGGCATCGATTTCGAGCGGCCGCCATTCTCTTTTCCCAAGCGGTACGCAGATGCCCGCGCGCTCGTAAAACACCGCGTGCGAACGTTCGAGACCACGTCGATGGGGCGTCTCTTCGATACGGTCGCGGCGCTCACTGGGTTCACCCGCGAGCAGAGCTTCGAAGGACAAGCCGCGATGTGGCTCGAGCATCTGGCTCGGTCGAGCGGCTCCGTCGCGCCTTACGTGCTTCCCTACGAGCGAGACCAGTTCGACTTTCGACCGATGCTCGCGTCGGTTCTCGCCGATCGCCGCGTCGGCCGCGCTCCGTGCGAGATCGCACGCGCGTTTCACTTTGCCGTTGCCAACGCCGTAGCGGCAGTGGCGGACGCATATAACGCGGACCGCATCGTCGTCTCGGGCGGAGTCTTCCAGAACGCTCTGCTCGTCGACACCCTCGTCGCAATGTTGGGTCCCCGGATGTGGTTTAATGTGAAGGTTCCGCCAAACGACGGAGGTTTGAGTCTCGGGCAAGCGGCGTGTGCGCTCGCGGAGCTCAAATAAGGAAGGCTTCGGTACGTGCGCGACCGTAGTGCGCGTCCGTGGAGAAAACACCGCCCCCCGTTACGCCGATACGCATCGATGCTATCGAGGCTGCGCGGAAAAGGATCGCCGAAACCATCGTGCGGACGCCCCTGATAAAACTCCAAACCGGTGAGCGCGGCCCCGAGATTTACCTAAAACTCGAGAATTTGCAACCCATCAACTCGTTCAAATTGCGTGGAGCTGCTAATGCGGTCGCCTGTCTCGAGGCCGCGCAACGTGCGGCCGGCGTTTGGACGATCAGCGCCGGCAATGCGGGGCAAGGCGTCGCGTACGCCGCGCGCAAAGCCGGTGTGCCGTGTACGGTCGTAACGATTGAAACGGCGCCCGAAACAAAGGTCGAGCGGATGCGGGCGCTTGGCGCGCATCTGGTGACCGCCTCGTTCGACGCATGTTGGGAAGCGATGGAGCGGCGCACCTTTCCAGGTGTCGAAGGCACGTTCGTTCACCCGTTCGACGACGACGATTTCATCGCCGGGAACGCAACGATGGGATTAGAGATATTCGAGGACCTTCCGGAGGTTAGGACCGTTATCGCCGCGATCGGCGGAGGCGGGCTCGTTACGGGCGTTGCCTCGGGCGTGCGGGCACGCAAGCCTCACGTTCGCGTTTTCGGTGCGGAGCCCGAGACTGCCGCGCCGGGGGCAGTATCCTTTTCGACCGGCAAGGCGTCGCCGTTTCCGCAATGGCAAGCGACGTTCGTCGATGGTGCAGGGGGAAAGAGCGTTTTCCCACGGATGTGGGAACGAATGCGGCCGATAGTCGACGGATCGATCGTCGTTACGCTGGAGGAAACCAAACGCGCAATGCGGCTGCTCGCGGAGAAGGCGCGCGTCATCGCCGAAGGCGCGGGGGCACTCTCCGTTGCTGCTGCGCTGCGCTGTTCGGAGGATGCTGGTCCCGTGGTTGCCGTCGTGTCGGGCGGCAATATCGAGCTGGCGAAGTTTTGCGAGCTGATCGGCGCGCTATAGCGCGGCTGGCCGGCGTTCCTGTGAAAGGTCGGATGCAACGTGGCGATACAACGCCCGCGTGGCACCGGCGAGCAGCTGGGCAACGCGGAACAAACCATCACCTGAAATCGTGATCGCTTGCCACTCGACGCCCTGGTGGCGATGCACCAACGCATACGTGTCGTTCCCAACGTCGTATATTGCGAATTCATTGGACTCAGCGAGAAGCCGGTCCGGTGAGAGGCTGTCTGGGTCGATCGCTGCAACGAGTTTCATCTGCGTTTTGCCGCTAGGCGCTAGCGCTTGTCGGCGCTAAACGGGTCGGTCGACTTTGCAACGTACGTGTACTTCTCGCCGCAGATGCGACAAACGTTGAGCGGACTTCCAAAATGTTCGTGCGGTGCGTATACTTTCGGGGCGGCCTTGGCGCGCTTCTTGACAGCGGTTGCGGTTGTGATGGTGTCCTCATTCCTCGCCCCCGAGTGGGCAAGCAATTCGCTCCCAAATTCGAAAACGTAGGATCTATATTCGGGCTGGAGGCAAAAAGAACCCCTTAGAGCGCGTTGTAGACGTCCGAGGCCATCTCGCCGAGCGTTTGACCGGCGTAGTGGGCGGCATCCCGGCTAGAATCGACGCTCCCCTTGCCCGCCATTCGGTTGATGTAGAACGCGAAGGCGACGTGGCGGCCGTGGCTCGTCGTGATGTACCCAGCGAGCCCTTTCGTGACGAGTTCGTTGTCGTCGAGCGAATTCGCCGACGTCCACGTGCCCGTCTTCGCGCGGACGTGGCCCGCGGCCGGCACGCCGTTTTGGATATTGAAGAGCGTTCCGTCCACGCCCATGACCGGCAAACCACGTTCCAACGAGGAGAACCACGCCTGCCGAGACGCCCACGACAAATAACTGACCATGAATCGTGGCGTGAAGAAGGCAAAGGTGCCGAGACCGTCTTGCTGCGACGCCCCTTTGAGGTCGAGCCCGGCGCTCGAAAGGAGTGCGCGCTCGCAGGCAAATGCGGCTTTCAAAAGACCGCTCTTTGCCTGCGCCACGTAGGTCGCCCAGAGGTACGGCATCAAGGCCGCATGCAAGTTGTCACTCACCTTGAGCGTGACGTAGACGTCTTCGGACAATGGCGGCGATACGTGACGTGCGACCAGATTGGCCGGCACGTAGGACGGCGCAACGGCGTCGTGATTGAAGAGCGCTACGCCGGAAGGCGTACGCACGGTCACGCCCGCGTCCCGCAGGGCAACGATGAACGCCGCTTGTGCGAAGCGCTGCGGTTCGGGCACACGGTACGAATATAAGATCGCCTTCCCGACGGGCATCGTACCGGTAATTGTCGCCGTATGCGATCCGTCGGCGTTCGTCTTGTCGCTGGGGAGATCGATCGTCGGCTGGGATTTGGCCGGCCCGGTCGTCGCCGCGTTGACGAACGTAACGTAGGGCGTCTGCGGAGAGACGCCGATTGAAACTGGGTCGCCTGCCTTCGCCCCCGGCGTCAGCGTCAGATCGACGAGATTGTCGTTCACGACGATCGACGAAACGATCGCGCCGGTCCCGCCCTCGGAGCCTTGATCTGCAAAAAGTGACGTGTCGATCGCAATCGCGCCATCGATCTGCTTGATGCCGGCGCGCGCGACCTGCGCCGCGAGGTCGCGCAGAATGGCGAGCGGATCGCCCGGAACTGCTTTTGTGTCGTAGTTGCCGTCGTAGGAATGATCTTCGTTTTCGAAGGCGAGCGTGCCGTCGGGGCGCACGCGTTGCGAGAGGTTCGGGTCCGCGCCGGCGACCAGCACGAGATCGCCGTGCAGCACGCCGTTCGAATCGATAGGCCCGGTGCGATAGACCGGCGTCGTCCAGCGGAAGTTCGGTCCGAGCAACGCCAGGCTCGTCCCGGTCGTCAGCAGCTTCGTGGTCGAAGCCGCTTCCATCAAGATGTCGGCATTGCGGGCGTACAGCTGGCGCTTGGCGTCGAGGTCGTAAACCTCGGCGGCCACGATCGCGTGCGCGAACTGCGGTCGGGCAACGATAGCGCGCATGGCGGCCGCGATCGACGAAGTCTGCGCGGGCGCGGCCTGCGAAAGCAGCGCCGTTGCGAAGGTTAGGACCAGTGCGAGATTCATTTGGAGTTCTCTAACCCCCGTTCATGTCGAGAAAGAGTTCGGTCGCAAGGGCGAGGAGAAAGCCCGCGCACATCGTCGCGGTTACGAAGGCCGTCAGTCCGGTGCGGCGCAGCACGCTCCAAAGCTCGCCGATGACGAAGACGAGCGCGCCGATGGCGATGGCGAGAAAGAGCACCGAAAGCGTCGGGGAGTAAAAGCTGTAACCGATAATCGTTCCGAGGAAGGTGGGCCCGCCCGCGATCAAGCCCGCTAAGCCGATTTGCGCCCACGACGGAACGACCCGCCCGACCAGCGGCGCCGCGACTCCGAAGCCTTCCGTTGCGTTGTGGAGGCCGAAGCCGACGATCAGCGCCAACGCCACCGCCGTGGCTCCCGATGCGGCCGACGCTCCGATCGCTAGGCCTTCACCGAAATTGTGAGCTCCGATTCCGATTGCGATGATTGCGGCCAGGACGATCGGATTCTCCGCATGCGCTGCGGCTTGGCGCGTGAAATGCGTTGCCGCGCTGCCCAAGCCGACCAAACCGATCGCGAGGCCGATGACGAAAACTGCGATCAGGGTTACCGGGAATGGCCCGACTCCGGCGTGCCAAGCGTTGAGGCCCGCCGAGAGCGGCGCGATCGCGTTCTGCGCGATCTCGACGACGAGGTAGAGAAGAATGCCGATCGCGAGTGCGTTGAGCAGCGCGATGGTCTGCACGGAAAGGCGTCGCGCGCGCGCGATCGGAAGGCCGAGGAAAATGGTGAAGCCGGCGATGGCGCCGAGCAGCACCGTCCACCAAAAGCTTAATGCATGGCCGGTCGCGACGTTCGCGGGCTTCATCGCGCGATACATAGAGAGCAGCGTGTTGGGCGTACCGACGTAATGGATCGCGGTGATCAATCCGGCCGGCATTCCGTTTGCATCTTCGATGTGGTCCATCACGTGGCAATGGATGAGCCACGTCCCCGGCGTCGCATTAGCATCGATCACGACGTCGACGCGTTGCCCGGGGGCGACGAGGACCGTGTCCTCGACGTCGCGATAGTCGACGGGCTCGGCGTCGCGCGAGATAATTTGCTGGTAATGCCCGTGCGTGTGCATCGTATGGAACTCTTCGCCGGAGATGTTGATCCAGCGGATTCGAAAGCGCTCTCCGGCGCGAACGTCGAGTGCGCGCGTCGCCGGATACTCTTTACCGTTGAGCGTGAAATGATTTTCAGCGGCGCTTTGAATTTGCCAGGACGAGATCATCTCAAGGAAGTCGTGCGCCAAGCCGCGTTCGACCGGACGCGGAGCGGACGGCTCGACGATAATCGCGCCGTACAGTCCGGAATCCAGCATCGCTTCGTTGTCATGGCTGTGATAGATGAACGTGCCGGGCTGGTCGGCAACGAAGCGGTAGACGAAGTGACCGCCCCGCGGAACGAGCGGCTGCGAGATGCCGCCGACGCCGTCCATCGCGACCGGGATGTCGTGCACTCCGTGCATGTGGATCGAGTCGGGTGTCGCGCCGTCGTTCGTATAATCGATGACCAGCGTGTCGCCTTGCTTCACGACCAGGGCTGGACCAGGTACCACGCCGTTATAGGTGTTCGCCATAACCGTCAGGCCAGGCTGGAGCGTCCACGGCGCGGAGCGCTCGACGAGATGAAAAACTCTTACGCGCCCCTGCTTTAACGGGATCGCTTGATAGGCTCCATCGGGGCGCCGGAATGCCGACGACTCGCCCGGGGCTGCCGTCGCCAGCGGGATCGGCCCCGCGATCGGCTGCAATCCGAGGGACGTCGAGTTTGGCGAGACCGCTTCGTCGGCATCGGCCAAAGCCGCCGCCGGCATCGCCGCGGACGTAAGAAGGACGGCGACAGCGACCGCCGTGACTAGCCGGATAAGCAGGGAGTTCATTTGTTAGGTGCGCCTAAGGTTGCCGATAGGCGCGCCTTTCTCCTAGCGCGCACGCGGCTTTGCCCTTTTAATGCCGTCTGCCCATAAAATCGAGCGTTTGCCTATAAAAGGCGGACTCGCGATTAGCGAGTCCGCCAAAAAACGAGGATCTGCGGAACCCTTATTCTCTTTTGCCATACCAGGAAATGACGACCTGGCCGTTACCCCTAGGCGCCGCGCCTTGCTGATTGCTCACGTTGGTCGCTCGCTTTTCTACGTAGGACGAGCCACCGCCACCGCCGCCACCATAGCCAGTACCGCCGCAGCCCTCATAACAGCCACCAGAACCACCGCCACCACCGGCACCGTAGTAGCCGCCGCCCCCGCCACCGCCACCGGTCTCTTTGTAGAAGCAACTCTCGCCGCCTTCGCCACCTTGACCGAGCGCACCCGACTCGCCTGGACCGCCAGCGCACGAGCCGGTGGGACCAGCGCCGCCCGCTCCTCCGGCTTGCTGAGTGCCTCCGCTCCCACCAAATGATTCGTATGACCCGCTCCCACTGTTCCCGCCGGATGCACCAATCTTACCGCCGCCTGCGCCTCCGCTTCCCCCCTCGGGCGCCGCTCCACCGCCACCGCCAGCCACAATGACGCGGTCGCTCAATGCATCGCCGCCCTGACGCACGTCAGTAGCGCCGCCGCCCCCAAGGCCGAATGAAGACCCCTCTGGGTTACCACCGGCTGCTCCGCCGCCATTGTAGCCGCCGTAGCCGTCGTAGAGCGACGGCGTGCCTCCCACGTAAATCTCAAGCAACTCGCCGGGTTTGACGGGGATCGTCGCCTTCACGCTGCCACCGGCGCCGCCGATCGCGGAACCGGAGCCGCCTGTCGCGCCGTCGGCCACGATCGTAAGACTCTTTTGGTCTCTAGGCACCTTAAAATACTCTACCTGCCCAGAGTAACCGAGGATTTTGTGGCGCTCCTTTAGCTGCGGCGTAGGGACAGTCATTGCGCCGGGTGCGCCAATCGGCGGCTGCGACCCGCCGCACCCGGCAAGGATACCGATAGCCACGCAGGCTACAAAAGCGCGACGGAAATCAAACATTACGATGCCCCTTTCGACACCGTAATGGTTCGACGGGGGCTAGGCGTTCCCCGGAGACTCTAGTCCTCTTCGCCCTCAGGCTCGCTCTTGGTTGCTTCGGACGGCGCGACGTTTCGCATGATCTGAAGCTGAGCCAGCATCACGTCGAGCTGCGCCTGTGTCGGCTCGTTTGAAAATCCAAGTTCAACCTTGTTTCCACCCCCAAGCGGCCACGAATATGCCACGCCAGCCTCCCGTCTTCCGTCGCCCTTGAGGGCATCCGTTCAGAAAAGAGAGACAAGCACATCAAGTGGCTCCTCTGGAAGTTCAGCCCGAACCCTGCCTACGAGACTGTAGACACGATAACTACGCTAAGGAGAGTCACGAATAGCCACGGCGCAATAATGTACGCTCAGGGCGTCGAGGCTTGCATTAACAGCTGCCCTTACCGGCCCTACGGAGGCATCGTCGGGATCGCTACCAAGTAGCAAAACGCTCGGGCCGCCTAACCCCCACGGCCTCGCCAGCTTTGCCTGAATAAGCGCGTTTGCCTCAAGAACCGATCGTTTGCCTCAAAAAGGCGAGGCGCAGTTCCTCAGCTACAGGACTTGTTTTGCTTGCCCGTCATGGCGAACGTCCCGCCACCGTTTACGTTGCCGTTCCCGGCGCTGAGGATGAATGTACCGGAGCCTTGCTTCGCATTGACAGACCCTTGCAAGCTCAGAATAACCGCAGGTGATGGGAGCCAAATGGCAGATGCGTATAATTCCTTCCCTGAGGTAAGATACGTTCCGCTAAGACCGCCGCTACCGCTGCTAGACCAAGCGCCAGACGGTGTAAACGCCAAGCAAAAAGAAGATGGACCACTCCCGACTACAGTAGTGAATGTCGCTAGGTAGTATCCCTTGATAGCTTTCTGCGGAGAGCGCGTTGAGGGTTGAATCCCCGTACTCGGCGCACCCGTCATTGGCTGCGATCCGCCGCACCCAGCGAGCATAACGATAGCCACGCAGACTCCAAAAACGCGACGGAAATCAAACATAGTTAAACGCTCCCTTCGAGCTTGTAAAAGTTCGACGGGAGCTTGACGTTACCCGGTGACTAAGTTGATCGTTACCCACAAATGCGGGCGTTTGCCTAGCGGCTAAACGAAGAAGCAGCGCATCTTATTAATGGCTATACCAGGAAATGGTCACCTGGCCGCTACCCCTAGGTGCTGCGCCTTGCTGATCGCTGACATTGGTCGCTCGTTTTTCGACGTAAGACGAGCCGCCGCCACCACCGAGTCCTTCAGAAGCACCGCCCGGCGCGCGGCCGCAGCTCCCGTAACTTCCCCAGCCGGCACGTCCGCCTTTACCACCAGCACCGCCTGACTTCTTAGAACCTCCACGCCTAAAACGTGACGGCCCAACCGGAAATCAATCATCTGGCTGCTCCTATCGACCTCGTAACGGTTGCGAGATTCTTCTCACTGCCAACTGAGGACGACCAGCCCGTTGTGCGTTGGATTTTTCCACCCGCGCCACATATGCACGTTCGTGGCGCTCGACTCAACGTAGGACGAGCCGCCGCCGGCTCCGCCGCCCCCGGCGGTATAGGAGCTGTCTGACTCACAGCCCGCGCCGCCACCGCCACCGCCGTAATAACCGCCGCCACCACCGCCTCCACCGGCACCTCCCGAATACGAGCTGTACTCGCCTGAGCTGCCGGTTCCGCCCGAACCTCCGGTGCCGAGCGCGCCGTTACCGCCAGCATTTCCGAAATATCCGAAGCATCCAGTGCCGCCGCCGCCGCCGGAACCGCCGGTAGTCTGCGTACCGCCGGCGCCGCCGCCACCGCATTCCACGTAGCTCGTTCCGCCGCTGCCGTTGCCGCCAGTTGTTCCGCCGCCCTTTCCGCCAGCGGGCCTGGGGCAGTCATAACCGGACGCCACTCCACCATTGCCACCACCGCCGCCGACGACCACGATGCGATCCGAAAGCGTATCGCCTCCCTCGCGCACATCGGAAGCGCCGCCCCCGCCATATCCGTCCGCTTCGCGGTAGCCGTGCCCGCCAGGGCCGCCGCTGCCGCCGCCGTTAAAGCCGGCAGTTGTTCCAGAACGTCGCCCCCGACGTAGACTACCAGCTTCTCTCCCGGGGTAACCGGGATCACGGCGTGCACGCGCCCGCCGTCCACTGCCGGGGATCCCGCGCCGTGAGCGCCGCGACCAACAACGGTGATGTGCGTCACGGAAGCCGGCACCCTGAAATTCTGCGCTCTGCCCGTGTAATAGAACGATCTATGGTTCGGAAGATGGTCAGGGGCAGCGTTCATCGACACGACGCCGCTACTTACGGCGGCACCGCCGCATCCCGCAAGCATGGCAGTAGCCACGCAGACACCTAAAGCAAAACGGCCTAGACGGAAATCAATCACCTGCTACGTTCCTATCGACCTCGTAACGGTTCGATGGGAGCTTGGCGTTCCCCGGAGGCCCTAATTCCTCGTCGGCTCACGGGCCAGGCGTTCTAAGGCAAAGCAACGGCGGCGGCGAAAGAGAAACGCGTGCCGGAAGTTCGACTCAAACGCAGTTTGCGGATTCCAGCCGATTTGGCGTCCCAGGCGCTCGGCGACCTGCTGCAGGCAATCGCAAAGCAGGAGGGGCCGTGGCGTGGTTTTGCGTTGCACGTAAGTTTCGGCGATTTGCATCTCCCCGACGTCGGGTACGTTGCGATACCGATCCGTTTGACGGTGGAGAAGAACGCGAAGGAGGCGCGCAGCTTCGATATTCGGTTTAATGCCGCCAATCTTCCGGCCGCATTTCCCGGCTTTACCGGCACGGTGAGTGTCGAGCCGGGTGAAATCGGGGAATCAGAGCTTCATTTGTCGGGCGCGTACGAGCTGCCGATGCAGTTCTTTGGAAAGCTGCTCGATGGCGCGCTGATGCCTAACGTTGCGGCGCTCTCGCTCGAGAACTTCATCGGCGAAATCGCAGAAGCGTGCCAGGCGCGCGTCGACCAGCGCGAAGCCGAGTTTGCCCGCTATCATTTTTACAGTAGAACGACGGGGTGAGGGAGGCGCAGGCCGGGTGTTGCATCGTGGGAGGCGGTCCGGCTGGAATGATGGCCGGACTGCTTTTTGCGCGTGCGGGTATCCGGACCGTTTTGCTCGAGAAGCACGCGGATTTTCTGCGCGACTTTCGCGGCGACACGATCCATCCGTCGACGCTCGACGTAATGGCGGAGCTCGGCTTCCTCGAAGCATTCTTGAAACACCCGCATCAAGAGGTCACGACTTTAGCGGGTAACCTCGGCGACCAGGTCGTTACCGTCGCGGATTTTACGCATCTACCGACGCGCTGCAAGTTCGTTGCTTTTATGCCGCAATGGGACTTTCTCAACTTCCTTGCAGACGAAGCCAAGCGCTTCGGGACTTTGGATCTTCGAATGCAGGCAAGCGCCAAGGAGTTGTTATGGGAGGGCGGACGCGTTGCCGGCGTGCGCGCCCAGACTGCGGAGGGCACGCTGGAAATCCGCGCCGATCTCACGATTGCCGCAGACGGGCGCGAATCGGTAGTTCGTAAGGAAGCCGGCCTGGAAGTCGTGGAGCTCGGCGCTCCGATGGACGTGCTGTGGCTGCGGCTGACCAAGCGCTCCGACGATCCCCACGAAACGTTCGGTTACATTCGAGACGGACGCATTATGGCGCTGATCGACCGCGGGGAGTATTGGCAGTGTGCGTACGTCATCCCGAAGGGAACCCTCGCTCAGTTGCGAGAGCGCGGTTTGGGTGAGTTTCGCCGGCAGATCGGCGAGATCGTGCCCTTTCTGACCGATCGAGCCGACGAGTTGCGGACTTGGGACGACGTCAAGCTCTTGACGGTCCGCGTGAATCGCTTGCGGCGCTGGTACCGTCCGGGGCTGCTCTGCATCGGTGATGCCGCGCACGCTATGTCGCCGATCGGCGGTGTCGGAATCAATCTCGCGATTCAAGACGCGATAGCAGCATCGAACATCCTCGCTCCCAAGATACTCGACGGCACGCTTTCGATTCGCGATCTACGCGCCGTTCAGCGACGGCGCGAAATGGCGGCCAAACTAACGCAAGCGCTGCAGCTCTTCATTCAGAGCAAGGTCATCGGGAAGGTCCTCGTAAATGGACGCGCGCCGTTGCTGGGCCGTTTACCGGGTCTGCTGCGGTGGCTCCCGTTCTTGCCGCGTATTCCCGGGCATCTCGTGGGTTTGGGTTTCCGTCCCGAACACGTTAGCACCAGCCCGCGGTCATTTGGGGCGAGAGACGCAAATGGGACGTGATGATTTGTCCTTATTTCAGCACGATGCCGGCTTGTTGAATCTCTTGGTACGGCAATAGCCAGACGAGTGACTCATCGTGTAAATCGACGACTTGCACCCTATTGCCGAACGGATCGATGAAGTCGCAACGAAATGGCGGAATGAGTTTGATCCCGTATTTTGTCGTCAGTTTTTCGCGGACCTCGGCGAGTTGCTTTTCGTCTCGAACCATCAAGCCGAAGTGCCGCGTGCGGTTCGTCTGAGGTTTCGCCACTTCGAACATTGCAAGAAACTGATGCTCGCCCGCCTTGAAGAAGGCGTCGCCTTCGCCTTCATCGAGTTTCTCGAGATTGAAAACGTCTTGATAGAACTCGACAGCCTTCCCTACGTCGTCGACCTCGATGGCGATGTGATTGACTCCATAAACCTTGACGCTCATGCGACTTTCTATCGGGCGCTCGACTTAAATGGTTGCAGTCAGTTAGGCGTCGAACGCCGCGAGCATGGCACGAGGGGTCGTCCTTGGAGTTGTCGCGACGCTCGTGGTCGCGGGACTGGGAGCGTATCTTGGAGTCGAGGGCGGGTTGCTGCCGGCCAATGCCGATGGCAAGCCGTCGCGGCTGGAACGCTGGGCGGCACGAACTTCGCTTCGAGCAACGGTGGATCGAGAAGCGCCCAAGGGCCCCAACCCGCTACCGCTCGACGATGCTAACCTTATCGCCGGAATCAAGCTGTATGCCGTCAACTGCGCCGTTTGCCACGGCGCGTCCGACGGCAAGCCTTCAAATATTGCGCTCGGCGTCTATCAAAAGCCGCCGCAACTGGTCAAAGATGGCGTCGAAGACGATCCCGAAGGCGTGACCTACTGGAAGGTCGCGCACGGGATTCGCTTTACGGCCATGCCCGCGTTCGGCAAAGCCCTCGACGACCGACAGCTCTGGCAGCTGACGCTCTTCCTTAAACACATGGACGGCCTTCCGCCGGCGCCGCAGCGCGTTTGGAAAGCCGTCAACAGCGAGGCGACGAGTTCGAGCTAGGGCGTTGGGGGCGTCGGGGCCGGCTCGGTAGTCGGCGTGGCCGTGAAGATGTACTGGTCGTTGGAGGTCGGCTGAGGATTCGCGAACTGATTCTGCATCGTTGCGCCTGAGAGCACGGCGGCGGTCTCCGGATAGACCTGACCGCTGAAGGTGTCGTCGCTGTTCACCATGCCGACGAGGTGCAGTTTTCCTTCCGGACCGGCGCCCAGCCCGAGATCGATGCTGGAGGGTCCGATGTCCAGCCACATGTAACTTCCGTCGCGGCCACCCACGACCGGAATGTAGAGCTTGTAAAAGGAAGTGTGATAATAACCCCGGACATTTCCAGCGGGAAAGACCTGCAGGTCGAGCCTGCCCGTGATCGGGTACTGCGCCCCGTAAAACTGCTTGATGGCCGTCGTGTAATGGAGTTGCGTCGCCGAAGCCGTGGCTTGAGCAGACACCGCGCTTTGCGCTCCAAGCAAGGTCGCGCCTACAAGCGCAACGCATTTGACCAGCCGTCCCAAAGACCGTACCATTCTGACTCCTCTCGGTTGACCTTCTCAGGGAGTAGAGCGCTTAGGGCGCCGAGAACGTGACGGACGTGGCACAACCTGCGGAAATTGATCTACGGACTTTCCCGGCGTGGGAACGCCCCGACCAGGTCCGCAAAGCTCTCGACCGTCTCCCATCGGGGAGTTCGCTTACCCTCATTACGGAGAACGAACCGCGAGCGTTGTCGGTGCGCATTAGTCAGGAGCGGCCGGATCGTTTTGTGATCGAGGCGCGCCGCATCGCCAGCCGCATGTGGCATCTGCACTTGACCCCTCGCATGGGCGAAGAGAGCGACCGCAACTCGGCAGCCCAGCATATAAGCCGCTGCTCTGCCTTTGCCGCACTCGATAGCGAGGTCCGCGAAGAGCTCGTCGCCGCCGTCCTCTGGCAAACCGGCCGGCGCGGACAGACCCTCGTTGCCGAGAATGCCGATTGGCCCTTTATTGGAATGGTGACCGAGGGCATCGTCGCGCGTGCCAACGGCGGCGGTCGCGATCGCGAACGCATCCTTTATGAAATTTTTCCGTACGAGGTCTTCGGCGTCGCCGAGTATTTCGATCGCGGTCTGAAGATGGCGCGGATCGCGGTCTTCTCGAAATCTGCGCGCGTTCTCAAACTGCCGTGGGAGGCCGTTTCGCGCGTCGCAGCGCGCTATCCAGGATTGACCAATGCGCTCGGCATCGTTTTGGCGCAGCGGGTTCGCCTGCTCGCGGACGCGCTCAGCGTGCAAGGATCGCTTCCGATTCTCGGCCGTATCGCCAAGGTGCTGCTTCCGTACGCGATGCACGAGCGCGGCCTCGTGCAGGCCGCGGCCTCTCTGTCCACCATTACGCAATCGCAGATTGCCGCCGCCGGCGGCACGGTGAAAGAAGTCGCAGCTCGCGCGATCGCCGAGCTCGAGTCTCGCAACGCGTTACGTCGCGAGCACGGGCATATCCGATACCTCGATCGCGAAGTTCTGTTGGAGCTGATCCGGGACGTCTCTTAAGCCCGAATCCGATCGAAACCAGCGTACGGCCGCAGAACGTCCGGCACCGTAACCGTTCCGTCGCGCTGCTGATAGTTTTCCAGAATCGCGATAAGGGTTCGACCGATCGCCAGAGCCGAGCCGTTGAGCGTGTGCACGAACTCCGGTTTCGCGCCGGGCTCGCGCCGGAAGCGTATCGAAGCGCGGCGCGCTTGGAAATCGGTGCAGTTGGAACACGAGCTAATCTCACGATAGGCGTTGCTGCTCGGGACCCAGACCTCAATATCGTAGGTCTTGGCTGCGTTAAAACCGGTATCGCCGGCGCAGAGCGCGACGACCCGGTGCGGTAGTTCGAGTTCTGCAAGCAGCTCTTCGGAATCGCGAGTTAACGCCTCGAGTGCTTCGAAGGAGGCTTCGGGCGCCGCCAACCAGACAAGTTCGACTTTTTCGAACTGATGCTGTCGCATTAGCCCGCGCGAGTCTTTGCCCGCCGCCCCGGCCTCTTTACGAAAACAAGGCGTCTGCGCGACGTACTTCTGCGGCAGATCTGAGAACTCGAGAATTTCGCCGCCGCGCAGCGCCGTCAGCGGAACTTCCGCTGTTGGAATCATGAAGAGGTCGCCATCGCGATCCTCGAACATTGCGTCGGCGAACTTGCTCAACTGCCCGGTCGACCACATCGTCGCACGCGACACGAGCAACGGCGGCGCAATCTCGCGATATCCGCGCTCCTGCGCGCGGTCGAGGAAGAACGCAGCGAGCGCTCGCGATAGGCGCGCTCCGGCGCCGGCCAAAACGGCGAACCGGCTGCCGGAGAGTTTTGCGGCTCGCGCGAAATCCAGAATGCCGAGCTGCTCGCCGATTTCCCAGTGCGGTTTCGCCTCGAAATCGAAAACTCTCGGCGTTCCCCAGCGTCGCAGCTCTTCGTTGGATGATTCGTCGGTTCCATCGGGGACCGAGTCGTCGAGAAGATTCGGCGTTTGCTCGAGCATCGCTCGCAGCGGCGAGCTTTCGCCCGACGTTGACAGCGCGCGAGCTCGTTCTTCCGATGCGGCGATCTCCAAGGAGAGCGCATCGATCTTTGGCCGCACTTCGCGCGCCGCGGCGGCTTTGTCGTCGGCGTGGGCGACGGACGCGGAAAGACGGTTCTTTTCTGCCTTCGCCCTTTCTGTTGCAGTCAGCGCCGAGCGGTACTCCTCGTCGCAGCGCAGAAGCTCGTCGACAATCGACGGATCTGCCCCGCGCCGAGAGAGTGAGAATCGCACGCGGTCGGGATCGCGTCGAACCAGAGCAATATCGATCATGGAGAACCGCGCCATTAACCAGTCCGTAAATCCAGTCCTACCGACGGTTGGATTTGTGACGGAAACGCTGCTCGCGCCGCAACAGGCGATCGTGGCGTTTTTCGCGCGCGCGCCGCTCGCACCGCCGGGAAACGAGGTGGTAGCGCTCGACGACGCGTTTGGGCGCGTTCTCGCGCAAAGCGTCGCCGCCGACGACGACTATCCAAATGCGGCGCGCTCGCTGATGGATGGCTTTGCACTACAGTCGCAATCTGCGCCGGGTGATTTCGAGATCGTCGCCGGCGTCGTGATGGGCGCCGCACCGGAGATCTCCATGAGACCGTCAATGGCGATGCCGATTCCCACGGGAGGCGTTCTTCCGCCCGGTGCTAATGCAGTCGTGCCGATCGAAGATGCGGCCGTCGACGGAACCCGGCTTCGCGTCGGAACCTCCATCGAGGTCGGGGCGAACGTCGTCGAGTGCGGCGCCGATATGCGGCGCGGCGATACGCTGTTGAAGCCCGGGCGCCGCATCCGTGCAGGAGAAGTCGGCGTTCTCGCCGCCCTCGGCATTACCGACGTTCTTGTCTACCGCCGTCCTACGATCGCCGTGCTGTCGAGCGGCGACGAGCTCGTCGAGCCGCAGACGCGGCCGCGCCCGGGAGAGATTCGCGACTCGAACCGCTATGCAATCGCGGCTTCACTGCGAGCGATGGGCGCGCTCCCGCGCCACTATCCCACACTGCGCGACGAAGCGGACACGTTTGAATCGGGGCTCGCGCGCGCGCTCGCGCAGTGCGATGGCATCGTCGTGACCGGTGGATCCTCCGTGGGCGAGCGCGATCGCTTGCCGCAAGCGGTGGCTCAGATCGCGACGCCCGGCGTGATCGTACATGGTTTGAGAGTCAAGCCCGGCAAGCCGACGCTCTTTGGCGCCGACGGGCGCAAACCGATTCTGGGCTTGCCCGGAAACCCCACATCGGCGCTATTCATGCTCGAAGCCGTCGTGGCGCCGATCGTCGCGGCACTCACAGGCGCTCCACTGGAGCCGGCGACGTTGCAGGCACGCTTGGAAAAACCGGCCACCAGCCGTGCAGGCTGGACGTGGTACGTTCCGGTGAGCCTGCGTCATGATGGAGGAGTACCTCTCGCGCATCCTCTTGCTTTACGCTCGTTTTCAGTAAGCTTGGCGGCGCGCGCCGACGGCTACATCGTTATGGACGAGCGTGACGAGGAGTGGCCCGCGGGCACGCTCGTGACCGTGCATCGTTTTCTAGGAGGCTAAATCTCACCCGTGATTCGACCGACCCCCGCCGTTGAAGGTCTTCCAGCGACGACGCCGTTTATCGGTCCGGAGCAGCTGATGCGCGAAACCGGCCGGCGAGAGCTGGTTCGTTTGGGGGCGAACGAGAGCGCGTTCGGACCCTCTCCCGAAGCGGTGGCCGCGATGACCGCCGAGCTGCCGCGACTCTCCTGGTACGGCGATCCGGAATCGCTCGACCTGCGCGACGCCCTCGCCGAAAAACATGGTTGCGCTCCCTCGCAGATCGTGGTCGGCGCGGGGATCGACGATCTTATGGGCCTAGCCGTCCGCGCGTTCGTAGCGCCCGGCGAGCCGGCGCTGATGGCGCGCGGAACTTATCCCACTTTTCTGTATCACGTCGTGGGTTATGGCGGGACACCGGTTTATGCGTCCTACCGCGACGACGGCCGGCCCGATATCGAGGAACTGACGGCCATCGCGCGACGAGTCCTTCCGCGCATCGTCTATTTCGCGAATCCGGATAATCCCAGCGGGGTATTCGCATCGCGCGATGAGATGCAGCGTTTCTACGATGCGTTGCCTCACGACAGCCTATTGCTTCTCGACGAAGCCTATGCCGACTTCGTTGACGATTCCGACCTCTTGCCGCCGGTATTTGAGGATCGGCTCATACGCCTGCGCACGTTTTCAAAAGCGTACGGAATGGCGGGGGCACGAATCGGCTACGCGTTCTCAACCGAGAGCAATATCCGGACCTTTGCGAAGATTCGCCTGCAGTACGGAATCAACCGCAACGCGCAGGTCGGCGCGCTCGCATCGCTGCAGGACGATGCGTTCACGGGGTACGTCGTCGCCGAGACCGCCCGTGCCCGTGAGGCCTACTACGGGCTCGCGCGCGAGCTAGGCGCCCCGTACATCGAGTCGCGAACCAACTTCGTTTGTATCGGCATGGAGAGTCCGCAGCGTGCCACGCGGGTAATGAACGAGCTGCTCCTGCGCGGCGTCTGGGTGCGCAAGCCCGGCGCGCCCCCGCTCGATTCGTACATTCGCGTGAGCGCGGGAACCGAACCGATGCGACGAGCCTTTGCCCAGGCATTACGTGCCGTCCTCGCATCTCTCTCGAACGAGCCTGTCCTGAGCACAGTCGAAGGATGAGATATGCGATCGTATCGGACGTTCATGCCAATCTCGAATCGCTCGAACGGGCGCTCGCGGCGGCACAGCCTTCCGATACTCTCGTTTCGCTCGGTGACGTCGTCGGCTATGGACCCAATCCGAACGAATGCGTGGCGATTCTGCGCGATCGTTGCCGGCACGCGGTGCTGGGCAATCACGATCTCGCCGCGCTCGACAACTTCGGCGTCGACAGCTTCAACAGCGTCGCGCGCTCGGCGATCATCTGGACTCAGAGCGTACTCGACGAACCGAGCCGCGCGTGGCTCAACGCGCTTCCCTACGAGCTTCGCTTTCCCGACTTCTTGCTCGTTCACGGCGCGCCGGTCCGGTATTTCGATTATGTTCTCGACAAAGCGGCCGCCGCGGCGGCGTTCGAACGCACCGACGCGCCGCTGGTCTTCATCGGCCACACTCACATCGCGGAGTATTGGACCTGCGACGAGGAAGGCGCCATCGGTCACAAGCACATGCAGCATGGCGGTGAGCTCGAGCTCGAAGCCGGCAAACGGTACATCGTCGACGTGGGTAGCGTCGGTCAGCCGCGCGACCTTAATCCCGATCCGTCGTTCGTGCTCTACGATTCGGAGCGCCGGCACGTCGAGTGGATCCGCTACAGCTATGCAATCGACGAGGTGGCACGCAAGATGCATGCGGCCGGTCTGCCATCCTACCTTGCGGAACGATTGGCGTTGGGACGCTAGTGGCCACCAACGACGTTCCGTTTGACGATGGGAACTGCTTTGCGTGCGGTCCGAATAATCCCATCGGCATGCACGTGCACTTCGAACGCGCGCAGGACTCCGACGGCGTCCGCGCTCGCTGTACTTTGGGCCCGCAGTATCAAGGCTGGCGCGGCATCGCCCACGGGGGTATCGTGATGGCACTACTGGATGAGGCGATGGCACACGCGGCCGGATTCGCCGGACATCGCGGCGTCACGGCGGCGGTCAACGTGCGCTTTCGCCGGCCGGTTCCAGTCGAAGAGCCGATCGAAGTTCGCGGCCGCGTCGCCTGGCAACGGCACCGAGTGCTTGGCGTGGAAGCCAGCGTCTTCGATGCCGCCGAGAATTTGCTTGCGCAGGCCGACGGCCGTTTCGTTTCGCGCGGTCGACTGGACGCCGCCAACGACCGAGCAAATCCTTTCGCGAAATGATCGTTGAGAATCGCCGGGCCCGCTTCGAATACCACATCCTCGAATCGCTCGAAGCCGGTTTGGTATTGACCGGAACGGAAGTTAAATCGATGCGTGCGGGCGGGGTCAGTTTGAGTGAAGCCTACGCGCGATTCCGTGACGGCGAGGCGTGGCTGCTTGGAATGCATATCCCGCCGTACAAGCAGGGCAGTTTTTCAAATGAGGAACCGAACCGGCCGCGCAAACTGTTGTTACATAAGGAAGAGATTGCGCGGCTGCAGAGCCGCGTTGGCGAAAAAGGACTCACGATCGTGCCCCTGCGACTCTATTTCACGCGCGGCATCGCCAAAGTCCAACTCGGCGTCGCTCGCGGCAAGAAACTTTGGGACAAGCGCGCCGACGCAGCCAAGCGCGACGTCGAACGGGAAATCGCCGCACACGTCCGGCGGTCATGAGGGGCGCCCGGCCCGAACGCGACGTTGAAGCGACGATCGAGCGCGGCGGCGTGCTGCATCGCGGCGAGCGCGTTCTCGTCGCGTGCAGCGGCGGCCCCGATTCGGTGGCCTTAGCGGCAGCCTTACACAGTGCCGCTCCCCGAATGGGCATCGACGTATCGGTCGCGCACGTCAATCACGGCGTGCGAAGCTCGGCCCAACAAGACGAGTGCATCGTCCTGCAACTGGCCGCGCAGTTCGGAATGCCGCTCTCCATCAGTAGGCTCCAAAGCCGCACGGACGACGAAGCGCGTCTTCGGCTTGCCAGATACCGCGCACTTGCGAACGCCGCAAGCGCACAGCGCTGCTCCGTTATTGCGACCGCTCACCACGCCGAAGATCAAACGGAAACCGTGTTCCTGGCATTGCTGCGAGGTTCGGGGTTGGCCGGCTTGAGCGGAATGCCGGCGCGCCGCTCGCTTGCACCGGGGTTGGATCTCGCGCGACCACTATTGGGCGTTACGCCGGAGACCCTTCGAGGTTATTGCCATGCCCGAGCGCTGCCCTATGCCGTCGACCCGACAAACTCCGATGCCGGGCGGCGACGGAATGCCGTTCGCGAAGCGCTTGCGAAGCTGCGCCCCCTCTTCCCGGCGTTGGATCGCGCCGTCTCGCGCGCGGCCGAGGTAATCGCCGAGGAGGAGCGCGGCAGCCCGCGAGCACGTCTGCGGCGATCGGTCAGAGAGCACTTCGCGGCGGACGACGATCTGCGCGACCTCGATTTTGCCCACGTCGAGGCCGCGGTTCGAGCCCTAGAAAGCGGCCGAAGCGGCACCTACTTTATGAAGCCTGGGATCGGGCTGAGGGTCGAAGGCGGCTCCATTTCGGGTATCATAACCAGGGAGTAACCGCCTGGGTCCCGCCGGTGCCGAAGCCTTTCGCAATAGGTTACGGTTTGGAGTATCAGGAACTCTAGCGCAATCTTCATACCTAGCCGAGCTTCGAGAGGGTCAAACGGTCTAACGTCAACGTGAACAAACATCTCCGGTCCATCGTCCTCATCATCCTGGCGGTCATCGCGGTCTTTATCATCGTCGAGCGCTTCGTAGCGCCGACCGAAGGAGAGACCCACCTTGACTATGGAGCCTTCTATCAGAAGCTCGAAGCGGGTCAGGTCCAATCGTTTCACGCCACCGGCCTGAGCGCCATCGGCGATCTTTCCAACGGAACCAAATATTCCGTCGCCGTTCCAAACCTAGACCAAACGTTCGTCGACGAAGTCTATCGGAAGGTCAAGAGCGGAGCTATTAGCTTCGATCAGCAATCGAGCGCGGGGCTACTCACCAGCCTGATGACGCTCGGACCGCTGGCGATTACCGTGCTGCTGCTCTTTTTCATCTTGCGCCAAGCGCAGAGCGGCGGAAGCCAAGCGCTTTCATTTGGCCGCTCGCGTGCGAAGATGCTTTCCGAGAACCGTCCGAAAGTGACTTTCGCCGACGTAGCCGGCGTCGATGAAGCCAAAGAAGAGTTGGCGGAGATTGTCGACTTCCTCAAGTATCCCAAGAAGTATCAGTCGCTGGGCGCGCGGATTCCCAAAGGCGTCCTCCTGCTGGGACCGCCCGGAACGGGCAAGACGTTGCTCGCGCGAGCGATTGCGGGAGAGGCAGGCGTTCCGTTCCTCTCCATATCGGGTTCCGATTTCGTGGAGATGTTCGTGGGCGTCGGTGCCTCTCGCGTGCGCGACCTCTTCGACCAGGCGAAAAAGTCAGCACCGTGCATCGTCTTCATCGACGAAATCGACGCGGTCGGACGTCAACGCGGAGCGGGCTTAGGCGGCGGCCATGACGAGCGCGAGCAAACGCTCAATCAGCTATTGGTCGAGATGGACGGATTCGATCAAAACACCGGCGTCATCCTGATCGCCGCTACGAACCGCGCCGACGTCCTCGACCCGGCCCTCTTGCGTCCGGGGCGTTTCGACCGTCAAATCGTCGTCGGTCGCGCCGACTTCAAGGGAAGAGAGAAGATTCTTGAAGTCCACGCTCGCAACAAACCGCTGGGCCGCGAAGTTTCGCTTGAAACGCTCGCCAAACGAACGCCGGGTTTCTCCGGCGCCGATCTCGAGAATTTGCTCAACGAAGCCGCGCTGCTGGCGGCGCGCCGAAACAAGAACGTTATCGAGATGATCGACTGCGACGAAGCGATCGATCGCGTCATGGTGGGTCCGGAGCGCAAGTCGGTCGTCATGTCGCAAAAGAGCAAGAACATCGCTGCCTACCATGAGTCCGGGCACGCCATCGTAGGTGGAATGCTCGATAAATCGGATCCCATCCACAAGGTAACGATCATTCCACGAGGTATGGCGCTTGGCTTGACGTGGTCGCTCCCGGAGGACGACCGCTATCAAGTCACCCGTGAAGAACTGATCGCGCAAATTACGATGGCATTAGGTGGCCGGCTCGCAGAAGAAATCGAGTTTGGCGACGTAACGACGGGTGCGAGCAACGACTTCGAAAAGGCGACCGAGCTGGCGCGCCGGATGGTCACGCAATACGGGATGAGCGAGTTGGGCCCGATCCAGTACGGACGCGGAGCGCACCAAGTCTTCCTTGGCCGCGATATCGGCGAGGAGCGCAACTATTCCGAGGAAGTAGCCAGCAAGATCGATTCCGAGGTCCGCAAGATCATCGAGTCGTCCTACGAGAACGGTAAGCGCATTCTCACCGAAAACTGGAGTAAAGTCGAGCGTATGGTAGCGTCATTGCTGGAGTACGAAACCGTAGAAGCCGAGGAAGTCAGGTCCATCCTCGACGGCCGGCCCTACGATCGAGTGCGCGACGTGGAGGTGGCTGCGGCGCCCGACGGGCAGACCGAACGCTCTGCGACCGACGAAGCCAAACGGGCCGAAAAGCCCACGCGCTTTCCGCCCAAAATTTCTCCGGAACCCGCGTGACGTTGCGCGCGCTTCTCTTCTCCGTGGCGCTCGGTGCCGCGTCGCTCGTTCCTGCGGGCAATGCCGCGGCCGAATCCGCGCTGCAGCAAACCGGCGCGCTGCCGCGTGGCGGCACGTACGTCCTCTCTCCGGATTCGACGGTTGCCTCGGCAGCCATCGGCCTTTGGTTTCGCGCGCCTGGAGCCGGCTACGACAACTCCACGCCCGGCATTGCCGATCTCGCGGCGACGGCCGCCGCGGTTGCGCCGCTGGCCAGTGGAAAGTCGCTGTTCGCGCTCGTGCATAGCGTCGGCGGAGAGCTGAACGTCGAAGTCTATCCGGATATCGTCGGCATCGCGGTTGTCGTTCCGGCATCCGCCGCGCGCCGCGTCGTCGCTGCCATCACGGCCGCCTATTACGCTCCGGCCGTCGATGAGGTTGCGGTGAAAACCGCGCGAGCAAATGCTGCGGTTCTCGGCGTGCAGCAGCGCTACGAGACCGACGCGACGCTGCACGATCTTCTCTTCAAGCAGATCTTTGCAGGCGGCCCGGCACACTACCCGCCGCTGCCGACCTCCGTGGCGCAGATCACGAGCCTTTCGACCGCACAGATCAGTGATTTTGCCAAGCGCGCCTTTCGCTCCGAAAACTCAATACTCGCCCTGACCGGAAACGTCGATCTTTCAAGCCTCACCGCGGTTACGGACGGAAGCGGCGCGGGGCGCATGGATCCACCCTACGACTCGACGCTGGCCGCGGTCCCTGCTTCAGCGACGGCTTTGGGGTTCGTCGGCGGCATCGGACTGGCGTGGATCGGCCCTCCCATTACCGACGAGAAAGCTGCGACCGCATTGGATTTCATCGCCGATTACCTTTTCCGCGATGAGACGGGGGTCGTTCCGAAGGCACTCGACCAGGTCGGAAATCAAGCGTTGGTCGTTGGTCAGTTCATCACGATGCACGATCCCGGTGTTATGGTGGTAACGATCGGAGGCGATCATGCCGACCAGGCGCGCGAGCGCGTACTCGCCGCGCTCTCCGCGATGCAAACCCCGCTGGACGCGCGCACTTTCAATGCAGCTCGCGAAGCGTTCCTCTATCACATTGCTTCGGATACGGAGACGCCGCAGGAACGGGCCGACAATCTCGGCTGGTACGGCGTCGAAGGCGACCCGGCGTATGCCCCCGGCATTGTTGACGGAACCTACGCCCGTTCGGTCCGCGCGCTCGATCCAGCCTATATAGCCGACGTCGTAAAGCACTATTTGGCAACACCGGTTGTCGTCACCATGCAAGCGAAGGAGTCGTCGCAGTGAATCTCGCGCGTTGTGGTGGGGCGGTGCTGACGTTCGCGCTGCTGCCGATAACCGTGCTCGGCGCCGCTCCGGCGGTTCCGCCGCCGAGCAGCGATACGGTCGCGGGCACGACGGTACTTCAGCAGCTCGATTCGGCCGCCTCGCTCGCCGGCGTGACGTTGGTCGTGCGCGCGGGCCTCGATCGGCAGACCATGAAGCAGAACGGCCTGGCCGCGCTCGTCGCGGAGACGATCATGAAAACGCCGGTCGCCCTTCCCTTCGACTCCGCTCAGGGCAAGCTGGCTCAGGGTGACATGCCCTCGATGCCGCTGGAAGATGCGGTCGCCGCTCGTGGCGGCTCCGTACGCTTCACGGTTGACCCGGGAGATGTTCGCTTCTATGCCGAGGCGCTGTCCGACGACGCCCCGGCGGTGCTCGAGCTCTTACGTGCAGCGATCGCGGCGCCGGACTTCTCTTCCGCGACCGTGCGGGCGGCGCGAACCGCGCTGACTCAGGAGATTGCTGCGAGCCAGCAAGTCGCGTTGCAAGTCGGCTTGGACATGCTCAACGCGGTCTCGTCGCCGCAGGCCAATGCGGGGCTACCCGAACTCGGCACGCCTGCCTCGCTTTCGGATCTCTTTCCCGCAGATGCTTCGGCATTTTACCGCGCATACTATCGTCGCGGTGGTGTCTTGGTAAGCGCCGCCGGAAGGCTGGACGCGCTCTCGCCGGCCGCGCTCTCCGCTCTCGCCGGTGCACTGCCGTCCGGGACCACGTTGCCGGTCACCGTGCACGTGGCCGCCCTGCGAGGAACGACGCGCGAAATCGTGGCGCACCGGGACATTTCGTCACCGTGGCTGATCGCGCAATACCCGGCCCCCAGCGTGGACGGTAGAGATTTCGGACCGATGCTCGTTCTCGCCGCGTTCCTTCGCCGGACGATCTCGGACATCGCACAGGTTCCGGGAGTCGTGTCGCCGACGTTTGCGTCACGTTCCGTGGGCGCCGTGTACGTCTACGATCGCGTTCCCTCCAGCTTGGTTATTTACGTCAATGGCGGCCTGATCGGCAATCCGAGCCGGACCTTCGCGACGGCCCTCTCGGTCGTCAACGTGCTCGCGGCTACGACGCTGCAAGGATCCATCGAAGAGTTCAAAGCCGCGGCAGCGGGCGATTTCGCAAGTAACGCGACGACGCTCGAAACGCGAACGTGGCTGGCTGCGGTCTTTTCGCGTGAAAGTGCTTCGCCGGATTTCATCAACCGCGCCCTAGGGGCGATCTCCGCCACGACGCCGGCCGACGTGCAGCGGGTCGCGCGCACCTATCTCGGCAATCCGACGATTGCGCTGGTTCTGCCCCGCGGCTCTAACATCCAAGACTAAACCAGGCTTGATTCAGTCCATGCCGTTGTTGCCAAAAGGCTCATGTGCAAAGCACACTTCTCCTTTCGGCGCATAGGCGTGGACTGAATCAAGCCTGATTTAACGATGAAGGTAGCCCTGGTTCATGACTACTTAAATCAGCGAGGGGGTGCGGAGCGAGTCTTTGCGCATATTGCGC
Organism: Candidatus Cybelea septentrionalis; assembly: GCA_003158175.1. GTDB lineage: Bacteria > Vulcanimicrobiota > Vulcanimicrobiia > Vulcanimicrobiales > Vulcanimicrobiaceae > Cybelea > Cybelea septentrionalis. Next base: position 161,714 of record PMHJ01000034.1, read on the forward strand.
GGGCGTGGCCCGACGCGCCGATCTATACGGCCCTCTACGACGAACGCATCGCGGGAAGCGAGTTCCCCGCCGCGCGCGTGCGCCGCTCGTATCTCGCGCGGATTCCCCTCGCTAACCGTTACTTTCGCGCGCTGGCGCCGTTCTATCCGCGCGCCTTCGAAACGTTCGATCTCCGCGCCTACGATGCAATCGTAAGCTCGACGACCTCGTGGGCGAAGGGCGTGCGCTTTCCACCCAGCTCGATCCACGTTTGTTACGTCAACACCGTTAGTCGCTTTCTATTTGCCTACGACGAGTACGTTGCCGGGATGATCCCAACGCGTCTCGTGCGCCCGCTCGTCGATCGGCTCGTCGCCTGGGACCGCGCCGCCGCGATGCACCCGACGCGATTGATCGCAAACTCGCGCAACGTCGCGGCGCGCATCCGCAAGTACTACGGCCGCGATGCCGACGTTCTGCATTGCCCCGTCGACATCGATCGCTTCGGCGTCGGACGCGGCAACGGGGACTATTTCATCGTTGCCTCGCGCTTACTGCCTTACAAGCGCATCGACCTCGCAATTCGCGCCGCATCCCTCGCCGGCGTGCGACTGCTGATCGCCGGCACTGGCCCCGCGGAAGCATCCCTGCGGACGATGGCCAAAGGTACGACGACAACCATGCTCGGTTACGTATCGGACGTTCGGCTCAACGAGCTGCTCCGAAACGCGCGCGCGGCGATCGTTCCCGGTGAGGAAGACTTCGGACTCGTTCCGCTCGAAGCGGCGGCGGCCGGACGGCCAACGATCGCCTACCGCGGCGGCGGCGCGCTCGAAACGATCGTCGAAGGAGATACCGGAGCCTTCTTCGACGACGCGAATGCAGAATCGCTCGCCGGCGCTCTTCGAACGTTCGATGTCTCGCACTTCGATCCACAGCATCTCCGCAAACACGCGGAAAAGTTCGCGCCTTCGCAGTTCGTCGAACGCTTGCACTGCATCGTCGCGCAAGTCTACCGCGAGAAACGCGAAGACGGCGGCGGCGACGTCGAGACTTAGGCGCATGAGAACGACCTACGTGGCCGTCGTAGTCTACGCTTTGGTCTACATCGCGCTCGACTTGAACAAGCTGTATGCGTTGCGATACGGCGCCGATCTCGGAACGTACCTGCAGACGTTCGTTAACCTGCAACATGGCTCGTCGTGGAACTTTGGAGAGTGGAAGCCGCATTTTGCGGTGCACGATTCGTGGGTGCTCGTCGCGCTCGTTCCGCTGATCGCGCTGTTGCCGCGTGCGGAGACGCTGGTCGTGGTGCAAGTCGTTGCGGTTGCGGCAGCGGCGATTCCGCTCGCGCTGCTGGCTCGCGAGATTGGAGTTAGCGCACGAGCGGCGAACCTGCTCGGCATCGCATATCTCCTGTCGCCGGCGACGCAGGGGCTCGGCTACGATAACTTTTCCGAGAACGTCTTCGTGCCGGTGCTGGCTTTGTGGGGCGGACTTTTCGCGCGCAAGCGACTGCTCTGGCCAACGCTCGCGGCGGGTGCCCTGCTGGCCGGTCTCAAGGAGGACGAGGTTCTCTTCGTGCTCTGGTTCGGGGCGGCATGCGCGCTGTGCTGGGATCGTCGGATCGGACTGGGGCTCGTTCTCATCGCAGCATCGATCGGAGCGGTTTTCCTAGGGGTCGAGCATCTCGGAGGCGCGCATCCGAACGTCCCGCCGTATGGCTTACGAGTCTTCGATGTCGCCGGTAAGCTCGGCCTCGTCGCGCTGCTGCTCGCACCCTTCGCTCTCGCTCCGCTTGCGATCGGGCGCCGGCTGCTGCTCGGCACGCCGTTGCTTGCCGAGATCGTTTTCATGCAGCCCTGGAACTACGAGCCGAGCCGGTTGGGATCGCATTATGTCGCGCCGCTCCTGGCGGGCACCGCGATCGCCGCGGCATTCGGGCTTCGACGCGTTCCCGGATTCGTGCGAGCCATGGTGCCTTGTGCCCTCGTCGTGACGCTGCTCTTTAACGACACGGTACTGCATCTGGGACGTTGGCCGTATATTGTCGACTGGAATGCGTACGCACGCGCCGTCGCGTTACGAGATAGCGGGCAGGCGGCGTTGCTGTCGCGACGCGATGAAGGCGTGTGGGCCGTCTCGGCGGCCAATCCGAACGTGCGTCTCGATCCGCGGCCAGATCCGAAGTTCGGCGGATGTCCGGCTTACGACACGAATGCGGGCACGTTCTTTGCAAGCCTCCGGGGGCGTGCGCCGGCCCGTCTCTGCGGGGGGGTACCGGTAAAGCCGTGACGATCTCGACCTACGGCCCGATCCGCGCGCTGCGCGAGGATCGCAGACGCTTTGCCGAGTTGCGTGAAAGACGCATCCTCATCTATTGGCCGCACGGGTTGGGCGATTGGGTTCACTTCGGTTACGTGGCTCCGCTGCTGGACGATTCGAACGCGTACGCGATCACGCGTTTCGGCGACGATTACGTCAGCGTACTGGAGGGAAGCCCGCTCGTGCGGGCGCTCTTCAGCGGCGTGCGTGCACCGGCCGACGGCGCCGAGCTTGGCGCGGCGCATCTCGGTCTGAGCTTGCGGGAGTGCGGCGGCAAGGACGTACGCCTGAAAATCCCATCCCCGCTTGCGCGAGGCGTCTCGGAGTTCGCGCCGGACTCTCTTCTGTGGACCGACTATCCGGAAACGGAGGGACGCACGGCCTATCCGTTTCACACCAAAGCGCGCAATCTAGCTCGACTGCTCGTGCGCCCGGAGCTGCTTGCGAGTTTCGATCTCTCCCGGCCGCTGCGATCGGCGGTCGACTTTGCGGCGCCGGAGGCGACGCAGCGACGCGTTGACGAACGGTTGGCTCGCGTGCTTCCAAAAGGTAAGCGGCTCTGCGTGATCTCGAGGGCCGGCGTAACGGCCGCTCGCAAGAATTGGGGAGACGGAAGCGAGGCGCGCGCCTTCGTCGCCGCTTTGCGCAGAGGCGTTTCCGATTGGATCATCATTTCGATGGAAGACGAAGACCTTGGCGAAAACGTCGTTGGATTTCGCAGTCTCTTCGACGAACTCGACGAGCCCTTCGCGAGGCTCTTCAAAGCGTTGGCGGCTCGCATCGATCTCTTCGTCGGAGTCCCGGCCGGCCCGCTGCATTTCATCCTGGCGCGCGGCGGCGTCCCCGCGATTGGCTTGTGGGTCGCGCACCATCCCGATTGGTACGACGAGCCCAATCCCAACGCAATTCACATCGTCGGTCGTTACGTGCGCGATCGAGGATTCGATCGCCGCGTTGCGACGACGAGCAAGCCGCCGTCGCTGCGCCACCGGTTGTGCTACCTGGATATCCTGACGATCGATGCGGAGCCGGTGCTCGACGCGACGCGAAGCCTTATTGCGTGAGCTTTGGAAACATCAGCAGCATGACGATCGCGAACGAGTTAAAGAGTGCGTGGGAGATCATCGATGCGAAGGCGTTGCGAGTGATGTAGTAGACGCCGCATAGGACGACGCCGCCGAGAGCCAGCGGAATCAACTCAAAGAGATCGGCGTGTGCGATTCCAAACAGCAGGCCGCTCACGACCGCGCCCGTCCAAAATCCTCCGAAACGCAGGCCGATGTTGAAGAAGAAGACCCTGAACAGCGTTTCCTCTGCGAACGGGGCGAAGATGATTGCAAAAACCGCGAAGAGCCCGATGGTCGTGTGGTCGTGAAGTCCTTTAAAGATTGCAACGATGTCTTGCTGATGTTCGCTCCGCGCCACGAGGTTGATCAGTAAGGCCGCGCCGTTCGCTACGAGGGCCATCGCGAACGCGCCCAGGATCCCGATGCCGATCGTTGCTAAAGTTGGCACCCGGAATCCGAGATCGCGAAGGCTGAACTTCGAGAGGGGCGGAAGCGCCAGCAGCACGATCGCGACCAGGATACCGTCGGCGATGAGCTGGACGATCAGCACATCGTTCAGCTGCGCCGGCGTGATATTCTTCGGCGGTGGGACGAGGAGCTGCAGCACTAAGAGCGACCCGAACAGGGCCGCGATGGCTCCGGCCAGTAGCCAGGTCCAGAAGCCTTTGAAGCTATCCTTAGGCCAGCGCGTCGGCCAGACGGGCGAAATCGCCGAGGTCGAGTCGTTCACCACGAAGCTCCGCAGATAGATTGCACAACGATAACGCTCGTGCAGTCGCCGCGCGGTCGATGTGGAGCGCCAGCGCGAGACTGTTGACGAGCGTCTTGCGCCGGTACGCGAACGCACCGCGCACGACCTTCCAAAAGAGGTCGAGGTCGCGCACGGTGACGGCCGGTTCGGCGCGGCGAATGAGACGAACGACGCTCGAGTCCACTTTCGGCGCCGGAAAAAAAGAATGCGGTGCGATCTTTAAGAGCATCTCGACCCGCATCGCATACTGAACGGCTACCGAGAGACTTCCGTAGGCCGGCGTGCCGGGCGACGCCATGAAGCGTTCGGCGACGTCCTTCTGTACCATGACCGTTAGAGAATCGGGACCCGACGGTATTTCTATCAGGCGCAGCAACAACGGCGTTGCGATGTTATAAGGAAGATTGCCCGCGACGCGCCACGGCCGTCCCTCCGCCCAGTTGCTGTAATCGAACGTCAGGGCGTCGGCTGACACGATGTGCGCCGCGGCGATGTCCTCGCGAGCACGAAGTACGGCCACGAGTTCCGGGTCGATCTCGAGGGCGGTTAGCTGCGCGCCCTCGTCGACGAGCGCGCGCGTGAGAACGCCGGTGCCGGCCCCGATCTCGATCGTGCGAGCCTGCGGCGGAGCGCCCTCTAGTGTGAAGCCGGCGATGCGGCCTGCAATCGCGGCATCGGTGAGAAAGTTCTGACCGAAGCGCTTTTTCGGGCGAAGGCCCGCCTTCGCCAGCACGGCACGGGGGCTCGACACGCCCCTATTTTACGCTACTTCAGCCGGTATACGGTGACGTCGCGCCGGCCGAAGAGCATGGCCCCACGCAGCGAGTCGAAGCCGAGATCGATTCGATTTCCGACGATGTCGCCTCCGGTATCACCCGCGATCGCCATGCCGTAGCCAGGGATGTAAAGGCGAGTTCCCAGGGGGATGATGCGAGGATCGACGGCGACGATTCCATAGCCGGCGCGCCGGCCGCTGGCCGTCATGCCGCCGCCGCCCGCGCTCCCGGCGGTGTAGGCCGTGGCCATCATCTCAATCGCACCGCGAGCGACCGACGCCATTTGGAGCAAGCCGCGCGCTTCGAAAGCCGCGAGCGTGGCCGGGCTAACTCCTTGCGCGACGATTCGCGGGCTCGCTCTGCGAATAAGCGTCGCAGAAAGTATTCGTTGCCGTACCGGTCCACCGTCGTGCTGGGCATATTGGACTCGTACGAGGGCGAGGCCAGGCCGGCCTCGGGCGACGAGCTTTGAGCTCCCGGGCGCCAGGAGCAGAGAAAGCCGAGTAAAGGTCTTCGGTTGGACGCGGCGGCGCTCGAGGCGCTCCCACCTGATGACGCCGTTCTTATAGGTTACGCCGGTCGCGGCTGCTTGCGAATCCGGAGGGGCCGCCCAGACGGGCGACACTGCAAGACCAACAACGAGAAAAGCGGCGTAAATCACGCGTCCGATCAATCCGAAGTTCCTTTCTTGTCCCAAATCGCGTCCAAGGTCTGCGCTCGACACTCCGCAGCGGAGCGGACGATGTACGCGACTCGCGCATTTTCTATCAGCGGCGCACGCGGCCGCCGAGAGTTCGGATCCGGCGGAAAACGCCAACATATTCCGAGCTAGCTTGCCGTACGTTGGGGCAGGCCGGGCTCTGACCCGGGCACTATAGCACGCACCCTTCGAGACGAAAGTATGACAAAAGTCGCAATCGTAAGGTCGCCCCACCTTGTTCGCTGGGTCCGGACCGGCTTACGTCCCCCCGGGCACGCCCGAACGTCGAAGCGAAGAAAGCCCGGCGATGCAGTCCATGCGCGTGGGGCTTTTTACCGAGATTTATCGTCCCGTCATCAACGGCGTAGTCGCGTCGGTCGAAGCATTGGCTGCGGGCTTGCAAGCCCGCGGCCACACCGTCTTCTGTTTTGCGCCGAGGATGCCGGGAACGGCCCAATTCGAGAGCGACGTCCTCCGGATTCCGTCGCTCCCGCTGCCCGCGCGCACGCCGTACCGATTGACGCTGCCATTGGTGAGCCGGCGCGTCAACGCGGTGATTAAGGGGCTCTCGGTTATTCACGCGCACTCGCCGTTCGTAACGGGTTGGATGGGCATGCGCTGTGCCCGGCGCTATGGGATGCCGATGGTTTACACGTACCACACGCAACTCGAGGCCTACGCTCACTACGTGCCGTTCGAAACCAATGCAACGCGTTTTGCAGCGAACCGGCTCACTCGGACTTTTGCGAATCTGGCCGACGCCGTTATCGCTCCGACGCCCGCGATGGCCACGCGTCTTCGCGAGCTCGGCGTAACGGTGCGGATCGAAACGGTGCCGACTGGGATCGACATTGCACTCTTCGCCGCGGGCCGTCGCAGGGACGACGTTCGAGAACGAATCGGCGTTCGAACGGGCGATCGAATGCTGCTCTGCGTCGGCCGGCTGGCGAAAGAGAAGAACCTCGAACTGCTTTTCGAAGCCCTCGCGCGAGCGAACGATCCTTCATTGAAACTGGTTATCGCGGGCGACGGACCGTCGCGTGCCGGTTTAGAGCAGCTCGCCCGGGAGTTGGGCGTTTTCGCACAGAGTCGCTTCCTGGGTTTTATCTCGCGGCAAGATCTGCCCGACCTCTACGCAAGCGCCGATGCATTCGTGATGACGAGCACGACGGAAACCCAAGGCATCGTGCTAGCAGAAGCGCTCGCGGCCGGGGCGATCGTCATCGCTGCCGACGCACCCCAAAACCGAGATGTTCTCGGCTCCGCCGGCCTGCTCGTGCCGTCGACGGCGCAAGCCTTCGCGCAAGCCTTCGGCCGGGTCGCAAGCGTCCCCGAGCCCGCGAGAGCCGCGATAGCACGACAGGCGGCGAAGCGCTTCTCGATCCAGGAGCAGATCGATCGCACGCTCTCCCTCTATGAAAGCTTGATCCGGCCGGCTCGAATTGCTTGACCTCGAACATATGTTCGCATAAAATAGGATGAGGCGAACGCGATGCAGAGGCTTGGTGAAGTTCTCGAGGTAGAGGTGGGATATGCCGCCGGGCCGGCAGGCAGTGGGGTGGCGTACGCCGCGTTCAATGGCGCCGAAGGCCGGGAGGTCGTGCGCCTGCCTTTCCGGATCGTGCGTCGCGGCCTACTGGTGGAGCGTGCGGTTGCCTATGCAGCGCTGGTCACGGTTGCGCGTTCACTCTGCAAGCGCGGAGTCACGCGCGTCCATTTTGTAATGCCCGATCGGCAGTTTGTGGAAGAAGTGACGACTCGGAGCGACGTGCCGGAGGCGCTCGCGCTTCCCTACGTTCGTCTGCGTTGTGCGCTCAACGCATTCCACGACGTCGAGATCGGGAACGGAGCCACGGACGAGCTGATGCAAAGGGCCGGAGCGGAAGTAGCGCTGAACGTTGCCGCGTGAAGCTCGCCCGCCTCGACTCGGAGGCGTTGCCGGTCGAGACGAAGGCGCTCGCAAAGGCCTTGCTCGGTTGCATTCTGGTACGCGAGAGCGAAGATGGGAAGGCCGCGGGCCGCATCGTCGAGACTGAAGCCTATCTTCCGAACGATCCGGCGTGTCACGCATTTTCCGGTAAGAGTTCCCGTAACGCGACGCTCTTTGGACCTCCGCATCGCGCCTACGTCTATCAAATCTACGGCACGTCGTTCTGCTTTAATCTTTCGAGCGAGTGCGAAGGAACGGGCGCTGGAGTGCTCGTTCGTGCCCTCGCACCGACCGAAGGCCTGGAGCTCATGCAACGCCGGAGAGGCGCGGATCGCACACGCGATCTTTGTCGCGGCCCCGGTCGGCTCTGTCGCGCGCTTGCCATCGACCGATCTTTCGACGGCGCCGACCTCTTCTTGGGCCCCTTCCTTTCGCTGGCCCGGGACGAGTGGGCGCCGGAGATCGTACGGCGCAGCCCGCGCATAGGCGTAACGCGAGCGGCGGGCCATCGCCTGCGATTCTACCTAGCCGGCAACCCCTACCTGAGCGGGCCGGCCGCTTTGAGCCCGGCTTGAACGCTGCCGGGGGCTTATGCTATAGTGTGAGCGTCGCGTAGCGGTCATCTGTTGACAGCCGCGATATCTTGATACCCTCACCGCTCACGCCACCGATCTGATTGCGACGGCAGCCTCGCCTCGATCTCGAAGTTTGGCGTGCGCGACTCCATAAGAGAGAACTCTTCTGCAAACCGAAAACCGTCCCAACATCGAGCATCGTCTAAATAACGATTCGCGGCCTCCACAAGCCGGCGGAGGCCGGCGGCGCCGCACGCGCCGGCGCCACCACTTCGGTCAACATCCCGGTACGTTCCACGACCAGCTTCCGCAGCAGGTTGAGGTTCCTCCGATGCTGACCGCGGCTCAGCTCTCCGAAAAGACGAAGACGGAACTCGTCGAGATTGCGAAGGAGCTAGAAGTCGAACTTCCTGCACCCGCAAAACTGAAAAAAGACGAGATCGTTACGCTGCTCATTCAAGGTCAGATCGCACGATCGGGCATCGAGGTGGCAAGCGGCATTCTCGACGTGTTGCCTGAAGGATACGGCTTCTTACGCCGCGCGGGATACTACGTCGGCAACGACGATATTTACGTCAGTCAAACGCAGATTCGCCGCTTCGAGCTCCGGCGCGGAGACATGGTCGAAGGCCAAGCGCGCCGGCCGAAGGAGAGCGAGAAATATTACGGGCTCATTCGCGTTGACAAAGTCAACGACTTAGACCCCGAAGCCGTCAAGGGCCGGCGTCTCTTCGAAAAAGGAACGCCTATCTATCCGCAAGAGCGCTTTAAACTCGAGGTGCGCTCGACGCAGCTCTCCACGCGGGTCATCGATCTTTTCTGCCCAATCGGCAAAGGCCAGCGCGCCCTGATCGTTTCGCCGCCAAAAGCCGGCAAGACGACGCTCCTCAAGAACATCGCCAACTCGATTTCGATCAACCATCCCGATGCGCACATCATCGCGCTGCTCGTCGACGAGCGCCCTGAGGAAGTCACGGACATGCAGCGCACGATCGACGGCGACGTCGTCGCCTCGACGTTCGACGAGCATCCCGAAAACCACACGGCCGTTGCCGAACTGACGATGGAGCGCGCCAAGCGCCTCGTCGAGCTCGGAAAAGACGTCGTGATTCTGCTCGATTCGATTACCCGCCTCGCGCGCGCTTACAACCAAGTCGTCGCGAGCTCGGGCCGCACCCTTTCGGGCGGCCTCGATACGGCTTCGCTGCACAAACCCAAGCGATTCTTTGGTGCGGCACGCAAGATCGAAGAGGGAGGTTCGCTGACAATCATCGCGACCGCGCTCATCGAGACCGGCTCCAAGATGGACGACGTGATCTTCGAAGAGTTCAAAGGCACTGGAAATATGGAGATCGACCTCACCCGCAAGCTCGCAGAATCTCGCGTCTTTCCGGCGATCGACATCAAGCGCTCCGGAACCCGGCACGAAGAGCTGCTGCTCACGCCCGACGAAATGCGCAAGATCTGGATGCTCCGTCGCGCGACCGCCGTGCTCAATACCGGCGACATCACCGAGATCATCCTGGACAAGATGGCCCAGACGCGCACGAACGAAGAGTTCCTGCAGACCGTCACTAAGGAAGCGCTCTCGATGAACCGCGGTTACGAAGACGGCGGCGGGAACAACGGCAAGTACTAGCCTGTTCCGTGCGGTTCCGGGTAACGTGATGTCTCGGAAACGCTCGTCGCTCTGCCTCCGGCTCCGCTCGTCGGTCCGAGCTTCCCAGACATCACGTTACCCGGAACCGCACGCGCGCTAGTATTTCCGTTTTTTAAAATGGCGGCGAGGGGCATTCGGCTCAATAAGTTTTTGGCGGGTGCCGGTGTGGCTTCGCGGCGGCGTGCCGATGAGATAATCGCTGGTGGGTCGGTGCGGATTAATGGGAGGACCGTGCGCGAGCTCGGGACGCTCGTGGATGCCGGCGACCGGGTCGACGTTGGAGGAGTGCCAGTCGAGCTGCCGGCGGCGGCGACCTACCTGATCCTCAATAAACCGCTTGGCGTGGTGACCACCATGCGCGACCCTCACGGACGCCGCAGCATCGCGGACTTCCTCGTCGATCGTCCGCGCGTATTCCCCGTCGGCCGGCTCGATTACGACACTGCCGGACTCCTGTTCCTTACCGACGACGGCGAACTGGCACACCGCCTGCTTCACCCCAGCTTCGGCGTCGACAAGACCTATCGGGCCGCGATCGCGGGGCGCCTTTCTTCGGACGACGTGCGGCGCTTGCTGGCCGGACTCGTCATGGACGATGGACGTGCGGCCGGGACGAGAGTCCGCGTGCTTGCCGTACGCCGCGACCGCTCGCTGGTCGACGTGACGATTCACGAAGGCCGAAATCGGCAAGTGCGGCGCATGTTCGAAACGCTGAACCATCCGGTGCTGGAGCTAACGCGAACTCAATTCGGGCCGCTCAAGCTCGGGGCGCTGCCGCCGGGTCGCGTGCGAGAGCTAACCGGGAAAGAGATCGAGGCACTGCGGCGGCATCGCAGGCCGCCGGACGAATCGCCTCGTACCACCCCGCCTGAGGTGATGCCATGAATCAATCCCTTCGAGTTCTCTCAATCGCGATCGCGACGCTCTTGGCGGCGGGCCAGATTCCGGCTCGCGCACAATACGCGACCGAGTTCGTGCCGGCCAAACTGATCAACGAGGGCAAGACGTCGACCACGATCGCCGGCAGCGGCAAGGTGGTGGTGCAGGTCCAGGTCAACGCGGATGGATCGCACAAGGTCACGAAAATCATCAGCTCGACGAACACCGGCGACAATGCCGCGGCGATCGAGATCGCGAACAGCTCGACCTATCGGCCGGCTCGTCGAGGAACTACGCCGATCACCGCCTTTTACGATTTCACCTTGAGATTTAGCGGCCGGACGGTCGTACGAAGCTCGAGCGGAAGCCCGGGCGTGTCGTTGGGCGGTGCCTCGCTGAGTCCGGCTGCAAGCCAGGTCGCCGCGCTCATCCGCGCCGGCCAGTACGCGCAGGCGAAATCCAAAGCGCAGTTGGAGTTGCTCTCTTCGCCGGGTGACGACTCGCTGCGCGAGATGCTGGGCGTCGCGTCGTACGACGCGGGGGATTTCACGTCCGCGTCGGCGGCCTTCGATAAGGTGCCGACGATCGGCGCGCAATTCCGCTCGGCAGCGGCACAAAGCTTCGCTGCGGCGGCGGTTAAAAGCGCGACCGACAACCCAGAGCAATCCCTCGCTTACGCGCAGAAAGCCCTGGCGCTCGCGCCCGACACCAACTCACGTTTCGCCCTCGGCGTTGCGCAGCTGGCGAATAACGACAACGCGGCCGCCATGGCATCGCTCAAGGCTGCGCACGACATGGCTATGGCGGATTCCAAGATACCGCTCGCCTCGAAGGTGAACATCGACGCCGAGCTTCTTCAGGCGTATTTGGCGAATAACGATCAGCAAGACGCACAAGGCATTGCGGCGCAGATCAAGCAACTCGACCCAAGCAGTACGGCCGGCGCCCGAGCGATGGGTGCGAGCTTGCTGAAGTCGGGCCAGGCGGCGTCGGTAGCCAAGGATACCGCAACGGCGTTGCGCGACTACGATCAGGCCGCCGCGTTGGGCGATCCCTCTATCGCTGTCACAGCCAATGTGTTAGCTGCGTTTGCTATAGCGCAAGGTGCGAAGCCGGACTACAAGCGGATGCAGAGCTACGCCGATAAGGCGATCGCTTTGCAGCCCGATAATCCGCAGGCGAACTTTGCAGAAGGGATTGCTCTGACGGCTCAGTGGTCATCCAGCCATGACGACGGAACCAAGAAAAGGGCCGCGGATGCGCTCGCCAAAGCCGATCAGCAAGCAAAAGCGCAGGGGAACGAAGCGCTCTCGCTTCAGATCGAAACGTTCGTGAAACAGAACCTCAACTCGGCGCCTAGCGCTCCCTCGGGGGGCGGTCTCTAACGCTACAGGACTTTAGACGGGGGAGGCCAATGGGTCGCCCTCACGGGGCGCGATAGTCGCGCAGCAACGCTAATTGGGAGGGTTGTAAAGGCGTGTTTTCGGGATTTTTGGGTCTCATGCAGCAGGGCGGCTGGGATATGTGGCTGCTCTTGCTCATTTCGATCGTCGGCGTGGCAGTCGTCATCGAACGGATGGTCTTTTTCCAGACGCAGCATGGCGACACGAAGGGGTTGCTGCGCCAGATCGGCACGAAGGTTTCGGCCGACGACCTCGACGGAGCGATCGCCATCTGTAAGAAGAGCCGCGGAATGCTTCCACGCATTCTCGAGTTCGGGCTTCGCCGCGGCGAGAAGAATCGCGCCGATATCACCGACGCGCTCTCGATCGCGCTGATGGAGCATCTGAACTCGCTCGAGCGCAATCTCCCGATCATCGGCACCATCGCCGTCATCGCGCCCTTCGTCGGTCTCTTCGGAACGGTGCTCGGCATCATTCGTGCCTTCCAAGATATCGCATTGAAGGGCAACTCGACCCCGGCCGTCGTCGCCGCGGGCGTCTCCGAGGCTTTGATCACCACGGCCACCGGTCTCATCATCGCGGTCATCGCGGTCGTGTTCTTCAACTTCTTCAAGTCGCGCATCAAGAACTACAACCAAGAGATGATCGTCGCCGCCAACCAGCTCGCCGAAATGCTGCACTTCCACAATACCGGTTCGCCGATTCCGACCGATCTCTATCAGCCTACCAAGACCGGCGCCAAGTAAAGCGCGCAGGGCAAGACCGTGTCACTGCTATCCTCGCAGGGCGATCAAGAGGTAATGGCGGAGATCAACATCACGCCGTTCACCGACGTTTTGCTGGTCTTGCTCATCATCTTCATGATCCTCGCCGCGCTGGTCGCGCCCCCGGGCTTCGAAAAAGAGCTGCCGAACAAGAACCCCAATAGCTCGACCCAAAATAAGAACAAGAACGACATCGAAGTTGACGTCAACAACAAGGGCGTTATCTTCGTCGACGGCCAGAAGACGGACGAGACCGGCATTTACCGGATGATGTACGAGGCATCCAAGAAGAAACCGCATCACCACGTTTCGATTATCGCCGACGCAAAGGCGCCGTACGGGATCATCATAAGGATCCTCGATGCGGCAAGGCAAACCGGCCTCGAAGACGTCGGCTTCGTCACGTCATAAGCGCATAAAGGGAGGTTTGTAGAACGTGGCCGTTTCCATCGGCGGGGGCGAAGATGAGGTAATGTCGACGATCAACATCACGCCGTTTACCGACGTGCTGTTGGTACTCCTCATTATTTTCATCATTCTCGCATCGGTCACCAAAGAACCGAAGCTGCCCGACGCCTATAACAAACTAAGGGTAACTCCCTCCCAGATCGTCGTGAATGTCGACGAACACAACCACATCGAAATCGGCTCGAACGAAGTGACGATCGGCGATGCGAAAGCAGCCTTCGCGCAGCTTCAAGATGCCACCGACCACAAATTTACAAGCGTGATCATCAAGGCGAATCCTGCGGCCAGTTATGGAGTTATCCTGCAGGTTATGGACGCTGCGAAACAAGAGGATCTCACCAATTTTGGACTCGCCAATCACATTGAAGGCGCGCCCCCGGGAATGAATCCGTAGGCGATGGCGAAGCGCGACCGCTATATTTCGACCGGCGAACGAGTCCGCAGCTTTATCGGCTGGGCCTTCGTAATTTCGCTCATCATACACTTAGCGGTGGGTTCGGTCTTTCCGAACATCAACAAGCATTCCGAGGAACAGGAAACCGAGAAGGTCCAGATTACGAAGAAGCCGACGATCATCCACACGCCGCCGCCGCCAACGCCCACTCCGCCGCCGACACCGACTCCGCCTCCGCAGACCACGCCCCCGCCCAAGCAGCAGAAGCAGGTACAACAGCCGAAGCTCAAAGTAAACCTCGTTACCAGCCACAATACCGGGGCGACCAAATCGACCGAAATTACGGGCAATGAGTCCGGCGCTGGCAATGAAAATGGCGTGCCGCAGGGTCAAGGAACCGCCGCGCCCGTCGCGGCCACGGCACCGCCGGGAACGCCCAAACCCGCCTGCGCAAACCCGAACGTCGACGCGACGGTTACCAACGCCGTGCAGCCGGATTATCCGGAGTCGGCAAAAGACATCGGGATCGGGGCAACCACGGTGCAGGTGGAAGTGACGGTTGGACCCTCGGGAAATCTGATCGGCACGAAGATCTATAAGAGCTCGAATAATATGGCAATCGACCAAGCCGCACTGCGCGCGGCTCGGCAGTCTACCTATTCCCCGAAGCTCGTCGATTGCCAGCCGGTGGAAGGCGACTATCTCTTCCGCGCCGACTTCCAACCAGATTAGTCGCGCTCTCGGCCGTTGCGCGCCCCATGAGGTATGAGACGCGCTCAGCGCGTGTTGCTCGTCGCCTTCGCGCTCTCGCTGGTGCTGCATGCCATCGTTGCACTGGTGCTGCGTCCGGCGACCGCGGATTTTCAAACTCAGCCTGAGGCCGTCTCGGTCGTGCGCCGCTCGACGATGATCGTGGCGCGCAACACGCCACCGCCTCCGCGTCGCACGCAAACGCCCTCACCTCGAAATCTCGCACCGCCGAGGCCTCGTGCCAGCGGCGCCGCCGTCGCGCGCTCCGAAGGGGGTGGTGGAGGTCGCTCGACGCCCGCACCGCCGCCGGCTCCTACCGCGGTGCCTTCGGCGGCCGGCGCCGGGTGCGCGGAGCCAAACGCCGCCGCGGCGGTCGTCGCCACCCCGCCCCCGCCCGATATTCCGGCGGCGGTCCGCGCCGACCACACGAGCGGCGTCGCACTCGTTTCGGTTTCGCTCGATGCGCAGGGAGAAGTGAGCGCCGCGAGCGTCGCACAGAGCACGGGCAACTCTTCGCTCGACCTCGTCGCGGTCTCGATGGCGCGTGACGCTCGATATAGCGCGCCGTTGCACGACTGCAAAGCAGTCGCCGGAAATACCACGTTTAGCGTGAAGTTCGTCGCATGGTAACCGGCAGGCCGTAAGGCACCGTCAGGCAAACGCTGGGCCGTGACCTTCTTTCAGGCGCTCGTACTGGCTCTCTTGCAAGGGGTCAGCGAGCTCTTCCCGATCTCGAGCCTCGGTCATACGATTCTCGTTCCGGCGTTGCTGCACTGGAATAACATCGATCGCTCGAGCGCTTCGTTTCTCGCATTCGTCGTCGTGCTGCACCTGGGAACCGCGCTTGCATTGATCGTCTTCTATCGGGCGCAGTGGTATGCAATTGTGCGGGCGCTCCTGCGCAGCGTCGTGGTTGGACGACTGAGCTCCGACCGCGACGAGCGAACCGGATGGCTCCTCGTCGTTGCAACGATTCCGGTCGGACTGCTGGGTGTCGTCCTCGAGCACCCCGTGCGCCGCCTCTTCGGCTCGCCGGCTCCGGCCGCGTTGTTCTTGTTGATCAACGGGCTGATAATGTTTGCGGGCGAGGCTCTGCGTCGGGCCCAAGACCGATCCCGGGCCAGAAAGAGCAAGCCGATCGATCGTCTCAGTTATCCCGAGAGCCTCTTCATCGGCGTCGCGCAAGCGTTTGCGCTCCTGCCCGGAATTTCGCGATCGGGAAGCTCGATGGTCGCGGGGTTACTCTGCGACCTCGACCACGAACATGCGGCTCGATTCTCGTTCCTACTCGCAACGCCGGTCATTTTCGCCGCAGCGCTCCTCGAACTCCCCAACCTCTTTGCGCCGCAGGCACATCTTGTGCTCGTTCAGGCGATCGCCGGCGGCATCGCGGCCGGCGGCGCCGCGTATCTTTCCGTGGCTTTTTTGACGCGCTACTTCCGCTCGAACGATCTGCGGCCGTTCGGGTGGTATTGCATTATCGTCGGTTCCATCTGTTTCGTGCTTGCGAGAAAAGGAGTCATCACATGAGAGTTGTCGCCATCGTCTTGGCAGTCGTATTTTTCGTGCTTGGGATTCTTTACGGTACCGGTACGATCAACTACTTCACGGAATCGGGTGCCGCGCACTCACACCACGTGAAGCATTTGGTGGTCCTGTGGGTTTTGGCGTTGCTCTCCCTGATCTGGGCGCGCTTTGCGAGCGCGCCCAGGCGATGAAGCTTTCTCACGTCGCTACGGACGGAAGCGTCGCGATGGTCGACGTATCGGGCAAGAGGGTCACGTCGCGCTTCGCGAGGGCGCAAGCGCTGGTACGAATGAACGCCGCCGCGCAGACCGCGATTCGCGACGCGACCTTGGCCAAAGGCGACGCGCTGGTGGCCGCGCAGATTGCCGGCATTTTTGCGGCAAAGCAGACCGGGGCGCTAATTCCATTGGCTCATCCGCTGCCGTTGACGAGCGTAAGCGTCCGCTTCGACTGGCGTGCCGACGGCGCGCTGGAAATCGAGGCTGCCGCACGCACCGACGCCCAGACCGGCGTCGAAATGGAGGCCATGATTGCGGCGACGATTGCAGCGCTGACGATTTACGACATGACGAAGGCTTTGGACAAGCACATCACGATCGAGTCGGTTCGACTGCTCGAGAAGACGGGCGGAAAGGCGCCGTGAGTTTTCGCGTTGCGCTGATCGTGCTTTCCGACCGCGCCGCGTCGGGCGAACGCGCGGATGCCTGCATTCCAGTAATGAAGGAGCGGCTTGGCGAGATCTATTCGATCGCACGAGAGAGCGTGATGCCCGACGATCCGGCGGCGCTTCAAGCCGAACTCATCGAGTTGGCAGATTCGCACGAAGTCGATTTGGTGCTTACGAGCGGTGGCACCGGTCTCTCCCCGCGCGACCGCACGCCGCAGGCGACCGCCGCGATTCTCGACTACGAGGTGCCCGGGATCGCCGAGGCGATTCGGATGGTCTCTTTCGCCAACGTGAAAACCGCGATGCTCTCGCGCGCGCTCGCCGGCGTCCGCCATCGCACGCTCATCGTTAACCTGCCGGGAAGTCCCCGCGCGGTCGGCGAGGCACTCGATATCGTGCTGCCGGTGATTCCGCACGCGTTGGAGCTCTTGAACGATTGCGTCGTCGACGGATGACCCGTCCTTCGACCCTTCGACAAGCTCAGGGCGGGCTGAGCTCAGGATGACAAAGATTTCGAGTTACGATGAAGCCGAAGCCTACCTGCTCGGCACGATCGACGAAGTCGCCTCGCCGCGCACGTCGTACAAGCTCGACCGTATGCGTGCGTTGCTGCGTTATCTCGACGATCCACATCGGCGCTATCCGACGATCCACGTCGGCGGTACGAGCGGGAAAGGGTCCACTTCGACGATGATTGCGGGCGCGCTGCGCGCGTCGGGCAAGCGAACCGGCCTTCACACGAAGCCGCACCTCCACTCGATGACGGAGCGCGCGTGCATTGACGGCCAATCGATCTCGCGCGAGCGATTTGCGGAGATGCTCGACCGCGCAATGCCTGCGATCGAAAGCACGACATCCGCGTATGGGCGTCCGACGTATTACGAGACGCTGCTCGCCTTGGCGTTTGCGTACTTTGCGCAAGAAAAAGTCGACGTGGCCGTGATCGAGGTCGGATTGGGCGGCCGTCTCGACGGGACGAACGTTCTGCACCCGGTGGTCGCCGCGATCACCTCGGTGGGCTACGACCACACCGATATCCTCGGCACGGCGATCGAGGCGATCGCCCTCGAAAAGGCCGGCATTGCAAAGCCGGGCGTACCGCTGGTTCTAGGCCCGGTCTCGGAGGCCGCGGCAGCGGTCATCGAAACGTACGCCGCGCAGGTCGGAGCGCCGGTCGTTTACGCGCAGGACGTCGTGCAAATCGACGAGGTGCCGTCTCTGCCGGTTCTGGGAACCTTTCAACGCACGAACGCGGTAACCGCAATCGCCGTTCTGAAGCAGCTCGCCGAAACGTTGCGCCCGAGCCGAGATGCGATCCTGCGAAGCTTTTCCGAGCTTTCGATTCCGGGAAGAATGGAGTTGGTGCCGACAAAGCCGCCGGTCGTCTTCGACATGGCTCACAACGCCGAAAAGGCCGAATCGCTGGTGGCCTCGTTGCGGGAAAGCTTCGCAGGCCGCCGCGTCCATTACGTCGTGGCGATCGGCGAGCCGAAGGACGCGCGCCGCATCCTTGAAATCTTAGCGGCACTCCCCTCCACGTTCACCTTTACATCGTACGTTGCGGCCGGCCGCCGCGCGATTGCGCCGTCGCGATTGTCGACGATCGCGGAGTCGATCGGGCGTTGGGGACGTGCCATCGTCGATCCGGTCGAAGCGCTCACGGTGGCGCGCCGTCTGGCGACGATGGACGACGTCGTCGTTGTAACCGGCTCGACATTCGTCGTCGGAGAGTTGCGCGAGTGGTTCATACCGGCGATCGTGTAAAGGGCGCCCTTCGTCTGCGCGGAGGCGAACTTCGTTGGGGCGCGCGAACGTATATCATGGCGATCGTAAACGTGACGCCCGACTCGTTCTCGGGAGATGGTTTGGAGAACGCTTCCGATGCGACCGCGCATGCGACCGAACAGTGGCGCGCGGGCGCGCACATCCTCGACGTTGGCGGCGAGTCGACGCGTCCGGGTCATCGCAGGCTGGACGAAGATGTCGAAATCGCGCGCGTGGTTCCGGTCATTCGTTCGTTTCGGGCCGCTTTTTCGGCGGCTCCTATTTCGATCGACACGTACAAGCCCGCCGTCGTGCGCGCCGCTCACGCGGCCGGCGCGGATCTCGTCAACTCAGTTTGGGGAGCACCGGCCGCGCTGCTCGACGTCGTCGCGGAACTGGAGATGCCCGTCGTTGCGATGCACAATCAAAACGGCACGCAGTACGACGGCCCGGTCGTCGATGCGGTTCTGACCTATCTCGAAGATTGCGCGTCGAGGGCAGTCGCACGCGGGCTCGCACCGGACCGAGTCATTCTGGACCCCGGCATCGGCTTCGGCAAGACGGCCGAGCAGAACATCGCCGTTTTGGAGGCGTTGCCGCGACTGGTCGGGCTGGGCTTCCCCACGATGATCGGCACGTCGCGAAAATCTACGCTTGGCAAGCTGATCGGCAGAGAGCCGAACGATCGCGTCTACGCGACGGTAGCCACGACCGCCTTCGCAATCGCGGCCGGAGTGGACATCGTTCGCGTTCACGACGTGTGCGCGGCCCGCGATGCAGCCGCAATAACGGACGCGCTCGTGCGCGGCTGGCGGCCGGACGGATGGATCGAGTAACGCTGCGCGGCGTGCGCGCTTACGGCCGCCACGGCTGGGAACCGGACGAGCGCGATCGTCCGCAACCGTTCGTGATCGACCTCGACGCTGAGATCGATCTGCGAGCGGCGCAACTCAGCGACGATCTCGCCGATACGATCGACTATGCCGCCCTGCACCGCCGGCTCGTGACGATCGTCGCGAACACCTCGTACTCGTTGCTCGAACGCTTAGCCTCGGATATTCTCGAGGCCGTTTTCGAAGACGCTCGCGTCGCACGCGCAATCGTAACCATCGCGAAACCCGAGATTCTCGACGGCACAACGCCTTCGATTACATTCGATCGGGCCAATCCGCATTACGAAGACACGTGAGCGCGCACCTGGCTTATGTAGGGATTGGGACGAACGCCGGCGACCGAGCGGAGAACGTCTCGCGCGCTCTTTGCGGACTGCGCGGCGTCGGAACGCTCTTGGCGCGCTCTTCCACATATCGAACCGCTCCATGGGGGCGTCTCGATCAAGCCGAGTTCTTCAACGCAGTCGTCTCGCTCGAGACCGAGTTGTCGCCGCACGATCTGCTCGATGCCTTGCACGCGATCGAACGGCGGCTCGGTCGCACCGCCGGCGAACGCTGGGGACCGCGAATTATCGATCTGGACTTACTGCTCTACGACGACCTGACGATTGTCGACGAGAGGCTGCAAGTTCCCCACGAGCGTCTTGCCGAGCGGGCCTTCGTGCTCGTACCGCTCGCGGAGCTCGACCATCGCTTTGCGGCGATGCGAGATGCGCTTCCGCCGTCCGAGCTGGCGGGCGTCACACGGGTCGAGCGCGAAGGCGGTACGGTGATGTCGTCCGAGCTTTCTTCGGCCGTTAGTGGGCGGGTGCGCGCGCTCGCAGATTTCTTGAGTAGCGGCGATGCGGTGCGCGTGCGGATCGAACACGGAGGCGACGAGATCGAGCTGGCCAGACGGCGGCAGCACGTCGATCGACCGCGTCGTGCGAACGATCGAGCAGTCGCCGGCGCGGCGACGCTTCGCTTCGATACGATCAAGGCCGATTTGGTTGGGATATTTAATCTCAGCCGCCCGGCACCGTCCGAAGGCGAAACTTTCGACGGCGACCGGGAGCTGGCATACATTGAAGCACTCGGTATTCGAACGCCGGTTCACAGTATGGGCGCGGGGCGTCTCGTGAGTATTTCGGCCACCGACGGGGCGCCGGTCGAATACGGGCAGCCGCTTTTCTCGATCGCGCGAACGTAAGGAAGCCGGACGATTTTCCAAAAAGTTTTGATCGCAAACCGCGGCGAGATCGCCCTTAGAATTAATCGTGCCTGTCAAGAGCTGGGCGTTCTGACCGTCGCAATCTTCTCTGAAGCCGACCGGGATTCGCTGCACGTGCGGCAAGCCGACGAGGCGTTCTGCGTGGGACCCGGTCCGGCGGGCCGCTCGTACCTAAATATTCCCAACATCATTTCCACGGCGCTGATCACGCACTGCGATGCGATTCATCCGGGCTATGGATTTCTTGCGGAGAACGCGCGCTTTGCCGAGATCTGCTCCGATCACGGCTTGACGTTTATCGGACCCGAACCGAGAGTTATTGCGTTGATGGGCGACAAGGCGACGGCGAAGAAGGTCGTGCGAGAGGCAGGCGTGCCGACGACACCGGGCACCGATGTGTTGCGCTCGCTCGAGGAAGCGTACGAAGCGGCGGCGTCGATCGGGTATCCGATCTTGCTCAAGGCCACGGCCGGCGGAGGCGGCCGAGGCATGCGCGTCGTCGAGGAGCCCAACGAGCTCCAGCGAGCCTATGCCGGCGCAACGGCGGAATCGGAGGCGAGCTTCAAAGATGGCCGCCTCTATGTTGAAAAGCTGATTCGCACTCCTCGTCACATCGAAGTCCAAGTGCTCGGCGACGAGTTTGGAAACGTCGTTCACCTTGGGGAGCGGGATTGCTCGATTCAGAAGCCCGCCCACCAGAAAATCGTCGAGGAGACTCCGGCGCCGAATCTCCTACCCGCAATCCGCGCGTCACTGCACGAGATGGCGCTGCGCGTCTGCCGGCACGTCGGGTATACGAACGCCGGCACGTTGGAGTTTCTTGCCGCCGGCGACGACGTGTATTTTATGGAGATGAACACGCGCATCCAAGTCGAGCATCCGGTGACGGAGATGGTCTACAACATCGACCTTGTCAAGGAGCAGATCCGCATCGCTTCCGGCGAGCCTCTGGGCTATCGGCAAAGCGATCTCGCCGGGCGCGGGCATGCGATCGAGTGTCGCATCAATGCCGAAGACGTACGCAATCATTTCGCTCCGGCCGCCGGCACCGTCTCCAAGCTGGTCTTCCCGGGAGGTCCGGGAATCCGAGTGGACACGCACCTCTACGCCGGCGCGACGATCCCCCCATACTACGACTCCATGATTGCCAAAGTGATCGCGTACGGCGACACCCGGGAGATCGCAATCGCGCGGATGGAGCGCGCGTTGAGCGAGACGGTGATCGAAGGAGTTCAAACGACGATCGATCTTTGCATGGAAATTCTCGCCGCGCCGGCGTTCCGCAACGGCCGCTACGACGTTGAGTTTCTTTCCAACGAGCTCGCGCTTCGATGACGTCGCGAACGTCGCGTCGGGCTGCGCGCGAGCAGGCGCTCCAAGTCCTCTACAGCATCGTAATCGGTGACCGAGAGCCGCAGGACGCATTGCGCGAAGTAATTGGCGAAGATGCCGATGGCGAGCAGCGGGCTTTCGTCAAGGAGCTGACGCTGGGCACGCTGGAATACGCCGAGGAGGCCGATCGCATCGTGAGCCCGCTCTTGGAAGGCTGGGCGCTCGAGCGGCTCCCCACGATCGATCGTCTGCTTCTCGAAATGGCAACCTTTGAAATGAAGTGCCGTCCGGAAACGCCGGCCGCAGTCGCGATAAACGAGGCCGTCGCGCTCGCCAAGCGTTTCTCCACGGAAGACTCCGGACGTTTCGTGAACGGAGTACTCAGCGCCGTCGCCAATGCCAAAGAGTAAGCGCCGCAAGCGAGCCGTCCGCATCTGGCGGGACCTTGCGATTGCCGTCTTCATGCTCGCACTCTTTGCCATCGGTACCGTTGCCGGCATGGTGGCCGCGTACGGGCGCAATCTCCCCGACATCAGCCGCATGGCCGATTATCAGCCGGCGGGCACCACCCGCATTTACGCTCGCGACGGCACGCAGCTCGCTTCGGTCTATAAAGAGAATCGCGTCTGGGTTCCGCTCTCGCGGATTCCCCCGGTCGTGCGCGAGGCCTTTATCGCCAATGAGGACCACAACTTCTACTCCCATCACGGCGTCGACTTCGGCGGCATCGTGCGCGCGGGGTTCGCGGATCTCACGCACCAGCAGTTTCAGGGCGCCTCGACCATCACGCAGCAGCTCGCCCGCAGACTCTTTCTCAACGATCAGGTTTCGCTCTCGCGTAAGATTCAAGAGGCGCTGCTGGCGATGGAGATCGAGCGCTTCTACACGAAAGACGAGATCCTCGAGCGTTATCTCAACATCATTTATCTTGGCTCGGGAGCCTACGGTGTCGACGCCGCGGCACACACCTATTTCGGGCGCGGCGTCGACAAGCTCACGCTGCCCCAAGCCGCGATACTCGCCGGCGTCGTGGCCGCTCCTTCGGTCTACTCGCCTCTGGTGAACTTGGGGCTCGCGCGCGATCGCGAGCGCCACGTACTAGATCGAATGGTCGAGCAGGGCGACATTACCTCGGATCAGGCCGACGCCGCATATGACGAGCCGCTCGACTTGGTTTCGGAGCGCCTCCCCGGTTTGCAGGGCTATCGCTACCCCTACTTCACGACATATGCCATCGCGCAGCTCGAGCATATTTTTGGCGCGACGGCAGTCGAGGAGGGCGGCCTTCAGGTCTACACCGCCTTAGATGAGCGGATGCAAGTCATCGCGCAGGAAGCGGTAGCGTGGGGCGTCCACCAGGCAATCGCCGAGGGTATCGGAGCGCATCAAGCGGCACTGGTTGCGTTGCGCCCGTCCACCGGCGAGATCCTGGCCATGGTTGGCGGAGCGCATTTCTCGCTCGATAACCAATTCAATCGCGCGTGGCAAGCGCGGCGACAACCAGGTTCGTCGTTCAAGATCTACGATTACACGGCCGCAATCGATTCGGGGCTGCCGGCAAGCACGATCGTTAACGATACCCCGGTGAGCTATCCGATGGGCGACGGCACGCAATGGTCGCCGGAAGACGACGATCACAGCTATATGGGTGCGATAACGCTGCGAGAAGCGCTGACGATGTCGCGCAACATCGTTGCGGTGAAGCTTGCCGATCGCATCGGATTGGATCGTATCATCGACTACGCGCATCGCATGGGAGTGACGTCGCCCCTCGAGGCCAATCTCTCGCTCGCCCTTGGTTCGTCGGTCGTCACCGTGCTCGATCAGGCTAGCGGCTATTCGACGCTTGCAAACCAAGGGTTGCACGTGGATCCCACTCCGTTTCGGATGGTGAAGGATTCGCTAGGCACCGTCATTTTGGACGATCGCTTTCCCGCCGCGACCGACGTCGTGAGCGCGGGAACTGCCTACATCATGACCTCGATGCTCGAGGACGTCATCGAGCACGGTACGGGCTACCCCAATGCCGTGATCGGGCGGCCGGCAGCCGGCAAGACCGGAACCACCACGGATTTCCGCGACGCCTGGTTCGTCGGCTATACTCCCGATTTGGTCGTAGCGGTTTGGCTGGGAAACGACGACTACTCTCGGATGAACGAATCGTACGGTGGGAACATACCGGCGCGCATCTGGGCAAAGTTTATGAAAGCCGCGCTGACGGGTACGCCGCCGCACGAGTTTCCATTCCCAGCCGAAGAGGTCGCAAAAGTTTCCGGCTGCCGCCGCGGATATGAGTATTTTCTCAAGGGAACAGAGCCTCAATCCGGCTGCGGCGGTTCGATTGACGAAACGCAGCCCGATGACGTGCAGCCTGCGGCGGCAATAGCCGAACCGCCCCAACCGCCGGTCCAGGCGACGCCTACGTCGCCCGCAACGCTCGTTCCACCGACTGCCGAACCGCCGCCGTCGGACGAGCCGTAACGTCGCGATGAATGGCGAGCCGGTGCTGGAGGTCTCGGTCGGCGAGTTCTCCCGGCGTTTCGCGGGCATGGTAGCTCGCCACAAAACGCTGCAGCGCGTCGCCATCGTCGGCGAGATCACCGATCTCAAGCGCTGGGCCGACGGTAACCTCAACATGACATTGAAAGAAGGCGAAGCGATCCTAGGCTGCTTTTCGTTCGCAAGCGAGGCGCGGCGTTTTCCGGCCCTCCGAGAGGGGCTGATGGTTCGCGCGGAAGGCAGCATCGAGATTCGGCCCAACCGAAGCCTGTACCAACTGCGGGCGCTCGCGGTTTCGCTCGTCGGCGAAGGCAAACTTGCCGCAGAAATCGAGGAGCTTCGCATGCGCTTGCGCGCCGAGGGCGCGTTCGACGCGTCGCGTAAGCGCGCAATACCGGCTTTCCCGCGGAGGATTGCGCTGATTACGAGCGATGACGATGCGCGCGCCGATTTCGAAGGCCGCCTGCGCATCGACGCGCCGCACGTCCAAGTCCAATTCTTTCGTACGCGCGTTCAGGGCAAAGGCGCAGAGATCGATGTGGCCGAGGCGCTCGATCGAGCTTCGCGAGTCAAGGCCGACGTCGTCGTGATCACCCGCGGCGGCGGCTCCAGCGAGGATCGCTTGACGTTCAATCTGGAAGCTGTCGTCAGAGCCATTTTGCGCTCGCCTCACCCGGTGATTACTGCGTTGGGGCATCTCAAAAATCGGCACTTGGCCGACGAGGTCGCCGATCTTGCGCTGCCGACTCCGACGGCTGCCGCCGTCCATCTCGGCAAGGAGTGGTCTCGATCGTTCGAGCTGCTGGAGCGCCTGCACGCCGCGTTACGCAGAGGTTACCGCTCCGTCCTGGCGGGGAAAACGCAAAGCGCGCGCTTCGCGGGCGTAGCCCTCGAGCGGTCCGCCGACAGTCTCCTCAATCGTCGCCTCGAGCAGATGCGTGGATTCGAGCGCCTTCTGGATCAACGCAGTCCCGCGGCGCGTGTCGGAGCATGGCGGCTTGGCCTCGTTCGGTCCGCTGCAGCGCTTGCGCGATCCTCCGAACGGTTGCAACAGCAGTGGCTGCGGCGTTTGGAACGCGCCGAGGCATCGTTGGACGGCGAAGATCCAACACGCCCGCTCGCGCGCGGATATGCGATCGTCACCAAAGCTGGTGTCGCGGTGCACGACGTCGCCGTGCTCGCGCGCGGCGACGCCGTGACGGCGAGAGTTGCGCACGGGACGTTCGACGCGCGCGTGGAATCGGTCCACAAAGAATGACCGACAAGCTGCCCAAGACGTTCGAGCAGAAGCTCGCGCGCATCGACGCGATCGTTAAGGAGTTAGAGGGTGGTACCGTCGAGCTCCAACGCGCGACCGAACTCTTCAAAGAGGGCAAGCTGCTTGCGCGCGAGTGCGAAGCGCTTTTGAAAAGCGCGCAAGAGCAGATCGACGAGGCGATGGCCGAGCCGCAACCCGGCGGCGACGCTCGTGCCATCGCCGCTCCGGAGCTCGAAGACGAGCTTCCGTTCTAACGAAGCCGCCCGGTTCGTTCTCGGCTCGGCACTCGAGACGGCCTACGCAGCGGCGCTGCACCAACTTGGCAAGCTCTAGCCGGCGATCCCCTTCCCGTCGCCTCGATGATGCACTTGCTGATCAGGCGGGCATAACGCGGTCGCAGGCGCGCAGCCTCATCCTCGAAGGGCGCGTTAGCGTTGAGGGAACTCCGGCGACCAAGGCGGGACAGAGTGTCGCGCGCGATTCTCAGATCGCAATCGAGCAACCGCGCCGGTTCGTCAGCCGCGGCGGTGAGAAGCTCGATCATGCATTGGCCGCATTTGAAATCGAGGTGCGCGGTGTGACGGCGCTGGACGTCGGCGCTTCGACCGGCGGCTTCACCGATTGCCTCTTGCAACGCGGCGCGGCGAGCGCGACGGCGCTCGACGTCGGATACGGTCAGCTCGACTGGCGCTTGCGCAACGATCCGCGGGTGATCGTCATCGAGCGGACCAACTTTCGCCTCCTCCCCAACGATGCGTTTCCGGGCGGCTTCGACCTCATCGCGATCGATGCGTCGTTCATCTCGTTGCGGACGATCCTGGAGCGCGCCGTACAGTATTTGCGAGAAGGGGGCGCGATCGTCGCTCTCGCCAAACCGCAGTTCGAAGCAGGGCGCGAGCGTCTCGGCGCCGGGGGCGTCGTACGCGATCCGGAGACCCACCGCGCGGTCCTGCAAGAACTGCGCGAGGCTGCCCTACGCCTAGGGCTGGTTCCCGTGGCGCTCTCGCGATCCGCGCTCCGAGGTCCGGCCGGGAATCGCGAGTTCTTTATGCTGCTTCGACGGAGCGGAGAGCCGTTTGAGGACGCACGAATCGAACGGGTCCTCGACGAAACACTGGAATCATGACGATGCTCGCCATCGAGCCCAAGGTCGTCGCGCTCTTCGTCGACATGACGCGTGAGAACGCGCGAACGATCGCGCGCCGCGTTGCGGACGACTTTCGCGCCGGCGGGTTCGACGTCGTGGACGGTCCGCACGCCGCAAGTGCAGCACTCCTCATCACGGTAGGCGGCGATGGGACGCTTCTTCGGGCGGCACGCATCGCCGTGGAGTACGATCTTCCGCTCTTTGGCATCAACACCGGGCGATTGGGCTTCTTGACGGAGCTCGACGAGGACGATCCGCGTCTCGTCGAACTGCCGGCCCTGGTCGAACGAGGGCTCTTCATCGATCAGCGAACCGCGCTGCAGGCCGAGTACGGAGACCTGCGTTATTTTGCGCTAAACGACGTCGTCGTCAGAAAAGGAGAAGTGTCGCGCATTGTACCGTTTGGCCTGCGCGTGGATGACGGCGAGACGACTCGCATCGCAGCCGACGGAATCTGCGTTGCAACGCCCACTGGTTCGACGGCATATTTCCTCTCGGCCGGCGGTTCCCTCATCGCACCGACCGTCGACGCGTTCGGCGTGGTGCCGCTGCTGCCGCACACGCTGTTTTCGCGTCCGCTTATCGTGCCGACGCATTCGACGATCGAGATTACCTCCGATCTCGAGGGCGCTCAGGCCCACCTCGAGTGCGACGGAGAGGTTCTGAGCGAAGTCGCGCCCGGCTCCAGTGTCGTCATACGCTGCCATCCCAAGCGCGTGCGCTTTGCGCGAACGAAACCGCTGCACTTTCTCGAGCGCCTCGAATCGAAAATGCTATGGGGCGTTTCCATCAAGGATCCCCGTCGTTAACGAATCCCAAGGCTCCTGATGCTCTTACGGCTCGAAATTGAGAACTACGGCCTGATCGCGCGCGCGGGCGTTGAGTTCTCGGAAGGTGCGACGATCTTCACGGGCGAGACGGGCTCCGGCAAGACGATGCTGCTCGGCGCTCTTGACTTCGCGCTAGGCGCGCGAGCCGGTCCCGACGCGGTGCGACGCGGCACGCGCGGCGCGACGGTTACGATCTCATTCGAGCCGGACGATTCGTTGCGGGCGCGCCTCGACGCCGATGGCTTCGAGCTGGACCCCGGCGAAGAAGCCAGCATCGTTCGTGAGATAACCGAGGCCGGACGCTCGAGCGTGCGCGTCAACGGGCGGCCGTCTACGGCCGGATACGTTCGCGAAGTCGGCGGTGCCATTGTGGAGCTGGTTGGACAGCACGAAGCCCAGCGTCTTCTCTCGCCGGCCTATCATTTGGATCTCCTCGATCGGTTCGCCGGTGAGCCTGAGATCGCTCTGCGCGAGGCGGTAAGTGCGGCCTATGCTTCGGCGCAAGCCTCGGCGCAATCGCTCGAGCGTCTGACCGGCGACGAACGCGATGCACGCGAACGGTATGACGAAGCGCTCTTGGTTGCGGGCGAGATCGAAGACGCGCGGCTCGACCCGGCGCAGCTCGAGCGAATGCGCGAACGGCGCGCGTATCTGGATAACGTCGAGCGCATTGCCGTAGCGCTGGCTGCCACGCACGAAGCCTTGACGCGGAACGAGTCGGCCGCGACCCAAGCGCTCGGGACGGCCGCCGCCGCGCTAACCGGCATCGCAAAGTTTGGCGAAAGCTTGCGCGAGATGGCGCAGCGCGCGGGCGCGCTGCAGACCGACGCCGGCGAACTCGCGGCCGATGTCGCTCGCGAACTGGAATCGACCGAGTTCGATCCGGCAGAGCTCGAAGCGATCAATTCGCGGCTCGCTCTGATCGAACGTTTGCAACGGCGCTACGGCGGAGATCTCGACGAGGTCATCGAGCGCGCTCGCCGCGCACGACAGACGATCGAAGAGTTCGAGAACCGCGACGACCTCCTGGAGCGGTTGCGCGCGGAGGCGGAGGCGGCCACGCGCAAGCTCGAGAGCCTCGCCCAATCGCTCACTAAGGCTCGTCGAAAAGCCGCGGCCGCTCTTGGCAAACGGGTGGTTGCGGAGTTTGGCGAGATCGCGCTGGGTTCCGGGCGCTTCGAGGTCGACGTGCAAGGCTTGGAACGGATTGGAGCGCTGGGTGCGGACCGCGTGGAGTTCCTCTTTGCCGCGAACGCCGGCGAAACGGCGCGGCCGATTGCGCGCGTTGCCTCGGGAGGCGAACTATCGCGCGTTTTGCTTGCGGTCGTCGTCGCGCTTGCGCAATCGCGTAACTCGTTCGAAGCGTTGATCTTTGACGAAATCGACGCCGGAATCGGTGGTGCTACCGCAACGGCGGTGGGCGCGCGGATCGGAGAGCTTGCGCGACGAGGGCAGATCGTTTGCGTCACCCATTTGGCGCAGATCGCAACGTGGGCCGACCGTCACTACGTTCTCGATAAGATCGAACGCGGCAGCGAAACGACGATTGCCGTGCGCGAGCTCGACGGCCCTACGGAGCGCGAAGCGGAAATCGCGCGAATGCTTTCGGGTGAGACGCACGACGTCGCCCTGCGCCACGCCCGCGCACTACTCAAAACCGCAAAGATGACTTAGCTGAGAATTAGCGAGGCTGGCATAGCCCGAGCTCTCTAAGGGATCTGGTGGATCTTGAGAACGTTGGTGCCGCCGGATCCCACGGGCATCCCCGTCGTAAAGGCAATCAAGTCGCCGGTGCTCACCAAACCCGCGCTGACCATGTGACGCTCGGTCAAGTAAAGCAGCACGTCGATTGACGAATAGGGCTCGATCAACAGCGATTCGGTGCCCCAAAGCAGTGCGAGGCGGCGCGCGACGTCGGGTTCCGGCGTCAAAGCGACGATTCGAGCCTGCGGGCGAAACGCGGCAATGTGGTGGGCGGTGTTCCCCGTGGTCGTGCCGGTGACGATATACGGCGTTTTTAGTTCGGCGCTCGCTCGAGTCGCCGCTTCGGCGATCGACGAGGCGATCGTCGGCTCCATGTTCTCCAGGCGACGGTCGCGCAAGAGCGCGTGTGGATAGTGCCGCTCGACCTCGCGTGCGATCTCGGCCATCGTGCGAACCGCTTCGGTAGGATAGCCTCCCAGCGCCGTTTCGCCGGAGAGCATTACGGCATCGGTTCCGTCGAGAATCGCATTGGCGACGTCGGTCGCCTCAGCACGTGTCGGCCGCGGCGACGTTATCATGGATTCGAGCATTTGCGTTGCCGTGACGACAGGTTTGCTGGCGCGATTACACTTCGCTATGATCTCTTTTTGGATGATCGGCACGGTTTCGATCGGCACCTCGATCCCAAGATCGCCGCGCGCGACCATGATCCCATCTGCGGCGGCGATGATGCTATCGAGCTCGGCGAGCGCTTCATGTTTTTCGATCTTGGCGATGACGGGAACGCGCAGCCCTCGTCCTGCGATGAAGTCTTTGACGATTGCGACGTCTTCGGCCGACCGCACGAACGAAATGGCGACGTAATCCACGCCCTGATCCAACCCGAAGGCCAGAAACTCGAGATCGCGCGGCGTTACCGATGAGATGTTCAGCGAACCGTCAGAGTAGTTGATCCCCTGCGCGGAGCGAAGCTCGCCGCCGAACTCGACCGTCGTTTCGATATCCTCCGCGCTCTTTCCGACGATGAGCAGCGCGATTTGGCCGTCCTGGAGATAGAGCCGCTTGCCCACTTCGACGTCGGCCGGCAAGTCGCGATAGGTCGTGCTGACACGCTCCTTGGTTCCCGCGACCGGCTGGGTGCTGATGATGAATCGCGCGCCGCGCTCCAGCCGGATAGAAGGTGCGCCGTCGGCGAGCAATCCCGTGCGCACCTTTGGTCCGGGCAGATCTTGCAGTACCGCGGTATGAACGCCAAGCTCTCGAGAGATCTGCCGAGCGGAGCGAATTACGGCGGCGTGCTCGTCGGGGGTGCCGTGCGAAAAATTCAGGCGCAATACGTTAGCTCCGCATAAGAAGAGCGAACGCATCACGGCCGGATCGCGCGACGCCGGGCCGACGGTCGCGACGATCTTCGTGCGCTTATGCAAAATTTGTTCCATCGACGAGTCAGCCTTGTGCCTTGGAACCGGCAGGCTCCTGCGGACACAGCAACGCACTTAACGCCGTGAAGTTCCGGCGCGATCCGCGGGACCGGCGCTATCCGGAGCGATTAGCGGGAAGCTTCCTCGCATCGCTCCTGCTGCACGTTCTGCTTGCGGCGCTGCTCTTTACGGTGCTGGTAAGCTCCTCGGAGCAAGGCGCGAACGAGACCGTTGAGGGCGGTGAAGTGATAACGCTTTCGCGGACTTCCCCAGCGGTGCTCCCGAACCAACCGGCGGCCGCGCGTGCGGTGGCGCCGGTGCCGCACGTTCCCCAGATCGCGCCGCTGCATCACGCCCCCGTGACGGCGCCGCTCGCGCAGCGCTTGCCGATCAATCGCCACGAGCTCGCAAAGTCCGCACCGACCGCGCCGCCGAATCCGCCTCCGATTCCGCAAAGCACGCCGCAACCCAACCCTCAGCCGACCCAAAATGTCGCCGAGACGCATCCCAGCTACGAAGTGCCTTCGGCGCCGGTTAGCATTCCGACGGTCGGACCGATCGCCGTTGCGTTGAAGGTGCCGCCGACCGCCGCG
Organism: Candidatus Cybelea septentrionalis; assembly: GCA_003158175.1. Lineage (GTDB taxonomy): Bacteria > Vulcanimicrobiota > Vulcanimicrobiia > Vulcanimicrobiales > Vulcanimicrobiaceae > Cybelea > Cybelea septentrionalis. The sequence continues at coordinate 192,980 of PMHJ01000034.1, forward strand.
CCGTCACCGGCACCGTCAACCGCGCCCGTCGCCCGGGCCTCACCGAAGCCCGTGGCTCCAACGGCGCGGCCCAGCGCCAAGCCGGCGACGCCGGCCCCGGCGCTGCCAAAGCCCGTGCCGACCGCCGCCTCCATTGCGCGCGCCACCCCGGCTCCCGTCAGTGGTGTGCCGAGTCCCAGCCCCACCAGCACGGCGGTAGTCGCGCGGACCAACGGGACTGCGCCAAAGCCCGCACCCAGCGGCGGAGCCTCCCCGGGGCCGCGCACCGGCAACGGTCCGGTTCAGAACGCTGCTCCGCAGCGTCCGATTGCCGTGCGGCCGGCGCCGTCGCCCAACGTACAACCGACCCGCGCCCCAAGAACGCGAAGCGCGCCCAATCTCAATGCGAAGCTGCGCGCAATGCTTCCGAATAACCCCGTGAATCCGCAGAGCAAACAGTACACGCCCAGCTACTCGTTGCGCGGCCGCCTCGAGCCGACGCCGCCGCCCGAGGTCCTCGCCCGGACGAAATACGTCTACGAAGTTCGGGGAACCGGAAACGAGGATCGCGTGAAGATGTGGGTTGTCGCTACGCGCAAGGTGGGCCCGACGACGATCTGCACGGGCTGGCTCGTGCGCTATCCGCGTGCCATAAGAGGCGGGTACGCCGTCGCGGCGGGCCCCGATTCGACGATCGTGCACAGCAGCGCGCCGGGTGGCGCGGCAAACGGTACGCAGATCGCGATTGGTGGCGGCGGCGGCGCGCAGGCACCGCTCAGTCCGTTCGACGCGGGCATCGCGCCGATCGTGGATGGAATGATCTCGCAGGCGTGCAATGGGCGGCTCCTGGTACCCTACGCACCGTCGCCCGGTTCGTCGCCGTGACGAAGCATCTTTCCCCCTTGCGTTCCGACGTAAGTCGCACTACAATTTTGCGGTGCCGACATCGTCGGCCACGGTAAGAAAACACCAAGGAGGGCGGTTGGAACCGCAAAATCCGCCGGGCTACCGAGCCCGCGAAGTACGCGCCGAGTAAAGGGCGCCCCTAGCGCGCCCACGGCGGCCGGACGATTTTCCGGCGGCGCGCCACTCGCAAGATCGGAAAACAGAACGAGGGGCCGCGCCCACGTGGGGTTGCGGCCCGTCGTCCTTTTCGCTATCCTATGAAGTGGATTTCAAAAGGAGCGTGGGTTTTGTCCCGCGCTTCGCTGCTTGAGAGAGCAACCATCGACGACTATGAAAGGCGATATTGCAGCGGCTTTCGAGCGCGAACTGGATGCCATCGCGCATGACAAAGCTTTCGCTGGACTCGAGATCGTGCAGCATCACGCACGTTTGGTTCGTGGTGCAGCTGAACTGCGCGTGATGATCGATGCGGCGGACGGCGCCGATCTCGTGCTCTGCGAACGACTGGCGGCGCGCATTAACGCCATCCTCGGCAGCCTAAATAATGCGGATTACAGCCTCGAGGTCGAGTCGGCGGGCCTCGACCGCCCGCTGGTGCGACCGAAGGATTACGAACGATTCACGGGTGAACGCGCACGGATCGTCACCTCGCTGACAATCAACGGCGGTAAGACGCATCGCGGCATCTTGCGCGGCTTGCGAAGAGAAACGGTAGTTCTGGAGACCGAACGGGGCGAGCTCCTGCTGCCGATGGCCGCAATCAAATCGGCGAACTTGGAATACGACGTGCGCCTCGATCTACAACGCGACAAACAACAACGGAAACAACAGAATGGCAACGATAGAACACACGGGAACTGAAGACAAACTCATCGACGTTCTGCACTTCATCGCGCGGGAGCGTAACATTTCTTTCGAAATGTTGCTCGAAGCGCTCGAAGCGGCATTGCTGACCGCATACAAACGTCATTTCGGAAGCGAGTCCAACGCGATCGTGCTCGTGGACCGCCAGAGTGGGGCCTATCGCGTCTTCCACCGGCGCAACGTCGTCGAAGAAGTTACCGACCCCAAACTCGACATTTCCCTCAAAGAGGCCGGAAGCCCGTATCAGGTGGGCGACTTTTACGACGAAGAAGTCACACCGAAAGATTTCGGACGGATCGCCGCGCAAACGGCTAAGCAAGTCATCGTTCAGCGCATCCGTGAGGCCGAGCGAGATACCGTTTACAATAAATACGTGCGCAAGATCAACGATCTGGTTACCGGCACCGTGCAGCGATACGAGCAACGCAATATGTACGTCGCGCTCGAAGGGCGAGACGAGGCCGTCATGTACCTCGACGAACAGGTCCCCGGCGAAGCCTACCGCATCAACGATTTCATTCGAGCCTACGTACTCGACGTCAAGAAGTCTCCAAAGGGACCGCAAGTGATCCTTTCGCGCGCGGCCGAAGGCTTAGTGCAGCGGCTTTTGGAGTTGGAAGTTCCGGAGATCGCCGACGGTACGGTAGAAATCATGGCGATCGCTCGCGATCCCGGCGGACGCTCGAAGGTCGCGGTGAAGAGCAACCGTCCCGAAGTCGATCCGATTGGCGCGTGTTTGGGTCCCAAGTCGAGTCGAATCGCGAACGTCACCGATAACCTGCGGGGAGAAAAGGTCGATATCATTCGCTACGATCAGGTTCCGGCGACCTTCATCATGAATGCGCTCGCACCCGCGAAGGTAATCGGCGTCGAGCTTTTCGAGGACGACGGCGTTGCGATGGTCATCGTTCCGGATTATCAGCTCTCCTTGGCGATCGGCCGAGACGGACAGAACGTGCGACTCGCAGCGAGATTGACCGGCTGGCGCTTAGACATTGCCAGCGAAAGCGAGTCGACACAAGCTCGGGACCGGTACCTGGTCGAGCGGGCGGAACAGGCATCCGAGCAAACGCCGGCCGGCGAACCGGAGCAGACGGACGAAGAGACGCCCGAGGGCGAAGGAATTGATGCGGAGCTGATTCGCAAGCTCGAAGAGTTCCGGCGCGAGCGCCTGGGAAGCGACGATAGCTAATCCTGTTCGAACTTGCGTCGGCTGCCGCCGGCGGTTGCCACAATCCGAGCTCGACCGTTTCGTGCGTAGCGAAAAGGGCTGGCATCCGGATCGGAGCGGCCCTCGCGGCAAGCAGCCCGGACGTGGGGCCTACCTTTGTTCGCCGCAATGCATCGAGCACGCCGCGAAAAACAAGCGGTATCCGGGGCTTGGCGCGGCGGCGGTCGAATATGGTTTAATAAGGAACTCGTGGAAACAAACGGATAGATGATGCCGCGTCGCGACAACGCCCTCGTATGAGGGCCAACCTTTGATTACCTAGCGGAGCCAAGCCGTCGGTTGGGGCTCCGCGCACTCCAACTGATGATAGGACTCGGGTGCCCTGCGCTCGAGAGTGAACTTGGCCGGAAAAGTACGGATCTTCGAGCTCGCAAAAGAAGTCGGGCTCACCTCAAAAGAACTCACGGCGCTCTTCAATGAGCGTTTGGGGGGCGTCTTCGAGGCGAAAAACCAGCTGAGCGTCGTGCCCGACCAGATCGCCGATCTGGTGCGCACCGTTCTGCTCAAGGAAGTCGAAAAGCCACCCACCCGGCCGAAGACGAGCGCTCCGAGCGCTGTTTCTCCCACGGCGGCAAAGGCGGCAGCCGCAAAGCCGGCCGCTGCGAAGCCGCCGGCGGCGTCCGCCCCGGCCACGACGCCCGCGCCGGTGGCACGGTTGCGGCCGGTCAGCGCGCGCACCGTGGCTCGACCCGCCGAAGCGGCGGCTCCGCCGGCGCCCGAGCCCGCAGCAGCCGTCGTTGAAGCGCCCGCCGTCGCGGCCGTTGTCGAAGCCCCCGCGCCTCGCAGGCCCGCGCCCGCGCCGCGCCCGGCGTCAGAGCCGATCTTCCAACTCCGTCCAGTGCCCGCAGGGCAGCCCTCGATTCAAAAGCGGCAGGCCCCTCCCCCGGCTGCGTCCGCCGCCTCGGCCTCGCCCGGACCGCGAACCGGCCTTCCAGGACGGCCCGGTGTGGCGCCGCGACCAGGCGAAGTCATGCCCGGCCAAGGCGGGAAGGGGACGGGCGCCCCTGCGCGCGGTCCCATCGCGCCACGGCCGCTCCCTCCGCCGCGGCGTCCGGCTGGGAACGGACCGTTCCGGCCAATGGCCCCCGGCACTCGTCCCGCACCAGGCCGCCCCGGTTCCGGACCGACCACTGAGGCGCCAACGCCTTCGAGTGGAGCTCGTCCAGGAGACCGCGCGCGGAGCCATGAGGAGAAGGCCACCGCTAAAAAGGATCGCGAGAAGGAGCTGCTGCTCGAGAAGGAGCGTCAGCGGAAGAAGAAGGGCGGATCCGCTCCCGCGCCCGCGCGCGCATTGGAGACGATCGAAATCCCCGATCTGCTGACCGTGCAAGAACTCGCAACGTCGATGATCGTTCCGGCGCGCGACGTGATCACCGAGCTGATCAAGATCGGAACGATGGCAACGATCAACCAGAATATTTCGAGCGATGTTGCCATCCAAATCGCCAAGCGCTTCGGATACAACGCGGTCGTGAAAGAGGCCGGCGAAGAAGTTACGGTCGAGCAAGAGGAAGACAAGCCCGAGATGATGACGCCGCGTCCGCCCGTCGTCACGGTACTCGGGCACGTCGACCACGGCAAGACCTCGCTGCTCGACAAGATCCGTCAAGCGAACGTCGCGGCCGGCGAAGCGGGCGGCATCACGCAGAAAATCGGTGCGTACACCGTCGAGCGCAACGATCGCAAGATCACCTTCGTCGATACGCCCGGTCATGAGGCCTTCACGGCGATGCGTGCGCGAGGCGCCAAAGTCACCGACGTCGCGATCCTCGTCGTGGCGGCGGACGATGGCGTCATGCCCCAGACCAGAGAGGCGATCGCACACGTCAAAGCGGCACACGTTCCGATCGTCGTTGCGATCAACAAAATGGATAAGGCCGACGCGCAGCCGGATCGCGTAAAGCAGCAGCTCGTCGAGCAGGGCTTACAGCCCGTCGATTGGGGCGGCACCGTCGAAATGGTTCCAGTCTCCGCGAGAACGGGGGACGGCATCGAAGGTTTGCTCGATACCGTGCTGCTCGAAGCAGACATTCGCGAACTGCGTGCGAACAAAAACCGCCGCGCGACGGGCGTGGTGATCGAATCGGCATTGCATCGCGGTCGCGGCGCGGTCGCGACGGTGCTCGTACAGAACGGCACGCTGCGCGTCGGCGATATCGTCGTGGCCGGCGGTACGTTTGGAAAAGTCCGCGCGCTCATCGACGACAAAGGCAAACAAGTAAAGAAGGCCGGCCCTTCGATTCCCGTCGAGGTGATGGGGCTTTCCGACGTCCCCTCGGCCGGCGATACGCTCAGCGTGGTCAGCGACGAACGCGTGGCTCGTGAAACCGCGGAGAAGCGAGCGACGCGCCGGCGCGACGTTCGCATGGCTGCCACGGGAACGCAGCGTGTCTCGCTTGAGACCTTCATGTCAATGCCGGCCGAAGGAAACAAGGTGCTCAATTTGATCATCAAAGCCGACGGCCAGGGTTCGCTTGAAGCTCTGCAATCCCGCATGGAATCGCTCTCGACCGAAGACGTGGAAATTCGCGTCATCCATGGCGGTGTGGGTGCGATCTCGCCCAACGACGTCAACCTTGCCAGCGCGTCGAACGCCGTTTTGATCGGCTTTAATATTCGTCCCGACGAAACGGCTCGGCGTTTGGCCGAGAACGAGGGCGTCGACTTGCGCTTCTACCAGGTCATTTACGAGATCGAAGACGATCTTAAGAAAGCGATGCGCGGCATGCTCTCGCCGGTCGAGCGCGAGGTCATACTGGGTCGCGCGGAAGCACGCCAGGTCTTCAAGGTCAGCCGAGTCGGAACCATCGTCGGCGCTTACGTTACCGGCGGGAAGATCACGCGCAATGCGAAGGCGCGGGTCATTCGAGACGCCACCGTCGTGTTCGATGGTGAAATCGAAAGCCTGCGCCGCTTCAAGGACGACGTTCGCGAAGTTGCCGAGGGCTTTGAGTGCGGCATTCAGATCGCCAAGTTCCAAGACATAAAAGAGGGCGACGTCATCGAAGCCTACGCCCTCGAGCAGGTCGCGCCGGAGCTTGCGCGCGCGTGAAGCCACAGCGGATCGCGAAGATCGATCACGAGATCCAGCGCATCCTCGGAACGCTGATCTCGCAGGAGCTGCAGGATCCGCGACTTGCGTTCGTGACGGTAACGCGCGTTGAGGTGAGCGACGATTTAAGGCACTGCAAGGTCTTCGTGTCGGTGATCGGCGACCGGCATCAGGCGCGGCAATCGCTCGACGCACTTCAACATGCGAGCCGCTTTTTGCGTGGCGAGTTGGGACACAAGATCGACTTGCGCTACACTCCCGAGCTGATCTTCGTGGAAGACCGCTCCGCCGAGCGCGCCATCGAGTTGGCGAAGATGCTGCGCGACGCGGCGCAGCTGACGCCGAAGGAGAGCGAATGATCGAAAGCAAGCCGCGGATCGCGTCGGTCAAAGAGGTCGCGCAGGAGCTGCATCGCCGCAGTTCCTTCGTAATGGTCAGTCACGTCAAGCCCGACGGAGACACCCTCGGGGCCGGGTTGGCACTCGGTCTGGCGCTCAAGAAGCTCGGAAAGAACGTTTGGTACTTTCAACAAGACAGCGTCCCGCGCAATCTACGCTTCTTGCCCGATGCCGAGCTCGTCTCAAACGAGCTGCCGCAGGCGGCTCGCGAGGACGCACTCTACGTATTCTGCGACATGAGCGATTGGCGGCGCGCGGGCGATCTTTTGCCCCCGGTCGCGCGCGAGAACATGCTCGACATCGATCACCACCTGGGCAACTCGCTCTTCGGGAAGCTCAACTTCGTGCTGGAGAACGAATGTTCGACGGGAAGCGTCGTCATGCGAATTCTGCGCGAGCTCGGCGTCCCGATCGACGCCCGGATCGCGACCTGCATCCTGGCGGCGATCATGACCGATACGGGCGCTTTCATGCACTCGAACACGACGCCGGAGGTACTCGAAGTCTCGGCGGAGTTGATGCGGCTCGGTGCCGACAAAGAGCGCATCACGCGAGAGATCTTTGCTAATAAGCGAGTTGCCGCAACGAAACTCTTGGGCTGCATCATCGGCGCCATGCGTTTCGCCCACGACGGCCGTTATTGTTACTCCTACGTGGATGACGCAATGCTCGCGCAGACCGGCGCCGACGGAGAAGACACCGAAGATACCGTCAACGTATTGCTCGGACAAGAGGGCGTCGACGTCGCAGCGCTTTTCAAGGCGATCGAAGGCGAAATCCGCGTTTCCTTGCGTTCGAGCGGACGCCTCAACGTTCAGGCCGTGGCCCGGGTTTTGGGAGGCGGCGGTCATTTCCGCGCGGCCGGCCTAACCTTCGAGGGAACGCTGAACGAAGCAATCGGCAGCGTCGAGGCGGCGTTGGTCGCACAAGGCCTCTAGGAGTCTGTAAGGCGTCCGCACAGCGGCGACATGATCGGCTTCGTTAATCTCTTTAAGGCGGCCGGGCCAACCTCGGCACGCGTCGTCTCGCGCGTCCGCCGAATCTATGCGATTTACGGAGGCGATCGAAAGATCGCGGCGGGTCATCTCGGAACGCTCGATCCGCAAGCGGCGGGCGTACTTCCCGTAGCGATTGGAAAGGCCACCCGGCTGATCTCCTTGCTCGAAGATCAGCGAAAGGGGTATGCGTTCACGCTGGTGCTCGGGCGTTCGACGACGACGCAAGATGCGTCCGGCGAGACGGTCGAGGAGCGCGCGGTTCCATCGAACTGGCCGCGTCTCTTGAGCGAGGCGCTCCCTCACTTCGTTGGAAAGCTCGCGCAAGTTCCGCCCATGTACTCGGCCGCCCACCATCAGGGCCGGCGGCTCTACGAGCTGGCACGCGAAGGCAAGATCGTCGAGCGCAAGTCGCGACAAGTAACGATTTATGGACTGACGCTGCTCGGCGTTGAGCCGCCGCAGACGGCGCGATTGCGCGTGGCATGCAGCGAGGGAACCTACGTCCGCACGCTCTGCGACGAACTTGGAGCGGCGATCGGCGTGCCAGCGCACATGGGCGCGCTCGTTCGCGAGGGCTCGGGACCCTTCGTTCTCTACGAAGCGCTCACGATCGAAGAGATTGCCCGCGCGCCGGAACGAGCGCTGATCGCTCCGGAGCACATCATTCCGCTGCCCACGATCGTTCTCGATCTGCGTGGATCGGCCGACTTTCGCGCCGGTCGAGTCGTTCCGCTTCCGCAAGGGGCGACGGCCCGGCACGTCTTCGTGCGCGACGAGTCGCGAATGCTCGTCGGCGTAGGCGAGGCACTCGGCACGCTCCTTGCTCCCCGCAAGGTCTTCGTATGAAGCTGTACCACCAGATCGAGCGCAACAGCGAAAGGCCGCTGGTGCTGGCGATCGGGTTCTTCGATGGATTCCATCTCGGCCATCGCGAGATCGCGCGGCAAACGCTGCGGTTGCGCAAACCCGGTTGGCGCGCGGGCGTGCTGACCTTCGCAAATCATCCGGCAACGCATCTACGCCCCGGCACCGAGCCCCCGATGATTTGCACGGAGCAGGAACGGCTCTGCCTGCTCGCGCGCGCCGGCTTTGACGAATGTTTTTTCGTGCGGTTCGACGATCGAATCGCGACGCTCTCGCCGGCCGCCTTTCTCGAGCTCTTGATTCCGCTCGGAGTTCGCGCCGTTGTCGTCGGCGATACGTTCCGCTTCGGTCACCGGCGCGCCGGCGACACTGCGTTCATGAGCGAGTATCTGATGCGGCGCGGCATCAGGGTCGTTGCGGTCGATCGGGTTGGCGAAGACGGCGAGCGCGTTTCGAGCACGCGCATTCGCGGCCTCATTCGAGAAGGAGATCTTGCTTCCGCAGATCGGCTGCTGGGCGGCGCCGGTTACGAGATCCGCGGACCGGTGGAGTTTGGCGCCGGGCGCGGCCATACGTTGGGATTCCCAACGGCCAACATCTCCGTCCCTTCGAAGCTGATTCCCAAGGATGGAGTCTATTCCGCGAGCGCGCGCTACGACGGTCGCGATTATGCGTCCCTCGTCTCGATTGGAACCAATCCCCAGTTCAACGGTAGCCGGCGCACCGTGGAAGCGTGGCTGCGCGATTTTGCGCACACGATCTACGGACGCGAGTTGTGGATACGGGACCTTCGGTACGTGCGCGAACAGCGGCTTTTTCCCGACGTCGCCGAACTCGTCGAGCAAATGCAACAAGACGTTGCGGCGGTAGGTTATCCCAGTTATGGCTAGGTGGGTTCGAGCGTCCGCCATCGTTCTTGCCTGTGCGCTCGCGGCATGCGTTCGCGCCGGCAGCGCCGATTCGGGCGGTTCGTCCAAGGTTGCCCGCGTTGGCGAACCGGCACCGCCGTGGAGCGAGCCGAGCGTGCCCGGGCCAAGCCTTTCGCTGGCCGCTTTACGCGGTAAGGCCGTCTATCTCAACTTTTTTGCGAGCTGGTGCCCGCCGTGCAGCGCCGAGGCTCCGGCGATCGACTCCATTGCACGCGACTTTGCCGCGCAAGGCTTTCAAGTCGTCGGCGTGGACGTGCTCGAAAACGCGCGTAAGGCAGCCGACTTTCGCAACCAGCATCATTTGACGTATCCCGTAGTCGTCGACGGGGGAACGCTGCGCGATCAATACGCCATCAACGGGCTTCCGGTCCACGTCTTCATCGACCGGCTCGGAATCGTACGGCGGATCGTTGTCGGCGAGATGTCGCCGGCAGAGATGCGCAGCAACGCCGAACGTCTATTGCGGTGATGTTTTTGGGGCAACGCCGAAGGTTTGCCTGGAGCTTGGGCGTTGTGCTTACCGCCTGCGTAATCGACGGCTGCAGCGGCGGCTCGGGGTCCGGCGTGATGATGCCGCTCGCAAACTCGGGCGGGGCAGCGGGGAACACGGTCGTTCGGATCTTCGTTCCGACGACGCAGCAGAACGGTTTTGCCAGAACGCCGCCCCCGCCGCCGTCGTCCGTCGGCGCCCCGGCCCCGGTCATGGGCGGCGTCGTCCCGCCGTCGGTTGGGACGGCGCCGGCTGCTACCCCCACTTCGCCGCCTCCTCCGGGTTCGCAAGTGCTCGCCATTAACGTGAATGGCCCGACGGCAATCAGCCAAACGCTGGCGGTCGGACCGAACGCCGGAGGCTGCGCGCCCGCGCTGGGCGGTACGAGTTGCCAACTAACGCTTGCTCTTCCCGCGGGAACCTATATGGGGACGATCGGAATCGCCAACACCGCCGCTTCGACCGCGATCGCATTTAGTGTAGCGCCCAACGGACAGAACGTCTTTGGCGTCACGCTGAGCGGCGCAGCGGCGCAGGTCGCGGTCGTTCCGGCATCGTCGCTGAGCGCTCAGAACGCACAGGGCGGAATCGATCTCTATGGTTCCGGCCGCCACGCCGTGCTCGTGGAAGCATTCGATGCGAACCAAAACGTCATCGTCAGCAACGCGCCCGCAACCTTTACGTTGAGTCAGGCTGGTGGCGCGCTTCCCGTCGGCATCACGCAACCGTCGGCCACCGCGCCGAACCTCTTCTACGTAACGCCGAACGGCGTCGGCAACACGACGTCGGCTCTTTTGCGCGCGACGGCCGCTTATCTCGGGCCGGCGAATCCCTGCTCGCAGGCGAGCGCCGTCTGCAGCAGTACCGTCCGCGTCGACGTGCGCCAAATTCTGGCGGTTGCAAATTCGAATGCGAACGACGTCACGCTCTACGTTAACGGCCAGAGCCTTCCGCTGGCCACGGTGCAAAACGGAGTTACGAACCCGCAGGCGCTGATCTTCGATTCGGCCGGCGATCTTTTCGTTGCGGATCAACCCGGGAGCGTGACCGAATACACACCGCCTTACAACACCACGCCGACGACGATTAGCAACGGCGTCAACCATCCCCAGGCGTTAGCGATCGACTCGCGAGGCGATCTATTCGTCGCAAACGGCAGCGGAAGCAACACCGTAACGATGTACTCGCCACCCTATAATGGACAACCGGCGGAGACGATTTCATCCGGAATCAACGATCCGGTCGGCATTACCCTCGACTCGAGCTCCAATCTCTTCGTCGTCAACGAAGCGGCGAACACCGTGACGCAGTACGCACCGCCCTATGTCGCAGCGCAGACCACGATCTCGAAGGGACTCAACGCCCCAAACTCTCTCGCGCTCGATGTCCGCGGAAATCTCTTCGTGGCAAATCTCAATTCGACGCCGAACTCAGTCGTTGAGTATTCGCCGCCGTTTGCCGGTGGAAGCGCGCCGATTGCGACGATCACGGATGGCGTGAACGAACAAGGTGCGATCGGTTTGAACGGCTCGGCCAATCTTTTCGTTCCGAACCAAGGCGCGAACACGGTGACGGAGTACGTCGCACCGTATGCCAACCCGCCGGCTACGATCGTCGGTGGCCAAAGCCAGCCGGTCGCCCTGGCGATCGACGCGCTCGGCAACCTCTACGTCGCAAACTACGGTAACAATACGGTTACGGTGTATACGCCGCCATATGCGAGCGGCTCGTGGACGACGCTGGGGAACGGCATAAGTCTCCCGCTCGCGCTCTCGCTCTCGCCGGCGACCAATGCCTCGACCGCGCTAATCCCCTAGGCCGCGCGAACCCGTAGGGCATCGCCGTCGAGCGTCACACGCGCGGCCGAGCCGTCTCGCAGTTCGCCGCGTAGCAGCGCGGTGGAAAGCGGCGTGGAAACGTAATGCGAAACCGTGCGCGCGACGTAGCGGGCTCCACTACCTGCACCCATCGAAACGCGCGCGAGATAGAGCTTTGCCTCGTCCGATAGTTCGAGCGTAACGTTGCGCGCGCCCAGCCGTTGCGCGAGGGCGTCGACGTGGATCGTTACGATCGCCTCAATCTGCGAAAGACCCAACTCCTCGAATGGAACGATCTCCTCGATTCGATCGAGCAGTTCGTGCCGTAGTGCGATCGCGAGCTCATCCTCTTCGAGGTTCGTCGTTAGAATAATGATCGCGTGGCGAAAGTCGATCGCGCGGCCTTTCGCGTCGGTGACGCGACCTTCGTCGAGAATCTGGAGAAGAATCGCCGCGACCTCCGGATGGGCCTTTTCCATCTCGTCAAAAAGCACCACGCAATACGGCCGGCGGCGGACGGGTTCGGTAAGCTGACCGGCTTCATCGTGTCCCGCATAACCGGGCGGTGCCCCGAGCAGCCTCGAAACTCCGTGCGACTCGGTAAACTCTGAAAGGTCGACGCGAACCAACGCGGCCTCACTTCCGAAGAGCGCCTCGGCGAGCGCTTTGGCCAACTCGGTCTTCCCTATGCCGCTGGAGCCACGAAAGAGAAACGTTCCCAGCGGTTTGCGCGGATCGTGCAGACCGGTGCGCGCGCGCCGGATCGCGTTCGAAACGGCGGCAATCGCACGCTCTTGACCGATGACGCGCTTGGAGAGCAAGGTCTCGAGCTCCAACAGACGATTTGTCTGCGACTCGGTCAATGCTGCTTGTGGGATTCCCGTCCAACGAGTCACGACGGCGGCGACGTCGGCCGTCGTGACGGGAGGCAACTCGACGGCTCCTTTGTTTGCAAGTGCGACCGAAGCGGCCGCTTCATCTATCAGATCGATCGCTTTATCGGGTAAGAACCTGTCGGCGATATAACGTGCCGAGAGCTGGGCCGCCGTCTCGATCGCGTCGTCGGTAATGGTGACGCGATGATGGTGTGCGTACCGTTCGCGCAGGCCTCGAAGAATGTCGCTCGTCTCCTCGATGCTCGGCTCCTCAACCATGACCGGCTGGAATCGCCGCTCGAGTGCCGGGTCCGACTCGACGTGCTTGCGGTATTCGTCGAACGTTGTGGCGCCGATGCACTGCAGATCGCCGCGCGCCAGTTCTGGCTTTATCATCGAACTCAGATCGAGGGGAGCGCCTTCGGCAGCACCAGCGCCGACCAATGTGTGCAGCTCGTCGATAAAGAGCACGACGTCGCGAGCGCTACGCTTTACTTCCTCGAGAATACGTTTGACGCGACCTTCAAACTCGCCGCGATACTTCGTTCCGGCAACGAGCGTTCCTAACGAAAGTGCGAGAAGACGCTTGTCGCGCAAGGCAGCCGGGACGGTTCCGGCGGCGATGCGCTGGGCGAGCCCCTCAACGACGGCGGTCTTTCCAACGCCCGGCTCTCCAACCAGGCACGGATTATTCTTGCTGCGCCGCGCCAGAATAGAGGTGACTCGCTCGATCTCGCGGTCGCGTCCGATCACTGGATCGAGTTTTCCTAGCCGGGCCAGCTCCGTCAGATCGCGCGAAAAAGCCGCCAACGTCGGCGTTCCGCCGCGAAATCTCTTGCCCAGCCCTTCGAGTGGCGATTCGCTCTCTCGACCCTGGAGTTTTTCGGCAAGCAGCGCGCTCCCGGCGATCAGGCCTGCGGCGGCCAGCGCGGCGCCGACAAAGGGCAACGCGTTAGCGGCAGTTCGCTTTTGAGCGCAAACGCCGCAGAGCCGTCGTCCACCATAAGAGACGGCGCTGGGGCGATTCGCGCAAGTTTCACATAAGCCGTTCATTGCCGAAGTCTACTCAAGATTGGATCGGCAAGTTTCGCCGCTTGCTCGAGCTCAGGGCTCCGCAACGAAAATGACCCTGACCGAGGCAGTTTCACTAACGTTCGATTGATCGAGGTTGGTCGGTACGCTCGATGATCTGGCGGTGACGCGCGCAATTACGCCGCTTGGTTCGGCGTAACCGTTGTCGGGGTAGGCGATGCTCTTAATCGAGACGATTCGTAGCCCCGCGGTTCGTGCGATGGCGTCGGCGTTCGAACGGGCGTCGCCAATTGCTTTCGCTATTGCTTGCACTCGCGCTGCGACCGGATCCGATAGACCGAAAGACACGCCGTTGATCTCCGTAGCGCCGGCATCGATGCAAGCATCGGTGACGGTCCCGGCCATGGATATCTTACGGACCGTAACCTGAAAATTACGAGCGACGGTATAACCGTATTGTTCGCCTGTTAGAGTGGCGGGCATCGTCTGCGGCCGCGGATAGTATCTCACGTTGTAGTAATCCAGCGCGACGTCGGCCCGTGCAATTCCCAGCTTGGCAAGGCGGGCGACGATGCGGTCGTAGATCGCATTGTTCTGCGATACGGCATCGTTTGCGTTCGCCGCATTGGTTTGGAGTTGCGCCCTGACCGTCGCGATATCGGGCAGTAATGCGACGGTGCCGGTTCCGGACGCGCTTATTACGGTGAGCACGGGTTGTGCCGCAGCGGCGATGCTGCCCGTAAGACCGAACGTCGCGAGCAGGCAAAGGAAAGTACGCTTCATAATGCCGTAGAGTCCATCGCTCGATCGCTCTCCACCTGTAAGGTTTTCGAGGGCGCTCGGAGCGGCAGCGAGGAGGTAGAGTGCTCGGCGCGGTGGTCTTCTGGATCGTTCTTGGCTTGCTCGTGGGGCTCGCTGCCCGCTGGATCATCCCAGGGGAGCCGCCGGGAGGCGTGTTGACCGATGCGTTCGTCGGCATTGTCGGCGCCGCGATCGGCGCCTGGCTGTACGGTCCACTGCGCCATGTGGAGGTGACCGGCTTCAGCCTGCCGAGTCTGGTCTGCTCGTTGATCGGTGCAGTCGTTCTCCTCTACCTGCTGCGCGTGTTTCGCAGAGGTCGATCCTCTGCTTGAAGGGCGCCACGCTTCGTCGCTGGAAGCGCAACGCTTATGACCTACATCATCACCGAGCCGTGCATCGGCACCAAAGACAAGTCGTGCGTGGACGTCTGTCCCGTCGATTGCATCCACGGCAAGGACGAAGACGAGATGCTGTATATCGATCCCGAGGTCTGCATCGACTGCGGCGCGTGCGTTTCGGCATGCCCGGTGGAAGCGATCTTTGCCGATTCCGACGTTCCGGAAAAGTGGCAGAACTTTACCGCTATTAATGCCGACTACTTCAAGAAGGCATGAACCCGACAGTATCCAGCGACACCTTCGACACGTTCTTTGCGTGGGCGCCGTGGGTCGTCGGCATCGCGATCTATCTCGCGTTCTACTTCGCGAAACGCCGCGAAGTCGCCACGAGCAAGGTGTCCGCCACGCAGACAACCGCCTCACAGACGTTCGCATGCGCGCAATGCGGCCGCCGCGGATCCCGTGACCAAATGGTGGCACAAGATCACGGCAGCGCCGTCGGCTATAAATGCGCCAACTGCGCTCAGGAAGCTCTAGCCTCGTCCTAGCGCCTGCGTCCCCGCCTCCGTGAGCCGCATCAGCGTTCCGTTCGCCAGGCCGTGCTCGTACATCAGCCGATGAAGGCGCAACCGAAGCGGTCGTAATGGCGCGGCTTCGGCGAACCGCGAAGGTTATCCTGAGGCGGCGACCAAAGGGCCGCTCGTGATTGCGCGGGTTGGGTTCATCGGACTTGGAGCGATGGGCGAACCCATGGCCCGTTCGTTGCACCGAGCCGGATTCGAAGTGACGGCATGCGCGCACCGGCGCCGCGACGCACTGGACCGGTTGCGCACCGACGGCGTGGCCGAAGCGCAAGATCCGGCGTCGCTTGCGGCTGGCTCGGAAGTCGTCGTTCTCTGCGTTCCGGACGCGCCGCAGGTCGAGGACGCGCTCTTTGGCGCGCGGGGCGTCGAAGCCGGAGCGACGCGGGGGTTACTGGTGATCGACATGTCGACGATCTCGCCGCTGGCGACGCGCAGGTTTGCGCAGCGACTTGCGGAGCGAGAGGTTGAGTTCGTAGATGCGCCGGTGAGCGGCGGTCCGATTCGCGCGGCCGACGGCACGCTGACGATTATGGTCGGAGCTTCCCCGGCCGCGTTCGAGCGCGCGAAGCCGGTGCTCTGCGCGATGGGCGTGCCGCATCACTTGGGGCCGGTTGGCATGGGTGAGACCGTCAAGCTCGTTAACCAGATCATAATCGCCAACGTCATGATCGCAAACGTCGAAGGGCTCGTCTTTGCAAGAGAAGCCGGCGCCGATCTCGGAGAAGTGTGCGCGGTGCTGGCCTCGGCGACGGCCTCAAACTACGTTCTCGAAAAATGGCTGCCCAAAACCTGGCTGGCAGGCACGTTCGAGGGCGGTTTTGCGCTGGACCTCCTTCGAAAAGACGTCGCGGCCGCACTCGACGCCGCGAGGGCCGCAAACCTCGCCATGCCGGCCACCGGGCTGGCTTATCAACTGTATACTAGCCGTTGCGCAAAGGGAGACGGCGCGCTGGATTACAGCGCGATCGCAAAAGCCTATGACTGCAATTCAGGAGCTTAAGCCGCGGGGCGCCTCGGCTAAAGGCCCGGACCTCAACAAGAAGATTCTCGTCGTCGACGACGAGTCCGCGATCTTACAAACCTTGCGCTTCAATCTCGAACGCAGCGGCTACGCCGTGGTTACCGCCGGCGACGGTCGCACGGCAATTGCAATGGCGCAGCGCGAACAACCGGATCTGATCGTGCTCGATATTATGTTGCCGGTGCTCGACGGAGTCGAAGCCTGCAAGGAGATTCGCAAGTTTAGTCCTGTCCCGATCATCATGCTGACCGCGAAGGATCAGGAGATCGACAAGGTTTTGGCACTCGAGTTGGGCGCCGATGACTACGTCACCAAGCCGTTTGCCCTTCACGAGTTTCTCGCTCGGGTGAAGGCGCGCTTGCGCCGTCAAAGTTCCGTCGCACCGGGACACGACGAGGCGATCGCACTGGGCGAGATCGTTCTCGATCCGTCGCGCCAACAGCTAACGGTTCGCGGCAAGGCGGTTGCTCTCGCGCCTAAAGAGTTCGGACTGCTTCGCGTCCTGATGGAGAATCACGGTCGCGTCGTGACACGACAGACGCTGCTCGATAAGGTCTGGGGTTACGATTTCGAGGGCGAGCAGCAAACCGTCAGCGTCCATATTCGCTGGATTCGCGAAAAGATCGAGGAAGACTCACGCGCGCCGCGTCACATTTTAACCGTGCGCAGCCGCGGCTATATGTTCAAAGCTTGACGCCGGCGGAATGGTCTCTGCTGGCGCTGGTCGCCGGCTTCGTCGTGGGGCTTACGATCGGACGAGTCCGCGCCGTGCGTCAGGTGTCGCTAGTTCCTGCGCCGCCGCAGGCTCCCGTGCCTCCGGTGCCGGTCGAAAGCACGTTTGCGCCTTTGGTGCGAGCGTTGCCGCTTGGCGTGATTATCGTGAACCGCGCCTGCCACGTGGAGTTTGCAAACGCGGCGGCGGGAGCGACCTTCGGTTTCGACCCGGAACGCGCGATCGCGCTTCACATCATCGAAGCGGTTCCCAACGTCGAGTTGGAGCGACGGATCGCCGATGCGCTGCGGGGCGAAGGCTCGGTCGCCCCATTAATGCTTACGAGAGCCAGGATCGCGCGGACCTATCGCGTTTCGGTTTATCCGTTGACCGAAGAGAACCAGGAATCGAACCGCGTCGTGGTCTTCTCCGACGATCAGACGGCCCTAGTCCGGCTCGACCGCGCGCGCAAAGAGTTTCTTTCCAACGTCTCGCACGAACTGCGAACTCCCCTCTCTTCGATCAAGCTGATGTTGGAGACGGTGCTCGAGGCTCCCGAACAGGAAGCACGCGAGCTTTTTGTGCCGCAGGCTCTCGCGCAGGTCGACCGTTTGACGGCGCTCGTGGGACAGTTGCTCGAACAGGCACGTGCGGAGTCCGGGCAGCTCCAGCTCGCTTTGCGCGACGTCGACCTGGAAGAAGTCGCTCGCCCGATCGTGGCCTCCTTCGAGCAGCAGGCATCGAATAAGGGCGTCTCGCTCGAGTTGGCGGCGCTGCGCCCGGTTCGCGTCGAAGCCGATCCCGACCGGTTGTCGCAAGTCTTTGTCAATCTCATCGATAACGCGCTGCGTCACACTGCGGAGGGGGGCCGCATTCGCGTCGAGATCGATGCACGCGATAGCGATGCGGTGCTGCGCGTGCGTGACACCGGGGACGGGATTCCGTATCGAGACCTTCCTCATATCTTCGAGCGTTTTTACGTCGTGGACCGGTCGCGAAACCGCGGTACCGGCGGCGCGGGTCTGGGATTGGCCATCGTCAAGGGAATCGTCGACGCTCACAGCGGCGCGATTTCGGCCGAATCCATGCTCGGGCGCGGCACCGCATTTACGATCCGGCTGCCGATCATGCGCATCAAGCGCGAAGGCTCTTAAGACTCTTTAACTGCGGACGGGCATCCGCTGGCGGGCGACGAACAAGCCACGCGATGTTCGCCGATACCACCGAGGCAGCCGTGATCTCGACCGGCGCGAAGCTCAAGGTCGAGAATCTCGACGTTTATTACGGGTCGTTTCAGGCCATCAAGAACGCTTCGCTGGCCGTACCGGTGCATCAGGTGATGGCGTTGATCGGCCCGTCGGGGTGCGGCAAGTCGACCTTTATTCGCGCGCTCAATCGGATGCACGACTTGACTCCCGGCGCTCGCGTCGAAGGCCGGGTGCTGCTCGACAACCGGAACATCTACGCTCCCGAGATCGATCCCGTTACGATTCGCTATCGCATCGGCATGGTTTTTCAGCGGCCGAATCCATTCCCAAAGTCGATCTTCGATAATGTCGTGTACGGCCCCCGGATTCACGGGGAGACCGATAGGGCAACCCTGCTGGAGATCTGCGAACGCAGCCTTCGCCGCGCCGCTCTTTGGGACGAGGTGAAAGACCGTCTCGACCGCTCGGCGATGGCGCTCTCGGGCGGTCAACAGCAGCGACTCTGCATCGCCCGCTGCTTGGGCGTGGACCCCGAAGTAATTCTCATGGACGAGCCCGCGTCGGCCCTGGACCCCATTGCGACGAGCAAGATCGAAGACCTTATCGAAGCTTTGAAAAAGGAATACACGGTCGTAATCGTCACCCATTCGATGCAGCAGGCGGCGCGTATCAGCGACAATACGGCTTTCTTCTTGATGGGGGAGCTGCTTGAAACCGATACGACCGCGACGATCTTCACGAAGCCGAAAGATAAGCGAACCGAGGACTATATCACCGGCCGATACGGATAAGGTTGTAAGAATCTGACTTAAGATAACCTTAACAAACAACCGCTAGACTAAACTATACGCTTACCCCTCGCCTACTTAAGGAGAATCCCTGATGGTGTCACATTCTCAAGTTCGCCTTGGCCTTTTGGTGGCGGCAATCGTTCTGGGGAGCACGT
>PMHJ01000003.1 GCA_003158175.1 Candidatus Cybelea septentrionalis
TTATTCCCGACGGCACAGACTCAGATCATCCTGGGCAAAAGGCGGGGGATGGTGGACCCTCATGGGTGGCCAGCGTCGTCGATGCCATCGGGCGTAGCACCTATTGGAAAACGACTGCGATCGTCGTTGTCTGGGACGACTGGGGAGGCTTTTATGACCACGTGCCACCGCCGTTCCAAGACCATTATGGCGGCCTGGGATTCCGCGTTCCCATGATCGTCGTGTCGGCCTACGCGCTGGGCGGAGGAAGCCCGAACTACGTCTCGCACACGCAATACGAGTTCGGCAGCATTCTCAAGTTTATCGAGCAGACGTTTGGATTGGGCAGCTTGGGCACGAGCGACGAGCGGGCCACCAGCATCGTGGACTGCTTCAATTTCACGCAGCAGCCTCGCCCGTTCACCGTCATTCCGTCAAAATATAATCGCTCTTACTTCATCCATAGGGGGCCAACGAACGTGCCAGTCGACACCGAATGACGCAGCTGGTTGATCGCGTTTCAGTCGGCTCCAGTGCAAACATGATCGCTCCGGTGCTCTTCGACGATCTGCACTTCAATTTCATCCCCTACACGCCATTCGTCGCATATGGACAATCGAAGACGGCGGCGGTACTGCTAGCCGTCGAGGCGACTCGACGATGGGCAGCGAAGTCATCGCTATGTCGAGCGAGGCCCCATTTTCTGAGCTTCTCCGTCAGCAACGACGCGCCGCCGGATACTCGCAGGAAGACCTGGCCGAACGCGCCGGCCTGAGCGTCAGCGCAATTGGGTCGCTCGAACAAGGCCTGCGCCGCGCGCCGCACCGCGATACGGTCAGGTTCCTCGCAGATGCTCTGGGTGTGTCCGAATCCGTACGCCGACAGCTTGAAGAGGCGGCCGCCCGTGCGCGCGGGCGCCAGCCACGCGGCGATTCTGGTCTTCCGACATCGCTAACGTCGTTCATAGAGCGCCACGAGCTGGACGAACTCAAAGCACTACTAAGTGACCATCGCTTGTTGACGATCACTGGCTCCCCGGGGATAGGCAAGACCCGAATCGCGATCGAGCTGGCTCGACGGATCGAGGATATGTACGACGAAACGTGGTTTGTCGACCTATTGCCGGTACGAGACGGCAAGTTCGTCACGTCGCAGGTTGCCCTTCGTCTCAACGTGCCCGCCGAGAGCGATGACGATTTGTCTGGGATCGTTCGCCGTATCCAATCACGCCATACGCTGCTGGTGATCGACAACTGCGAGCACGTCGTTGCGGATGTAGCGTCAGTCGTTGAGAAGCTGCTTAGGAGCTGCTCATTACTCACGGTGCTCACAACAAGTCGTGAAGCACTCGCGCTCTCCGCCGAACTTGCCTATCGCCTACCATCAATGGATGCGACCGTCGCTTCGCATCTATTCCTTGCGCGCGTGCAACAGCGTGACCCTACGTGGTCCCTGGATATGGAGCGTCTTGCTGTTGTGGCCGACATCTGCAAGAATCTTGATGGCATCCCGCTCGCAATCGAACTCGCCGCTTCTCGCGTTTCTACGCTTGGACTTGAGGCGCTCCGTGGCCGGCTCAAAGGCGGGGTTACCCTGGCGGGAAGTCGCGATCTCCCAGCTCGCCAGCAAACGATGAACACAACAATTGCCTGGAGTTACGATCTCTTGAGTGACGTCGAAGCACTGCTCTTTCGTCGTCTCAGCGTCATGATTGGGGCCTTCACTTTGGAGGCCGCAGAGCAGGTGGGTTCCGGCGAATCATTGCCGGTGCAAGCCGTCGCCGACGCATTATCGAACGTCGTCGAAAAGTCGCTGATCAATGTCGACCACATCGGCACGTCGACGCGCTATCGCTTTCTTGAATCGATACGAACGTTCGCTTTGGACCGGTTAAGGTACGAAGGTGACCTCGAAAACACGATGCTGCGTCTCATGGAGTGGCTCGACCAGAAAGCTGCGGTGTTCGACTCTTCGCCGCCTGAGGTCATCATCGAGAATTGGTCGGACCTGGACAATGTGCGCGCTGCCGTCAGTTGGGCCTTATCGAACTCGAGCTACGCCACTATGCGTCTGCAGCAAACATTGTCATTAGGTTCGCGAGCGCTTGGTATTGGAACTTTCGCCAGGCCGACGCTCGCACACTAGGCCTCGCCCTACTCGAGCGCCTAGATGACCGCGACAGCCCCGAGATCGTGGGATGGCTTATTGCCTGTATTGCACCTGCTATTGCAGGTGCGGAGCTCCTGGCGTTGGCATTTCGGGCGATACCGCTGTTGAAGGAAGCCGGGCGCCAAGATGCCGCGGCATACCTTCAAGTGCGGATAGCTGAAATTGAGTGGAGGCGGGGTAACGTTGCATCTGCCGAACGTCATCTCGCTGGCGCGTCGGGCCTCTTGAACACCCGCGAGCTCAGGCGCACGCAAGCCGGCCTCAGTGCCGCCATGACCAGCGCCTACGTGCGCTGTCTGCTGAACGATTTTTTAGGCGCGCGCGCTTGCCTGCAGCAGCTGGAGATTCCTTCAGGCAACGTGATAGAAGTCGACGCTCACATCGTCCTCGCGGAGATTGAGTTTCGCGAAGGCCACGCCGAGAAGGCGATCGACCTCTTGGAACAATCTGCGTCTGACGTGGCCCGCTATCCCAATGCCAGTCATCTTGAAGTATTGATTTTTGGAAATCTCGCAAGGTATTTGTTTTTCGTTAGAGACGTAGGCAGCTCCGAGGATGCGCTCCGCAGATCGCTCCGCCTTCTCGTCAGCGCGCGGCATTTTGGGTTTCTTTACATGGCACTGGGGTACGCACGCTATGCAGCAGCCTTCGCTGTTGAGTCGGGCCAT
The DNA here is from genome assembly GCA_003158175.1 of Candidatus Cybelea septentrionalis. GTDB lineage: Bacteria > Vulcanimicrobiota > Vulcanimicrobiia > Vulcanimicrobiales > Vulcanimicrobiaceae > Cybelea > Cybelea septentrionalis. The sequence goes on from PMHJ01000003.1 coordinate 2,817, forward strand.
GCAGATTTTGCGGTGCGCCTACTGGCTTCTTGCGGGGCGACCGATGAGCGTAACGGTCATGTTTCGGGACATGACGCGCTCCCCTGCGAAATGGCACTTAATGCGGTCGGCAAGCAGCTATCACGCGAACGCATCGAACGCCTGCGTGTGCAAGGTGCCGGTGAAGACGTGTACGCGCTTCTCGAAGAGTTTCTCGCTCAACCGGCTGCGGCGGACAACGCGCGAGCAAGCGCGACATCGAGCCCGCGGGCGGCCTCCATGACACGATCGTCACCAAACTGACCGAACAACGACGACGGAAGGTCGTACTCGATACACGAACCGCCGGCGGGTTTCTCATAAACGATCACGCGTAACGGCGCGTACAATCCGGCAGCTAGCTGGTAACGCGTCATCCTCGAAGCGGTGAGCGGGTTCCCAATTTCATATTGTACGGCGTCCCGAACTTTACCATACAGGCCGACTAACACGCCGTGATCGCGCTTAAGCAAGATAGAAAGCTCGGGCGCGGCCTCAAGTCGCTGCTTCAGCCTGTCCGTGATTCCGTCGCTAAGGAGTAATGCAATCTCCTCGTCGATCGAGGGAATCAGAGTTTCGAGGGACGTCCGGACATCGGCGGCCGGCTTTTGTGATTCTATGACGACGTGCGTGACTTCTATCGCTCTTCGTGACATCGACGTTGACACAGGGGCATCCTCCAGGATCGGGGGCTATAGTTGAACGATACGCGCCGAGGGTCGGATGTAACACTAACAACCCCCACAAATCCTCCGACAAATAGGGATGTGGCTGGCCAGGCAAGTCGGCCGCGTGCAGGCTTGGCTCATCATGAGTACACCGCGCAGCGTCACCCGATTCGGGTTTCTATCGTACGGGCTCGGCATTGCTCGGTGCCTCGTTTGTAGCTAAATTCGTTCCGGCTGCTAAAGCCGGGGAGGTTTCGAACGTGAGTAGTTCAGGAAAACCGAGCATCGTCTTCTGCCATGGAATCTGGGCAGACGGCTCGTGCTTCGGCAAGGTAATCGCACCTCTTCAAGCCGCCGGATATGAATGCATTTCGGCGCAGTACCCGCTCGACGCGACTGCCGACGACATCGCCATTGTCAAGAAAACACTGAGCCGTGTCAGCAGTCCCTCCATCCTCGTCGGACACTCGTACGGCGGCCAGGTCATCACCGGGGCCGGCACCGACGACCGCGTTCGGGGGCTCGTGTACATCTGCGCACTCGGCCCCGACGAAGGCGAGACCGCGCAAGAGCAACTCGCTAAGTTTCCGACGACCCCCGTCTTTAAGCAGATCGAAGTAGCCGACGGTCGAGTCTGGATGAAGCCCGCGGGCATCGCGGACTTCTGCGGCGATCTTCCCGAAGCGGAGCGAAAAGTCGTCTGGGCGACGAACTATCCGCCCGCGGCGGACCTGTTCAACGCCCCAATGGGTACCCCGGCATGGAAGACGAAGCCGAGTTGGTTCATCGTCGGCAAAAACGACAGGGCCGTACCTCCCGACCTCGAGCGGTTTGTGTCAAAACGCATGGGCGCAACCACGATCGAACTGGATTCGAGCCACTGCCCGATGCTCTCGCAGCCGACCGTTGTCGCCGACTTCATCATGAAGGCAGCGAACGCTACATGAGACAAGGTGGTTTATCGTGGCCAAACAAGACCACACCGCGCACCCTGATCTCGAGCGCGCTGCGGCAAAGCGCATGAATGCCACCACAATTGAGATTGATTCGAGTCACGTGCCAATGCTCACGCATTCCGATATCGTAGTTGACGATATTCGGAAGCGGCCCGGCGCTGACCGTATGCAACTCGACTAGGAGCGGCAAAAGCAAAGAGCGAGCCCGCCTCGGCGGACTCGCTCTCTTGCTTAGG
>PMHJ01000005.1 GCA_003158175.1 Candidatus Cybelea septentrionalis
GGTTCAAGTCCCTCGCGGTGTAGAATTGAAAAGCCCTTACGCGGTAAGGGCTTTTCCTTTGGATTCGAGCCGTCCCCGGTCAGAGACTAAATGGGCCGTGTAACGACGGGCTTTATCCTGCGGCCTCTTGCCGTAGCCACGCGCTGACCGCAGCCGCTGCTTCGCGCCGCCGCTTCGGGCCGGTTATCGTGCTTAAGACTTGACGCGATGCTGCGGTGCCCGCAGAGGAGGTGGAACACGTCGAGGGAGCAACGGCTTCCACCAATTGCGGGTGAGGTTGCTACGCCGAATCGGCATCCGCCCCGCGACGTGAAGATGAAGCTCTCCGGCGTTGTGCGTCCGGCACGTAGCTGGCCTTCCAGCCGCTTCGAAAGCGCGGCCGCGACCTCATCGCTCAGCGGTAGCTCGCGACGGCTCTCGTCCGTCTTCTCGGGGCCCAGCGTCGGGACGTAAGCTGTTTTCTTCGTCTCGATCAGATCGTGCCGAGCTTTGGCCTCGCGGCGGGCAATACTCACATCGGCGCGACGTAGCCCGAAGAGTTCGCACGGCCGCAGAGGCATACTCAGGTTGAGCAGGAGCATCGCTTCATAATCAGTGCCACGCGCCTGAGCGTGCATGAAGCCCTGTTCCTCCGGCGTGAAGACGACGGGTCGCTCTTGCGCCGGTACTTCGGCTTGTCAACTGCGGTCATCGCGTTAAACGTAATCATGCGCTCCGCGAGCGCCTGCGAGAAAACGTGACCTCTATAGCATCATCATAACGTTCAGTGACGTTAACGGCGATACTCATTCGGCATTCGATGCTCCGAAACTCGGCGTCGATTCCCAACTCGGAGAACGCTGAGGCCGTGCAGCAGAGGCTATGACGCGAGGCAGTAGTCGCGGGCGACGCTCTAAGGGCGCTAAACTCCACCGCTACTCCTGAAGCTGTTAGCGGCCTTCGGGTTCCGACGCCGTCGCGCCGAACCATGACAGCCGCCGACCCGTTCGGCTTCAGGAGGCTGCGATGAGTATTCCCAGTTTTGGCCGCCGCGTGCTAAGCAGTTGCGTGGCTGCAACAATGCTCGCGGCCTGCGGCGGATCGCAGCCCCCGATCGGCGCTAGCGTTGTAAGTGCCGGAACGCAAGCTCCGTCGCGCCAGCGCACTTTCAAGTACACCGGTAGGAAGCAATCGTTCAAAGTCCCGCGCGGCGTGGCGCAAATAACGGTCGCGGCAACGGGCGCGAGCGGTGGCTATGGCGACCCCAAATTCTCGACGGCAACCGGTCGTCCCGGCGAGGGAGGTTTCGTGACGGCCACAATACCGGTAACTCCCGGAGAACGCGTGGCGATCTCCGTGGGCGGGAGCGGTTCTGGCGGCGGCTTCAACGGCGGCGGCGGAGGAAGAGGCTATTATGGCGGTAACGGGGGAGGCGCCTCCGATGTCCGGCAGGGAGGCGACCGCTTGACCGATCGGGTTGTGGTGGCCTGAGGGGCGGCGGAGGCGCCGGAGGCGACGGCGCCGATTGCTCTGGGTCTTGCGGCCATCAGGGCGAAATTCGCGTAGGCGGCGACGGGGGAAACGCCGGCACGCCGACGGGCGGATCCGGCCAATCGGGAGGGTACAGCACGGGCGGCAGCTCGCTTGACGGGAGCGGCGGAACCGGCGGCACGCAGAGTAGCGGAGGCCAAGGGGGCGCGGGAGGCGGCTGCAACTGCGGCGGCTCCACGGAAAGCGCGGTCTCGGTGGCCCTGGGGGACCCGGAGCAGCGTATGCCGGCAGGGGCGGCGGCGGAGGAGGCGGCTACTACGGTGGTGGCGGAGGGGCGGAGGCGGACAGTGATCCGGCTCTTACAATAACTACGCTGGTGGCGGCGGCGGCGGTGGATCCTCGTTCACCGAGAAAAGTGCGAGGCAAGTGCAGATGACAATCGGCGCGAAATCTGACCGCCAGCATTACGATGGAAAGATCATGATCAGTTGGTAACGCCGACGAACGACATTCGCGATCGAGCGGGTCAGAGAACTTAACGCGCGACGAATTCACTCAGTGGATGTGGCTGGGTCGCGCGCTCTTTCTTAGCGGCGAGGACTAGCAACAAAGGGGGCGCAGCGAGTAGGCAGGGCCCTCTCTCAATTTCTGAAAGACCTTAGCCGGGCGTCTGTGCGTCCTCAGCTGCGTCTGCGATCTCGGCGCGAGCTTCGGCAGCCTCTTCGACCGGTTCCATCCACTCGACGGCTTCGGCGGACCCTAACGCGGCCAGCCGCTCTTCTTTCAGGCCCAGTGTCGGATTGACGTCGTACCACTGGATTGCATAGGGGGCTTGGACTTGCGTTTGAGCCGCGAAGCCGACGATAAGCGTGCCCGCCACAACCCGGCCGCCATAGCTCAGCCGAACGCGCTGATTAGCGAATCTTTGGATCTCTTCATCCGTCATAACCGACCCTTTACCCAGCAGCGTGCGATTCTCAACGAGATACGGGATACGCTCATCGGACGGGTCTACCGGAAGATGCCATTGCACGTCATGCCGTATGGATCGAGTCACGAGTGCCCTTACGCGCCAGGTAGATTCACTGAGGCATCGCAAACCGACGGCCAGGAAACGCGCTGCAGTCGATGCGTGAGGGCGGCCGGGACAGCTCGCGCAAAGGATCTAACGTGTCGATTCGCTTCGATTCGCTGAAAGGCGAGATCACGTCGCCCAAGGATTTGCTTTCGCGGCTCTCAACGCTCTTTCGGCTCGCGATCTCCTCGAAAAGGCGTACGAGAAGCGCGACGTCGACTCATTCATGAAGCTCGCGATGAGTCGCAACCGAAAGCTATGCGAAGGTTGCCGGGCGTCGGCAGATCGTTCAAGTGCTCGGGAACCTTAGCGAAGACGAACTGAGAGAGCTTATTGACGGCAGGATGCCGCCGGAGCTTACCGGTGGCAAAATCGGGACGCCGTTACGGGACGAGGAAAGCGTTCATTCATCGTGATTGCTAACGCGTCCCGAAAGGGAACGGATTTAGGACAGATAACGGCGTCTTGAACGTCGAGGGGAGACTTCAGCAGCCGCCCTTCATGCCGAACGCCAGCTCACCGGTGTCGAAATCCGACCCGCCTCTGTCATCTTCGAAGATGCCCTGGCCGATGTGGCCGCTGTTCGCGTGAGCGATGAACAGCAGCGCGCCGTTCTGACCGTATAGTGGTTCTGTAATCGTCACCACGACGATGTCTTTACGAACTAAGAATGAACCATAAGGGTATTTCTGACTGCCAGCGACAAGAGACGCCTGGCCCCCATTGCTGCCATTTTGCGTCAGCGTCAGGCAGTCCGTACCGTTGCTGAACTCGGAGTGGGTCACGGTCACCGGCCATGCACCGCTGTAATTGTGCGATTCAGGGACAACCATCATGGTGCTGCCGTTGATGTGCGCCACTGCGGGACCGGCTGAGACAACGATCGATGTGGCTGCAACAGCGGCGATTAGAATCCGTTGCAAGAAACGCATAACCGGGTCTCCTTGTGGGATCCGAGAGGGACAATATCCCGGAGTCTAGCCTGCGCTGATGAGAAAAGTCTGAAGCTCCAGAGGTAGCGTTACGTCGTACGAAGCGAGCGGAAGAAACCCGGCACGAACCATGAGCCGAGGACGCCGACGATCGCGCCGAGTAACGTCCCCACAAGGACCGAAGATGGTAGATTCGCGACGAGCGTAGAACGCGGCATTCAGCGTCGACCCAACTTCACCATGCGCCAGGGGGCGCAGAAAGGCTTATTTGGCCTACCTTAACCTCGAATACACACCGGTTCCATTTCCGTATTGGAGGGTGTGCCGTGGGGAACGCGCACGCCCCATGTCGAAACGTTCAGCTCTAAAAGGTGAGGGGTGGATATGACTCGCTACGGTCTTCGTCGTGACGCGTTTGGCATTATCGCGGTCGTTGTGTTGCTCGCAGGCTGCGGTGGTGCGTCCCAGTCACAACTAGCGCCGTCGGGCCCGTTCCAGCAGGGCGGTGCGCAGGTAAATACGGCCGGCGGCTTTCCGAGTGCAGGAACTGTGACCACGCATGACCGCCCGAACCTCGGCCGGTCATGGATGTCCCCCGACGCAGCGAAAGCGAAAGACCTCCTCTACGTCTCCAACCTCGATTCCGGTAAGGTCAACGTTTACTCATATCCCGACGATAAGCAAGTGGGAACGCTGACGAGTTACTATGATGGCCCGGACGGCATCTGCGTCGATAAGAAAAGCGACATTTGGATTGTGAACAACGCCGATGCGTCCGCCTTTGAGTATAAGCGCGGCGGAAAGACGCCAATCGCAGAGCTCGATGGTATCTTTAGTTTCCCAATTGGCTGCTCCGTCGATCCGACGACCGGGAACCTTGCAGTCACGACTTACGGCACCAGCTCTTATGGAGGGGGCGCCATTTCAATCTTTGCGCATGCCAAAGGCACTCCAAAGGTCTACACGGATTCCAAAATCGCTCACTTCAATTTTTGCGGCTACGACCCTAAGGGCAACCTCTACGCCGACGGAACGGACGCCGCACAAGAGGAATTCTTCTTCGCCGAGCTTCCCAGGGGCCAGAAGACCTTCAAGAACATCACGCTCACGGGGGGCAGAATTGGCTATCCGGGAATGGTTCAGTGGGACGGTAAGTACATAGCCGTTGGTGATCAGGGCGTGGGCAGTACGTACGCAGATGCGATTTATCAGACCACGGGAGCGGGCGGAAAGATCGTGCACGAGACACCGTTTGACTCCAGCGCGAATGAGTATATTGTTGGATTCTGGATTCAGGGCAGCACGGTTATTGGGCCAAACGCCACGGCCGACGACGTAGGCTTCTACAAGTACCCTGCCGGAGGCAAGCCTACGAAGACACTCACGAAGGGCTTCGACTATCCACAGGGCTCGGCGATTAGCGAGTAGCCAAGGACCAATAATCGTCGCAGCGCAACGCCGTTGTGGCCGCGAAATAAAGTGCATTCGTGTCTACTCAAAAAGGAAGTAACGTAATGAATACGACTGGTTTCCTGAAATACGCCGGTGCCGTGGTCGCACTCTCGATGTGGTCGGCATGCGGCGCCCTTCGACAAGCTCAGGATGACATGGCGGTCGCGCCGCCAACCGCTGCATTTAATGGTACGTATAATGGTACGTATATCGGTAGGACGCTCTCAGTGAACGGAAGGCCGGTAACGACAGCGCGCCTAAGTCCACTGCCCAGTTACGCCACCATTGTTCCCGACCGGCATGCGAATTCGAAGACTTTTGAGTACGTCTTCAACGACTACGGTAGTTACGCCAGTATTTTCGACTATCCGAAGAGCATTAAGGAGATCGGTATGATCGCTGGCGACGGTGGCCAAGGGTGCACGAACGTCCTCTACGGCTACGGGAAGAAGATCTTCTGGAATGTCGGGGGCCCTGCTCAGATCACGGAGTACAAGGTCCCTAAGACGCCAATCAAGACGCTATCTGTTCCCGACTCTTTCCCCACCAGCTGCGCCATGGATACCAGTGGTGATCTCGCAGTCGGAATCTATGACGGGTCGGCGAGCGTCAGTGGCGGCGACGTCGTCATCTTCAAGAAGGCGAGCGGCTCGGGTACCGTTTACGCCACACCGTTGGACGAAGAGTTCTTCGATGGCTACGACAACCAGGGTAATCTCTTCGCCGACGGCTTTACTGGCTACCGCTCAGGTTTCGCGCTCGTCGAACTCCCGAAGGGCAGCAGTACATTTGTAACAATCAAGACGAGCAACTCGGTGGAGTTCCCCGGCTCCGTGCAGTGGGACGGGACCTACCTCACCGTCTTCGATCAGGATACGAATGAAATGTATCAATACACCGTCAGCGGAACGAAGGCGACATTGAAGGCCACTGTAACGTTCTCGGGTTCCAGCGACTGCGCGCAGACCTGGATCGTTCAGGGCCTTGTCTATTGCGGAGATGCGGGTAACGGCAACGGCGAGGTTTTCAGCTACCCGGCCGGCGGTTCACCGGTCGCAACGCTTACGGGCGAGTTCGACTTCCCACTTGGCGTGGTGGCCGCGAAAAAATAATCGGCACAATGGTTATCGGCAACTCGTGCATCTGTCAGTTATCGTCGTCCGGGCTTTCGTAGCTGATCGGAAGAGCCTCAAAGTAGCCAGCCGGGTACTTTGAGGCGATCAGACTGAACGCTCTGGGTTTGGCGCCGAAGTCGAAGCAATCCGAGAGATCGTTGGCCCGGACGTCGGTCGTCCCCAGCGACCTTAGGTCAAAAGTCTGCTCGATAAACTTCAGGATACTCCCAAACTCGTAGGGCGTGTGCGAGACATGGCCGCGTTTTGCATAAGGTGAAATCACAATCATGGGCACGCGGAAGCCCAATTCGTACGAGTTGTAGATTTGCGGCGGAACGTGATCGTACCACCCGCCCCAGTCATCCCAGGTCACGATGATGGCCGTGTTGTTCCAGTAGGAGCTCTTGCCGATCGCGTTGACTATGGATGCTACCCACGACGGACCCGT
>PMHJ01000049.1:0-80399 GCA_003158175.1 Candidatus Cybelea septentrionalis
ATTGGTCTGGAACATGTTGTCGGCGAACGTGTACTTCAGCGCCATGTCCCAGTACGGTTTGATTTCGCTTCGCGGAACGTAGCCGTAGGCGGCCACGTCGCGCTTTGGACAGTCTCCTTTTCCGTTGCAGTTCTCATGTTCCGTGCTGAAGCCATCCATCTTGCCGTGATCGTAATCGGCGACCCATCCACTGTGCCCGTGTGAGAGATCGTAGGGAGCCGTGAGCGAGACCGGCTGCAAGCCGATCTCTTCGCCGCGCATGTTCTTACCGGATTGGACGGTANNATGACGACGATGTGTTCGATGGTGCCGGTGCGCAACGGTCGCTGAAGTGACACGCCGGCAGCGCGCGGCTGGCCGTCTGAACCAACCGATCCCGGAGCAAATGTATTCGAGCAATCGGTCAGGATGGCCAGAGCCGCAGCNNCAGCGAAGCCTACCAGGCAACGGCAACAATCCGAGGCGATCATGTCTGTTGTCCGGGACTTGCGGCGCATTTGCGACGCTTTTGTTTTCATGGGCGCAACCTTTCCACTCCTAATGGATTCCCGCGCCGTCAACTGCTTATCGGAGTTTCATGTGTTGATTGCGTCGTCGCAAACCGCGTCATCGGAGGGCGATGAAGCGCTCCAGTGTGAGTTCGTGGAGCGATGACGGTAGCGCGGGACGCTCTTTGTGGTGGAGGTCGGCGTTCAAGCATTCGCTCACGTAATCCGAAACGGCCTCGATCTCGGCAATCTCTGCGGCGTGAACGATCGAATTGGCGTGCGCGATTGCGGCCTCGCGTGCCGCGGCTTCGACGGTGGAACAGATTGAGACCGGCCGGGTGCCGGCGTAGACGAGCCGATCGATTTCTTCCTGCGCCCAACGTTTAATCGCTTGGATCGAAGCTTCGAGATCTTCGCGGGTCATACGTCGCACGCTAACAGATCAGNNCTGAGAGCAGCCTTTAGCCCTACGATTACTCTCGTCGCTTTCACCACGCCCCGAACTTCGCAAGGCGCAACCAGAAGGAAAAGCACTCGGCGCGTTCTATCTATCGGAGTCGCCGGGCAAGTGGCGGAACTGGCAGACGCNNGCGGAAGTAGCTCAGTGGTAGAGCATCGCCTTGCCAAGGCGAGGGTCGCGAGTTCGAATCTCGTCTTCCGCTAATCTCTTTAATTATGACCAACTCTACTTTAACTCGACTCGCCCCGACCCAAGTGGCGCTTGAATTTTCGATCACCGGCCCGGAGCTTGCCGCGGCCGAGGAGCGTGCTTTTCGAAAGCTCGTGAAGAACGTTCGGCTGCCCGGCTTTCGTATGGGTAAGGTGCCGCGGAAAATCTTCGAACAGGCCTATGGTAGTGAGGCCGTCACGAGCCAAGCCGTGGAGGACGTCCTGCCCGAGGTGTACTCAAAGGCCATTCGGGAGCACGATCTCGACCCGGTCGACCGGCCGAAACTCGAGGTGCTCGAGGAGAGCGACGGCCGCCCCAGCCGGATGAAGGCGACCGTTGAGGTGCGCCCGACCATAGAGTTGCGGCCCTACAGGGGCGTCACGGTGACCGGTGCGCCGGTCGAGGTCACCGAAGGCGACGTCGAGCGGAGCCTCGAGGCCCTGGCAAAGGAGCGGGCCACGCTCGTTCCCGTCTCGCGCTCGGCACAGCTCGGCGACGTGGCCTCGCTGGACTACGAAGGCACGATCGACGGAGTCCCCTTTGAAGGGGGGCAAGCTGCCGGGGAGACGATCGAACTTTCAGAGGGCCGGTTCGTTCCGGGGTTTGTCGGCGGCATCGTCGGCATGACTCCAGGCGAGAGTAAGAACGTAGAACTGCGCTTTCCCGACGACTACCCGTCCTCGGCCGTCGCTGGAAAAGACGCGGTCTTTGCCATGAAGCTGAACGACCTCAAAGAGTTAGAGCTTCCACCGCTCGACGACGAGCTCGCTAAAGCCGTCTCGACCAATCAGACCCTCGATGAGCTGAGGGCAGATTTGCGCCGCCGGCTCACCGCCGTCGCGACGGGGCGCGCCCGCCGTATAATTGGTAGTTCGATCCTCGAGCAACTCGTGGCGGAACACGATTTTGCCCTGCCCCCGTCGATGGTGGAGGCCGAGCTCGACCATCTGATGGAGGACGCTGCGGGCGCAGCGGCTGGAAGCGGATCCAGCTTCGACGAGTACTTGAAACGAATCGAAAAGACCGAAGCGCAACTGCGCGAGAGCTATCGTGCCTCGGCAGAGTCGCGCGTGAAGACGACCCTCCTGATCGAGCGGATTGCCAAGGCAGAAAAGATTACGGCGACTCCGGCCGATATCGCTGCGGAACTGGAGGTACTCTCACGCCGCTACGGTCAGCCCCCTGCCCGGATACGCAAGGCGTTGGGCAATAATTTACTCTCCCTGATGGACGGCATCGTGCGGAATAAGACGCTCGAACTGCTAATTGACAACGCCGAGGTCGTGCCCAACGAAGAAACTTCAGACTCGGCGTCGTAGTTAAGTCAACATATGGGACATTTGGTGCCGATGGTCGTCGAGCAAACGGCGCGCGGCGAACGAGCGTATGACATCTATTCGAGGCTCCTCAAGGATCGCATCGTCTTCGTGGGCGGCCCGATCGACGACCACCTTGCAAGCCTCGTAATTGCGCAACTCCTCTTTTTAGAGAAGGAGGACCCGGATAAAGACATCGACATGTATTTGAACAGCCCCGGCGGCAGCGTCACCGCCGGCCTGGCGGTCTACGATGCGATGCGCTTTATCCGGCCCGACGTGGCGACGATCTGCATGGGGTTTGCCGCGTCGATGGGTTCTATTTTGTTAACGGGGGGCGCCCCAGGCAAGCGCTACGCGCTCCCGAACTCGAAGATCGTCATCCATCAGCCCTGGGTCTCGCAGATCGGCGGGCAGGCCACGGACGTCGAAATCGCCGCCCGCGACCTCATCGCGACCCGCAATACGGTGGCACGAATTTATGAGGAGACTGCCAAAAAGCCGATCGAACAGGTTCTCAAGGACATAGAACGAGACTATTATATGACTGCACAAGAGGCCAAGGATTACGGTATAATCGACCAGATCATCTCGAGCCATACGAGCCTACCGGTGCCGGCATAATAAGAGTGGAGGAGTCCCGGGCGCACGATGTTCCGATTCGGAGACGATAAGGGTCAGCTCAAGTGCAGCTTCTGCGGCAAATCGCAGGAGCAGGTCCGCAAACTCATTGCGGGGCCCGGCGTTTACATTTGCGACGAATGCATCGAGTTGTGCAACGAGATCATCGAAGAGGAGCTGTACAAGAACGTCGATGACAATCTCAAGCTTCGCAATATCCCGAAGCCTAAAGAAATCAACCACATCCTCAATCAATACGTAATCGGGCAGGAACGCGCGAAGAAATCTCTAGCCGTCGCCGTTTACAATCATTACAAGCGGGTCAACGCCGGCGCGAGCGCCGATGACGTCGAGCTACAGAAATCGAACATCTTGCTGGTCGGTCCGACGGGGTCGGGCAAGACGTATTTGGCGCAAACGCTTGCCAAGATTCTCGACGTCCCCCTAGCGATGGCGGATGCCACGTCGCTGACCGAGGCCGGCTACGTCGGTGAAGACGTCGAAAACATTTTACTCAAGCTCATCCAAGCCGCCGATTACGATGTGAAGCGAGCGGAGAAGGGCATCGTCTACATCGACGAGATCGACAAGATCGCACGCAAGAGCGAGAACCCTTCGATCACACGCGACGTTTCCGGCGAGGGCGTGCAACAGGCGCTGCTCAAGATATTGGAAGGTACGACGGCCAACGTGCCGCCGCAGGGCGGGCGTAAGCATCCGCACCAAGAGTTCATTCAGATCGACACGACCAACGTGCTGTTCATTTGCGGCGGAGCCTTCGATGGGCTCGAGCGCATCATCGAAGCTCGCGTCGCCGCCAACAACATGGGGTTTCGCGCGAATCCTGAGGGCAAGCGTGACCTGCACATCGGTAAGCTCTTCCAGCAGCTGATGCCGGAGGATTTACTCCGGTTCGGCTTGATTCCCGAGTTCATCGGTCGTCTGCCGATCGTCGTGACGCTCGACGCGCTCGACGAGCTGGCTCTGCGCCGGATTCTCACCGAACCGCGCAACGCGCTCGTTCGTCAGTTCCAAAAGATCCTGGGCATGGATGGCGTCGATCTTCAGTTCACCAAAGAAGCGCTCGTAGCGATCGCTCACAAAGCTCAGAGCAGAAAGACCGGCGCTCGCGGCTTGCGTTCGATTCTCGAAGAGACGATGCTCGAGGTCATGTACGATCTTCCCTCGCTCCAAGGCGTCAAGAAGTGCGTCGTCAACAAAGACGTGATCGAGAAGAAGGAAGCTCCGACGCTGATCTACCACGAACAAAAGAAAGACATGCCGGCTTAGGGGCCATATTTGCCCTGAGGCAAATCTGACCCCTAATCCCCGTTCGCGGAGCGCTCCTAGGACCGAAGTAGAGCGATGAAGGCTGCGTGGATGGCAGTGCGGAACGCTGGCGCACCCATGGAACTCCCAAAGCATTACGACCCGCAGACGGTCGAGCCGCGTCTGTACGAGCAATGGGAGCGTAACGGCTACTTTCACGAAGAGCCCGATCCGGCGCGGCCGCCGTTCATTATTTGCATGCCTCCGCCAAACGTCACCGGGCGCGCTCACTTGGGGCACGGTTCGACCTTCACGCCGATGGACGTGCTTACGCGCTATCACCGAATGCTGGGCGATAATGCGGACTGGCTGCCCGGCGTCGATCATGCCGCGATTGCCACCGAGGCCGTTTTAGTCAAGCAGTTGGCGCAGAAAGGTCTGCGGCGCGAAGATCTCGGCCGCGAAGGCTTCGTTATGCATGCATGGGAGTGGTCGCGCACCTACGGCGGCCAGATCGACGCGCAGTTCCGACGTCTGGGTTTCGGGCCCGATTGGGAACGCTCGCGCTTCACGATGGACGAGCTGCTCTCCGCGGCGGTGCGCCGCGTCTTCGTCCAGCTCTATCGCGACGGCCTCATCTATCGTGGAACGCGTCTCGTCAACTGGGACCCCACCGCACAAACGACCGTTTCGGATGCCGAACTCGAGTACGTGGAGCGCGACGGGATGATTTGGCGCATCCGCTATCCGTTTTCAAAAGAGGATCGCAGCGATGGTATCGAGATTGCGACGACGAGGCCCGAAACGATGCTGGGAGACGTCGCGATTGCGGTTCACCCGCAGGATCCGCGTTACTCGAATATTGTCGGCCGCAGCGTGTGGTTGCCGCCGCTCTTCGAGCGCGCGATACCGATCGTCGCCGACGAAGCCGTCGACATGGAGTTCGGAACCGGAGCCGTCAAGGTAACGCCCGCGCACGACCAAGTCGACTACGAGATCGGCGTACGCCACGCCCTCGAAATGCCGTCGGTTATCGGGCTCGACGCGCGAATCACCGGCACCGACGTCAGCGTCGGTCCGTATGCGGGCCTCGATCGGTTCGAAGCGCGCGATCGAATCGTAGCGGACTTAGAGCGCTGCGGGGTGCTGCTCGAGGGGCAGCCGCATCGGCATTCCGTCGCGACCAGCGACCGCAGCGGTGACGTCACGGAGCCATTGCTCTCGCTACAATGGTTCGTGAAGATGGCATCGCTCGCAAAACCCGCGCTGGATGCCTATCGGGACGGACGGCTTGCGTTCGTGCCGGAGCGCCACGGCCGCACCTACGAGCGATGGTTGGAAAACATCCGCGATTGGAACGTCTCGCGCCAGATTTGGTGGGGGCATCGGCTGCCGGTTTGGTACACGCCGGACGGCCGCGAAGTGGTCGCCGAGAGCGAAGAAGAGGCCCTGGAACTCGCGCGGGCCACGTTCGGCACGAGCGAGATCACGCGCGATCCCGATACGCTCGACACCTGGTTTTCCAGCGGGATTTGGCCGTTTTCTATTTTGGGCTGGCCGCAACAGACGGAGGAGCTGCGCTACTGGTACCCATCGCAGACGATGATTACCGGCGGGGAGATCCTCTTTCTTTGGGTGGCCCGGATGGTGATGCTGGGGCTGCACTTCATGGGACGCGTTCCGTTCCGCGACGTCGTCATTACGCCGTTGGTCTTCGACGCCGCCGGGCGCAAGATGTCGAAGTCGCTCGGCAATACGATCGATCCGATGGAGCTTGCCGAGAAGTACGGCGCGGACGCTTTCCGCCTCTCGATCCTTCGGCAGATGCGTCTCGAAAGCCAGGAAGTTCGCTATCAAGAGTCGCGTTGCGAAGAGGCACGCAACTTCAACAACAAGATTTGGAACGCAACGCGGTACATGCTCGCGCTGCCGGAGGGTTTGCCATCGGCGATGACTCTGCCGGAGGCGGGCGCATTGACGCCGGCCGACCGGTGGGTCCTTACGCGGCTTCGTGAGACCGCGGTGCGGATGGGCGAGCTGCTCGGCGCATACGATTTTGGGAATGCGGCCGAGTGCATCTGGCGCTTCCTCTGGTACGAAATTTGCGATTGGTACGTCGAAGCGACAAAGGCGCCAGAGAATCACTCGAGCCGGGCAGCCGTGCTCTCCTTCGTTTGGAATAACGCGATGAGGCTGCTGCATCCCGTCGCACCGTTTATCAGCGAAGAGATTTGGCTTGCTCTGCCGCATGACGGACCGACGATCGTAACCGCGACCTGGCCCGACCCCCTCGAAATTCCGGCCTTTGAGAGCGAAGCGCGGGGCTTTGAAACTCTCAAACGCGCGGTCGAACGAGTGCGCAATCTGCGGGCGGACCTGGGACTCGCTCCGAAAGAGCGAGTGACGCTCCAGGTTCCGGCGAACGTGCCCGAGGAAATGGCGCAGCTCCTCGCTCTCTTCTGCGCGGCCACGATCGAGCGATTGGCTGCAACGGGTGAAAGCTTGGACGAGGCCCTGGGCGCCGTCACCGTGCGAGCGCCGCACGGCGTGTTGGAAGAACGCTATGGCAAGGAGGTACGGCATTTGCTTTCGGAAATCGACCGTGGCGAGAAGAAGCTGGGCAATGAATCCTTCGTCTCGAGGGCGGCTCCGGAGATCGTCGCCAAAGAGCGTGAAAAGCTGCAAGCCTATCGGAGCGAGTTGGCGCGAGTCGAAGCCGCCTTGCGCGCGTTGAAGGAACCGGCATGACGGCGACGGCAGCGCGGCGCGTTTTGGCACGGAGCGATGAGATCGCAAGGATCATCGCACGCCTCGCGCACGAGATCGTCGAACCGAACCAGGCTCAAGAGGGACTGGTCGTGTTGGGCGTACGGCGCGGGGGGGAGGCATTGGCGGCACGGCTCGCGGCGGAGATCGAGCGCATCAGTGGGTGCAGGCCCGCTCTCGGCTTTCTGAACATCAATCTCTACCGCGATGACCGCGTCACGCACGAGCTGCCGGATTCGCAAATTCCCGTGGACGTCTCGGGCCGGGTCGTCATCGTCGTCGACGACGTGCTGTTCACGGGCCGAACGATTCGTTCGGCACTGGACGCCGTGACCGATCTCGGGCGCCCTGCGGCGATTAGGCTGTGCGTTCTGGTGGATCGCGGCTTGCGCGAACTTCCGGTTCAGCCCGATTACGTCGGCCGCTTTACCCCGACGTCCCCGAATCAGCGAGTGAATGTCGAACTCTCGCCCGAAGTAAGTGCTTCCGACGAAGTGACGATACTAGGACACGCCGATGCGGATCCGCCGTAGCCTGATCGATCTGGACGATCTGACGGCTGAAGAGATCGCCCAAGTTTTCGAGCAGACCGCGGCGTTCGAAGAAACGGCGCCGGGGCGGCGGCTCGCCGGCAGGACGTGCGTCAATTTGTTCTTTGAAGAGAGTACGCGGACGTTCACGTCCTTCAATATGGCCGAACTGAGGTTAGGGGCCGATGTCGTCAATCTCGCGCCGCGTAACCTGAGCTTCACGAGCAAGGGCGAAACGTTGGGAGACACGGCGATTACGCTCGGCGCGATGGGTGTCTCGGTCTTAGTCGTGCGTCACCCCGAAGCGGGCTTTCCGCAGCGGCTCGCCTTGGGCTTCGACGGTCACGTCATCAACGCCGGCGACGGCGTGCACGCGCACCCGACGCAAGCGCTGCTCGACATTTACACGCTCATCGAAGAGTTTGGCGATCTCAAAGGGCGAGCGGTTGCCATTGTAGGTGACGTTCTTCACAGCCGCGTCGCGCACTCCGCAATCCGCGGGCTTTCGCGTCTCGGGACGACCGTCGTGCTGGTCGGGCCCGAGGGTTTCCTGCCAAGCACGTATGCGGGCGAAGGCGTTCGCGTCGAGCGCGATTTCGACGGCGTCCTGCCCAACGTCGACGCGGTCATTTTGCTGCGCATTCAGCGGGAGCGTTTCGTCGCGATGCCGATCTCCGACGAAGAGTACGTCGCCGGCTATCGGCTCGATCGCCGCAGGCTCGGCCTCTTGCGTAAAGAGGCGATCGTCATGCACCCCGGTCCCTACAATCGGGGAATGGAGCTCGACGATTCCGTGCTGGATTTCGCGGGCTGGCGCTATGCGCGTCAAGTGCACCACGGCGTGGCCGTCCGGATGGCGGTCCTGGATCTGCTCGTTAACGCGAGAAGCCTGTAGGGTTTCAATGACGGGTCTTCTCATCGCGGGCGGCAGAGTCGTCGATCCCGTTAGGTCGCTCGATGCCGTTCGCGACGTGCGAATTCGCGACGGAATCGTCGCGGAGATCGGCGAGCACCTCGAACCCGACGAAGGCGAAACGGTGCTCGAGGTCGTTGGCGCGGTGGTGGCGCCCGGTTTCGTCGACATGCACGTTCACTTGCGCGAACCCGGCTTTCCGCAGAAGGAGACGATCGCGACCGGAACGGAGGCTGCCGTGCGCGGAGGGTTCAGTACTGTTGCCTGCATGCCGAACACGAATCCGGCGCTCGATTCCCCCGATACGCTAGACTGGCTGGCGCAGAGCGTGCAACGTTTCGGGCGCTGCCGCGTTTACCCAATCGGCGCGATCACCGTTGGTCGCAAAGGGCGCGAGCCATGCGACTTTGCAGCGTTGGCGAGAGCCGGCGCCGTGGGCTTTTCGGACGATGGCGATACGGTGGCCGACGCCGGCGTGCTGACCGCCGCCGCCTCGCGCGCGTGTGACCTAGCGGGCGCCTTTATCTCACACTGCGAGCCCGAGGATCCGATCGTCGCTCGGGATCTCCTCATAGCGGCAGAGAGTGGTAAGCGCTGGCACCTCGCACACCTCTCGACGCGCGACGCGGTGGAGCTGGTACGCGCGGCGCGAGCGGCGGGTACACACGTTACTTGCGAGGCGACGCCTCACCATCTGACGTTCACGGCCGCCGATGCTCGCGCGATCGGTCTCCCCGCACGCGTTCATCCACCGTTGCGTTCGGAGGCGGACGTAGCGGCGCTGCGCCAAGGCGTGCGTGACGGAACCATCGATGCGCTGGCGAGCGACCACGCGCCGCATACCGAGGCGGAGAAGATGAATGTCGCCAATCCCGCTCCAGGGTTTACCGGATTGGAGATCGCCGTCGGCGCCTACGCCGGCGCGCTGCCGGATCTACCCATGATGCGGTTCGTCGAGCTGCTGTCGACAAACCCCGCGCGAATTCTCGGTATTGACGGCGGAACGCTGCAGCCTGGAGGGCCGGGCGACGTGACGATTTTCGCCCAACGCTCGTGGGTCGTCGATCCATCGAAGTTTGCATCGAAGGGGAAGTCGACGCCGTTTGCGGGACGCCGCCTTCCGCGCAAAGTGCTCGCGACCATCGTCGGCGGAAACCTGCGCTACTGCGTGCCGGACCTGGCCCGGTGATGGCTTCGCAGACGCCGGCAGCGCTCTTCCTTGCCGACGGCAGCCGCTTTGACGGTCACGCACTCGGCGTGGCGGGCGTTGCGCTCGGGGAAGCTGTCTTCTATACGGGCATGACCGGCTACGAAGAAGCCTTGACCGACCCTTCGTATGCCGGGCAAATTCTCACGTTTACTTACCCGATGATCGGCAACTACGGGATTTCCGGCAGCGCTGCCCAGTTTCGGCGACCGTGTGCCGCGGGAACGGTGATCAAGCAGATCGCGTACCATCCGTCGCACTATCTCGCAAAGCAAAGCCTGCCATCGTGGCTCGACGAGTACGGCGTGCCGGCACTAATTGGCGCGGATACCCGCGCGATCACGATTGCGCTTCGCGAGCATGGAACCATTTGGGCGGCGCTTGCCGCCGGCGAAGCTGCGCTCGGTGACGCCGAACGTACGCTCACCGAGTTCGTTCGGACCGCGAACACCAAGCTGCTCGTCCCAAGTGTGGCCACGCAAGAAGTCTTCGCGCAGGGAACGGAAAACGGCATTGGGATCGTGCTCATCGACTGCGGCGTCAAACGCGCTATTTTGCAGCAGCTGCAGGCGCTCGGCGCGCACGTTACGGTCGTTCCCTACAACGTAACTGCCGAAGAAGTTTTGGCCTACGATCCCGATGCCGTCGTGATCTCACCTGGACCCGGCGATCCGGCGGATTTGGTGGAGACGATCGAAGTGCTGCGCGATCTCGTCGGACGCAAACCACTCTTCGGCATTTGCCTCGGCCACCAGCTCCTGGCCATCGCGTGCGGCGCGCGAACCTATAAATTGCCTTACGGGCACCGGGGAGGGAATCAACCCGTGATGCAGCTGCGTGCAGGCACCGTGATCGTAACCGCGCACAATCACGGCTATGCGGTCGACGCCCACTCGCTGCCGGACGACCTGCAGGCGACGATGACGAATCTCAACGACGGCACGAACGAGGGATTCGCGCATCGCACACTGCCGATCGAGGCGGTACAGTTCCATCCGGAGGCCTCTCCCGGACCCTTCGACGCCCGTCATCTCTTCGCGCAATGGCTCGAAAACTTACCGCGCCGCTAATCCTCGCCGCCGTCGCGAGCCTTGCCTGCGCGGGAACCGGTCGGGGGCAGACGCTACAGCGCTTGACCGTCCAAGCCTTCGTGCTATCGGCGGACACGATGCAGCCGCAGGTGGACGTACCCTTTCATGTGGTCGTCACGCTGCACGTTCGCGAACGCGTCGGCCAGATCACCAACCTCCAACTTCCGATGCTCGCGCAGCTCGAACTGCTCGGCGACGAACGCCAGACGCTCACCGATCCTCGCGGAACGCAGTATCGGGAGGTCGTCACCGTCGTTGTTCATGACGCCGGGCGCTTCACGATTGCGCCCGCAACGCTTCAAGCAATTGACGCGCGGGACGGCAAACCGAAGCAGTGGTTTACCAACGACCTGCCGCTCTCGGTTCGCGCGTCGGCGACGCGCGTTGCTTCCGGTGTGGCCGCCGGGCTGCTCGTTCACGTCGCCAGGATCCTTGCGGCGCTGATTTGGTTCGCGCTGTTAGTGGGAGCCGCGCTTCTTGCGATATTCCTTCTGCGCCGCCGTGCGCCGCTCGCGCCGGTTCGCGCGCCGGTGGCGGAACCCGTATCGTATCAGCGCGCACCGAGCGAATCCGAGCGGCGCCGGCATCAAATAGAGGATGCGCTCCTCGTGCTTCGAGCCGAGCGTACCAGATCGGCTGCGGTTCGCGTTCGCGCCGCCGTGTGGCGCATTATCGGCGCGCCCGAAGGCGAAACGTTGGGCGATGTGCTGCGCCGGCCTGGCTGCGGCGAAGGTCCGTTGCGCGACTTGCTCGTCGCGCTCGAACGAAGCGCGTTCACCTACGATGAAGATCTGGCCGCCGCGGTTGACGACGCCGGCGCTGCGCTCGAACGCTATGCGGAATCGCTCACGTGACGGTCGACCGGCAACCCGGCGATCTGCGCGCGGCGCTCGCGAAGACCATCGTTGGGCAAGAGGGCGTGCTCGAGGCGCTGCTGCTGGCGCTGCTCTCCAATGGGCACGTGCTGCTGGAAGGGCCGCCTGGTTTGGCAAAAACACTCGCTTGCCGCTCGTTGGCCGCGGCGCTGGAAGGCGATTTTAAACGAATTCAGTTCACCCCGGATCTGTTGCCGAGCGACATTGTGGGAACCCGCATTTTCGATCAACGCGAAAGCCGCTTTGCCACGGTACTCGGTCCCATTTTCGCCAACGTCGTGCTCGCCGACGAGATCAATCGAGCCCCCGCGAAAGTGCAGTCCGCATTGCTCGAAGCGATGCAGGAGCGCCAAGTAACGATTGGGCCCGAGTCGCATGCGCTTCCGGATCCGTTCGTCGTGATGGCGACGATGAATCCGCTCGACTCCGAGGGCACCTACGCGTTACCGATCGCGCAGATGGATCGCTTCCTGATGAAGATCAACGTCGGCTATCCGACGCGAGAGGAAGAGTTACGGATTCTCGACCGTTTCGCGATGGCCGATACGCAGCCGGTCCGCTGCGTCGCGACGCTCGACGACGTTCGCGCCTGGCGCGCCGCGGCGCATGCGGTGCACGTGGACGAAAAGCTCAAGCGATATATCGTGGATCTGGTCGCAATCACGCGTGCCGCGCAGAGCGTCGCCGTGAAATCCGCCGGCGGCACTACGTTGAAAGCAGCGGACCTGATCGACTACGGTGCGAGCCCTCGCGCGACCCTCGCACTGGTTTTCTTGGCGCGCGGGCGTGCGCTCTTGGATGGGCGGGATTTCGCGTTGCCGGATGATGTACGGGCGGTCGCCGCGCCGGCATTGCGTCACCGCATCGGATTCAACTACCGGCTCGCGACGGAAAACGTGAACGCAGACGTCGTCATCGACGCGATGATCGCCGCCATTCCTGCGCCGTGATAACGATTCGCGACGCGCTGCTGCGAGCGCGGCGGCGACCGCGCCATTTCGGGGCCGGATCGCCAACGATCTTTCGCGGCGACGGTTACGAGTTCGTCGAGCTGCGCGGGTACGTTCCCGGGGACGACGTGCGCCGGATCGATTGGGCCTCGACCGCCCGCTCGGGCGAGCTTCAGACGCGCGTCGTGCTTGAAGACGTGACGCTGACGTTGGCAGCGATCCTCGACGCCTCGCCGTCGATGCGGGTCGGCCGAAAGCGGCCGTTGTTGACGGCGGCACGCGAGGCGTTGACGGAGTGGTTCGAGGCCGCAACCGCGGAGGATCGCTGCATTCGAGTCGCGGGCGGATCCATTACCCCGGCCGCCCTGCAACGAGGCTCGCGCCGCGCGGTCGCGTTGCCAGATGATACCGGTGAGTTCGACTTACCGCGAACCATGCGCACGGCCTACGCCGCGCTGCCGCGAGGAACGGCGCTCCTGGCAATCTCGGATTGGTACGATCTCGACGCAGCCTTGGATCGCGAGCTGGCCGGGCTCGGGGCGCGGTTCGATTGCACCGCGTTGATCGCGCGCGACCCGTGGTACGAGCGGCTTCCTCTGCGGGGTATCGTCCGTTTGCGCGGAGCGGAAGGCGGAGCGGCACGAGGTTACATCGGGGCGCGGGAGCGGGCGGCGTATCACGCGGCCGTTCGCGAACGTGAAGCTTCGCTGTTGCGGCGTTTCGAGGCGGCGAATTGGCGCACCGGGATCCTGCGAGAGGAAGATGGCGGCGCATCGTTGGCGGCGGCCTTTGGATTGCGATCGTGACGATCGACCATCCGCTGCGCCTCGGGCTCGGGGTTGTCGCCCTGGTCATTTTTGCGGTGCTCTACGCAACGCTCGTGCGGCGCGGCACGACGCAAGATCTGGCGTATTCAGATATCGCGTTCTTCACGGATGCTGCGAAGCCGAGAACATGGATTCCGCGAGCGTTGCAGACGCTTTGGATCGTTGCCTTCGCAGCACTGATCCTCGGCGTGGGCGGTCCGCACCTAGAGCTGATGCTTCCGGCGCACGACGGCAGCGTTTTTATCTGCATCGACACCTCCGGATCGATGGCCGCGACCGACGTTTTTCCGACGCGCGCGGAAGCCTCCAAAGCCGCGGCGCGGGCTTTTGTTGCCGAGAGCCCGTCCGGTACGAAGATCGGCATTATTTCGTTCGCCGGCGCCGCGGGCGTCGTCGTGCCGCTCAGCGCCGACCATCAAGCGGTGCTCTCGGGACTCGATGAAATTCCGCCGCCAAACGGTGCCACCGCGATCGGCGATGCCCTCGCGCTCGGCGCACGAATGCTGCCTCGCAGCGGCCATCGCGCCGTCGTCCTCATTACGGACGGCGTCAACAATAGCGGAGCCGATCCCATGGAGGTCTCGCAACGGCTGGGAAGCCAGCACATCCCGGTGTACACCGTCGGCATCGGCACGCCGAACGGTGGCCTGATTCCGGGAACAAACGAAGAGGCCACGATCGACGAGGACGCGCTACGCGGCTACGCGCAAGCCAGCGGCGGCGCCTATGCGCGAGTCGAGAATGCGACGCAGCTGCGCGACGCGCTCTCGAATCTCGGCAGAACGACATCGCTCCAACGCAAACGCATCGACGCATCGCTGCAGTTCGCGGTTGCCGGCGCGTTAGGGATGGTGTGCGCGTTTCTGGCCGGCTTAGGCCTGGGGCGCTATCCGTGAGCGACGATCCGATCGCACGGCTGACGCAGTGGATCGAAGCGGCGGGCGGTGCAAACCGCATCGAGGCGATCGCAATGTGTCTGGCAACCGTTGGCGCCCACGATCGCCCCTCAGCGCGGGTGGTGCTATTGCGCGGCCTCGACGGTCGCGGGCTACGGTTCTTTACCTCCTACGAGAGCCGCAAAGGTCGCGAACTTGCCGAGAATCCTTTCGCCGCCGCGCTGCTTTATTGGCCGTGGATGGAGCGCCAGGTTCGGATCGAGGGCGCAATCTCAAAGCTTTCCGAGAGCGAATCCGACGAATATTTTGATGCGCGGCCGCGCGGGCATCAGTTGGCGGCATGGGCCTCCGAACAGAGCGCGCCGATCGAGTCTCACGCCGTGCTCGAAGAACGCTTCGCGCACTTCGAACAACGCTTCGAGGGTGAAGCCGTTCCGCGCCCGCACTCCTGGGGCGGCTACTTGCTCGCACCGTCATATTTTGAGTTCTGGCAAGGACGGCCGAACCGAATGCACGAGCGCATCGAATACAAACGCAGCGGAAACGACTGGGAGATGACACGGCTTCAGCCCTAACTTCCTCTAGAGGGACTCCCAGGCCGCTCCGATAAAACAACGGCCCGAGCATGTCGCGCCGGAATGTCATGGTCATCGGGTCGGGGCCGATCGTTATCGGCCAGGCTGCCGAGTTCGATTATGCGGGCGTTCAGGCGTGTCGGGCGCTGCGTGAGGAAGGCCATCGCGTCGTCCTCGTCAACTCGAACCCCGCGACGATCATGACGGACCCCGAGATTGCCGACGCGGTCTATCTAGAGCCGCTGACGGCGCAATCGATCGAAGAGATCGTGGCGCGCGAGCGCCCCGATGCGTTGCTTCCCACGCTCGGGGGGCAGACCGGCCTCAATCTCGCCGTCGAGCTCGATGAGGCGGGCGTCCTGGAGCGTTACGGCATCGAGTTGCTCGGTACGCCGATCGAAACGATTCGGCTCGCCGAGGACCGCGAGCGATTCAAGCTCAAGATGCAAGAGATCGGCGAACCCGTCGCGGAGAGCGCGATCGTCACCGATATCGAGCAGGGCGTCGCGTTTGCGCAAACCGTGGGATATCCGCTCGTCGTGCGCCCCGCTTACACACTGGCCGGGACGGGCGGCGGCATCGTTTCGAACGACGCTGAGCTGCGCGCGATGCTCGATGCGGGACTGAACGCGAGCCTCATCCATCAAGTCCTTCTCGAGACGTCGTTACTCGGATGGAAAGAGATCGAATACGAAGTGCTGCGTGACGGCAGCGATAACTGTATCGTCGTTTGCAACATGGAGAACTTCGATCCCGTCGGAGTTCACACGGGCGACTCGATCGTCGTTGCGCCGTCGCAGACGCTCTCCGATCTCGAGTATCAAATGTTGCGCACCGCGAGCATCAACGTCATTCGAGCGCTCGGCGTCCAGGGTGGCTGCAACATTCAGTTCGCGCTCGATCCGTACAGCAGCCAATACGCGATCATCGAGGTCAACCCGCGGGTATCGCGCAGTTCCGCCCTGGCGTCGAAAGCGACGGGTTACCCGATCGCGAAGATTTCGACTCGCATCGCGTTGGGACAGCGGCTCGACGAGATCGAGAACCCGGTCACCGGCGTCACGAACGCCGCGTACGAACCGGCGCTCGATTACGTCGTTGTAAAGATCCCGCGCTGGCCCTTCGACAAGTTTCCGTTCGCCGACAAGGCGATCGGCACGCAGATGAAGTCGACCGGCGAAGCGATGGGTATCGGCCGAACCTTCCAGGCAGCCTTACTCAAAGCGGTGCGTGGTCTCGACCTCGGTCGCGAAAGTTTGATCGGGCCGCTGATCGAGTGGAGCGACGGCGAGCTCGAGGCGATCGTCGTTCGGCCGACGCACGAGCGTCTTTTTGCCGTCTGCGAGCTGCTGCGCCGCGCCGGCAACGATCCGGCGGCAACGATCGAGCGAATTCACGAGCTTTCGGCCATCGACCGGTTCTGGCTTTACGAACTCGCGGAACTCGTCGGAATCGAGCGGCGCGGCGAACGGCGCAACGGCGCGGTCGCCTTTCGCATGGTCGACACGGCGGCGGCCGAGTTTCCGGCCAAATCACCCTATTACTATCTCTCGCGGGGCGAGCAAGACGAGATCCGCCCAACTCCCGCGCCGGCCGTCGTCGTGGTGGGAAGCGGTCCCATTCGCATCGGCCAGGGCATCGAGTTCGACTACAGCTGCGTGCACGCGGCTTGGGCGCTCAAAGCGGCGGGCCGATCGCCGGTCGTCATCAACAACAACCCCGAGACCGTGTCGACGGATTTCGACATATCGGACACGCTGATCTTCGAGCCGCCCGGAGCGGATGAAGTCGAGGCTGCATATCGCGCGACGAATGCGAGCGGCGTCATGCTCGCCTTCGGCGGACAGACCGCAATCAATCTCGCAGGCGAGCTGAGCCGGCGTGGCGTGCAGATCGTGGGGAGCGATCGAAGGTCCCTCGATATGGCCGAGAATCGCGAACAGTTCGATGCCGCGCTCTCGCGATTAGGCGTCGCGCGACCGCAAGGAAAGGCCGCGCGCAGCTTCCGTGAAGCGAGAGCGATCGCTCGCGAGCTGGGCTTTCCCGTGCTCGTTCGTCCCTCATTCGTGTTGGGTGGTCGCGCGATGGAGATCGTTTATAACGAGGCGCAGCTGGCCGCGTACGCGGAATCCGCGCCGCCGATACTTCCAGAAGCACCCCTGCTGGTCGACCGGTATCTCCGCGGGCTCGAGCTCGAGGTCGACGCCGTTTTCGATGGTGAGGACGTGCTGATTCCGGGCATTTTCGAGCACATCGAGCGTGCCGGCGTTCACTCCGGCGACTCGATCAGCGTCTACCCGGTGCAAATCATCGGACCCGAAATGGAAGAACGCATCGCCGGTATCACGCAGGCCGTCGCGCGAGAGCTCGGCATTCGAGGCCTGATCAATATCCAGTTCGTGCTGCACGAGGAGAAGCTTTACATCATCGAAGCCAACCCGCGCGCGAGCCGCACCGTTCCGATTATCCAGAAGGCGACCGGCATCAATCTCGTCGCCGCCGCGACGCGCGTCGCGCTCGGCGAGCGGCTGCGCGATATGAAGTACGGCATCGGCCTCGTTCCTCACGTCCCCTACGTCGTCGTAAAGGTGCCGGTCTTTTCGTTTTCAAAAATGCGCGGGGTCGAAACGATCTTGGGCCCGGAAATGAAGTCAACCGGCGAGGTGCTGGGAATCGACGATTCTTTTGGGGGAGCGTTGCGCAAGGGTTTTCTCGCGGCCGGCATCCGGCTGCCCGGTACCGGCGCTCGCATTCTGGCTTCGATCGCCGACGAAGGCAAGGAAGAATCCGTTGCGGTGCTTCGCAGGTATTCCGCGTTGGGGCACACGCTGGTGGCGACGCCGGGCACGCACCTGCTCTTGGAGGCGGCCGGTATCGCGAGCGAGCGAATCAACAAGATTGCAGACGGGTCGCCGCACGTACTGGATCTGATCGGTGCGCGCGCAGTCGACTTGGTTATCAACGACGCGAAAGGATTAAGAGAAATATCCGATGCCTACAAGATTCGCCGCGCCGCGGTCGAAGCGAGCATTGCGTGTTTGACGAGTTTAGATACCGCGCGGGCGCTGGCGGAGGCGCTCGCAAGCAAAGCGGGGCCGCCGTGCAGCCTGCAAGAGTATCGGAACCGCGCGTCTTTGTCCTCGGTGGCAACGCTAACACGCTAGCGGGCGCGAGCAGCTTTCGCGCTGCGACCGAATCCGGTAAGGCGGGCGGTATCGTCACGGCACGCCTCGTTCCGCTGGCGTTGACACCTCGCGGCGTTTGCGTCGGCGACGGGCGGCAGGACGTCGGTATCCCGGCCGACGGCATCCTCGAATGGATCGATCGCACGTGTCCTGCCGAGGACGAACGCGCCTTCGTCGCCTCGTTACGCGATATCGAAATGCTGACGCGAATTGGATGGGAGACTCCCTTCCCCGAAGTCCTCGACCAGAGCACCGTGCTCAACATCGAGGATCTCCCCGACGAAGTCGCCGAGGGGCTCGCGCGTCCACACGGCGTTCTCGTCGCCTGCGCGGTTTGCCGTTCGCTGTGCGTACGTGACGAGTTCCTCTGGAAGGATCGCCAACTGTGCGCTTGGGACTACCACGCGCAAGTCTTCGGCAAACGGGGTCCGTGGCACGAAGGCCTTTATGAGGAGCGTCATTTCGAGAGCGGTCCGTCATGCGCGTACGTCGCAGCCCCACTACTCGAAGAGCTTAACGTGCAAGAAGTGCTGACGATCGGCGGCATTGCGCAAAGCCACGCACTGGCAATAATCAACGCGACGATCTCGGGCGAAAGCTCGCGGACGTACATGGCCGTCAAAACCGAGTCGGGCTTCTCACTGCTCCACGAAGCATGACCAACCGCGGGATTCGCGAGCTGGCGGCCTTCTTCGTTATTCTTTTCGTTATTCTGGCGATTCGCCAAGCTTACGTGCAGTTGGTCATTGCCTCTTCAATCGCGCAGCGACCAAGCAATCCGCGTCACGCCTTGCTCGACGCGAACAGGGGACGCATCGTCGCAAGCGATGGGACCGTCCTCGCGCAGACGCAAGGCGGAAAGCGCGAGTATCCCTTGGGCGCGCAGACGGCTGCGCTCGTCGGCTACGTTTCGCAACGCTACGGCACGAGCGGAATCGAAGCGGCATTCGACCGCGCGCTCACGCCTCCGGACGCCAGCGGCGATCCAATCGCGCAGCTCGAACAAATTGCGGGCGCGCTTCGCGGTTCTACGAACGTCGCCGCAGGTGCGGACATCGTCACGACGATCGTTCCGGCGATTCAAGAGGAGCTCTACTCATCGTTATCGCGCTACAGCCGGGCCGCGGGGGTCGTCCTGGACCCGCAGACCGGAGCCGTCCTCGCGATCGCAAGCGTGCCGAGCTACGATCCGAACGACCTCGACGCAGAGTTTCCAACGCTGCGCGATGACGCGCGCGCTCCGTTGCTCGATCGTGCGCTCGACGGTCTCTATCCGCCAGGCTCTACGTTTAAGATATTCACCGCCGCGGCAGCACTCGACAGCGGGACCGTCACGATGGATTCGCATTTCGAGGATCCCGGATATTTGCAGATCGGCGATTTTACGCTGCACGACAACGAAAGCGAGGCGACGGGATACGCCGACCTGACGAGGGCATTCGCTCTCTCCAGCAACGTAGACTTCGCCCAGATCGCGCTAAAAATGGGCGTGGACACGTTCTACGCCTATCTGAACCGCTGGGGCATCGGAGCTCCGCTGGATTTTCAACTGCCGGCCGAGCCGGCTCGAGTACCCCCGAAGGCCGAGATCGTCCCTGGTGAGCTAGCGCAAATGGGTTTCGGCCAGGGCGCCCTGCTGGTGTCACCGCTGCAGATGGCGCTGATCGGCGCGACGATTGCGAATGCGGGGGAGGAGCCGCGGCCGTACGTCGTCCGCCAAGTCGTGCGCGACGGTATTCCCGCGAGCGTCTCCGCTACCGCGACCCTCACAAACCCGGTATCGAGCGATACGGCCGCGAAGGTGACGAGCATGATGATCGCGGTGGTCCAGCGTGGAACCGGCACGCCGGCCCAACTGGCGCACGTGATCGTTGCGGGAAAGACCGGGACGGCGACCAATCCGCTGGGGCGCTCGCACGCATGGTTCGTCGCCTTCGCCCCCGCGCTGCATCCACGGGTCGCCGTCGCAATCGTGGTCGAAAATGTCGGGTACGGTGCGACCTATGCGGCACCGATTGCGCGCGACGTGCTCGAGACGGCCCTGGAGAACACGGGCAATTGATCGAGGAGCGGATATTCAATAACCGATACCGGCTCGACCGAAAGCTCGGCGAAGGCGGCATGGCGATCGTCTACTGCGGTACGGATATTCTGCTTCGCCGGCGCGTTGCAGTGAAGGTCCTTCGCGAGCAATATGCAGCCGATGCCGAGTTCGTTCGCCGGTTCTACCAAGAAGCGGAGTCGGCGGCGAAACTCTCGCACCCCAACATCGTCAATACCTTCGATGTCGGTCACGAGGGCGAGACCTACTTCATCGTAATGGAGCTCGTGGACGGCCCGTCGCTGGCCGAGATCATCGCCGCGGATGGATGCATTCCCGAACCCGTGGCCATCGACTATGCGGCGCAGATCGCCAGCGGTCTGGCCTACGCGCACCGGCAGGGCATTCTCCATCGCGACATCAAGCCCGCCAACATCCTCGTGACCAAAGACGACGTGGTGAAGCTTTCCGATTTCGGAATCGCGCGCGCGGTATCTCAACAAACGATGGCCCTGACCAAGCCCGGACTCGTGATGGGCAGCGTCTACTACATCTCCCCGGAACAGGCGCAGGAACACGAGCTTCACGAGACGTCCGACTTGTATAGCATGGGCATCGTGCTCTATCAAATGCTCACCGGCAAGCTGCCCTATACCGGAGAGTCGGCGGTAACCGTTGCGCTGAAACACATCGGCGATCCCGTCCCGGTAATCGACGTTCGCTCGAGCGGTATCAGCCCGGCTTTGGCCGCAATCGTCAATCGTTTGCTGCAGAAGAACCCGCAACGCCGGTTCCAATCGGCAAGCGAGCTCGCCACGGCGCTGCGCGAAGCTCGCGAACGCCCCAGCATCGCGGGCTATCGCATCGCCGACGACGCGCCCGGCCAGACGGCGACCGGGCGCGGTCCGCTGCCGCCGCGACGTTCGCCGATGCCCGATCGGCCTTATCTTTCCGAAGCGCAAGACGAGCCACCGCGCTCGGCCCGAAGGGCGTGGGTTACCGCCGCGCTGGTGCTCGCGTTGATCGGCGCGACGGGACTCGGTTACTTCCTATTCGCCCGGCCGCTGCCGTCGCTCGGAACCGGCGTCGTCGTCGAGGACTATACGGGCATGACGCAAGCGGCGGCGCAACAGGCCGTCGTTAATGCGGGCCTGCGAACGCGCTTCACCAAGAGTGCAAGCGAGACGGTTCCGCCCGATCACGTGATCCGTCAATCGCCGCCGGCGGAAACGAAGGTCGAGAAGAACCAGGTCGTAGAGCTGGTCATCAGCAACGGAAAGCCGCTGCTGGGGCTCGACGACGTGCGCGGTTATAGCGCAAACGATGCCGCGAGAACTCTTCAGCAGGATGGCTTTGCGGTGACGCTCGTGCGCCGCTTCGACAATACGGTCAGGGATAACGTGATCGATCAGGCGCCAAAGCCCGGAGCCAAGGTTCCCGAAGGCAGCCGCATCACGTTGATCGTTTCGGACGGCCCGGCACCGGTCATCGTTCCGAACTTCGTCGGAATGAAAGTCGAAAGCGCGCAGTCAAAAGCGAGCGAACTCGGCGTAACTTTGGACACGACGCAAAGCGTGCCGGGAATGCCGCCGGATACCATTGCGTCGCAGAGTATCGCGGCGGGTACGAAGCTCGATCGAAATGCGACCGTTCACGTCGTCGTCAACAGCGGCGCGGCGGTCAGCACCGCGCCGCCGGCAGGTACGGGACCGCTGGCGAGCATTCCCAGTGTGGCCGGGCTGGAGTACACTGCCGCACTCCAAGCGCTTATCGCGGCCGGCTTTCAGTATAGTGTCCACTACGTTGCGCAGAGCACGTACAACGGGAAGATCGTCGCCCAGGATCCACCGCCCGGTCAGAGTCCGCAAGGAACCACCGTGACGATCACCCTGTCGGTATCGGGACAAGTACCCGACACCGATGGAATGCTCAAGACCGAAGCGATCAAGACGCTCTCGGAAGACGGCTACTCCGTTGCCAAATGGGAGTATACGACGACTCTCGGTGCCGACGGCAAGGTCGTGGGCACCGATCCCCCGGCCGGGACGACGCTCGCGCCGGGCTCGTCGGTCAGCGTCACCGTCAATGGAACGCCGCCGCTATAGGCCCACATGCCCAGTAGCTCGTTGCGAATCCTCGGCATCGATCCGGCGTTGCGCATTACCGGCTACGGCGCGATCGAGCGGCGAAATGGCACGGTCCATCTGATCGAGGCGGGCGTCGTCATGCCCAGCGTCCGCGGAACTCTCGAGGAGCGTTTAAACGAGCTCCACGCCGGGATCACGGAAGTTATATCGCAGGTCGAGCCGGCCTCGATCGTGATCGAAGAACTGTACAGCAGCTACAAGAATCCGCGTGCCGCACTCTTGATGGGGCACGCGCGAGGAGTGCTCTGTTTGGCCGGCGCGCAAGCGGGCGTTGCCGTGCACACGCTCGGGCACGCACGAGTGAAGCGCGCGCTCGTGGGTTCGGGCAGTGCCCGAAAAGAGCAGATCAATGCGATGGTGACGCGTTTGCTTCGCCTGCGACATGCGCCCGAACCGCACGACGTCTCCGACGCTTTGGCCCTAGCGCTCGCGTTCTTGAACGTAATCGAGAGTCGCGTCGAGCAGGCTCGTGTTCGCTAGAATCTCAGGCGCGCTGATCGAGCGCAGCGGCGACGCCGCCATTGTGGAAGCCGGGGGACTGGGATACGAGATCGTGCTGCCGCCCTGCATTGCCGAAAAGGTCCCGACCAAGGCCGGCGAGCGGGTAATCCTCGAAATCTACGCCGTCGTCAATCTCGACGGCAAGAGCGGCCGGTTCACGTATTACGGATTCACCAATGCCATCGAACGCCAGTTTTTCGAAGCCTTGCTGACGGTCGCGTCGATCGGGCCGCGCTCTGCGGCGCGGGCATTTTCCTTGCCGATGTCGACGATCGCCGCGGCGATCGATCGGGGCGACCACGAGTTGCTAAAGAAACTTCCCGGCATCGGACAGCAGAAAGCGCGCGAGATCGTCGCAAAGCTGCAAGGGAAGGTCGCGAAGTTCTTGCTCATTCAGGATGCCCCGCTCCCCACGGCGGCCTCAATTCCAGACTTCGCGGATGAAGCGCTTGCCGTTCTGATTCAGCTCGGCTACAAGCGCAGCGAGGGCGAAGCGATGATCCGCCACACGATCGAACGCGAGCCGCACCTCGATCAAGCCGAGCAGCTCTTGGCGGAGATATACCGCTCGAAGTCGGCGAAGCAACCGCTATGAGCGAACCGAAGGCGCGCAAGCGGCTGTTGGGCCCCGCAGACGTTGCACCGGAACCCGCGCTCGAGCGGGTGGTCGATCCAACGGATACGCTGGAAGACGAAGTATTTGGTGCGAGCCTGCGGCCGCGGTCGTTCGAAGAGTACGTTGGGCAAGAGCGCGTCGTCGAGAATCTCCGCATCGCGATCGACGCAGCAAAGCAACGCGACGAACCGCTCGAACACGTGCTGTTTTACGGGCCTCCAGGTCTGGGCAAAACGACGCTGGCCGGACTTATCGCTCGGGAGCTCGACGCGAACTTCCGGCCGACCAGCGGCCCGACCCTCGACAAACCGAAGGATCTCGTCGGCATCCTGACCTCGCTGGAACACGGCGACGTGTTTTTCGTCGATGAGGTACATCGTTTGGGGCGCGTTGTCGAAGAGTTTCTCTATCCCGCGATGGAAGATTTTCAGATCGACTTCATCGTCGATCGGGGCGCATATGCCAAGACGCTGAAGCTTCCGCTCAAGCGTTTCACGCTTGTCGGGGCGACGACGCGCGCGGGCATGCTGACCGCGCCATTGCGAGAACGCTTCGGCATCGTGCACCATCTCGATTACTACGCCGTCGCGGAGCTCGAGCGCATCATCGTGCGTTCCGCCGGGGTCTTGGGCGTACCGATCGATGGCGACGCGACCACAATGATTGCGGCTCGGAGCCGCGGAACGCCGCGGGTCGCGAACCGCTTGTTGCGCCGCGTCCGCGACTTTGCCGAAGTGCGTGCAAATGGCCGCATCACGGCAGAAGTTGCCGACGACGCGTTGAGGCGCGAGGGCGTCGACGAAGTGGGTCTGGACCGGCTCGATCGCGCGTTTCTTCAAACGCTCGTAAAGCAGTACCGCGGCGGCCCTGCCGGCATTGCCGCGATCGCCGCCTCGCTCACGGAAGACGCGGAAACGCTCGAGGACGTTGTCGAGCCGTATCTGCTCAAAGCTGGTTTCATCACTCGAACGGCAAGCGGACGACGCGCGACGGCTCAGGCCTACCATCATCTCGGTCTCGCCGGCGCCCCACTCGCACAAGAGCGCCTGCTCTAGTGGGCGTTACGGGCCAGTAGTGCGGCGCAGCGTCTTTCTGATGCTCGCCGCCGTGCCGCTGCTGCCGGCACGACGGGCAGTGGCACAAAGCGATGCAGATCCCGCTACGAGTTCGAGCCGGCCGGCGTTGCGCGTCTTGCTCGGGCCCGGCGACGCCTCGGCGGCGGGCAACGGAACGTTTGCATTCCAGGGACGAGTCTATCGCGGAAGCTTCACGCGCCTAGCCGACGGCCAGATCGTAAATCTCGTGGATCTCGAGGCGTACGTCTGCAGCGTCGTTCCCGCGGAGATGTCGCCGCACTGGCCGCCCGCGGCGCTCGAGAGCCAGTCGATCTGCGCGCGCACGTACGTCTTGCAGCGCAGCGATCCACGCCGTCCCTACGATCTGGTTCCGTCGGAGCTGGACCAGGTCTACCGCGGCATCGAGGGCGAGTCGCCGAACGCCACGGCAGCGGTGAGCGCCACGGCGGGGCGCGTGCTTCGCTATAACGCGGCATTTGCGCAGATTGCGTACTCCTCGTGCTGCGGCGGACACACGGAGGCATCCTCGGATGCGTGGAGCAGTCGTCCTATTCCGTACCTCGCAGGCGTCGTCTGCACGTCATGCAGCGACTCTCCCTATTTTCGGTGGAGCTCTTCCCTTACACTGGAGAGCATTGCGGCAAGCCTCCCTGCGTCACTCGCAGCAATTGGCGATCTCGTCGATCTCCGCATTCCCGATCGCGATGCGAGCGGGCGCGCCCGCGTCTTCGAACTCGTCGGACGCAACGACAGCGTTACGGTACAAGGGAGTGCGTTTCGGCGAGCTGTCGGTCCTCGCACGCTGCGCAGCTTGCTCATCACTGCGGTGCAGCACTGGCCGGACTCGCCGGATATCGATATCGAAGGCGGTGGATTGGGGCACGGCGTCGGCCTGTGTCAGTGGGGTGCGCATGGCATGGCACTTGCGGGAGCCGGCGCACTGGCGATCCTAGCCTACTACTTCCCCGGGACGGTCGTCGAAGATCTCGAGCGATGAGCGGTACGCGGCGGCGTACGATTACGAGCTGCCCAAACAGCTGATCGCACAACACCCGGCGCCCCGGCGCGACGAAAGCCGGCTTTTTGTGCTCGATGAGAGCGACACGCACCATCTTCTTTTTCGAGACCTCCCAAGTCTTCTTCACAGCGATGACCTGCTGGTCGTCAACGAAACTCGCGTTATCGCTGCGCGCCTTTTTGGCGAGCGCACGCGTGGGAGTGCGAGTGTTGAGCTGCTCCTGCTGCATCCCGCGGGCTCCCAGCGCTACGATAGCCAAGCGTTGACCTGGCTCGCACTGGCGCGCCCCGCGCGGCGCCTGCGCGAGGGGGATCACATCCGGTTCGGTGAGTTCGGCGAAGCGACGGTAACGAAGGTGCTGCCCGACGGCACCCGCGAGGTGCAGCTCTCGCTGCCGGCGTCTTTCGAAGCGTTTCTGGAGCGCGCCGGCAGGATGCCCTTGCCTCCTTATATTCGCAACGAGACGGCCGCCGCTGCGCAACGGTACCAGAGCGTCTTTGCGCGCGTTCCCGGCAGCGTTGCCGCGCCCACGGCCTCGCTGCATTTTACGCGCGAAATGCTGGTCGAGATCGAGAACGGCGGTGTCGAGATCGTGCGTCTTACGCTC
This sequence comes from Candidatus Cybelea septentrionalis, assembly GCA_003158175.1. Lineage (GTDB taxonomy): Bacteria > Vulcanimicrobiota > Vulcanimicrobiia > Vulcanimicrobiales > Vulcanimicrobiaceae > Cybelea > Cybelea septentrionalis. The sequence goes on from PMHJ01000049.1 coordinate 26,186, forward strand.
GACGTGGGGCTTGGCACGTTTAGGCCGGTAACCGCGCAGCGCCTCGACGAGCACGTCATGCACGCCGAAGCGTACGAAATCGATGCAAGTGCCGCCGGTGCCATCGAACGAGCCCGCACCCGCGGGCGCCGAATCGTTGCTGTAGGAACGACGGTCGTCCGCGCGCTCGAGGGCAACTTCCAGAGTCATGGTTGCATTCAAGCGGGGGAACAGGTCACGGACATCTTTATTCGTCCGGGGTTTCGCTTCGGGATCGTTGGGGCGATGGTTACGAACTTCCACCTTCCGCGCTCGACGCTGCTCGCGCTGGTGAGCGCATTTGCCGGTCGCGAGCGCGTCCTCGAGGCCTATCGCGAGGCGATCGCGCGCGGATACCGATTCTACTCGTTCGGGGATGCCATGTTCCTAACGCACAGACATGGGAGCTAGCGCCCAGAGAGGCAGCCTATTAAAATGATGCGATACGTCAACTTCGATGCTCCCGGCGGGCCGGAGGTACTCAAGATTGCGCAGATGCCGTCGCCACAGCCCGGCCCCGACGAGGCTCTGATTGCCGTCGAAGCGGCCGGCGTTACCCACGCCGACGTTATGCAGCGGCAAGGAAACTATCCGCCGCCGCCCGGCGCGTCACCGATCCTTGGGCTTGAAGTTGCTGGAACGATCGCGGCAGTTGGTGAGCGAGTGACGCGCTGGCGAGCGGGCGACCGCGTCTGTGCGCTGACCAACGGTGGCGGCTACGCAAAATATGTCGCCGTGCCGCAAGGTCAGGTGCTACCGGTCCCGGAGGGATGGAGTACGATCGAGGTCGCGTCGCTTCCAGAGAACGCGTTCACCGTCTACGACAATCTCTTCACGCGCGCAAGGTTGCGGAGCGGCGAATCGGTTCTGGTGCACGGCGGGGCTAGCGGAATCGGTACGACCGCGATCATGTTCGCGACGGCGCTAGGCGCGAGGGCGTTTGCGACCGCCGGCAGCACGGAGAAATGCGAGGCGTGCGAGCGGTTAGGCGCCGCAGCCGCGATCAACTATCGCACTAGCGATTTCGTCGCCGAGATCGAGCGCCTCACGATAGGTCGCGGGGTCAACGTCGTGCTCGACATCGTTGGCGGCGATTATATCGCACGCGATCTCGAGTGCCTGGCATTGGACGGGAGAGTTACGTGCGTGGCCATGCCGCGCGGGCGGCTCATCGAGCTCGATTTCGGCCGGCTTTTTTCGCGACGGGCGGCGATTTTCGCATCGAGCTTGCGCCCTCGCACCTCGCAAGAGAAGGCGGCGATCGCGCGCGAACTCGAGGAACGCATTTGGCCGCTCCTGCCCGAACGCGATCGAATCGTTCCGGTGATCGACTCGGTCTACGCCTTCGAACGGGTTGCCGACGCGCACGCTCGATTGGAAGCAAGCGCCCACATCGGCAAAATAGTCCTTAGGTGGTAGTGCTTCAATGGAACTTCCCGACTAGTGGTAGATTCCTTGGGACATCGATGATGGTCCCGTTGCCATAAAAAAGAGCATCGGAATCGATAGCATCGTGTTCGCGCGCGAGGCGAGGAACGCGAGGCGTCGAGCTTTGGCTTTTTCCTCATCGGTGGCCGCAACGATACCCAAGAGTTTCTTCTGATTTGGCCAGATCACGCCCCACACGTTGAGCAGCATGATCGTTCCGAGCCACGCTCCAAATCCGATCGGGGCCATCACCCCCTGGAAGGTGAACGCGGCCAGGAACCCGTTCATCCCGGCCGGCCCGGGAAAGTTCGCCAGCAGCGCCGCGCCGAAGATCCACGTGACGACGGCTCCCCAGCGGAAGTAGAGAAGCGCGCGCGGCATGATGTATTTTGTGATCGGTCCGGCTTCGCCGGCCGCAGTCGCTTCTTTCAGCGCCGCGGCGTTGACGAAGTTGAAGAAGTAGAGCAGACCGATCCACATGATGCCGGCCATGATGTGAATCCAGCGAAATATCCAATCGTTCGAGCTACTCATGCGCCGGCCCCAATTGCGTGAGAAACGATCGCTCTGGCGATTACCCAGAGAATCGCGGTCAAGACGAAACCGCTGATGATGGTGCCCCAGAGCGAGTCCAATGGATTTTTCAACATACCCTCCTCGGATTCGTGGTGCGATGGAGCCCTGGTTGCGCGTCGTGCGGCGGTGTCCTTCTACGCGCGATCGAGGCGCTCAACGGACTGCGGTTGCGTAACAATCGTCTTTGCGTGGGTATACCAGACGAGTCCTGGCGGAGCCGCACGCTGCTTACGTACGTGCTTGCGCAGCGTATAGTCGACGGCCGTCGATGCAGCGGCCTGCGCCTTCGAATAAAAAGCGGCAAGGGATGCTGCAGCCTGCAAGTCTTCGTCGGGGACTCGCCCTCGATCGTCGCGCGACAGGATTACGTGCGCGCCCGGAACCCCTTGCGCGTGAAACCATAAATCGTCGGGCCGCGCGACCTTAAACGTCAGCTCCGCGTTCTCCACCGGCGACCGCCCGACAACGATGCGCGAGCCGTGCGGCGTACGCACTTCGAGCAAACGCCGTCTTCGCTTGCGCGTCACCGGACGAGACGCAGCGCGCCGGCGTTGCAGCTCGTCAACCGCCGTTTCGACGTCCTGGATATCGTCGCTCCCGGCTCGTTGGGCCTCCCATCGCAGCGTGTCGACGATTTGCAGTGCGCCAAAGACGGTGCGTTCGCGATCGTCGATATGCGGGAGGCTGCTGCCGAGCTTCTTGTATTCGGTAAAGAGCGAGGCGGCGAGGTCTTTCGCGGCTTCGCGCTCGTCATCCGCTAGCGTGTACAGGGTTGCGAAAATGCTCTCACCTTGCGCGCGCAGATCCTCGCGTCGTTGCGCCGCAACCCGCTTGTTGGAAAGTGCTTGCAGCTCGTCGCGCAGCTTGTGCTCGCGATCGCTCAAGCGACGTAACAACGCATCGCGCCGCCGGAGGTCCCGCGCCTTTTCCGCGTGGAGCGTCTGTTCGGCCCGCGCGCCGGCAAAGAGGTCCAGCACGGAACCTTCGGGGGGCGCCTCGATCGTGCGCGGCTTTGCGGGCAACGGGGGCAACGCGTACGGCAAGCCCTGCGCAATCGGGCGACGCGGATTCTCCGCCGGCGAAAACTCCTTGCGAGCGGCGACGACGCTCTCACCCTTGACTAAGACGATATTTCCGAAACGCGGAACGAGCTCCACGTAAAGCTCGAGCTCTTCGCCGACGCCAAAACGCGAGCGTGCCGAAAATTGGAAGCGCAAAAGCCGATCGGAACGCCGCGACGCAACACCGGTGAGCGTCATTCCCTTCAACGAGCGCGCGAGCGTTCGCGCAAACCCTGGCTCTTCGAGGATGCCCAACTCGCCGTCTTCGAGCGTTACGAGCGGGGGCGAGGAGAAGAGATCGATCGCCAAGACGCAGCGCTCGCTGCCGCGACGCAGGACCAGCGCCGCTCGCCCATCGGGCAGCAGGCCGGCGTCTTCGACTCGCCGGCCGCGCAGCCGCTCCTCGAGCTCGCGCGCCAGGCGCGCGATAAGGACCCAATCCGTAAGCATCAAACGTTCACCAGCGTGAACACGCGAATCGCTCTCATCGCACTCGTTCTAACCGCCTGCAGCGGCGCCTCACCGGCACCCAAGGGCTGGACCGCGATTTCGGGTTCGAGCGACGCGTGGTCGCAAGGACGAGGTATTGCGCGCCAAGAGTACTCGTATAGTCGAAAGCGTTTCTCGGGGACGTTGCAAGACCTGGCGTCGGCGGTTGCGATCGATGTGCTGCTGCATAACCGCGGCGCCAAGCTGCGCGGCAGCGAGCCCTTTGCGCCGTGTCCGGGTGCTGCCGGAGTCGCGACGGTTTCATTACCTGGGGGCAAGACATTGTGGGAAGGGTTCGCCGTGCACGACGCTCTGGCCGTGCGAACCGTCTACGTTCTCCCGGTGGTCGCGCAGGCCGATCCCAACGTCCAAGCCGCGATGCAAAACGTGCTCTGCTAGGCAAATTCGAGGTCAAGGGCTCGCCCGGCGTGAAGGGGGTCGAGCGTTGATCACGGGGCCGGGGCTTCTGTTTGTGGTCTCGGGACCGTCCGGGGCCGGCAAGGACACGCTCGTCGCGGCGCTGCGAGGGCGCCGGCCGAGCCTGCGGTACTCGGTGTCGGCGACGACGCGCGAGCCTCGGCCGGAGGAGCAGCTCGGGGAACATTACTTTTTCGTCTCGCGCCAGGAGTTCGACCGGCTGCGCGACGGTGGGAATCTTTTAGAGTCGCGTGAGTATAATGGCAACCTTTATGGGACCCCGCGCGATTACATCGAGCGGAGTCTGACCGAGGGCTATGACGTCATCATGAAACCCGAAGTCAACGGCGCGCTGGCCATTCGGGCCGCATTTCCGGACGCGGTGTTAATCTTCGTCGTTCCGGATCGTTTCTCCAATCTCCGCGAGCGGCTGCTCGCACGCCGAACCGAGACGAACGAGGAGATCGCCCGGCGGCTCGAAATTGCGACTCGCGAGATGAAGTTCATCCGCCAGTTCGATTACATCGTCGTCAACGAGCAGGATTGCCCCGAACAGGCGGTCCGCGATCTTGACGCAATCTTGCAGGCGGAGCGCTTTCGCATTCACCGCTACCCCGATGACTCGATCCGGCGCGTCGAGTCATCGTAACGAAAGGAATCATGACTAAGTCCGTATTCGGAGATCTCGACGCACTCTTAGAGCACGCAGATTCGAAGTTTAGCCTCGTCAATATCGTCACGAAGCGCGCTCGGCAGTTAAACAATTGGATTCGGGTTCAGCAGTTGCCTGCGACGGATCGCCGCGAATACTTCGCGAGCGAGCCTCTCGTCGACCGCGAAACCATCAACCCGAACAAGCCCGTCTCGATCGCTCTCGATGAAATCGCCGAGGGAAAGATCGAGTACCGGCGCACCCGTGAGGGCATCAAGTAGGCCGGCATGTGCGGGATCGTCGGATACATCGGCCAGCGCGACAGCGTTCCCATCATACTCGACGCGCTGCGGCGTCTCGAGTATCGAGGCTACGATAGCGCCGGCATCGCCGTCATCGACGCGTCGGGAAGGCTGGCGGGCACTAAGGCCGAGGGAAAGCTTTCGCGCCTCGCCGAGCGCCTAAACAACGGCGAGGCACTCTCAGGCGCCGTCGGCATCGGGCACACTCGCTGGGCGACGCACGGGCGCCCCTCGGATGCCAACGCCCATCCACACCTGGATTGCACGGAGACGATCGCCGTCGTCCACAACGGCATCATCGAAAACTACGCGTCGCTTCGCGCGCGCCTCGGCGAGCTCGGCCACGTCTTCAGGAGCGAAACCGACACCGAGGTACTGGCGCACCTTATCGAGCTCCACTACGATGGAAATCTGGAAGAAGCCGTGCGGCGCACGCTGCGCGAGGTCCGTGGGGCCTATGCCCTCGGCGTGATCTCCAGCGACGATCCCGAGCATTTGATCTTTGCGCGCAACGGCGCGAGCCCGCTGGTGATCGGCATCGGCGAAGGCGAGATGTACGTCGCCTCCGACACCCCGGCGATTCTGCCGTACACGCGGCGCGAGGTCATTCTCCAGGAGGGCGAAATCGCCGTCGTGGGGCGTGACGGATTTCGTTTGACCGACTATGCCGGCTCGCGCATCGAGCGAGAGCCCATCGCGGTCACGTGGGACGCAGGCTCGGCCGAGAAGAGCGGCTTCAAGCACTTCATGCTCAAAGAGATCTTCGAGCAGCCGCAGGTCATCAAAGAGACGCTCAGCGGGCGGATCGACGACTCCGGCGACGTGCATCTCGGTGCCGAGCTAGGCGCGATCACCCCCGAGCGGCTCCAAGGCCTCAGTAAGATCGCCATTACCGGCTGCGGCACCGCTTTTCATGCGGGACTGGTCGGCATGTATCTGCTGCGTTCGCTCGTGCATCTGCCCGTTGAAATGGAGCTGGCGAGCGAGTTTCGCTACGGCGACCCGGTCATCGACCCGACGACCCTGGTAATTGCGATGTCGCAGTCGGGCGAGACCGCGGACACGGTCGAGGCCGTGCGGATCGCAAGACAATCGGGCTGCGGCGTCTTGGGTATTTGCAACGTGCTCGGATCCCATTTAACGCGGCTGGCGGACGGCATGCTCTATACACGCGGCGGACCGGAGATCGGCGTAGCCGCAACCAAAACCTACGTTTCCCAAGTGGCGGCGTTGACGCTCTTCGCGCTCTATCTCGCGCGTTTGCGCGGAACCACCGGGGAGGCAAGCCTACGCGCGATCGCCGACGGCACGAAGCTTCTTCCGGCAGCCGTCGACATCGTCCTGAACCTCTCGGATGAGATTCGTCGCGTGGCCCGCGAGTTGCGCAAATCGCAAAGCGTTCTTTTCATCGGCCGCTACGTCAACTTTCCGACCGCGCTCGAAGGTGCCCTCAAACTGAAGGAGATTTCCTATATTCACGCTGAGGGTTATCCGGCGGGCGAGATGAAACACGGCCCGATCGCACTGCTCGATCCGAGCGTTCCGGTCGTCGGTATCATGACCGAGGACCGCGTGCGGGAGAAGATGCTTTCAAATCTTATGGAATCGAAAGCGCGCGAAGCGCCCGTGATCGTCGTAGCAAATATCGGCGACGAGGAGGCGAAGAGCGTCGCGGATCACGTCTTTTGGGTTCCGCGGGTCCACGAGCTCCTCTCGCCGATCGTTAACGTCATTCCGCTGCAGCTTTTGGCCTACCACATCGCCGACATCGAAGGCAAAGACGTCGATCAGCCCCGCAACCTGGCAAAGACCGTCACGGTCGAGTGATGGCTCGCTCCGATGGAAGAAGGCCCGACGAGCTGCGGCCGGTCTCTATCGAACCCGGCTTCCTCAAATACGCCGAAGGCAGTGCGCTGATCAGCGTGGGGAACACTCGCGTTCTTTGTGCCGCCTCCGTTGAAGATCGCGTCCCAACCTGGATGAAGGGGCGCGGCGTCGGCTGGGTCACCGCCGAATACGCCATGCTACCGCGAGCGACCCAGGAACGCACGCAGCGCGAAGTTTCCAAAGGACGGCTGGGTGGCCGTACGCACGAAATCCAGCGAATTATTGGACGGGCCCTGCGCGCCGTAACCGACACGGCGAAGCTGGGCGAGCGGACGATCTGGCTGGATTGCGACGTGATTCAAGCCGACGGCGGCACACGGACCGCGGCCGTCACCGGAGCGTACGTGGCGCTCGAGCTGGCGCTGCGCACCCGTTTCGACCCGGAGGTTCGTGGGCGCTGGCCCTTACAAGCGATGGTGGCGGCGACCAGCGTAGGCATCGTGGGCGGCCGCACGCTGCTCGATCTCGCCTACGACGAGGATAGTGCGGCGTTGGTGGATATGAATGTCTTTATGACCGACGCTGGACGCTTCGTCGAGCTGCAGGGCACGGCCGAAGCTGCACCCTTCGACCGGCGCGAGCTCGAAGCGCTGCTGGCGCTGGCCGAGGGCGGAATTCGCCGGCTCTTTGAAGTACAGCGCGCCGCGCTGGGCCCTTCGTCCGTTCATGCCGGCTGATCCCGAACTGCGGGATCTGGTGGCGCGCGTGGGAGCGTTCCATATCACCGACGGCGCGATGAAACGCGAGCAGCGCGCGATCGAGGCGGCTCTAGAAAAGGGCGAGGTCGACGCCGGCGCGCAGCACGCCTATCGCAGCGCCGTGCGCCGGTACTTTGAGAGCTTCGATCGGGAAGCACGCGAACATCTGCGCGACGTGGATCGCCGCCTCGAACATACCAATCAAGTCGTTTTCAATCTCACCGCCGAACGCGGCGTCGCCGTCAAACGCATCGAAGCGACACAGGCCGTGTTGAGCGCGCTAGCCGGCGCGGAGGGTTCGCCGTGAGAATTCTCGCTCGGGTCGGGCGCGTGACGAATGGCTTTTTCGAATATGCCGGCGGCGTGACGCTGCTCACCTCGGAGTCGGTCGGCTTTTTGGTGCGGTTTCGCGTACGTCTCACGGAGACGATCTCTCAATGCGCCTTGCTCGGGGTGCAGTCGCTGGTCATCGTCCTGCTGACGTCACTCTTCACCGGCATGGTCATTTCACTCGAGTCGGCGCAACAGGCGGTCGCCTACGGCTTTTCCAGTTTCGTCGGCGGAGCCGTGGCATACGCCGCGGTGCGCGAGCTCGGGCCGATGCTGACGGCCGTGGTCGTCGCTGGGCGCGTGGGCGCCGCGATCGCCGCCGAAATCGGCTCGATGGTCGTCACTGAGCAGGTTGAAGCATTGCGCTCGATGGGCGTGGAACCGGCGCGGTTCCTGGTCGTGCCGCGCCTGTTGGCGCTACTGCTGATGCTGCCGTTGCTCACGATCTTCGCCGACGTCGTCTCGATTCTCGGCGGCATGTGGATCGCTCGCGAGTACGCGCACATCCCATACCACGAGTTCATGCAGTCCGTCCGTCAGGCGATCGATTTTAGCGACGTCGTCAAAGGCTTGCTCAAGACATTCGTCTTTGCCACGATCATCGCGATGGTCGGCGCATATCAGGGCCTCTCCACCCGCGGCGGCGCCGCGGGCGTCGGACAGTCCACGACGTTTTCCGTCGTGCTCGCGATCATCCTGATATTCATCTCGAATTTCGTGCTCTCGTTGCTGCTCTTCGGCGGCCGATGAACTCAAACGGCCGCAGTCTCATCGCGCGAGTCGATGGTGTGACGCTGGCGTTCGGCGACCGCATCGTATTGAAGAACTGCAGCCTCGACATCGTCGAGGGTGCCATCACCTGCATCATCGGGCTCTCGGGAGCCGGTAAGTCGACGGTCCTGCGGCTGCTCGACGGATTGCTGCTTCCCAGCGAAGGCCACATCTACGTGCTTGGCAGCGATCTGTGCCACCTGTCCGAAGAGCAGGTCAACGTGATGCGGCAAAAAATTGGCCTCTCGTTTCAGTTCGCCGCGCTGCTCGACAGCCTCAGCGTAGGCGATAACGTGGCGCTCCCGCTGCGCGAGCACACGAAACTCTCGCGCGCGGAGATTCGGCAGACGGTCTTCGACGCGCTCGATAGCGTGGGACTCGCCCACGCGTACGACGATCTGCCTGGGGAGCTTTCCGGCGGCATGCTCAAACGCGCGGGGTTCGCGCGTGCCATCGTTACGCGGCCGGCACTGGTTCTCTACGACGAGCCGACGACCGGCCTCGATCCGATCGTCAGCAAGTTGATCACCGAGACGATTCTGAAACTGCGCTCGAAGCTCAACGGAACGGCGGTCGTGATCTCACACGACCTGGCTTCGATCTTCACGATGGCGGATTATATCGCAATGCTCTTCGAGGGAGCGATCATCGCGTACGACACCGCGGATCGCATCCGTAACTCTCCCAACCCGATCGTTCAGCAGTTCCTCCAAGGCTCCGAGGCGGGGCCGATTCAAATATAGGGGAGCCTGTAGGACTCCCTAGGCTCTTTACGCCGCGAGACTAAATAAGGAGAAGTATGACGAAGCAGGCCCAGGTCGGTGCGTTCACGATTTTCGCGCTGCTCCTGCTCTTCGGAATCTTTTATCTGGTGACCGATTTCGGTACTCGGCATTCCGGATATCGCGTGGGCGTTCGCTTTGAGTCTGCGTCCGGCTTGACGCCGGGGGCGCAAGTCTACTTTAGCGGCGTTGACGCGGGGGCGGTCGAGTCGGTCCAGCTCCTGCCGGATAACACGGTCGATGTGATCTTGGCAATAAACCGTGAGATCAACATACCGGTTGCCTCGCGCTTCCTCATCCAAGCTCCATTGACCGGCACGCCCGCTGTGGTGATCGTGCCGCCGAGGGAGAAACCGCCGATCGCACTGCTCCCGCGCGAAGTACTGCCCGTCGACGAGCAGCCACGCGGCGCGAATGCCGCAAGCATCGGCGACCTGCTGGAAGAAGGGCAGGGCGAGATCAAGCGCCTCGACTCGCTGATGGCGCTGCTGGAGAAGCGCACGCCGCGACTGTTGGACACACTTCAATCGACACTCGACAATGCGAACGAGCTGACGGTCACGACGAAGAGCTCGATGCGCCAGCTTTCGAGCGAGCTGCTGGCGTTCGGTGCAAACTTGCAGAGCAGTCTCATTACCGCCAGCACCAACGTGGAACAGCTCTCCGCCACTCTCAATAGCGCCGCTACGACCGATTCCAAGAAGGTCGGGTTCCTGCTCGACCAGTTCTCGTCGACGGCCGTCTCGCTCAACCGCTCGATGGGGGCGCTCGAGAATCTTGCGACCGACCCTCGCTTGAAAGCAAATATCCTCGCAACCACGCAGAGCATTGCGGATACGACGGCAACGATCGCTGCGCTCACCAAAGACTTGCGTACCGTGACGGGTAATCCGCAAACCCAAGCGCAGGTCCGCAGCACGGTCGCGAATCTCGATGCAGTCATGCAGAGAGCCAACTCGCTCCTAGGTCAGCTTGGAGGGACGAGCAGCGTCTATGGCGTTGACGCCGGGGCGACGCCGGCGCCGGTCGTCCTGCCGAGCGTCTCGCCATATCCGGTCGTTCTGCCGACCGGCGGTACGCCCCAACAAGGAACCGGAATCTCGCCCGAGGCGCGCGCGCGGCTTCAAGGTCAGCTCAACAAGCTGGCCAGCAATCTCATTGCCATTCAAGTGCGACTTAGCGGGCTCTCGCCGCAGCACAATCCCGGATTGAATCCCGTGCTGACGAGCAGCCAAGGTCCGCTCGGAGACCTCAATCTCGTGCTGTTACCGCACGGTAGCACGAGCGTTGTCGTGGGCGCCAATGCGATCGGGAATAATACGACGTGGAACGCGCTGCTCGAGGCAAATAAGGGCGACTTTCACGTTGCCGGAGGCGTTCTCTATTCGCAAATGGGGCTGCTCGGGCAGTACCAGCCGATGCACGGCTTCGGCCTTGAAACACGTATCTACGATCTTACGTATCCCATGATCGACGTGTACGGAAACTTCAAGATCGCCCCCGGCGCACAGCTATTCTTCGGGCAGCGAGACATCACGCATGCCTCTCGCCGGAACACCTTCGGACTGCAGTATCAGTTCTAATGAATATCGTCTAATGAACGTCGGCATCATCGGCGCGGGCGCGATGGGTACGCTCTTCGGATTCCATCTCGCCGCCCGTTGCAGCGTGACGATTCTCGACGACAACGCGGAGGTTGTTCGAGCGGTCGAGCGCAAGGGCCTGAGAGTCAACGACGAGCCGGCGCGTTTCGTGGCCATCGCGGAGCGGCCTCGCGATTTGTACGGCTCGCACATGCTCTTTCTCTTCGTCAAGGCGGTGGACACGCTGCGGGCGCTGCGTGCGTTCGCCGGGGAGCTCGATCCCGCGGCGCCGGTGATCTCGCTTCAGAACGGCGTCGGCAACGAAGATGCGATCAAGACGGCTTTGGGGGGCGCGGTTCCCGTGATCTTGGGCATCACGACGGAGTCTTCACAGACGATCGAGCCCGGACACGTACGCAGTTCTCAAGAAGGCAACACGATCATCGGATCGACGACCGCGTCGTCCACTATTGCGCGCACCGTTACCGAGCTGCTCACCGGAAGTGGTCTGCGTGCGGCCGTCGTCTACGACATTCGCCCGCACCTCTGGGGAAAACTCGTCGTGAACGCGTCGATCAACGCGCTATCGGCGATTCTCGATTGTGACGCCGGCGATATTCCCAACGACCCTAACGCTGCGCGCCTCGCCGAAGCGCTCGCCGAGGAGACGGCCGGCGTCGCCGCGGCGCTCAAGATCAATCTGCCGTTCGTCAATCCATGGCAGTACGTGACCGAGGTCGTGGCGCTTGGCGCGGATTCGAAGAGCTCAATGGCCTACGATCTCGAATCGGGCCATCCCAGCGAGATCGATCACATCAACGGAGCCGTCGTGGCATTCGGACGCCGGACCGCGATCCCGACTCCGTACAACGACGCCATGGTGCGCCTGGTCAAAGCGCGAGAAGCACTGCTCGCGCGCTCACGGTTGCGGCTGCAAACGTAAGAGCTGGATTCCGCCGGACGCCGTCTCGACGTCGATCCGGCGCGCGCCCCCGCCGTTAACGTTGCCGTCAATGGTTTCGGAGTGGCCGTTCGAGACGCCGCGCAGCCCAAAATCGGTAAAGAGCGCGCCATCGTCGGTATGCAGGTGAACGGTGAACCCAACGTTCGCGCGAACCCGCAACTGGACGTCGCCATGCTGCGTTGAAAAATGCAGCGTACCGGGCCAATCGCTCGCCCCGATCGTGACGGTGAGGTTTCCGCGGCCCACCGCGGCTTGCGCGTAACCAGGTAGCAGCAACATCACGTTACCGTTTCGCGCAACGAGGCGCACGTTACCGGTAATATCCGTGACGTTAACGTCACCGCGCCGTGATTCGACGACCAAGTTCACGCGGCTGGGAACGCGAACCAGCAGCGCCGCCAACGGATTAGGAGCCGTTACCACGAGGCCGCCGCCCGCTGCGCGGAGCAGTGGCGGCGGCGGAACGGCACCCTTTGGAAGCGCCGTCGCCGCCACGGTAAAGAGATCGCGGTGTTGGGAAACCTCGGGCGCGAACGCATTGAACGGCGCGTCGGCGACCCGTACCGTGAGCGCCGTCCTGGCTTTGAGAACTCCGACGGTCGTGACGTAGGGGGGCGTGCTGTTGCACGCGCCCAGTCCAACAGCGATGAGAAGAAGGAGAAGCAGCCGCCGACGCACGTTGGGCGCTCTTTCGATGCGCCGGCGGTGGTATACTGGCCGCAAATGATACGCCTCAGCTATTGCGCCCTCGCGTTGTCGCTCGTCCTGGCCGGATGCGGTGGGTCCGCGCCGTTCTCACCCGGCGTGCCGTCGACCACCCGAGGTGCACCGCTTACCTCGTCGCGTTGGATTCCAACCGCGGGCGAGAGCATTCAAATCCAGTACGACGGGAAGCTCGATCTTAGCGTCGACGCCGCGATCTACGACCTCGATATGTTCGATACGAAGGCCTCGGTCGTCCGTAAGGTCCACGACATGGGGCGCAAGGCCGTTTGCTATATCTCCGTCGGCACGTGGGAGAAGTGGCGCCCGGATGCCGGCAAGTTTCCCAAGAGCGTACTCGGAAACAAGGACGGGCACTGGCCGGGCGAACGCTGGCTAGATATTCGCCAGACGGCGATCCTGGAACCGATCATGACGGCCCGTTACCAACTCTGCAAGAAGAAGGGCTTCGACGGCATCGATCCCGACAACATCGCGGGATACCAGAGTAAGACGGGCTTTCCACTGACCGCGTCGGAGCAGCTGACCTACAACAAATGGGTTGCCACCGAGGCGCACGATCTGGGTCTGACCGTCGATCAGAAGAACGACAACAATCAAATCAAGGACTTAGTCAACTACTTCGATTTTGGGGTCGACGAGCAGTGCTACGTGCAGGGCTGGTGCAAACAGCTCTCCGCGTACACGAACAACAACCGTCTCGTCGTGGACATCGAGTATACGAACCAAATGACTCGCACGCGTTTCCTGAACGAGGTATGCCCGAGCGATGCGAACTACAAGCTGACCCCGATGCTCAAGAAGCTCGAGCTAACCGCCTGGATCGTCACCTGCCCCGCGTCTTGATTCCGTGACCTAGCCGACCGTGGTGGAAGTAGCTTTCCAGATCGCTGATTGGTGTTAGGAGGCGACTGACCAGATGAAAGCTTCAGATTTTGGCTGCTGCGCACTAAGCATCTGCGTAGGGTTTGGGACTCCTTGCGGGCTGTGGAACCAAGACCGGTAACGGTGCCGTTCTGCCGGTAAGCTCGTCGGGGAACGCAAGCCCGCATACTAAGACCTTTACGGCGGCGGCGGATCTACGGGTGGAGGGGGCCGTGGCTCGGCTGGAGGCAACGGGGGTCGCGTCAAGGCCATGATCCCGGTCAAGGCAGGAGAGAAACTGGCAGTCTTCGTCGCCGGCGGGGGGCGAAGCGCTGGCGGTTTCAATGGCGGCGCGCGTGGCGGCAGCAGCAGCGGGAGCGGCGGCAATGGTGGCGGAGGCGGGGGCGCCTCGGATCTACGCGAGGGGGCGACGGGTTGGCCCACCGCGTGATCGTCGCTGCCGGGGGCGGCGGCGGAGGTTTCGGCATATACGGCTCCGGAAGCGGCGGACTCGGCGGCGGCAGCGCCGGGGACGCCGGTCGCTGGGGACGAACCGGGGCCTTGACTTTCTTTCTCTCGAATGCGATAAAAGATTTATTATGTCGCATTCAGATGCGGAAGGCTGCGTACGAGACCTGGCTGCCTACCTGCTGACCGAACGTAAACGTAGCCCTTTGACGGTGGCCGCCTACGATCGGGATCTCAAGGAGTTTGCGGCCTTCGTGAGGCGCGGTCACGAGGAGCGGCCTGACGAGTTCCCCGACGCGTCGTTACGCGGCGTAAAATCCACGCAGGTTCGGCGCTACATCGCCTATATGTTCGATGCTCGGAAGTACGATAGCCGGACCGTCTGCCGAAAGCTTTCTTCGATTAAGGCGCTTTATCGGTTCTTGAAGATTACCAGCGAGCTGCCGGACGATCCAGCGGCCGCGATTCCAGGTCCGTCGGTGGCGAAGCGCAAGCCGGCGCCGCTGAAGGTCGATGAGGTCATGCGGCTCCTGCGGACCTCGCTCGCCGGTCGGACCGATGTCGCGCGACTGAGGGATGCGGCGATTCTGGAGCTCTTTTACGCCAGCGGCATGCGTCGCGCAGAGCTCGCGGGCGCGCGGCTCTCCAACGTCGACCTCGCCGAACGGACCATTCGCGTGACGGGCAAGGGGAACAAAGAACGAACGGTGCTGATCAATCATTCCGCTGCCGAGGCGATTGAGGCGTATCTGCGGGTGCGGCCTCGCAGCTCCGATCCGGCACTCTTTTTAGGGCGTGGCGGGAAAGCGCTTACACCGCAACATGTCTGGCGGATTTTTACCAACATCTATCGCGTCAGCGGCATTCAAAAACATGCCAGCCCGCACACGCTACGCCATTCCTTCGCCACCCATCTCGTCGAAAACGGCGTCGACCTCGAAACCGTCCGCGAGCTGCTCGGCCACGAAAGCCTGGCGACGACGGGCATCTACTTGCAGCTCGCAATGGGGCACAAACGCCGTGCCTACGACGAAGCCCACCCGCGCGATCGCATGCCCGATCGCTAGGCGACCTTCTTCTTCTCTTGCTCGCTTGGATATAACAAGCGCTTAAAGGGAAATACGGGAGCCTATGAGTCAATTCGTGACGCGCTTTCCCGTTGCCACGACCGTCCTGTTGCTGATTTGCTCGAACGTCTTCATGACGATCGCGTGGTACGGACACCTTAAGCATACGAAGAGTCCGTTGTTCGTTGCAATCGTCGCAAGCTGGGGAATTGCATTCTTCGAATACTGCTTTCAGGTTCCGGCAAACCGAGCTGGGTACACGACGCTCAGTCTGACGCAGCTGAAGATATTGCAAGAAGTGATCACGCTCGTGGTGTTTACGGTCTTCGCACTCCTGGTCTTCGGTCAAGTCCCGAAATGGAACTACCTCGTGAGCTACGCCCTCATCGTCGGCGCAGTCTATTTTGCTTTCAAAGCCTAAAGTTGAGCGACCTCGTCACTTCCATGGCTCGACCACACCTTACAACGAACTAAGGCTCGTCTACCCAGTCCTTCGTGAGGAAGAGCCAGAACGCGAGGCCCGCGTACTCTCCGTATCGTGCGAAGGCCCGCCGGATGGTCGAATCGGCGGCCCGCTTCCTTCCGGCGAGGCGCAGATACGTTGGGCGCGTCCACGAGTCGAGGACGAGCAGGCGATGGCGCCCGAGCAACTGCATGACGTGAGCCGCGCCGTACGGGCCGATACCCGGAAGCGCCAGAAGCATCTCCTCGGCCTCCTCGTCGGAGTAGCGCGCCGGCTCCGTCAGCGATTCGAGGTCGAGCTTTCCGCTAACGACGTCGTTTGCAATGGCGCGTACGTATGGCCCGCGATAGCCCATGCGCGCGACCTCTCGATACCACGATTCGGAAGTTCGAGCCAGCAACGCCGGTTCGGGGAAAGCGCCACCGCCAAGCTCGACGAGCGCAGTCGTCATGCGGACCGTCGCAGACCACGCGCAGTTTGTCGTGCAGATCGTCTTGACGACGTCTTCGAACACGCTCGGGCTGGCAAGAATTCGTCCGGCGCCGGCGCTCGCCCATCCGAGGATCTCATCGCCGGAGATCTTTGCGTAAAAGGGTGCGAGATCGTCGTGAAAGCGAAACATCCTTGCGACGAGCGCTCGCGCGCGTTCGGCGTCGCCGCGCGCGAGCCGCGATCCCGACCGCGCAACTAACTTGCCGTCGTGCTCTTCGAACGCAAGCTCCACCACGCGATTTCCGATGCGAAAACGCCGTAGATAGCGAAGCGGCGATAGCTCCACCGTCGCCGGCGGCAAACGCGCGCAGCCGTGGGAATGGATCGTACGGGCGAATGAGATAGGCTCACCCCCGGCGCCAACCAGGGGAAAATCGCAGAGAACGCTCATGCGATGAGAAACCCTAAGCTACATAGGATACGTTGACGGCGACGCCCGCGGCCTCGGCGCGCATCAAAACGCCGTACACGGCGTCGAGCTCCTCCTCGATCGAGGCGATTTCGCCGGCGCTCACTTGGAAGCGGGCGGCATGAGTCCAGAGCAGACTGCGGGCTCTTTCGAAAGCACTATGGAGCCGCTCGGGCGTTGCTTCCAGTACGGGCCAATCCATCTCGCCTTGAGCCGGAACCACGCGCCAGCCGCGACCAGAGACAAAGGCGACCTCTTCTTCCGGCCCCAGTGCGTGCGGAATGGCTGAGAGTACGTCGACCGCCTCTTGATCGGCAAGTGTAAGCGGCAATCCCAACTCGCCTAGGCGCAGGATGTAGCGAAAAAAGGAGATGCTGCCGACCGTATAGGCGCCAGCGGGCGAAGCAACATTCACGTGAATGAGGTCGAGGTCGGGTTGGTTCGCCGGAGAACCGCTCATAAGCCGTACTTCGTTCGCGGGTCAGACGAGTCCGTTACGGCTAGGCCGGAATAAGCCCAAGCTCCCTGACGGCGTCGCGTTCCTTGCGAAGTTCCTCGAGTGTCTCCTGAAGCTTGCGCTTGCCGAACTCGTCGTGCGAAACGTCTTGAACGATTCGCGAGACGCCATTTTCAGTGCGCGAAGGGAACGAGAAGATCAATCCTGGATCGACGCCGTATTCCCCATGAGAGTAGCGCCCGACCGAATACTGCTCGCCGGGCGGCGTGTCGTGGGTGAGGTTGTAGACGCCGGTGATGGCGGCGTTGGCCGCCGAGGCAGCCGACGAGGCACCCCGCGCTTTGATCACCTCGGTCCCGCGATTCTGTACGGTTGTTATAAAATCGCCCTCGAGCCATTGCCGCTCGAGTGCCTCGTCGGCGCCTTTTCCGGCAATCGTCGCGTGAGCAAAGTCGGGGAACTGCGTTGCCGAGTGGTTGCCCCAAACCACCATGCGAGCGACCTGCGTCGTGTCGACCCCGGCCTTACGCGCCAGTTGCGCCCGCGCACGAAGCTCGTCGAGGGAGGTCATGGCAAAGAAATTATCCGGCGAGATCCTCGGCGCATTGTTCATTGCGATCAGACAGTTCGTGTTGGCCGGGTTACCGACGACGAAAACGCGCGCGTCCGGCGACGCGTGGTCGTTAATGGCGCGCCCTTGCTCCGTGAAAATCTTGCCGTTGACTCGGAGCAGATCGGAACGCTGCATATCGGCTTTGCGCGGAATGGCGCCGACCAGCACCGCCCAGTCGACTTCGTTCATAGCCTCATTGACGTCGGATCCGTAGCGCACGCTCTTGAGCAGTGGAAACGCACAGTCCTCAAGCTCCATGACGATTCCGCGCAGCGTGCCGAGCGCCGGTTCCAGCTCCAGAAGCTGCAGCTCGAGTTCCGTCTCCGGTCCGAACATCTGACCCGACGAAACTCGAAAGAGCAGCGCATAGCCGATCTGCCCGGCCGCGCCGGTCATCGCCACCTTGATCCGTTTTTTCACGCTTCCTCCACTGATTTACTCGCCGACCCCGGCGGGAAAGCTCGCTCGCTGCAGGGCAAGCCTCTAGGTGTCGATGATCGAGCAAGACGCATCAATCTATAACGCCTGCATTCGCTGCGGTCTCTGTCTGCCGTCCTGCCCGACCTATCTCGAAACTATGACAGAAACCTCCGGCCCACGCGGCCGGATTAGTCTCATCAAAGACGTCGCGCAGTCGCGTCTCGACCTCCGAAGCCCTGGATTTCTCGAGCAAATGTCCCAATGCTTGGATTGCCGCGCGTGCGAGGCGGTCTGTCCGTCTGGCGTCCGCTACGGACAACTCGTCGAAACTGCCCGCGCCCAGATCCGGCAAACGGAACCGGAAGAGCCGGCAAACCGGCGTTTTGCGCGCGCTTTTTTGCGTTCGCTCTTCCGCGAGCCGCGTCTGATGCGCGCGGCGGCACGCGTCCTTCGCTTCGCGCAGCAGACGCGTTTGACGTCGCTTGCGCCGACCGTCGGGCTTGGCGAAGCCGCAAAGCTCGCGCCCCGGATCCCGTCTTCGTTCTTTGCGGCTCGCGGTCAGCGATTCGAAGCGCTGAACTCGACGGGCGTGGCATTTCTGCACGCCGGCTGTATCATGCCGGTAGCCTTCGGCAACGTTCACGAAGCGACGGTGCGAATGTTGCGGCGAGTCGGGCTCTCCACGATCGTACCGGCGGAGCAAGGCTGTTGCGGAGCAATCGCCACGCACGCCGGCGACCCGGATTTTGCGCGCGAGCTTGCCCAACGGAACATCGCCGCATTCGAGCAAAGCCGCGCCGATGTCTACGTGGTTAATGCCGCGGGCTGCGGCAGCGCGCTCAAACACTACGGCGAACTGCTCGCGGGAGATCAGCAGTGGGCGCCGCGGGCTCGCGAGTTCTCGAAGCGAGTGCGTGATATCAGCGAGGTTCTCGACGCGATGGACCTCGGACCGGCGCCGCACGCGATCGACGCCGCAGCCACGTATCAGGAGCCCTGCCATCTCGTGCACGCGCAGCGCATCTCGGCCGCTCCACGCCGGCTGCTGGCACTGATCCCCGGATTGCGATTTGTCGAAATGGACGAGAGCGCCGTCTGCTGCGGAAGCGCCGGGATATACAATTTAACCGAGCCGGAAATGGCGGCGCGGCTGCAGCGGCGCAAGGTGGCCGCGATCGCGCGCACTGGAGCGACGATTGTCGTCACGGCGAACCCGGGCTGTGCGATGCAGGTGACTGCAGGTTTGCGGGAAGCCGGCTACCGGGCGACAGTCAAACATCTCGTCGAGTTGCTCGACGAGGCCTACCAGGGAAACTCTAAACCTTAGAGTGCGGCGGTAAGCCGATCGCTGTCGCGGCGGGCGTCCTCCATGGAGCGATAGACCGAGAACACGACAATCAAGCCAGTGATGTTCAGCAGGCGCAGGATCGGCCCGTCGTTGACGATCAGGCGCAGGGTTTTGCTGCGTTCGGTCGTCCGGCGGTGCGCGCCGATCAGCACGCCCAAGCCCGTCGAGTCGAGAAACTCGAGGTGGGTCAAGTCCACGATCATATTGTGGCTGCCTCGGTCGGTTGCGTCGGTCAGAGCCGCCCGAACCGCCGGCGCCGTCGCGAGATCGAGACTTCCGCGCAGCCGAAAAACCAGCGTCTCGCCGCCGTCTTCGTTCTTGAGATCGATGCTCAACTCGTCATGCGACATCTTGGCGGGCGCCATTCGCGCCCCGAATAACCTTGGCCTTGCATTGCCGCGCCCATATTCATGCGCCATTCATATGAAGCGCGAAGCGTCTTCGTCCCATCGAGTGAGGCTCCCCGGCCTGAGGTGGACCCCGCCGATCCAGCGATCGATACGGTGCTCCTCAAGCCAATCCGCGTCGCCGGCCAAAACCCGGCGCCCGAGAGGCGTCAAAAGCAATCCGTCCTCCTCGCCTTCAATAAGCGCACCCTCGTTCGCGCGCAACTCCTCGAGCATGACGCCAAACGCGCGGCTCCCCAGAAAAGAGGCTTCTTCTCGCGCTTGCGTGCGCGTGAAGAGTTCGTCTTCGCGCGCCGCACCCTGGGCGACCGCGAGCAGCGCCTGTCGCTGCGAGCGCGAAAGGCCATCGCGCGTCGATGGATACTCCTCACGCAAGCGCTGCAGCGCGGCGCGCAAGAACGGTAAACCGATGGCATCTTCTCCTGCCGCGGCATAGAGGTCGTTGGGCGACGGGGAGGTGAAGCGCTCCCAGTTACGCCGCGCGGATTTAAAAATCGCAGCCGTAGCCGTCCGCCGTTTCGGAAAGAGTGGCAGAATCTCGTCCACGGTCATGCTCGCCAGATATTCGTCGCTCTGAATAGTTGCCACGCGCCCCGGCTCGAGATTCAACTCCTCCAGTGAGGTCAGCGTCTGCAGCAACTGTAACTGGTCGAAGAGGTCGTGCTCGAACCAAAGCACGACCTCTTCAAACTCCGCCGCTCGGCGAAGCTGTGCGTCTCGCCGCTCGAAGTCGTGAATCAGTTTGATCGGACTCCCGTAACCGTGCGCTGCGAGATAGTTCGCACGCGTCTCGCTGGTTTTCTCGAGTGAAAAGCCGAACGGGACGGGACCGTCGGTGAGCGCATCGCGCCAGGCAAGACGCGTCCCCAAGACACCGGCCTTACCCAAAAGGTGGAGCGCTCCGTCGCCGTTGGTAATATGCAACGCACCACTGCTCCGAGCCATTAGACGTCTCGCTGCGGTAAGGCAGCGAGCAAAGCTGGGGTGGCTGGATTCGAACCAACGCATGGCGGAGTCAAAGTCCGCTGCCTTACCGCTTGGCGACACCCCATCGCGCTTTAGCTTCCCAGATGGAACGGCAAACGGCAAGCCCGATTATCGCCTTCGCGACCGGGCCCCTCTCGACGGCGAAGAACGGTCGAATCGTTAGCGGCTGGCGATCAGCCGTTTGGCTCCCACGTATCGCGCCGCCCAGTACGAGTCCGAAAGGTGGCTGACCATTACTCCGTGGCTCGAGCTCGCGTGGACGAACTGACCCTTTCCGAGATAGATGCCGACGTGCGAGACGCCGCCATACGTATCGAAGAAGACCAGATCTCCGGGGTGGGGACCACCCAGCGCGGGCCTGCCGACGTCATACTGCGCGTCGGCCGTACGGGGCAAACCGATGCCCAGCATCGCGAAGACGTGCTGGACGAAGCCCGAGCAATCGAATCCGGCCGTACTGGTGCCACCGAAGACATAGGGGACGCCCAAGAAGCGCAGCGCGCTACTGGTGAGGGCCCGTGCCATCCGGGAGGTTCTGGCGAGAATGCCACCGGCGAACCGCCCGATGCCGCCACGATGGCGGGTCGGCGTCGCCATGATCAGACTCGAGGTCCACTCCGCGACGTCAGGGCTGACGGCTTGGGCCTTGACCGGACTGGAGACTCCGGAGTACTGGACGCTGGACGTTAGGGTATCGGCTCGGGCAACAGAACTCAAGCCCGAAATAATTAGGGCAAAGGCCCCAATGGCTAACGCGTGACGCAAGAAATCGCTCCTCTTCCACGACACTTGCGGGGTTAGTTGACGGGTTCGGACGTGAAAGAATCGCCCTAGGGCCGACCGGCCCATTCACCCCTACCGGGATATCCCCCGCTCGGGACATTCGTCCCGACTCAGTGACCTTTTTAGGCAAGAGAGCCCCGACGACACTTTTACTCTGTCGGAAACCCTCGATGCGAGGCGCTTCGGCGTTGTGCCGCCGCGCCCTCCCGGGCCTCTCCGTTTCCGTATTTTCGGGTGTCACGGCGAGGCTAACCGCACGATCTCCTGCTCGATTCGTGAAGCAACCCGACTGGCGACGCTCTCGATCAGCGCTCGGTCCTCACCCTCCGCCATGACGCGAATGAGCGGCTCGGTTCCGGAAGCCCGAATTAGCAGCCGCCCGGACGTGCCGAGATCTGCCTCGCCTGCCGCGATTGCATCCCGGACCGATTGCGATGCTAAGACGCCGTCACCACTGCTGCGAACGTTCACGAGGACCTGTGGCGCAACCTGAACCTCCGCGACGAGTTCGCTTAGTCGCGTCTGCGTGGTCGCGAGGATGCCCAACAGCGTAACGGCAGTTCTTGGGCCATCGCCGGTCGTGTTGTACCGAAAGTCGATCAGATGCCCCGATTGTTCGCCGCCTAACGTATATCCGTCTTTGCGCATTCGTTCGAGCACGAAGCGGTCGCCAACGGCGGTTCGGATCAGGGCGATGCCGTGGTTTCGCAGCGCGCGTTCGAAGCCGATGTTGCTCATGACGGTTGCAACGATCGTATCGCCCGCCAACTCGTAGCGCGCGTGCATCGCACACCCAATCGCGAACAGTACGTGGTCGCCGCTGGCGATCTTCCCGGTCTCGTCAACGAAGAGTGCACGATCCGCATCGCCGTCGAAAGCGACGCCCACAGCGCGACCGTTGCCGCTCGAGTTGCTGCCGAGAACCGCGGCTTGCAGCTGCTGCAGATCCGTCGCACCGCACTCGACGTTTATTCGAGATCCGTCATTTTCACAGTTGAGCTCGACGACGTTCGCGCCAAGTTTGCGCAGCACGTAGGGAGCGATCGCGTAGGCCGCGCCAAAGCCGGCATCGACGATAACCGTCAGCCCGCCCAGGTCGGGCTCCCCTGCGTAGAGCTCCTGGTAATAGTGTCGTGCCAGATTCTGCGCGGGCCGGGCGACGCCGACTGCGGTTCCAATCGGTCGCGGAAGGTTCGGCGAGTCCATTGCCGCCTCGATTTGCCGCTCGACCTCGTCCGACAGTTTGAAGCCGTCGCTTGCGAAAAACTTGATGCCATTATCGGGAACGGGATTGTGTGATGCACTGATTACGACGCCTGCCGCCGCTCCCGTGCAACGCGTGACGCATGCCACGGCGGGCGTCGGTACGACGCCGACCAATAACGCGTCGCTGCCAACCGAAGTAACGCCCGCCACGATCGCAGCCTCCAGCATGCTGCCCGAGACTCGAGTGTCCCGTCCTATGATGATGGGGCGTTCCCGATCCCCGCCCTCATGCAGTACCGTCGCCGCGGCGCGACCCATGCGAAAGGCCAGCTCGGGCGTCAGCTCGCTGTTTGCCACCCCGCGCACACCGTCGGTTCCAAAGAGGCGGCTCACTTTGCGGCAGCAGTTACGAAGCGCATCTGGACGCGCACCAGATTGGGCGAGACCAAAGCACCCGCAATTTCGCCGCCCGAAGCGTCGACCGCGATCGGCCTGGCCATCTCGTCGATCGTCTCTGCCTCGCCGGGCAACTCAACGTCGACGTGAACGCCGGAGATCTGCGCCGAAGTCGCCGCACGCACCGTCGCGACGCTCGGACGGACCCGCACGGCGTTTACGACGACGCCGCGAGATGGGGAGCCGACGTAATGCACGACGATCGGAAATGCGTGCTCTTCGAGACGCTCGATCGTCAGCGTAACCGAGGCCGGACTAAGGCTCTGCACGGCAACTTCGGGCGCCACCAGCTGCACCGGGACGTTATAGATTCCCTCGCCTTTGTTCGAGAGGTCCAGCACCGCCTTGATCTCGTCTGGCTTAATGCCGGGCTCTCCGCGTTTGGTCGCTACGGTGACGACGGCCTCGCGGTCGGTAAAATGGGCGACGTAGCCTGTCGGCAAGTTTGCGGAAACGATCGGGACGGATAGCTGTTGGTCCACTGGTCCGCTCGCAAGAAACGGATTCGTTGCGAAGCGAAAATAGGCCCAGCCCACGATCGCAAGTCCGACGGCCAGCAGCTTGAGCCCGAAGTTCTTTCGAAGTACGTCCATCAGGGTAGGAGATCGGTCCACGAAACGCGCGGCTTGGAGCGTTCGCGCGGCACGCGCAGCCGTGCTCGGAGGTGCGCGATCAAATCGTTTGGCCGACGCCGTTCGTGGCGAGGGGGCCGCGTCACCGCGAGAAGCATCTTGACCAAACGTTGCTCGTCGTCGACGGGCCGAGAGAGCTTTCCGGCGCGCGCGATTCGTATATTTGCGCTCTCCTCCGAAACGACGAGTACCACGGCATCCGTCTGTTCGCTCAAACCGAGTGCCGCTCGATGGCGCGTTCCCAAACGCACGCCGGTCAGCGCTCGTTCGGCGAGCGGAAGCAGGCACCCAGCCGCCTCGAGACGGCCTTCATGCACGATGGCCGCGCCGTCGTGTAGCGGAGAGGCCGGGGTGAAGATCGTCAGCAGCAGTTCTTCGGAAATCTCTGCGTGCAAGAACGTACCGGTTTCGCAAATCTCCCGAAGCCCGCTCTGCTGCTCGATCACGATCAAAGCGCCTCGTCGATTCTCGCTCAGGTAGAACGCGGCGCGCGCGAGTGCTGCGATCGTCCGGTCTTCGGGTCGGCCCGGCCACGGCTCCCTTTCGTCGCCCGTCATTCGAAAGAGTCCTCCCCGCCCGATCTGCTCCAGCGCGCGCCGCAGCTCGGGCTGGAAAACGATCGGGATCGCGACTAGCACGCCGACGACGAGAAGGCGTAAAATCGTGCCGAGGAGATTGAGATGGAAGAGCGTTGCGATGCCGAGTAATCCCACCAGCACCAGAATTCCGATGAGTATTTGCACGGCTCGAGTGCCGCGAATGAGCAAAAGCACGTAATAGATCAGGATGCTCGTCGCGATGACGTCCACGACGTCGGAGATGGTAACGTACTGCGAAATGCCGCTAAGCATCGATCAGCAACTCTAAAATGCGATCCACGCCGATTTCCGGCGCGCTCATTCCGGAAGCGGCAATCTTGGCCGACAGCCTCGGCGTCAAGGGCGACAGCAGCTCGGCCCGCCGTCCGCTGCAAAAGCGGCGGAGCTCGACGTCGACCAATCTCATGATGATCTCAATACCACCGGAATCCGGATCCCATTCGATGATCGCACCCTGCGGGCACGGGCGGCAGGCGAGTACGCCCATGGGACGCCCCGGGCCGCCGAGTGCGGCGTAAAGGCTCGGCAAGGCTTCGGGGACCGTAGGGAAAACTGCCCAGGCAATGACTGCCGTTTCGTATGCGACTTCGGTCGGGGCGATGGAGATATTGGGAAGATCGACGCCATCGGGTAACTCGAGCAGAGCGTACGAACGCCCTGCGGACGGATTGAAGCGCCACATCACGCGGCCGTTTCGGGCTCGCGCGATGCCTTCGATTGCATCTCGGCGCGAATCGTCCGGACTCCCCGCAATGCTGATGGTAAGGTAGACCACGTTACATCGAGCGTTCGTCGTCTCCACCGGAAAGAACTCCGCATGGATATCGATCGACGGCGAAACGCTGCCGCGAATCGCGCAACTGCGACGCATGACGGGACGACGCTCGATGCCGGTTCCGGGTGACGTCGTGCACGTAAGCATTCTGGAGGATGGACAAGCGCTTGTCGATCGCATCGAGCCGCGCATCGGCACGCTCGAGCGACGTAGCTCCAGCGGGCGCGCGAAGACCATTGCCGCCAACGTCGATTTGCTGGTTGCCGTAACCGCGCTCGCTAACCCCGCTCCCCGCCTAGCGACGCTCGACCAACTTCTAGCATTCGCCGAGCTCGAGGAGATTGAGGCCGCCGTCGTCTTCACCAAGCCGGACCTCGCCGAGCCGGCGCGGGCGCGCGATCTGATCGACCTCTACGCGAGTCTGGAGTATCCAAGTATTTCGATCAACCCCAAGAGTGGCGAGATCGATCCTCTACGGCATCTTTTACGCGACCGGCGCGCGTTGCTCGTCGGTAACTCGGGCGTCGGGAAGAGCACGATCTTTCGGGCGCTTGGCGGCGACACGGTCGTTGGCGAGGTCTCCCGGCACGGGCTCGGCCGGCAGACCACGACCGCCGCGCGACTCTATCGAACCCCAAACGGCTTCTTGATCGATAGCCCCGGCATCAACGAGTTTGGCCTCGGTCGAGTCGACCCGGGCCTCTTGGCCCACAGTTTCAGGGAGATGCGACCGCTCGTAGCGGACTGCCGCTTCACGGATTGCACCCATGTCCAGGAGCCCGACTGCACCATCAAGGAGGCGGCCTCAGCCGGTCGGATCGCCCAAAGCCGCTACGAAAGTTATTGTCGAATCCTGCTCGCTTCGCTGGACACCCGTCGCGAGACCCTGCTATGATACACGCCGTTCCGCCACCGCCGCTTACACGAGGAGTCTTCTTGCCGAATATCAAGGCCGCCGACAAATGGGCGAAACAATCGGAAAAACGCGAGACGCGCAATAAGAGCGCGAAGAATCGTCTCAAGACGCTCTTTAAACGGGCCGTCGACTCGACCGAGAACGCCGCGGCGCTCTTGGCTGAAAGCGCCTACGATAAGGCGGCCGGCAAAGGAATCATTCATCCGAATAAGGCCGCCCGCAAGAAATCACGCTTGGCCAAAGCGATGAAGCGCGTCGCCACCGTCCCGGTTAAGGCTGCGAAGAAGTCCAGCAAAAGAAAGAAATAAAGGGGAGGCTAAGTCAAAGCCTCCTTTAAGGGTCGACGTTGATGGCGAGGCGAGTCTTAGAGTCGCTGCGAGCGACGGAGAGAACTCGCTCCCGAATAAATGCTCTCAACGGTTTAGGCGACGCGGTCTTCAACGCTATTCGGTAGCGCCATTCATCGTTCACTCGCGCGATTGGATATGGAGCGGGCCCGAGCACTTCTGCGAGACCGCTTTCTCGAAGTATCTCGGCGTACCGCCTGGCGGCGCTAATTACTCGCGCCTGGTCTCGTCCGATGACGCCGACATAGACGAGCCGGCGGCCGGGCGGAAAGTTCAGCTGCGCACGTTCGCGCAGTTCGAGCGCGGCAAATCCGACGTAATCGTGTTCTGCCGCAAACGCAATCGCGGGATGCTGCGGAGAGTATGTTTGAACGATCGCCTCTCCACGGCGCCCGCGCCCGCTGCGACCGCACACTTGCGCGATCAATGCAAAACTGCGCTCGGCGGCGCGAAAGTCCGGAAGATTCAAACCCAGATCGGCGGCGACGACTGCGGCCAGCGTTACGGTTGGATAATCGAGACCCTTAGCGACCATCTGGGTGCCGACCAACACGTCCCCGGCGATTTCGAATGCCGACAGGATCCGCGCGTGATCGCCGATCCGCGTCGTCGTGTCGGAATCCATACGCAAGACTCGTGCTTGAGGGAAGAGTCGCGCGACCTCATCAGCCACTCGCTGCGTTCCAATGCCGAGCGCCACGACGCTTTTGGAGCCGCACGCCGGGCACTCGATCACGATCGGCGTTTGAAAATCGCAATAATGACAGCGCAGGAGCCCTTCGCCGCGGTGCACGGAGAGCGCTATGCTGCAACGGCGACACTGCGGAGACGTTCCGCAGGTACGACAGATCAGCGACCCCGCGCTGCCGCGGCGGTTGACGAAGAGAATGCTCTTCTCCTCGCGCTGTAGCCGCTGACCCAGCGCTTGCACGAGCGCATCGCTAAAGATCGCGTGATTGCCGCTTTCAAACTCCGCTCGCAAGTCAACGATCGTAACGACGGGCATGCTCTGCGCGCCGGCGCGCTCACGCAACTCCAGCAGTCCTATTCGGCCTTCCTTCGCGGCCGCGTAACTTTCGAGCGAAGGCGTGGCGCTTCCGAGGAGCAACATTCCGCCTTCTCGGCGCATTCTCGCCGACGCGACGGCTACTGCATGGTAGCGAGGCACGACTTCCTGCTTGTATGAAGGATCGTGCGATTCATCGACGATGGTCAGACGCACGTCCTGTAGCGGCGCGAAGACGGCGCTGCGCGCCCCGACCACCACGTCGACGGCCCCGCGCGCGCACGCGACCCACGCCTCGAATCGTTCTCGCTCGGAGAGTCCCGAGTGGAGCACCGCCACGCGGTCGCCGAAGGCCGCTTCGAAGCGTGCCGCGGTTTGAGGGGTGAGCGATATTTCGGGAACCAGGACGATCGCGCGTCCACCGTCGCGCAGCACGCGCGCAATGGCCTCGACGTACACGTACGTCTTGCCGCTTCCCGTTACGCCGTAGAGCAGCGCGGTTTCGAAACGGCGCCGTTTTACGGCCTCCTCGATGTATTGCAGTGCAACGCTTTGTTCGGAGGTCGGAAGGAACACGGGCTCGGGAGTCTGGCCGGCCAAGCGCTTGGGATCGGCTCGGAGCGAAACTTCGCGCACGGCGCCCGCCTTGATGCCCCTCGCGATTACGCCGTTGCTAAACCCGGCCAGGAGCGCTTCGGCGCGTCCGACGCCGGGCTGGGCTCGGACGAAGGCCGAGAGTGCCTGCGCCTTTTTTCCTTCCACGTGACCCTCTGCCGGCTCGAGTACTCGCCTGCGCCGCTCGCTCGTGCGCGGTTCCATCACCTGTCGAACGCGGCGCAGACTGCCGCCACGCACCAAAGTCCTCACGTGCGCGAGCAGCGCGGTTCGGTCGGCGGCGCGCCGCGCTTCGGGATGACGCAGCAGGTATTCGAGCGGAAAACTCTCGTCGAACTCTTCCCAAATTAGTTGCAATAATTTTTGGGGCACGGACGGATATCGCGCGGGGGTCGCCTCGACCTCACTGCGAACGAGCGAGTCTCGCATGCGCGGAATGGCCCCGCCCAGTACGACGGCCCCAAGTGCTTCACCCAGCGTGCAAAGGTACTGCTCGGCTATGAATCGCGCGAGATGTAGGCCCGTTTCGTCGAAAGCCCGCGGCACTGGCGAGCGCTCGCGCACTGGTTTGAGCGGGCCTGTCGAGTCGCCGGCCTCGCGCACCGGCGAAATGATGAAGCCCAGAACGTCACGTCCGCCCAGCGGAATACGCACGACGTCCCCCACGGCCAGCTCCAAACTGCCTGCATCGTAGGTAAGCGGCAGGTCGAATCGGGACGAGCGAATGGCCGGGAGTGCATCAACGGCGCGCACGGAAGTTCTCAGGCGGCTGTTGCATCCGTTCGAGCACGGCCCGCACGGAGCGATCCGCGCATTCGATGCCATACTCGACGTCGCCGATCGATCGGGGCAGAACGAAATGCAAGCGACCTCCGCGCTTCTTCTTATCGCCGCGCATCGCCGCCAAGATCGCGTTGGGCGCCAGCGACGTCTGCAGCGGCAGCCCAACGAGAGCCAGCAGCGTGAGCACGCGGAGATGCTCGTCGCGGCTGAAGCGACCGGTTCGCAGCGCGAGAAGCCCCGCGGCCCTCAGGCCCAGCGCGACGGCCTTTCCGTGCGTGACCGAATAGTTCGACGCTCGCTCGATCGCATGGGCAAATGTGTGCCCTAGATTCAACGTCGCGCGCGCTCCCGTTTCTAACCGGTCGTCGGCGACCGCCATGGTCTTGACCTTAATGGCGGCGGGAATCACCTCGAGCCATGGCCATTGGGCAACGGGATGCGGAGCAAGTTCCTCCAAGAGATCGAAAAGGTCGCCGCCTTCGATGATTGCGGCTTTAACGATTTCGGCGAGGCCCTCTCGAATGGCAGCAGCGGAGAGCGTCTCAAGCGTCTCCGTGCCGCAAAAAACCGCGATCGGATCGCGAAAGCAGCCCGCGAGGTTCTTGCCTTGGCGTAAGTCAACGCCGGTCTTCCCCCCGATAGCGGCGTCCACCATTGCGACGAGCGACGTCGCCACGTGCGCGTAACGAATGCCGCGCATGTAGATCGCGCAGGTAAAACCGAAAAGGTCGCTGGCAACGCCCCCGCCGATGCCCAGCACCAACGCGCCGCGCTCCACGCCGGCAGCGGCCATTGCCTCGAGTACGCGCTCGACGGTCGATAGGCGCTTGCGCGACTCCCCCAGCGCAAACTTCAAGACCGGAGTGCCGCCGCTCGCTCGGGCGACTCCCTCCGCTATGGCGCGGACGTGCCGGTTGGCGTCGCACAAGATCGCACTGGGCCGACCGCTCGTTCGAAGGAATGTCAGAAGCTCGTCGCGTGCATCTTGCGCGATGAATATCGGATAGCCGAGATCGTCGTTACGTTCTAGAATGCGATGTTCTTTTCGCGTATCCATTGCAAAATATCGGCGAGCACCGCTCGATCGCTCAATCGCTCCGCTTCAACGACATGATCTGCCTCTGAGTAGTGCGCCAAGCGCTCGTCATAGAGTTTCTGAATTTTTGCGAGGGTCGGTCGGCTGCCCAGCAGCGGCCGACGCTGGCGGCTTCGCCGCACGCGTCGAAGAATCTGCTCGGGGGAGGAGCGCAGAAAGACGCGATACGCGTGCTCCTTTAGGAAGGCTCGGTTTTCGGCGACCGTCAATGCCCCGCCGCCTAACGCCACAACGCCCGCTTCACCGGTTCTAAGCACGTGCTCGATCGTCTCTCGTTCGTATCGGCGGAACGTGGGCTCGCCTTCGCGCGCAAAGATTTCTGCTATCGCTCCATGGGCGCGCGCGATGAGGTTGTCGGTGTCGAAGAACGCGCAGTCCAGCTCGCGCGCGAGCTTGCGACCGATCGTAGATTTCCCCGTCCCCATGAAACCAACGAGCGCCAGGTGGCGCTTCACTGCACGTGTGTGCCGAGATTTCGGGCAAAAAGGTCCGCTGCAGCTTGGGTGCTCCGCGCGAGATTATCGAGCGTTTCTTCGACCGAATCCCCGCCGTATTTTTCCAGGACCGGCGCCATCAGGGCGAGACGGACCATCGCCTCGGCGACGATTGCCGCCGCCGGCACGACGCAGACGTCGCTGCGCACGATCGTCGCGGGCGCGTCGGTCTGCTCGTGAAGATTGACCGATGGAAGCGCTTTCATCAAGGTCGGGATCGGTTTTACGGAAACGCGCACCACGATCGGTTCGCCATTGCTCATGCCGCCCTCGATACCGCCCGCTCTATTGGTGCGGCGCACGACGCTGCCGCCATCGAGTGCGAATGCGTCGTGAGCCCGCGAGCCTGGGATCGCGGCGACGTCGGCGCCGAGACCGATCTCCACTGCTCGCACCGTCTGCATGCCCATGAGCGCACCCGCAAGGATGCCGTCGAGCCTTTGAGCCGGTTGCCGATTGCTGCCCACGCCGACGGGCATACCGTCGATACGAACCAGAAACTGACCTCCCAGGGTATCGCCCGCGCGTTTGGCTTCGTCGATCGCTTCGATCATTCGCGTCGCCGCGTCGCGATCGGGGCAGCGAACGTCGCTCTCTTCTACGTCGCTCGCCTTCCAGTCGTCGAGTTCGGCGGCTTCGACGCCGCCGATGCGAACGACGCAGCTGCGCGTCACGATTCCGAGAACGCCGAGCAACTGCGCGCAGATCGCTCCGAGGCAAACTCGCATTGCGGTCTCCCTCGCGCTCGCGCGCTCGAGGACGTTTCGCAGGTCGCGCTGGCGATATTTCAACGCGCCGGCGTAGTCGGCGTGGCCGGGCCGTGGATTCGTCAGTGGATCGCCGCCGCCGAGCAGCGGGTCCATCAACGCGCGGACCTTCGGCGTCAGGTAGTCCCGATTGCGAACTACAACGGCAATTGGCGATCCGAGCGTCTCGCTACCGCGAACTCCGGCCAGAAACTCGACCTGATCTCGTTCGATCTTCATTCGCGCGCTGCGGCCGTATCCGCCCTGCCGCCGCGCGAGCGTTTCGTCGATTGCCCCGACGTCGAGACGCAAATGCGCGGGAATGCCGTCGAGAATCCCCACAAGTGCGGGACCGTGGGATTCGCCTGCCGTCAGGTACGCAAACATCAGGCAGCCTGCCTTCGGCGAAGGCCGTGGCCGCTACTCCACTTCGCGGGCCGCTAGCCACAGCAGGAGCTTTTCAATCGGTCGATGGCCGCACGATGCAACCGCGTGACGTGCCGGCGTGAGTAACCGAGCCGTCGCGCGAGATCCACGACCGTCACGCCGTCGAGATGAATCGATCGCACGATCTGCCGCTCCAAGGGTGAGAGCGAGGCCAGGATGCGCTCGACCGTCAAACGATCCAATACGTCTTCGATACCGCACGGCGGCGTTCGCTGCTCGGAGTTTCCCAAGACTTCGAAGGAGATCATGTGATTGGTCGCTCGATACGAGCGTATTTCGCGCACTTCGGCCGGCGTAGCATTCAAGGCCCGCACGACGTCACTCTCCTTCGGTTCTCGACCAAGCAACGGCCAAAGCTCGCGTTCCGCGGCCGCCCATCGCCGCTCCAGTTCGCGAACTGCGCGAGGTGCTCGCAAGAATCGCTCGCTGTCTCGAACGTAATGCATGAGCTCCCCTACGACGAGAAGCCAAGCGTAGGCCTCAAACGGCGCGGTCTGCGTGCAGTCGTAGCGATCGATCGCCTTGATCAGCCCGATTGCCGCAACCTGCTCGAGATCCGCCCGATCGAGTCCGCGGCGCATGAAGCGTCGCGCCGCTCGCCGGCATAGGTACCAATATGCGACGACCGTGCCTTCGCGATCGACGAGCGTTTGCGGTATCGGCGACGCCGCCGAACAGACGCGCGCAATAGGAACGATCCGCCTGAGAGGCGTTGTACGAAAGAGAGCCACACCCAACCTCAGCTTCGTTTGGAAGACACCAATCGGCAATCGGAGGACCGCGACAACCGATGTGAACGGTTATATACCAGCTCTGCGCAAAGCGCAATACATTCCGAACACCACGCGCGCAGATGTCCTAACCTCGGGCAATCGGGGCACTACCTGGCGCTCGTTGCGAGTAAACATACCGTCGCGCGTCGAAGCCGCCACTAGAATGACGGCGCGAAAGATCGTTCTGATCTTTGCATTCGGTCTGCTTGGAATCGCAGCGCTGCGCGATCTGGCTCGGCTGGGCGACGCGCTCCCTTGGAATCGCCTTTACGATTTTCAGGACTTCTACTGCGCAGGCGAGGCCATCGACCAGCACGCCGATCCGTATCGCTACGAGCCGCTTCATCGTTGCGAGCACCGTGTCAATCAAAGCGAAGCCTATCGCCTCGACCCGCGCCGGGTCGTTCCCGCCCCGATCCCTCCGTACGACCTGCCGCCATTTGAGCTCGCTGCACGGACCGGCTTTCCCGCCGCGCGGACGATCGACGCGCTCGCCATAGCGGTCGCCGTTGTCGCCGCAATCGGCGGCTTGGCTCTACTCGGCATCCCTCTCGACCTCGCCGCCCTGGCCCTCGTGCTGCCCGCGGGCTACCTTCTGCTCGATGCGGGCCAGATCGTCCCCTTTGCACTCGTCGCCCTGGTCTTTTGCGGCATCGCGCTCGCGCAACGGCGCGATGCGGTCGCCGGCGCGCTCGCCGCTGTAACGATGATCGAGCCGCATCTGGGTCTGCCGGTTTGCATCTCGGTGCTGCTGCTCGTTCCGCGAAGCCGCCTCCCTCTGCTCGTTCTCGGAGTTCTCATGGCGCTTGCCGGCGTGCTTATCGTAGGCCCCGCCGGTGCGATCGAGTACGTCGCACGAGTGCTGCCGGCGCAAGGCGCGGCGGAGGCTGGATATCCGTATCAGTACAGCCTCACCTATCTGCTAGCTACGGCCGGTGTGCCGTCGGGCGCCGCGCTAATCGCCGGGCAGGTCTCGTATGCGGCGCTGCTCGCTCTTGGGATCTGGCTCGGATCGAAGCTTGCAAACACCTTGCAGCGGCGCGAGCTCGTGGCCTATCTCCCTGCGGCGTGCGCCGTCGTCGGCGGAGCGTACGTCCACATGGTGGATCTTGCGATTGCAGTGCCGGCAGCGCTCGTCCTAGCGACCTACTCTCGCGCCGCGTCGCGAACGATCGCAACGCTCGCGCTGTGCCTGCTCGCCGTTCCGTGGATCGACGTGTGGATCACCAAGAAGCTCTTTCTCTCAAGCTTGTTCGTCGTAGCGGCGATTCTTTTTCGCCAAGGACTTACGGCCGGACTCTCCATCGGAGCCTTCACCGCTATTGCCGCGACGATCTATTGCTTCGAACTACGGCCCCCAGCACCGTTTTCGGTCGTCAGCGCGATGACCTCGGCGCGTCCAGGCGATCTCGCTCAAGAGGCCTGGCGCGCATACGTCGTCAAGCTCAAGACAGCGCCGATTCCATGGTTCGCGATTAAGATACCAACGTGGGCGGCCTTGTGCGGTCTGCTCGTTGCCGGGTTCCGCGCGCTGCCGCGCCAAAACGCGAAGCCGCCCGCGTGATCCCGCAGACGCGTCGCCGCGTCATCGTCGCGCTGATATCGCTCGCACTCGGAATCGCTGCGGTGCGCGATTTCAGCCGTCTTGGGCCAGCACTGCCATGGCGGACGATGGACGAGTTTGCAGATTTCTATTGCGCCGGGCTAGCGTTCGATCGCGGCGCAAGCCCGTACACCTACGAACCGTTGCACGCCTGCGAGCACCAGTTCAACGAGGGTCACAGTTTCCGCGGCAAACTCTTTGCCGCCAATCCGGGCGTCGCCGTTCCAGCTCCACAGCCGCCCTACGACTTCGTACCGTTTATGGCGCTTGCCCGCGCGCACTTTTCCGTCGCGCGCGCGATCGACGCGACGGCGATCGTTCTAGCGGTGGCGTTGTCTGCGATCGGCTTAGCCGCGATCGGCATCCCGCTGGCGCTTGCGGTTGCCGTTTTCGCCCTTTCGACCGGCTATGTCGAGCTCAATACCGCTCAGATCGTGCCATTCGCACTGCTCGCTCTCGTTTTCTGTGGGCTGGCGCTCGAGCGGGGCCGCAACCGGCTCGCCGGCGTTCTGGCGGCGCTTACGCTTGTCGAACCGACCGTCGGGCTTCCCGTCGTTGTGGCGACGTTTCTTTTCGCACCACGAGCCCGCTGGAGCCTCGCCGCCGGGCTTGCGGGTTTGTTCGCACTCGCGTGCGCAGTCGCCGGCCCCAAAGGCTTCCTCCAGTACCTGATCGCGGTGCTGCCGGCGCACTCGCGGTCGGAACTGTTCTTTCCGTTTCAATATAGCCTGACGTCTGCGTTGGCCATCCTGGGCATATGGCCCCCCCTCGCCCGAGTAGCCGGGATTTCTTCATACGTTCTTCTCTTGGCAGCAGCGCTGGTGATTGCGCCACGTACGAGCGCGCAGTTGAAACGGCGCGCTTTCATCGTTTTTGTTCCGGCGCTTTGCTGCGTGATCGGCGGCACGTTCCTCCATCAGGAGGAGCTCTGCTTTGCCATCCCAGCCGTTACGCTCCTGGCATGGGAAACGACGGGAAGGCAACGCGCGATTGCGACGGTCGCCCTTTGCCTCTTGGCCGTTCCGTGGATTCCCGTGTGGGGATCAAAGCAGCTCCTTCTCGTAAGCCTGCTGGTCGTTGCGACGATCCTCGTGCAGCTACGGCTGGAGCTGCGGACGAGCCTTATAACGCTCGGCGCGATTGCGGCGGCAATCTATTGTTTCGAACTTGCGCCGCCCAGACTGCCGGCGCCATCGGGAATGCCGCCCGTCTATACCGCAGGCCAGCTCGTATCGCTAGAATGGCGAGATTACACGGCGCTGCGCGGAACTCATGACCCCTTATGGTTTGCGATCAAGCTGCCCACGTGGGGAGCACTGTTGGCGTCGTTAGCGATCGCGCTTTCAATATCACGGCGCATCTGAATCCAACCGCGGAAGTTCGCCTGGAATGCACCATCGGGCGCGGGCGTCGCCACGTGCTCGAACGGACTCAAGTGACGATCGGCGCGCAGGCGCTCGTACAGCTCAAGGTCGCGTTCGATCTCACGCAGGCCCTGGTGCGTGAGATATGAGACGCGCGCGCACCGGGCGGCCGAGACGCGCCGTCGAGTCTCCAAGGCCAGCCCGCTCTCGTCGGGCTGCAAGAGCGGCGTGTGCCACTCCCCGTAGTCGAGTGTTTGCGGAACGCTCGCGTTCATGGCCTCTCGCATTAAAATTGCTGCAGCACGAATCTCCGGCTGCGCGTTAGGGGCGCACCGCAGCTCGAAAAAGTTCTCCCATTCGGTCGCGCTTACGATAACCGTGTGCCACAGAAACGGTTCCAATAGCCGGTTGAGCTCCTGTTTGTGTACGTCGAGCTCCAACAGCCGCTGCGCGTGCGCCACAGCGGCATCTCGCGCGCCCAGCCAGACCCGCTCCGCCTCTTGGGCGAGATCGCCGGGCAAGACGTCGGTGGCCGACATTCCGGCTTTGTTCCTTCCCCACTCCAACGGAACCGCGGGATCTTTGAGAACGCGCTCGATCAGTTTCGACGTCGGGATTGCGCGAGAACTCGAGCTGTTTCTTGAAAAAAGGCGGTGCGTGTTAAATTCGGCCAGAACAAAGCGCGGGAACGTAACCTCTAGCGTGGTCAGACGTATTCCGGCCGGACTCGTCGAGTCCAGCAACACACGCGCGTTATAGGCCACCGCCGAGAACCGCCCGGCCCCTTTTACGCCTTAGCCGCGATACCGCAGAAAGGCGGGAACGTCGATATCGTCCATGCTGACGGGGGCGACGGTGTCCAGCTTACTCGTTTCGAAGGCGAAACTCTGTGCGTTTTTGCCGCGCCGTGGCCCGAAGCCGGCGGCGAGCACCGTCACGCGAACTTTTCCGGTCATCGTCGGATCGACCGAGGCGCCGAAAATGATTTGAGCGTCGGAGTCGACCGCGCGGCTGATCATTTCGGCCGCCTCGTTGACCTCGTACATGGCCATGTCGGGGCCGCCGGTGATATTGAAGATGACGCCGTGTGCCCCTTCGACCGTCGTTTCTAGCAACGGCGAAGCGATCGCCTTTTGCGCGGCATCGGCGGCACGATGCTCGCCCGTGCCCTCTCCGATTCCCATCATCGCCGAGCCCGCGTCGGTCATAATCGTCTTGACGTCGGCAAAATCCAAGTTGATCAGCCCCGGCTGCGTGATCAAATCGGTGATGCCGGCAATTCCTTGACGCAAAATGTCGTCGGCGTACGAGAACGCCTCATTGAGCGGCGTCTTCTTCTCGATGACTTGCAGGATACGCTCGTTAGGGATCGTGATCAGCGTGTCGACCTTGCTTTCGAGCTCGGCGATGCCGTTCTCGGCGGCCTGCATCCGCTTTCTGCCCTCGAAGGCAAATGGCTTCGTAACCACCGCAATCGTCAGCGCACCCGACTCGCGCGCGAGTTCCGCAATAACGGGCGAGGCCCCGGTTCCCGTGCCGCCGCCCATGCCGGCGGTCAAGAAGACTAAGTCCGCGCCCTCCAAGATCAAGGAGAGATCTTCTCGGGACGCTTCGGCAGCTTCGCGTCCGAGTGACG
The DNA here is from genome assembly GCA_003158175.1 of Candidatus Cybelea septentrionalis. Taxonomy (GTDB): domain Bacteria; phylum Vulcanimicrobiota; class Vulcanimicrobiia; order Vulcanimicrobiales; family Vulcanimicrobiaceae; genus Cybelea; species Cybelea septentrionalis. The sequence goes on from PMHJ01000049.1 coordinate 63,139, forward strand.
GGTTCGCTCCGGCGCCCAAGCCGCGCGTTTGCCCGCCTCCGATATGGACGCGATTTTCGGTCAAAGCGCCGCGCAGCGCCTGCACGTCGGAGTTAACCGCAAAGAAGTCTACGCCGGCCAAGCCGGCGGTCAGCATGCGATTGACGGCATTACAACCACCGCCGCCAATGCCGATCACTTTGATCGTTGCCGCGTGCGTAGGCTCCGAGATAGAACGTCGTACGTCAGCCATTTCTTTGGGTTCCTCCGTCGAAAAGAAGTTTAAGTCCATAGATCCGCCAACCAGCGTTGAATTCGAGGAAACATTCCGCTGCGCCGCCTCACGTGCGATGCATCGTCACCAGCTCCATTAGTGCCAAAGACGACGAGTCCTATTGCCGTTGCGTATTGCGGCGACATCATCGCGTCGGTCAAACCGCCGATCGTATTTGCCGTCCCGATCCTAACGGGCAAATTAAAGACTTCTTCGGCGAGCGGTTCGATGCCCGGCAAGAGCGCGCCGCCGCCCGTGAGAACGACTTCGCCGAGAACCAAATCGCGCGGCACGTTTTCTACGATTTTTTGCCGAGCCATCCGCAGCGTCTCCAAGACGCGCGGCACGACGATCTGCCGGAGCTCGGCCGTGGCGTGCTCGCGCGTCGCGCGGCCGTCCAGCGTACGCACGGCGAAGACGCCCGCGTTTTCTCCCGCGCCCAAGCGTTTCTTGACGTCTTCGGCCTCCGTCAGGGTCGTCTTCAATCCTAGGGAGATATCGCTCGTGAGCACGTTGCCGCCAACCGGTATCGTGGCCGTGTAGATTGCACTGCCCAGCGAGTAGACGGCGATGTCCGTCGTGCCGCCGCCGATATCCAGAAGCACGACGCCGACCTGCTTCTCTTCCTGGAGCAGCGTCGCGGCGGAGCTTGCAAGCGGCTCGAAGACCACGCCTTGCGTCTCTAAGCCCGCGCGCTCGACGCACTTGAGAACGTTGGTGATGAAGCTCGTGCTGCCCGTCACGATATGCGTGTCGACCTCCAGACGGCCGCCGGACATGCCGACTGGATCGCTGACGCCCTCTTGGCCGTCGACGGTGAAGTAACGCGGGAGGGCGTGGATGATCTGCCGGTCGCTGGGCAGATTGATGATCTTACTGGCGTCGATGACCCGCCGCACGTCGCCCTGCGTGACTTCCCGATCTTCACCGGAGACGGCGACGACCGCCCTATTGTTCGTGCTTCGAATGTGGTCGCCGGTAATGCCGACGACGGCCTCGCTGAAGTGGATCCCGGCCATTCGCTCGGCCCGTTCGGTCGCCGCTTCGATCGACTTGATCGTCTCGTCGAGGTCGACGACGACGCCCTTGCGCATCCCGAGGGTCGGAGCTTCGCCAAAGCCGACGATCTCGAGACCGTTGGGGCCATTCGTCGCGACGACCATGCACGTCTTGGTCGTCCCGATGTCGAGCCCGCAAAGGGTCTCGTGCTTCATGCGCTCCGTCACCTATCCTAGAAATCCCGGTTGGCCACGATATATTGTGGTTCTAAGGCCCTTCTCCTACTAGGGATAGCAGGAGAAGGGCCGTCTGCCAAGCGTTTGCGCACCCGGCGCCTTCTCCTTGAGGACAAACCGAGCAAAGATGTGGAGAGACTGTGCACAAAACAACTTTAAAACTGCGGCATCCCCCTAGAACCGGAGCTTAAGTTCGGGTATTATCCATTCTTAATCGCACTACTCATCTTTGGGAGTTCGCTTTTGAAACGCACGCTTTCTTTAATCGTCGTCATGCTTGGGTTGCTCGGTCCGATGTGCGTTCGCGCGGCGACCGTCGACCCCTCAGCAATTCCCGACGGCACCTACACCGTGAAAGTAGAAAAGACGCTCGATTCCAAACACATCCAGGTGCTCATGGATAACGGCTCTGAGACGACGCTGGTCGCGGGACGATCGACGGTCGATTTTTCAAAGATACAACCGAGCGACCAGGTCAAGGTTTCGATCATCAAGGGAACGGTCATGGTCTACCTCGATCTCACGAGCCACTAACGATAAACGACGACCGGTGTCGCCGGTGCGCGCACGTCGATCACGGAAACGCTTTGTTGACGGCGCACGACCTGGGCGAGAATGGCGTTAATCAAACGCACTTTCCGTCCGACGTCATCCGGTTCACCCAGAAGCAAACGCGGGCCACCGGGAATGCCTGCGATGATGTCACCGTAACGGTCAAAGGCGAGCATTGCGGGCGTCAGTCCATCGGAAGCCATCGTCGTGTAAACATCGCGCAGGACGAGGGCATCGTGAGCGGTGACGAACCTGCCCGGCGCCAGGCTCCCGCGCACCGTCACGACGAATGCCGGCAATGCTTCGTCGCCCGCAGCCGGCGAAAGAACCCGCAACTCCCGATCGACGACGGCACTGCGCTCGTCGCTCCTCAAAACCGCGAAGGGTACCCGTTCGCTGACCGCAATCGTCAGCGATGCCGGCGGCAGCCGGTGAATCGAGGCCATCCCGACGTACGGAATGCTACGAATGCGGGCCGCAATCGCCTTGGTGTTTTCCAGCCAAATGCTTCGGTTCGCGGGGATATCCGCAACGCGTAGAATCTCGCGGCTTGAGACGCGACGGTTGCCGGTAACCACGACGTGACTCGGATCGAAACCCGACCACATCGTAAAAAAAACGCCGGCCGCGACCGACAATATGCCCGCCAGCGCAAACATAATCCAAAAGGGCCGGATACGCGCGCCCGCGGAGCGCTTGACCCTTTTCGATTTAACGTGGCGCCCGCTCAAGGCATCACGTAGCGTTCGATCGCTTCCGCTACACCGTCGTGTTCCAGATCCGAGACGACGGCATCGGCAACCGCTCGAAGCTCGGCCGGTGCTGAACCCATCGCGATGCCACAGCCTGCGGCCGTGAGTAGCGGAGCGTCGTTCCAGGAATCGCCAATAGCCGCCGTCTGCTCCATCGGCACGCCGAGACGCGCCGCAACGAATCGGAGCGCGGCCCCCTTATTCACGCCCAGATCGAGGACTTCGACGAACTCAGGCAAGCTGCGCGTGACATATGCGCGACCGTCCAGCGCGGCGTGCAGTTTTTGCGCGTACGCCGCGGCAACCGGCGCATCGGCAACGACGACGGCTTTTGTGGCGGGGCTATAAGCGAACGCTTCGCGCAACGACGGCACGATGACCGGCTCGCTCATCGCTAAAGATGCATACAGGTCGGAGAAACGGTTGCGCGCCTCGCAGTAGTACTCGTCGTTGCGGTAAAGCTGCAGGTGCATGCCGTCTGCCTGCGCCATTACGGCGAGCTCTTGCACGATCTCGTTGGTAAGCGCGCAATGCTGCAGCACGTCGTCTGAGGCAGGATCGACGATCGCCGCGCCTTGGTAGCAGATCAAGGGTGCCTCGAACCCGAGCTCGCGCGCGAATGGGAGCGTCGCACGGTACATACGGCCGGTCACGAGGCAGCCCGCAACTCCGGCCCGCATCATGCGCTCGATCGCCTCGCGGACCGGCCTCGAGATCGAGAGGTCGCGGCCGATCAGCGTTCCGTCGACGTCGAAGGCTACGAGACGAATCAACTGCCGTCGCGCATTCGAGCCGCCTGAGCGTGATTGGGAAGCCCACCTCCATCGGCTAGCGCTGCCAATGCCCGCGCATCGGTCGTCATCCGATCTGCGCTATTTTCTACTACGCTAAGCGTACGTGTGAAGTCGGCTAGGCAAAGGCTCGACGAAAAACGCGCCGTGCCCGATGTCGGCGCAACCCGGTTCGTTCCCGCCAGATGTTCGCCGCTAACCAACGGCGTAGTGTCGCCGATAAAGACCGTCCCGGCGGTGAAGATCCGCTCCAAGTACCTCCAAGCATCGCGCACCTGCAGACATAGATATGCCGGCGCAAAGCGGTTGAGAAGATCGAGAAGCTCGTCTCGCGACGAAGCCGCAATGAGACGGCAGTTCTGCGAGATCGCCTTGCTGACCAACTCGCTGCGCTCCAACGTTTGCAGGTCGAGCGTATCGATGAGTTGAGCGACAGCGTCCAACAGCGGCCGAGATTCGGAGAGCACGGCCAAACGCGTGACGTCGGGACGCTCGGCGGCGGAGAGAAGCTCGCCGACCACGTACTCGCTGTTGGCACCCTCGTCTGCTACCACCAGGACCTCCGGAGGCCCGGCCAGAGCGTCCACTCCGCATCGCCCGAAGACTTGCCGCTTTGCTTCAGTGGTCCAGCGCCCGCCGCGCCCTACGATCTTATCAACGGACGGAAGCGAGCGCGTTCCCAACGCCGCGGCGGCGACCGCCACGGCGCCGCCGATGGCGTAAAGTTCGTCGACGCCGCAAAGCGCGCATGCGAAGAGCACCGCGGCCGGAAATCCCATCGGGCCCGGTGGCGAGAGGACTACGATTCGCGATACTCCGGCAACCTTCGCGGGTACCGCGCCCATCAAGATCGAGGTCGGCGCTCCCGAGCGCGACGCGTACACCGCGACCGACCGCAAGGGTCTCCGTACGAGCGCGTAGCGTGTTCCGTCCTCTTCGACGTATTCGATATCGGGTTGCCGTTGCCGCCGATGAAAACGCGATAAGCGTTCCTTTTCCAGCTCCAGCGCGACGGCGATTTCGGGAGCGACCAGCATACGGGCGCTTTCGAGCATTGGAATCGGTACGCGCAGGTCGGACAGCTCGAAACCGTCGCCGTCGAATCGGCGTGCGTGCTCGAGCAGCGCATCGTCTCCGCGCGCATCGACGTCTGCGATGATGGCGGCAACTTCATCGACGCCCGCCGCAGGCACGCTCCATCCGACATCGAGAACGCTCGCAAGCGCGGCGTGGTCGGAAGCTGGAATAACGTTCATCCGTAGGCGTCCAAGCTGCCTTCGCGGACGCCGCTGGGGGCGAAGATCCGCTCGAGCTCGCCTCGAACCCGCGCGTCGCCGGCGATCGCTCGCGCAACCCGTTGAGAACGCCCTTGCACGTGCATGACGACGGGCACCTCACCCGGCCACTCGTCAATCAAACGGGCAAGCCGATCGATCTGGTCGCGATGCGTTACGTCCACGTGCCAGCCGCTGGCACTGGCGACGACCGCGAGAGCCGGCGGCGGAACGAAGTTTAAAACCTCGTTCGCCGCAATGGAAAGCTCGACGTTGGGGTCATCACCGGGAGCGGCGCCCGGACGTTCGCGCAACCGTAGGCGCCCTTTGACAATCAGTATCGCGTCGGGTTCAAAGAGGTTCGCGAATTGCGCGTATGCCTTTGAAAAAAGCACGACGTCGGAGAAGCCCGTCGTATCGGCGAGCTGCGCGATCAAGATCTGCTGATTCGATTTCGTGATGCTGCGTCGCACCGCCGTTACCGTACCGGCAATCGTGACCGCGGCGTCCTCTTGCAGCTTTGCCAAGTCTTTGAGCGGGAGCGCTCCCGTCCGCCGCAGCTCCGGTTCGAGCTCGGCCAGCGGATGGCCCGAAACGAAGATGCCCAGCGTCTCGCGCTCCCATGCCAACATCTCGCGCGTCGTCGGCGCCGCTACACTTGGAAGCTTTGGCACGAGTGTCGGCGACGCGGTGTCGGCGCCGCCGAAGAGCGAAACCTGGCCCAACTCGGCGTCGCGCGTCGTGCGGGCTGCCAGTTCGAGCGCCGTATCCAAGGCGGCAAGCTTTTGCGAACGGTTTCCGGTGAGGCCGTCGAGCGCGCCGCATTTGATCAGCGCCTCGAGCACTCTCCGGTTGACGTGTCTGGCATCGACGCGTGACGCCAGGTCGAAGATATCTCTGAAGCGTCCGCCGGTATCCCGAGCCTGGATGATCGCTCGAACGGCGCCCTCGCCGACGCCCTTAATCGCCGCCAAGCCGAATCGAATCGCCTCGCCGACCACCGCGAAGTCGACGAGCGATTCGTTGACGTCCGGAGGCAGCACGTCGATCCGCATCTTCTTGGCTTCGTCGATATACTCGACTAGTTTGTCGGTCTTGTCTTTCACCGACGTCATCAAGGCCGCCAAATACTGAAGCGGGTGGTTGGCCTTCAGATATGCGGTCTGAAACGCGATCCAACCATACGCTGCGGAGTGCGCCTTATTGAACGCGTAACCGGCAAACGGCTCGACGAAATGGAATATCCGCTCGGCCAGCGCTCGATCGATCCCCGACGTCGCAATCGCTCCCGAAACGAACTTCTCTTGATAGATCGGGATCTTCTCCTTCTGTTTCTTTCCGATCACCTTGCGAAGCTCGTCGACTTCGGTCAGCGTAAAGCCCGCGATCTCTCGCGCCATCTGCATTGCCTGCTCTTGGTACACGGCGGTCCCATACGTTTCCGCCAAAATCGGTTCGAGCTTCGGATGCAGGTACTGCGGCGTCGAACGACCGTGCTTGTTGGCGATGTATTGTGGAATCCAGTCCATCGGACCAGGGCGATAGAGCGCGACGAGCGCAATGATATCCTCGAAACGCGACGGCTGCAGCTCCGCGCAGACGCGCTTCATACCCTCGGACTCGAGCTGAAAGATGCCCATCGTCTCACCGCGACTCAGCATCTCGAACGTATTATGGTCGTCGATCGGAATCTTGGAGAGATCGAAGCCTTCATCGACCGTGCGCCGTATCTCCCGCACGGCATTTTCCATCACCGTCAGGTTGCGCAGCCCGAGGAAATCCATCTTGAGCAGACCGATCCGCTCGATCCAATCCATGTCGTATTGAGTATTGATGCCGCCGTCCCCAAAGCGGACGAGCGGCGTGTATTCAACCAACGGTCCCGCCGAAATGACGACCCCGGCTGCGTGCGTCCCTGCGTTGCGCGCCAATCCCTCGATCTCTTTTGCCGTGTCCAGCAGCTTGCGGATCTCCGGGCGGGTGGCATAAAGCGAGTTGAGCTCGGGAATCTGCTCGATCGCGCGCGAGATGCTCAAACCTCCCGGACCCGACGGGACGAGCTTCGCGATCCGGTCGACGTCGGGTAGCGGCACGCCCAACGCCCGGCCGGTGTCCCGGATCGCGGCGCGAGCCGCCATCGTACCGAACGTAACGATTTGGGCGACGCGATCTTTGCCGTATTTTTCCGTCACGTACGCGATCACTTCATCCCGTCGCTCGACGCAGAAGTCCGTGTCGATGTCCGGCATCGAGATTCGCTCGGGATTCAAGAAACGTTCGAAGAGGAGGTTGAAGCGCAGCGGATCCAGATCCGTGATTTTTAAGCAGTACGCGACCAGCGAGCCTACCGCCGACCCGCGGCCGGGTCCCACCGGAATACCCCGATCTCGCGCGTACTTGATAAAGTCCCATACGATCAAGAAATAGGACGAGAATCCCATCTTGGTGATGACGCCGAGCTCGTACTCCAGACGCTCGCGCAGCGACGGGTCCGCCGCTATGCGCGCGTCATCGTACCGTTGAAGCAAACCTTCTTCGCACAGCTCGCGCAGATAATCCGCATCGCTCTTTTCGGGTTCGCCGGAAGTCTGCGCAACGGGAAACTGCGGCAGATGGAAGATCTTTTCGGGAATGCGTATATCCACTCGCCGCGCGATCTCGACGGTGTTCTCGCAGGCCTCCGGAAGATCGCTCCAGAGCTCGCGCATCTCGTCGGGCGACTTCAAATAGAACTGATCGGAGTAAAACTTCATCCGATTCGTGTCGGAGACCGTCTTTCCGGTGCCGATGCAGAGCAAGACGTCGTGCGCCGCGGCGTCCTTTTGCTCGAGGTAATGCGAATCGTTGGTCGCGACGATTGGCACGCCCAGCTCGCGCGCAATTCGAACGAGACCGCCGTTGATCGCATCCTGCTCCGGCATGCCGTGACGCATCACTTCGATGTAAAAACGGTCGCCGACGATCTCCCGATAGGTCTTGGCGTTCTGCAGCGCTGTTGCTTCGTCGCCGCGCAACAGCGGTGCCGCGACGAGTCCGGACATGCAGCCGGAAAGCACGATTAGACCGTCGTTATGCTTTTCGAGAAGCTCGAGATCGATGCGCGGCTTGTAATAATAGCCTTCCAAGAAGCCTTTGGACACCAAGGCGACGAGATTTCGGTAACCGACGAGATCCGCAGCCAGGAGCGTTACGTGAGCCTCTTCCCTCGCGCTGCGATCCAGACGGCCGCGAGGCGCCAAATAGGCCTCGCAGCCGAGAATGGGCGTCAGACCGAACTCTCGTGCAGCGTAGTAGAACTCCATCGCCCCGTACATCACGCCGTGGTCGGTCAGGGCGATCGCCGTTGCCCCTTCCTCGGCAGCTCGGCGGCAAAGGCGATCGATCCGGCAGGCCCCGTCCAAGAGCGAATACTCGGAGTGGACGTGTAAATGGACGAACCGGCTCAAGCGCAAGTCCCCGAAGAAGGCACCCTAACGTTTACCGTAAGCGACACGAACGAACCTGCGAAACCTCGTGACGCGTGACGGAGCTCCGCGTTGCGGCGGCGAAGCTGCGCGACCGAAAGGAGCGGAGAACAAATGCAACTGGAACCCTATCTTTTCTTTCACGGACGCTGCGAAGAAGCGTTGAACTTTTACAAGGAATGTCTGCGCGGCGAAATTGTCGGCATCAATCGTTTCGCGAGCTCCCCGATGGAATCCCAAGTCGATCCAAGCTACAAGGATAAGGTCATGCACGCTAGCTTCGTCGCCGGCGACGTGAAGTTCATGGCATCCGACGGACAACCCGGGGCGGCACCGGACGGCGAGGACGATATCGCGCTCTGCCTCGCGACGACTGACGGCGGGGAAGGCGAACGCGTCTTTGCGGCGTTGGCCGAGGGCGGGAAGGTCGACATGCCTTTGGGGGAAGCCTTCTGGGGCGGCAAGTTCGGATCGCTTACCGACCGGTTCGGCGTACAGTGGATGGTGAGCGTTCATTCCTAACTGAGGATATCGATGCCGCCTGCCGGCGTTGCGCGTCCCCGGCGCTCTAGGGGATGGCATGCGCCGTTTCGAGCATCTCCAGGACGGCAGGCACGGGGAGCGCGTAGACGGTCGCCCCGTTGCGTCCCGTCATGGTCGTTGCCTCGAAGAGGGCGTCGTAAATTGACGCCTCCGTTGCCTCGGCGGTCGCCGTATAGAGAGCATCCAACGCGTCGTCATCTTCGAGGATAGGCTCCTTCGGGGTCGCGACGGTGAAGTTTGCAATGCGCGGGAAGACTCGCGTCGTAGAGAACGCCAAGATTAGATCGCCACTGCCGACCGACGACGTCAATCCCGTGCGGGCCATTCCCATCGCGGCGCGCAACGCAAGGGCCCGCAACTGACGGCCATCCAGCGGTGCGTCGGTCGCGATGACGATCACGATGCTCCCTTGGCCGAGACGCCCGCGCAGCGCGGTCCTCTTGGGAACGACGGGCTTATCCTCGTTGAGGAGGCGCGTTCCCACCGGAATACCCAAGATGCGCAGTTGCCTCCGGCTGCTGCCCGTATTGTCGTTCACCAAGACGCCGACGCGATATCCTCCGAGATCCGCAGAAAGTACCCGCGACGCCGAACCGATGCCGCCGCGAAAACCAAATGCGTTCATGCCCGTGCCCGCGCCGACACTTCCGCGCGCGAACTCTCCGGGAGTTGCAGAATCGAGAAGCTGTACGACGTCGGCCGCGGTGACCGCTCGAGCCTGGATATCGTTGAGGAAGCCGTCGTCGCACTCCGCAACGACGGGAAGTGGAACGTCGTCGCCTTTTCCGACCGCAGGATGGTGCTCGATGACCCAACTGACGACGCCGTCAACCGCGCGCCCGACGTCGAGCGTGTCCGTCAACACGACCGGTTCTTCGAGGTAGCCGGATTCGTCGATCCAATGCGTTCCCGTCATTTCGCCGTTACCGTTGAACGCAAAGAACGCAGCGGAGACTTTGCTATCCCAGGGGTCCGCATTGGGTAGAACCGCGGTCGCGCCGGTCCGTATGTCGGCGCCTGCGATTTTTGTCAGATGCGCGACCCGTACGCCGGCGACGTCGGTAATGGCGTCCAGCGGGCCGGATGCAAAGAATCCAAAATGAAAGGGTAACACCGCAAGGGTCGGGACCAATAACAACCACCGCATGCTTCATGCATTGGACTCCGTGGAACGGCGGCCTGCAGGCTCGCCTGCGCGTCATGGGAAAGCAATATGGGAAGCCTGGCAGTGCCAGGTAAAGAGGAGGGATCGTCATTCTTTCGCTTCCGGAAAAGCTCAAGGTCGTCAAGCTGTGGGAAAACCTATCGGCTCCCGCGCTGATGGAACACGCGATCGCTCGAGGCGAAGGCGTCCTCGGCCCCTCCGGTCAGCTCATCGTCGACACCCGTCCGCATACGGGCCGCTCCCCGAAGGATAAGTACTTCGTTCGAGAGCCCTCCAGCGAAGCGCACATCGATTGGAGCGAAACGAACCAAGCGATTGACGCCGACCGCTTCGACGCGCTTTTCGAGCGAGTGGCGGCCTATCTCTCGGAGCGAGAAGTCTATTCTCTCGATTGCTACGCCGGTGCCGACGAGCGCTACCGCGTACCGCTGCGGGTCTATACCGAAATGGCCTGGCACAATCTCTTCGCACGGCACCTCTTCATTACGCCCGAGCGCTCGGAGCCCGATTTCGTTCCCGAGTTTACCATCGTCGACGCAGCCCTTTTTCAGGCCGACCCACAACGTGACGGAACGCGATCGGGCACGTTTATCTTGGTAAACTTCGCACGGCGAATGATTCTAATCGGCGGAACGCGGTATGCGGGCGAGATCAAGAAATCCGTCTTTACCGTCATGAACTATCTCTTGCCGCTGCGCGAAACGCTGCCGATGCACTGCTCGGCCAACGTCGGCCAAAAAGGGGACGTGGCGGTGCTCTTTGGACTCTCAGGAACGGGCAAGACGACGTTGTCGTCGGATTCGAAGCGACCGTTGATCGGCGACGACGAACACGGCTGGTCGGCGGACGGCGTTTTCAACTTCGAAGGCGGATGCTATGCGAAAGTCATTCGCCTTTCACCCACCGCGGAGCCCGAGATTTGGGCGGCGACGAACCACTTCTCGACGGTGATCGAGAACGTCGTCTACGACGAACGCACGCGTCAACTCGACGTGGATTCCGATGCGAAGACCGAAAATACTCGCTCTGCCTATCCCTTGGAGTTCATTCCCAACGTCGTCCCTGGCAGCCAAGCCGGACACCCCAAGACGATCGTGATGCTGACGGCCGACGCGTTCGGCGTGCTCCCTCCGATCTCGCGGCTCTCGCGCGAGCAGGCGATGTACCATTTTCTCTCCGGCTATACGGCTAAAGTCGCCGGCACCGAACGAGGCGTCAGCGAACCGCAAGCGACGTTTTCGACGTGCTTCGGCGCGCCGTTTATGGTGCATCATCCGACGACCTATGCGCGGCTTTTGGGACGAAAGATCGACGAGCATGACGTCGATTGCTGGCTGGTAAATACGGGCTGGTCGGGAGGTCCCTACGGCGTGGGGCACCGCATGGCGATCGCGCACACGCGTGCGATGGTCAACGCCGCAATCGAAGGCCGAATACTCGACGAATACGAAACCGAGCGCTTTTTCGGCTTGAGAATTCCCAAAAGCGTGCCCGACGTGCCAACCGAAGTCCTCAATCCGCGCAATGCATGGGCGGATAAGGCAGCTTATGACGAGCAAGCACGCAAGCTTGCGCAGCTCTTCTTCGACAACTTTAAGCGCTTCAAAGCCCACGTTTCCGAAGCGGTTGCGGCCGTAGAGATCGTGCCGCTTGCCCGGTCCTAATCGGGCCTTCAGGCGCATCTAAACCGCAGAGCGTAAGATCGAGCCCATGAAGACCAACTTTTTGGCAGCGTGCGCGTTCGTGGTCGCGCTCGCAGTGCCGTCGCTCGGCGCCTATGCCCAGCAAAGTCAGCCACAGGGCGCTACGGCCCAGCAACGCACGAGTCGGGGTCCTGCCAACCTTCAGCAGCGTTGGATGAAACGGCTCGGAAATCTCAATCTTTCCGGCGATCAGCAACAGCGCATACAGTCGATGATCAATCAGTATTCGCAGGCGCATCCCCAAGGAAGTCCCCGCGATCGCGATGCGAGCCGCGACCTGCGACGCCAGATCATGAGCGTGCTCAGCAGCGATCAACAGAGCCGATATCACGCTGAGATGCGCGCACGGCACGCGCAAATGGAACAGAAGCGCGGCCAGGGGCAACAGCAGGGTCCCTCAGGACAGCCGCAGGATCAGCAGCAGCAGCAGTATGGTGATCCGCGCTATCAGGGTCCCCAGGGTCAAGGACCGCAGGATCAGGGTCCGCAGGGACAGGGTCCACCCGNNCACCCGACCAAGGACCGCAGGGTCAGGGACCGCCTCCAGATCAGGGACCCCAGGGTCAGGGACCGCCTCCAGATCAGGGCCAGCCTCCGGACTAGCCCCGCGTGCGCGCCGGCGCCATTGCGAAGTTAGGGTAAGACTCCCGTGAAAGGAAACGCGATGCACACGGGAGTCTTTCGTTTTGTCCTTCTTGTTGCGGCGGTTATCTCGGCAAGCAACTGCAGTCCGCACGCGCGCGCCGCGACGACGCAGCCGGTTAACTCCGCGGGGCTTCGCGTTCCGAACGGATTCGTTATCGAAACGATCGCGAGCATCCCCAGCCCGCGAGAGCTCGTCGCTCTTCCTGACGGCAACCTGATCGTCGGGACGCTGGGGCGCGACGTGTACCTCGTTCCCGATGCGGAAGGACGCGCCGTTAGCCCACGAGTTTTCGCCACGCTCGACGACGATCGCGCCGCCGGCATCGCCTTTTCAAATGCGCGCTCCGAAATCTATGTCGGCACGATGAATCACGTTTGGGTCCTCGCCTACCCAAGCAAACCCAACGTTCCCGACGTGCGCCGCATCGCGGACGTCCGCGGGGGCGCGATCGCACCGGAGACCGACGGCGACGTTCATACGACGACGTCCGTCGCATACACCGGCGGTCGCCTTTACGCTTCCGCCGGCTCCTCGTGCAATGCAACCGCCGACGGTGGGAAGAAGCCTTGCACCGAAGTGGACCCGACGCGAGCCGCGATTTCCGTTATGAATCCGGATGGTTCCGATTTCACGCAACGCGCTAAGCGCATCCGTAACGCCATCGCACTCGCCGTTAATCCCACGACCGGTTCGCTGTGGGTCGGGGACGCCGGGCAAGACGATCTTCCGTTCGGCCACCCGTACGAGTTTCTCGACGATCTTTCGGCCCATCCCAGTGATGCCGATTACGGCTGGCCCGAATGTGAGGAGAATCACCACGCCTACTGGCCTGGCTACGACTGCTCCGCAACGGTCGAGCCACTCGTCGAGGTTCCGGCATACTCCACGATCGTCGGCGCGACGTTCTATCCGAAACTCCAGCGCGGTACCTACGCCTTCCCGTCGCGATACCGCGGTGGGCTCTTCGCCGCCGTCCACGGCTCCTGGCATAGGGGACCCGACGGCTGTTACGCGGCCCCGCCGCGCGTTGTTTTCGTGCCGATGAACGGAGATTTACCGGTAAAGCCCGTGGACTGGCAGAATCCGAATGCGCAATGGACCGATTTCGTTTCAGGCTTTCAAACCGGCTGTCGAACCAGAGCTGGCCGGGCGACCGGCATAGCGGTTGGACCCGAGGGCAGTCTTTTCGTCGCGGACGACGCGGCGGGCAAGATCTATCGGATTCGCCCACTTCACTAGGAGCACAGCTAAATGGCGCGTGAAACACTGGCGATCTTGGTAGGCGGCGGCCCCGCACCCGGAATCAACGGCGTCATCGCCGCAGCGGCAATTGAAGCCATCAACTGCGGCTTGCGCGCAGTCGGCATTTACGACGGTTATCGCGACCTCGCGGCGGGCGGCACTCCCAAGACCGTCGAGCTTACGTTCGATGACGTTTCGCGCATCCACGCGACCGGCGGTTCGATTCTGCGGACGTCGCGAACGAACCCGGCTAAAGACGAAGCTACACTCGAGCGCTGCGTTAGCTCACTCGATGCGCTCGGAGTCCGCTACCTGGTCTGTATCGGCGGCGACGACACGACGTATGGCGCGGCCAAGATCGCCGAACGCACGCGGGGCCGCGTCGGCGTTGCAACGGTTCCCAAGACGATCGACAACGATCTGCCGCTCCCCAAGGACGCCCCCACGTTCGGCTTCGAGACCGCGCGTTCGGTCGGTGCCGGTATCTTGGAGACCCTCATCGAGGATGCGCGCACGACGACGCGCTGGTACATCGTCATCTGCATGGGACGCAAGTCCGGCTCGCTTTCCTTAGGTATGTGTAAAGCCGCGGGCGCAACGATCGCCGTCATACCCGAGGAGTTTCCGGAGAGAACGTCGCTCGCTTCCGTCGCGGACACGATCGTCGGCTCGATCGTAAAGCAACGCTCGCTGGGGCGCGAGTATGGCGTCGCAGTCGTTGCAGAGGGGATAGCGGAGCGCATTGGCGACGACGTCCTTAGCTCGGCGGGTAGTCTCGCGCGCGATTCCTTCGGGCACGTTCCGCTGGCCGACGTGCCGCTCGGCGTCATCTTGCGCGATGCGGTGCGCAAGCGCCTGAGCGAGATCGGCCTCAACCCCGTCATTCATACGAAGGACATCGGATACGAGCTGCGCTGCGCGAAGCCGGTCGCTTTCGACGCGGACTACACCCGCACGCTGGGCTTCGGTGCGGTTCGCTATCTTGTCGACGGCGGCAGCGGCGCGCTGATTGCATTGGCCGGCGGTCGCATTACGCCGATTACCTTAGAAGATCTCCTGGATCCGTCGACGGGTCGGATCCGCACGAGGCAAGTCGATCTTACGACGGAAGCCTACCGTGTCGCGCGAGACTACATGGTGCGACTCGAGCCGACGGATTTCACCGATCCGGCGCGCGTCGCGCGCCTTGCGGCACAGACGACTCTGGGACCCGACGCGTTTCGCGCTCAATTCAAATACGTCGCTACGTCGCCCCCACAATAAAGCGCCCCGCTTTCGGAAGCTTCTCGACGACGCCCACGTCGAGTCCGAAGTTGTCTGCCAGCAGGCGCGGCGGGTTCGACGCAAGCCATGTCGAGATCGAGATCTCTTGATAGTCGGGGCTGTTGAAGGCCACTAAGATCTGCGTTTCTTCGTTTCCGATCTGTTTGATGTAATGGCCGAACCCTCGATTGATGAACGCGACGTCACCGGGACCGAACTCGTCTTGCCGGTACTTTCCGTTCGCTCCGAAAATGCCGATCTCGGAACGGCCCTTGATGTAGTATTGCCACTCGTCGGCATTCGGATGCCAGTGGAGCTCGCGTAAACCGCCGGGCTTAATGGTCAGAAGCACGCCGGTGATCGTTGACGAGATCGGAAACTGTTGTTGCGAGACGACTTGCTCGCTCCCGCCTTCGAACTTCAGGAGCGGAGCGGCTCCGAGCCGGAACTTATGGTTGAGCTGGCTCGGCTCGAGATTCGTATTGAGCGCGCCCGGCGGTGCGTCGGGCGGGAGCTCGCCCTGCACGATATAGACTTCTTCTTTCGGCAGCTTTGCAAGCACCGCAGGGGGAAACTGCAGGTTCTGCCCCAGCACGTCGGGCGGCGTCCGCGACATCCAATCCGTGATGCTGAAGGTGCCGAACTCCGAAAACCGCCCGTCGTCGAAAATCAGCAGAAAGTGACATTCGCTCGGACCTAAGCCCTGGATCGAATGGCCGTGCCCTTTTGGAAAGTACCAGACGTCGCCCGGTCCGAAGTCGGAGATCTCCGCGTTGCCCGATGGCGCGATAACCGTCACTCTGCAGCGCCCGCTGATCACGTACGCCCACTCGGCGGCGATGGCATGCCAGTGCAGTTCGCGCAGCGCTCCAGGCTGCAGCCGCATGGAAACGGCCGCAAAACTCGTCGACACGGGAAACTCGTTGACGGTGTGTTGGCGAGCCGAGCCGGCGGCGCCGTCCCAACCCTTCGCCTTCTCGAGGTCGAACTTAAAATCGGGAAGGTCGCTCATATCGCATCTCCTACAAAGAAAAAGAGGCCCGTCGCTGCGCGACGCGCCTCTCTCTTTGGAAAAAATCTGGCACCGTCCTACTTTCGAGGGGCCCTGCGGCCCGACTATCATCGGCGCTGGCGGGCTTAACTGCCGTGTTCGGGATGGGAACGGGTGGGACCCCGCCGCCATGGGCGCCAGAAACCTTGGATCCCGCCGCGATGGCGAGCCGGAGCTCGAGCCGATCGCGTCGGGAAACTTGCAAAGCTGTATAGAGAAGAACTCCCAGGTGTCACGAGAGCGTTGCGTAGTTAGTTAAAACTTCCGAGCGATTAGTACCGGTCAGCTCCACGCTTTGCAGCGCTTCCACCTCCGGCCTATCAACGTGGTAGTCTACCACGACTCTTCACCCTTTCGGGATTGAGATCTCATCTTGGAGTCAGTTTCACGCTTATATGCTTTCAGCGTTTATCTGATCCGAACATAGCTACCCGGCTATGCTCCTGGCGGAACAACCGGTTCACCAGAGGTTCGTTCGACCCGGTCCTCTCGTACTAGGGTCCAATCTCCTCAAATCTCCTACGCCCACAGCGGATAGGGACCGAACTGTCTNNTCTCACGACGTTCTGAACCCAGATCGCGTACCGCTTTAATGGGCGAACAGCCCAACCCTTGGGACCTACTACAGCCCCAGGATGCGACGATCCGACATCGCGCGTATCTCCATCATTACTGATGGCGCAGACTATATCTTCACCCTGCCCGAATACTCGGGCGAGGGGCCGGCGTATGATAACCGCTATAGATTTGCCCGATCACTCAGGCAGAGCGTGCTATCTCACCATTCCACCTAAACGGAATGGATCAGTCGTTACGGGGTCATGACGGGAACTTGTGTTTCCGTCAGACTTCCCACGGTATTGTCCTTGACTCGCCCACGAGTCAGTCGGAGTTCACCGTTATAAGCCGGAACCTTCGATGATGTTTCCATCACCTCACCCCATATGTTGAGGTGCCAAACCTCCCCGTCGATGTGGACTCTTGGGGGAGATAAGCCTGTTATCCCCGGAGTAGCTTTTATCCGATAAGCGACGGCCCTTCCATTCGGAACCGCCGGATCACTTAGCCCTGCTTTCGCATCTGCTCGACCTGTCCGTCTCGCAGTTAAGCTCCCTTATGCCTATGCACTCTGTACGAACGGTTTCTGACCGTCCTNNCTGCCCACCTGACCATGTCCTACCACCAGATTATGGCGGCTAGTTAGAATCCCAAGATCATCAGGGTGGTATCCCAACGTTGCCTCCCCGACGACTAGCGCCGCCGGATCATCGGCTCCCACCTATCCTGTACAGACAATCTCAAAACCCAAGATCAGGATACAGTAAAG
>PMHJ01000049.1:80441-81359 GCA_003158175.1 Candidatus Cybelea septentrionalis
TAACCTTCCAGCACCGGGCAGGAGTCAGCCCCTATACGTCTGCTTTCGCATTCGCAGAGACCTGTGTTTTTGTTAAACAGTCGCTTGGACCTATTTTGTGCCGCCTCCCTCAGCTTTCGTGGTAAACACTAGACCAAAGGAGGCACCCCTTCTCCCTAAGTTACGGGGTCAATTTGCCGAGTTCCTTAACAGGGATTCTCTCGTCGCCTTAGCATGCTCTGCCAGTCTACCTGTGTCGGTGTACGGTACGGGCACCTACGATCTACCTAGGGGCTTTTCTTGGCAGCGTGGAGTCGATCACTTCGGCTCCGAAGAGCCTCGCATTCGCTTCTCGGCGTTAATGTGTTGCGGATTTTCCTACAACACCGCCTACTAGCTTGGACGCGCACATCCATCGGCGCGCTGATCTATCCTCCTGCGTCACCCCCTTGGCTCATAGACCTAAGTTAACGATGCCATGACCGCGGGTCTTTTCGCCGATCACTTCGTCGCGCTTCAGTCATGGTCCGTAGACCACTCCTTCATCGCTCCTCGTGCTCGACGAAAATCCCTCGCGGCTTCGCTTGCGAAGGATCATGACACTGTTCACCTAGGTCTAAACGGTCGTCGGTGGTAGCAGAATATGAACTGCTTGTGCATCGCCTACGCTTCTCAGCCTCGGCTTAGCTCCCGACTCACCCTGAGACGATTGACGTTGCTCAGGAAACCTTAGACTTCCGGCGTGCGGGGTTCNNTCGCTACTTATACCTGCATTCGCACTTGTGGTTCGTCCACACGTCCTTACGGTCGTGCTTCGGCCTACGCCACAACGCTCCCCTACCGATTATTTTAGTAATCCCAAAGCTTCGGTTCGATGCTTGAGCCCCGTTGGATTTTCGGCGCCCCATCACTCGACTAGTGAGCTATTACGCACTCTTT
>PMHJ01000026.1 GCA_003158175.1 Candidatus Cybelea septentrionalis
TTGCACAGTTCTGGATCCAGGGACGAAAAGTCGTCGGGCCGGATTATGGCAGCGGAGATGTTGGGTCCTGGAAGTACCCGGCGGGGGGTTCGCCAACCACGCTTATCACTCGCGGCGTGGACGGGCCAGAAGGCGCGACCATCAGCTTCGCAGAGAAGCAAGGCAAATGAAGATCTCAGGTTTTAGCCGCCACGCGTTTAGCAGTTGCGTGGCTGCATTGCTGGCGGGCTGCGACGGATCGCAGCCGCGGATCGGCGCGCCGGGCGCTATGCCGCAAACCTCGACAATTACAACGCACGCCGAGCGTGGCAAGTCGTGGCTGAACGCCAGGGCTAATTACCATCATCCATGGCTCTACGTTGCCGATACAATGAACAGCAACATCTACGTTTACGACTTAGGGCGTGGCGCTACGCAAATTGGCGAGATAAGCACTGGGCTCGACGGCCCCTTCGGGATGACCATTGACGGCTCGGGAAACCTCTACGTTGCGAATCAAAACGTTCCAGGTAATGTCGTAATCTACGCGCCTGGCACAGCAAAGCCAAGTCTCACACTTTCTGACGACTTGTACGTACCTCAAGGCGTGGCGGTCGATAGCGGCGGCAATGTGTGGATTACCAATCGCGAATACGGTAGCGGCCAGTCTGGCATTGCAGTTTTTCCGCCGGGCGAAACCACACCCTCGGCGTATATTACGAGCGACCTGATTCAAAAGCCTATTGAAGATTTCTTTGACCAGGAGGGCAACCTGTACTTTTCCGACCAGGAGACGGGAGTGTCCGAGATAGCGCACGGCTCTCAGGAAGTCATTTCACTCGATCTACAAGGTTTGGCCCACGCCGACGGTGTCATTTTGGGAGCCTCCGGGAATCTGTACGTGAACGATTTCCCGTCATACGCTACACACGTTTATGCTTTGGGCCGCAAAGAACCGAGCTATAATCTTCGGGATCATGTCGCTGGCTATTACATCGCCGACGGGAATATCGGATTTAAGAATTACGTCTTCCTTGCGGACTGGTATTCCGGCCGGGTGTTCATGTACCGCGATGATGGCTCCAAGAAACCCTTCGCAACCATTGACACGCCATCAGAAAACACAGGTGGCGTAGCCTTTAAGCCAGCCGGCGTTCCATAGAACGCACCGGCGGAACAGAGGTAGCATGGCAGACCGTATGCCCCTTCCTGGTTCCATATTGGGCATCGCATGTGCCGCGGTGTTGGCTGCGTGCGGCGGATCGCAGCCGCCCATCCTGAGGCCAAACGCGATGCCGCAAGGGAGAGAGAACACCCCTAACCGGGCTCGGCCCTTTCTCTACGTAGCGAATCGCGGGAACAATACCATCACGCTTTATCGCGGTCGTCGAGAAAAGCCGGTGCGAACTATCTCAAACGGAGTGGACTTCGGAAACTTCTCATATCTGTTGCTCGACAAAGCCGGGGAGCTCTACTCTGCAAACTATGAGGCAAACACAATTACGGTTTATGCCAAGGGAAGTGTGAATCCCGAGCGGACGATCTCCGACGGCCTGAACGGCCCCCGCGCTCTGGCTCTCGACGCCGGTGGCAATCTCTACGTTGCAAATGAAGGCGCCTCGACGGTCTCAGTCTATGCTTCCGGCGGCAGCTCACCCGAACGGACGATCTCCGATGGCGTCGCTACGCCAACGTCGCTAGCGTTTGACGATTCCGGGAACCTTTATGTGGGCAACGCCAGTTATCCTTACAGTACAGTCACGGTCTATGCCCCCGGCAGCGGCTACATTCTGCGCACGCTGACGAGCAATCTCGACGGGCCGAACACGCTACTATTCGATAAAGAACAGAACCTCTATGTCTTGAACTGGAGTGGTCAAGACGTTGTTATCTTCGCCGCCGGTAGCTCAAACGTCAAGCGGATCATTTCGCGGGGAATCGAGGGGCCGACCAAGATGGCTTTTGACCGCGGGGGCAATCTCTACGTGGTAAATCAACCGGCAAACACGATCACGATTTACGGAGGGCCACGCATGGGGTATCGGGGCGAGATCACCGATGGAATCAGCAACCCGTATTGGCTAACCTTTGATGCGGCAGGCACTCTTTACGTTTCTAACTATGGAAATAATACGATTGGCATCTACGCTCCGGGGTCGGGCTCGGAATCCGAAACGATAAGTGACGGGATTGACACACCTGCCGCAATGACGTTTGGTAGCTGAAGGACGCCCCCGCGCCTCTGTCCCTTAGCACGACTTCGCGATCGTGAGGCCGTTGCGACGGAGACCCTTCCCCCTCGAACCGAATCCGCGAAGATCGGCGAAACCGGACGTTTGAAGCCCTTCTGTCCCTCGAGTATCCCTAAGGCGGTTCCGAAAATGTGGGACTCTTTCCAGACTTAGTGACGAGAATTGAGTTTATCGATAACTTGCGCTCTCGGGCACCGACGTAATCAGTCCCGCACTTGGGGAGGTTTGGTCACTTAGGAAACGATGCGCACGAGCTAGAATGTATGTGAGCACAAAGGGGGTTTAACCTCGCGTACAATGCCGCCTCGAGGAGCTCGGCTGCAGCCAGTTGGGAAACGGCTTCATGGCGCTAAGGGGATCCCCCACCTACGACATCGGTCGCTACCCACAACGAGTAACACCGGGCCGGTGCCGGCTTTTCGATCTACCGTGATGCGAGGTCAGCTAATCATCGTCGCGTCTTTCAAACGAACATTCCTAGGCAGGTTCATGTGAGCCACGGCCGATCTCAGCTTCAACCTTACGGCATGTTCTTGCCGTCGCGGCCGCAGGCACAGCGCAAGATCGCCGATTGGCAAGAACTGATTATTTGGTCGGAAATATTCCGCGGAACAACAGTGACGAGGGCTGACTTCCTCGAACAAGTTAAGCGAGTCGGCGTTAACCGCGGTTTGCGCCTCGTAACTGCAATTAATACGATCGCCCTACGGCATGGCGAAACGTCCGCCGGCGTTCAGGCTGCACTCGCGGCCGACTTTACTAAAGGGCTTCCTCTTGTTCGCCAACCGATTAGCGATGAAATCCAAAAAGGGCGAGTTCTTTTCTCATCCGAGCAGATCACTATCCTCGCCGGCTATATCATTCAATATGGCGCCACCAGTGAGCCGGACCCGGACCACGTGATGTATGCGTTCATCAACGCCGTACTGATGGTGAACGAGTTGTTCGGGGAAGAGCAGCTGCAAGTACGTGCGGCCGCAGGCAACGACATTGAATCGTTCCTGACGATTGAGCTGCGAGCTGCAGCCCTCGAGCACGAGCCGATGGATCACTTGATCGCCCGCATTCACGCCTTCGTCAAATGGGTACGAGCACAGGATCGAGGTTCGAAGAGATACGTCGATGTAGATGCCGCCTTCCAGAGCATATTCGGGCAATCGTACGAAGACGTCACCGCAGCCGGGATAACGGTATGGAATTACTTCCGTAACATCAACTCTGTAGCCGCGCTGAAGATACTCGATCCCATCCTTGACATTGAGTTTCTCGTCTTGCCGTTGACCGTGCAGGCGCCGATCCGAGAGTTCGCGCGGGCGCATTCAATTCGCATCGCAGAGCTTGCGGGGCTGCTGGCCGACCGTAATCGCATGACCGCTGCGGCGCTCTTGCCACTTCAAAAGCGGCCGCTCGTCGACCTTGGGAACGGCCTCTACGCAAGCCCAAACCTAACCTTCCTTTCCGCAACGCTTGGCATCGGACTGTTTCACCGTCTCGCGGAATACTTCGGGACGCAAGGCAAGCGACTGAAGTTCTACGACTTTTTCGCGCGCTTCTTGCAGAACTATACCCAACAGATGATCGCCCTTTCTCTCGACAAACGACAAGCACCAGTTCTTCCCGAGTTCGAATACAGGCTGGGGAAGAAGCGGAGAGACTCATCGGACATCATTGTCATCGAAGGGCGCACCGCAATCTTCTTCGACGTCTGCAACAAGCGATTGAATACGGAACTCAGCTTGAATGCCGCAGATCTCAAGTCGATGCACGCCGACATAGACGGAATGATTCTTGACCAGGCGAAGCAACTCGACGGCCGGATCGTCGACTTTCGCGCGGGCGCCTACACCCTCGGCGCGCTGACCAGCGCCGACATCGACACCATCATCCCGGTCGCCGTCACCCACCAATCGATTCACGGATGGGCCGCTACACGGCGCTACGTCGACCGGCGGCTCTGCGAGCTAAACTATCTCCAGACCGGTCCGCGTCTGGAAATCATCTCGATCGCAGAGATCGAAACGCTGGTCCAGGCCTTCGGCGGTGACCTCTCCTACGGAGAACTGCTAGCATCGCGGGCAGCTCATCCCCAAGAGATTGCTCGGGGACGTAGTCTCAAAAACTACTTACTGCTCAACGCCGGATGGAACGGCAAAGATAAACGAGGTATGCCCGGATACGCCGAATGGTTCGACGATGTTGCGGCAGCGAAACTCACAGCCTGGGGCTTTCCGAAGGACGGCCAGACTCCGGGCTAAAGCGGTCCCATTGGAGGCATCTTAAGGCAAGCCGCCCCGGTGGCTTTCTCTCGAGAGCTTCCGACAAAACTCCTGAGCGATAACGCCCAAGAGGCCTGCGCGGTCGTTCGCGGTTGTAGCGCTGGCGCACGCCGAGTAGCGAAAATGATGATTATCGATAGCGAGATGGACCCCTCGGTTTGCTGACCGTTACGGTTTGATCTCTTCCCCGCGTATTGCAAACCGACGCCAGTTACCGCGCCGGCGCAGGCCGCACGCGGCAGTCTAGCGCGGGATCGCGGACGTCACCGATGCCATGCGAGCCGGCGGGAAGATCTATTGCCCGTGTTAGGCTTCGAGCGCGATCCGAGCGTTCTTGTAATCAGTGTTACCATTTTGTAACCCTTAATCCTCATGATGAGGGCATGATTCGCCGCAGGCTAGGATGACTTTGTGCGAATCCCGCCCCTACGTTGAAATGAAAGAAGGGTACTATCCATGTCAAAGGCTTCCAATGCGATTATGTTCATAGCGCTGCTCAGCTCTTTGTCCGCCGCAGCCGTCGCAAACCCGACGTCCAACCCCCCGAGCACGTCAAGCGCCACATCCTCGACCTCTTCCGCAACGAGTACTGCATTACCATCCCCCCCTCCGCCCGACCCCAGCAGATACATCGATCCGTATGCGGGCCAACCGCAGTGGCGACCGCCTACAGCGCCGGCTCCAGCCGAGTATCCGGAGCCTGAAGACATTCCTGAGGAGTACTATCCCACGGATCCCGCCGTCGAGTCGAACCCGTACGTAGAATATCCTCCCGAACTGAACGTCACTTGGCCGCTTTGGACACGGCCGGCTTCATAACGAAGACCCAGTGGACTTTACAGATTCGATAGCGTCTCCCCCCAAGCGTACGTCACGCCTGGGGGGATTCGTTTTGCGAGATCAATGCCGTGCATGATGGATACCGCAAATAGAGGAAAAGGTGAACATTCTCAAGCGTGCCGGCGTCGCGCGCGTTAGTCGCTTCGATGCAGCGCCGCACGTACGACTTGATGAGCTTGCGATGGCGCTCGATCCTCGGTATAGACCCTGCCTGATAACATACGACGAGACTTTGAATACAGCGTCCGTCGAGATCATGGTCGCGATTCGTTACGGATACCGTATCCAATAGGCCGATAGCGCTCCTGGTCGTGTTCTGAGCGAGTGGCGCGCATGATACGAGAAGTGGAATTGCGGGACCGCTTTCGTCTTCCCGACCGATCGGAATAGCGACTCCCTACCCATCGCCCTAAGGATGCACGGTGTCATGACAATTCGAAAAACATTTTTTGCAGCGCTTTGGAGGGCGCCACATCAAGCTCGGCTCGCAACATAGCCGCATAGCGCCGATACTCGCGGGCTGCTGCACCCTGTTCGCCGCGGCTCAAATGTACCCGAAGAATAAGTTCCTGTGCCTCTTCGTCACAGGGATCGTCGACAAGAAGCTCTTTAAGAATCGAGATGGCACGGTCAAATAACGAGCAGTCAAATGCACACCGCGCCGCGCGAAGTGCCACAGTTCTTCCGGCTTCGGCCAAACGTGTGGCGTGTGCGGCGAGCCACGTTCCGCCCTCCAGTTTCGACGGCCACTGAACACGTCGTAGGCGCCGTGCGAGATTAAGTAGGCTGTCTGTGTCCGTCGAGCCGACGTCGGGATTTCTTTGTGTTTTTAGTAGGCCCTCTACCTCGGAAAGATCCACGACGGCTTCGTGGCAAAGCCTGTAGCGATCGTACTCGTGCACTATGAAAGCGTGTCCCAGTCGTCGGCGGACACGGTGGACGTAAACCTTTAATCCTTGTCTGGCACAGTCGGCGTCTGCATTTGGCCATAACTCGTCGGCAATCACGCTCGCCTCCGAGGGGCCTTTCAAAGCGAGGGCTACGACGAGCTGAAGCTCCCTGCGGCTCAGGGAAACTGGCTGGCCTTCTAGGGTCACCCGCCCGTTCAAAACCTCGACGAACGGCGTTGCGGGGGAGCGGGGCCTCCTAGGGGCGTCGTTTTTCGACTCCAACGTTCTCATGAATCCAGACTAGCTTCGCCTCGTCCGTCAGGCGTCCGAAAAGCGTCCGATTTACTTTCGCAAGCGCGCCAGGCCGCCCGAGGGTGCCGTTCGCCGTTCCCGGAGATGGCGCTAACCGCTCTCTCTGAGATGGTGCTCAGCCCACTCCTCGTAACCGAAGTATGACTCTCCGAGACGCCCGATTGTTACGAACTTGTAACCGCACGCCCGTACGATGTCGGTGCATCAGACGAAGGCATCTTAGCCTGGTGTCATTACTCAGTCGTCTATAGGAGATTTGATATGTCAAAGCTTAGTTTGATTGCGCTGTTGGTGCTGAGCGGACTTCCGGCAGGTGCCAGCGCGTACACGGACCAGCCTGCGGTGATCGCGCAGTATACGGACCCTACCTGCACCATTGTGGGTACGGCGGTTTCGTGGAATCCGTCAGGCACCATAGATGTTACGGTTGACGGGTCTTACGTTGGCTCGTTTAGCTTTAATCAGTTCGGCAGTAACTCCCTTAGCTTCGATTGCTCGCGGGGGCGACACTCGTTCAGCTTTTCAATAGAAGGAACTGCCGCCACATGCAACGGTATCCTCTACATTGGCATTGACACGAACTTTGCGCCCGCGATGCGCGTCTACCCGTACCAGTCGTACTGCTCGTTAACTCCTCAGTAAAGCCCTCCAAACCATTGCGACACAACCAATCGCGTAGCTCGGTCTCCTGCGGCCTCAAGGCGTATTCTTCCCTTCGGACCTTGAGGTCCTGGAGAACCGCGCCAACTGAAGCACGGGCCCGAAGCTTACTGGCTTGAGAGGGGACGCAGTTGATCTTGATGCCGGCCGAGCAGCATCCGACGCGGTAGTCCTCCACGCGCCCGAAGACATCGTCTTCATGAGCCACACGATGGCGAGGTTCCCGTTCGGCGACGCAGGCGATGATGGCTCGCAACTGCGCGGCTATTCGATTCGGGCAGTATCGATTCTCAATGACTGTCTTACGGACTAGCCCTGCGATGAGCAAAGCGCAAGAGTTTAACCGCGACTACGCCTCGGCGAGCCGGACGCCGCCGCAAGTTATCGGTGCTACACAGCTATACTGTCTTTAAGCCCGACGTTGCGCTCTCGAAGCGCTGGAACGACTTTTCCTTCGAATCGCGTAGATCGGGTAAAGTTCATATAAGCATCATAGAATGCATGGTTCTGACTCGAGGCCAGAAAACGAAACCAGATCCTTTCTCAATTCTTTGCGAAGGTTTGACCAAAATGGATCTTTCGACGCGAGAAATGCGGCCTTCACCTTCAAGAAGTTTTGAGATTCAATGGTTACGATGAGCGAGCGGCCCGCGGAGTCTACTTGAAAGTCTAACGAAATAGCGTCGATTAGGCCGCAAAGGTTTGCCCACTGTTGTTTTGTCTGGGACCATACTTCGTTTTGGAGAAACGTATTAAGTTCGGCGATGTAGTCGCGCTTAATGCGGAATCGCACCGTACCAGTGCCGCCCGTATTACCCATGAATGGCCCTCCTTTAACTAGTGTCGCTATCGAGTAAAGCTCTTAAAGCATCAGCGAACTTTCCCTGTCCACCCGGAAGAGTTAGCCGTGATTATGTCGTAGTTAAAACACATAGGCGCTGCTACCCGGACATGATTCAAGCATACGATACGGGCTTTCGTGGAGGCCTTCTGCAACAAGCATGACGGACACAGTTGAAATTAAGCTGTTTGGTGAGGTTGAAGTGCTGGGCCGGCGCGACGGTGTGCGGCTGAAGTTAGCGCTTTCCCGGCACACAAGGTCGCTCCTAGCGTGGCTTCTACTAAACCGGGAGTCTCCGTCAATCCGGGAAGTCGTCGCCTTCCGCCTTTGGAGCGACGAATCCAAGGATTCGGCGCTAGCAAACCTAAGAAGACATCTACATTTACTCTTGCGAGGATTCGCCGATTTGCGGACCGGTGAGGGTGTTGTGCTTGCGGACAAGGGCACCCTCATATGGAACGACGGCATTCCCTTTAATATAGACATCGACGAATTTCATCGGCTCAGCCAGAATCCTAACGCGGGCTCACGTCTCGTTAGTCTTTACCGCGGTGAACTCGCTACGGATCTCGATGGCGACTGGCTTCTGTCTCATCGAGCGCGATATCAGGAGATGTTCTTCGCCTCATGTACGAATTCTGCACGCGCGGCATTTAACTCCGGGAAGTATTCCGAGGCCTTGAGCTTGCTCGAAGGCGCGCTAAGGCACGACCCTTGGCGGGAGGATATTATTAGAATGGCGCTCCTAGTTAGGGCTCGAAGCGGTGATCGAGCTGGTGCTTTCCAAGAATTCGAGAATTTTCGCGCTGCACTCGCCGAGGAGTTAGGTGTCGCGCCGTCCCGTGCCCTATCAGCCGCCGTAGATTCTATCAGGCGGGATTCGCTGGAGGACCCCTTCGCCCACGATGCCATGAATCGACGTGGAGTAGGCGGCACGGAGCCGAGGAAATCGCGCGTGGAACCGAAGCTGGGCTCTTATAGCTTTCGAGGCAGACAAAAGGAACTGCAGACTTTGATCAACGCGCTTACTCCAAAAGGAGGTTTTAAAACTGTAGCAATAGCAGTGACCGGCGAAAGCGGAATCGGGAAGACTCGGCTGGCGCAAGAGGCGTCTCATATTATTTCCCAAGGCGGGATAAGGACGCATTGGATAAGCTGTTCGGCGCGATTTCGTCGCCCATACGGGGCAATACTGGATCTGCTAAACATGCCTTCGATGCGCGCCCGGTGGCTAGCTGCCGATGCTGAGGTGGGGACCCTTGTTGCGAGCATGACGCAGGGATCGCATATTACGGATAGCCCGAACCTATTCGTTACCAGCCGTGGCGATGTAATCATCGCACTCACAAAGGCGATCGCAGAAAGCTGCGAAAACGCTCAAGCACTCTTCATAGTTGATGACGCTCAATGGCTAGACGATGCAAGCGTGGACGTTCTAATCTCGACAAAGGCCTCAGCAAGTGTGAGGATACTAATTCTCTATAGGTTAGGCTGCGATGACGCAAGCCTACACTTGAAAGACCTCCCGCGCATCGCGGACAGGGTAATGAATCTCGAGCCTCTCGAGACCGCTGACGTGGAGGCGATCGCCTACGAGCAGCTCCAGGGTGGCAGCGGCCTTGATTCACTTGTTGCATCGATTGCCAAGGCATCACGGGGTCACCCTCTCTTTGCCAAGGAACTCGCACTATACAGCTTAAGCCAAAGCATGGGCACCGCTGAGGAGCTGCCCGCCACAATCTCGTCCAGTATCCGCAGGCGACTAGGAGAATTTACTGCGGGCGAAATGCGGGCGTTGCAAGCGGCAGCGGCTTTTGGTATTCCTTTCGACCTTGAGTTTGTCGGCGACGTGTCGCAAGTTGCCCGTCCCGTCCTTGAGGCTGCAATAGTGAAGGCTCGCGATCGCTACATCGTCCTCCAAGATTCCACGACGCTCGTGAGATTTTCACACAGTGCCTTCCAGGAAGCCCTTTTGGGAACGCTTAACGGTGACGAGCGGGCGCGGCTGCACGGTCGAATCGCCGTTGCGCTCTCGCAAGGGCCGGTTCCAAACGAGCTCCTGGCGAAGCTTGCCCTTCACTGGCGGGAAGCCGGGGACCGAACGAACAGTGCGATTTTCTACAGAGCGGCGGGAGATTATGCCCGCCGTATGTACGCCTTCCATGATGCGCTGGACTTTTATGAGCGCGCAGCCGCACTGGCCGACCAGGAGCGTCTGCGACTGCAGCTTTTGTTTAGCCGTGCAGAAACGACTTTCGAGCTGGGGCTAACTAACGAGACTAGGAGCCTTCTTGACGCCTTGCTAGAGCGTCTCGATTCGGCCGCCGAGCCGCAGCAGGACTTGCGATGCTTGGCCCTACTGCGCATCAGCGCCTGCGAATGGGCGGCGCTTAGGCGACGGGCATCGACCATATGGGCCGGAAGGGCCCTGGAAGAGGCACGAGGATCTTCCGAATGCAAAGCCGCGTATTCCGCGGCACTGGTCAGTTTAGCGAGAGCTGCAGCGCTGAGAGGTGACGCAATCGAAGCGCTTCAGTATTTAGATAAATTCTCGCCGTTTGACCTGGCAGGCAAAGTCAGCGCGGCTTCATATCGCGCACTGGCATTTGGAATGCTCGGCCAACGATCCAATGCGGTGGCAGCTATTGACGACGGCCTTCTCGACAGTGCGTATGACGTTGTAGATGCCGTGACACTCGCATCCGCTCTCCAGAACAGCGGGATAGTCGTTGGCTGGTTTGGCGATTTACAAGGAGCTAGGAAATACTTCGACCGGGCAATCGCTGTCGGGCGACGTGCCATGAACAAGATGATCGAGAGCGTCACTGTTACTGCCAGAGGCTATGTCGAGCTTTATAGCGGAGATTTCCGGTTAGCAAAGAGCTACTACGAGAGTGCCGCTGCGCTTGTTGGCGACGCCGCAGGTATAGCTAAAGTTTATGTTGATGCCTTTGGTCTGCGCATTGCAGCATCGACGATGGATCGCGAACTCGCTGCGGCTTTAGTTCACGAGCAATTGTTCGTCATCGCGGAAGAATCCGACGATGTCTTATTCGTTAATACTCTTACCGGCAGCTTAATCGAATACGCCGCTACGTTTGACGACTTGCCGCGCGCTCGCGCGCTGCTAAAGCACTACCTCGGGCAGCTAAAGGCTGGTTGCGGCTTATGGTACGTCTTCCCGGTGATCCTCAAGGTCGCGGATACGGCCGACCTCCAGCGAGCCATCGAACTAATGGAGAACTGGCAATGTGGGGAGGACAACCCAATCGGTGCTGCCTTCGGGCTGGCTCTCTCCAGTGCGATGTCTCGCGGCCGTGGAGAGATCAAGAAGGCGAAGGACGCCGCCACGTTTGCAGAAGGCCTCTTTTCGAAGCTCGGCTTGTCGCCGCTTTCGGCCGCGGTGGCGTCCTGTAACGCTGCCGACATCAGGATGTGAGCACAGCGGTAAAGTTATTCTCATAAAATACTCTTTTAAATGGGCTCAGGCCAGGACAGATGGTCGACTGATCGGGACTCAGTAGTTCCGCTTTGCTCCAGTTGCCATTGTTATCGCGTGAGGAAAGCTTCGTGTTTGTCCAGCCAATGGGGTTTGTGCCGCGGAACGGATCGGTAAGATTGCGGAATCCGCTTCTGTTTGGTTCCACCGTTGGGCCATATGCGCCCTGAGCGTTGTACAGAACAGCCTGCGCCGCCAAAGTTGCCGTGTAGGGCCGCGACTTGTAAACCTGCTGATGGGGAAGCTCGCCAGTAGCTGGAATGTAGACTTCGTTAACCCACTGCGTCCCCGCCCGATAGGTTAGATTGACGATGGAGACCGACTTTACATTGAAATCGCCCACTTTACAGGTGCGAACGTAATTTTTGAACTTTGAAATCGGCCATAAGGGCACCACATAGCGATCGACAAAATGATTGTACACTGTGAGCTTGGGATCGTTACCACCGTAGTAGGCGATTAGCGCTTCGCAGCCTAACGCCGCCCGACTCCAAGCTGTGATCATTATGCGATCGTGAGTATTCGGCTCAAAGTTGCCTCCGATGGAGTCCGAGAACAAGATATCCCACGCGATGGCGGTCCCGGTTTGGAACGCGCTCTGGAAGTCGCTGTTATAGCGCGTTACGTAAGAGGTTTCGTCGTCTTCCAGCTGGGGATTCGTCGGATAATTGGGCGCCCCCATGGGAGGAACCGCGTCGTCCTGCGGCGGTTCGTTGCTTTCGTTCTGCAAAGCATCGCCGTCCTCGAATAGTCGAAGTAGCTTAAGATATTCTTCGGAAGCATTCTCCAAGGCATTTCTCCTTGCTTGGATGGTGCGGTGGCATTTCTCTAACTTTACCGCGCAGCCGGTTACAAACCTGTAAATTCCTTTCGGTCACAGCCGGCATTGTTACGGAACTGTAACTCCGGCTGGGCGATAATCGCGTCATGGCACGGGTCTTAGCGTAAGCGGTGCCGACGCAGCCTAGCCTTGCGAGCAATCTATGCAGAGCAATACACCACTGCGTGTCGTGCTCTCCGACACGGGTTCGCGTCTAACCCACTGTTCCAAGCGTGAACGAAAGGAACGATCTGCAAATGCAAGAGTGCTTCACGAAAGATTTGCTCTCAGTCTCGATGCTGAATGCTGCTGTCGACCGAGCGTCGGACTATTTTCTGCAAAATAGACTATGCCGAGCGTTAGACGACGGCAGGTTGACTCCGGCGCATTACGCGAGGCTGCTCTCGGCGCTATACCATCAGGTCGACGCTAGCGCCGATTCCTTCGCAACGGCCGCAGCTTCGTGTCAGCCCAGCGAGCAAGCGTTACGGCGCTGTCTCCTTATGCACGCCGAGGAGGAGAAAGGGCACGCGGTCTGGATCGCAATGGACCTTCGAGATCTCGGGGGCCGCGGCAACCCGGCTACGCAGTGGCCCTCCCCCGATGTTGCTGCTTATATCGCCTACAATCACTATGTCGCGCAGAGAAACCCGCTAGGCAGACTGGTGATCGCCCTGACACTGCGCACTTTGCATCTCAGACTCGGCTCGCTTTACGCGGATAGGCTTCGCCAAGCGTTGAACCTCTCGATGGGCAAGCTCTCGTGTTTTTTGGGGCATTTCTCGTCCGACGTCGAGCGTGTTCGAGAGATCAGGAGAATAATCGAAGCCACGCCCGGATTTGCCGATTGGCAATGGCTTGCTTACTGTGCGCGGACGGCCGGAGTCCTGTACCGCGCAATCTATGACAAAATCGAAATTTAGGGCTGAATATAGATCTAAGCGCGTGCCAAGGCCGCGAACATTGGCTGTACGCATCGATAATATGATCGAGCAGGTTTGCCAAACATTGGAACGTGAGCCGCCACGTCGACAGGTAATACAATGCCAACGACAGCGTGCTTGTGGGCCAATCGTCGATCAACGGTGAAAAACATGCGTTAAGATAGCGCAGGGTCGTCACGGTCCCAACAGGATAAGACCCGCCAATGCCTTGGCGTGTTTGACCGGCCTAATTCGCGAGCGCAACAACGGCCGTTTTTGAACGGGGTCGGGAGAAGTACCATTATCGCTAGCTAGGCTCGGGGACGGGCACGCTTCTGGTCGTTGCAAACCCCCGCAGGACCGGACGCGATCGGACTGCTCGGGCGCCTGTGCGTTCGGTCGAAACACCTGGCGCGGATCGGCAAAGAGGTCGATCGCCTTGATGAGTACGGGGGCGCTCCTCGCTACTTATGCAGACACCTCTGTACCAGCGCAACAATTACCGGAGCAACGTCATTCTCGACTTGCTGTTCCGTCTGTATTTCAAGCGTCAAAGCCCGAGGCAAGGATAAGCGCGCTGGCATAGCCCCGCCGCCAGGGCAATCAACGGGATCACATTTGGAGATGAGATCGTTTGTTTCGTTGGATTGCAGTGTCTCAGATAGAATGTTCAGCACGTTCCGTTGTCCGGCCGCGACGGCTTCGAGTCGGCTCTTCGCCAAAGCGAGTACGTGTTCGTCGTCAGTTCCTGCATAGTTCGGAAAGATCGATGTATCGTTCAGCAGAACTTCTATTCTATCGAGATTTTTTGCAAGGGCCTGAACGACGCGACCCAGTTGAAAGTCGTCCATCTCAGAAGAGGCGCCCGCGCCACCCGTGGCGGACGAACCGCGCGGATCGGCGAGCGCATCAGCGCGAAGTTTTGCCATCATAATCCGACCCTGGGAGATGATGGCGTCGTCAACACGCAAACCAGAAATGGACGGTCCTATATTATTGCGTAGGGCCGAGCATAGAAGTGTGGCTCTCACATGCCCGATCTCTCGTAGCAGAAGTGTGGCTCTCACATGCCCGATCTCTCGTAGCGGCCGCACAGAAGACACCGGATTCGGAGAGGCCGTCGAGCAGATGACAGCAGCGGTTACGATTGCGAGAAGCATGTGCTTGGCCCCCGAGCAACTTTAGCCTTTTCCTAATATCAAGCCGACTTCCACGGCGGACCTACGCTACCTTGGCCCGGACCCCGGAGATCGGCCGGACCGGAACTATGGAGGCGCTCATGTGATATCCGCAACTCCGTCGCTGCGCGCCGCAGCGGAAAAAGACCAAAACGGAGAAGCCTTGGGGATGGCGGATATCGCCGACAGACTGGAGTTGCAAGCGCAAGCGTGTGGCAGCATGGGCTTAGCATTCACAGCCGCGCTTATCCAGGCAGCTTTATCCGACTACCGCAAGGACGGAGCAATCCGAGATTTGCTCGACTCGTATCCACACTACCCAAGACCTGGCCTCAATCTTGCCGCGGCTCTGCACTATCTCGCCCTTGAGGGAGAGCCGACACTTTCAAAACACTACCCGTCCGTCGGAGGCGAGGGTGACGGGCTCGCGGCGTGGAGGTCAGAGCATTTTGGCCCAAGATCGCGATCGGGTTGAGCGCTTGTTCACCCGCAACGTACAGACAAATGAGCCAGCGCGCTCGATGCCGATCCTCGCCGCCTCCTTATGGGTGGCCGCACAGTTCGACCTTCCAATCCGGCTTTTTGAGGTCGGTGCCAGCGCTGGGTTAAACCTGCGATTTGACCATTACAAATACGAAGAGGCTGGTTGGTCCTGGGGCGACGCCGATTCGGCGTTGGTTCTTCACAACAGTACAAAACAAGGACGCCCGAAACATATACACGCGAGTCTCAAGGTGATCGAGCGGCGCGGCTGTGATCTGCGGCCGATTGATCTGGGCAATAGCAGCGATCGATTAAGCCTACAGTCTTTCGTTTGGCCAGACCAGACGGATCGATTAGATCGTCTGCGGGCCGCAATGAGTGCCGCCGAAGATATACCAGTTACCATTAACGCTGAGGGTTTTTCGACATGGCTCCGGCGCGAAGTGAGGTGCCGCGGAGGGTACGTGACGGTCATCATGCATACCGTCATAGAGGAGCACATGTCGGCAAATGAACGCGCAGAGTTGAATAAAGCAATTGCTGAGCACGCCGAAGAAGCATCTCCGCGCGCTCCGCTTGCACATGTTCGCATGGAGCTGAACGAGGGCAGATATTGTACAAAGGTCACAGCGTGGTCCGGTTCGACATTAGCAACTACGATTTGTACGTCTGATGGGCACGCCCAGGGAATTATCTGGATGTAATAACGTCGCCCGTTGCTTGCTGATTGGTGGTGCGTTCCAGCCGTGGGGATAGCCGTTCGCTCCAAAACCCTGCGCTGACCTCGAAACCGGAATACGGGAGCCTTGTGTAATATCCCCCGGCAAAGTCCACGGGATACTTCCATGAGAGAAGGCCGTTTTGTCAAGACCGACGTGGCGGCCCATGGCTGTTTTCGCGTCCTTGCCGCAACCTGCGCCCTACTTCCATTCGCACTCGTGTGAGCCTGTTCTTGGCTCGGTGCACATTGAGGTCCATCATGCAGGTCGGCGCTGCCATCTACATATCGATCTAGCATAGAGCTGACCGAATATCCCGTCGCAGTCACCGTGAACGCGGCTTTTCGTCAAGTGCTGACTTTCCCGGAATCGCTCGCCTTAGGCTCGTTACGCTGCCTGGCGACTTTTTTGCTCGGAATGAAGTGGATCGTAAACCTCGCCGTTTACCCATAATCGGTGTAGCAGCACCGCAAGTTTGCGCGCGACGGCAACGAGTGCGCGCTTCTTTGCATTCTTCCCACCTCGAGTCATCAACCGCTCTCCGTACCGCCGTAGGTCGCAATCCGGCCCGTGAACGCCCAGGATGTAGTGCGCACTGCCAACCAACAACCGTCGAAGTAGCGTGTTGCCGGCTTTCGTGATGGAAAGCTGCGAAACATGATTGCCCGAGTCGTGCTGGCGGGGCACCAGACCCAGATATGCGCCAATGTCTCGGCTACTCCCGAACCGTGAGGAATCAGCCAGAGTTAATGCATAGGTTACCGCCGTTAGCGCGCCAACGCCAGTAACCTGGCGCAGTAGCTCTGTGGCGGGATAGCGTGATGCCAGCTCGTCGATGACACGATCATAAGCGCGAATCTGCTCGGTGAGCGACTCGATCGTCTTGAGCATCGGCTCAAGCGCACTTTCTAACCCGCTGGGGAGCTGTGCAGCAACTTTGCGAGCAAAACACTCCGTGCTACACGTCGTGAAGCGTCCGCCGGCGGTTTTGACCAATCCCCGAACCGCGTTAACGCACTGTGTACGGGCGCGCACCAAGACGTCCCGAGCACGAACCACCGCTAAATCGTTCTGCATTGCGGCGCTGCGATGAGTAATCGGGGCCAGGAGCTGCGGATCGAAGCGTGCCATGCGCGCAAGGACCTGCGCGTCGCTGCGGTCGTTCTTACGATCTCTTTGATGGATCTTGCGCAACTCACGCGGGTTGGCAACGATCACCTCGTGGCCAGCTGCCCTCGCTAACCGGCTGATCCACGCGGAGCTGGTCCCAGCTTCTAAAACAACACGACTGCGAGCCCATCGAGTGAAGTGTTCATTTAACGCCTCGGCGGTCGTGCGGACGCGTCCCTCAGCGGCGACTCCGCCGGTCTCGTCAAGAACGCAGAACCAGCTATGGCGATCACCGACATCAAGCCCGACGGTGGTAAGGCTGGGGATGGTTTTTGCCTCCGAGTTCCTAAGCGTCTTCACGGGCTAATCCTCGCTTTCTTCATTGCACCTCGAGTGCGTCAAAGGGAAACCACCATGGTTTCCGCGGGGGTTAGCCTTCTCTCATCCCATCTACATAAGGCGCCCGGCAGTTCCGGTTCCGGCGATCTCCCGGGCTCGCGGTTCAGGGGCGGAGCTTCTGTCGCGGCGGGCTCGGCGATCGCGAAGCCGTGCAGAGGCGCGGGGCCCTGTCTACGCATCCCAAGTCACCGGGCCCCATGGCGCTTCGAAGGCCCAGCGCTTTGCGTCCGCTAGTGATGAGTACTCGCCCAGCGCAAATGCCAAAAACCGATAAACATAACCATCTCTGGTGACCGGAACGGGCCGCGAGGTGTCAAGTATTTGTTGACCGTCATCCGTCTCTCGATACCGTCCCCGTGAGAATTCTGCCTTAAGCTTTATGACTGCGGCTCGCTTTGGAATACTTTTATCGTAGTACCAGGTACCCACGAGAACCACTTCACCAATGGGCTCTTCGTCCTCCGTGGACCGATCAAAATACAAATGCATGCCCCAGCTCACGCCGCGTTGATAAACCTGCGCTCCAACGACCGCATATTCAGCTAAAGCTTGGACGCCCGGGTTCACGGTCTTAGCGTACCTAATTTGTGGCGCAAAGCAAACCCTCCAAGAGCCCGCTTAGCAAACACGGCCCGCATTCGCGAAGCCGTGCATGGGGGAGAGGCGCGGGGCGATCCAACCTGATCTAAACTTTCACCAAAGCATTTCGTCCTCCGGGTCGTGGATGACGACGGCTTCGTGCTCCCGGTATTGCCTGTTCATTGCGGCGGTTTCTACGCACGTCAGGAACAACTTTTCTATAGGAAATGTTCTTTTCAGGAGATACGAATGTTTGGCGTGGTCACTAGATGATACGAATGCTTCGGCCACTTCTTTCGAAAAGGTCCATGATGAGAAGAATCTGTGCGAATTTACCTGCCAATTGCCGTCGAAAGCCATGCCGCGAAACAGTACGACCTCGCGGTAGCCAAATGATTTAAACACGGCCCGTACAAAAGCCAGCCGGTGGATAATATATTTTTGCCGCAATTGCTTGTCGCCGGGTCCGGAAAAAATATCCGCTGTGCGGGGGGTTGTGCTTTCGAATTCCTTCAGCCCAAGCTCTGCACATGTAATCTGCAACCCTTTTATCCATTCGCCGGAAAATGGATTTAGAACGTGAAGCTTCGACGTGAGTTTTTCCTGTTTGCTAAGTCCAGAAACTTCCATATAGCCAGTCAGACAATTCGCAATCGCTTGAGTCTGGCCGGAGACGAGGGCGTCAACGGAAATCCGGGACGGCATAGCCTGCGAGTTCTTTGAACACCAATCCAAGACCAACTTTTCCACCTGAGAGATTTGACTTTCCGTCTCCGATCGTCTTTGCGGTTGAATAGGAATAGAGAGTGGTTGATTGAACGCCTCGATCTGTGCCTCGAGGATTTTGATCCGATCCGGCGGCAGCTCGGAACAATCGAGCGCGAACTGATAGCGAGAGGCATTTTCGAGCGGAACATCCCAGTATTCGCCTTTGTCTTCAAATGCGGAGATTCTCCACCGGAAAAATCCCTCCGGAGACACCGACTCTATGACTCCGGGAGTGCGGCGAGCATCCATCAACCGGCATTGATTGCCGACACAGAGAAACTTCAGATGGCCAGACTGAAACTCCGAGTCCGGACGCATTTGGCTATCAAACTGGTGAACTTTCATATTGGCTTCTGTACAGTTATGTTATCCTAGCGCAGAATTGCTAGCCCGAGACGATCCCCGCCACGATCTATCGTGGCGTGCGCTGGGATTGGAGCACAATCTCTTCTGACTTCGTGCGCGACAGCCTCCGCCACGGCAGCCGCATTTTCATAGGGCGGGGGCGGTGGGGCTTGGATCGAAGGGCGAAGCGAAATAGCGCAACAGGCTCGCGATCGCGAAGCCGTGCAGGGGGCAGAGGCGCTGGGTACCGGATTGGAAAGAAATGTCCAGATTAGAACGGCGCGCTTGGTGCGACGGCCACCCCCGCAGGGACCCACCCGACTCTTACGTTTAAGGTCCATAGCTGCTTGCCGCTGGCGTAATCAATAGCTGCGACGGTGTTCGGGAGGCCTAATGGTGGGCAGTACGAGGAGGTTAACGCGCCACCTACCTCATTTGCTACCAGAAGCGCGCCGTGCTCATTCACCGCTACGCTGGTAAGAAAGTGGACGGTGTTAGGCGGAATCAGGTCGACGCCATCCTTCGCGCCTGGCCGATAACGCTTTACCTGGCCCGCATAGCTGCCCACCGAGTTGTAACCCACGTAGAGATTGTTCTTCGCATCGAGCGTCAGGCAGTATGGAGTACCACCTGGGAAGAAAGAGCGAGACGGTTTCGTTTTGCCCGGCGGATAGACCAACACGCGGCCCCGAGTATGTGGTCCTCCGCAAGCGTCGGCGATGTAGACGGTACCGTCGGAGGCGGCAATCACGTCGAACGCACACAGGGCCCCTGTATAAA
This sequence comes from Candidatus Cybelea septentrionalis, assembly GCA_003158175.1. Taxonomy (GTDB): domain Bacteria; phylum Vulcanimicrobiota; class Vulcanimicrobiia; order Vulcanimicrobiales; family Vulcanimicrobiaceae; genus Cybelea; species Cybelea septentrionalis. Next base: position 19,654 of record PMHJ01000026.1, read on the forward strand.
ACCGGATTGGTTTGTGGCCGCCCTTCGCGTACATCTCGACGCTCTCGCGGCCGCTCATGTGTCCATTGGTGACGTAGAGGTTGCTGTGCGTATCGACGAAGATTCCATCGGGCGCAAAGACGCCGTCGCGGATTGAGTCTACGATGCCTTTCGATGGGTCGTCCCGCAGGAAGATGTCGATTTCGCCTCCCGAGCGGCTACCGGGGTTGGCCACATAAAGGTAGGAAGTGCCTTTTGCGTCGGTCAGAGAACTTTGCAGCGAAAGTGGCGTCGCGCCCGAAGCGCCGATCGGCGGCTGCGATNNGCGCCCGGCGCGCCGATCGGCGGCTGCGATCCGCCGCAGCCTGCGAGCATTGCCGCTGCGCCGATGCTCAGCGAGTAGCGGATGAGAGCCGATGCGTTCATGAGCGACTCGGCGCGAGGCTTACGGTTACATCGTTTGGAGCTGTGTCAAGGCCAATCGAAATATCCTTGGTGGATGAACCGCCTTGAGGATACTCGTAATAATTTACTTCACCATACGGTAGATAGTGGGAAACGGCGATGTTTGATTGGATGACCCTCTTGCCGATAATGTACGTTCCGCCTGAGACATACTCCGACGGATCCTCGACCAGGGCAACGGTTCTCTTCAACGTTCCGCTGCTACCAGAGATGGTAAAGCCGTAGATGCTGTTGTCGGAGGGGTCGCCGCTCGTAACGGTGACATACTTGCCGTCCCACTGAACACCGCCGCAGCAGTAGCCAAAGCTGTGGTTTAGGCTTACGCTTTCTAATGCTGTTCTGCCCTTCGGAAGTTCCGCGAACAGAAATTCGTCGCCGTAGTTGGTTGAGCCGTTGCAGAAAAGGTTGCCCTTGTCATCGTAGCTGCAATATTCGGGCACCATGCCACTCAGGCTGTAAATTGTTGGCGTCCCGCTGGCATTCTGATACACGGCGAGGTAACCAACGAATTCACTGCCTTGACGGGCAATCCACGTTACAGCCAGATTTCCGGTTGCCGCGTCACTCGCACAACTGTACGCCTCATAACCCTGCTGAGTCAGCGTCTTAATCGGTTTCTTGCCGCCGTGCTTATATTCCACGACGGTATCCTCGTAGGAAATAAAAACGTTACCCTTTTTGTCAGAACATATGCCGGAGTTGTCGTACACGAACGCCTTAAGTGTACCGACGTGCTTGCCGCGGGGATATGAGTAGATTTTTACGCCTTCCAGCGTGGTAACGTACAGCAAGTCGTCGATCCTGGCTTCCCGCAGCATCCACGACTTGCCGCGATCGGCGTGCGTTGCAATCGCGGAGGTTTGCGGCATCGCGTCCGGCGCACCGACCGGCGGCTGCGATCCGCCGCAGCCTGCCAGCATAACGGTAGCCGCGCAGCTGAGCGCGTAGCGGCCTACAACTGAGAGATTCATTCGACGCACGCCTCACTCTTTCGAACGCGGATTGTATGCTGCGCCCATGCGTTCACCGGAAGACAGTCCGTTATTGAAACTGTACATGTATGCAATATTCGCCGGCGCATACTTGTAAATGTCGATTTGACCGTACTGGTAGTCTGCGGCGGCAAACCGAGAGCTGTCTTCGTTGAGGTGTCCGTACAGGGACGTGCCTTGCAGCGAGAATGGGCCGCCGATCTTCTTACACTTCGGCTTACATCCAGAATAAACGTACAGCGTCGGAGTTGAGCAGCTAACTACCGAACAGCTAATGGCAACAAGGTTTCCATTTTTGTCAATGTCGAGGCCGCCTGCAGACGGATTCGCGTAACCGGTCGCCAGCTGTCCGGACCCCGAACAGCCCTTGAAATACGTGAGCGCCGTTGGTTCTGCGGAGGACGCCCAGCAGTCGCCTCTCTTGTTCATCGCAACGGCAAACACTGCGTTCATCCGATACCCGTACAAGAGGTTTCCTTTGCAACCACTTTTGAGTGTGCACAGCTCGATGCTGCCGACCCCGGTTGCAGCATCCTGGACGACGCCCACCGCGATCGTCCCAGATACAGCATCGGTGCTAGTTGCATCGACCGGATAGTCGTCATCCCAAATTGTGTGAAACGACCCGAGCTTCGGGCCGCACATATTCGGTCCCTTAAAGATTGTGATCGTATTTAAAGAGTTGGGGACGATCAGATTGCCTTGGCCGTCAACCGCGATATCGTACGTGGATGCGGCATTTTCGCTGCAAGTCGGCGGGCCATTCCTCCGATCGTTATTCGGGTAGCCGAAGACGCCTGTTCCTGAAGACAGGTTCTCGCTGGCATAGATGCCGCCTTTTGCCGAATCGGGTGCAGGGATGCCGAAAACGGAGCGCGTCAGGGTGTACGTCGCGAATGCGGTGCTCTGCGGCATCGCGCCCGGCGCACCGATCGACGGCTGCGATCCGCCGCACCCTGCCAGCATTGCGGCGACCGTGATGCAAGCTACTGGCAGATGAATCGAAACGAAAAAAGTTTTCATTTTCTTACCTTACTGTGATTGGCATCAAATAATGACTTCACCGTTTGCCGCTGGCGCCGTTGCCTTGACGGTTCTTCGATACTTTGGCGCTTGACTTGAACGAATGAACACCGCCGCAGCCGACAGTCAGTGCGGCGCCAGCGTAAATGCCTAAGACGTAACGACCTAAATGCAGGCTGGTTAGTTTCCGTCTCCCGAAGCACTTCCGCTGCGTCTTTTTTTGTAAATCCATCTAGGGCTGCGTAACGTAAGTTACCCCGGTCGGATAATAGTCGGAGCGGTACTTGGCTGGGGGTTTTAGAGAACGGGCTGGCTGGCCGCCAGCCGGATAGTTCCAAATCGGAAGCCTGGTGCAGTCGCTGTTGGCGGTTATAAGTTGCGTTGCTTCAGTGGTAGGCAGGTCGTCCGGCTTTTTTGAGACCATAGCCCACTGGTAGAAATAAAGACCGTTGCCGCACCCGCGTCCGCCGCCTCTCTTTGGTCCCCTCTGAAACGTGATTGTATGCTTCGTTTTGAGTACAGAGCTGGAGATCGTGGTCTGGTAAATATCCTCCGTGTAGTAGTTGGCGTTGTTGAGGGCGACGCTAACGTCGAGATACTTGCCGCCCCACTGAATAGCGCCCAGGTAGTATAGGCTATGGTCGAATGTCACTGACTGAAACGAGCTTCCACCTTTTGGAAGCTCCAGGATCGACGACGAACCTTTCGTCAAGCACTCAAGCCAAAGATTGCCGTGGGGGTCGTAGCCGGCCGTACCGTTGTAATCGCAAGCATCGATCTGCGCCGGGGTACCGGATCCATTCGTGAAAATCAGCACCGGTGCCGGAGTGGAATACTCGTTGGAACCTACGGTTACGGCAAGATTGCCGGTCGTCGGATCGACCGAACAGCCGCTCGGGCGACCGTCGCCCGCGTAGTCAAGCGTCTGTATGGGCGTTAGCGTGCCGAAGGCGAACTCGGTAATGACACTGGTGTAACCGCTGTAGGCTACGACGTAGACGTTGCCCTGCGCGTCACTACAAGAGCCAACAGGCTCCGCATTGACGCCGTATTGACCGATTGGATTCGCGGTCATTGACTTTGGATCGTAGCTGAACAGCACGACTGAGTATTCGTAATCGTTAGAGACGTACAAATAGCCGCCGCCCGTGGCCTTTTCTAGCGTCGCAGAACCCGCGCCCGGCGCGCCGATCGGCGGCTGCGAACCGCCGCAGCCTGCAAGCACTGCCGCAGCCACGCTGGCGCCTAATGCATGACGATATGAATGCGGGACTTTCACGCGTTTTACTCCTTCACCAACGGCCTTATCGAAGAGCTATCGGTTTTTTCGCAAGGCTTACCACGGTGCATTGTGAAGCTATCAGTCCTTTAGTGATCCTCTTGATCGGCTTTCCGCTTGCCGGATACTTATAGAACACGGCAGAGCCATGGTTTGAACCGGTTCCTCCGTTCCCCACAACGACCGTGTGGCTCTGAATCCAGAACTGCTTCACATCGCTTTCGCCTCCGACCCCAACCAATTGAGTCGTGCCCTTCTTGTGCCTTTGCTTCCTGATATATCGAACTGATAAATCACTGGATTCCCGGTCGGGGGTGGGTAGTAGCTGCCAACAGCCATGTGCTTCCCATCCCACTGCACGCCGCCTGGCCATCCCATGCTCTGTTTAAGCGTGATGCTCTTCAGGTTGCTACTGCCTTTAGGAAGCTCTGCAAACTCGAATGCATTGGTTTGGTTTTGACCGTCTACGAAGAGATTGCCCTTATCGTCGTAGCCGCACCAAAAGTACTCCAAAAAACTTGAGTTCTTGTAGGTCGTGGGGCTCCCGCGAGCACCCTTGTAAACCGCCACGTCGCCGTAGTCTTCTATACCTGAGGTGGCTAGGTTCCCCGTCGTAGGGTCGATCGAACAGCCGACGGGACGCCACGAACCCTCCAGAACACTCAGTCGCTTCGTCCCGCCGTGGGCGTATTCATATACCTTGTTATTTCCCTCGTCGGTGATAAACACGTTCCCTTTCTGGTCCACGCACATTCCCTGCGCAATGTAGAAGTGGCGGAGCACGCCTTCGAGCTTGCCCTCCGGATATGAATATACGTCTACCCATGTGGTATCAGATACGTAGAGAAGGTCTTGCGTCGGTGCATCGGGGGCCATCCACGATCCATCGAGCTCAATGCTTACGGCGCTCGCCAAGGCCGGTGGAATTGCACCCGGCCCCGCGATCGGCGGCCGCGATCCGCCGCAGCCAGCAAGCAATGCGATAGCCACGCCCGCACTAAGTGCATAGCGATCTAGCCTCAAGCACTTCATCTCCGGTTGCTCCTTCCCCTAACGGATCGGCTTGAAGCGTTCGGCGCTCCGACAGTCTTCCATTCACCTGCCGCCTCGTGCAACGAGCGCGAGCAGCGTTGTTTCTACCGGATCGCCAGTCCTACCGGACCGCCGCCCGCTTCAAACGGCGATCCGTTCACCTGCATCAAGGCGCCACTTGGTTTGATCGCGTAGGCGGAGATAGTGCCGGCAGCACTGCCCCAGCGCGCGTTGGCCACGTAGGCGAACTTGTCCGAGGGATCGATCGCCACTCCATACGCGTCAGCGCCCGCCGCAAACGGCGACCCCTGCACCCGCGTCAAAACCCCACTGCTTGGGTTGATGTGGTAGGCGGAAACATTGTCGGAATGTTCATTGACCACGTAGAGGAACGGGCCAGCTGGATCGATCGCCACTCCGAAAGAGCCGGAACCCGCTGCAAACGGCGACCCCTGCACCTGCGTCAAAACCCCACTGCTCGGGTTGATGTGGTAGGCGGAAACGTTGTCGGAATCATAGTTGGTCACATAAGCGAACTTGTCCGACGGATCGACCGTCACTCCCCACGGATAGGAGCCCGCCGCAAACGGCGACCCTTGCACCTGCGTCAAAACCCCGCCGCTCGGGTTGATGTGGTAGGCGGAAACGCTCTCACCACCACCATTGGCTACGTAGACGAACCTGCCGGTGGGAGCAACCGCCACTTCCGCCGGTTCGGCGCCTGTTCCAAACGGCGACCCCTGCACCTGCGTCAAAATCCCACTGCTCGGGTTGATGTGGTAGACGGAAACGTTGTCGGAATAAAAGTTGGTCACGTAGGCCAACCTGCCGAAAGGACCGATCGTCATTTCCCACGGCTCGATGCCCCCCGATGTAAAGGGCGACCCCTCCACCTGCGTTAAGGCGCCACTGCGCGCGTTGATGGCATAGGCGGAAACACTGCCGGTAGCACTACGGGACGTGCCATCCGTGACATTCGTCACGTAGGCGAACTTGCCAGTCGGATCGACGGCTATTCCCCACGGTTCGGGGCCTGCTGAAAACGGCGACCCTTTCACCTGCGTCAAGGCACCAGTACTCGCGTTGATCGCGAAGGCGGAAACATTGGCGGACCCATCGTTGGTCACGTAGATGTAGTGAACGGCGGTGCCAGGGCGGCTCACGCTCTGCGCCCGGCTCTTCTGCACGTAGGTCGTGGAAGGCAGCGTAGCGCCCGGCGCGTCAATCGACGACTGCGATCCGCCGCATCCTGCCAGCACTGCAGCGGCTGAGCAGCCCATCGCGGTGCCGATAAGACTCTGAATTTTCATCCGCATTGCCCTCTCATGACGAAGGTTGCTCCGCGACAAATACAAAGAGCGGAATGTCGAGGCGCGTATTTGATCCGGTAATGTTTGTCAAAGGCTTCGCGTTGCCGCGACCTCGCCCAGCGAACTGAAGAATCTCCGGTAACTGGCCGCCGCGATCGACAACGTAGATCGAGCCGTCTGTTGCCATTGTCACTCCGTCAAGAGGCAGTTCTAGGTCGGTGTCGCTTCCTTCTATGCGGGCCAGGGGACGGGCGTCTCCATTGGCTGTCAGCGAGAAGCGTTCGATGAGCCCTTTGTTCCACATGCCTGTGTAGGCGCCGTCGCGGTCGACTGCGAGACCTTCCGGGATCGCCCAAAGTCTGGTTCTATTCCCGATGATCCTGCGAATCGGAGAGACGTCACCTGACGCAGATTTCGAAAACACCTCAATCTTGGGAAGATCATTGGGACCCTTTACGGGAGATTTCCCAACATCGGTAACGTAAATCTCACCATTGACAGCCACAGCGATCCCTTGCGGCTGAACGAGATCAGCTCTTCTTCCGGAGATAACGCGCCGCGGCGCTACGTTGCCATTCGCTCCCGCCGCAAACTCTTCGATCGATGCTCTGCAGCGACATGGTGGCCACTCAGAATTCGCAACGTAGAGATTGCCTGACCCGTCAAGAGCTAGGCCGGTCGGATTCTTCAAGCCCGTGCTCGCGCCGCTAATCGCCAGGTTGGGAGAAACGTCGCCATTCGAGTTCGGTGGGAACCCTAAAATAACGCTGCCCCACTGATCGGCGACGTAGATCTCGCCGGTGGAGTCAACGACGATTCCCTCTAGCGGCATCGCCAATCTTGTGTTGGACCCTGAGATTACCGCCGTGGGCGCGACATCTCCCGATGAGCCGATCGACCAATAATCGACCTCGGCAGATCCGCCGTCGTAATTCGATGTATCGTTCGTCACGAAAACGTACGGACTCGACGACGAGGTCATCCGGTGAGCCTGAACGGTACCAGGCGCGCCGATTGGCGGCTGCGATCCGCCGCACCCGGTAAGCAGCGCAACGACCGCGCAACTCGTAAGCGCGAAACGGCCAAACTCCAAGCTCTTCATCTGCGTTGCTCCTCGCTCCGTGAACCCAGCAACGTTTCGGCATGGCGGTGCTTAGCCCCGCACAGCGGCCACGCCGCAGCCAAGCTGCCTGAGCCTTCGCCCCTGGAAAGCTAAGACGCCCCGCTTTCGCGAAGCCGCGCAGAGGCCCCGAGGCGCGCGGGTACTATCGTGACCGAGCGACGGAAACAGTCACAGCCGAAACCTCAGGATAAAGTGTTTTGCCAAGCCGCTTTATAGTTCGACCCGGAGAGCCGCCCTTTGGGTAAGGCCAGAGAAAGGCGGCCTCATAGTGGCCACCTGCGTGCCCTACCCCGATGATTGACTTCCCCTGGATCCACGTCTCACCGGAGTAGTTGTTGGCCTGACTGCTCAACGTCGCGCTGCCTACAACCGTGGCGTTGGTGCCTGTGATGCGCAACCGATAGACGGAGATCGGCTTACGGTAAGGGGTCGATGTGACCGCCATGTGTTTCCCGTCCCACTGCACCGATGGCCAGACATTGCCGCTATTATACAACTTTGTATTGAGCCCGATCTGCTCGAAATCAGTAGTACCACTCGCCAATCGGACCAACTGAGCTCGGTCGCCGTATTGTTCATCTACAGCCGTGAGATAGAGATTGCCTCGGTCATCGTAGCCGCAGTAATAAAAGTGAAAGTTAGAGCTGTAATATACTGGATTCCCTGTAGCATTCTTGAAGATCGCAACACCATTGCCTGATGCCGCCAAGTCGCCGGTTGTTGGGTCGACCGCACAGCCTACGGCGATATCGGGATCGCTAAGGGTAGCAATCGGCTTCGTGCCACCGTGCGCATACTCATAAATCGTACTGGCGGACATTGATCCATTCGAGTAGGCTACGATGAATACATTGCCGGCGGAATCGGTGCACTCGCCAAACGGTTCACCAAAACCTGTCAGCGTTCCAACAAGGTGACCTTGCGGATATGTATAGACATAGGCGCTTCCATTTTGCCCATTTTGCGAAGCTGCAACGTACATCAAGTCGGTGCTCTTCGCCTCCAGCAGCATCCGCGACTTGCCACGATCGGCGTGCATTGCGAGTGCGGAGGTTTCTGGCATCGCGCCCCGCGCGCTGATCGGCGGCTGCGATCCCCCGCACGCTGCCGACAATGCAACGGCCACGCTCCAAAGCACGTAGCGAAGGTATGAGATCCTTATCACAAGGACAACTTCATGTGCCGATGCTCACAGATTGACCTGCGGGATCGATTGGCGCGTCAAAGAGCGTGTGCTTGGGATCTCCACCGGCGGGATATGCCCAATACAAGAATTCGTAACCAGTTCCGCTAAAGCCGCAAAACACGTTGGTGCCAACGACGGCGTTGCCTTGCTGATTGTTTGAAGGTGTGTTCTTGCTCCCGACAATAAACGGCTGAGTAATCGACGTCAATCCGCCGCGGCATCCCTTGAAATCTGTTTGCCCGACGATCTCCAGGCCCGAGCTCTGTGGCTGAGCTTGATAGATTGCAGTATAGTCGAACGCGTAGAGGGTGTCTGTAAAGGTAATGTACTTACCATCCCACATTACGCCACCAGGCCTCACGATCGTCTTACTTATGGAAACGGTAGTGAGTTGGCTGCCCCCATGAGGTAGCTCGCAAACGTAAGAAGACGATTCTTGCGACGCGGCTGAGATGTAGAGGTTGCCTTGGTTGTCATAGCCTACTTGCACGATCTCTTGACACGCGTCGCTTGAGTAGACTTTTCGACTACCCATGAGGTCGAAAACCTCGATCTTGCTCCCTCCTCTAGGGGTGCGGATGTTCGAAACGGCTAAATTGCCGGTAGTCGGATCGACAGAGCAGCTATTCGCTAATCCGATCGTCCTTATTTTCTTCGTGTATCGTAAGGCTCCCTGCGCGTATTCTACGACCGCCTCGCCGGCAGAATCCGTAATCCAAACGTCTCCCTTGCTGTCGACGCACTGACCTGAAGGTTGATAAAAGCCGCGCAGCCTCCCGAGGAGTCGCCTCGTTTTGTAGTTGTAGACGTAAACGTGATTGCTGCTCTGATCCGAGACGTAAAGAAGTTCCTTAGTGCTCTTAGCTTCCGGCAGCATCCACGACGCGCCACGCTCGGTGCGCGTTGCGATCGCGGAGGTTTGCGGCATCGCGCCCGGCGTACCTATCGGCGGCTGCGATCCGCCGCACCCCGCCAGCATTGCCGCGGCTCCGCAAATGGCCAGCGTGCAATAACGCACTACGCTTTTCATCCGTGCTACCAGCTGAGGACGACCAGCCCGTTGTGGGCTGGATTTGTCCACCCTTGCCACATATGCACGTGTTTTGCTCTACGCTCAACATAGGCGGATCCGCCACCGCCTCCGCCCCGTCCGCCGCCGTAAAGGTACGAATCTCCGGAACCGCCTCCGCCGCCGCCGCGATAACCACCGCCTCCACCGCCCCCGCCAGCGCCAGCAGGGTAAGTGTTGTATTGGTAGCTGGTGCCTCCGTCGCCACCTTGACCAAGGGTTCCAGGATCGCCGGGAGCTCCCTCAATACCGTAGCCCTTTCCGGCTCTGCCGCCAGCGCCCCCATGGTGTTGCGTACCACCTTTACCCCGCGGCCGTTGCCAGATTCGCCGCCACGCTTTCCGGCACCACCGGCCTTTCCTCCGCCGGAGCCGCCGGCGCCACCCAGAAGACTAGACACGGAGTCTCCGCCTTGTCCGCCACCACCGCCAGCTACGATGATTCGATCGGGAAGCGACCCTCGCTGCCGCCCTACGATTATCCAGTCATGGCACCGCAGCGTTGGAAAGTCTCCGATTGGAAGAATGCACGCCTCGAGGCATACCGGTTGCTCGTACGAGGAATCACGATCTATCGCGGTGACGGGACACCGATCGACCGCGACCTGCAACTCGGGAATTTACGTGATACGTATTACGAGGATGCCTACGGACCGTTGAAACCAACAGGCGACGAGGATAAGGTAGACAACGTTACACGCCTTTCTGAGAGACGTCCTCAGGCGCGCCGGCCAAAAACGTGAATGGGTTGCCCGGCATCTACCGTTTCGATTAGGGGCCAGCAGTACGGCGACGAGGGCGGGGTGAGCGCGGACCTGCGCGCTCGCGTGGCTTTTAATATCGCGGCACGGGTGCGCGGCCGGTTGACTGTCTAACTTTTCAAAAAGACTTGGCCATAACTTAGCGCGATGCCCGAACATTAACGCGGCCAGCTTGTGTCTGGCCTCTCCCCACGTAGATATTGTGTCGTTCGCCCGAACTACTCGCCCTTCGCTATCCGAGACGATAGGACGCACTTTACGGTCTGCGCGTGCCACCGGATTCCGCCATTGCTAGGCGTGACGTTCATCGATTCGAGTTTCGCTGCGATGCATCGAAGGCTCGCACCTGCTGCATGCATCTCCCGTGCTTTTTTCAGAGCACGCTGCTGGCCAGCGTCGGGTACGAGCCTTGCACCTTGGCGACTGAAGCCAAAGGGTGTGCGGCCGTAGACGAGGCCGTTGCGGCGCTTGTGCGCCAGGGCTTCGGCCGTTCGCTCGCCGATCGCCTCGCGTTCCCATTGGGCTACAACGCCGAGCATGTTGACGACGAGACGACCCGCGGCGGTTTCTGTATCGAGGGATTCGCTCACTGAAACCAGCGAGGTATTGAAGCTCCCAAATAATTCTATCAAGTCTGCAAGACCGCGCGTCGACCTAGTGATTCTGTCGAGCTTAAAAATTACGACTCGCGAAATCACGCCGTGACGCACGTCGGCTAGAACCTTTGCCATGCCCGGACGCCTTAGAGTCTTGGCGCTTTCTCCGGCATCCGTGATGATCTCGCCAAGCAGCCAATCCATAGCCTTGCAATACGCGGCGATACGAGCGCACTCCGCTTGCAGACCGACGCCGTCCGTAGCCTGCTCCTGCGTACTGACCCTAGCGTAACCGACCGTGGCTCTCTGGCCTGAGGGCCCCGCCGACTTCCGACCCCGCATGGACTCCCGTCATCCTCCGTTCCGAAGTTGACAGTTCGCTTAACATTGCGCGGCGTGAGGCGGCAGCCTCGTTAGTCGCAATGGGCCGAGAAAAAGCTCAAGGAAGCGCCGAGAGAGGCCGGACCCAGCTTCCAGCTCGAGCGCAGCACGCTCGGGCCAGAATAGGCCACCGTAGGAGGATTTCGCTAGGCCGCGGTCGTGCCCGATGCGCCGGGTAATTGCGGAGTAGACCAAGTCGGTAGAGCCGCTCGTTGAAAGCAGCTTGCTGGACGTTAAGTTTTTGGCCTTCTTCACGCGTACAAAGCGCGGCAATCAATCCCGCCTCTGAAGCAGCCCGGGATCTTAATGCAGCCTACCAAAATTTCTGCGCTGCCGTCGGGGTAAATGCACCGCTCTCGCTTTCGCTACGGGTTCTCGTACGCGCACGCAAGTCGCGGTGCCCGCACAGAGGGCGGCCTCCGATGCGCGTCCCGAGCGCTGGAGCGTGCGGGACCACTCGGACTGCAACGGAGGACCGAAGAGCAAGTCGTTAGGGACATCCGCTCGAACAGCTGGGAGTGTCGAGAAGTGAGATTATCGATAGTCAACGCTAAGTCGCGACTACGAGTTCGATGGCGCGGAGCTGCGCTCGAGTCGGCCGCCATAGCCCAAGTCGGCCACGCGCGGGAATGGCCTCGGGAAGCGGTCGTACGTTCTCGAGCAGCCACGCATAGGGGCCACAAAGCCAGGGGGACGGCTTGATGGTGTCGGCCCTGACGACATCGACGAGCTCGGCAACCGCGACGAAGGCGCCGCGAGTGAAAAGCGCGGGCTCGAGGTCAGCGCCTAAGATTCGCTCAAGCTCGGCCATCTCGGATCTCGAGAATGCTTGGGAAGCGTGAATAACAAGCGGCCCTCGGTAAGACGTCCGCCAGCTTCGGTTCTCAATTTTTTTGTTGGCGTTCGCGATTGCCCATGCCCATGGCGGTCGAACGGAGAGGGCTCTCAATACAGTCTCAGTGTAACACGGTTCCTAAGCGAGGGCGTTTTGACTGCCAAGGTCGGCTAGGAATTCTTGCCACACAACGGCGAGTCGCCCGCCAAGTCTTCGTCCAGGCCCGGTTCCCTGGCGCGCGGCCTGCCTAGCCTCGATGTGCAGCCTCGACGTTAATGCGATATAACCACGGTTATGTCGCCGTCATGGGTGCGCTCAAGTAGTCGCTCCGGGCTCACTCAGTTCAAACGAACTACTTAGCCGGCCTTGGCGTTCGACTGCGGTTCTGCACACGAGGGCGTCCAAGAACCGTGCCAGCGGCTTCGCGATTTAGGATGCACCATGGGAGCGGTGACAGGGGAATCGGCTCGTGACACGTTCTCCGTCTAAGGCTCGCGCCCCGAGAGCGTAAGCAAAGGCTGCTCCGAGTCGGGCTCGACTGCTCACTCCAAGCCGAGGCTTCGCAGTCCATCGCCGACGTAGTCGACAGGCTGAGGCGGTGGCGCGTCGGCCATAGCGCGCTCGTAGTAGTCAGCGAGATCGTGCTTGCCGTGCCGGCGCAGATTCGCGATCGCTTCGCGCTCGTAAATCGCCATCAACTCACCGCTCATCCACATTTCGTGAAGCCGCTCGCGGTCGCCACCAGCGTAGCAGTCTGCCGATCGTTGCAAGTCTCGGTCCTGAATCGCGAGCGCCAGCTCCGCGCCAGCGTCGAAGGCTACCTTACCGAAGGGGTCGGCTTTAGCGATCTGGCCTCTACGCTGGGCCTTTTCAACCGCCGGGAAGAACCCGTTGAAAGCCACCCATCTCAGGATCCTGCGCTCGGAAAGTGTGGCTAACTTCGCGGCTGCACGTACCGACGCACCCGTGGCCAACCCAGCAAGAAAAATCCGGACCTCGAGCTTCCGGTCATCCGGCGTGATTCGTGTTCTCAGACGCCTACTTGGCCGCCTACTTGCGCGCGTGATGGGGACGGCGGCGTGCTCCTCGGCACGCTTCGAGCGTTCGTCGTGTAGCGTGTGCGCCAATTTCGCGTGTTTGTGCGTGTGGCGGCGAGCTGGTTTGGATGCCACGGCTAAATGCATCTTTGGCATCCTAAAAATAGCGTGGTGCTCGAATTACTCGGGAGAGGCAAACGACGGTAGGTTCGATGGGATCCTGAAGTTCAGGGAGCGCTGTCTCTGGGCGCTTTGAGAGTCGGTGCTCTAAAATTTGCGCTTTCTGTGTCGACCTGAGTCTCGTAGAACGGCGCGTGCCGGCGGGGATGGTACAAGGCGTTTCTGGTGGGTCGGGCCAGCAGCAAACTCCCGATCCACGACGATGAGGCCACGAGTACGCTTCACACCGGCAGGCGACTCGACCGGGGCGAATCTGCAGCCGCTTAGAGCCTGGACCGCGTGAGCGCCAAGGCGAGTGCGAGATGCAGACTTCCAGGCCTCCGACGATGTAGGCACGACAGCGGCTTCCCGATCGCGTAAGCGCGGTGCATCGAAGCAATTGGCGGGCCTTCGGGTTCAGCATATTAGCAGCGCTCCTTTGAGGTCCTAAGCGTAGCGCCTCTCAGCTTCGGAGGTAAGGTCGCGATGAGCCGCGATGTATGCGTTTCGTGGGCATTGTGGCCCCTTGGCGCCCCTTTCGCAATCGCACGTGACTTCGGGGACGGTTCCTCCAACATCGGCACTATACGCGGCGATTCTCGCCCGTTTTCTGATCGAAGGTTCGTTCGAGATGCACTCCGTAATCCTAATGCATGGTGTCGAAAGCCTTACTATCTGCTCCAACTGTAGGGCGAATAACAGGTCGCGACATCGCTGCTTTTTCTTACGGAAGTGCGCCTTTGTGCGCTATTGTTTGCCAGTGCTGAGAAGTGGAATTCTACTACAACCTATCTACAACCTATGGCCCCTACTTTGGCGTACGAAGGCGCACAATAATGCACGGGTTTTGGGGAATTCTTGAAATGCGCCTCGTGCTCAACTTACTTCGCATGTAAGGGGTCTGG
>PMHJ01000030.1 GCA_003158175.1 Candidatus Cybelea septentrionalis
CCGGTACGCAGACCGGCTGCGAGTCCGCCAGCGCTGCTGTCGGCAGGAGCGCAACAAAAAAGAGCAGCGATGCTGCTCTCGTGAACCTTCGCATCGAACCCTACTCGCTCGACTTGTAGTTTTGCTGACTGTCCAGCCACGCGCGCAGCGTCGCGAACTTCACCAGATCGTTCTGCTGCTGCGTCGCAAGGTAGTCGAACTCACCTTGGACTTGAGCCATCTGGAGCTGCCGGAGTTTTTCGAGCTGCTGCACCTCCTGGATGCTGATCATGTTACCGACCTGCAGCGCCTGCATTTGGCCGACCGAGCCGTTAGAGAGTCCTTGAAGCTGACTGAAGAGTGCATCTTCGTTCTGGAACTGCGTGCTCTGCAGCCCCGCCGACTGCAGCGCCCCTTGCATGCCGCCCAGCGCGTTGCTCCCCCATTGCGTGTAGGCTTGCGTGTAGTTCGTCGGCACTTCGTATCCGGGGTACATGTGCGTGAACTCGGTGCTGAGGTTCGCATCGCCGTAGCTGATGCTCTGCCCAACCTTAGCGATCTGGGTGAGTGCCTGCAGATCGCCTTGGATTTGTCCCCAGATGCCGTTGGGAAAGTTTCGCAAGCTCTGGACTTCGTAGGCGATCTGCTGAAGCTGATTAGCAATCTGGGTCGCCTGAGAGGTGACGATCTGCAGCGTGTGCAGCTCGGTCAGCGCGTTCTTGACGTAGTTGGCCGCGTCATAGACGGCCACTTGCGCTTGAGCCGGCTGTGCAGGCACGCAGGGAAGCGCCGCCATCAGCGCGATAGCGCGGAAGAGATTTCGTTTCATGGTGGTCTCCTTAAAGAGAAGGTGAGGTGAGCGTTGAAGCGGGTGGTGACAACTCGGCCCACTGCGCGGCCGCATCGCGCAGCCCACGCCGGTACAGCCACTCGGCCGGCCACGTCGCGGGAAAGCGGTCGCGCAGCGTGCGCACGGCCGCGAGGTCGTCGCGACCCGCCGCACCGAGGAAGCTGACTGCAATCGGTCCGAGCCTGAGTTCGAAGAGCCGCTTGCCCAGCGGACTGCTGTAGTAGTATTGGCGCTTGGGAACCGCGCGCGCGATCAGCTCGGTCTGGCGCGACGACAGCCCCAACGCCTTATATGCGCCGGCCGCGTGTTCGGTCTGGGCCTCGCTGTTGGGTAAGAATATCTTGGTCAGGCACGACTCGATGATGACGTCGCGAATCGGCGACTCGGTGATGTCGCTGATCGACTGCGTTTCGAGAATAGCGGCGCCATTGCTCTTACGCAGGGTCTTGAGCCACTCGCGAATCTTCTCGCGAAAGAGCGGATGCGAGAGCGCCAACCACGCTTCCCCGAGCGCAACGATTGCGGGGCGCCCACGCGCCAATCGCCGCGAGATCGTGGAAAGAAGCGGGCGCCTGGCGTGGAACGCCGGCTCACCCAACCTGCACGTGATCTTCGGCTGGCTGCAGATCGGCGAAATATGGCACATCGGGAGGAATCCGACTGGTGTACCAAGCTGGGCCGAATACCATCCGCACACCATTAGCGGCGAATACCCTTCGAACAACACGCTCTACCTCGCGAGCGAAACGCTGAGTCTGCCCGGTGTACCGACCACCGGAGTTCCAGGCGCTGGCGTCTTTCGAAAACACGACGAGCAGCGGCGCCTTACGGCTCCAAACGCAAGCCGAAGCAAGTGGAGGCTTCCGGCGTGGTTCGACCCACATCGAACCGACAACGCATTGACCTATCATCCACGTATTTCCACGGAGCCTGGGTCAGCGACGACCAAAGCGCGAGCGGCGCAATGGCGTGTCTTCGATTCGCATGTCGAACTCGACACCGTCGGGAAGGGACAGGAATTCGTCTTCGGTACGGACGTTTATCCGGAAGCGTTGGGTTGGTTCGCAGCAATGTGCGGGTGCCTATCGGATTCCGGGGTCGGGGTCAGCGCGAAGCATGTCCAAACACACCAAGACCCGTGCCTGCGCCGATCGGGCGCCTGACGACCATTTGACGACCATTCTCGCAGAAAAGCGCGGAAATTCGCGGAAACTTCTGGAAATCCGGAATGCCGGCAAACCTCGATGGCTATGAGGCTTTGCGCCTTTTGCGGGCCTTTTTCGTGGAAGCGCCTTTTGCCTCGGAATCACTTCGCATGTAAGGGGTCTGGGGTTCGAGTCCCCACATCTCCACCAAAAGACTAGCGGCAATTCTCACGCCGCCACAGCCGTTTTCGTTGGGTGCAGTGGTCCGAGCAGCATCGTGCCGCAAACGCCGGCGCAGATTACGTTGCGGCCGGAGAGCGGCGGCGCGTTCAGCGGTGCGGCCGCCTCGCTGCAAATGGTCGGGCCGAAATCTCATAAAGATTCCGGCCCTCGTTTAGAACCGTAGACTAGTGGGCCGGGATTGCCAGATAGCCGTGGAGCTTCCCGCTCGAGTCGAGCGCGATTCCGATGATCTCACCATGGTCGTTGATCGAGCACGCAGTCATGAGATACAACGGAGTTGTACCGGATACCAGGGTGTTGAGATCGACGAGCTTGCCGCTCTGACGCAAGAACGCCCGAATGATGCTGAAAGACCCGTTTGCCGAAAGGCCGACGATTTGGCCGGCATGGTTGATGCCGAGGCCGACACTGTAGGTATCGTGATCTACCTTGTCCTTGACGGTGCCGAGGTCGCGCATCTTCGTTGCGGCGGTCCACAGGAACGCATGCGATGTCTGGTCGCCGGTCAGATCCGAACTGCCTACCACCGCGTTACGATCGTTGATAGCGTGCGCGAAGTTGTTGAGCTTTCCGCCAAGACTGCCGAGATCGGTCGCGACACCGTTTTGCCAGAGCAGCGCATGGACCGGCTGAAAGTTCCATAGCCATATCGGATTGAAGGCAGCGCAGGTTCCCGACGATCCGACGACCGTGCCCGCGTCGTTGATGGCCAGCGCAACGCCTTCCGGATCGTGTCGTGTCGGCAGGGCCTGGATTGCACCGTCGGACCACACAACCGGTTTAAACTGATATTGCTGCGGCGACGGACAGCTCGAGTCGATTGTTTTATTTTCGGCATACCCGACAATTGTGCCGCCGGTGTTGATCTGTGTCGCAACACCGTTGACGCCGCCCAATGTCTCGAGCGCCGACATCTTGCCGCTTTGCCAAACGAACGGAACGCAGGGCGTCGCCGAGGACGAGAAACCCATCGCCTCCCACCCGCAGAAATCTTCCGTCGTAGAAAGCGTGCTGGAGACGAGTTCCGCATCTCCGGCGGATTGGCCGGAGTCATTCACCCCGTATCCAAAGCTGTTGCCTCCAAGGCCAGGCTTCCCGATGTCCACCCTTTTCCCGCGGTGCCAAAGAACGGCGTGCTCGGCCTTCCCGACGCCCGCGGCTCCGCTGATCCAGCCGCTGTTGCTGACCACGATCGGCTGACCGGGCTGGTTGGCGTTCTGCCCGACGACGCCGAGATCTCGAATGGTGAACTGAGTCGCACTCACATCGACTCGTTGGGCCGGCTTATCGTACATGGGCGTTAGCGATGCCCCTTGGCCGGCGCAGCCCGCAAATGCCGTGACGAGGTACGCGATGCCGGCCGTGCCATTAAATGACCGCTGCATTTTAGATTTCACAACTCCTCCTTAGTTCGAACAGGTCGATGGACGGCAGCGTACCGAAACGGCCGGTGCGAAGTCTTTGCAAAACGAATGATTATTTCTGATGATTTCTCGCGGTAGGCGCTAAATGTACGAGTTCGGGCCGTTCCGCCTCGATTCGGAGAGGGAGTTGCTGTTCCGCGAAGGCGAACCGGTGGCGATCGCGCCCAAGGCGCTACAGATTCTGCTGGTGCTGATCCGCCGCGCCAAGCAGCTCGTGACGAAGGACGAGCTGATGCAGGCCATCTGGCCCGATACGCTCGTGGAAGAGGGCAACCTCAGCCGTAACATCTTCCTTCTGCGCAAAGCGCTCGGAGAAGGCCCGCAGGATCGCCAATACATCGTTACGGTCGCGAGGCGCGGCTACCGGTTCGCGCAGGACGTGCGGCTGGTGGCAGAGGGTGCGGTTACCGGCGTCGCCGCGCAGCCGGAACTGGCGTGGCGATGGGGATGGATAGCCGCCGCGACGCTATCGTTGATTGCCGCCGCCGGCGGCGCGTACGTGGTTCTATCTCAGCGCGCGGCGGCGATTGGTGAGGCACGCACGGTTGTCCTCGCCGATTTCGAAAACTCTACGCGCGATCCGATTTTTGACGGCACCTTACGTCAGGGCCTCGCCGTCCAGCTCGAACAATCTCCGAACCTGAGCCTAATTGGCGACGAGCGAGTCCGGCAAACGCTTCGCCTGATGCTCAAGCCGGCCGATACACGACT
This sequence comes from Candidatus Cybelea septentrionalis, assembly GCA_003158175.1. GTDB lineage: Bacteria > Vulcanimicrobiota > Vulcanimicrobiia > Vulcanimicrobiales > Vulcanimicrobiaceae > Cybelea > Cybelea septentrionalis. Next base: position 4,353 of record PMHJ01000030.1, read on the forward strand.
GACGCCGGAGATTGCCGAGCAAGTCTGCAAACGCACGAACAGCGCCCTCGCTTTGGAAGGTTCCATCGCGAGTCTCGGCCGCCAATACGTCCTTGGGTTGAAAGTCGTCAACTGCGCTAGCGGCGAGACGCTCGATCAAGAGCAGGTCCAGGTTCTTCGGAAAGAAGACGTGCTTCATGGCCTGAGCACGATGGCGGCCAACTTCCGAATTCGCGCCGGCGAATCTGCAAGCACCCTCAACGAATACAACACGCCGCTCGAACTTGCAACGACCCCTTCATTGGACGCGCTGCGAAATTACAGCGCCGGCATCGCGATCATGGGCCGCGGCGAGTTCCGCGCATCCATGCCGCTGTTTGAGCGCGCCATCGCCATCGACCCGAAGTTTGCCGCGGCGTACTATCTCCTGGGTATTGCATACGAACAAGTCGGAGACACGGCGCGCAGCGCCGAGTACGCAAAACGCGCTTTCAGCTTCGTCGACCGTACCTCCGAACCGGAACGGATCGCCATAACCGCCTACTATTACAGGTTCACCGGTGAGTGGGAGAAGGAAATCGCAGTATGGCAGTTAGCGGCGCACTATCGGCCAACTTGGGATCCGCATAATCAATTGGCCGTCACGTACATCGACTTGGGGCAGTTCGAACAAGGGTTGAACGAAGCGCTTCTCGCCGCCCGCTTGCAACCCGACGTCGAAGCGCCGTATCGCCGGCAACTGGACGCCTATATGTGCCTCGATCGCCTACCAGAAGCGGACGCGGTCGCAGCGAAAGTGCGGACGCTAGGCATCGACGGGTCACGAATCCATCAACGCTTCCTCGAGTTAGCATATCTCGAGGACGATCAGATGGCGGTCGCGCGAGAGATTCGCTGGTTTGCAGGCAAGCCCGAAGAGTACCTGAGCTTCGGTTTGCAGGCGGCAAATCTGAATATGCACGGGCAGCGGCGTGCATCGCACGAGCAGTATGAGTTCGCTGCAGATACGGCACGGCGCCAGGGACTTGGATACGTCGCCGATGAGTTCGAGGAGGCCGATGCGCGTGCAGACGCACTTTCGGGCCGCTGCGTGACCGTGCGCCGGCTCGGACGTCCCGCCTTGGCACTTGCGCTATGCGGCGATACCCCCGATGCCGAAAAACTCGCTGCGGAGAGTTCCCGACGCTATCCGAACGGGACGATCTGGAATGCGGTGCAGTTGCCCGAGATCGAAGCCGCGTTCGCACTCGACCGCAACGAACCGGCAAAAGGCATCGACCTGTTGGAATCCGCATTGCCGTACGAACGCGCCTACCCCGACGCGATCTACGTGCGCGGACTGCTCTACCTCAAAATGCGTCGGGGCACGGAAGCAGTCGCGGAGTTTCGAAAGATCGCGGAACACCAAGGCGCGAGCTGGGGAGCGACTTGGGCTCAACCAAACTGGGGACAGTATTATGCACTGGCGTGGTTGGGGATGGCGCGCGGCTACGCCCTTGCGCGTGATGTCCCTAAAGCCGAAAGCGCGTTCGAAAGATTTTTCGCGTTGTGGAACGAGGCCGATGCAGACGTTCCGGCTTTGGTGCAGGCCAAAGCCGAATACGCGAAACTGAAAGGCGTTTACCGGCTTCGCTCCGGTAGCGACGCCCATCGTGCTTTGGTCGTGCGCGCGAGCGTAGACGACGTGACAGCTGGCGTTGGTGATGCGCACGAGCGGATAGTTCGTCGCTGTTCGCTCTTCGTCGCCGAAGTCTAGGCAGAGCAGGTCCCTTGAAGAAGGCGTCTGCTCCTTTCCTTTTTCTACTCGGCTTTGGGGCGCTGCGCCTGGGTGACGGTTTGCCGCCCTGTTTATGGGATACTCTGGCGCGATAGCCTTACCCGGCGCCAGCGCGATGTATCCGAGGGCGAGCCCGATCGCCGATGCTCATCATGGGGCGCCTAACGTCTGTGATGTTGACGACCATTTGACGACCATTCTCGCAGAAAGGCGTGGAAAGTCGCGGAAACTTCTGGAAATCTGGAATGCCGAAAAACCTCGATGGCTATGCGGCTTTGCGCCTTTTGCGGGCCTTTTTCGTGGAAGCGCCTTTTGCCCCAGAATCACTTCGCATGTAAGGGGTCGGGGCCGAGTCGCCCGATGCCGCAAGATGGAAAGCTCCAATTAGCCCGGATTCTCCAGATAAAATGCTAAAACACAGATCTTACCCTACGATCCCCGTCGTGACGTAATCCGTGACTAAATCGTGACCAAATCGGGCATTTGGTCACGGACGTTTTCGGGTTTGTCGATTCTACCTTACGGAGTCTCGAATGGGAACAACCGATTCCAGTCGCTCTTCATACTGACGACTACCCATCCTTTGGCTTTAGCAGTATCTGCGAGCGCCTGTGTGAACGCTCCGAACTTTGTGTCGGCGTGGGCGCTGCCAGGCCCGTAAGCATACTCACGCTCCTCGTCGTCGTGCAGGACGAGAGTCATCAGGCGCGCTCCGCCGCCCGATTGAGCGTATTCAAGCATCTCTTTGTCTCCGGTGCTGTTGCCAAATGCTGCCAACGGTTGTCGTCCCAAGAAGAGATAAATGTCCTGAGGCTTGCCCGCATTGTCGTTGAACAGCAATACCTTTGGAGAACGCATGAGGATAGCCGCGCCGTCCGTATCGTAGTCAAACTGCGATTCGAGGGATGAACCAATGACTTGCTCGGGCGGCGTTCCATAAACGGCCTCGGCGTAGGCTCGGACGAACGCTTGCCCTCCGCCGGTTACGAGATAATTTTTGAAACCATTGGCCTCAAGATAGCGCATAACTTCGAGCATGGGCTGATAGATTAGATCGGTATAGGGCCGATTCCACCTGGAATGTCTTGCCTGAGCCATCCAGGTCCCGACGGTGTGCTCGAAGTCGTCGGTGGTCATTCCCGCGTGCGTGGCCGCTACGACCGTCAGCAGGTCGTTCATTGTCAACTTCGCGATTGTTCCCATGTCTGCGGTAAGTGCAGACTTGAACGGTTCGGTGGATTTCCATTCGGGATGTTGCGGTGCGAGTTGCAGAAGTCGGTCCAGCGCGAACGCGAGTTGCGTAAACATCGGATGCTCGACCCACAGCGTGCCATCTTGGTCGAATGTAGCGATGCGGTGCTTCTCGGGGACGAACTGCGGGCTGGCGGGGTCGGTCGTCGCTTGAACGAACGCCACGATTGCCGCTTTTGCCGCACCGTCGTTCCAGGATGGGAGGGCGTCAATCTTTGTCATCGGAGCGTCCATGACTTCAGATGATTTCGCGCCGTACCATAGTCTCCAAGCTGATAGACCGAAGCACCGTCCACGTTGAACGTGAACTCGTCGAACGGTTCGGCGAGCATCTTGTCTAAGTATTCTCGGGGGGCGATGCCAACGGTTACGTGCGGCACAAAGTTCTTACCCGAATGGTCCGTAGCAAAGTTCTCGATGTATTCTATCATCCCAGGGACTAACTCGGGTTCCCCCGGCAGCGTGTAGAAAGCGTCGTTCGTTGCCGCCTTGACAGTGAACGGTGCAAGCGCTTCGAGGAGTTCCATTTGCATTTTAAGCCAAGCGTCGTTTGGCTGGACGACGATTCCCGCTCCACCGAGATCGTTTGCGGGGAGATAGTAGTACTTGAAGGCTTTGAGTACCCAATCGGCCGGCTTAGCGTCAGCGATGATTTTCTCGGCCCTCTCGTATATCTCTTCAAGGTGTGCTGTCTGAACGAACTGCTGTACGGTGGTGAGGTGCGGGCGGTGGGTTTCATCGAGGGAGAAGCCCTTGGGGAACACCTCCCGCAGCCGCGCGTTGGCTGCTTTAGCGTGCCGCATCATGGTAGTATCCGGTTCCAGTAAAATGTCGATGGCCGTGATTGAACCAGGCATTAGGGGGCCTTTCTCGCGAGTAGCTCGGTGGCTCGGTGGAAACGATGTAATAGAACCCGCAAAGGCCCTTTTTTCGACCGATGAAGAGAGCCCTGGTCTAGTTTAAGATTAGGCAAGAAGTTTTTGGCGATTTTGCGTGGAAATGCGAAACGACTAGCAGCACTTACGACAACCGTACGACGTTTGTGCGTGGGCCACGCGCGATAGCCTCGGCGATCGCAGAAGACCACTTACTCGCGCGCTACCTCGACCAAGCCTTCCGCTCCGAGCGTGATAGTGCTTCCGTCGCTTAGCCAGAGCCGAGTGCCGGTGTCCTCGATGGCTTTGATGTCGACGACTACGTGAAAACCGGCAAGCCGCCGTACGAGCATGCCGCGCGCGATCTCACTGACGTGCGCGAACGTTGTGCCATAAACTGAAAGCATCTGGTCCTCCTGCGGCCCGGCGCGTGGCCTGTCGCCCGTCCGGCGGAACCGCGCGCGCCGGGACCCGCGCGCAAGGCCGAAGCGAAGCGGAGCCGCCCCAGCGGTCGCCTTGCGCGCGGAAAGCGCCAGCGCGGTAGCCTTAAGGGGCGGCAGGCGGGATGGAGGGCCGCTCCCACCGTGACATTACCGATCGTTGGCCGGTGCGCTTGAGGACAACAACTTGCATTTGACACGCTAACAACGCAGGTAGGATAATATTCGTACACGACAACACGCGATTTACGCCCGCATAATAATGCGTGCAAAACCTCGAGCGAGCTCGCTCGGGGTTTTTATCTTTCTTTGAGTCGAGGCCGTATGACTAGAGCACCGATAGCGCTTGCCGATCTCGGCGACGTTCTTACGCCCAGTGACGTGCAGCTTATTTTAGGCATCGGACGGAATGCGACGTACGAACTCCTTGCGTCGGGAAGATTGCAGTCCGTGCGGATTACGCCGCGCCGCCTTGTCGTCACGAAAAAGGCGCTCGAAGCATTCCTGGGCCTGGCGGCGAATATGCCGCCCGCCGGGACCCCGTAGGAGGCATATCCTTGGGGTACCTCAGGAAAATTGGAGATAAAAAGTTCCGCATCATGTATGACGTCGTGTTCGTCAACGGCAAGCGCCGGCAGAAGACCGAAACGCTCGTCGGAGTGACGAAGAAGCAGGCCGAAGCGATCCTCGCGAAACGAAAGGCTGCGGTCGTCGCCGGCGAGTACTTGCCGTGCGCCGACATGACGATGAATGAGCTGTTCGATCGGTTCATGCAAGCCAAAGAAGGTCGCCTTGCCGCGACGACGCTGCAGCGTTACGAGAGTTTGCTGCGGCTTTACTTGCGGCCGGCGGTCGGCACCAGGAAGGTTGGCAGCGTGAAGGCTGTCGACCTACTTGCAACCTATGCTCGATGGTCGAAGCGGCCAGTCAGCGGACGTACGGTCCATCATGCTGCGGAACTGCTGCGTAACGTGCTACGGCGCGCCGTCAAATGGGAAGTGATCCTTCGCAGTCCGGCCTCATCGCTCGATGCGGACGATCTGCCGAAGGCGATAAAGCCCGAATCGGCGGTACTCACCGAAACCGAGGCGCAGCAGTTGCTACAGGAGGCGAAATACCCAACCCATCGGTGCACGGCGCGGCACTACTTGACGGCGCAGAGCGCCTTTTATCCTGCCGTGGCATTTGCACTCTACACAGGAGCCCGCCTCGGCGAAATCATGGCGATGCGTTGGCAAGACATCGATTTTCGTCAGCGGATCGTCACCATCAGCCGATCGCTGAGCTCGACGAAGCGGGACGGGCTTATCTACAAACGGCCAAAGAACGACAGGGTGCGCACGGTCTGTGTTTCGTCGCATCTGCTCGTGATTCTCGAATCCCATCGCGCGGTGCAGGCTGCTGAGAGGATCGCCGTACGTCCGGCCTATCACGACGAGGATCTCATCTTCGCCAAGGCAGACGGCAGGCCGATCTCATCTTGGCTGTTCAGCTCCGCGTTCCGGAACTTCATGAAACGCTGCCCGGTGCGGCGCATCCGCTTCCACGATCTCCGCGACACACACGCCTCGTTGCTTGCCAAAGCGGGCGTCCCGATCGAGGTTATTTCGAAGCGGCTGGGTCACAGTGACGTCAGCATCACGTACGATCGCTACATCACGGTCTACCGCGACCGTGATGCCGAGGCGGCGGAGGCGTTCGGGAAGATCGTGACCTGAAGAGCTTCTGCCAAATTCCGTTAGACGGCCGTTAGAATTGAGGCACTCGCGGCCGCCAAAAGCACGAAAAACCCGTACAGGATAAGGAGATTTCTGGTAGCGCCAACGGGAATCGAACCCGTCTTTCCGCCTTGAAAGGGCGATGTCCTAACCGATAGACGATGGCGCCGCGATGCCTTCACCGTAACGGGCCCGAGGGGACCTTGTCAACGCTGGGTTAGCGAATCGCAAGCGTGCTGCCGGGGCGGCGCCGCACCGGGACGGGTTCCACGTGCTTCGATGCCTGACTTACGAACCAGACGCAGAGCAGCGTCAGCAGCGCCGCATCGTCCAGAGCGCCGAGGACCGGTATATCGCTAAAGAGGTCAACCGGCGAGATCACAAGCAGCGCGATCGCTGCGGCGATCAGCTTGAGCGACAGCGGGACGCGCGCGTCGCGTACGAGCGGTACGGTCCGGAAGACGGCCGTCTTCGCCGCCAGAAACAAACGCATAAGCCTCATGATGCTCTAGTACCCGGGGCGCAGCCCACTGTTTCACGAACCGCATGGAATGAGCGCGCGTACGGCGGTCCTGGCGGCTGTCTGCATTGCCGTTTGCGCGGCGGCGACGGCCGCCGGCGTCGTGCTTCCGAACGGTTGGCTAATCCAGCCGCCGCAAGAACTCGTGACGCAAACCGATACGTTCCCGCAGGGCGCCTCCGCGTCGCCCGACCACGCAACCCTTGCCGTCGTCGAATCGGGATACAATCCGCCATCGCTGCATCTCTATCGCGCAAGCGATCTTCGCATGCTCGCGGCGATTCCGCTCAAAGGTGCATTTGGGCGCCCGGTGTGGATCGATGGCAGCCACGTGCTGGTTGCCGGCGCGAATGCTGACGTGCTTTTCGATGTCGACATCGTCGCAAAGAGCGCCCGCGCACTTGCGTTAGGCAAAGGCTCGTACCCGGTGGCCGTCGCGATGTCGGGCGAAACGTTCGCTGTGGCAACCGATGGCGATTCGTCGGTTCGCATCGGAACGTTGGACGGTCTTACGAGCGCAAAAGCCGTCGGCGTTGGCGGATTTATCGGCGGCCTCGCATTTTCTCCCGACGGCAAGACGCTCTTCGCTTCGAACTGCGCGGCGAGTTACGTCGAGGCGATCGATACCAAGACGTTTGACGAGCGCCGAATCGAAACGGGGCTGCATCCGACGGCGATTCTTCCAGTCGGCAACACTATTTATGTTGCCGAGACCGACAACGATACCGTCGGCGTCTACGACGCATCGAATGGAACGCCTATTGCGAGCATTTTTGTTGGCGACCGGAAAGCGGATGGATCGGCGGTCGTCGGAGTCTCGCCGAACGCACTCACCCGCGAGCGCGATGCGATCTACGCTTCGCTCGGCGCTGCGAACGAGATCGCCGTCATTCGCGATCGGAGCGTCGTCGCGCGCATCCCCGCCGGCTGGTATCCGACCGACGTCGTGGTGCTCGGGCAGCGGCTCTACATCATCGACGGCAAGGGCGAGGGCACGCGGCCGAGTCCGCGCTACGTCAGCGGCTCCCACAGCGACGTCGACTATGTCGCGGCGATCCAGTTCGGATCGATTCGCACGTACGACCTATCGCAACATGTCGCGGACGTGGGCAATCCACAAGGCGCGGCGGGCTGGACCGGCGCGCAGGGGAGCGTGGTCGTTCGCGCTGGCGGCCCCATTGCGCACGTCTTCTTCATTCTCAAAGAAAATCGGTCGTACGATCAGGTGCTCGGCGACGTGCCGCAGGGCAACGGCGATCCGAAGCTAACATCGTTCGGCGCGCGCGTTACGCCCAACGAGCATGCGCTGGCGTTGCGCTTCGGTCTCTTCGACAGCACCTACACGAGCGGCGAGGTCAGCGAACCCGGACACAACTGGGCCGACGCGGCCTTCGATACCGATTTCGTCGAACGCATGTGGCCGGCAACCTACGCCGGCCGTCGCGGCGACGACTCGTTCTCGCCGGCAACGGTCCCCTTCAAGGGTTTCATTTGGCAGGACGCCCAAACCGCGCACGTCTCGTTTCGCGATTACGGCGAGATGGTCGACCCGCCGGCACCGAGTTTGGCCGGACTGTACGACCCGCGTTACGTCGGTTGGAACCTCGACTACAGCGACCTCAATCGCGTCAAGGAATGGCGTCGCGAGTTCGTCGATTTCATTCACAACGGCGCCCTGCCGCAGCTAGAGTACATCTGGCTGCCCAACGACCACACCTACGGGCGGCGCCCCGGCAAGCTTTCCCCGGCGTCGATGGTGGCGCAGAACGATTACGCGCTGGGTGAGATCGTCGACACGATTTCGCATTCGCCCGTGTGGAGATCGTCGGCGATCTTCGTGATCGAAGACGACGCGCAAGACGGCCCCGATCACGTGAGCGGGCAGCGCACGATCTTCCTCCTCGTCTCGCCGTATGCGCGCGGCGGGTTGCAGCACGCGCACTACTCGACGGTGAGCGTGCTGCGCACGATGGAGCTGATGCTCGGCCTGCCGCCGCTCTCGACCTACGACGGTACGGCGGTTTCGCTGCACGCCGCCTTCTCGCCGGTTGCGCGGTTGGCGCCGTACAGCGTCATTGCGCCGAAGATCGGCCTCGACAACCGGAACCTTAAGACCGCCTACAACGCCCGGCTCACCGCGAAACTCGACTTTAGCCGGCCCGACGAAAACCCGCCGGCTCCTTAAGCCGTCGCAAGCGCCTCATTGGTTCTGCGCAGGACGAGTACCGTGGCGTCGTCGCGCATATCCTGGCCCGCGTAGTTTTTGACGGTTTCGAATAAGCAGTCCGCGAGTTCGGCGCTGCAGAGATCGCGATGTTCGCGGATCGTCTCTGCTAAGCGCTCGATCGTAAAGAGCTCTCCCTTGCTATTGGTTGCCTCGGTCAGGCCATCGGTGTACGTCACGGCCAGATCGCCAACCTCGAGCGTCGTTACTTCAGAGGCGTAAAGCAACCCGCTATTTACTCCCAAAACCAGGTTTCGGCTGGGGAGAGCTTCCACTGAGGAGCCGCCCACTCGGAGTATCAAAGGCGGTTCGTGCCCCGCATTAACGATCCGCATTACCCCAGACGAGACCTCGAGCGATCCTATTAGAAAAGTAATAAAGTGATCGCTGTCGCGCAGGTCTTCGGTAACAACGTCATTCGCGTGAGCGGTGATTGTCTCGAGTTGGTCACTACTGAGCGCCTTAACCAACCCTCGAACGAGATAGCGGAGCATCAGCGCGTTTAATGCCGCGGAGAGTGACTTCCCTGAGGCATCGCCCAAGCCAAAGACCAGTTTCTGCTCGCCGACTGGAAAAAGATCGATGTAATCACCGCCGACCTGCCTTGCCGGAGAAGCGCGCACCCCGATGTCAAGACCGGCGATCGCAGGCACTTGAACGGTCAGCAGAGCCGCTTGAATGCGCTGCGCCGCCAAGTTGAAATCGCGCTCGGAGTCCGTAAGCGCGCCGAACGCGCGATAGAGCGAGGTCCACACGGTTAGCCGATGCTCTCAAGCACCTTTTTTACTTTTTTTGGCTAAACGCCCGATCGGCGGCCGCTCACCATCCGCGCGATGAACAGAAGGACCACGGCGCCGATGAATGCGACAACGATGCTGTAGACGTTGATCCCGGTTACGCCGGCGTGGCCGAACAAGCCGAAGATCCAACCACCGAGAAGCGCACCGACGACCCCGACTACGAGATCCCCGATGACGCCGCCGGGGCCCTCTCCGGGAACGACAAATTTTGCCAAGTATCCTGCGATCAATCCGACAACGAGCCAAATAAGAATGAACATATTGTTGACCTTTCCCGGTTTAGAGATGTTTTGTCGAGCACCAAATGCGGGCGCAAGATTCTCAATCGTTTTTCTAACGGTTGGCTGATTTCTCCCCAATTCCCCGATTTTGAAACCCGGCGCGGTCACAGTCGGGTCGCCGACGCACAAGCCAGGGCTGAAGGTGTACCCGCCTTCGCCGGCTAACGACGAGCCCGCGTATCGCCTCGCTTCGAGTGCGTTGAAAGTATCCCGGCTCCAATAAGGCAGGTTTTTTTGCATTCTCGTCATCGCTTCGTTCGAACGTTCTCGACGCTAGGGGTCGCGGCACTCTTTGCCGGCTGTTCGGCATATGGACTTTCAGAAAAGATAACCCCGCTCGATGTGACCTCTGCGTCACAAGCGCGAATGGCGCAAAGTGCGGTTAGGTCCGATGCCGCGCCCGTTGAGTTTGCCTATGTCGCCAACTTTGGCTCCAATAACATTTCCGCATATGCCATCGACGCGACAAGCGGCGCGCTCAAGCAGGTGAAGGGGTCGCCGTTTGCAGCGGGCAGTGGCCCCACCGGTCCGGTGATCGATCCTAAGGGCAGGTTCGCCTACGTACCCAACCATGGCTCCGGCAACGTTTCCGCATACGCCATCGACGCGACGAGCGGCGCGTTGAAACCGGTCACAGGATCCCCATTCGCGGCAGGCAGCGAACCCTATTTCGGGGCGGTCGATCCTAAGGGCAAGTTCGTCTACGTGGCCGACAATGGTTCCAACAATGTCTCCGCCTATAGCATCGACGCGACCACTGGCGCTTTGAGCCCACTGGCCGGGTCGCCCTTTGCGACGGGCACGTATCCCGATGGCGTTGCAGTCGATCCTAAGGGCAAGTTCGCCTATGTCGCTAACGATGGCTCCAATAACCTTTGGGCCTATAACATCGACTCGAGCAGCGGTGCCCTCAAGCCGGTGAAGGGATCACCGTTTGCCGCCGGTACCCAGCCGTATTTCGTAACAGTCGGCCCTTTGGGCAAGTTCGCGTACGCCGCCAACTATGGCTCCAACACGATCTCCGCCTACACCATCAACGCCTCGAGCGGCGCGCTAAAACCGGTGACTGGGTCGCCCTTTGCGACGGGAACACAGCCTTATGGCGTGGCCGTCGATCCTACCGGCAAGTTCGTCTACGTACCTAATAATTATTCCAACGACGTTTCTGGCTACGCTATCAACGCGACCACCGGCGTGCTCAAAGCAGTGAAAGGCTCCCCATTTGCAGCGGGCGCAAATACCGATGGCGCGGCCGTGGATCCTCTGGGCAAGTTCCTATATGCGGCCAACGATAGCTCTAACAATGTTTCTGCCTACGCTATCAATTCGACTAGTGGTGCGCTGCAACAGGCCAAGGGATCACCGTTCGCGGTGGGCGCCGGTCCGTATCTCATTGCTACGTGCCGCCGGGTCGCCGGCGCATGCGTCCCCCCGCCGTTATAGCGATCATCTGTAGCTGCGTCCTAGGCGGCGTACGAAATGCGGGAGGATGATTCGGCGAAATACGAGCAGCCATACGGCCATCGCCACGAGCACGATTTCGAGCCAGGTCACGTGCAGCCGGCCGACGTCGAAGCTTCCGTGCGTCACGCCCAAGGCGACGGCTACGACGGTGAATGCCGCCGCCACTGAGAACATGTGAGCCGTTCGCTCAATGCCCCAGGCAAAATCGCCCGGCGATAGCGTTGACCATCGCGCGCGCACGCCGATCGCGAACATCCCGGCCAGCAGCGCGTAGACGGCCGCAAAGCTCAGCAACGTAAGGCGGAAAAAGAAATGTGGGCCGCCGCCCTCTACCGTGATATCTCGCGCCCCGATCTGCATAAAGTAGAGCATGAGCACCAGTCCGCCCAACAACGCGAAGTTCATGACGAGCGCCGCAGGAGTAAGGACCAGATAGGTCTTGAAGAGCCGATGATGGTTCCACCACAGCATCACGACCAGAGAAAACGACGCGACGAAAACGAGGACGTTGCCGCTCAAATTCGCGAGGCTTGCTCCGGTGCTTGGGATCGACAGCCCTAAGCCGATCTCAGCGAGACAAAAGCCGATGACGATGTCGGAAAACGCTTCGACGCGGTGAATCGTTTGCGCGTCGTCGCCGGCCTCCGGTGCCAGAGCTGGCGCTGGCCGAGCCGTCGTTGGTAGTGTCACTGGTGCTGCAGCCTTTTATCGGGCCGCGCGGCGTCGCCTGCATCTCGGTCTGCGTCAAGGATCCGGCTGTCCGCGGGCGGCGGCAGCGCCGGCTTGTCGAAAAGGAGCGGCCGTGAGTGAGCGGATCGTATTTTGCTGGAGCGGTGGGAAGGACTCTGCGCTCGCGCTGTATAGGATGCTGCAAGACGATCGATATACGATCGTCTCCCTTCTTACCACCGTGAACCAACGATTCGCGCGAGTGTCGATGCATGGAGTTCGGCTCGAGCTCGCGCAGATGCAGGCTCGCGCCATCGGGCTGCCGCTGGATATAGTGTTTGTCGACGGCGGTTCGAATGAGGAGTACGAGCGCAACATGTCGGCCCACCTTCTCGCGCACAAGGAGCAGGGCGTATCGAGCATTGCGTTTGGCGACATCTTTCTCGAGAATCTCCGGCGCTGGCGCGAGGACAAGCTCGCAGGGATCGGGATGCGCGGTCTCTTTCCACTTTGGAAGCTCGACACGCGCAAGGTTGTTCGAGAGTTTATCGAGCTCGGCTTTCAATCGATTGTGTGTTGCGTTAGCGATGCCTATCTGGACGAGGCGGCGCTGGGCCGGATCGTCGACTGGGACTTTGTCAACACCCTTCCGTCCGACGTCGACCCCTGCGGCGAGAACGGCGAATTCCATTCGTTCGCGTACGACGGGCCGATCTTCAAGCATCGTATCGAGGTGACGGTTGGAGAGAAAGTCTATCGCCGCGTCGAGCAGACGACTCCTGACGATGCCGTGAACCCATCGACGGTCTACCCGCCGGCCAACACGCGCTCGGCCAAGGGGTTTTGGTTTTGCGATCTGTTACCTTGTCAGGATGACGGTGGGAGGCTGCCGAAGGTGGCGTGGCAATGAATAAATTTTCAACCGTCGCCGCCTTGGGGCTGGCCTTTGCCTGTTGTATCGGCGCTGGCAAGGAGCCGGCCGCGCAAACGCCGGCCTCCGGTGCGTATCGCGTACTGCTCGACACGAGTAAAGGACCCGTCGTCGTCGACGTGGACCGTCGTCTCGCGCCCCACGGCGCCCAACGCTTCTACCAACTCGTCAAGGCGAAATATTTCGACGGCGCTCGCTTTTACCGCGTCGTGCCGGGCTTCGTCGTGCAGTGGGGCGCGGCGGCCAATCCCGCCGTTACGAAGAAGTGGGATACGAACATTCCCGACGATCCGCCGAAAGCGTCGAATACGCGCGGAATGATATCGTTTGCGGCAACGTCAGAGCCGAACAGCCGCTCGACGCACCTCTTCATCAACCTGGGCGACAACGCCCGGCTCGATGGGATGGGATTTGCTCCAATCGGCCGGGTCGCGAGCGGGATGCAGAACGTCGACCACATCTACTCGGGCTATGGGGAACAGCCGGATCAAGATAAGATCGCGGCGCAAGGCAACGTCTACCTTAAGAAAGACTTTCCGCGATTGGATTACATCAAGACTGCCCGCATCGTTAGCGAATCGCGGTAGCCTGCACGGGCTATTATATCTGAGTCGCCCACGCGCGGGCTGAGCTTGATTCTCCGATACCGCGCAGATTAGTACGTAAAGGACTCCAGTTGGTTTCCTTGCGGGCCCCCGACGTAGCCGGAGCGGCTTCCGGCAACTACCTGTATTCCGCTCAATGGACCAAACGCGAAGCCGGTCAAGCTTTCCAGCACGTTCCCTTGTTCATCGTAAACGTAGATTTCGCTGCCACCCTTTAGCGAGTTCGGCTGCCCGACTATGAAAAGGTGATTGATCGGATCGGCTGCGATCGAGCTGCCCGCTTGCCCTTCTCCTCCCGAATTTGGAATCTGGCCGACAAACGTCTGTTTCTTCGTCTTGAGGTCGTACATCTGGACGCTGTAGGTTGAGCCCGTCGTCGTACACATCATGTGCGTTGCGGAGTCGATCGCGATGCCTGCCACTGGACCGCTGAAGGGCGGAGCGACGAAGTTATTGGACGCATGTCCGTTGCGAATATCGTAATCGATGAAGACCGTCTGCGAGTCGTGGTTGGCTGCCGGCACGTAGGCATGTTGCGTCGTCGTGTCCTCTGCTACAAAGTACGGATAATTTACGCCGTCTCCCCTCGGGGCGTGCAGTATCCGCAGAATCTTATTTGTTGCTACGTCGGTTACGACGACTTCGAACGTTGGCGGATTCTTAATGCTACCGTCGAGGATCGTGGCCGCCATGACCGCGGCGGGATTACTTTGCTGGTCGGCAATATCAAAAATGAGGAAGTTGCGCCCGGGCGGGCGCGTCCACGTGCCGGTAACCTTTTTCTTCGAAACGGGCGCCATTAGATAAAAGACGTCCCGTCGGGTGTACTTCCCGTAATGCCGCTCGTCGTCGATTAAGCCAACGTCGTTGGCCAGAACCGCGTCCACAAACAACTCGCGATTGCCCGAGTCGCCGTTTTGTTTCCGAACGACTTTCGTAATCTTTGCTGTCGCCTGGTCGAAGGTCTCAACGACGGATGTAAAGGGAGAACCCGACGGGGGCGTGACCTCGGTCAGAACCCCGTCGGCGCCATTTTCGTCGATTGCCCAACCGAAAATCGTACCGCCGAATTTGGAGGTTACGATCGGGCCGGCACCAACGCCCGGTCGCGCAAACGGGTGCGGCGGGGCGCCTCGTGAAAGGGCGGCAACCGAACCGCCGTCGAGGCCGCGCGCCGAGCAGCCTGCGGCGAAGATGGCGATGAGAGCGACGTGAATAAAGCGGTACCGCACGCAAATTCCCTCCGGCGGTGAAGAGCGGGTGTCTCGGGTTTTACTTTGGTTAGCAAACATGAAAAAACCCTGAAGGGGGTGCCGTAGTTCGTGTCAGTACGCTGACCAAAAACTCGGCCGAGTGCAAAGCCGATTAAAGAGCGACTTCACGGAGCAGCTTTTGCGCCGCAACCTCGTACTGCCGCCGGCCGGTGATCCTCGCCATGACACGATACGCTTTTGCTAACGGACGTGGGTGGCTCGTTTCTTTGAGCACATCGATTGCTTGGGCGATGGTCCTCTGCGCTCGCTCCGACTCGCCAAGCCCAGCGAGAGCCTCCGCCTGCATCTGCAGTGCCATCCCAGCGTATCGACCCAGCCCGACTCTCGCGAACGTCGCCTCGGCCGCGCCGGCGGCACCGAGAGCCGGCGCAAACTCTCGGCGAGCGTGGCGTTGTCGACGAGCAGCTCGGCTTTGAGAAGGAGCGCCTAGGCTAATGCGGTCGGGACGCGGGTTCCGAGGCTTCGATCGGTCGACGGGCGCAGCCGCTCGATGCTTTGCTGCGCCAGGTCGCCGGCGAGTTTCCAATCGCCTGAGGCGACCGCGACTCCGGCCACGGCCAGGTCGGCCTCGTCACGTTGCAACTCGCCGCCGAGCGTCACCCGTGAGGCCAACGTCCTCGCGAGGTCTGCGTGATGGCTGGCGGGCACAATTTGCTCGGCATCCCGATACAACCGGGCGAGACGGATCTCGACAGAGCCGCGCTCGTCGGCCGCGGCGACGTCGGCCGCGAACCGTTCGAGGATATCCGCAGCCGCCTGCCAGTTACCGCCGTTCTCAAGAGCTTCGCTCAGCGCCACACGAACGTCAAAGGCGTCGGGCGCGACTGTGACGGTAGGCTTAATCCTCGCCGGCAACTCGGTGAGAAGGCGGTGCGCGATGTGGCTTAACGCACTCCGTCGCTCGCGGAAGACATGACGCTCGGAAACGTGCAGTGACTTTGCGACGGCGCCATACCTCTCGCCCCTAACGTCGCAGCGCACGGCGATTTCACGTTGTCACAACGAAAGCTCGCCGAACGCAGACCGCATTACTCTCCCAACGTCGCGGCGATCGACCGACGGCGAGATTCGCTTGGCGAGCGCGTTATCGCGAAGAGAGCGCGACTCTTCAAGACGCCTCAGCAGATCGCCGCACGCACGAATCGTTTCGTCATCGAATCGCGGGAGGGGATTACGCTTTCTCGGCATGCCTTTTCCTTACGGCGGCCCGCTAGGGTGACGGCTTTGGCGTAGGGACCATTCGCTGCGTGGTCCGGTGCAGTTTGTCGTTGCGGATCGCGTAGGTCGCAACGATAAGTTTTGAAGGGCAGCAATTGGGATCCTTGGCCGCGTAGTAGGGCGAGGTCGCGATGAGTTTTCCGCCTTTGACCTGCACCCCGAGATGACCGGCAGAATCGATGTGCCCCGCGTAAACGAACGGAACGTGCCCACGGCGAGCAAAGACGATCTGCGTAAAGACGCCGCCACTGCCGCCGCTGTCGAGCGGGACGGCCAGCACTTCGTACCCGCTCGTTAGCGTGCCTTGATGCGCAAGCTCAGATGTGACGTATCCGCCGATCGCCTGTCCTTCGGGCGCGCCCAGAACGTCAACGTACGGGTGAGACTTCGGATCGAATGCCGACGACGGTGGCACGCTCCGATCGATCTTAAGCTGCGGCGTCGCCTTGACGAGAGCGACGATCTGCGAGGGCGTCGGCGACGGCGGGGATGCTAGCACCAGGCTAGGAACGAGCGCGAAAGCCAACGCCCAAACGGCTTTTCTTACCATACGAAGAGTGTGTTACTGTCTTCGGGCGACGGCCTTCCTTCCACTCGAGCCTGACGCAAGAGGGGCCGGCGAGCACGCGTAGCAATTGAGTCTATGGCCTTCTTCGATCGATCCAACGCGATGGCGAAGCCTGGCTTCAATCGGTGGCTGGTTCCGCCCGCGGCGCTTTGCATTCATCTCTGCATCGGCGAGGCGTACGCCTTCAGCGTCTTTACCAAGCCGATGGCGCAAGCGATCGGCATCACCGCCCCAAAGCCCGGTGCCGATTGGACGGTCCCCGAGCTGGGCTGGATCTTCAGCCTCGCCATCTTGGTTCTCGGCCTCTCCGCGGCATTTGGCGGAAAGTGGGTGGAGCGCGTGGGCCCCCGCAAGGCGATGTTCGTCGCGGCGCTCTGCTTTAGCAGCGGCTTGATCCTGGCTGGTCTCGGCGTCAACGCACATCTGCTGTGGTTAGTCTATCTCGGCTACGGGGTGGTCGGAGGGTGCGGACTCGGCATCGGCTACATCTCCCCGGTCTCAACGCTCATCAAATGGTTTCCCGACCGGCCAGGCTTGGCGACCGGCACGGCCATCATGGGCTTTGGCGGGGGCGCCATGATCGGCGCTCCGCTTTCCGTACTCCTCATGAAACACTTCGCGAGCGCATCGGGCACCGGCGTCGCGCAAACGATGTTCGTGTTGGGCGTTCTATACTTTATCTGGATGGTCGTCGGTTCGCTGATCGTGCGAATCCCCCAAGAAGGCTGGAAGCCGGCCGGCTACATCGCGCCGATCGCTTCGCGGGCAATGATTACGACCAAGAACGTCGTGCTGGAACGAGCCCTGCGCACGCCGCAGTTCTACCTCCTCTGGCTCGTGCTCTGCTTGAACGTCACCGCGGGAATCGGGGTAATCGGGCAAGCATCGCTCATGATCCAGGACATTTTTGGTGTGACTGCCGTGGCGGCGGCGGGCTTCGTCGGCCTCATCAGCCTCTTCAACATGGGCGGGCGAGTCTTTTGGGCATCGCTCTCGGACTTCATCGGACGCAAGCGAACCTACGCGATCTTCTTCATCGCGGGCGCGGTGCTATACGCCTTCGTTCCAACCTGGGGACATCTACACGCCGTTGCGCTCTTCGTCCTGTCGTTTCTGTTGATCATCAGCATGTACGGCGGCGGCTTCGCGACGATTCCAGCGTACCTTCGCGATCTCTACGGAACCGTCAACGTCGGTGCCATCCACGGAGCGCTGCTGACGGCATGGTCGGTTGCCGGAATCGCAGGGCCCGTCCTGATCAACTACATTCGCGAATACGAGATCAATCACGGGGTCGCCAAGGCGGACGCATACTCCGTTACCATGTATGTCATGGCCGCGCTCTTAGTCGTCGGGCTCCTCTGCGATCTCGCGGTTCGCCCGGTCGACGAGCGCTACTATCTCGAAACGCAAAGCGTAACCTGAGGTTCTACGATGGATCAGCTTGAAGAACGCATGCGCCCCGAAGACAGCAACACGACATTGCTCGTTCTGGCCTGGCTCTGGGTCGGACTACCACTGGCTTGGGGCGTCGCCATCACGATAGAAAACGCCACGAAACTCTTCCAGTAGGGCGAGCGTCGCGAGGGCTGCCCCGTCTTACTCGAACAGCAAGGTTGTCTGGGTTGTCTGCGGAGCGCCGCTGCCGCACGTTATCTTGCCGGTCAGAACGGCCGAACCTGAATAGGACGGGCGCCCGCGATTGACTCCGTAAAGAGCGAAGCCACCGGCCTCTGTGAGTTTCACTGAAACGGCGAACTGATCGATCACCTTCTTGCCTGCGGCAATGGCCCATGCAAGTTTGCACGTTCCCTTGAACGTGATATCGGTAAACGACAGCGTATATTGCCACGTTGCACCCGTCGGGATGTAACTGTCGGGCGCCGTCAATCCAACGTTATCTTTCGTTTGCGCACCGGAAACGCAGGAAAAGCACGGTACGCCTTTTTGGGCCGGACCGTCGGAGACAAAATTGATCAAGAAGGGCGTCGACTTCGCGTTGGGGTGAATTGGAAGCCGACGAATCACCTCAACACCTGGGTTGATCAAAATGGGCGCGGAGTCGAGTGCTGCCAGCGCGGTTCGAGTCGATAGGGCGGCGTCGTCGGATCCAAGCGCCGGGGATAACGCCGAGGGAGGGGAAGCGCTACCGATTCCCTCCGAGCACCCCGTGACTAGTAGGGCAATCAATGGGAACAACACCCAGCCTCGAGCGTATCCGAACATTCTGGTCTCCAATCAAGTGGTCGGCGAGTATGAAAATACTACTTCCAGTTTTGCTTTCTTTCGACCAGACAAGCAAACCCTCATTTCAAACGGCTACAAATACCGTCGCACGCGTGCCCGATACGCGGTGAATTCTGCACCGTAGTGCTGCTGAAGATACGCCTCCTCACGCAGAACTTGACGATGAAACAATGATACACCCGCCGCAAGGTATAGCAACAGAAGCCAGCGCGGCTGTATCAAGAACTCCCCGAGCAGGACAGAGCCGAAGGCCAAATAGATGGGATTGCGAGTAACTGCGAAGATCCCCGACGTAATGAGCGCGCTTGGGTGTTCGGTATCGATTCCGACGCGGATACGTTACGGGCGTTCGAGGAAATTGATGAGTGCCGCCATCGTCTCGCGTGGATTCTCTTCCATCAACCAGTGGCCGGTGTTCTTGAGGACGATTATGGTGACGTCGTCGGAAATCAAACGAGCCTGCGCGCCCAGAGCGGCGCCGTTAGCCTTGTCACCGCCGATCGACAGCACGGGGATGTGCAGCTTCGTGGATGCGAGCTTCGAGAAATCGACGGCCGTCTGCGGAAACGATTGAAAATAGAGCCAGCCCGACGCCATTCTGCCGGGTCGCGAATACGCCGCGACGTATCCGTTGCGGTCGGCTTCAGAGAGCGACCTATTGGCGTCGGCGGCAAAAGCGTTCCAGTAGTAGTTGAAGTAGATTCGCTCTCGCCCGGCAACGAGTGCTAGCGGCGTTGGGCCGTTAAATCGAAAATGCCAGAGATTTGGGTCGTTATAGATTTGCTGCCAGCCTGCGACTCCAGGCAGAAACGCGTCCAGAAGTGCGAGGCGTGCAACTTCCTGCGGATACATCGCCGCGTAGGCGTAGGCGACCATCAAGCCGATATCGTGTCCCACCACGTAGACGCGCCGAAAGCCTAATGCTCGCACCGCACCGCGGACGCGCTCGTCCGCAATCTTCATGTCGGCTCCGTGCGTGGGAATCGATGAGTTGCCGATGCCCGGAAGATCCGGGGCGACGACCGTGAAGCGCGACGCCAATTCGTTAGCGAGCGGTTTCCACATCCGCGAATCTTCCGCGTAGCCGTGCAACAACACGATCACCGGCCCATGGCCGCCGACCGTGACGCTGACGGTGTCGCCCGCGACGTCCACCCGATGCGTTGTGAAACCGGGCCCGAAATCCACAGGGAAACAGGGCGCCGGCTGCGGCAGCAAAATCGCCGCGGCAAACGCGGCTGCGGCACAGATGTAGTGCTTCATGGCCTCACTGTACGCCATTGTCGGGGCGCCCTCATGCAGGCAGAACGGTGCGACGGCGCGGGGCTTGACAATACCTGGCATTTAACAGTATGGTTATATAACATCATGGTTAATAGTTCTGGAAATCTCGATGCGGTGTTCTCGGCTCTGGGCGATCCAACCAGGAGACAGATCGTCGAGCGTTTGGCCCGCGGCCCGCTCTCGGCCGGCGAGATCGCGTCGGGCTTTTCCATATCCCAGCCCGCGATCTCGAGGCACCTTCGGGTGCTCGAAGAGTCGGGCTTGCTGGAACGGCACGTCTTGGGCCGCGTGCACCGCTGCACGCTCTCCCCAAACGCCATGAAAGCAGCATCGAGCTGGCTCGACAAACAGCGCAACTTCTGGACCGCCGCTCTCGATCGCCTCGATAATCTTCTTGCAGAATCTCCCAAACGAAAGAGAACACGATGAATAACACGCGTACGCCGGTCGCACCGGCACTCGTACTGCGCCGCACGTACGCGGCTCCGCGTCAGCGCGTCTTCGACGCCTGGACGAAACCCGAGCTCGCGATGAAGTTTCTCGGCACGGGCGACGTCACCGTGCCAGAAGTCCGGATGGACGTGCGAACCGGTGGCTCCTACAACATCGTGATGCGCATGCCCGACGGCGAGCTCTGGAACGTGCGCGGAACGTACCGCGAAGTTCGAGCGCCCGAGCGGCTCGTTATGACCTGGCGCTGGGAAGAAGGCAGGCCGGAAGACGAGCACGACACACTGCTGACGGTCGAGTTCAACGATCTTGACGGCGGCACGGAGCTCGTGCTCACCCACGAACAGTTCGCGAGCGAAGATTCGCGCGACCGGCACCAAGAGGGCTGGGCCAAGATCGTGGAGCGGTTCGCCGCTCTCGTCTCTTTGGAAGGAAGAGAGAAATGATGACCGCTCATAAGATCGCAAGCCGCGAAGAGTGGCTTGCAGCCCGGCTCGAACTTCTCAAGGCCGAGAAAGAGCTGACGCGGCGCGGCGACGAGTTAGCGCAGCGGCGGCAAGAACTGCCCTGGGTTCGAATCGAAAAAGACTACCGCTTCGAGACCGACGAGGGCAACGTGTCGCTCGCCGATCTTTTCAAGGGACGCTCGCAGCTCCTCGTCTACCATTTCATGTTCGGACCCGATTACACGGCGGGTTGTCCGTCGTGTTCGTCGATCGCCGACGGCTTCAACGGCTTCGTTGCTCACCTCGCGAATCACGACGTAACGCTCTGCGCGGTCTCACGGGCTCCGATCGCGAAGCTGCAAATCTACAAGAAACGAATGGGCTGGAGTTTTCCGTGGGCGTCATCGTCCGACACCGACTTCAACTTCGACTTCCAGACGTCGCAGACGAAAGAGCAGCAGCGGTCCGGCACAGGCGAATACAACTTCGCTCCGAGCGATGTGCGGCCGATGCTGGAGAACAGCGACGAACATCCCTGGCCCGACCAGTTCGCGTCGAGCACCGGCACGGACGTGCGGACGTACTTCCAAGAGTTACCGGGCGTGAGCGCGTTTGTGCTCGAGCACGGAGTCGTCTATCATACGTACTCGGCCTACGCCCGCGGCGTCGACGGGCTCTGGGGCATGTATCAGTGGCTCGACCGCGCGCCACGCGGCCGCAACGAGAATTTCGACGACGACCCTTGGTTCCGCCGCCATGACGAGTACTAGAGCGAGACGCTCGTGATCGGGGTTGGCTGATCGGTTTCCATCGGTAGGTACCTGACGGTTGAACCAGCGCTTGCCAAGGCTTTGCGAACGTCGACGCTGCGCAGCGATTGGTCGTTGAATGTTCGGAAATAGAACTGAAGGTTCGTCAAGTCCTCGGCTGAGGTCCAGAGCGTCCACTCGTCGATGGTCTTCCCTTGAACTTCGTCACGAACGGCGCCGACGGGGATGTCGAAGTTGTTGAGGATGTGGAAGACCTGCTGCACCGCATCGCTCGCGGTTGCCGGCTGGACGGCAGCCGCTTCGTAGGCGACGGCGCGCACGAAGCGCGACGGCGGCGTGAAATCGCCGGGAATCCCGTAGAAGCCCGATCCCTGACCGAAGCTGTTCAGCGTTACGCCTTGTATCGTCATCGACTCGCGGTTGTTCGCCGAGAGGCCGACATAGTTGCTCAGATTGGTGATATGCCAGTCGAACGTCGGCGAGTTCGTGATCACGCCGAGCGGATCGTCGTAGATTACGAGCTTTCCCCCAATAGGCTCGACCACCACCGAGGCGCCGGTTTTATCGGTGATGCGAAAGTGCACCGGCGGCGCCATGCCGAGCTGGGGCACGACGGTCGGCGCCAGCACCACTTTTTCGTAGGCGGCCTTGACCTCGGCAACGCTGGCAAAGTTTCCGAGAATCCACATCGAGTACTGATAGCCGGCCATTGCGCGCGATGCATTCTCCGGCGTCACGTCGGTGTATCCGGCAGAACCCGGGAAGAAGAACTCGCCGACGTACAATCCTTGGTCGTTGAGCCCATCCACGATCATCGGTAAGCCAAACGCATTGGCGCCGACGATGCCGTACTTGGTCGTAAACGAAATTCCTGAAGCGCTATTCGGCAGCGAGCCCGTGACCGGCGTTCCGGCGGGATAGACCAGCACTTTCGATTGGAGATCCGCGCCGAACTCGAGCGTACGTGCCACGATGACGGCGCCGTCTTTGGCGGTCAGTCGAATTCCGGTGCACGCTCGCGCGGCCTGCCAAGCAAATAGCGAGATCATCGCCAGAGTAAAGATCGTTACGTAGCGCTTCATGTCCGTCTCTTTCGACCAAGTAAGCGCCATCTCATTTACGGTGCGTCCGAATCGTTCGATGGACGGTTGGGGTTATTGCGTGGATGAACAAACTTAACACCGTTGGCTCGTTTCCGCTTGGCGATCGCTCGGTGAAGCGACTTGGCTTTGGTGCGATGCAACTGGCCGGCCCAGGCGTGTTCGGGCCGCCGAAAGATCGCGACACGGCGCTGGCCGTGCTGCGTGAGGCGATTGCGAGCGGCGTTAACCACATCGACACGAGCGACTACTACGGCCCGCACGTCACCAATCAGTTGATCCGTGAGGCGCTGCACCCCTACCCGAAGGATTTGGTGATCGTCACCAAGGTCGGCGGCGTGCGAGGTGAGGATGCGTCGTGGCATCCGGCGATGACGCCCGCGCAGCTTACGAGCGCGGTTCACGACAACTTGCGCAATCTTGGGCTGGAGTCGCTGGAAGTCGTGAATCTGCGAATCATGGGAGACGGCCACGGCCCAAGCGACGGTTCGATCGAGGAGCCGTTGACGGCGCTGGCTGAGTTGCAGCAACGTGGCCAGATCCGACATCTCGGTTTGAGTAACGTCACTCCCGCACAGGTCGAGCAAGGGCGCGCCATCGCCGAGATCGTCTGCGTGCAGAACCACTATAATCTCGCCCACCGCGACGACGACACACTGATCGATGTGCTGGCAGCCGACGGCGTTGCCTACGTACCGTTCTTTCCGCTCGGTGGTTTCACGCCGCTGCAATCGTCGACGCTCTCCGATGTGGCGGCGCGGCTCGGCGCGACCCCGATGCAGGTTGCATTGGCGTGGCTGCTGCAGCGCGCACCCAACATACTGCTGATCCCGGGCACGTCTTCACTCGCTCATCTGCGCGAAAATCTCGCGGCCGCGGAGATCGACGTGCCAGGCGATATGCTGGCCGAGCTCAACGGCATCGACGGGTGAATGACCGCTACGTAGACGCTGTAGCCATGGAAAGGCTGCTAGGCTGACTTCTTTTCGTCGATATATTGGTGGACGAGCGCGATTGCCATGCTGCCTTCGCCCACGCTCGATGCGACGCGCTTCATCGATCCATGGCGAACGTCGCCCGCCGCAAAGATGCCGGGGATGCTCGTTTCGAGTAGATACGGATCGCGCGCCCGAGCGTCACCGGCGGGTTGCAGGTCGACGACATCGCGCCCAGTGCACACAAAACCCTGGGCGTCGCGAATCAATGCGTCCGGGAGCCACTTCGTCTCCGGCTCACAGCCTATGAAGATGAAGAGCTCCTCGGCCTTGAGAGTCTTCTGGCCGCCGTTCTTGTACGCGATCTCGATCGATTCGAGACGATCCTTCCCGGTCACGCTGACACATTCGCACGCGTACTCGATGCGAACGTTCTCCTTCTTCGCCAGCTCGTCGATGAGATATTGCGACATGCTGGCCGAGAGTTTTTCGCCGCGCACGAGTATCGTGACGCTGCTCGCGTAGCCGGAGAAGAGCATCGCGGCCTGCCCCGCCGAGTTGCCGCCGCCGATGAGAACGACGTCCTTCCCGCGCGCGCCGAGCGCCTCTGTGCGCGCTGCACCGTAGTAGACGCCGCGTCCGAGCAAAGCATCGGCACCGGGAATCGAAAGCCGCCGCCATGTGACACCGTTCGCCAGGACGATCGCCTTGGTTTGCACGCGCTCGCCGCAATCGAGGACGATCGCGTGCGTTGCAGATGACCCGTTGCGCGGCTCGATCTCGGTCGCTTGCCGCGTGACGATGATTTCGGCGCCGAAACGTCTCGCTTGATGGAAGGCGCGCGAAGCGAGATCGTCGCCCGAGACGCCGGCTGGAAAGCCGAGATAGTTTTCGATGCGCGACGACGATCCGGCTTGCCCCCCGGGAGCACGGCACTCGACGAGCACTGTCTCCAAGCCCTCGGAAGCGCCGTAGACGGCGGCTGCCAAGCCTGCCGGCCCCGCGCCAACGATGGCGACGTCGTATGTCGTAGCCCGCGGCGCCGTCTGGAGCCCGAGCCGTTTCGCGAGCTCCGGGTATTTTGGCTTGACCATGTAGGAGCGGTCGGCGAAGATCACGGCCGGAGAGTTGTCGCCACCCAGCAGTTCTTGCGGCACGTTCGCAGCTTGAGTGGCCGCGGCGTCGTCGGGTTCGAGCCAGCGGAAGCCGATGTGATTGCGCGCGAGAAAATCGCGCAGATCGTAGCATGCGAAGTCGTCGCGATGGCCGAGAACGCTCACGCTGATGAGCGGCGCGGCGATCGACGCCTGCTGCAAACCGGTAACGCGCCGCGCCATCTCGGCCAGAATCTGGCGGTTTGCGTTTGGGCAGCGTGCGACCAGCTCGTGAAAGTCGATCGCTTCGAGCCGCATTAATCGTGACGGTTCGGTCGCGCGAATTCCGGCGAGAAAACCCGATCCGAGCAATAGCGGCACCTCGCCGAAGAAGCCGCCTGGCTCAACCACGTCGACGAGCTGCTCTGCGCCGGCGATAGTCTTGACGATCTCAACTCGGCCCTCCAGAAGGACGTAAAAGGCAGCCGCTTCTCCTTCGAGCACGACCCAATCACCCGCGTTCACTCGCAGATCGGCGCTGCGCGAGACGATCGTAGCCAGCGCCTCGTCGCGCGCCGATTCGAAGAGCGGAAGATGGGCGAGCGCGTCGATGGTAATCATGCAAAGCGGCTTTTCCGTGCGAGCTCAGAAATACTGCACCCAATGAAGCGTATAGTATGTTTGATAGCCGGGCTCGCAATCGCGACCTTTCCAGCCGCCGCGCCGGCGCAGACGGTAACCGTCAACGGTCAGCAGTTGTATCTCAACCCGGGGCCGATCGAACGCGCCGGCCGCGTTCTCGTCCCATTGAGGGGAATTTTTGAGCGCCTCGGCGCGTCGGTCGTCTACTCTGCAGGCACGATTAACGCCACGAAGGGCGGCACGACGGTATCGCTGCAGATCGGCTCGACGCAGGCCTCCGTCAGCGGCGAGTCCACGACGCTCGACGTCGCGCCGTTCATCGTCGGCGCGACCACCTACGTTCCGCTTCGCTTCATCGCGCAGTCGCTCGGCGCAAACGTCGGATACGACGCGTCCACGCGCGTCGTCGCGATCACAATATCGGGGCAGGTCGTGCCAATCGGGCCCGTTCGCCCGCCGCGGCCTCCGCGGCCGCCCAACCCGCCGCCGGTGCAGGCCATTAATCTGTACGCGCATCAGCCGACGCCCGGCGAACGCGTCGCGAACCGGTTCGTCACGATCTCGGCACAGTTCACACGCCGAGTCGAGCCTGGCAGCGTCCGCGTTTGGCTCGATGACAACAACGTAACGTCGCGCAGCGCGGTATCCCCGAACGGCTTTTCGTATAAGCCTCCGGCACCGCTCGACTTCGGCTCGCACAGAGTTCGCATCGCGGGCCGTGGTTCCGACGGGGCGCAGTTCGACCGTTCGTGGTCGTTCTCGGTGGCCGGAGCAGCCCCGCCCCCGGCAAATCCCATCGATCTGCGCGGAAAACAGCCTTCGCCGGGCGCGAGCGTGAACGATCGCTTCGTCGTCATCGCGGCGGAGTTCACGCGGGACGTCGACCCTGGCAGCGTGCGCGTTCTGCTCGACGGCAACAACATCACGTCGCGCAGCGGCGTGTCGGCGACGGGCTTCTCCTATAAGCCGCCCGCGCCGCTCGACTTCGGCTCGCATACCGTGCGCGTCACCGGGCGCGGTCCTGCCGGAGGTTCGCCATTCGACCGCTCGTGGTCGTTCTCGGTGAAACGCGCCGCCCAGACGCCGCTGAGCGTCACGATAAACCAACCCGCGCCCAATGCTCCCGTCGGGCGTAACTTCGTGATACAGGGCAGCACGATCGCGAACGGAAGCGTTAGGGTTACCGCGGGGGCGACGCCTTCCCTTAGCGGTCAGTTCTCGGGCAGCACCGATGCCGGTCCACGCGGCAACTTCAGGATAAGCGTAACGTTGAGCACGATGCCCGGCCAGCAGGCCGTTAGCGTAAGGATTACGGTCACCGATCCAGCGACGTCGCGAACCGCGGAGACGACGCTGCAACTTCGCTTAAACCAATAAGGAACGCCGGGGCAGTTGCAAGCAGTGCGATAGCCGGCAGCACGCCGCTATCGCGTACAAACGGTGTCGACCGCCACCTGAAGGCGTCCACCGATCAAAACCTGGTGAGTCGTGAACTCGTCAGCATTCACTTTCGCGAGCGTGTTCCTAAACTTGAGATTAAGGCTCATCCCGCCAAACCAGGTACTCCCATCGAACGTCGCTCCGTCACGGGATGTCTCAAAGCCGTACGAGCCTTGGTTATCTACCGACGCGGCCCAGTACAACCTCGACTTCGCCTTGTAACCATAGTAGCGGTCGCGAGAGTAACCGGGTCCCGATACTCGGGAGTAGGCGGTATTGCCGGGCGCGAGACTAAAGACGACCGTAACTCGCTCCGTGTGCGCCGGTCGCGCCCCGACGGCTGGAGCTTTGATCGAGCACTTCCACGATCCGCCGATGAGGTAGTTGAAGGGCGCCATCTTATCGGTGAGCGGTCCGGTCGCCGCCCGAGATCGACCCGGAGACGCGATGGCAACCACCGCAACGATCGCGCAGATCGAAGCGATGCAATTCCTAGAATCAATTCTTTTCATGCATCGGTCCTTCTTCGCCCCTGGGTTTAGCCCCATCGACGCTATGAAACTATCGGCGCATTTTCCCTGTAGCAACGTTCTAAGGCGCCAGGAATTGTACTATTTAATTCGCTTCGGCTTTGGCATCGCATTTGCGTTCGTTGTGACGTGCGCGCCGGTATGGGCTGCCGTGACGGGAAGCTTCTCGTTTACCATCGCACGCGCGCCTCGCCCCTTGGCCCTCGACGCGACCCTCGCCGATCCCGCGTGGGCGGCGGGGAAGGTGCCCAACGGCGACGGGCCGTGGGAGAACGTGACGACCCGCGCGCCCGCCAAGTTTGCCACGACGGCCTATCTCTTGTACGACGACAAGAATCTCTACGTCGGATTCAAAAGCGAGCAAGCCGGCGTCCCAATCGTCGCATCGCAGACGACGAACGACGTGGGCTTCGGTACGGACGATTTCGTCGGCATCGGGCTGCTCAACGGGGGCGGTGGAAGCCAAGCCTACTATTTTGAAGCGACCCCTCGCGGCACGCGCTACGAGCAGGCCAATGAAAACGTGCGCTTCCGTCCGCGCTGGAACGCTGCCGGAAAAGTCTCCGACGGAACGTGGAGCGCGATTATGATCATTCCGCTCGACGTCTTACGCGTGCCGCGCGGCGGCAAGCAAACGTGGCGGCTGCAGTTCGTTCGCCAGATCGCGGCGACGGGCGAGCACCTTTCGTGGGTCTGGAACCCGATCATGGGGGACTCTGCGAGTGGAACCTGGCCGACTTTCCAAAACGATACGCGCTTCTGGGCCGGTGGGGACCTCGATATCGCGGCCTCTTCCGCGGCCCGGCCCAAGCCGCGAGCCGACATTTACGGCCTCGCCAGCATCGGCGAGGATCGCAATCTCTTTCAGCAAGCCAACGGCGAGTTTTTGCCGGAGAACGTCCGTTCGTTCGGCGGAGACGTCAGCTATCCGATCACGCCGACGGTTCGTTTCGTTGGAACGCTCAATCCGGACTTTTCCAATGTTGAGATCGATCAACAAACAATCGCGCCGCAAGAGTTTCAGCGACAGCTTCTCGAGTATCGGCCGTTCTTCGCACAAGGTGCGGCTTTTATCAATGCCAACTCCGGACCCCGCTCGCCCAGTGGCACGAACGTGAACGCCCCCGATCTCGTCTTCTACTCGCCGTCGGTCGGGCCGTTCGATAGCGGCGGTAAGGTCGAGGGAACGTTCGGCGACCAAAGCTTCGGCGTTCTGACCTTTCACGGATTCGACGAAACGACGAGCAACACGTTTAGCGATCAGGCATACGGCTACGAGCACGCCCTGCCGAACGGCTCCTTCATCTACTGGAGCGACGGCGTCTTTGCTAACCACAGCATCGCGGGCACCGACGACACGATCGAGGCCGGCGCGGAAGCGCGCGATTATTCAAACGGGATGATCTACTACTTCGACCATTCGTTCGAAGACGGCTCGTGGGTACCTCAGGGTAACGCCGACTTCACCGAACTCTTCGTGGATCGTCACAAGGGGCCGTTCGAGGCTAACGTCGGCTACCTCGACGTCTCGCCAAACTACAACCCCATCGACGGCTACACGCCGAACTCCGACATTCGCGGGCCGCAGTTCTACACGGACTATACGGGAACGGCGCCGGGCATCAAAAACTACACGATCTTTTTTGCCGCCGATCGCTTTCTGGACGACTCGGGCGCGGTGCACCAGGCCGACACTCAATTCTTTCTCAACGCCACCTTCAAGAATCTCTTCTCGCTCGACGGCATAGGCGAGGCGGTCGGGCAACTTCGCTCTTACAACATTCCCGCCGGCCCGGGCTGCAGCGGACCGATCCTGTATCAGTCGAGCTTTACTGGCTATCCCTGCTACCTCGACGGCGTGACGCAGCCGTTCAACCTCTACCAGATTCCCGTCGGCTATCGCGACGGGACGCCGTCGCCCTTCGACGCCAGCTATCAGTGGGGACCGTTCGGCGACGACTACGTGCATCTGTTTACGCTGGTTACGAGCCGCCCGCTTGGGAAGCGCTTCAGCTTGGGCTTGGAATATGACGGAACCTACGAGCGCGCGTTCTCCGACGGCGTGCTCGATTCACAGTGGTTGCGGCGCATCTCGCTGGGTTACAACATCAGCAACGAGAGCAGCTTCAGTTTGGAACTACGCGATATCAACGGCCTTGGCGGTTTTGCGACCTCCTACCAAGTGGGCAACAACCTCGCCGTCGCGTACCACCAGCGATTTCCGGCGGGAAACGAGCTCTATGTGAACTTCGGTAGCCCGGCCTCCGGTGCGACGCTCAACCGTTTAATCGTCAAGTTTATCCTTCACGAAGGCGCCGACGAGGGGACGTAGTGGCGTCGGCGGCGTTCGCGCGCCTTCGCGGCCTCCACGTCGCGGTCGCGCGGCGGCGCCTGCGTCACCAGCGAGTCGAGCAGCTCGCGCGCAGCCCCGGTTACCCGATCGACCGCGCGCTCGAAGGCCGCCTCATTTGCCTTCGACGGGTGATGCAGCCCACTCAGCTTTCGAACAAACTGCAGCGCCGAAGCGCCGACCTCTTCATCCGTTGCCGGCGGGGCGAAGTTGTACAAGGTCTTGATGTTACGGCACATGAACTCTCCGATTGTTGACGCCCAAGGTTATTTCCCTCGATCACAGCAGTTATGCGTTGGAGTAACGTTGCGACGGGTTTCGCGCTCGTCATCGCATTTCTCGCCAGCGATTGCGGGGTCGACGCGGCCGGCGCTTCGACGAAATGCAGCTCGGAGTCGCCCCTGATGCAGACGCGACTCGTCACGGCAGAGAACGATCTCGGCTTCGCGCTCCTGCATGCGTCGACCGGCAAAAACGTCTTCATCTCACCTCTTAGCATCGCACAAGCGCTCGGCGTCGCCTACCTCGGCGCGCGTGGCGCCACCGCTAAGGCGTTTATCGAGAGTTCCGTCGCCCCGCCGGGGGATCCGTCGGACTTCGCCTGCGCGGCGCAAATTTTGCGAACCGGCCTGCCCCAAGCTGACTCTGGCGCCGCGCTGGAGTTTGCAAACGCCTTGTGGGTTCGCCAAGGGCTCTCGCTCAAAGCATCGTTCGTCGAGAAGGCGCAGACGGCGTTTGGCGCCGACGTCACGCCGTTAGACTTCGACAGCCCCGACGCGGCCCGCACGATCAATGCATGGGTAAGCCGGCGGACGCACGGGCACATCCCCACGATCGTCAACAGCGTCGCCGGTTCCGAAGCGCTCATTACCAATGCAGTCTATTTTAAAGCCATGTGGGAACAAGCGTTTTTGGCTCCCCAAACGCACCCCGGCCGCTTCTTGGGCGCGGCG
Source organism: Candidatus Cybelea septentrionalis (assembly GCA_003158175.1). GTDB lineage: Bacteria > Vulcanimicrobiota > Vulcanimicrobiia > Vulcanimicrobiales > Vulcanimicrobiaceae > Cybelea > Cybelea septentrionalis. The sequence continues at coordinate 35,188 of PMHJ01000030.1, forward strand.
GGTACGACGAGCGTCCCCTTCATGAATCAAACCGAGACGCTTTCGTACTATGCGGGTCCCGAATTTCAGGTCGTCCGGCTAGGCTATCGCGGAGACCGCTTCGCGATGTACGTCGTGCTTCCGAAGCAGGGCACCGGTTTGGCAATGGAAAGCGCACTTCCGCACGCCTTTGCAACGGCACTCGCGAACGTGTCGCCGCGGCGCGTGAACCTGCACCTTCCTAAATTGCATCTTTCGTATGAAGCCGACCTCATTGCGCCATTGAGGGAAGCCGGGTTAGGGATTGCATTTTCCGATCGCGCCGACTTTGGCGGAATCAGCGATCGACCGCTGCGAATCAGCAGCGTCATTCACAAGACGACGCTTGACGTTGACGAAGCGGGAACGACCGCCACCGCCGCGACGGCGGTGGTGATGCCCATGAGCATACAGTTTGGGGGAACTCCCATCGTCGTAAACGTGGATCATCCGTTCTTTTGTATCATTCGGGACGATCGAAGCGGCGCCGTATTGTTCCTTGGCGCGATTAGCGACGTCCTATGAGGCTTTCAGGGGCGTTCCGCGAGCAAGTCGCCCGACTCCATTTGCAGAACCGCATCGCGCCAGCGGACCGCGTGTCCGGTGAGCCCCCAAACCCATACGGCAATCCCAAAGAGATCGCATGGCAGGATGAGCCAGGCGGGAGCGGCCGCGACGCGGAGCGCGCGCCCGGAGACGCGGTGCAAGACGAGTCGTGCAATTGCCGCAACGAAAAGCGCCGCCGCGCTTTCGAGCTGCGGCGCGAGCAGGAACGCGAGCAGCGCTAGCGGCACCGGATACGTGAGAAACATACCGGCGTAACCAAGCGGCTGCACTCCTCTGATTGTCCGATGCCAACGCAACTCGTGGTTCCAGAGCGCCGCGAGGTTCGAATCCGACACGATCGTTCGTACGACGTAACGCGAGATCACAACGCGCAAACCCTGGGCCGCAACGAAGTTTCCGAGCATGAAGTCGTCGGCAAGGTGGGGCGCGAGTGCCTCGAAGCCGCCAATTGCGGCGAGGACCTCGGCGCGTATCGCATTCGTAGGGCCGAGGCAGTGTCGAGTCGGGCCGAAGAGTCGATTCACGAGCACCGATGGAATAAACTGCTCGTTCATGAACATCGCCCCGAGTTCCGATGAGGGCGTGCCATCGGGAACGCCGGCGAAAGGACAGGTTACCACGCCGACGCCCCGTTCGTGTAATGGTGCGGTGACCGCGCGGATGTACGTGGGTGTGACCCGTGTGTCGCTGTCGGCGAGGATCAAAATCTCGTGCTGGACGAGCCGCATCATCGAGAGCACGTTTGCGATCTTGGGGTTACGCGCGCCGGGCACTTCACCGACGTCGATCTCGATGTTCCGGTCGGGAAGCGCCGCCGCCACTCGCCGCGCAACGGCTAACGCAAGATCGTCGGCGTGCGCGACGCCGAGAACCAGCTGATAAACGGGGTAGTCCTGCATGGCAAACGCCCGCAGGTTCTCCTCGAGCTCGCGTTCCGGGCCATGCAGCGGCACGAGCAAACTGACCGGCGGCATGTAGTCGGCGTTAGAGGCTTGCGGTTGGCGTCCGAAGCGCGCAATACACACGATCGCGATGGTCGCATAACCGATTGCCGCAATTGTGGCGACATCGAGGCTCGCCGCGAGGAGACGCACGAAAGTCACGTGGCGCTGTTCGCTAAGCCTAGGAGGCTGCCTTGCTTTTATATACAAGGAAAGTGCGGAATGAGCGAAGGCTATAGGCTGGCGGTTCGCCGGCGCCGGGTGCCCCGATGAAACCTAACCGGGTGATGATCGCCACGACCTACATCACGCGCCAGGCGTACCTTAAGTTCGCGATGCGCGTTCGGCAGTGGGGCCATTTGCCGGCGAAACGCGGGGCAACGGTGCTGATTACAAATCATCAGCACATCGACGAAGGGGAAATGATCACTGCGCGCACGTTCCTGCTGCACCCGTGGAAGCCGCTGACGATGTGCAACTCCCGCCGCACGTACGAGACGGGATTCATCGCGACGGTGTGGCCGTGGAGCGTACGGCTCACGCGCGGCCTGAATCTGAGCTGGCTTTGGGACTGCCTCAGCATTCTGCCGATTGAGAACCACCTCTTCTCACGGCCGCTCATCAGCCTAGCGGAGGAGCTACGCGCCGCCCACGGCGATTTGGCGCTCGATGCGATCTTGCCGGCCGAAACGCTCGCTCCATTGGGCTTGGAGGGCTGTGTACTGAGCGATCTTTGGAAACTCGCCAACTTCACCCCGGCCCATGCTTGGGTCAAAGTGGCGCAACTGAAGCAGCCCTACCGGCGTGAAGTGCTCGAGAACCTCCGCATGGTGACAAAGCGCGATATTGCGGCGATCGTACACCGGGTGCGGGCCGGCGCGACCTTCTACATCACGCCGGAAGGTGACTTCAGTCGCGATGGCCGCATGCATCCGATGCGTAGCGGAATCCTCGACGCCCTTTCACCCTTTGCCGACTTCTGGCTGTGCGCAATCGCCTACGATCCTTTCCAGGGTCGACGGCTCTCGATGCTCTATCGCGTCGTTCCATACGCCGGCGCCGCGGATATCGGGACGTCGCTGGGTGCGGCGCGACCGATCACGACCTCGGCGCTGTTGGCGTCATTTTTGCTCGATGGCCCGGAAGGGTTCACGGTGACAGACGCGGTGCGTGCGGTGCGCGAGCGCCTCGACTCACTACCATGTAATGTATTCGTCGATCCCGAGCTGCGCCGTGCTCCGGACACTGCAGTTGTGAATGCCCTTGCCACGCTGCAAAAGCGCGGCACGCTGATTAGAGACGGCGAACGCTACATCCTCACCGCACACCGAACCGACGCGCGGTTCCCCCACGTCCCCGACATGATTACGTTCCAGCGCAACATGCTCGACGAGACGCTGGCATCAGCCCAGCGGCTCATTTAGGTAAGCAGACATCTTTGTTAGCATCTAAGTCTCGGCTGCCGCCGCGGAGCGATACTGGTCGATGAGGGCCGCCAAGTCCCGAAGCGTCGTTTCCCGAACCGCGGGAATCGTAATCGGCGCGCCGACGATCCAATGAACGACAATCCTATCAGGGCCATAAGGTTGAAGAGCGCGGACAGGTACGCATGCTCGGTTCCCTGCACGTTCATGCTCAGTAGCCGCGCGGTAACAAACGGCACGAAGAGCAGTAGGCAGATGCTGAACGAAGGAAGCATTCGCAGCCGTATCGACGCGCGTGGGAAAAACTGTCTTCGCGTGAGTCCGGTTTCCAAAGAAGCTCTACCAGCCGTATATATAACCGAGCTGAAAAAGGCCTTTACCGCCGGGCTGTGTGCACACGCCGTACGCGACGATACCTTTGAAAGTTTTCGCGACGGAGTCTAACGCCTCATCCACCGTAACATTTTGTATCAACTTTGGAAGATGGGGTGCTCCGGGGATCGGCCCGGACACAATGATGTCGATGGTACCCTGGTTGAGGTAAACATCCAGTCTATGCTCAGCGGTATGGAGTTCCGGCGCGTTCTCAATTGTGTCGACGGCCGATGGCGCGCTATACTGGTCGTAGGGATTCAGCGTTAGAGTTTCTATTCTCGTTTGCAGTATTGCGGTCGAGACGCTTCCGATCATAACCCGAAGCATTCCGGATCGGTCCTGTGTAACGGTGACGTTGGGATCGTCCCGAAAGATCTGCCGGACGGCGTTGGCACCGGTGACTCCCGCCGGTAGCGGCTCGAGAGATACTGCAGGAAAAAGAAACTGCGAGTTTCCAGACGTGTTTTTTTCTGCGGCTCGGCATTCACTGGCATAGTATATTCGGGCGGCTCCCCCGACGTACCGTAAGGCCGGCCGGAGGTAATCGATGACGGCACCCATGTGTCCAACAGGTGAAGGATTCTCATTAGAAGGGCGATACCAGATAGCCTCGATAAGCTGACCATCGCCCGGGCCCTTAAAGCGAACCTGGACAACAGAACGATCGGGTAAGCCATAGGCCTCGCCATTAAATGCTCCACATGCCGACTTGTTCAGAGCGAACTGAAGATTCACATCCGAGTCTTGAACGGGAAAGGCTCCAACGCAAGGAAGGTCGATGCTGTCGTCCTGGCCTTTATCTGCTACGAAATCAACCCTGGTGATTTTGCCAATATCGTCAGCGGTAACGGCAACCGCACCGCCTCCGCGTCTGCTCCAAACCCACCGCCGGTCGGAACTGGCGGATCGTTGGGCTCTCGGATGCTCTGAGAGAACCTGTGTGAGGTTGCTACCCAGCGTCACGCCGGCGAGGGCAGGCGTCTGCAGTTCGCCTCCGGCCGCTACAACAGCCGCCAGCACAAGTAATAGCATCGTTTCGATTCGTTTTACCGGGCGGCACCAAAACTCCGCGCGATCTCATCGACGGCGGGGCTCGCTTCATGGTGGGCCTGGTAGGATTCGAACCTACGCGCAACCAGTTATGAGCCGGCCGCTCTACCGCTGAGCTACAGGCCCGCGCGGTTTTGGTATTCGCGAGGACGCTCCAGAGCCCTTAGAGGCTTGTCGACTCCGGATTAGTAGTGTATAATCTCCAAAAGAGGATACTACACGATGACCGCTCTCGCCTACCCCGACACCCGCTACGCTCCCTCCGCCCTCGTGGACATTACGTCCGCAGAGGAACGCAAGCGGCTCGGCCCCTCAGCCTTGAAAGCGTTCTTCAACATCATGGAATGCTGGCATATCCGCGACGAGGACGCGATGCAGCTCCTGGGCGGCATGGCGAGCAGCACCTACTATGCGACTAAAAAATCGCCGCGGCGCACGCTCGATCCCGACACGATGCTGCGGATTTCGTATTTGGTCGGCATCTTCAAGGCGCTCAACATTCTCCATAGCAAGGCGCTCGCCGACCGGTGGATCGGTCTACCAAACACGAGTCCTATCTTTCGCGGCATCGCGCCGCTGGAATACATGATTCGCGGCGGCATTCCCGCGTTTGCGGCCGTCCGCCGGCTGCTAGACGCGCGTCGTGGCGGCATCTAGACCGTTTCCGAAAACCTCGCTCGTTCGCCGGAACGACACGCATCGGTTCATCGCATCGAAGCGTGGTGAGAGCGTTCTGGGGCGTATCGCCGATTCAAACCGGCATCTGGTCGATCTCTTCACACTCGACAACGCGACGAACGATCGTCTTCTCGTCGAGGGCGGAATTCCAGCGGGCATTGACGGTCACGAGCTCGTCTTCGGTATCCCGTATTACCGCATCGTCAACGCGAGCTTTACGCATGCCCATCCATTAGGCAGCCGCTTCAACGGGCCGGATCGCGGAGCGTGGTACTGCGGCTTCGAAATCGAAACTTCGCAGGCGGAGGTCGCCTATCACAAGAGCGTCGATCTTGCCGAGATCGGCGTGTTCGAAGACGACGTCACCTACGACGACTACACGGCCGACTTCAGCGCGGAGTTCCACGATGCGCGAGATGTCAGGCGCTTTGCCCGATACTTGAATCCGGAAAGCTACGTGGCGTCGCAAAAGCTGGCGGAAGAGCTCTTAGCGATTGGGTCGCTCGGAATCGTCTATCCGAGCGTACGTCGTTCCGGGGGCACCTGCATTTCCTGTTTTCGGCCGGCGCTCGTGATGAACGTAAGGAAGCAACTCACCTATCGCTTTAGATGGGCGGGGTCGCCGACGCCTGAGATCGCGCTAGCGTAGAAAAACCTTGGCACCGGCGAAGCGGGCTGCCGAGCCGAGTTGTTCCTCAATCGCCATAAGCCTATTGTATTTCGCAGTGCGATCGCTGCGTGAAAGCGAGCCGGTTTTGATTTGACCGGCCTCGGTGGCGACGGCGAGGTCAGCGATCGTCGTGTCTTCAGTTTCGCCTGAGCGGTGCGAGATGACGACGCCGTAGCCGGCCCGCTGCGCCGTCGCGATGCAGTCCAAGGTTTCGGTAAGCGTTCCGATTTGGTTCACCTTGATCAGAATCGCGTTGGCCGCGCCTTCGCTAATCCCGCGTTCGAGAAACCGCACGTTCGTCACGAAGAGATCGTCGCCGACGAGCTGGACGCGGTCGCCGAGCGCGGCCGTGAGCTTTTGCCAACCCGCCCAATCGCTTTCCGCAAGGCCGTCTTCGATCGAGACGATGGGGTAGCGGTCGCAGAGCTCGGTATAGAGAGCGATCATGTCGTCAACGCTCGCCGCCCGATCGCGAGTGAGCGGATAGTACTTGCCATCTTCGAAAAACTCGCTCGAGGCGGGATCGAGCGCAATTGCGACGTCGCTGCCGGGCTTATACCCCGCGCGCTCGATCGCGGCGACGATCAGGTCGAGCGCCTGCCGCGGCGTCTCGAGCGGTGGCGCGTAGCCGCCCTCGTCACCCACGAGCGTCGGCAGACCGCGCTCGTGCAAAATCCCCCCGATCGCGTGAAAGACCTCCGAACCATAGCGCACGGCTTCGGCTTCGCTTTCCGCTCCCAGCGGAACGATCATGCACTCCTGAAACGCCAGCGCGCCCACCGCGTGCTTGCCGCCGTTGATCACGTTCATCATCGGCACCGGAAGCGTTGCAGCGGCGGGTCCGCCGAGATACCGGAAGAGCGGCATCGACAGACTGGCCGCCGCGGCGCGCGCGACCGCGAGCGATACGCCGAGCAGCGCATTGGCGCCCAGCTGCGATTTATTCGGCGAGCCGTCGAGCTCTATCAGCTTCTGGTCGATCTCGCGCTGGGCGGTTGCATCCAGACCTTCGATGGCCGGACCGATCAAATCGTTTACCGCCGTCACCGCATTGCGTACGCCCTTGCCGTTATACCGTTGCGCGTCACCATCGCGGACCTCGACGGCCTCGTTCGCTCCAGTCGATGCGCCCGACGGCACCATCGCCTCTTCGACCACGCCGAAGTTCGTTGCGACCGCCACGGCGACCGTTGGATTGCCGCGGGAGTCGAGCACTTCGCGCGCGTGGACGGCTTCGATTGACGGATTACCGCCGCCGCGCAGCGACTCGAGCGTCACGCTTATTCCGTGATCCAGCGTTCGAGGTCGTGACGCCGCGAAACGAAATCCGTGTCCTCGAAGAAAATCGCCAACTCGCGATCGGCGCTGGTGGCGCTGTCGCTGCCGTGAACGAGGTTGCGGCCAATCGTCTGTGCGAGATCGGCTCGAATCGACCCCGGCGCGGCAGCCAGCGGATCGGTCGCGCCGATCATTTGACGGCAACCGTCGATCGCGCGCTCGCCCGAGACCGCGATCGCCACGAGCGGGCCGTTGGTGATGAAATCGACCAAGTCGTTGAAGAACGGCTTGCTGCGGTGTTCGGTGTAGTGATCGCGCGCGCGATCGCCGTCGAGCTGCATCAGCTTCATTGCGATAATCACGTAACCGCGCCGTTCGATGCGCGCGGCGATTTCGCCGACGAGCCCGCGCGAGACCGCATCGGGTTTACAGAGGATGAGCGTACGTTCGATAGCCATAGAAGCGCGATACGGCGCCTAGGTGGCTCGCTCATGCTTCCTCGCAGCGGATAACGACAGCGAGCGCCCAATCATCCAGAAATGCCGTATCGGAACGTGGCTGCGCAGCTAGCGGACGGTCCGTTTGCCTCGATCGAGTACCGCGAAGAGACCGGAAGCACGAATGCGGATGCGGCGGAGCTGCTCGGCGACGAGCGGTTCGGCGGCCACACGATCGTTGCGGAGTTCCAACGCCATGGGGCCGGTCGCAAGGGACGATCGTGGCACGCAATGCCGGGGACGGCGCTGCTCTTTAGCACGATCCTGCCGCGAAGCATCGATGTCGACCGGCTCTGGCTCGTGCCGTTTTGGGTCGCGCTCGCGGTACGAGCCGGGCTTCGCAACTGCGGGCTCGTGACGACGCTGCAGTGGCCGAACGATCTGTTGCTGCACGATCGCAAGCTGGGCGGCATTCTCTGCCAATCGCGGGTGACGGCGGCAACGGCACGCGTCGCCTGCGGCGTAGGTATCAACGTGCACCGCTTAGCCGGCGCCGGAACCGTCATCGAACCGGCTCCAGCGTTCTGCGACGAGGTCGCGCCGGTCGAGCGCGCCGCGCTGCTCGTCGCCATCCTTCGCACGTACGACGCAACGCTCGCGCAGCTCGACGACGCGGTGCCCGTCATGCGCGACTGGGAAGCGGCCGCCGAGATTCCCGGACGGCGCTACCGAATCGCGAAGGACAACGCACGCGAGCCCTTCGAGGCGATCGCGCAATCGCTCGACGAGGGCGGCGGCTTACGCGTCCTCTGCGACGACGGGACCAGAGAAAGGGTTGAGATGGCGGACGCGCGCGTTTTGCGTTAAGAGCTGCGCGCGCGCGCGAGACGGTGGTCGCAAATCTCGCAGAAGTGCGGCATCTTATTATCCGTCTCGAAGATCGAGTTGGAGTAGTACATCGCGCAACGGGCGTTATAGCAGTGCTTGAGGCCGAAGGTATGCCCAAGCTCGTGAACGCACTCTTTGAGCGTCCGCTGGAAAAGCATGTTGAAATCGCTCGGTTCGCCGTAAAAGTCCGAGCGAAGCCGATGGACGGAGACGACCGCGACGGACTGCGCCTCATCGGCATCGCCGAAGACGAATCGGTGCGACGTCTTGTACAGGTCGAAATCGGTGATGGCCAGCACGGCAGCTCCGGGTTTCGGATGTGCCCGCTGCACCTTCGCAATCAGCGTTGATACGAAAAGCTGACCGCGCGTCGCATTGAGCGTGCTGCGCGGAACGACGAGCGATCGTTCGACGCGAGCGCCGGCGATAAAACGTTCCTCAAGGCAAGGGGCGAGACGATCCAAAAATACGTGATCGACAGTGTTGATCGGCACGATTCGGATATCGCAATCCATCTCGGGTGGCTAGGATTCTCGACAAAAATCTAGGTGACCTTCGTCGCCGCCGTCGAAGTCGTCGCGGTGATCGTTGGAATCGGCCTCGACGTGGCGAACGTGGTGCGTTATCGCTTCGACGAGCGCGAGCTCGCGTGGTTCGCGCGAAAAGTCTATACCGAGGGCGAAATGGCGTATGCCATGCGCAAGCGCAACTGGCCGGAGCGCCTCGCGGGGTTCTTCGCCGCCAAGGAGGCGACTCGCAAGGCCTTCGGGCACGCGATTCCGTGGCGCAGCGTCGCCGTCGGGCACGAGCGCAGCGGCAAGCCCGTCATCGAACTGCTCGGCTGGGCCGAACGCCTGACGCGCGACCGAGGCGTACGCACGATTCATCTCACGATCACGCATAGCGCCGAAGTCGCCGCCGCCGTCGTGATTCTAGAGTCATGATCTACGTCCTGACGCCCGAACAGATGCGCGCCGTCGATGCCGCGGCCGTCGAGCGCGTTGGAACGAACAAACTGATGCGTAATGCCGGGCGTAGGATTGCGAAGCGCTTAAGAGCGATGGCGAGACCCGGCTCGAGAATCGTCGCCTTCGCCGGCCCGGGGAATAACGGCGGCGACGCGTTCGCCGCACTCGCCGAGCTCGCGCGGGAGTACGACTGCACCGTCGCCGCCGATCCGGCGGCGCAGGGGTCGCAGGCGCGCGATGCGGCGCGAGCTCGGTCGAAAAAGGCCGGAGTCGCGATCGTACCGCTGCCGGCGGACGAGGGCGAAGCGCACGCGCTGCTCGAGAACGCCATCGGCGTTGACGGAATGTTCGGAACGGGCGCGCGGCTGCCGCTTCCCGAGGAATACCGGCATCTCGCCCTTGCGCTCGATGCCCGGGAGCGCGCGGTGCTGGCGATCGATATCCCGAGCGGCACCGATTCGCTCACCGGTGCGGTGAGCGACGACGCGGTGCGCGCAACGCTTACCGTGACGCTCGCCGCCGCGAAGCCCGGTCTCTTGCTGGAGCCGGCGCGCGAATACGTGGGAGAGTTGTGGTGCGCGGAGATCGGCATCGACGAGGCGCTGCTCGCCGCGCAACCGCGCACGTTCGCTACGCTCGATAACGCGGAGTTCATGAAACTCTTGCCGCGGCGCGCGGCCGATACCGAAAAGCGCGCGGCCGGTGCGCCGCTGATCGTCGCCGGATCGTCGCAGTTCCCCGGCGCGGCGGTCCTCTGCGCTCGAGGCGCGGCGCGCGCCGGCGCGGGTTACGTAACGGTCGCCACGCCGAGCTCCGCCGCCGGCATTTTGCGTACGCATCTCGTCGAGCAAGTCGTCGTCGCACTTTCCGACGACGCGCAGCCCGATGCGGTCGCCCAGGAGTTGCTCGAAATCTCGAGACGCAACGGTGCCGTCGTGATCGGCCCCGGGTTGGGGCTCGACGATCGCACCGGCGAGATCTTTCGGCTTTTCCTCGAAGCCAACCGTCTGCCGGTCGTCGTTGATGCTAGCGGTCTCTTCCATTTGAGCAAACACCTCGATCTGCTTGAGGGCAAGCCTTGCGTCGTGACGCCGCACGCCGGCGAGTTCGCGCGGCTCTCGGGGCGCGGAACGATCGCGCCGGGCACGCGCGTCGAGCGAATTCGCGAGTTCGTCGATCGCACGGGCATCACGACGCTTCTCAAAGGCCCCGACACGCTGATCTACGACGGCACGACCGTTCACATCAATCCGACCGGCACGAACGCGCTCGCGACGGCGGGGACGGGCGACGTGCTCAGCGGCATCATTGCGACGCTCCTCGCACAGGGGCTCTCGCCGGTTGACGCCGCGCGGGCCGGCGCGTATTGGCACGGTCTGGCGGGGCAGCGCGCCGCAGAGAAACGCCGAATCGGCGTCATCGCAAGCGACGTGGCCGACGCGCTCGGCGAGGCACTGCCAGGTTAAGAAGCGCGCTTTGTCGCCGCCGATTTCTTCTTGCGCTTTTTGCGCTTCATCACTCGTTTCGTGTCGGCATCATCGAGTGCAAGATGCCTCGCTTTGGATTTCCTGATCAGATCTCTCGGCACGGCAACGATCTTGCTCAAAGCCTTTCTGAGGCGATCGAATGGCCCCGAGGGCTTCTTCCGCCGCTTCTTTTTCGTCACCGTCATGACGCCGGGAGCGCCGCAATGAGGGGGGCGACAAAGTCGCGCACACGCGTGCCCGCTTCTTGTCCGCGCGCGCCGGCGTAGGCATCGATCAGCGCGCTGCCGACGACGACTCCATCAGCCAGCGTTCCAACGTCGCGCACGTCCTGCGGGCGGCTTAGCCCAAAGCCCACGGCAAGCGGTTTGTTCGTCAATTCGCGTAGCGAGGCGAGCTGAACGCGTAGCGGGGCGAAATCCGGAGCGTGGCCGGTGCCCGTTACGCCCAGCCGGGAAACGACGTAAACGAAACCGGTCGCTGCATCCACGATCCGCGCCGCGCGCTCGCGCGGCGTGGAGGGCGCGACGAGCAGCGGCATCGTCAAGCCCTGCGCTTGCAGCGCAGCACGAAGCTCGGCACTCTCGTCTAACGCGACGTCGGGCACGATCGCGCCGGCGACTCCAGCCGCCGCCGCTTCGCGCGCGAAGCGTTCGACGCCGAACTGATAGACCGGATTGTAGTACGTGAAGAGCACGATCGGCGCGCAGCGCTCGCGGCAGCGCCATGCGAGTGCAAGCACCCCCCGAAGATCCGTCGCGCTGCGCAGCGCGCGCTGGCCCGCTGCGGCAATCGTCGGACCATCGGCGAGCGGATCGCTGTATGGCACTCCCAGCTCGATGACGTCGGCGCCGGCGTCGCTCAACGCCAAGAGAATCGCTTCGGTCGTTTCGACATCGGGATCCCCCGCCATCACGTACGGTATGAACGCCAAGCGCTTCTCGGCGCGGGCACGCTCGAAGGCATCGTCTAGCATCGCCCGATGTCTTTGTCGCCCCGGCCGCTGAGATTCACCAAGATCAAACCGTCCGCGCCGCGCTGAGCCGCGAGTTCGCGCGCGAAGGCGATCGCGTGCGCGCTCTCCAGCGCCGGAAGGATACCCTCGCAGCGCGCGAAGCCGTGGAAGGCTTCGACGGCTTGCGCATCGGTGATATCGACGTACCTAGCCCGGCCGCTCTCCCTGAAGAACGCGTGCTCCGGCCCGACGCCGGGATAATCGAGGCCGGCGCTGATCGAGTGCGTCTCGCGAACTTGTCCTTCGGGGCTTTGGAGCAAATAGGAACGCGAACCGTGCAGCACGCCGATGCTGCCGGCGCGCAGGGACGCGGCGTGCTCGTCGCCGTCCACACCCTTGCCGCCCGCCTCGACGCCCCAGAGCTTCACCTCGCGATCGTCAACGAATCCGGAAAAGATGCCCATCGCGTTGCTGCCCCCGCCGACGCAGGCAATTACGTCGCTGGGCAGGCGTCCGTAGCGCTCCAAAGTTTGGCGCCGCGCCTCGACGCCGATGACTTTTTGAAGCTCCCGTACCATAAACGGATAGGGGTGCGCGCCGACCACGCTGCCGATCACATAGAACGTATCCTCGACCCGTCCCGCCCAGACGCGAAAGGCTTCGTTGGTCGCGTCTTTGAGCGTCTGAGTTCCACTAGTGACGGCGTGCACTTGCGCACCGAACAATCGCATCACTTCAACGTTGAGCGCTTGCCGCTCGATGTCACGCGCGCCCATATAGACGTCAACCGTCAAGCCGAACTTTGCGCCGACGGTCGCCGTTGCCACGCCGTGCTGCCCCGCACCGGTTTCCGCGAGCAGCCGGCGTTTGCCCATGCGCCGCGCGAGCAATGCCTGACCGACCGTGTTGTTGATTTTGTGTGCACCGGTATGATTGGTGTCTTCGCGCTTCATCACGAGCGGCACGGGCGAAACCTCCGCGGCGTACCGCTCGCAGCGGTAGATCGGCGAGGGACGACCGACGAAATCGCGCAGCACCGCGTGGTACTCGGCCCAAAAAGCGGGATCCGCAAACGCCGCCGTCATCGCTTGTTCCAGTTCATCGAGTGCGGCGATCAAGACTTCGGGAACGAAGCGCCCGCCGAAGTCACCGAAGTAGCCGCGGCTATCGGGTCCGCTCACGCGCCGCGCACGGCTCGCACGAATTCCCGCATTTTGGCCGGGTCTTTTCGGCCGCCGGTCTCGATGCCGGTGCGTACGTCGACGCCGAACGGGTGCGCGCGTCGCACGCACTCAGCCACGTTTTCCGGCGAAAGGCCTCCCGCAATGACCACCCGCCGCTTGGCGACAATCGGGACGATCTGATTCCAATCGAATGTGCGGCCGGTCCCGCCCGCCATTCCGTCCTGGCGCGCGTCGAAGAGTACGATCGCTGCCGGAAAGCGTTCGCAGCGCTCTTCGACCAAGGTCGTGCGGTCGTCAATGTGGATCGCTTTGATCGCGTGGTCGCCGTAGCGCCCAACGAACTCCGGCGTCTCGTCTCCGGAGAACTGGAGGAAGGCACTCGGAAAGAGTTCGCGCACCGCATCCACCTCCGAATCCGCCGGATTCACGAAGACCGCGACCGGAGCGATAGTGGTGGGCATGCGGCGCGCGATCTCTTGCGCCGACTCAAATGAGATGCGCCGCGGCGAGGGCGCGAAGATCATCCCGAATGCGTCGGCTCCCGCTTCCGCCGCCATCGCGACGTCGCCGAGCGACATGCACCCGCAAAACTTGATCCACGCGTCAGCCATAAGAGCCGATCCTCTTCGCGCACTCGAAGATTTGCCATGCAGCGCCGCTGCGCAGCAGCGCTCGGGCTCGTTCGAATGCGGCCGGAAGCTCGCTCTCGACGCCCACGACGTAGAAAACGACGGCCGCGTTGAGCGCCACGACGTCGGCTGCCGCACTCCGGCCGCCATGCAAAATTTCCACGAAAGCATCGCGGCAGATGCCGACCGAACCGCCGACCGGCGTGCGCAAATCTCCCGCGATGCCGAACTCAGACGGCTCGAGGCGCCACAACCGCGCGCCCTCTTCGTCGAACGAATAGATCAGCGTGGGCGCATCGCCGGCGACTTCGTCGAGCCCGCTGCAGCCGTGCACGACCGCACCCCGGCGCGCGCCCAGCTTGCGCAGCGCGGGACCGACGCGTTCGACGAGTTCCTCCCGTGCGACGCCGACGATTTGGTGCGTAGCGCGCGCCGGATTGGTCAACGGGCCCAAGAGGTTGAAGATCGTTCGCACGCCCAGCTCTCGGCGAATGCCCGCGGCGTTGCGCATCGCCGGATGGTAGTGCGGTGCGAACATGAAGGTGAAGCCGCACTCGCGCAGCATCCTCGCTGCGAGNNGGAACCCCCGCCGCCGCGACGACCAGCGCCGCCATCGTCGAGATATTAATCGTGTTGGCATGATCGCCACCCGTACCGACGACGTCGACGACCATCGGCAAACCGTGCTCCACGTGCAGGCTGCGCTCGCGCATCGCGCGCGCCGCGCCGACGATCTCATCCACGCTCTCGCCTTTGAAGGCAAGCGCCGTCAGCAGCGCGGCGGCCTGCACCGGCGTAAAGCTCGCGTCCATGATTTCGCCGACGAACGCGGCCGCCTCGTCTGCCGAGAGGTCCTCGCCGCCGAGCACCCGCCGCAGTAAGGGTGCGAACTCCATTGTCACGCTGTCATCCTGAGCGCCGTCGAAGGACTGTCGAAGCATGACATTGCTCCAAGAAATTCGCTACGAGCTCGTTGCCGCTTTCGCTGAGCACCGACTCGGGATGAAACTGGACGCCGTGAACGGGGCGCTCCCGATGCGCGACGCCTTGAACGACGCCGTCCTCGCTGCGCGCGTTGACGCGCAGGGTTTCGGGAATTGTCGATGGCTCCAAGCAGAGCGAATGGTACCGGGTTGCCGTCAGCGGCGACGGAAGGCCCGCGAAGACGCCGCTCCCGTCGTGTTCGACGCGCGAGGTCTTGCCGTGCATCTGGCGCGGCGCGTGCGTCACCGTGGCGCCCATGACTTCACCGATCGCCTGCAGGCCCAGACAGACGCCCAGGACCGGAACTCCTCGCTCGATAGCCGCGCGCAGCACTGCCATCATTTGCGGCGCGTGCTCGGGACGACCCGGCCCCGGGCCGACGACCAATGCATCGTAACGCTCGAGAATTGCAGGCTGGACCCGCGGATCGTCGTTGAGCAGCACGTCGGGCGCACCGCCGCGCGATGCGAGCAGATGCACGACGTTGTAACTGAAGCTGTCGAAATTATCGACGAAGAGCACTCGGGGCGCGTGCGTCACGGCTGCGTTCCGAGCACCGCGCGCGCGATCCGCGTCTTGTGCAACACTTCTTCGTGCTCGGCAACGGCTTCGGAATCGGCAACGATGCCCGCCGATGCCTGCCACCACGCGTGCTGTTTGTGCACGTGGATGCTGCGCAACGTGATGCACGAGTCGAAATCGCCGCCGAACGACCAGCGGCCGATGCTGCCGGCGTAAAAGCCGCGCGTGACCGGTTCCAGACCGTCGATGAGCTGCATCGCTCGGAACTTCGGCGTGCCCGTCACCGTGCCCGCGGGAAAACCCGCGCGGAAGAGATCGAGCGCGTCGCGATCGGTGCGAAGCTGACCCACGACGTTCGAAACGATGTGCATGACGTGGCTGTACCGCTCGATCTGCAGAAGTTCGTCGACCCTAACGCTGCCGTACTCGCAGACCGAACCGAGATCGTTGCGCCCGAGATCGACGAGCATCACGTGCTCGGCGAGCTCCTTTTCGTTGGCGAGCAGCTCGTCGGCGATCCGAGCGTCGTCGTCGTCATCGCGTCCCCGCGAACGCGTGCCGGCCAGCGGACGCAGTCGGGCTCGGCGCCCTTCCAAGCGCACGAGAAACTCGGGCGACGCGCCCAGCAGCTGCCCGAACTCCGTGTCGACGTAGAACATATACGGCGATGGATTGTAACGCCGCAGCGCGCGGTAAAGATCGAAGGCTTCGCCCTCGAGCGCGGCGCCGAAACGGATTCCCAACTGCAACTGATAGACATCGCCCTCGAAGATTCGCCGCTTCACCTCGGCGACCAGTTCGAGGTAGCGTTCGCGGTCCAGCGACGCAGAGATTGGCCCCATCGCTCGCAGCGGTTCCGGAAACGATGGCTTTGCCGCGAGCAACCGCTCGACGTAACCGTCGATCCGGCGCTCGAGCGCGTCGGCATCGTCTCCGCTCGTCCAGATCGTCAGCAGGTCGGTGAAGTGATCGAAGATCAGCCACGTTGCCGGAATCGCAACGAAGGCTCCCGGCATCGCCGGTTCCGACGGGGTTCTGGCCGGCAGACGCGCATCGGGCCGCGCGGCATCGTACGAAAACGCCAGCAGAGCACCTCCGAGCGCACCCCCGGGCGTAACGATGCGATGCTCCGCAACGAAGGCGCGTACGCGCGGATAGAGCTCGGCGTTGGCTTCAAACTCGGCCGCCGCGAGATAGTCGATGCCGATGAAGGAGTAGCGCGAAATGCGTCCCCCACTCTCAACGCTTTCCAGCAGGCAAGAAGCCTGCGGGTTCGCCAAGGCGCGATAGGCACCGATCGGCGTCAAGACGTCGGCCGGTACGACACGGACTGCAGTGTTGGTCATTCTAGAAGCGCTTGTAAGCCGGATTCATCGAGGATGTTGATTCCGAGTTGCTCGGCCTTAATCAGTTTGCTACCGGGTTCGCTGCCCGCTACGACGTAATCGGTCTTCTTGCTCACCGAGCCGGTGACTTTGCCGCCCGCGGCCACGATCAGCTCCGCCGCCGCCTCGCGCGTGAGGTTGGGCAGCGTTCCCGTCAGCACAAAGCTCTTGCCGCTCAACGCTCCGCCAGTTTTTACTCGCTTGGGCGCGCTCATGACGACGCCGGCCTCGCGCAGGCGCTCGATCATCTCGCGGTTTGGCTCCTGTTTGAAGAAGAGCGCGACGCTGCGCGCCACCTCAGGCCCGATGCCTTCGCTGCGCTGCAACGTCTGCTCATCGGCGCCGGCGATGGCATCGATCGTCCCGAAATCGTCCACCAAAATCTGCGCCGTCTGCGTTCCGACGAAACGGATGCCTAGCCCATAGAGCAGGCGGGCCGGACCGCGCTGCTTCGACGCTTCGATGTTGCGCAAGAGGTTCTCGACGCTCTTCTTACCCATCCGGGGAACGTCTGCAAGCGCCGATTCGTTCAACTTATAGGTGTCGGCGATGTCACGCACCAGATTGAGCTCGGTCAACTGTTGCGCCATAACGTCGCCGATACCCTCAATGTCCATTGCCCCGCGCGAGGCAAAGTGCCGCAGACGCTCGTAGGCTTGCGCCGGGCAGGCCGCATTGGTGCAACGCGACATCGCCTCGTCCGGCGGGTGATCGACGTCGGAGCCGCAGACGGGGCATCGCTGTGGCATCTTGAATTTGCGCTCGCAGCCGGTGCGTTCGGAGAGTACCGGACCGACGACACGCGGTATGACGTCGCCGGCGCGCGTCACCAGCACCGTGTCGCCGATGCGGATGTCGTTGTTTTCGATGTAGTCGACGTTGTGTAGCGTCGCACTCTTCACCGTGACGCCTCCGATCTGCACGGGGGTCAAAACGGCGCTGGGGTTGAGCGTCCCGGTGCGTCCGACAGTAATCGCGATGTCGACGAGCTTGGTGCGCCCCTCGCGTGGTCTAAATTTGAAGGCGATCGCCCAACGCGGATCGCGCGCAACGACGCCCAGGCGTTCCTGCTGCGCGAAATCGTTTACCTTAACCACCACACCGTCGATCTCGTAGTCGAATGAGTCGCGTTTCTTCTCGGAGTTCATACAATACTCGATGACTTCATCGAGCGTCGCAGCCCGGTGGACATGCGGATTGACGGGGAAGCCGAGGCTTCGCAATCGCGCAAGCGCATCCCACTGCGTTTTTGGGGCCGATCGATCTCCTTGGTCAACCGCAAGCTGATAGGCGAAAAACGAGAGGCGGCGCTTTGCCGTAAGCGCCGGATCGAGTTGGCGCACGCCGCCCGAGGCGGCGTTGCGCGGATTCGCAAATGCCGGTAAACCCTCGCGTTCGCGCTCGACGTTGAGCCGCTCGAAGTCGCTCTTGCGTAGATAGACCTCGCCACGCACCTCCAAAAACGTCGGCGCTTCTGCCATCCCGAGCCCAGTTTTGTCATCCTGGGCCTGTCGAAGGATGAAGGGCGTAGCACGTAGCCGCAGCGGAATCGTCTTGATCGTTCGCAGATTTGCGGTCACGTCTTCGCCGGCGCGTCCGTCGCCGCGCGTCCCCCCGCGCGTCAGCGAGCCGTCGCGGTAATCCAGCGCGAGCGCGAGACCGTCGATCTTGAGCTCGCAGACGTACTCGACGCCGGCGCCGGCGAGCTTGCGCGCTCGCTCGTCGAACGCGCGCAATTCGTCGACCGAAACGGCATTGGCTAAGCTGAGCATCGGACGCGCGTGCTCGTACGGCGCGAAGCGCTGCGAGGCGGCGGCGCCGACGCGCTGGGTCGGCGAGTCGGGCGTCTGCAGCTCGGGGTGCTTGCGTTCGAGCTCGATGAGGTCGCGCAGGAGCACGTCGAACTCCGCGTCGGTTATCTGCGGATCGTCGAGCGCATAGTAGCGGTAGTTGGCTTCTTCGATCTGCGCACGCAGTTCATCCGCCCGAGCGGCGAGGCTGGTCATCCTGCCTCATTGCTCGGTGGCGCCGTACCATCCTAGTATCTCACCCTTTACGGCCGAGGAACGAAAGATGGCGAACCAAGTCGCACTGTTTCACTCGGCTCGTCGCGCGAAGCCATCCCTCGCAGGCATCGTTCTTCGTTGATCCCATGGACCTGAGCCTCGATGCCGAACGCTGCTGGTCTTCGATCGTTCATGCTTCAGGAGGCGAGAATGAGGATTTCAGGATTTAGTCGTTGGGCGGTAAGCAGTTGCGCCGCCGCGGCTATGCTTGCAGCATGCGGCCGATCTCAGTGGGTGACGGTGCCTGGCGGCAACCCGCAAAACTTCGTCGACGCTCGTGGCCCGGCAGTGGCGACTAGCGAGTCATACAAAGTACTGTATAGCTTCAAAGGCAGCAAAGACGGCCACGAGCCGTCCGGCAACCTAGTTGACTTAAACGGAACATTTTATGGTACGACCGGTTTTGGCGGCGATTCCATTTGCGGTGGAATTGCGTACCGGTGTGGTGTCGCTTTTTCGACAACGACCGTCGGAGGTGAGCGGATTATTTTCCGCTTTAAACCTCCGGGCGGTATTTATCCAGTCGGCGTTATTCATGTTGGAAACTCGCTGTACGGCCTTACAGCGGGCGGCGGAAGCGGACATTGTGGTGGGGGACCTAGTGGCGGTTGCGGAACGCTCTTTGAACTGACTACGTCCGGTCAGGAACGGACGCTTTATAGCTTTAAGGGGAATTCGAGTAGTGAGGATGGTCAGCAGCCGTTGGCTGCTCCAATTTATGCTGGAGGAAGGTTTTATGGCACCACGTTTGGAGGCGGCGCGCACTCCCTTGGAATCCTATTCGAGATCGATAAGTCGGGAAAAGAACGCATTTTACACACCTTTAGGGGCGGTGACGGTGACGGGGCCTCTCCGCAAGATGGGCTAATCTACAATAACGGCACACTCTATGGGACGACCAGCGCCGGAGGAAGGAACTCATGTCGCCAGGCGTTCGGAAATTCGTGCGGTACGGTCTTTTCTGTAACGCCATTGGGAAAGTACCGCGTTCTCTATCGCTTCAAAGGGCAACGCGATGGAGCGGCCCCCGTAGCCAGTCTCACTTACCTCAGCGGTGAGCTTTATGGCACGACATTTTTCGGCGGCGCCGTCGGCAGTGGCTGCCCCGCGGGATGCGGAACCATCTTCGAAGTCAATCCGTCTTCGGGTAAAGAACGCGTAATCTACTCTTTTAAGGGCGGCGCAGACGGCTATGAACCTTCATCAGATCTGTTGCTCTACCGCGGGATGCTGTACGGTACGACACCCTACGGCGGGACTGGGAATAAGGGGCCTTGCTCCGTGTCGGGATATGGAAACTGCGGGACGATCTATCGGGTTAGTCCAATCGGCGCGAAGAGCATTCTGTACGACTTTCAAGGACCACCCAAAGACGGCAACAGACCGTTCAACCAGCGGCTGCTCGAAGTGAGTGGAACCCTCTATGGAACGACTGGACTCGGTGGGTCGCACTGCGGTCCTGCCCTCGGTTGCGGCACCATTTTCGAGTTAGTCCTGTAAGAAGGGGCGTTCTTGAGTTTTTACGCGCAACGCTTTACCATCGGCCTGAGCACACCGGCTTGTACTGCGCGGAGGCCGACACCGGGAGAGCTTAAAGTGACACTGCTCGGTGAGGCGCTCAGGATGACAATGCGCGTGCTTAGGATGACAACGCGGTGGTGAGTGCCTCCGTCATGGTTCGACAGGCTCACCATGACACTGGGAGAGGCCGCCACGACACTGGGTGATCAGACTTCGACTGGGACGCGACCGCTTTCCGCTAGGTCGTGGAGAACCAGTAGATTCTCTTGTTCGATGCGGTCGAGCTCGCCGGCGTCGGGACGGTGATGCCCGACGGCCCGCTGATCGCGCAGCACCGGAACGAGGTAGGCGCCGGTAAACGACGCCTCGTTCTGCGCGACCTCTTCGGGCGTGCCGGTCGCGACGACGGTTCCTCCTCGATCGCCGCCTTCGGGGCCGAGATCGATCAGATAGTCGGCGGTCTTGATGACGTCGAGATTATGCTCGATCACGAGTACGGTATTGCCCAACTTGACCAAACGGTCGAGCACCTCGAGAAGCTTATGGATGTCGGCGAAGTGCAGTCCGGTCGTCGGTTCGTCGAGCACGTAGAACGTGCGGCCCGTCGACCGCCGCGAGAGCTCCGTGGCGAGTTTGACGCGCTGAGCTTCGCCGCCCGAGAGCGTCGTTGCCGGTTGGCCCATCTTGATGTAGCCGAGCCCGACGTCGCAGATCGTACGCAGCTTATTGTGCACGCGTGGAATGTTGGCAAAGAACTCGTTGGCTTCGTCCACGCGCATCTCAAGCACGTCGGAGATCGTCTTTCCTTTATACTTTACCTCGAGGGTCTGCGCGTTATAACGGCGTCCTTTGCAGACTTCACACGGCACGTAGACGTCGGGTAAGAAGTGCATCTCGATCTTGATGATGCCGTCGCCCTGACAGGCCTCGCAGCGCCCGCCTTTTACGTTGAACGAAAAGCGGCCGGGCGTGTAGCCGCGCATGCGTGCTTCGGGGACGAGCGAGAAAAGCTCGCGGATAATGTCGAAGGTTCCAGTGTAGGTGGCAGGGTTGCTGCGCGGCGTACGGCCGATCGGCGATTGATCGATCACGACCATCTTGTCGAGCTGCGCGGCGCCCTTAACCGATCCGTACGTTCCGCCAGGCGGCCGGCGGTGCAGATGCTGATTGAGCGCCCGTACGAGCACCTCGTTGACCAGCGTGGATTTACCGCTGCCGCTCACGCCGGTCACGGCGGCGAAGACGCCAATCGGAAAGCGCACGTCGATGCCCCGCAAATTGTTCGCTTTGGCGTTGCGGACCTCGAGCCACCCGCGCGCTTCTCGGCGGTGGCGCGGAATCGGAATGAACTTGCGCCCCGAAAGATACGCGCCCGTCTCCGAAGCGGGGTTGGCGATCACGTCGGCGAGCGTACCTGCGGTGAGGATCTCGCCGCCTTCTGCTCCCGCGCCGGGTCCGATATCCACGACAATGTCGGCGGTCCGCATCGTATCTTCATCGTGCTCGATCACGATCAAGGTATTGCCAAGGTCGCGCAGCGTCTGGAGCGTCGCCAGCAAACGGTCGTTGTCGCGCTGGTGCAAGCCGATCGACGGCTCGTCCAAAATGTAGAGCACGCCGACCAGAGCGCTCCCGATCTGCGTCGCCAGTCGAATGCGTTGCGACTCGCCCCCGGCCAGCGTCGTCGCCGATCGCGAGAGTGTCAAATAGTTCAACCCCACGTTGGTAAGGAAGCCGAGGCGCGCTCGGACCTCCTTGACGATCTGATGCGCGATCTGTTCTTGTCGCGGTGTCAGCGAGAGCTCGCGGAAGAAAAGCTCGAGTTGCTCGATCGACATGCGCGTCAGTGCGTCGATATTCCGCTCGCCGACGGTTACTGCCAACGCTTCGGGCTTGAGCCGCGCGCCCTTACACGACGGGCAGACCGAAGCCGACATGAACTTCTCGATCTCTTCCTTCACGTAGTCGCTCGACGTCTCGCCGTAGCGCCGTTGCAGGTTGTTGACGACGCCCTCGAAGGAGGAGCGATACTCCCACGTCTTGCCGCCGCGCGACGTGTACGCAAAGGTCTGCTCGCGGTCGGTTCCATAGAGGATGAGGCCGAGCACTTCGTCGGAGAGCTGTTCGATCGGCGTGGACGTCTTCACGCGGTATCGTCGCAACACGCGTTCGAGCTGCTGCATGTAATACGGATTCATCGACGGATACCGGCCGCTGCCCATGTTCCGGCTCCAAGGCACGATCGCGCCTTGGGCAATCGACTTGCTGCGATCCGGAATCACTTTCCACGGATCGATCTCGATTTTCTCGCCGAGACCGCTGCAGGCCGGGCACGCGCCGTACGGCGAGTTAAACGAAAACAGCCTCGGCGCCAGCTCTTCGAACGAGAGCCCGCAGTAGACGCAAGCGAACGCTTCGCTGAACGTCAGCTCCTTAGCTTGTCCTGAGGCCGTCGAAGGATCGATGAGTACGGTGACGATGCCGCTGGAAAGGCGAAGCGTGGTTTCGACCGAGTCGGCGAGCCGCTTGCGGACGTCCGGCTTGCGGACGAGCCGGTCGACGACCACCTCGATCGTGTGCTTGCGCTTCTTGTCGAGGACGATTTTTGACGAAAGCTCCTTCGTCTCGCCGTCCACGCGTACGCGCGTGAAACCCTCTTTCGCAACCTCCTCAAAGAGCTTGGTATACTCGCCCTTGCGCCCGCGGACAAGCGGCGCCAGCAGCACCATACGCGTGCCTTCCGGCAGCTCCATGATCGAATCGACGATCTGCTCGCTGGATTGCGTACTGATCTCGCGACCGCACTGATAACAGTGCGGCGTTCCGACGCGCGCGTAGAGCAGCCGCAGGTAGTCGTAGATCTCCGTTACCGTTCCGACGGTGGAGCGCGGGTTGCGCGACGTGGACTTTTGATCGATCGAGATCGCCGGGGAGAGTCCCTCGATGTAATCCACATCGGGCTTCTCCATCTGTCCGAGAAACTGCCGGGCATACGACGAGAGCGACTCGACGTACCGGCGCTGCCCCTCGGCATAGATCGTATCGAAGGCCAATGAGGATTTGCCCGAGCCCGAGAGGCCCGTTATTACGATCAGCCGGTTTCTGGGCAGCACGAGGTCCACGTTCTTGAGATTGTGCTCGCGCGCACCCTTGATGACGATGGAATCCAGGGACACGGTATCTAGGAGACACCGATCGGCGTAAGAAGTATGCGGCCGACGTCGGCAATCGAGCTGCAGGTCGCGTCTGGAGGGGTAGAGCCAGGCGCCAGCTCCTCGCCACGCACGTTGAGCCAAACGGTGAAGAGCCCAGCCTCAAGGGCTCCTTTGATGTCGCGGTCGTAGCGGTCCCCAACCATCGCTGCGCGCGCCGGCGCGCCGTCCAGCGTCCGGCACGCATGCGCGAAGAGTAACGGGTTGGGCTTGATCATGCCGACCTCGTCGGCGAGAAAAATGGCGTCGAAGAACTCACTGATGCGCAAGAGCGCGATCTTTTCACGGTGCGTCTCGGAGAGCCCGTTGGTCACGATGCCGAGCCTCATGCCGCGTTCGCGCAGAGCTCGCAGGAGGTCGATCGCCCCAGGGAAGAGCGTATAGTACTTGGCGCGATAGGAGTTATAACGGTCCGCACTGCGCGCTGCCACCTCGGGATCACCGACCCCGACGCTCTCTAACGCAGTTTGCCACATGCTCGCACGGATGTTTGCGAGCTTGACCTTCAGATCGTCGGCCGAAAGGCGGTGCCAGAAGCCTTCCGCCTCCGCGACGTAGGCGGCCTTGAGCGCCAACGCATCGATGCCGTGCTCGGCGGCTACTTCCCGCGCGACCTCTTCGGCGGCGCTTTGATAGGCGTACGTATCGTCGTGAAGCGTGTCGTCGAGGTCGAAGAGCACGAGATCGATGCGGCGCAATGAGTGTGCCTCGCTACTGGGCCGGCGTAAGCCGCAAAGCGGCGATCTTTCCTTGCCCATCGACGCCGATGAGAAAGTCGACCTTCGTGCCGTTCGCAAACGTTACGAGGTAGACGGCGTAGTGAACGTCACCCTGCGCCCCGGCGCGCTGCTGCTCGAAAGACGCGGGCGCGCCGAGACTTCCCATAGCGCTCTTGACCGTTGCCAGCTTATCGTCGGTCAGCAAAGTGCTCATATCCGTCGTGAGCGCCGTGCGATCGATCTTGCCTGACTGAAGCTGGGTGAACTCGTTCTTGGCACGGGCCAGCATCGCCGGATCCGGCGACGGCGTCGCCGTCGCGGACGGCATGGGAGCCAGCGGGGGCGGCGCCGGCGCTGGCGGCGGCGGCGGTTGTTGCGGCTG
The DNA here is from genome assembly GCA_003158175.1 of Candidatus Cybelea septentrionalis. Taxonomy (GTDB): domain Bacteria; phylum Vulcanimicrobiota; class Vulcanimicrobiia; order Vulcanimicrobiales; family Vulcanimicrobiaceae; genus Cybelea; species Cybelea septentrionalis. The sequence continues at coordinate 59,525 of PMHJ01000030.1, forward strand.
CGATATCGGGCCGCCCCCCGGGGGTGTCGCGGCGATCGTGCTCGCGAAGAGCACCATTACCAGAAGCATGTTGCGAATCATGTGAACTCCTTTCATAGGAATCGTTATCGAATCTCGTTCATGCGCTGCGTGAGGTAGCTCCAACCATCTGAAGAAATCGACACCGAACCGGAGAACGGTGTGGCAAACTCGTAGACGACGCAGAAAAGTATCGCAATCAGGCCGACCAGAATCGCCGTCATCAGCAGCTGTGCAGGCCTGTTCTCGACGCCGAAGATGTAGCAGAAGGCAACCATCGAGAGCGCCCCCATGACGAGCGCGAACCAGAGCACGACCGGTACGGCCGGTGCCGCATGGATCAAACGTTCGCGACGGGCGTCGAAAAGCCGTTGCTGATCCCGCAACGCCGCCTGCTGCATGTTGCCTTCCCGGATATCGATCGGCGCAAAGGCATCGATGCTATACGAGATCGCGTCGAGCAGCTTTGCTCCCGTGTCGGGCACGTCTCGATTGGCGGCCATTGCCGGCCATTCAACGCCCATGACGGTCCTCGCGTAGCCGGCAAGCTTACCCCGTATGCCACCTCGAAGGTGCGCGGGAAAGCCGTCGACCACGTGATAGAGGTCCGCCGCCGCATCGACTTCGGTTTCGACGTTGGAGACGGTCGCATCGTACTTCTGCCACACCACCACCACGGAGAAGCCCAAGAGCACCGCATAGAGGACGCCGACCGCCGAAAAGAGATAGCCGGCGACGTCGTTATGCCGCCGCAGCACCTCGGTCTTGAACCGGCGCTGCAGCACCGCGTGCAACGTGACGAAACCGGCTACGACGGCGATAATTACAACGAGCTCCCCCAGCGCCTCGGGCACGTTGAGGAGCGTGCGGGTAAGGATGGTCACGACGCCGAGTTAGTTACTGACCAGCTCGGCCAAGGCCTTGTCGAAAATCTTCGGGGCTCTCCCGCCAAAGAGAACGCTTTCGTTGCCGCCGATCTGGTTACGCAGCTCGATAAGCTCGTCACGCAGTGCAGCGGCCTTCTCGAACTCCAGACTTGCGGCCGCTTCGCGCATCTTGCGCTCCAAATCGCGTGACATCTTGAGCGCGACGTCGCGCGGAAGCTTGTCGAATTTAAACTTCGCAGCGCGCTCCTCACCGCCGCCGATCATGCTCAGGATGTCGTGAATTTCCTTGCGGATCGATCGCGGCTCGATGCCGTGCTCGAGATTATACCGCACCTGCCGTTCGCGGCGGCGCCGCGTCTCGCCGATGGCGCGGGCCATCGATTCGGTCACGACGTCGGCGTACATGATGACCTTGCCTTCCACATTGCGTGAAGCGCGCCCGATCGTTTGAATCAGCGAGGTTCCGCTGCGCAGATATCCCTCTTTGTCGGCGTCGAGGATGCCGACCAGCGAGACTTCGGGAAGATCGAGCCCCTCGCGCAAGAGATTGATGCCGACCAAGACATCGAAGAGGCCGGCGCGCAAGTCGCGCAGAATCGCAACGCGCTCGAGCGTATCGACTTCGCTGTGCAGATAGCGGACGCGCAGACCGTTCTCGATCAGATAATCGGTGAGATCTTCGGCCATCTTCTTGGTGAGCGTCGTGACCAGCACGCGTTCCTTACGGTCAGCGCGCTGACGGATCTCTTCCATCAGATCGTCGACTTGATTGCGCGTCGGACGAACCTCGACTTCGGGATCGACCAGTCCGGTCGGCCGAATGATCATCTCGACGACCTGGCTGCTGCGGCCGGTTTCATACGTTCCCGGCGTCGCCGAAACGTAGACCACCTGCACGATATGATCGTCGAACTCGTCGTAGGTCAGAGGCCGGTTATCCAACGCACTGGGCAGACGGAAGCCGTGCTCGACCAAAACCTGCTTGCGCGAACGGTCGCCCGCGAACATTCCGTGCACTTGCGGGAGCGTCACGTGCGACTCGTCAACGAAGAGCAGCCAGTCTTTGGGGAAAAAGTCGATCAGGCACCACGGCGTCGAGCCCGGCTCTCGGCCCGTGAGATGGCGCGAGTAGTTCTCGATTCCGTTGCAATAGCCGACCTCGCGCAGCATGTCGAGGTCGTAACGCGTGCGCATCTCCAAGCGCTGCGCTTCCAACAGCTTTCCGTGTCCCTTGAAATACGCGAGCCGCTCCTCCAGCTCGGCCTCGATCGAGACGATCGCGCGCTGGAGTTTCTCCTCGGGCGTGATGAAGTGCTTCGCGGGAAAGATCGTCACCTCGCTCTTGCTCTCGACGTATTCGCCGGTGAGCAGGTTGACGACGTTGATTGCTTCGATCGTGTCGCCAAAAAAATTGATGCGATGGACGAGCTCTTCCTCCACACCGACGAACTCGAGCGTATCGCCCCGCACGCGGAAGGTTCCGCGCACCAAGTTGAGGTCGTTGCGCCGGTACTGCATGTCGACCAGCTTGCGCAGGAAGACGTCGCGGTCGAACTCCTCGCCCACGCGAACGCGCGCCGACATCTCCATGTAATCGGAGGGCGAACCGAGACCGAAGATGCAGGAAACCGACGCGACGATCAGCGTGTCGCGGCGCGTCAACAGCGACTGCGTCGCCGAATGGCGCAGACGCTCGATCTCGTCGTTGATCGAGCTGTCCTTTTCGATATAGGTGTCGGTCGACGGGACGTACGCCTCGGGCTGGTAGTAGTCGAAGTACGAGACGAAGTATTCGACCGCGTTCTTCGGAAAAAACTCGCGGAACTCGGCGCAGAGCTGGGCGGCTAGCGTCTTGTTGTGGCAGAGCACGAGCGTCGGCCTTTGCACGAGTTCGATCGTACGCGCCATCGCCATCGTCTTGCCGCTCCCGGTCACCCCGAGCAGCGTCTGCGCGCGGTCGCCGCGTAAGACTCCGCGCGCCAAGGAGTCGGTCGCCTTCGGCTGGTCGCCGGCCAGCGCAAAGGGCGAGACCAGCGTGAACTCTTGAGCCACGCTCCCTCCAACAGCCTTCGAGGGCCGAACGATTCAGCCAGCGAACGTCCCCCCTCGTGCAAAGCCCGCTTCTCTTCTGTGGAAACTCCAATCCGCAGCTGACCGAAGAGATCGCCAAGCGCCTGCGACTGCATGTCGGCAAGGCGCTGGTTTCCGAGTTTAAAAACGAGGAGACGCGGGTCGAGATTAAGGAGAACGTCCGCGGTTCCGAGGTCTTCGTCGTCCAGTCCATCTGCAAGACTCCCAACGGCAAGGGCGTCAACGATGCAGTGATGGAGCTGCTCCTAATGATAGACGCGCTGCGGCGCGCCTCGGCTGCCCGGATCACCGCCGTGATTCCCTACTACGGCTACGCCAAGCAAGACAAGAAGACTAAGGGGCGCGAGCCGATCTCGGCCAAGGTGATCGCCAATCTCCTCAAGGTCACGGGCGCGCGGCGCATCGTCACGATGGATCTGCACGCCGCGCAGATTCAAGGCTTCTTCGACATTCCGGTCGATAACTTGATGGCGATGCCTGTGCTCTGCAACTATCTTAAAAAAGAAGGTCTTTGCGACGACAAAATCGTCGTCGTCTCGCCCGATGCCGGCGGCGTGCACCGCGCCGAGCTCTTTGCCAAACGCCTGAACAGCACGCTCGCCATCGTCTTTAAACGGCGGCCCGAACCCGACGTTTCTGAGGTTACCGACATCGTCGGCGACGTTGCCGGAAAAGTCGCCGTCGTCGTGGACGACATGATTTCGACCGGCGGCACGCTGGCCAAGGCGGCCGCGGCGATCAAGGCGCGGGGAGCGACCAAGGTTTACACCGTCGCGTCGCACGGGATCTTCGCCGGCGATGCCGTCGAGGTGCTCGAGCAGGCGGAAATCGAAAAGGTGCTCGTTACCAATACCATTCCGTTCGAGGATCGCGACAACCACCCAAAATTCGTACAACTTTCGATCGCGCAGGTCTTTGCCGACGCGATCAATCGTATCGTCACCAATCGGTCGGTCTCGGAGCTCTTTGCAGGCGACGAAACCGTCGACGGCGTCCTGACGCCGCCGGCATCGGTACCCGAAGCCGTTGCCGCCCTTTAGAAAAGGAATATCGTGGCTAGCAAAGAGTTGAAACTCTCAATCGAACACCGCACCAAACTCGGAACGACCGATTCTCAAGCCTTGCGCGCCGCCGGGAAGATCCCGGCGGTCGTTTTTGGGCACGGTACCGTTCCCGACCATATCGCCGTGAACGCGCACGACTTCAAGGAGCTGCTGCACCGTGCCGGGCGCAATGCCGTCGTCACGCTGACCGACGGCGGGAAGAAGCCGCAGACGGCCTTGGTCCGCGAGGTGCAGACTCACCCGGTTACGAGGCGCATCGTCCATGCCGATCTTCAGCGCATCTCCGCCGACGAAACGATCACCGCCCGACTCGCAATCGTGACGGTCGGCGTTGCCGTGGGTGTCAAGGAGATGGGCGCCGTGATGGACATGGTCGCCCACGAGATCGAAGTCGAGGGGCCCGCGAATCAGATTCCCGAGCATCTGGAAGTGGACGTAACCGCGCTGGGCATTCACGACCACGTGACCGCCGGCGACATCGCGCTGCCGGCAGGCTTTAAGCTGCTCTCTCCGCCCGAGACGCTCGTCGTGACGATCGAACCGCCGCGGACCCACGAGGAAGAGACCGCTTCGGCCGAAGGGACCGCGGAGCCACAGCTCGTTGGCGCCGAGCCCGCCACGCCCGAGGCGGGCTAACCGGCGGAGGCTGGCGCCCCGAGACTCGTCGTCGGGCTCGGCAATCCGGGCCCGCAATACGCGGCGACTCGTCACAACGTGGGCTTCATGGTGGTCGACGAGGTGGCACGCCGCTTCGGCATTCTGACCTGGAAGAAGAAAGACGCCGCGCAGCAAGCCTTCGATTCCGCGCGTCGCATCGGCTTCGTCAAGCCCACCTCGTTTATGAATCTCAGTGGGACACCCGTGCGTCTGATTTCAGCATGGTATCGAACGCCGCCGGCTGGCGTCCTAGTCGTCAGCGACGATATGGATCTCCCCTTTGGAAAGTTGCGGATGCGGCCGAGTGGGGGTCACGGCGGGCACAACGGCCTGCGCTCGGTCATCGCAACGATCGGCGAGGATTTTCCGCGCCTTCGCGTCGGCCTCGGGCGGCCCGAGTTCGACAGCGTGGACCACGTGCTCAGTCAGTTCAACGACGATGAGCGCGCAGCGCTTCCGGCGATCGTTTCGGCGGCCGCCGAGGGCGTAACGTTATGGATCGATGAGGGACTCGAAGCGGCGATGCGCTTCGTCAATACGTGGGTGCCTGCTGCTACGGACACCCCGACGGCACGTGATTGATCGCGGCAACGCGGGCTCCCGTTCCCGGCGAGGTGTAAAGGAAGAGCACCGCGCTTAGCTCGGGACAGACCTCTTCCATGCGCTGATCGCTGTCCCGCACGAGCGCCCGGACCGCATCGGCCGGATCGCCGGTCAGCGCTATCGCATATCGATCGGCCGAGAAATCGTAAGAGCGCAGCGCCGCGTTCCGAGCCGGAACGGCCGCGATATACACGACGGCCAACAGCGCGGCAACGATCGCAAGGCGCGAGAGCGGATCGTCGTCACGGCGAAACGTGATGCGATCCGCCAAGACGACGGCGAGCGCGGAGAAGAGAATGACGATGCCGCCCTCGATTAACGCGATGGAGAGGAGGTCGCGGTGCACGACGTGCCCGAGCTCGACGGCCACGTCGTACGCGATTTCGGGTGGCGTATCTCCCGCGATCAGCGTATCGCTCAAGAGAATCCGGCGCGACGATCCGACTCCAATGACCGCAGCCTCGCCGATAGGCGTATTACGCACGCCGTCGACTTGCACGCGAAGCTCGCCGAACCCGGCCCGCACGAGCACGTCGTGCATTTCCGCGTCGAGGCGGCCGTTCAGCGGATGGATCGTCCGTCCGAGAAGCGTCAGGTACGGGCTCGCGTACGTCCAAATGACGCAGCCGGCAAGAATCGCGAGGATCGTGTAAGCGTACCATTGATGAGTTCGTTGCGCCCACCCGAGAACGATCGCGGCGACGAGGCCCGCGACGATCATTCCGAGCAACGTATGGAACGCCCAGGAGAGCGCCCACCAACGCGTTAGCTCGACGGAGAGCTGCATCGTCTTGTCGACTCGATAGAGATAGAAGGCCGGAAGAAACGCTGCAGCGCGCGCGACCAGCCCAAGCGCCGCACCGAATGCAAAACGCAGAATCCAATCGGAGCGAATACGCCGGTGCAGCCAATCGCGCAACCTCGCGGCGCCCCCCGAGCTCCACAGATAAAAGAGCGCAATCGCCTCGCAGAGTTGAATTAGAACCCAGCCGGGCAGCGTCAAATGAGCGCGGCGCAACGCCGCGGCTTGCCGGGCGTGGTCCACGAGCACCGTCGCGGGCTGATGGAGCAGCGCGCTCTGTGAGAGCGCGTTCACACGACGGTCGAGCGCATTTGGCCGATCGATTGACGCCGCTTGCGCGGCGGAGAATGTCAGGAGCAGCACGGCCGTAAAGAGCACGGCGCAGAGGATGCGCACGGCTACTTTCTTGGAAGGGGCCGAGCCGGATTGCCCGCGACGCGCTCGCCGCTGGGCACGTCCTTCGTGACGACGGAACCGGCGCCCGTCAACGCGCCGTCGCCGACGCTGACGGGCGCAACGAGCGACGTATTCGAACCGATCGCGACGTTGCGTCCCACAATCGTTGGATGCTTCCGTTCACCGTCGAAGTTGCAGGTAATCGTTCCGGCTCCCACGTTCGTCTCCTCGCCGATCGTCGCATCGCCGAGGTAGGAGAGGTGGCTGACCTTAACGCGGCGGGCCAAATTCGATTTCTTGATCTCGACGAAGTTGCCAACGTGGACTTTATCGCCCAGCAGAGTCTCCCCACGCAGGTGCGCGAACGGCCCGATCCAGACGTCGTCACCGATAGTCGTGTCGGTGACGACGCTCTCGCGAACGGTAACCCGGTCGCCGAGCTTCGCGTTCGATAGACGGCTGTTGGGTCCGACCACGCAGTTGCTGCCGATGCTCGAAAGACGCGCGATCGTCGTATTGGGATAGAGCACGGTATCGCCGCCGATTTCCAACTCGGGCTCCAAATACGTCGTCTCAGGATCGATGATCGTAACGCCGTCGCGCATGTGCGCGGCGCACATGCGCGCGTTCATCTCTTTGCGCGCCTGGGCGAGTTCGATGCGGTCGTTGATGCCTAAAACTTGAAGGTGGTCGGTCGCGAGCACGGGGCGGACGCCTCTTCCAGCGCGCACGAACTCCGCGACGGTATCCGTGAGATAATACTCTCCTTGGGCGTTATCGGTACCCAGCCGCGCGACGGCATCGCGCAGCGCGACTTCGTCGAAGGCATAGATTCCCGCATTCATCTCGTCGATTGCGAGCTGCTCGGGTGTGGCGTCGCGCACCTCTACGATCCGTTCCACGCGCCGTCCGCTGCGCACGATGCGTCCAAAGTTCGAAGGCAAGGGCATCTTGACGGTGACCAGCGCCATCGCAGGGGCGACGCCGTCATCGGAATCGAGCGAACCGGCCATTCCGGCCAACAGCTCGCCGGTGATCAGCGGCATGTCGCCGCAGACGACGACGATCCGTCCCGATCTCGGTTCGATGTGCTCGAGCGCAACCCGAACCGCGTGACCCGTGCCGAGCTGTTCTTCTTGCACGACACTCTCCACATCGAAGCGTTCGATCTCCACGCGCAGCTCCGAGTTGATGACGACGACGATGTCCCCGATGCCGGCGCGGCGAAGCGCCTGCACGACGTACCAAAGCATAGGGCGACCGCAGATCTCGTGCAGCACCTTGGAGCGCGCGCTCTTCATGCGGGTGCCTTTGCCGGCGGCCAAGACGATCGCTCGGATCACACCGCTACCTCGTGGCGCGCCAGGAGCGCCTCCCACTCTTGCAGCTCGCGCTTGCTGGGAGCGCCCAAAAGGTCGATCGCGTTGCGCAGCCGCTCGCGAACCAGATCCCGTCCGAGCAATTGCATCGAATCGTACAGCGGGATCGAGGTGGGACTGCCGGTGATGGCGACGTAGAAGGGACGCGCGACGTCGCGCGCTTTTTTGTCGAGAGCAGCGGCGATGCGTCCGATCACCCGCTCGATCTCAACGGCGTTCCATGCCGCGAGCTTATCGAACTCAGCCACGCTCAAGCTGAGCGCCTGACGAATTGAAAGCGCGTCGAGTTTCGTGCTCTCAAACGACTGCGTCGTCAGTGCGAGCCGTCCCGAGAAAAGGAAGGCCAGCAACGGGCCCAGATCGCTCAGACGTTCGATGCGCGGCGCTGCGAGCTGCGCCACGCGTTTCAACCGCTCGGGTGAAACGGCCCATTCCTGCACGCGCTGGACGAAGCTGGTGGGATCGAGGCGCTCGCGGATGTAGCGTCCGTTGAGCCAATCGAGTTTCGCCAAGTCGAAGACGGGGCCCCCGATCGGCACGTGCTGGGGATCGAAGCGCCGCACGATCGCGGGCAGATCGAGCATTTCGTCCTCGCCGTCTCGCGCCGGGTCTGCGAGCAGCGCCAAGAAGTTAACCAGCGCCTCGGGGAGATAGCCCATCGCCCGAAAGAAGAGTATTCCCGTGGGATTCTTGCGTTTGCTCAACTTGCTCTTATCGGGATTGCGCAGCAGCGGCAGATGGAGCAGTTCGGGCGGTTGCCAGCCGAAATATGAGTAGAGCAGCAGGTGTTTGGGGGCACTGGAGACCCATTCTTCGCCGCGAAAGACGTGCGTGATCTCCATCAAATGATCGTCGACGACGTTGGCGAGATGATAGGTCGGCATGCCGTCCGATTTGATCAAGACTTGCATGTCGACGCTGGTGTACTCGAACTCGATCGGCCCCCGTCGCAAATCGTTGACGACGCAGACGCCTTCGTCCGGAACGCGCAAGCGCACGACGTACGGCTCGCCCGCCGCTTCGCGCCGCGCGATCTCTTGCGCCGAATATGTCAGGCACTGGCCGTCATAGCGCGGCGGCTTGCCGGCCGCGCGTTGCGCGACGCGCATCTCTTCCAGGCGCTCCGGCGTACAGAAACACTTAAAGGCATCCCCTGAGGCCAGGAGCTTCGCCGCGTACGAGGCGTAGATGCTCGAGCGCTCGCTCTGGCGATATGGGCCGAAGGGTCCACCGACGTCGGGGCCTTCATCCCATGTTAGGCCGCACCAATGCAGGGCGGCGAGGATGACGCGTTCGCTCTCGGCCGTGCTGCGCGCCGCGTCGGTATCCTCGATTCGCAGGACGAACTCGCCGCCGTGCTGGCGCGCAAAGCAGTAGTTAACCAGCGCGACGTACGCCGTACCGACGTGCGGATCGCCGGTCGGAGACGGCGCAACGCGCGTGCGGACTCGCGTCAGATTCAAAACGTGTTAAGCCGCCGGCTCCGGCGTTCTTCGCTTACCGCACTCGCGCCTTACGAAGTCCACGATCGTTTGCAGCGGCGCGCCGGGCGTAAAAATCTCGCGCACGCCGAGATCCTTGAGCCGCTTGGCGTCTTCGGGCGGGATCGTTCCACCGCCGAAAAAGACGATATCCCCCGCCTCTTGCGCTCGCAGCTGCTCGACGACGAGCGGAAAGAGCGTCATGTGCGCGCCGGAGAGGATCGAGAGGCCGATACCGTCTGCGTCCTCTTGCACGGCCGTCTGCACGATCTGCTCGGGCGCCTGAAAGAGTCCGGTGTAGATGACCTCCATGCCGGCGTCGCGCAATGCTCGCGCAATGACCTTCGCTCCGCGGTCGTGACCGTCGAGGCCGGCTTTAGCGATGACGACGCGCAGCGGTCGTTCGTTCATCTCGCATCTCATCCTGACGCCGGCTCAAGTGGAGCGCCTCCTCGAGCTTTTGCTTCACCTGCGCGAGCGTGCGTCGCACCCGGTAGACCTCGAGATTGTTATCGCGCATCTCTCCCTCCGTCATAGCACCGCTCGCTCCGTATAGCGCCCGTAAACGCTCGCCATCGCCTCGACCATCTCGCCCTCGGTAGCGTAAGCGTTGGCGCAATCGATCAAGTGCGGCATCAGGTTGTCCTTCGGATCGCGGCAGGCGGCCTGCAGGCGTTCGAGGCTGCGCTGCACGGCGGCGCCGTCGCGTTTCGAGCGCAAATCCCGTACCGAGACGGCCTGTCCGCGCTCGGTCTCCTCCGTGATTTTGAGCAGGTCGGTATTCGCTGCCTCGTCCTCCTTGACGAACGCATTTACGCCGACGATGACACGGTCCCGCGTCTCGATCGAGCGTTGATAGCGATAGCTGGCCTCGGCGATCTCTCGCTGGAAGAATCCGGCTTCGATCGCTTCGATCACGCCGCCGTACTCGGCGATCTGCGCGAAATAACTCTCCGCTTGGAGCTCCATCTCCTCGGTCAACGCTTCGACATAGTACGAGCCGCCTAACGGGTCGACGACGTTGGTCACGTTGGTCTCGTAGGCCAAGACTTGCTGCGTACGAAGCGCGATCTCGACCGATTTTTCCGTCGGCAGCGCCATCACTTCGTCCATCGAGTTGGTGTGCAGCGATTGCGTGCCGCCGAGAACGGCCGCCATCGCTTCGAACGCGACGCGCACGATGTTGTTCTCGGGCTGCTGCGCGGTCGCGCTGCAGCCGGCCGTCTGGGTATGAAAGCGCAGCTGCCACGATCGCGGATCCTTCGCCCCGTACTTCTCCCGCATGTGGCGCGCGTAGATACGGCGCGCGGCGCGGAACTTGGCGATCTCCTCGAAGAAATCGATGTGCGAGTTGAAAAAGAACGAAAGGCGCCCTGCAAACGAATCGACGTCCATTCCCGCGGCCACGCAGGCTTCCACGTACGCAAAGCCGTCGGCCAGCGTAAAAGCCAGCTCCTGTGCCGCGGTCGAGCCCGCCTCGCGAATGTGATAGCCCGAGATCGAGATCGTATTCCACTTCGGCATTTCGCGCGTGCAGAACTCGATCATGTCCACGATGATGCGCATGTGCGGACGCGGCGGAAAGATCCACTCTTTCTGCGCGATATACTCTTTGAGAATATCGGCTTGGAGCGTTCCGCCCAGCTTCGCGCGCGGTATTCCCTTCTTCTCGGCAGCGGCGATGTATTGCGCCAATGCGATGCAGGCAGGGCCGTTGATCGTCATCGAAGTCGTGATGTCGCCCATATCGATGCCGTCGAAGAGCACCTCCATGTCGGCGAGCGAGTCGATCGCGACGCCGCACTTTCCGACTTCGCCCCGCGATTGCGGCGCATCGGAGTCGTAACCCATCAACGTCGGCATATCGAAGGCGACCGAGAGGCCGTGCTGGCCGTGCTCGAGCAAAAAGTGATAGCGCTCGTTGGTTTGGGCGGCCGTACCAAATCCGGCAAACTGACGCATCGTCCAGAGACGGTCTCGATAGCCGTTGGGGTGGATGCCGCGCGTGTACGGGAACTCGCCGGGCCACGCGAGATCTTCGGCAAGGTCGAGGCCGGCCACGTCTTGCGGAGCATAGATGACTTTTAGCGGAACGTCGGAGATCGTGCGGTCGACCGCTCCCGAGCCCGGATCCTTTCGCGATCGCCCTTTTGCCGACGCCGCTTCCCAGCGCCGCCGCTGCTCCTCGAATGCAGGAGTAGGCTGCGCGCCCAACCCACTGGGCCGATCCACTGTTGTTGTCATCCTGAGCTTGTCGAAGGGCATAGAAGCCGGGCTTTTCGACGCAAACGCCAGATTCTCCCCAAGCGAGCTGGGCCCAGTGTCATCCTGACCCTTCGACTTGGCGCTTCGCACCTCGCTCAGGACTGCGCTTCGCGCAGGCGCTGAGGTGTGTCATCCTGAGCCTGTCGAAGGATGATGCAGCTTGGACCCGAGCTCAGAGATGACGCGCTCGGCCGCCTGGTACGGATCGCTGCCCGCGCAGCTTTCACTTTCGAGCAGATGGTCGAGGCGCTGCGCTATGCGTCCTAACGCCAATTGCCGCACCCGGTGCATGAAGGCATCCCGGCGGCGCCCCTCGATCTCGCCGGTCTCGTTGAGGTAGGCCATATGCCGTTCGATCGCATCCCAGAGTTGGTCGATTCCCTCACCGGCAAGTGCCTGCGTCGCGACGAGCTCGGGAATCCAACCGTTCCACTGCAGCATCTCCATCGCCGAGCGAATCTCGCGGCGGAGCTGATTCGCCATCGGATGATCGGCTTTGTTGACGACAAACACGTCGGCGATCTCCATGATGCCTGCCTTGAGCACCTGAATAGAATCGCCGCTCCCTGGCTGCAACGCGACGAGCGTCGTTTGCGCGAGCTCGGCAATCGCAATCTCGCTCTGACCGACCCCGACCGTTTCGATCAAAATGACGTCGAAACCGAAGGCGTCCATCAATGAGACCGCGTCGGCGGTAGCGCCGGCCAGCCCGCCAAGGTGACCGCGGCTCGCCATTGAGCGAATAAAGACCGCTTCGTCGGTGAAGTGCTCCGCGAGACGAATGCGATCGCCGAGCAGCGCCCCGTGCGAGAATGGCGAGCTCGGATCGACGGAGATCACGCCGACGCTCTTACCTAGTCCGCGCGCTTTGCGCACGAGCGCCGACGCGAGCGTCGATTTCCCGACGCCGGGAGGCCCGGTAAGTCCGATCGTAACGGCGCGCCCCGTTTTCGAATAGAGAGCACGGACGAGATCGCTACCGCGGCCCGATTCCGCGCACGAAATCGCCCGCGCGAGCGCGCGCGGCTTGTGCATTTCGAAATCGCGCAACAATGCGTCGTCCGTCACCGTCGAAGCCTTGTTTGCGGCTCCCGGCAAGAACGGACCTTCCTGGCGCGAAGCCATCGACTCTATAGTGCGGTCGCTCGTTGCACGGTCACTCGCAATCCTCTGCGCGATCGCCGCCCTGTCCTATCTACTCCCCGACCGGATCGCCGGGCAGACGCTCGTCGTTCCGATGACCGGCCGGCGCGTGCGCGACATTGAGACCGCGCAGCTCTTTCACACGCTGCTTCACGACTTCTTCCTCGAGGACGACGCGACGACATACGTGCAGACCGGGGACATTCCGGCGATGTGGCTGCGCGACTCGTCCGCTCAGACGATCCCCTACATTCGCTATCAAGCCGCCTACCCGGCACTGCGCGCCCGGTTCGCGGGAGTCATCGAGCGGAACGCGCGCAACGTTCTGACCGATCCCTATGCCAACGCGCTCGACGCCGACTATCACGTCTGGGAGCGCAAATGGGAGGTGGACTCGCCGGCGTGGCCTGTGATTCTCGCTTGGATCTACTGGCACTTGACTGCGGATCGGACCGTTTTCACGCCCGACTTACACCGCGCTCTGCAAACCATCGTCTCCACCTACCGTTGCGAAGAACGACACCGAACCTGCAGCCGGTATCGCTATCCCTATCGCGTTTATACCAATGACGCGTACGCCGCCGGCACCGGCATGATTTGGGGCGGCTTCCGTCCGTCGGACGACCCGGTGCAATACCGTTTCAACATTCCGCAAAACGCGATGGCCGTGGTCGCGCTACGCGACGTCGTGCGGCTCGCACTCGACGGCTATGGCGATGCGACGCTTGCCAATCAAGCTGGGGCGCTGGGAGCGCGCGTCCAAATCGGCGTCGAGCGGTACGGGCGCTACTTTGACATGCGCCGTCACGCTTGGATGTACGCCTATGAAACCGACGGCTATGGGCGCTATAACCTCATGGACGACGCCAACATTCCGAATCTGACAACGTTGCCGTACATCGATTGGTGCTCGGCATTCGATCCTACCTATTTGGCCACGCGCAGGTTTACACTCAGCAAGGACAATCCGTTCTTCTTCTCGGGACGGTACGCAGAGGGGCTCGGAAGCCCGCACACGCCATACGGATACGTGTGGCCGCTGGGTATTATCGGTCGCGCTCTCACGGCAACTTCTTCGGCGGAGGTGGCGGCCGCGATCACGACGCTTGCCGAAACCGACGGCGAAGACGGGCTGATTCACGAAAGTTTTTATCCCAACGGTTATTGGCGCTACACGCGTCCCGAATTCGGTTGGGCGAACGCGCTAGGCGCCGAACTCCTCTTCCGCAGCTTAGCGGGCGATTCGGCGACCCAGTTTGCATGGAATGGACCGATCGAACCCTTCGAACGCCGCTCGCGCACGCCAACCCTGGTCCCCATGCTCGTGCAAATTGAAAATGCGGCCGAGCTGAACGCTACGCTCGGCCGGCTCTTGCACGTGACCGGCGGCGCCATGCCGCATGCCCCAAAATAAGGGGAGCCTGATAGCCTGTCGCCAAGCTTCTCCTTATGAATCAAGGCTACTACCGCTATCCGTCGATAGCAGGCGACCGCATAGTTTGCGTCTGCGAGGACGACTTGTGGAGCGTCTCGGCGCAGGGCGGTGACGCCGTTCGGCTCACGGTGAGTTTTGGCACTTGTTCGTTTCCTCGCATTTCGCCTGACGGCGAGTGGATTGCGTTCGTTTCGACGGACGAAGGAAATCCCGAGTTGTACGTGATGCCGGCGCGCGGCGGCGAACCTCGCCGCCTGACCTTCCTCGGAGCCACGATGCTCTCAACCATCGGGTGGAGCAATGATGGAACGGAGATATTCTTCGTCGGCAATCCGACGACGTGGTACGAAGGTGAGACTCGGCCTTTTCGAATCGCGCGCGACGGCGGCGATCCCCGCGAGTTCGGCCTCGGTCACGGGCGGGTCGTCTCATACGGTCCGGACGGACGGCTCGCCATCGGACGCAATGCGGCCGATCCCGCGCGCTGGAAGCGATATCGCGGCGGCACGGCGGGCGAGATCTGGGTGCAAACGCAGGACTCCGATCAGTTCGCGCGCCTGCCGTTACCCGACGGAAATCCCTGCTGGCCGATGTGGATCGGCGATCGCATCTATTTCTTGGCCGATCACGAAGGCATCGGCAACATCTATTCGTGCGCGCTCGATGGAAGCGACGTACGGCGTCATACCAACGAGAGCGAGTACTACGCGCGCTTTCCAGCTACCGATGGCCGGCGCGTCGTCTATGCCGCCGGCGGCGATATCAAGCTGTACGATATCGAAAGCGAGAGTGTCTCGCGGATTGAGATCGAAACGCATTCCACGGCTCCGCAGCTCGCGCGCCGCTTCGAGAATGCGTCGGAATCGCTCGAGCAGTTCAGGCCCAATCCCGAAGGGACGCAAGTGGCCTTCGATGCACGCGGACAGTCTTTCACGATGCCGTTCTTCGAAGGGGCCGTCATTCGCCACGGTGTGGGGAGCAAAGCGCGCAGTCGCCTGACACGGTGGCTGCACGACGGCGAGCGCCTGGCTTCGGTTACCGACATCAACGGCTACGAACAGATCGCACTGTACCCCGCCGATGCGTCCACCGAACCGCGCTTGGTCACGAGCGGCGACATCGGCCGCGTAACCGACATGGTCTGCTCGCCGACCGACGACATCGTCGCCTTTGCGAATCACCGGCACGAGCTGTGCGTCGCGGATCTCGAGGACGGAAAGGTTAGGGTACTGGATACCTGCCCGTCTCATCGTATCGAAGGCCTGGCCTTCTCGCCCGACGGCCGGTACTTAGCCTACGTTTGGTCGCCGGCGCAGGGCACGTCGATCATTCGCATCGTGAAAGTTCGCTCGGGGAAGATCCACGACGTTACGTCACCGCTGCGGGCGGATCAGTCGCCGGTCTGGGATCCGGACGGCTCGTATCTCTATTTCATCTCGACGCGCGATTTCAATCCGGTCTACGATGCGCTGCAGTTCGACCTGAGCTTCCCTCAGGCGAGCCGGCCGTTCGTCGTAACGCTGCGCAACGACGTGCCGTCGCCGTTCGTGCCGAAGCCAAAGCCGATTCATCACGATCGCGATCACGATCACGGACGCGCAAAGAACGGAAAACCTCAGAAGACCTCCGACGTGGAGATCGACTTCGACGGGATTCAAGGGCGCGTGCTTGGATTTCCGGTCGACGAAGGGGATTACCAACAGATCGTCGCGGCTCCGCAACGCGTGCTCTTCACGCTTTTTCCCGTTAAGGGAATTAAACCGACTCGGCGAGAGGACCTGGACAAGGACGAGCACGGAACGCTCCTGGCCTACGACTTCGAGCACCAGCGCCACGCGACGATGGCCAACGAAGTCGACGAGATTCAGCTGGGCGCCGATGGGCGAACGCTGATTTATCGCTCCAACGATCGGTTGCGAGCGATCGACGCGCTCGGCGACTTGCCCGAAGAAGGTGAAGAGCAGAAGCCGGCTGCCGAGCCGGGACGCAGAAGCGGCTGGATCGACGTCGATCGTGCCAACGTCGAAATCGTTCCGCGCGACGAATGGGCGCAGATGTATCGCGAAGCGTGGCGACTGCAGACCGAACAGTTCTGGGTCGAGGATATGAGCGACATCGACTGGGATCGGGTCTTCGATCGTTATGCCGCCGTGCTACCGCGCGTGCGCACGCGCACCGAGCTCTCGGACCTCATTTGGGAGATGCAGGGCGAGCTCGGTACGTCGCACGCTTACGAATGGGGCGGCGACTACCGCGAGCCGCCACAATATCAACGCGGCTTCTTGGGAGCGGACCTGCGCTGGGACGAGGATCGAGGCGGCTACTGCACCGAGCGAATCTATCGCGGCGACTCGTGGAATCGCGAGCACGATTCGCCCCTCGCAGAGCCGGGTTTGGACGTTCGCGAAGGGGATTGCATCGTCGCGATCGGTGCAAAGCGCTTGTCACGCGACGTTACTCCGGGCCAGTTGCTCGTTAATGCATCCGGTCGCGAGACTTCCGTGACTCTGCGTTCGCGCAAAGGCGAGGAACGGACGGTGCTCGTCAAGGCGCTCGCGAGCGAAGCCGCCCTGCGCTATCGCGCGTGGGTGGATGAGAACCGGCGGCTCGTTCACGAACGAACCGGCGAACGCGTCGGCTACCTTCACATTCCCGACATGGGGCCATGGGGATTCTCCGAGTTTCATCGTGGCTATTTGAGCGAGTTCGATCGAAAAGGCTTGATCGTGGACGTGCGCTACAATCGCGGCGGCCACGTTTCGCCGTTGCTGCTCGAGAAGCTCGCCCGTAAACGCGTGGGGTACGATATCCCGCGTTACGGGGCGCCACAGCCCTATCCGCCAGAATCGGTGAACGGCCCGATGGTCGCGCTGACCAACCAGTTCGCAGGCTCCGACGGCGACATCTTTAGCCACTGTTTCAAGCTCTACAAGCTCGGGCCGCTGGTGGGCAAACGCACGTGGGGCGGGGTCATCGGGATCGACCCGTACCATCACCTCGTCGACGGCACGCTCACGACGCAGCCGGAGTTTTCGTTCTGGTTCGTCGACGTCGGCTGGAGCGTCGAAAATCGCGGAGCCGATCCCGATTACGACGTCGACATCGCACCGCACGATTTTCGCGACGGAAAGGATCCGCAGCTCGATCTCGCGCTCGCGCTCATGGAGGGCGCGCTGGCAGGATACCACGAGGTGCGACCCGATCTCTCGACCCGTCCGTCACTCCCGCTGCCTACGCTGGCGTGAACCGGCCGCGGCTCGCGGCGACGCTGAGGGTTCTGCCGCCTTTCGCGGCTTTTGCAGTTCCCGCGGCCGCGTATATCGCCAGCGCGTCGGTCGAGCCGGGCTCGTGGGACACGGCCGAGCTTCAGGGTGTCCCGTACATGTTAGGCATCGCGCATCCGACGGGATTTCCGCTCTACACGCTGGTGGGATACGTTTGGTCGCACCTCGTCGCAATCGGTTCGATCGCCTTCCGCATGAATGCGATGAGCGGCGTTGCAATCGCAATAACGGCGCTGGCCGCGTACGCAGTCGCGCGCGAGATCGGCGCAGGCCGCTGGGTCGCGCTCCTTGCCACGCTCTGGTTTGCGTTCACACAAGACGTCTGGGCGCACGCAGCGCGCGCGGAAGCGCAGGATATCGCCGTCGCGTGCGAAGCGATCGCGATCTACGCCTTCCTCCGATGGATGCGCAGCGGAGAGGCCCGCTGGTTTGCCGGCGCCTTTACGCTCTGCGGGCTCGCAATGGCCGCGCACCCCAACGCGCTCTGGCTGCTGCCGGGGTTGCTGATCGGCACGCTGGTCGCCGCGCGCAAGCCGTCGTTGCGGCTCGCCGGCCTCTCGGCCGCGCTGATGCTGGGAGGATTGGCCCTTTACCTATATTTGCCGTTGCGCTCGGCGTACGTCGTTGCGCACGGCCTGGATCCAACGGTCGGGCTCCAAGGCGTCAACGGCGGCATCTTCTGGAACTACAACGACCCGCGCACGCTGCACGGTCTTGGATTGGAGTTGACCGGCAGCCAGTTTCACACGCCGGGCTATTTCGCGCAAGCATTCAATCCGCTGCGCATCGGTGATGCGCTGTGGGCGTTCGTGACGGATACTCAAGCGCAGTACGGCACGTTTGCGACCTTCGTGGTTTTGGCTGGGGTCGCAGCGGCGTGGCGACGGAACTGGCGCACGACGCTCGTGCTCTGCGTTAGCTGCACCGCGGCGTTGCTCTTCTCCATCGTCTATCCGAACGAGAGTGACGTAGGCCGCTATCGTCTCCTCGCGTCGTGGTTGGCGGTTCCATTATTCGGCGCGGTCTTGCCGGAGGAGGCCGCTGCCGTGCCGCTGCTGCGCATCGCGCTCGTGCTCTTTCTTGCGATCGGCGCCGGTACGGCCTTTGCGAATCAGCGCGCTTTCTTCCATCGCGTGCCGGGCGAAGGCGGGCGCTGGGTGATCGACGCCGTCCGTCTTACGGTGCCGGCGCCAAGCGTCGTCGTCACACCCTGGCTGGATGCCACTTCGCTCGCTTACGGCGCCTACGTGGACGGTTCGCTTCGAGGGATCACGATCGTTTCGGACAACGAGCTGCGCCTCGCGCTCTACCGCCGCTGGGCAGTGCGTCATCGCGTCTTCGTCCTCGTCAATCCGCACGATGTGACCGGCCTAGCCGGTGCGCGAGATTACGCAAAACTCGATGACTATCACGAGCTCTACCGAATAATGCCGTAAATGAACGTCGTACGGCTCGATCGGACGGCGACGATCGCCGCGCTCGCGACGTTCGTGCTGCACCTCGTCGCCAATCCGCATTACGGCTTCTTCCGCGACGAGCTCTATTTTATTATCTGCGGATTTCACCCGGCGTGGGGCTACGTCGACCAGCCGCCGCTCGTCCCACTCCTAGCTGCAGGCTCGCAGCTCTTCGGACATTCGCTCGTGCTGTTACGCGCGCTCCCCGCTGCGTTCGCGGCGGGCGGCGTCTACGTGACGTGCCGGCTCGTTGCCGAGCTTGGCGGCCGCACGTTCGCAGCCGTGCTTGCGACCGTGGCGTTCCTCGCAGCGGGCGTCTTGGAGAATTTCGGAACGAAGGTCGGCCCCGATATGGTGGGCCTCTGGCTATGGCCGCTCGCCGCGCTCTACGTCTTGCGAATCGTCAAGGGCGCCGACCCGCGCTGGTGGTTGGGCGCCGGCGCGTGCCTTGGGGTCGTGCTCGAAAGTAAGTACAGCGTGATCTTCTTCGCGCTCGCGGTGGTCGCGGGATTGTTGCTGACGCCGCAGCGGCGCGTTCTGTTTTCACGATGGTTTCTCGGCGGCGTGGCGGTGGCAATCGCCATCGCATTGCCGAACTTCCTCTGGCAAGCGCTGCACGGTTTTCCAATGTGGGAGTTGCTGCGCAACGGTCAAAAAGGCAAGAACGTCGTCGCACCACCGGCCCTCTTTCTCTTTCAGCAACTGTTGCTGACCAATCTCTTTGCTGCGCCGATTTGGATCGTTGGGTTGTTCTGGCTGTTCTTCAATAAAACCGCACGCTTTCTGTGCTACGCCTACGTGCTGTTGATTGCGATGATGATCGCGCTACACGCGAAGCACTATTATCCCGCCGACGTCTATCCGATTTTGATGGCGGCGGGCGGGGTCGCATTCGAACGCGCGACGCGGCGCGCGATCGTATTGCGGCCGCTCTTGATCGCAGCGGTCGCCGCTGCGGGACTCTTCTTCTTGCCTTTCTCGCTGCCCGTGCTTTCCGAGCCGGCGATGCTCGACTATTCCGGCTTCGTTTCGCGCACCTTACATATCGCGAAATCGACGATGGCCACCGAACGCTCCCGGACGTCAGCGCTGCCGGAAGATTGGGCGGACATGCACGGCTGGCCCGAGCTGGCCGCGACGGTTGCAAGGATTTACGACGGCCTGCCCCCGGCGCAGCGGTCGCAAGCGGCCATCGTCACGAGCAATTACGGCGAGGCAGGCGCGATCGATTTCTTCGGCGGCCGTTACGGCTTGCCGCCGGCGCTTTCAGGCCACAACAACTACTGGCTCTGGGGGACGCGCGGCTACAGCGGAAACGTGGTGATCGACGTCAACGGGGACTGCGGACGGACGGATTTTCCGGGACTCTTTCGCAGCGCACGCCTCGTCACGCGCTTCAACCCGCCTTGGGTGATTTCGTACGAACAAGACATCCCGATCTCACTCTGCGCGGGGATAACGGAACCGCTAAACGTTCTCTGGCCGAAACTTCGGCACTACATCTAATGGCGTAGTATCGGGACTCCTTTGCGCCGAACAGCTGGGGATGTTCCCGAACATCGAGCCCTTCGAGAGCGGGATGCTCGCCGTTGGCGATTCGCAGGAGATCTATTGGGAATGCTCCGGCAATCCTAACGGTCGTCCCGCCGTATACCTTCATGGTGGGCCCGGGTCGGGCTGCGTTCCACAAAACCGGCGGTATTTTGACCCAT
This sequence comes from Candidatus Cybelea septentrionalis, assembly GCA_003158175.1. Classification (GTDB taxonomy): domain Bacteria; phylum Vulcanimicrobiota; class Vulcanimicrobiia; order Vulcanimicrobiales; family Vulcanimicrobiaceae; genus Cybelea; species Cybelea septentrionalis. The sequence continues at coordinate 80,199 of PMHJ01000030.1, forward strand.
CGATCTACAAAATCATTTTAACCGACCAACGAGGGTGCGGGCGCAGTCGGCCGCACGTCGCGGAGGCGGGCGATCTCAAAGTCAATACGACCGCTCATCTCATTGACGATTTGGAGCGTTTGCGCGAACATCTTAGGATAGATCGTTGGACCGTCCTCGGCGGTTCCTGGGGAACTACGCTGGGGCTAGCCTACGCCCAGGCGTTTCCAGGTCGTGTGGCGGCGATGGTCTTAGCATGCGTGACTGCGACGTCGCGTCGCGAGGTCCAATGGATAACGCACGAGATGGGACGCTTTTTCCCCGACGAATGGGAGCGATTTGCTTCAGTTGGCTCTTATAATCGAAAGCGGGGGTTAGATCTGGTAGATAGTTACGCCGCGCTGGTTTTTGACCCGGACGCTGCGGTACGGGAGCGAGCCGCTCGTGAATGGTGCACATGGGAAGATACTCATGTTTCGTTGACTCCCGGCTACGCCCCAAGCCGCCGCTTTGAGGACCCAGAATTTCGATTGCTCTTCACGCGTCTCGTTACGCACTACTGGAGGCATGCCGCGTTCTTGAGTGAGGATCAGCTCGTTGGCAACATCTCAGTGCTCAACGATATTCCTGGAGTTCTCCTCCATGGGCGCTACGATATCAGCAGCCCTCTTGAGATAGCGTGGAAACTGCACAAGTCTTGGCAAGGCAGTGTACTGCAGATCATCGATGATGCGGGGCACGGCGGCGGGGCGATGTCTGAGAGGGTTGCCGCGGCGATGAACCGCATTGCGCTCGCCGAATAATCCACGCCGACCTCGGCCGCCTGGCCCGACCGGAACTATCGAGGGCCTTATGGAATATGAGCTTTGAATGCAAAGCGTCATCGGTTACCGCGCTGACGTCGGCCTTCGAGAGGTGATCACATGACGCGCGTACTTTTTGTCGGTCAGGATCCGAAAACGGTGGATTTTACCGATCCCGCTTTGCAGCCAGGCTTGAACGCGGAGAAGATCCAGGCCGGCATAGATCTCGCGGCAACCAAGATCGCGGAGCGTGGTTGGATCGGGGACCTTTGCATGATCTCGCC
>PMHJ01000004.1 GCA_003158175.1 Candidatus Cybelea septentrionalis
ACGCGCCTGTCGAATCGTTAGGTCTTCAGAGGGCTGAGGGATGAAATTTTCAGACATGGGCCGTTTGGTCACATTGATGACCACGGTCACTTTGGCGTTCACCGGATGCGGAGGCGCAGGGACGACGAGCGCCGTGCCGCTGGGCGCGACAACGCAGAGCCGGGCGCATCAAGCGTCGGGCAAGTCTTGGATGTTGCTGGAAGCAAAGAGTGAGGACTTGATTTATGCCGTGGGCGGTTGCGGAGGCACTTGCATTCTCTCGTACCCTGGTGGCAAGGTCGTCGGAGCAATAACCGGCTACGACGGCGGCGCGTACTTCAGCGCCGACTGCTCTGATGCCAATGGCAATGTATACATCGCAAATAACGATGAAGTGGCCGAATTTGCCCATGCCGGAACGACTCCAATCGCGACATTTGCTGTACCTGAGGACAGCGCGGGAGGTTGTTCGGTAGACCCCGTCACCGGCAGTCTTGCCGTCGTCTACGAAGGCTCGCTCGTCGCGGTGTTCAAGCCAGGCTCGGGCGAGCCGGTCACCTACGAATCGGGCTTGAACGCAACCTTCTGCGGCTACGACAACGCCGGAAATCTTTTCGTCGATGGATTGGCTTCAGGACTGCAACCCGGTCTTGCAGAGCTGCCAAAGGGTGGCAATACGTTTATTGCGGTATCCATAAGTCAAAGTGTCGGAGAACCCGGTCAGGTACAGTGGGACGGCAAGTACATCACCTACGAATCCGGTGGTTTTCCTCCCGTCATAGTCTCTCAGTTGGAGGTGTACGGCTCACAAGCGACTGTCGTGGGGACGACAACACTTCAAGGCATCCGCCGATTTCCTAGTCAGTCGTGGATTTACAAGGACGCGATAATCGTTCCGTATAGCAGCCTCCATGGGTACGCCAGAAATATCGGTATTTGGAAATATCCCGAGGGCGGAAAGCCGTCAAAAAAAGTGACGCGCTTCGCGGGCTACTCCAAGAAAAACATCGGGTTTTATGGCGCAACGCTCAGCGTAGCAAACAAGAACGATTAACTCCTGCAGCGCTCGACGAGAGAGGGTCAAGCAATGTCCATAATGTGGTCACAACCCGCGATTTTCAATGTCTTGGACCCCTGGTATGAGATTTCACCGGGGGTGTTCGTTGGGATGGTCCCTGGCCAGGGCTCTCCAGTGGGGCAGTTTGCCGTGCAAAACCGCCAAGCACTTCAGGCGATAATCAACCTCGCGCAGGCTAGTAACGACCAATCTGGACCATACTACGGAGCCCTAATCGTCTTTCCCGGCCACAGTGGGCCTGCGACTCAGGGAGGCACAGGTGAAGACGCAGGCGGTGAATATCTGATACAAGCTCCCGGCGACGGCACAGCAGCGATACCGATAACTATCAACTGGCCGCTCCGGTTTTTGGGAACGGGCAATGCGAAGCTTACCTATTTCATTCCTCCGGACGACCCCGACTTCTTGCCGGGAGACATGTTCTCTGTTGAGACTAGCGGTACCGGGGAGGGGACGAACATCGGCGGCATGACCTTCGAGGATTTGCTGTTTCACTACCCTGCGATAACCACAAGCGATACCATACCGATACCACAGTGGGCTGCAATCCATACGGTGCTGGCCGGAGTTGAGAATTTCCGAATCGTTCGCTGTACCTTTGCCGATTGTCCGATTGCTGTTTGGTTTGAGCAGGCATTAGACTGCAGCATCTTGCAGTGCTTCATAAATTACTCAGCGAACGCCGGATTTGGGCTTATACTTGGAAACGGCCAGAACATGGGCGACACCAATTCCGCGAAACAAATATTCGTTACAGACTACGACGCCGCTCGCTACGCGCAATGGAAGAAGCGGTTGACCCGTCTGAAGGTGAGCGGTTGCGTAACGTGCGGGAAGAAGTATCCGCCGCGTCTACGACACTTGCTCGACTTCGACCATTCACCGGACCTTGTGAAACGATTTGGAGCGAAGCGGTTCAACATCGCCAACGGAGCTATGCGCTCGAACCGAGCGGTCGCGCTTGAGCTTAGGAAGTGTCGCTTACGGTGTCGGTCTTGCCATCAGGGCGTAACCAGAGCGCGGCGGAAACGACAAGCAAAGAAGGCCGCGTAGCGACACTCATGTCAACACCAAGCTCGCGGTCAAAGCGTAACGTCAGGCCGCATCGGAGGCCACGCACGACGAGCTAAGGCAAGAGCAATGGAGGCAGTCTGACGCGCACCCCGCTTCCCCGGTTTCGTTGAACGATTGAAGAAGCTCGTCTAGGCAGACGAGCCAGACCCCAACCAGAAGAACCCTGCACAGGTTGTAGGGCCGTCGTCGCCCGGTTGCGCGATAAGGTACAAGTCACTTGAAGAAAGTTAGTGTCCCGCTGACGTGGGAAACCGCACCTAGCGTTCTAACCGTTGAAGAAGCCGCTGCCCTCGTTCGAATCCCGCGAAACGCGGCTTACGAAGCGATTCGTCTCGGCTTCCTTCCCGCCCATAACTTCGGCGAGCGCCGAATCCGAATCGCAAAGAGCGCCCTTCAGCAGGCCTTTGGCCTGAAGCCGCAAGATAAGCCCGCAACCGCCGCCTTCAGCCTTCCAGGAGGCGAATCATAGAATGGAAGGACACTTAGTCGAACTACGCGGCAAGCGCGGCGGCCGCGTCTGGTATCTCGTTTTCGATAATCCAAGAGAGCGCGGCGCTAAACGCCAGCAGGAGCGTGTTCGAATCGGCTCAATGCCGAAGAATCACGCCCTGGCCCGCAAGCGCGAAATCCTTCGCAAGGTTGACAAAGGCACCTGGGTTAGGGAACGCCGAGACTTAACCGTCGAACGATTCCTAACGGATTGGCTCGAAGCTATCAAATACGACTTGGCTACGAACACGCACGTCCGCTACACGGGCCTCGTGAAGCAGCATGTAATCCCGCGCGTAGGGACTCTGCAACTCGCTAAACTCACGCCGCAGCATCTAACTCGAATCTACCAAGCGGTTAGAGCAGAAGGGCTCTCGCCGCAGACGGCCCTGCATGTTCACAGGGCGCTACATACGGCCCTGAACTACGGCGTGAAAGTCACGAAAGACCTCAGCGAGAACGTGGCAAGCCGACTCAAAGCCCCTAGGGTCGAACGCAGGGTGAGCACCTCAATAACTCCCGAGAAGGTCCGTACCTTAATAGAAGCCGCACGAGACACTCGACTAGAGGTTCCGGTCACGCTGGCTGCGCTCACAGGTCTGCGGCGGGGCGAACTACTCGCGCTGAAGTGGGCCTGGGTCAATCTCGACCAAGGTTCGCTCTTCGTCGCTGAGGCGCTCGAACACACGCGCGGCCACGGCGTTGCGTTCAAGGCTCCGAAGTCCCGAACGTCTCGCAGAGTGCTTCGTCTCGCGCCGGAGTGCGTGGCATTACTGCGAGCACACAAGGAGGCGCAAGACGCGGTCAAGGCCGAGGCGAGCGAAGCGTATACTGACTTGGACCTCGTGTTCCCTAATCCTGACGGTGCCCCGTGGCCGCCCGACAGCTTCTCCGTGAAGTTCGGCAAGCTCGCGCGGACTGCGGGCTGCCAAGGCTTCCGGCTTCATGACCTCCGCCATTCGTTTGCAACCTTGGTTCTTGCTGATAGTGTCAGCATCCGAGAGGTATCGGAAATGCTAGGTCACAGCAACGCCTCACTGACCCTCTCTACTTATTGCCATGCCGTGCCGGGAGTCGGTCAGGCAGCCGTGAACAACCTGGCGCGGAACCTGCTTGGGGCGGAGGGAGCAGCGTCCCCGTGACAAAACGGTGACAAAGTCCATTCTCGTCTAACAGAACGGACTGGAACGATACGCGAAAAGCGCGTAAAATAAGGCACTTGTGGTGCTGGAGAGATGGCCGAGCGGCNNGGCGGCGGTTTGCTAAACGGCTGCAGGCCCCTCAAGAGGTATTCGTAACCCTCTCCTGAGCACGAAACGTAGGACTAGCGGTACCTATCGTGACGTGTCAAAACCTAATCGGTGAACAAATCCGTGAACAAGTCTTGAGCGTCGGCGAGCCATCTTTTGGCGGCCCGACTCTGGCGGCTTCCGGCCCCGAGACGGCGGTTTTCTTGAGGTCGCCCTAACTTAACGGTGCCCCCGCGAGCCGGTCTGTAGTTCGTGAGCAATCCGTGAGCAAAACCGGCCGTGATACAATCGCGGGCGTGACTACCGAAGAGATTGCGCCGTGGATTGGCATAGAGGCCATAATCACGCTTATTGGTGAGGAGCGAGTGCGCGGTACACTAGTCGCAGACACTGGCAGAGGTGTCTATCCGTTTAGGAGTGGCCCTGTTGTCCCCGGTAAAACAGAGGCAGTGCCAACTCTCAACGCTACGGACATTGTGAAAATCGAACCAGTACCTGAGGTCCGGTAGACTAGCGTCATGCATCCATTCCGTATCGCCATTCTGATATTCTTGGTTGGTGCTTCGCTCGCAAACTTCTTTGCCGTGAGGGAGCGCCTCGATAGAATGGGACCTGGGCCGGGGCCACTACCCACGCCCACGTCAACTGCAGTACCCGCGCAAACCAACCCGGTCGATTTACTCATGGGCGGCAGCATGGCCGACCGGCTCGCAGATTATAAGGCCGCTCTCGCGGAACGCAACGAAGCCCTTTCACCGATTTACGACCGCGCATGGATGCGCGAAGCGGTCATAGTCACAATCGCGGGTATAGCGTGGTTTCTGGTTAGGCCAAAGCCAACGTCGTGACCAAAACCCGGCCGACCCCGACTAGCGTCGAGAGTGCCGAAAGCAGGTCGGGTTTTCCCTGTGACTTTCCAGGGTAATACCCGCCTCTCCGAACCGAAGCATAGCCTTTTCCGTTGGCTTGGATTCCGCAGGAGTCTGATACGAAGCGGTGTCCGGCAGGTTGACGAATATAAAGTCGCGCGTAACGGCGCGTAGCCCAACCATGTACGTTCCGCCCGCTGGGATTCCCAAAATCGGCAGGTCCTTTGTACTGAATAGCTTCTTCTCCGTATCGTGACCGTAAAAGGCGCTCGCATTAACGAGGTTGCAGATTCCAACGCTCGTTCGGTAATACGCGAAATGCAATGTAACGAGCAACGCAGGCACCCGGCCATAGTTCGTTATTCTGCAAAGCGCAGCGGTTGCACCTGAGGAAACGAACGGCTGAGGGGAGTCAATGAAGCCGCTTGTGCCGTTGGCATAGAATGTCCAAACTCCGTCTGCCGTTCCTCGCGCAGTCGCGAAGGGACACTGAATAACAAGCGGAGCCGAGGTTTCAACTAGCGTGGCGCGCCTTTCGTCACTGGCAGCCGTGCTAGCTATACTGACCTGCTTCTGAGCTTCTTTCCAAGCTCCCGACGCTGCCCAAGCGGCCCAGACCGCACCGGCGGCTCCTACAAGGGTCGCGAGTGCGATGAAAAGTGTGGCGACCTGAACTGCTCGGTCTAATCGGTCTTTATCGCTCGCCATTTACATAAGCCGGTTAAGAATGCGTTGCTTTTCTCTCTTGCTGAAGTGCGAGTTCGCCAAGTCGCGCTTGAACGCGGAGACAGCCTCCTTGAGATAGACGGTGCTCTCGGTCGCGGCTTTCGTCATACTCACGCTGTGTTCGAGTGTAGGGTCATTGAGAAGGTCCGCAATCTTTCGATATGAGTCGTGAAGGTGGTCCGCATATTTCTCGAAGGCAGCGCCTGAGTCGGAGAACTCGCTCGGCGCGTCAATCGCAGAAGCAGCGTCCCCGGCGTCGTCTGCCATCCTATCGGCAACCTCATACGACTCTTCGGGAGTGTGCTCGTCGGCGCGCATGAGGAACGAAGTCGCCGCAGCGTCGGCATAGAGCAGGTCATGGCACCGCTGCGCGTACCGGCTTACATCGTTTAGGCTAGGACCCTGCGCGCTGTCATATCCGTAAATAGCGAGCACGACGATGACGATAACGCCAAGTGCGATAAGCCACGCCATGCAGCCCTTCGGAGACTTACTTTTGGGCTCCGGCCGAGGTTCCGCAGTCACGCCGCGATTATAGCACGGCGGCTACCGCCGATTTTCACATGGCCTCCCATGCTGCGTCGCCAAAGTACGCTCGGCCTATGCGCGCCGCGTCCTCTTTGAACTTATCTAATGTTCCGCCTGCCGCCGGATGGTAGGCAGCGAGTACCAGAGTCTCATGTCCCATGATTGTCTGCGGCTTTGCCTCGCCGCGTTCGAACTTGAGATAGTGTCGCGCAAACCCGCCGAGGGAGACGATTACTTTGGGTTGCGTAGCGACGACGCACTCCTCAAACACTCGCCGGAACTCCAGAAGCGTTCGAATGCGCGGAGGGAACTCGTAGCGCGAGTGTTTACTGCGCATGACCCCGTGACAGTAGTTCGTAAACCAAAAGCGTTCGCACGGAACCTTCGATACGGGGAATGTTATGGCTCTCAGGCGTTTCCAGGTCGGCGACGCACTCTCTTCGTCCTTCTCTTTATTCCAGCCGTCGAGGTTGTCGTAGTTGTTCCCGACGAGCATGACGCCGTGAACCGGGAAGTCGGTACCGCTATAGCCCTTGCGACCTGGGAAAAACGCTAAATGCTTGAAAGCGCGGGGCTCGATGGGCGTGACCTCCTTTGCAAGGTCCCACGGAATAGACCTAAGCGCGCTTAGTACTCCGGCGTACCCGATTGGCTTGGTTTGTTTTTCAATCATGCGTTTAAAACCAGAAACCGCGTCGCTCTCCACCGGCGTCCTCCTTGTCGAATGCCAGACATTATAGCGCACCTAGTTCCCTGACGTATCGAAACTCGAAAGCAAGGCCCCGTCCCGCAGGTCTACCTTCGTGCATTCGCCGATGGAGATAAAATTCGCGTCTACCGAATCCGGCTCTAATGGACTGCGAATCGGGTGAACACCTAACGTTTGAGTCGCTACTCGCAGACTTGACAGACCTGCTTGGGAACTGGGTCGCCATAATGCGAACAACCGTCGCCGATGTAGGCAGGTTCGAGAGCGAACGCCCCGCGCAGTCGAAGCACGACAAAATAGTGAGCCGCTGGCAAATGTACCTCGGGACGATGATAGTCACGGCCGCCGAAGGTATCGCCGACTTAGCTCGGACCCGCACCGTGCGCGCGCCCCCTTTTTCGTGCCCTGAGGCCGGGGAACCGGCAAGTCTGTCGAACCGTTAGGTCTTCAGGAGGGGCAAAAAATGAAGCTTTCGCGCATCGGGCGTCTTGCCGCATTAACGACGGCGGTCGTTTTCGTGTTCGCTGGATGCGGCGGCCAGTCGCAGGTCGCACCAACCAGCGCGATGACAGACGCGACTTCTCCGAGTCATGGCAAGTCGTGGATGAGTGCGAAGGCGAACTTCCATCACCCGTGGCTGTACGTTTCCGATACAGCAAATAGTGTAGTTTATATTTATGACCTGGGAAAAACCGGCATTCCCCTAATCGGGAAAATAGCGGATGGACTCAATGGCCCTTTTGGCTTGACGGTTGATTCATCTGGGAGGCTTTACGTCTCTAACCAGGGTACGCCCGGCAACGTCGTCGTGTACGCCGCTGGTGCGACATCACCAAGCCTAACGCTTTCGGACGACCTAATGACCCCACAAGGTGTGGCTGTGGACTCCAGTGGCAATGTCTGGGTAATGAATCGCAGCGGCAGCCCCGGCATCGCGGTTTTCCCGCCCGGGGGTACCGAGCCATCCGAATACATTACCAACCAACTAATCCAGAATCCGATTCAAGACTTTTTTGACCGCGAAGGAAACCTGTTCTTCTCGGACCCAGTAACGGGCGTCTCCGAAATACCAGCAGGCTCTAGCCAACAGCCGGTATCGCTAAACTTGCAGGGCCTAAATCACGCGGACGGCATTACGCTTGCGCCTTCCACACATTTCTATGTTGGGGATTGGCGTGGTAATAGGCACTACGTCACGCACGTTTACGCGCTAGGCTCGACTCAGCCGAAATACGACCTAAAAGGCAAGGTGGCTTCTTACTATCTCGCTAATGGCATGATTGGCTACAGAGACGTCGTTTTTGCCCCGGATTGGTGGTCCAACCGCGTGTTCTTGTATAGGGACGGTTCCAGGAAGTGGATTTCGGTCATTGATGCCCCTGGAAGCAACGACCAAATGGGCGGCGTGGCCTATAAACCCGCAAACATTCCGTGAGCGTCAGCGATAAGAGCAAAAGATGAACGGATTACGTCTTTGTCGCTGCGCGCTGGGCGTCATGGCGGCCGCAGCGTTAGTCGCCGGATGCGGGGGCCAGTCGCAGGTCGCACCAACGGGTGCGACGATAGGCGCGGCTTCTGCGAGCCGCGCAGTTCTCAGGGCGAGTACGAAGGACCCTTGGCTTTATGTCAGCGGCAATGAAAATAACACCGTTGCCATTTACGATTTGGCCAAATCGGGCTTCCCAGAAGTGGGTACTCTCACGAACGGCGTGAGCGGCCCCGAGGGTATTGACGTAGACAAACAGGGCCAGGTGTACGTCGCCAACTGGACGGGCACCGTTACTATCTATCCACCTGGTGAGTCATCGCCAAGCCTCACCTTGTCCGACGAGTTGAGCGAACCCGATAGCGTCACGGTCGATAAGAACGAAAACGTCTGGGTTTGCAATCGAGGGAGTTCTCCAAGCATCGTCGTCTTTCCGCCAGGTCAGCCAACCCCTTCGGCGGTTATCACGAACAGTCTGATTCAGAGTCCGACACAGATACAGTTTGACGCAGATGGGGACTTGTATTATACGGATAGCAGTACAGGAGTTTCTGAAATCCCGAACGGGTCGCAAAACATGACATCACTCGGCCTAGATGGATTGCAGCGGACAGATGGGATTGCGATTGATTCCACCGGCAACCTTTTCGTGGGAACGTTTGGCAGCGAACTCGATGGCGTCCGCGTGTATGTGCCGGATTACCAAAAGCCCATTCGAACGCTAAAAGACGCCAAAGGGTCAGACTACTACGCAAGCGGAGTGGTCCGAAAGACCGAATACGCCTTTATCCCAGACAGTTACGATGACACGGTCAAGGCTTTTACATCTCGTGGACGTGAGCCAGACTTCGTTATCAATGCCGGAGCCGCGCAATACGCAGTTGGGGTAGCCGTAAAGGCGGCTGGCGTACCGTAGGATTCCCTCGTGACTAGCCTTCGGCGCCAAACCGGCCTTCAGACGGACCTCCGGCTACTTGAAGAGTCCTTCGAGCAAAAGCTCGCCGCCGCGCTGCGAGAGTGTGCTACCGGGCATCGGGGACTCTTTGGAGCGAACGACGCTGCGTTATTGCGGCACTTCGGTAAAAATGCTGCGCGCTACTTATCCGTAGCTCCGCGGGAGCTTCTTGAACAAGGAGCCGAGATTAAGGCGCTGAGGGCGCGTCTCGGATACGTTAAGCCCAACCGCTTGGTCGAGCGGTTCGAAGTATATAGCGCGAACGCTACCATGCCAAACACCCCCGGTGAACCCAAGCTCGCTCAAATGTTGCTAAACGAAATATCTCCGGCGGACAAGTAGTCCGCGATGTATTGCGACTCGGACCTGACAAAACTATATGAGCGGGCCATTGCACATTACCAGGATTATCGGGTAAATCGCTGGGTCGTTCCTAACTCGATTCCGATAGTCTACTTTGGCAACCTTGAGGGCTATAGAGACTCAGCACTTAAAATCGTCACGGTTGGACTGAATCCGTCGGGGGTCGAGTTTGACGAGGACCGTTTCGGACTTGAGGTTAAGACCTCGCTCCTACCAGACACGCTAGAGCGCGCGCTTTGTAACTACTTTCGAGACAACCCATACACGGATTGGTTCGACCGGGCGTTCGAAACGATATTGCAACCGCTGGGTGCGTCCTACTACGAGAAGATTTATCCCGGCCGCACTCCGCGACGATGGACTTGGAAGCCACAGCAAAACGTCGCGCTGCACACCGATATATGCTCGCCACTCGCCACAGCGCCCACTTGGAGCAGGCTGCCGAAAGAAGCAGGGAAAGTCAAGGAAGAACTCTGGGCATGGGGATTCCCGTTCTGGAAGGACCTAATAGCGGCGCTCAGGCCGGACATTGTTCTCATGTCCGTCGGTCGCCCGTGCCTTACTAAACTGGGTACGTTAGCATGGCGGCAGTTCAATCCGCTGGGAGCGGCGACGAAGCCTAAGCAAGAAATGCAGATTGCGCGCTTCGGTAACACGCATATTGTATGGGGGGTGGCCAATGTTCGACCGTTCCTCAACTTGAGTTACGAGGAACGCCCCGCTGCCGCCCAAACGATTTTGGCCCAGCCTGAACTCGAAGCGTTGACGACGCACTGACGCCTCCGGCGTGGCTGTATGTTTGGAAAAGGCTTCGCCGGTGACATCGGCCGGAACTGGCGAGCCTAATCGTAACCCTGCTTGTCGAGGAAGCCAGAGAGAATCCGGGGTTTCGGGTCGTTCCGAAAACCAGTCCCAATGTTCCAACGCTACTGCCGGAAATACTAAGCGTCAAAAGATGGTAGGCGGTCTGGAGTTCGTGAGCAGTCCGCGAGCAAAAACCGGCCGTGATATAATCTTGGCGTGTACTCTTACAGGTGCCCGAACCGCTGCGAGCCGATTATCGTTACGATAGCGGGCGTCGGCGAGCCATCTTTTGGCGGCCCGACTCTGGCCGCTTCCGGCCCCGAGACGGCGGTTTTCTTGAGGTCGCCCTAACTTAACGGTGATGCGCGGGTAAGTATCGGCCGATTGCCCGACTACGGTCACGCTCTCGGGTCAAGTCGTCTTTCGATTCACCCTAAGACCGGGGAACAGACGCGCCTGTCGAATCGTTAGGACTTCAGGAGGAGCAGGGGATGAAACTTTCACATATGGGCCGTTTGGTCACATTGATGACCACGGTTACTTTGGCGTTAACCGGATGCGGTGGCGCTGGGACGACCGTGCCGCAGGGTGCGACGACGCAGAGCCGGACGCATCAGGCATCGGGCAAGGCGTGGATGCTGCCAGAGGTAAAGGGTGAGGCCTTGATTTATGCTGTTGGAGGCTGCGGTGGCACCTGCGTCCTGTCATACCCAAAGGGCAAGTTAGTGGGTGAGCTAACCGGTGCTTACGGGGACGCTGGCTGCTCCGACAGCGAGGGCAACGTTTTCATCTCGGAAAGCACAGAGGTCGTCGAGTTCGCTCACGGTGGCACGACCCCAGTCGCGACCTACGGTACGCCGTATACTCCGCCTGTCGGGTGTTCGGTGGACACTGAGAGTGGGAACCTGGCGGTCGTCAACCAAGGCTCCGTCGCAGTGTTCCCTCCAGGCTCCCAGAACCCAATCTCATATAACACTCTCTTAGACGGCCATTTCTGCGGTTATGATAATGCAGGAAATCTTTTCGTCTCCGGCTATGATGGCGCAAACTCGGGCCTCTCGGAACTGGCCAAAGGCACAGGTTCTTTTGAGAAGCTAACCTTGGACCAAAGCGTTGGAGCACCGGGCCAAGTACAGTGGGACGGTCAATATCTGACGTATGAATCCGATAACGCAGCGCAGACTACCATTTCTCGACTGTCGATTTCGGGTTCGTCGGCCGAGGTTATCGGGCAAACCCGGCTGAAAAAAGTCGGGCGTTGGCTTGAGCAGTCGTGGATTTATAAAGACTCCGTGATTGCTCCGTATAGCAATCGCGGGGCGCACGGCAACATCCTTGGCATTTGGAAATATCCTGGCGGGAGTTCAATCAAAGTTGTAACTAAGTTTGGCGACTACGACCGCAAGACGTTTAGCTTTACAGGCGCTACGCTGAGCATTGCCCCGTAACGTTACCCAAGGCTTTTCTTTTCTTAAGGAGCGCATCGGCACATGTCAGTAATGTATCCGTATCCGGCGGTCTTTAACGTACAGGACGCTTGGTGGAACCCGGGTAGCGGCTTCATCGGAATGAAGCCGGGGAGCACCACAGCGCCAGACCCAGCGAACAACTATCAGGTATTGTTGGCCATAATCAACCTTGCGCAGGCAAGTAATGACCAAGGCATGGGTAAGTACTATGGGGCCACAATCATTTTCCCCGGGCACGATGGCGTTCCGGCTCAGGGCGGTACAGGCGAGGACGCCGGTGGCACCTATTTTATCCAAGGACCCGGGGACGGCTCACCGACTGTCCCAATCGCAAGCAATTGGCCGATAAAGTTCGTCGGCACCGGTAGCGCAAAACTCCAGAATTACATCGACCCCCTAAATCTCGACTTCGTAATGGGAGACTTCTTCGCCATTCGCACGAACGGGCGTTACGATTCGAACCCTGAACACGAACTGGGAGATAATCTTGGAGGGATGACATTCGAGAATCTCACGCTAGAGTTCGACCCGAACACTACGCAGACAGGCGTGGCAGCGATTCACACTGTTACTGACCTCACTTATATCGAAAACGGTGGCGCTCAGAATGTTCGCATTATTGGCTGCGTGTTTATTGACTGTCCTATCGGCGTGTGGTTTGAAGAGGCTCTTCAGTGCAGTATGTTTCAATGCACCGGCAAATGGAGCAACATCGTCGCGACAGCGGCGGTTAGAATAGGCGGTCCAAGCAGAGTAACCGAATCGGGAACGATAACGGGTATATTTGCCAAGGACATTTTTCTTACCGACTGTGTTTTTGAAGTTCCCGGAAAAAGTTCAGTAAAAGGCGCTAGTGTAGGGCTGGACCTTATCTCAGCCGAGCACATCCGCCTTAAAAGCGTTAGATTCGACGGCTTTTATCAGGGCATTCTAATCCGACCGGGATATGTACCGACGGCGCCATCCGGCGTCAATGTTGTGCGTTGCTTTTTTACTGACGTTACCGTGTTCGCTGGCAGGAACAGCACGGCCGCAGGACCCGCAGGGGTCGCGTTAACCATCCAGCCCCAAAGTTCGGACCAACAAATTGGGCAACTCACCTTCGTCGGCTGCACGTTCGAACCCGGTAGCGACATGTATATCACGAATACTCTGGGAGCAGGAATTATCATTGACGCCAACGGCAGTTTCATAGATACGGTGCGGTTCGTGTCATGCTATTCTGTCCGCTGGAACGGCCCTGGCATGTCAATTGGCGTTCCCGATGGCTTTGGCACTCTTCAGAATATCGAGGTTCTCGGCGGCATGTATGCGGGCAATAATTTTCAGCCGGACGACCCAGGCATGTATCCTTACGGTATCGCCATCTTTACACCAGCGCTCGGCGTTCGCATCGTCGGAACGTCGTGCGTTGGAAAATATCGGTACGTTACACACTCAACTTCGATGGAATCAAATCAGCAGTTAGTTGGCATCTATGTAGACAGCGGGGCATCGAACATTGTAATCAATGGCTGCGATTTGCGAGAGAATGCCGACTACGGCATTGTAGTTAATGCGGCCTCCGACGTAGTCATCAGCGGCTGTGATTTGAGCAATAACGCGGTGGGCGGAGTGGGTGCTGGGGTCCAAGTGAACGAAGGCGCTTCAGATGTAGTCATTGACAGTTGCGATGTTACGAATAATGGCACAAACGGCATCCAAGTCAATGCCACGAGTGGCGCGGTAAGCGGCGTTTATATACGCAACTGCAACGCAACCGGTTATTCTGGCTATAACACCGCGATTTACGTCGATGCGACCGGAACGAATGCTTCCACGGTCGAGGTAACCAACTGCGCGGGCTACAACGACAAAGGGAAGGTCTTTACACCCGTCATAACTTCAGGAACTACTTTTTACCCGTATCAGTTCGGCTACTGGGGTCCGGTAGAATGCTACATAGGAAACGGCGTAGGGGCGGTAATAGCCTCGATAACAGTTGACGGGACCCTGACCCCCCTCAAAAGTGGAAGCGTTTTCCTTGTTCCAGGGGAGAGCGCGTCGATTGTGTGGAGTAACCCTACGTTCCCACTAGACTTTATCGTAGCAGGCAAGTAGTCACCAGTCGCAGAGAAGCCTGTACCGTTAGCAAAGAGGGGTCGGACAATCGCGCCTCTTACGCTACCGCCCAAACAGACTGAACCTGCGCAACTGTTCGTCATAAAATCGGTCTTCGCGCCTGGCGGCTGTTACCGATTGCATCCATCCGCCTTCGAGTTGCCGTAGCTTCTCGATTCCGGAGCGAACGCGAGCGAAGCTTCATCGTAGTCAACCCTTTGGAGACGCCACCAACCTAAGGCCACGAGCACACCCTAGCGCGGGCCAATCCAAAACCGCACAGACACCGTCGCTACAGACTCAAGACCATACAAGACAGAACCACTACAGCTTAACGACGAGAGACGACGGTCGAAACGAGGTTCAGGGTCGCGGACTAGCATTTCTGGCGGCCAATCCGGCGAGTCATTAACCCGGCCTTTAGTCGAATCGGGGTTCTGTAAGCGTCGAGGAAACGACCCGCAGTGTCTGAGCCGAGAAGCAGTCTATCACCTCACACAGGGCAACGAAACCACGAAAGAACGGCCTTAGATTATCAGGTACGGTCGCACTATATCGGCAGCCTCGGTTATATCGTCAACGTCGAGCAACTGGTCGAGTTCGTTTACGTCCATCCCGTTCGCAAGAAGGGCTTCGGCACGTAGGCCGATAG
This sequence comes from Candidatus Cybelea septentrionalis, assembly GCA_003158175.1. Taxonomy (GTDB): domain Bacteria; phylum Vulcanimicrobiota; class Vulcanimicrobiia; order Vulcanimicrobiales; family Vulcanimicrobiaceae; genus Cybelea; species Cybelea septentrionalis. The sequence continues at coordinate 14,532 of PMHJ01000004.1, forward strand.
CGCGAGCCAAGTCTCCGCCCATCTTGAACCGTTCAAAGAGCGTCAGTCCATTCAGCGCCTCCGTGACTACGATAGGCAACGTCTCGGCAGGGCACAGTTTGAGCATTAGCGGGAACTCGTCATTGGAAGTCTCGTACATGGTCGATTCTCCTGTGAGGTTTGGCGCGCAGTATCAAGTAATGCGGTCGTTCGGACGAAAATAGCGCATCGAAAAAGCCGCTGTCAAGAGTCACAAACGAGTCTGCGGTAGGGCGCTAACAGAACGCTCGCATAGGTTCGCGCTTGAATGGCAAACTAACGAGTCGTTTATTAGAAAATAAAAGAGTGCAGAAGCTCGCAGCCGCTGATGAGTACCAAGAACGCTCCTACCTACGACAAAAGAGGCACAAAGAGGGGTGTGAAGACGGACGCATGTACCTCTTGCGTATTGCAGTCTTCGGCAAACTGTTCCACACGTAGCCGCGAGACGATGCTCGAAAATAGGCAAGGAGGCCGCATGATTGAGATAAATGCGACGTTTTGTCTCAGTCCTCAATCGCGCGCATTTCTGGCAAAGCCTCCGGTGAACACCTCAGACCGCCCTTCACCTGGTCGTAGCAGCAGTAGAGGCCCTCTACCAGAACCCGTAGTCTCTGCTTTGGCACCCTGCAGCGGTCGTTCCATACGTCCGAAATGGGCGAGTCATTAACCGGCCTTTAACCCGAAAAAGGCTCTGTAAGCGTTCGAAATACCCGTTATAAGTTAGGAGTCGAGCGGAGGGTCTATCGCCTCACAGAGGGCAAGGAAACCTATCGGAAACAGCAGCCGTGAACGACGCTAACAACCCGTCTGCCTATTTAGTGCTCGCGAGCAGAAGGCAGACTCACAAATCTCGTTTGCAAATGGCTTTAGAGGCCGATTCCGTGACCTGCATGGTCATCCCATTTCGTACCGTGGCGAATGTACCGGCGCGCGACCGTGACGCTGCGATGCCTCGTCTGTTTCATAATCGAAGCCTCGCTCTTACCGGCGCGAGCGGCCGACGTTGCGAAGCCTGACCGCAGCGAATGACCGGCAACCTTGGCAGCGTCGAGTCCGGCGATGTTGGCGAGCTTCTTGACGACGAGCGCCACAGAATGGTCAGACAGACGGCCACCGGCGTTGCCATGCCGGTCGATACTGCGGAACAGCGGACCATCGGCTACGAGTTCTAGCCAAGCCTGCAGCGCGCGAACCGGGCACGTCGTGCAGTCTGAACCGTATGGAATCGCAACGCGCTCGTCGTTGCCTTCTTGGTTCGTTTTCGAGCGGCGCAACGCGAGTAGGACGCCTTGCTTCTCGAACGACGCGTCGGCCACGTCGAGCGCGACCAGTTCAGAACGTCGCAGAGCCCCTGCAAAGCCGACTAACAGCAGCGCGCGGTCGCGAACGTCGATAGCAGAGTCCCCTAGCTCGGCCACCATGCTGCGAACGTCGTCAACNNCCTTTTGCGCCTGGGCTACCCCTAGGCGACGCCTAGTCCCGGCAAGGACTGACCGAACCACTTCATGCGACGTGGGCGACTCGTACCCGGCTGCCTTGTGTGCGACGGCAATGGCCGCTAGACGCCGCTGCAGGGTCGAAGGCTTCATTGTCTCGGCTACGTCCGCGATATACAACGAAACCGTCTCAGCAGTCGCAGGAAGGCACGAGAGGCCGCGAGCTTGACACCAGGAGCAGAAGGCTCGCAGGTCCGACTCGTAAGCGCGCAAGGTGTTCGCAGACCGAGCATCGTTGGCGTAAGCCCTGGCTTTGTCGACAAGAGCACCAAGGACGACTTCGGTGTCTAGCTCTGTAGCGGGCAGCGGCACTAGCACAAGGGACCTCCTGACTTCCGATAAGGTTCGATTATCGTAACTCAGAACGATAGCGAGTTCAAGCGGTCCGGCCGGATATTTCCCGACACTCGCCGGACAACAGGGGCGACGACGCCACCACACTGCGAGCACGAATCGACGCTCAATGTATGGGCGGGGGTTGCAGAGCGACTTCGACTACCCGCCGCGACGCGCCACTACATGACTCTCAACTCCCCTGTTCTCAGAATCCGACATGGACGGGGGATGATCGCCTAGTGAATCGACTTCACGAATCGGGCGTATCACATTTGCCATATTTTTGGCGGGCCTTTTTTCAAGGACACTGCATCGAGGACCGGCTGCGCGAGAGAGTGAAGTCTTTTGGTATGCCAAAGCGTTCTCGTAAGTCCGAGATGCCAGAGGTACTCCGGCGCGCTTTTCAACGGGCGTTCGGTTCCTGGCGTCCTCCTCGCGTCACAGACGATGGAGACGATGGTCTGGCAGATGCTTTTGTTCCAAGGATGCCAAAGCCGCCGGTCCTTTCTGGGGCAGCCGCAATCGAGGTGCCTGTGGAAGAGCATTATGACAAGACGTAAGCTTCGGTCGCCGTCTCGCCGCAGGTAGTACGAGAAGTTGAGTAGGTTGCATCGGCCTGCACCGCCGAGGCTTGACCTTGAAAGAATGGCGAGTATCGTCATCGCTCTTGGCACCGTCCTCTTGGCGGCCGTTACGGCGTGGCTCGCTTACGACACGCACAAAGTCGCCCAGTTGACCTACGAAGAAACTTCCTTAGAGCGGAAAGTTATCGTCGTGCGTCTCTGCGATACTGCATCGAGGGAAGAAGCGAAGGACGGCGACGCGATAATGGACTTCAAGCCTCATTCTCCTGATGGGTTTGAGTACAGCGACCGTTTGAGTAAGGACGTTCTCCTCGGCCAGTATCTGCGCTCGACGGCAGATGACTTTTTAAGGTGCGACGTGCTGAACTTCGGAAGACTGCCCCTTTTAGAGGTTCAACTCGCCATGACTGCAGTCACGAAAAGCCGCACTATTAGAATGGAAACGAGCCCTTTTCTGTCCGTTTCAGCGGGCGGCCGTGGCACGTTCTGGTTTGTAAACAACAGTGATGAGACGGTGACGGTGCATTCACCGAATCGGGCTCGCTACCAAGTCTATGATACTGGTCAGACTGTTGTCACGGCGGCACAACCAAAGCTCAACGATGCTTGGGTTATCCGCCCGAACCGACCAGTCATGGAGGATCTCGACCAAGGGCCAATGTCTCGATTCTAGGCCGCGTTAGGGGCGCTCCGAGTAGGAGTAACGGGAACGGGTCGGAGGAGTGCAGTAGCAAGCGGCTCACATACGTTCGGACGCCTTCTGTTTTGCAAGGGCTAGCACACGTTCCGTTTCCAGTCCCGGATAATACTTCCGAGCGCGCTCCGAATAGAAGTTAAGGAACCCGGAACTAACAGCGGGCTTATCGACGTCCTCAACTAGATACAGGAACGCCCGAGTCGCAAACCTGCTTACGACCGGCGTGGGTACGCGCGCTCCTGGCTCCCAAACGTAGGGGCTGAGCAGGAAATACAGATACGAAATCGTCCAATCATACTGCGAAAAGAAGAGCTTTTCGTCGATAAGGTCGGCCTTGGCGTAGGTTGCGATTCGGTCGAAAAGGTTCAGGTAGATTCCCACGGCTTCCATATAGCTTTTACCCGGCTCTTCGCGGCTCTCGACCGGCGCAGTGAGGTCCACCGTAGCGAACATCTGTCCTGCTAACTCCATATCGCCCGGCGTACCCTGCCCCTGGAGCTTATTCATAGCTACCGCTACTTTCGGTTTCACCATTTGAAGTATCACTCTGTCAGTGAGGCGCATTCTCTCAGCGTAGCGCGTCGCTGCGATTAGGTTTGCGGTTCGCTCCACTTTCGCAGCTTCGAGTTGAAAGATGGCAACGATGAACGCGCCGACAGCGACCGCTAGTAGTCCGACAGTTCCGAAGGCCGTCCAGAACTCCGGCGTCGTGTTCATTATCCAGGCGACTGCTGGCGTAAGCAGCGCACCGGCTATTTGAAGGCCCGAGCCGACGATGATGCATCCAAGGCCGAGCCAGGCCAGGAGGCTGTACCTCCGCTCGACCTTTTGTAGTTCGGGACTGACAGCAACAATGAGAAACTGATTGCCGCCTCGACGCTCTCTGTACGACATTCCGAATCGAAATAGAAGAATGACCCCTACTGCGTTTAATACGACGCCGATAACTGTCCAAACTTGCGAGGACGTTGACAGCGTTATCACGTTTGAATCAACCTCGTCAGCGCACGACGCCTTTGATGTCGTGAGAGCGGAGGTCAAAGTGACGACCAGTCTGGAATGGGCCTGCATCGGACGTGCCGCTCATCGTTACGTCGATAGCTATGAACTTCGTGAAGTCCTCGCGCTCGAAGAACGCCTTGATATACTTCGTGGCTGAGTCTTCGAGCAGCTTTCGCAAGAATATATCGTCCCTTGTCGAGTGCGCTTCAATCTCGAATGGGGCATCGAGGGTAAGCTCGGTAGTCGGTTGTGAGAACCACACACTGACCTTCAGGTGAGTAACTGTTAAGCTGTAAGGCGAATGATTCGTAACGCGCAATGTTACTGCTATCTCCGGGATTTGCGTACTAAACAGCACTACGAGCGGCGCGATGCTCCGTAAGTCAATCTCAACGTCGTTGTGACGGAGTTTAGGCCGTGTAGCCAGACCGAACGTCTCAGTCTGAAGGCGCTTGGGCCGTCCCCTCACGAGTGATACGCCCACCTGAAAGACGGTTATCAGGCCGAGCGCGGCTAGAAAGGTGAGAGGAAAGGAAATCCATAGTGGTACACTCGCGACTACGCGGCCGAACGTGCCAGCGGCACCCACGACCTTAGGAAAAACGGTTAAGATAACCGATGCTGTGAGCGACCCGAGGACGCTCCAGACGTAGCTCCAAGCATGGACTGAACGATTGTCTTGTTGTTCAACCATAGAAGAGAAGTTTAGCACTTTGCTTGACGTGTGTCTCGCGTACTATTCAGCGCGCTACATGATTGAAAACTGTTGCAAATGCTAGGACCTTTATTTCGTTGGCACCTTCACGAGCCAAAACGTCTCGCCGTCAATCGTAATGCGCCTGCGTTCCTGCGTGATAGTCGGCGAGAACATGGAGCCGCCGTCGTTGTAAAACTTGATCAGCTGCGCAATGACGCCCTACCCTCGGGACTGAGTTCCTTCATAGCCGCTTTTACCTTGGCGACGCCCATTGAATCCGGTTCGCTCAAGGGGAAGCGCGGCGGCCGAGCCATAGGCGAACACCTGGTCGATTAGCTGGTTGCGGACCCTGGCCCAGGCTTTCCGGTGTTCCCCTTGGCCCAGCGTTGGAATAGCAGTAGGGCCTACGGTTGATATGATTATGAGAAAGTGGTAAGATGGCTGGCCGAAATCCTTGACTTTCGTAAAAGTCGTGATATGATTGAAGGGTAGTTGAATACACCTTAGGCCCTAAGCGACTTAGGTCGTAGACCCCGTCCCCTGTAGATGTCCAGCAGCGCCCCAAAGGCGTCTGCCTTTTTGTATTGGAGCAGTTTCCCTATGCTACGACTCACAAGAGAAAGGCTTCGTCGCGGCCTCTCGCAGCGGCAGGTCGCAGAGCGGCTTAATGTCGGCTTCTGGAGCTATGCGAAGACCGAAACGGGTGCTTACATTCCCGGCAACGATGCACCGCTCGCGCGCAAGCTCGAAAAGTTCTACTTTTACAAACTTCGGACACTTTTGAAAGAAGACTAAACTCAGGTGTTCACCTGACAGACGCGACGTAAGCGACGCTCGCGCAAACTAGCAAAAGTAGACATCTACTTTCGGAAAAGCAGACGGCTTATGAATGGGCGCCTAGACTAGATGCTGCTCACTGGAACGCCTGCCTATAGAGAGGGGTACTGCTGATGAAAACCACCACCGCTGAACTGGTAGAGATGCTGCGCCAGAAGTCCAGAGAGCTTCGTCAGAGTGCAAGGCGCTGTGATGCTGCCGTTGCTGCACTGTTAGAACCGCAGAAAGCTCAGGGCCGTCCCACTGTCAACCCCAAGCGTGAACTGTACGAGGCCGTCAAACAAAGCGGTATGACTTACGCAGAAATCGCAGCGGAGGTCGGTGTGAGTTATCGCTACGTGTCCTGGGTAGCTCGCGCAAAGATAAACCGTCCTGAGCTAGAGACACGTATACGCGAGGTCTTGGCCGTTCACGCCGGAGGTTCATCGGTAATCTCAGCACAGTAAGCCGGGGGCAAGAGATCCAAACAACGACGTATTAACACAACCCAAACAGGAACCCAAAATGGAACAACAACGAACGGCCTTCTTTAGGAAGCTCGATGAAATGATATTGGTCGGAAGGCCGGTCATGGAGATCGTCAACGCTCTCGCGATACGGGAGCGCACGGTTCGACGCCGCAAAGCCGAACTGGGACGCCAGGGGCATACCTTCACGAAACTTCAGGGCATGATGTCCGGGGTCGAGCATGTTGGGACGACCTAGCGCGCAGTGGCTGTTTAGCCTTCTCAACAAGCCGAAGGCTCAGTGGCAGTACCAACTCAAGAAGAACAATGGCGATGGGGGCTGGACTTACGGAAGGGTCCGTGACTTAACTGTCGGCGGCGTCGAATCTCACCTGACGGGTGAGTACCCGAAAGGCTTCTGCTATGCAGCGGGCGGCTTCGCAAACTTCCTTGCTTGGGACGTGGACGAGAACTTTGAGTTACTCGCGCCGTTCATTGTCGATGAGTTGAAGAAGCGTAAGTGGGAACGTGGCGCAGGCGCTACGGACGGTTCAAGTGCAGGACGTGGTAAAATCGTCCAGTTTATTCGGCCGCGAATCCCTCAGGCAGTTGCTGTTAGGCATAGCGAAGAGATTCGTCGCGCGGTGATTGAGAGAGCAGAGGCCGAGCTACTTCTCAAAATAGACCCTGAGAAGTTCAGCGCCTATCCAAAAAATGGCTGCGCCGTTGTTCGGATACTTGGTCGTAACAGAATCCGTGATGGGAAGCTCGAACAGGCCCTCGACCTTAATCTCCGGCCCTCGGACTGGAAGTACGTCAAGCCGGTTCTTATTCCGTACTCCCCGGAAGACGTATTAGTTCATAAGAACGGCCAACGTCAGCGGGCACAATGGGCCAGCGACCTCATCGCTACACCGATTATCGGCACCATGAAAGAAGCATTCAAGGTAATGATTCGTCTGGCGGACGAGGCTGTACGTCTTGAAGGTGAAAGCCGTGCCGCTCAAGTGTTGCATGAATGGTGCCTAGGTATGGCGAGCAGCGCGTATAGACCGAGAACGGCGAAAGGGCTAAAGCGTAAAGACTCTGCCGAGAACGCGGTCAAGTGGGTTCTGGCGCATCGCAGAAATGTTGTTCCCAGTACGAATACGCCTGCCTCGACCTGGCAACCACTCGACCTGTCGGAGATGAAGGTCCCAAAGAGAGCGCGCAAGCTCTACGAAGCCCTTGTTCGGTACATCACGGCCAAGGGACTGAACGCGCACTGCTTTGGGATGGACTACGACAGGGTTGCGGCAGTCAGTCAGTACCGCGAGAAGAGCGCGGCCGGGAAGGCTGCTAACAAAACAGAGGACTTCGGTTTACTGTTCCGGCTCCATCGCGGCTGCAAGCACAACAAGGGCGAGCACGGACTTCTAACGCTTTGGTGCCTACGCGGCCAGGGCGAGACGCTTCAAGAGGCTGTCGATGACGGTATGCAGACGGAGATGTTCCAGAAGCGCCTCGATGAGGGCGGAGAGCCAACGGTTTGGCTCGTGAACGGCCGAAAGGTCCAGTCCGGTATACCTCTAGCTATTGCAGCCTAGGCGAAATGGACACTATAACTCCCATCTCATGGATGGGTTATGGTGTCCATTCCCCCACGACGTGCGATGGGTTATGGTGTCCATTCCCGGTGAAACTGAACGCGATTCGACGTGCTCGACTTCAGCCTGTCTAGCGGGCAGGCATTGCCTCCGCTTCTTTGACGTTCCGAGCCGCCTAGGAGCCTCGCAAACCATGTCCTTCGTATAAACCCTCATCTCTGAAATCCAAACTCGTTACCGGGCAGATTTTCGATTAAAGGCCGGTTAGTGACCTCCCCTCTCCCTTTCAACAAAACGAGGTCCCAAAGATGACTGAAGCGTCACCTGCTAGTTCCCCTGTGTCCAAATCAGCAGCGAACGATGTCAATGACCTTCGAAAGTGCGAAGGCTGCAACCTTATGTTCGTTCCTCAGCCTAAGAACCGCCGATACCACGATGAGCCGTGCCGAAAGAAGTCCGAGAATAAACGGCTACGTGGGCCAAGCTTTACAGAGCAAGTCATCGCGATTAAGGGTCGCAGATGCGGGAAGTGCGACAGTGATTGCGAGGGCAGGCGAACGGCCTTTTTTTGGGACGGTGACGAAGGGAAAATCGACCGCGCCGTGGTCCTCTGCTCTGGTTGCCTAAAATGGGCGCATGGGAAGAAAAAAGGGCAATTCAGGGGTTTCGACATCCTCGATGCTTATGCGGAACAGGAAAAGGCCGAGCGCGCATTCTACGCGGAGCAAGGGTGTTGTATTCTGACCGCCGAGGATGCGGGCGTCATAAATGGTCCGCCTGGGGTGATAAACAAGTCGAATCTCGACGAGGAATCGCGTGAGACGCATCCTAGAGAACTTTTCTGCCGACATTGTGAGAATCGTCTTTGCCAAGTCTCGCCGGGCGGCGATGTTATCGCTCTCAACAAACGGGAGGTTATCTGCAAGAACGGCGCAATCGCTTGCACTTGGTGCCGTGAAAGGGACGGTCGGGAAGTCTGGACCAAAATCTCGGAAGCTCTTCCCGATACCTTTACGCATGGGCCTATTCCCGCCCCTGAGCGCCTTCTCAAGGTCGAGCGCATTCCACTAAACGGTAGGACCCTCGCTGAGATGCTGCACGACCTGGGAATCGCGAAGCTAACGGGACAAATCCCCCCTCACTCTACCGTGTATTTAGAGGGGACCTAAGTGTTTCGAAACCCTTTGCGAGCGTCATTTCGGCGCTCTAACCATTTCTTCAGGTAGGCCGTCCGACCGTCGCATCAGGCGCGCGCCTCTTTCTTTCCTTTACAGGAGTCCCTATGATTTCGATTAGTTTAAGCCGCGCCGAGTTTGCGGCCGTCGAGCTTCCTTGCAGCGATGCCGTCACGAGCCTAACACTCAGCGCGAGCGGGAAGGTCGAAGCTGACGTGCAGGCTTCGCAGTGTGGCCTCACTTGGGCGAGCCCCTGTGCCAGTGCGCGGCTCGACAGGGAGGAGCGGACGTTGCTTTTCACCGTACCGCAAGGCACTCGCAAAATCAGGGTCCTACTGCGCTGCAGTACCAGTCGGTCAGCGAATGTTAAGATTCAGGACCTTGCAAGCGCGGTCGCCGAGGTATAGTCGAGAACACAAGTTTCGCGCAGCGACATCGAGCGCGGGACCGTCGCCGGTCATGCGACGGAGGCGGGGCGGTGCGCTTCACATCGCTCCCGCATCACAACTTTTCCAAGGAGGCCGAATGGCCGTTCAAGTCTATAGCGGTACCGTGAACAACGGAACTACCGTCAGCACCGGCATTGTTCAAGCCCTCCCGGCCGAGAACAAGTCGCTCGGCGTAAGTATTCTTTCAACGTATCAAGCAACAGCCGGAACGACCGGCGTACAACTGTTCGCAGGCGTCTCCATCGACGGCGGCGTTACCTACAGCGATTAAGCTGACCTCGTGACAACTGCTCCGACGCCAAGCTCGGGGTCGCCGGTTTCGTCTCAGGCATTTGCCGCTCTCGACGCATACAAGAATGCGACGCACCTACAGTTCGCGCTCGCCAATCTCGACGGCACTAACAATGCGGCCGTCACACTGACCTTCAGAGCGGCGGCATAATAAAGGGTTCGCTTCGATTATGTCTCCGTCGAAGCGACAGAATCCCTCTCGCGGTTTTAGATGGGGGCGTTCACCTTTAAGGTATCGTCGGGTTATACTCTTTCACCCGACGTAGGCCTTGGCGGAGTTTCAGTCCTCTGTCAAGGTCCGAACAAGCATCGCTTGAGTCAACGGAAGCGGCTTGCGATGCGAGGCGCTGGGCGGCCGGAGTTCGATTTCCTTCGGTCGCCCCACCTGACCCGTATACGGTAACAATGCACGAGCGTCGGCTCGTTGCTTTTTATTTTTGACCTTCACACGATGAATCGTGCAATACATCACAGTTCAACTAAGGACGTTTTAAATGGAAACACAAACACAGACGCTGACGCTTTTCAAGTGTCTACTGAAATGCGTCGAAAGTTCAGAATATCGAATCGCGGAGGCTCTCCAGGTATCCCCGGCTTCCTTGTCACGGCACTCACAGGGGCTTCTCCGCAAGCCTTCGGTCCTCCGACGCGCTACGGAGTTCTTCAATAACTTGCTCCCCGATGACGCTATGGTTGACGCGGACCTACTCGTTGGGACGCCTATTACTGCTCGGGACCTGGTTAGGCTTGCCCGCGCCCTCCGCGTCGAAGTCGCGAAAGGCAGCAAGTAAAAATGAAAGAGCAACTCCTTACGCGCGCCGAATGCCTCGGAGCCTGCAAGCGATTCGTCGGCTTAGGCTTGCAATATAGCCTGCAGCCCGTTCTGAGTTCCCCGTACTCCGGCACGACGTGGCGTTCGAAAGTGGAAGTTGAGACGGACCAACTCAGTGACATGTACAACGTTGGCGTTCGCGGCGGCGAGTCTCCCGGTGGAAGCCTTACCGCGTTCGGAATCCGCGTCGAGGACGACGACAACATGCAAATCCCGCTTCGTGACATGCCCGTCTACCAGTTCCTCCGCGACTTCGGTACGCTTCACTTCGAAGCCAGTAGTGTGGCGACGTTCGTTTTCAAATGTGACCGCTTCATAAGCATAAGCGAGCACCGTGACTACCGCGAACGCATTTTTCCATCTCCCTTGACCGGCGCTACGTTGGTGTGCGAGTCGGGCTGGGTTGGATGGGGTGTAATGTACGATGCGCGTGGACGCTCTGCCAGCGTAGTATGTGAAGGCGCGAAACCTCTTAACGTCAGGGACTTCCCTGTCCTCATGGATGCACTGCGGAAGACGGGTCGCTTTCGTGTGTCAGTGAGTGACGCCTACGTTGGCGAGATAACCGGCCCGCCACTCCTGTAAACCGGGGTTGACATGACAGACGCGCGACGGTTCGACTACCGACTAAAAACTGCCAGAGGTGGCATTATAGGCCGCCTGACCCTTTAAGGAACTCTATGCCTAAACCGAATCCATCGGTGCTGTTAAAGCGCCTCCGTATACTATTGTCCGAGCGCAGGGCTCTACGGCCGTTGCTCGCTCGTTACCAAACGCCCCTCTCCTTGCGGCAGTTTAATGATGCGCGGAAGGGCCTCGAACGAGAAGTCGCGGCAATCGTCGCGGCCGGTCTAGACTTCAACGAGGAAGAGCGTCGCTATAGCATTCCGCAGGCGCAGCATCTCACCGAAGCCGCTTACAACCTGCGAGGGGCGTTTGCCCGACCAGAACTTCAGGATAACCCGTCTCAAGCATGGGAGTGTGGCTCGCCCGTGCCGGGCGTCCTGACCACTAACTGGCATCCGGCCGTAAAGCAACGTCTCCTAGATTTAGTCGGACCGGCTGAGTTTACACTCGAACGGATGCTGACCGCATGAGCGTAAGCAAACCCAAACACTGTGTCAGGTGCGGATGTTCGCAACGGCGATGATGTAGGATGCGTCCTCCATTTGAAATGCAAGACCACCGAGTCACGATTTTTCACGGAACGTAAGACACGCACAAAAGTTCGAATCCTAGCCACTCACGAGGTCAAGAACCGAGATGAATAAACCTACTACACCCGGTGCTGCCGCCGCAGAGATACAACGACAGTACGAAAGCGCAGCAGAGATTGAACGACAGAATACCCAACGAAGGGCAAAGGAAGTTCGCAGGCAACTGCAACGTGACCGAGCGACCATTAACGCGGCGAAGCTCAATAGTCCGAATGCGGCTGAGGCGAACGCAGCGGTCGCAACGATAAGCAAGACGGTCCTTCGGGGAACGGGCCTCAGTGTGTCTGACATAACTTCCCCCGAGACGCTGGCGCGCGTTACGTCGGCCGTGCTCAAAGACCCGACGACCATAGACCTCGGCGTGAAGCGCGTTCTCGACCTGAAGGTTTCTAGTGCCGATGCCAAGTCGATTCCTGCGCCGGTCCTTCAAAGATTGATAAAGCTCGCTAAGTAGTCGAGCAGACCCCACCGGAAGACCCTTGCACAGGTTGCGAGGACGACGCCGCCCGTCAGCGCGGCTGTTAGCCAGGAAACCTTGATAACAGAGCGTCGCTGCTCTTACAGGCAGTGCGGCAAAGCCATTCCCACGTCGCGACCACGAAGCCGTTACTGCACGAAACAATGTAACGACCGTGAGTACTACAGAGCTAACCGCAGCAGGCTCAACGCAAGGATGCGCGACTACGGAGCCAAGAACCGCAAGCGTAAGCGCAGCTACGACGCCGCTCGCTACGCGCAATGGAAGAAGCGGTTGACCCGTCTGAAGGTGAGCGGTTGCGTAACGTGCGGGAAGAAATATCCGCCGCGTCTACGACACTTGCTCGACTTCGACCATTCACCGGACCTTGTGAAACGATTTGGAGCGAAGCGGTTCAACATCGCCGCTGGAGCTATGCGCTCGAACCGAGCCGTCGCGCTTGAGCTTAGGAAGTGTCGCTTACGTTGTAAGTCTTGCCATCAGGGCGTAACCAGAGCGCGGCGGAAACGACAAGCAAAGAAGGCCGCGTAGCGACACTCATGTCAACACCAAGCTCGCGGTCAAAGCGTAACGTCAGGCCGCGTCAGGCCGCGTCGGAGGCCACGCATCGGGCCGCACACGACGAGCTAAGGCAAGAGCAATGGAGGCAGTCTGAAGCCCACTTCCCCGGTTTCGTTGAACGATTGAAGAAGGTCGTCTAGGCAGACGAGCCAGACCCTAACCAGAGGAACCTCACACAGGATGTGAGGCCGTCGTCGCCCGGTTGCGCGATAAGGTACAAATCACTTGAAGAAAGTTAGTGTCCCGCTGACGTGGGAAACCGCACCTAGCGTTCTGACCGCTGAAGAAGCCGCAGCACTCGTTCGAATCCCGAGGAGTGCCTTTTACGGAGCCATAAAAGCAGGGCTCGTTCCGCATCACAACTTCGGTTCACGCCTCATTCGAATCGACAAGACAGCCCTGCAGCAGGTCTTTGGCGTGAAGCTGGAGCATAGGCCCGTAACCGCCGCCTTCAGCCATACTGGAGGCGTACAATAGAATGACAGGACATATAGTCCAGCGCGGCAAGGGCGGCGTCTGGTACTTGTACTTTGACGAACCTCGCGAACGCGGGGAGAAGCGCAAGCAGCAGGGCATTCGTCTTGGAACGATGCCAAAGACCCACGCTCTCGCTAAGATGCGTAAAATACTCCGCAAGGTTGACGAGGGAACCTGGAAGCCCGAACGCCGCGACATTACCGTTCAGCAACTAGTCACGGCGTGGCTGGACGGCAGTAAGAACCGCTTGGCGACGAACACTCACGTTCGGTACACAGGTCTAATGACACAGCACGTCATCCCGAGTATCGGCAACATGCCGGTCGTTAAGGTCGAACCTAGACACCTAACGAAAATCATGGATGCGGCACAGGGCGCAGGATTGGCGAGTCAGACTGTGCTTCACATTCATCGCGCACTTCACACCGCGTTTCAGTACGGCGTTCAAGTTGAGCGAGTCGTGACTGAGAACGTAGTTAGCCGAATCAAACCTCCGAGAGTAGAGCGGCGTCTTAGCACGTCGATAACCCCCGAACGAGTGAGCGCAATACTTACCGCCGCGCAAGGCAGTCGCCTAGAAGTTCCGGTCACGCTGGCTGCGCTCACAGGTCTGCGGCGGGGCGAACTACTCGCGCTGAAGTGGGCCTGGGTCAACCTCGACCAAGGTTCGCTCTTCGTCGCCGAGGCGCTCGAACACACGCGAGGTCACGGCGTTGCGTTCAAGGCACCGAAGTCCCGAACGTCTCGCAGAGTGCTTCCTATCGCGCCGGAGTGCGTGGTACTGCTGCGAGCACACAAGGAAGCGCAGGACGCGGTCAAGTCCAATGCGAGCGAAGCGTACCGTGACCTTGACCTCGTGTTCCCGAATCCTGACGGTGCCCCGTGGCCGCCTGACAGTTTCTCTGTGCAGTTCGGGAAGCTCGCGCGGACTGCGGGCTGTCAAGGCTTCCGGCTCCATGACCTCCGCCATTCGTTCGCAACCTTGATGCTTGCTGATAGTGTCAGCATTCGAGAAGTGTCGGACATGCTCGGTCATTCGTCTAAGGCGCTGACGCTCTCCACGTATGCCCATGCCATGCCAGGAGGCGGTCAGGCAGCCGTGAGCAATCTAGCCCGCACCCTACTCACGACCGGAAAGGTAGCAACCCCGCCGTGAACAAATGGTGAACAAGTCGCCTCGGAGCCGCCTATCGGGCTGAGGTGACAAGGAGAAAAACCCAGCAAAATAAGGGTTACGGATAGTTGGAGAGATGGCCGAGCGGCTGAAGGCGGCGGTTTGCTAAACCGTTATACGATGTAAAGTCGTATCGAGGGTTCGAATCCCTCTCTCTCCGAAGTCCGCCGAGATATGCGGTCGTAGCTCAATTGGATAGAGCAACAGGCTACGAACTTGTAGGTTGGGGGTTCGAGTCCCTCCGACCGCGATTCTCGAGAAGCAGCCACGGTTTGCAGCGGCTGCTTTCGTGTTTTTGGAGGTTGGACAATGCCCGGCACTCTATCGGAATGACAGGATAGTTCGACGCCTTATCATGGCGCGAAAAACCGCGGGGTTGATAACGGTATCGGCGCGCCGCGCGCGTGTGCTGCAACGTGCGGTCGCTCAAGGTTTGTTGCTCTCAGTTGCCTTGACCGGTTGCGTGAAAACAAGCTCTTACACCCCATCTTGGGCGCATCGGCCTCTGCGGATTTGGCCCGGGGAGTACCGCCTTGATGGGCCGGGAGGTTTTCGCCGGATCCTCGTTACGAAGAGCAGAGTAGTTTCGTACGAAATCTGGCGCGCTGTCCCTGGGGGTAAACTCGAATACCTACACTTTTCGCTGACTTCGCCTCAGCAATATCCTATCGAGGCCAAGCAATACTCGGTGCACTCCGGCGGAAAAAAGTGTGACAGCGTCTGGCTTCGACTTTATCGCGACGACAAAGACAAGGTCGTTCCGTACATACTAGTGCTTGGCTACGACGCGAAAGAGGAACCGCTCGACTGGGGCAGGCACCGCGTGACTGGCTGGGATTTCGTCCAGGATCGGACAGAAATCTCGAAACTAACTCGGCAGGCGAACGACCCGAATTTCTACGGAACGATTGAAGAATCGGCGCGTACCTGGCTGGTTTCGCTCGTTCCGCGTTGCTTCTAGGCAGGCCAGGCGTTCCCGTGGGATACGGATGATTAGGAGGCGATATTATGCGTTGTTTGCGACTTGGGCCTTGGATCGGGGCCGCGTTTGCCGCACTGTCGCTTCTCGTAGCGGGATGCGCGCAATCCGCAGCGCCTGGGGTGCCGCTTGTGCAAGCTCCCGCGCCGGTGCGCGGCGACTCTGTGGACACGGCTGTCAAGCTCTACGTTCTCGACTCGAACCTCTACACGGGAGCGCCTAGCGTGGCGGTGTTCGGACGAAATGCGGACTCGGCAACGTCGCGCCTACGCGCAGCATCAGAGGCAAGAGAGCGCAGCTAGAAACGATCGCCTGCATCGCTGTGAAGTAAGCCTAAGGTCGAAAGTAACTGCCAAGCGGCCGCCGAATCGTCTGGGCCGGAGCCCTTTATCGCTTGCCGTTGAAAGGGAGATAGATATGAGTCCTGGCGCCGGAAGCGCCATGACCATGATGTATGTGAACAACTACCCGCGCGACCAACGCACTGAAAAAGACGTAGTTGAGTGTCAACTCGACCGGTCTGAAAGTCATGAGCGAGAGCTGCGGAGGCCCTCCAACCGCGTTGGAACCTGTTGTCCGCCGAGAGCGGTCTTGGTATACTGCGGTCGCGAAACCGCATGGCGCGGGCGGACGCGGCTCGGTAGCTCAGTGGTAGAGCAGGGGACTCATAAGCCCTTGGTCGTAGGTTCAAGTCCTACCCGAGCCAGAACGACAGGAGTCCGGCCGCTCCAGCGGAGACGGCCGGCTTCATTCTGAGGTAATAAAGTCATGTCTACGATTCCATGCGATTTCTGCCCCCATCCAGTCGATCGGGCGCAGATGGAGGAGATCGAAATCTCTCATTACGTGCCGGATAGCTCCGGCGAAGATCTCGCATACGCGAGAACTTATTTCTTTGGACACCCCGACTGTGTGCGGAAGTTCTATCGCACGCTTATCGACCACAAGCTGGATCTTTTCAAGCACATTCCGAGTGCCGGAGCCCCGCCCGATGCGGCTCGTTGACGTCGAACCGTGCGCCCGTAGCGTAGCTGGATAACGCACAGCCCTCCGAAGGCTGGGATCGGGGGTTCGAATCCCTCCGGGCGCGCATTGATTCATGACTGAAGACGAAGCCTATCTACGGCGAGCGCTCGAGCTTGCCGAACAGGCGGCCCGCGCCGGCGACGTGCCAATCGGTGCGGTGCTCGTCAGCGGCGACGTGGTGCTGGAAGCAAAGAACGAAAAGGAGTTCCGGCATGACGCCACCGCGCATGCTGAGATGTTGCTCCTGCGCGAGGCGGCCCAGCGTCTTGGCGCTTGGCGCTTAGGCGACGCGACGCTCTACGTAACCAAAGAACCGTGCCTCATGTGTGCCGGCGCAATGATTGCGGCCCGAATCAAGCGGCTCGTCTACGGTGCGCGCGACCCTAAGGGCGGCGCCGACGGAGGGGCGTTCGACGTTCTACGTTCGCCACTCACGAACCATCGGCTGGAGGTGACGGAAGGAGTTCTGGAAGCCGAGGCCGCCGCGCAACTGCAAGCATTTTTTCGCGACAAGCGCGCGAAGAAGGGTTAGTACTGCGACCGTCCCAACCCTCAGCCTTGGAGAGGTGGTCGAGTGGTTGAAGGCACCCGCCTCGAAAGCGGGCGAACGTTCATAGCGTTCCGTGAGTTCGAATCTCACCCTCTCCGAATTCTCAGCCGTACAAATTCCCTTATCGTCTGCGCGAAGCGCAGTCCTGAGCGAGGCGCGCAGCGCCGTCCTTCGACAGGCTCAGGATGACATTTCCTTCGACGGGCTCAGGATGGCATTTCCTTCGACGGGCTCAGGATGGCATTTCCTTCGACAGGCTCAGGATGACAAGGGTGACAAGATGCGGGGTAGTTGCACGGTGAAGCGGGAACCGTTCGGACTCGTATCGAGCGAGATCGTTCCGCCGGCGCGCTCGACGGCGCGTTTAACGATCGCCAGACCAAGACCCGAGCCTGCGACGTCGCGCTGAGTGCCGCGATAAAAGCGATCGAAGACGCGCGTTGCGTCGGTTGATGGAATTCCCGGTCCGCGATCGGCAACCTCAATGATCGCGGTTCCATCGCGCGCGCTCACCTGCACGGCAATCGCGCCTTCGCCATACTTTACGGCGTTGTCGGCCAAATTCGTTACGACGTATCCAAGCTCGGTGGGATCGATCGCCGCCAAAACTCCGCTTTGCGTCGAGACGTCGAATTGACGATCCGGATGAGCGTCGGCAATGGGAGAGATCAGATCGGCCACGAGGGTTCCAACATCGATTGGCGCCGCGGCCTGCGGGGTTTGCACGCTTTCCCAGCGTTCCAAAAGGATCAGTTTGTCGATCAACGCCCCCATGATGCGGCTCTGATCGGTCATCGTATCCAGGATGCGAACGCGGTCCGGCGCGCTTTCGATGCCGCCGCGGCGAAGGATCGCGATGAACCCTTGCACGACCGTCAGGGGAGTCCGCAGTTGATGGCCGGCGTCGGCAATGAACTGGCGCATCGACGTGTTCGCGCGGTCGCGCGCCGCAAATGCACGCTCCATCTGCTCGATTGCGCCATTATAGGCCGCGGCCAGCGATCCCAGCTCGTGACGTTCGTCGGCGGCGATCGGCTGCGGCGTCAGGTCGCCCGAGGCAAACCGCGCCAGCGCAGAAGTAACGTCGTCGAGGGGCCGCAACGCCTGTTTGGTCAGCGTTCGCGCGACCAGTGTGGCGCAGACGATGGCGACCGCCAGCGCGATCAACAAGGGTATGGTAGACGATCCAACCGTGCGCACGAGCGCGGCGTCGTTGCTCTTGACGATCACGTAGACGCTTCCGACGTGGGCGAAGAGCGACTGAAGTCCGAACGCGGTGGCGAGGCCGAGGATGACGCGTGAAAGCGGACCGGAGGCGCGCGGATCGCCGGAAAGATCTCCGCGAGGCCGTATAGTGACCACCGGCTTTGGGTCGGCTCGGTGAGCCCGGTAGACCGTGACGCGGGTATTTGCATCAAGAAAGACGATTTCGCTGCCGCTTCCGAGCAGCAGCGACGCGGCAAAAGCTCCGCCGGCCCGCGCGTCCGGCAGGGACGTGCGCATCAGCGCGGTTTGAAGTTGCGCCAGCGTTCCGCTCAGCTCGTTTGACACGCTGCGGACATAGGCACCGAATGCAAAAAGGGCTCCGGCGAGGATCACCGCGGCGAGCACGATCGAGATCTCGATGGCCGCAAGCGTTTGCATGCGACGCGCCAATCGCGTTCTCATGACGCGCCCGACCTCAGCGAGTAACCGACGCCGCGAAGTGTGTGGATGAGCTTTATCGGCTCGCCGCTATCGACCTTGGCGCGCAGAAACGAGACGTACGTCTCGACTGTGTTGGGGATGACGTCGCGATCGACGCCCCAGACGAGATCGAGCAGCTCCGAGCGCGTCAGCACCTCCTCGGCGCGTTGGGCGAGAACGTGAAGCAAATCGAACTCGCGCGCGGATAACTCGATTCGCCGATTGCCGCGGTAGACCGCGCGGCTCGGAGTGTCGATGCTGAGATCGGCGTATGTTAGCGTTTCGCGGAGCTCCATTGCTGGGCGGCGCAGGAGCGTGCGAAGGCGCGCGACGAGCTCTTCAAAATCGAACGGCTTGCCTACGTAGTCGTCGGCGCCTGCAGAAAGCCCGGCAACCCGTTCCGCAACCTCGGTGCGAGCCGTGAGCATCACGACGGGCGCCGTCGTCAACCGGCGGATCTCGGGCAAGAGCGTGAAGCCGTCGCCTCCGGGCAGCATAACGTCCAGCACGATCACGTCGGGTGGCCAGGAACTCAAGAGCCCCAGAGCCGCCGAGCCTTCGGTTACGCTACGTACTGCAAAGCCCGCGCGGGCAAGGCCATACTCGAGAAGCTCTCGCAGGCCCCGCTCGTCGTCGATTACCAGCACCCGCGGCCTTTGGCCCGCCACGTCCATTCTCAGACTCACTCCAGGACTGGGGACCGGCGCTTTCGGTAAAATCTTCAAAGTCCATGAAACAAAGCGACGGCCTCCCTCCACTCTTGCTCGTTCCCGCGTTGATCTTCCTAGCCGCAGCCGGCTGCGGGGGACGCCCGGCCGCGCAGGCGACCCAGCCGCCCTACGTACAGACGACGGTTTCGTCCTATGGCAGCGTTGAACCGGGCCGGCGGTTGGCCGGGATCGTGGCGCCGTACCAAAACGTTGCCGTTCAAAGCAGTCTCTCGGAGCCAACGGACGCCGTTTATGTGCGAGAAGGCGACTCCGTGCATTCAGGAGAGGTGCTGGCGCTGCTGGACACCGCCGATCTGCAGGCGCAGCTGCAATCCGACCTTGCGACGGCAAATAGCAATCATGCCAACACCGTGCACACCGTCTATCAGGGTTCGCTCTCGATCGCACAAGGCGTCGATACGGTGCGTGCCGATCAAGCCGCCGTGAGCCAAGCGCAGAAGACGCTCGGCAACGATGCGCTGAACCTGACGCGCGATCGAAACCTTTTGTCGCAGGGCTACGTGTCGCAGCAATCCGTCGATGCGCAAGCAACGCTGGTTCAAAACGATCAACAAGCACTCAATACGGCCAACTCAAACCTCGCGGCAGCCCGATCGAACGTTGCGGCGAATGGATCGCTCTCGGGCCAGGGGCTCCAAGCGTCGGCCGTGCAGCAGTCGGCGGCCCAAGAGAAAGTCGCACTCGCGCAGGCCGATCAAGTGCGCGTTGGGATCGCCAAAGCGTCTATCGTCTCGCCGATCGACGGCGTGGTGGTCAATCGCAACCTCAATCCCGGCGAGTATCCCGGCTCGCGTGAAATCTTTACGCTTCAGCAGGTCAACCCGATCTATGCGGTGCTCCACGCGTCGAGCGAAGAAGTCGCTCGCATCGAAAACGGAGCGCCGGCGACGGTAACGGCTGTGGATCTCAACGGCAACGATCGCTTCAGCGGCCACGTCGTCGGCGTTCTCAACGAGATCAATCCGGGCTCGACGGACTTTGAAGTCAAGGTGTTGCTCGCCAATCCAGGGCAACGGCTGCGTCCCGGCATGGTCGTGCAAGGAGCGGTTGCCACGCTGCCCATCGCGGGCGTTCGCGTCCCGGTCACCGCCTTCACCGACGATAATCACGACGCGGTGATCGCGGTGCAGAGCGACGACACGGTCAAGACGACCACGGTTGCGGAGATCGGAAGCGACGGAACCACGTCGGTGGTCAGCGGCCTGCGTCCCGGAACACGCATCGTGAGCAACGGTCAGACCAGCGTCGGCGACGGCGAAAAGGTCTCCTACCGACCGTGAAGTTCAGCCTCACCCGGCTTTTCATCGAGCGGCCGACGCTCGTCTTTGTCATCGTTGCGTTGATGATGTTCGCCGGTATCTTGTCGACCGCGACGATCGTCAAGGAGTTGTATCCCGACGTCAGTCAGCCGACCGTCACGATTCAGGTTCAATACAGCGGCGCCTCGGTCACCGAGATGCGCGATAACATCGTCCAGCCGATCGAGCAGAATCTCGCAGGCACTGCCGATCTGCAAACCTTCAACTCGGTCGTCGAACAGGGTCAGGCGTCGATCACCGCCATCTTCGATATCAGCTCCGATTCCGCGACCGATCTCGCGTTAACGAACAAAGCCATTCAGGCGGCGGAAAAGTACCTCCCGACGAATCTCACGCCGCCGACGGTCAACCTCTACGATCCGACACAGTCGGTCGTCGTCACGTTAGCGCTGTACTCACAGAAGCTCTCGCTCTCGCGGCTGGCGCTCTATGCGGTCAACGTTATCGCGCCGCAGCTCGAGCAAGTTCCCGGCATCTCGTTCGCCAACGTCGGCGGTCTCGTGACCCCGGCCTACGAAGTCGTCGTGGATCCGGCGCGGCTTGCCGCCGCGAACTTGACGCTCAACGACGTCATAAACACGCTGCAGTTAGACAACCAGCGGGTGCCCGGCGGATTTGCGTACGAGCCGAATCGTCAGACGACGATCGACATCCGTGGCGACATTCAAAACCTCGACAGCGTCCGCAACCTGGCGATCATTACGGCAGGCAACACGAGCAGCTCGAGCGCTGCGAACTCGACCGGCGCCCAGGTCCAAAGTTACGGGGGCGGCACCTCGGCACTGGCCGGCGTCGTGAATCCATGGACTGCGACGAACTCGGTCGTCCGGATCGGCGACATTGCGACCGTGACCGAAGGCTACGAGCCTCGCCTGCAATACGCGCACATCAGCGGTCAGGCCGGTCTCTTTTTGCAGGTGCAGAAGTCTGCAACCGGGAGCGAGGTCGACGCCTCCAACAACGTGCTGCGCGCTCTCCCGGCTGTCGAGCGCCAGTTCCCGGAAATCAGATTCCGGGTCATCAACGTTCAATCGAAGTTTACCGAGCAGCAGATCAACATCGTCACGCGGACGCTCATGCTGGCAATCCTTCTGACCGGCATCGCCATGATTTTCTTTTTGCGGTCGTGGCGCAGCGCGATCGTCGTCTGCGTCTCGATTCCGACCTCCTTGGCGATCGCGATTACGGTTATGAAGGCGATGCACCTCACAATCGATACGATTTCGCTACTGGGCATGTCGCTCGTGATCGGGATTCTCGTCGACGACTCGACCGTCGTGCTCGAGAACATCGAGCGCCATTTTACCGAGCTCAAGCAACCTCCGAAGGAGGCTGCGGTCCGAGGCCGCGAGGAAATTGGGGCGGCAGCGGTCGTGATTACGCTCGTCGACGTCGTCGTCTTCCTGCCGATTGCGTTCATTCAAGGACAGGTTGGCCGGCAGATCGCGGAGTTTGCGATCGTCGTCGTGATCTCGACGCTCACGTCGCTGTTCGTTTCGTTCACGATCACGCCGACGCTCGCCGGCCTGTGGGCGCTGCGCTCCCATTGGGAGCCGTGGCGTGTGGTGGTTTGGTTCGGTAATAAGTTCGACGACCTTCGGACTTGGTACACGCAGCGCGCGCTGCCGTGGAGTCTTGGCCACGGCCGGTTGGTCGCGCTGTTCTGCGCGGGCACGTTTGCTCTTGCGATCGCGATGGTGGGTTTTGGCGCGGTGGGCGAGGAGTTCATTCCGCCCGTCGACCGCGGCGAAATCTTCATTCAGCTGATGTATCCGATCGGAACGCCGATTCAGACCGTCGAGAAAGGCACGTTCGGCCTGGAGCAAAAGATCCTCAGTACGCCCGATACGTTTGCGAATACGGCCGTAGCCGGAGCGTACGCGGCGCCCTTTGGAGGCTTCGTCTCGCAGAACAACGTGGGCCAGGTGCACATCTGGCTCAAAGATGCTCGAAAGCACTCGACCGACTATTGGTTGGGACAGTTCCGGGCGATCGTGAAGAAGAATCTCCCGCGCGACGTGCAGGCCGTCGTCGTGCCGTCGACCTCGACGACCGGCGGAAACGCACAGCCCATCGACTTTCTCGTCACCGACGTAACCGGAGGCGATCCGACCCCGTACGCTCAGAAGGTTCTGGCGCTGCTGGAGAAAGTACCAGGCGCAACCAGCGCCAACAGCACCGGTACGCAGCTCGCGCCGGAGATTTCGATTCAGTTCGATCGCAACAAAGCGCAAGCGTTGGGCGTGGATCTCGGCCAGGCGGCGCAAGCTGCAGGAGCCGCATTTGGCGGTAACGTGGCGACTCAGTTCGAGACGACCGCCGGTCTGGAACAGGTCCAGGTGATCTACCCGTCGTCGTATCAAACGAGCATCGACATCCTGAAGTCGGTTGCGATTCGTTCGTCGAGCGGCGGAATCGTCTATTTGAGCGACATCGCTCGATTCGAATCGACTCCCACGTCGCCGCTCATTACCCGCACGGATCGCAACAACGTCATTCACGTCGAAGGAAACTACGCCCCGAACTCATCGCTTTCGGCGGTCGAAAATGGATTGCTCAAGCGACTGCCGTCGCTCGATCTGCCCCCGAATATCATCGTCCGCCCGGCGCCGCTGGGCCAACAGGACTTCATGCATCAGACGCTGGTCGGCATGGGACTCTCGATGATTGTCTCCGTTATCCTCGTCTACTTGCTGATGGTCGCGCTTTATAATAGCTACGTATCGCCGTTCATCATCATCTTTTCGGTGCCGGTAGCCGCGATCGGAGCGATCGGCGCGCTCTTCCTGACGCACCGTTCGTTGAATCTCTTTTCGTTGATCGGCACGATTCTTCTGATCGGAATCGCATCGAAAAACGGAATCTTACTGGTCGACTACGCCAACACGCTGCGCGAGCGCGGCCTCGACAAACTCTCCGCAATCAAAGAGAGCGCGCATACGCGGTTCCGTCCGATCGTGATGACGAGCTTCTCGGTGTTGGCCGGAAACCTGCCGCTGGCGCTTGCACTCGACCCCGGCGCGTCGTCGCGCTCGAGCCTCGGCATCGTCGTCATCGGTGGCGTCTTGAGTTCGCTCGTCCTGACGTTGCTGCTCATTCCCAACGTCTACATGTGGGTCGCGCCAAACGATGTGCCGTCGAAAAACGGCGTTGGGCACGCGGCAAAGGAGGATCTCAAGCTCGACCCGCAGGCGCCGCGGCCGGCGCCGTCGCCGTCGTGAACGAGCGCCTTTGGTACTGGCTCTTCGGGTGGGCGATCGACGGATACGTCGCGTACGCGCGCGCTTCGACCGAGATGCGTTTGCAAACGAAGCGCTAGGGCGTGGGCGATGGCGCCGACGTTCCCGCGAGGCGCGGGTCCGGCGGCTCTGAAGGGAACGCGATGTCGCTGAACGTGATGTCGGCAACGACCTTGAACGTGAGAAACGCCGCGTGCTCCGTCGCGCTAAAGGAGCCGTGCACGATGACCCAATGTCCGTCGATCACCTTGTAATCGAGCGAGAACGCTTCGTCGCCTTCGACCGCGCGCATTTCGATATGTGCCGGCAGCTGCGTGCTCGGATCCTCGAGGACTTCGGCGGGATAGAGGCCGTGCTGCACGCGCGGTGTCGGCTCGATGAGCAGATGCAGCGCAGCGTCGGTGGAATCGGGTGCGTACGTCGCCGCCCAGTAGCTGGAGTACGGGACCACGACGTTGACGCTGGGGTCCGGCTCGGGTATCGGAAAGACGTATGGTCTTCCACGCTGTATTGTGATATCGACTCGCTTGAGATTGGCAAAGTAGCCAAAGTTGAAGTTGGAAAGCGGGTCGAAGTACGCAACGATTGGGAACGCCTGCCCGGTGCGCTGCTCCCCGTTGGGCAAGTCTTGCATAACGGCAAAGTTGTCCGCCGCGCGCACTGCGATCGACCGATCGATACTTTGCGCCCGGCCGAGGGTGGGCGCAGTTACGCGCGTATGCTCCGTGTAGGTCATGTAGACCGGCGGGTTTGCGTCGTAAAACGCGCTCGTGCGGTTGATCAGGAGCGCAAGGGCGAGGTCGGCAGTCATCATCGCGAGCAGAAAGCTTCGGCGGCGGGAAGGCGAGTACCGGTCCGTTAAATGCGCTTGGAATGTCAATCACGGAGAAGGAAGCGCAGTTTGGGCGGATCGTCGAGCTGCGGCGGGCGATCCATCGCCGGCCCGAGCTGGGCTTTGAAGAGAACGAAACGGCGGCGCTGGTAGAACGGGAGCTCGATGCTTTGGGAATCGCGCACCGTCGCATCGCCAGGACGGGCGTTGTGGGAAGAATCGTCGGCGGCGTCGGCGGGCGCGTCGTTGCGTTACGTGCCGATATGGATGCGTTGCCGATCCTTGAGAAAACCGGCCTGCCGTATGCTTCGGAGATCGACGGAAAGATGCACGCCTGCGGACACGACGCGCATACCGCGATGCTGCTCGGAGCCGCGGCGGAGCTCCAATCGCAGCGAGACGAGTTGGCGGGAAGCGTCGTGCTGATCTTCCAACCCGCCGAGGAAGGGCCGGGCGGGGCGCTGCCGATGATCGAAGCCGGCGCATTGGAGAACCCCGCCGTTGAAGCCATCGCAATGCTGCACGTCGATTCGCGTCTCGACGTGGGAACGATTGGCATCGTACCGGGACCGGTGAATGCTTCGGCCGACGAGCTTTACGTTAACGTTCGAGGAGTGGGCGGTCACGGGGCCTACCCGCACTCTGCCGTCGATGCGATCCCCGCCGCCGCCGCCGTCGTTCTTGCCTTGCAGAACGTCGTCGCACGCGAGATCGATCCGCTTGCAAGCGCCGTCGTGACGATCGGAACGATTGCCGGCGGATATCGTAACAACGTAATTGCAGATGAAGTCAAGATGAGCGGGACGCTAAGGGCACACGATCCGGCCGTACGCGATGCCCTCGAAGAGCGAGTTCGCCGCATCGTCGCGGGAGTGGCCGCCGCATACAACGTCGATGCGCAAGTGCAGGTCGTGCGCGGATACCC
The DNA here is from genome assembly GCA_003158175.1 of Candidatus Cybelea septentrionalis. Taxonomy (GTDB): domain Bacteria; phylum Vulcanimicrobiota; class Vulcanimicrobiia; order Vulcanimicrobiales; family Vulcanimicrobiaceae; genus Cybelea; species Cybelea septentrionalis. The sequence continues at coordinate 40,175 of PMHJ01000004.1, forward strand.
GCCGGTCGTCAATGACGAACCGCTCGCGAAACGCTTTGCCGACTACGTACGCGCGAACAGCGCCGTACGCGTGGAGCGACCGCAGCCGACGATGGGCGGCGAGGACTTCGCTTATTTTGCGCAACGCGTGCCGGGCCTGTTGATCCGCCTGGGCGTCCGCAGCGAGTCGTCCGGTGCGGTGCATCCAGCGCACAGCCCGCTCTTCCGCATCGATGAAGACGCGTTGCCGGTGGGCGTCACCACGCTGGTTCTCTTTGCACGATCGTTCGTGGCTGTGGACTAAGTTCATAAGAATCCACATATAAATGTGCATAAACTCATAAAGGACGGTTAAGGGCGTAGCCGCGAATACTCACGCCACTATGCTCATCGCAGATAATGCGTTTGTGACTGGGCTTCAATCGCACAGTGCCGGTCTCGAGCTCGATTGTCCCGCCGAGGACGCCTTCGCACTTCTTTGTGCCGTCGAGAAATGGCCGGTCTGGCTTTCGTTCTTGCGCAGCGCACGGCGTCAGAGCTCGCAGTCCGAGCTGAACGTCGGAAGCGAAGTAGTGATTCGCTCGTGCCTTCCGGGCGATGAAGAACAGCTTTTTGAAGTCGACGCGTTTATCGCGAACTACCGGCTCTCGCTGGTCGGCGCGTTTTCGCTGCGGCGGCGTCTCGATTTCCGAATCGAGCGCCGGACCTCGTGCTCGAAACTGCACGTGCTGCTCGCGTACCCCGCCTATCATGGAAAACTCGGGGGCCTCCTCGATCGCTGGCAACGAGGCCGGCGCTTCTCGAGCGCGCTCGACGACTCGCTGGTTCACTTCAAGGGGCTGGTCGAGTATAAGCGCGATGCGCCAGTGCTGGCGGATTTCTAGAGAGGGAAGCAGCCGAGCTAGCAGTCATTGACCATGAGTGCTAAGACCGGTATACTCTGACCATGCCGCTCTATGACTACGCGTGCACGAAGTGCGGACGGACGTTCGAAGTACGCCGCGGCTTTAATGAAAAGCACGAGGATCCTTGCGCGGCCTGTGGAGCGCCGGTTCGCCGCGTTTTTAATGCCGCTCCCGTGCTCTTTAAGGGCTCTGGTTTTTACGTAACGGACTCCCGCCGAGCAGTCAAGGCCGAGAAGCCCGAAAAGCCCGAAAAGACGGAGAATCCAGCCGGCGAAGGCGCCACGGCCGCGGCGGCGCCCGCCGAGAGCGTGCCTGCGAAAACCGAGCCAAAGAAGGCCTCGGAGCCGGCCGCTTAGGACGCGCGAAGGCCCTCTAGCACCCGCGCAAAGTCCGGAAAACTGACGTCCAGGCTGGCGTCGCTGTCGACCGTAAGCGGGCCGGCGGCGCAGGCCAGAACGGCCGCCGCCATCACGATACGATGGTCATCATGCGTCTGCAGAACCTCATGCCTGGCAGCGGGCGATCCGCCGGCGATTGTCACGCTCTTCGGCCCTGCCGTCATCTCGATTCCGACCGCGTCCAGGAGCCGCTCGATGGCGGCGACTCGGTCCGATTCCTTCGAACGTAGAGGCTCGATCCCGGCAATCGTCGTCGTACCCGTCGCAAATGCCGCCGCGATGGCCAGGAGGGGGAGTTCGTCAATTGCTCGCAGGGCGAGATCGCCGTCGATCGCGGTTGCCCGAAGCGGCCGGTACTCCACGGCGATGTCGGCGACGGGCTCGCCGCTTGAACTCCGGCGATTGCGCAGCTCGATAGCGCCGCCCATCTGCGAAAGCGCATCGAGCAGGCCGGTTCGCGTTGGATTCACGCCGGCATTGTAAACGATGATCGAGCTTCCGGGTGTGATTGCGGCCGCCGTCACGAAGAACGCGGCCGCAGAGAAGTCACCCGCGACCTCAATCGCGTTGGTTTGCAGCGACTCGGGTCCGAGACTCACGGAACGCCCGTCCCATTCGATCTTCGCACCTAGATAGGCAAGGAGCCTTTCGGTGTGGTCGCGAGAGCCTCGATCGCCGTCCACCCGCACGGCAACTCCAGCGAAGAGACCGGCGAAGAGCAGCGCCGATTTTATTTGAGCCGACGGCGAAAGCAGAATAAAATGCCGCGTTTCGATTTGCGGCGTGCCCTCGAGCTGCAGCGGGAGGCATCCGGCGGTCGTCTCGATCTTTGCGCCGAAGGCGCGAAGTTGCGCCGCAACCGGCTCCATCGGGCGCCGCCGCAGCGACTCGTCACCGTCAAATCGAGCCGCAACACCGGATCCGGCGCAGGCTCCCAGGAGCATCCGGACCGTCGACCCAGAGTTCATGCAGTCAAGCGTGTGCCGAGGGTCCGCGAGCGATGCCGGGTGCACGACGTGTTCGTTGCCGGCGTTCTCGATCCGAACTCCCAGCGCGACGAGCGCCTCGCGCGTGGCCTCGACGTCGCGGCCTGGATTCAGATTGGAGACCACGACCGGCGCGTCGCAGCGAGCGCCCGCGATAAGCGCCCGATGGGAGATGGATTTGTCCCCGGGAACGCCGACACTGCCGCGCAGACGGCCCGAATGAAAAGTCACCAAAAGGAGTCCCTCAGCATTTCGTAGCAAGCAGCGCGGAACAATCTAGCTCGATTGCAGGCTGCTTTTTCACACGAAAGGAAGCGATGAATAAACAAGATCTCGTGCGCTCGGCGACGGAACGCCTCGGACTTTCGCGCAAAGATGCCGTTGAGCTCGTCGACGGCCTTTTCGATGACATTCAGGCGGCGGTCGTTTCGGGCGATGCGGTCAAGATTCCCGGTTTTGGGCAGTTCAAAGTGAGAGACCGCGCGGCCCGCATGGCACGGAATCCCGCAACGGGAGAACAAGTAAAGGTTCCCGCAAAACGCGTTTTCAAGTTCCTTCCCGCCAAAGCGCTCAAGGAAGCGGTCATGTCCAAGCGTGGATCGCGGGCCGGTACGGCGCGCAAGAAGAGCAAAGCGAAAACCGGAAAGGCCGCGGCCGGCGCAAGAAAGACCACGACCAGAAAGAAGCGGTAAGCAAAAGTTTCCAGCGCCGTTGCTGGTTCTAGGAGTTATTTTATGTCACGTTTACATCTCGTCGTGTCGAGCTTTGTAACGGCGGCGTTACTTGCTGCTTGCAGCGGAGCCAACTCGACTGCGCCGGTTGCCGGCATTCCGCAGGCGTCCACCGGCGCCGTGCATTCTAAACTTCCGAAGTTTCTTCGGTTGGGACACACCCCGCCTCGCCCGCCGCCGCATCGGCATGTCGTGACCGCCGCGATGCGCGAGCGCGCGAAAGCCGGCGGCTGGGAAGCGCTTACCAATTCCGCCCCGTGGGCTAACGGCGCCGGCAGCCAGCTCTTGATGACGGACGGCACGGTTCTCGTTCAGGACTATTGCTCGCCGAACTGGTTTCGGTTAACCCCCGATAGTACGGGAAACTACCAAAACGGTACATGGACCGAGATCGCGGCAATGCCGTCGAATTACGGGCCGCTTTACTTTGCATCGGCGGTACTCCCCGACGGGAAGTTGATCGTGAATGGCGGCGAGTACAATTTCTGCAGCGGGGACGAAACGAACCTGGGGGCGATCTACGACCCGATTGCAAACTCCTGGACGGCCGTCGCTGCTCCCAGCGGATGGCCGCAGATCGGCGATGCTCAAAGCGCCGTTCTTACGAACGGCACGTACATGATTGGAAACTGCTGCACGAACGTTCAAGCCCAGCTCGACGAATCCACGATGACGTGGACTCAAGTCGGAACCGGCAAGCACGACAACAATAGCGAAGAAGGTTGGACGCTGCTGCGCGACGGCAACCTCTTGACGGCAGACGTGATCGACGCGCCGTACTCGGAGCTGTTTAGTCCAAAGAACGCCGCGTGGTCGGCGGCAGGGGACCTCCCCGTGAATCTCACGCAGGCCACCGAGATCGGCCCGCAGGCGATGCGGCCAAATGACACGGTCTACGTCGAAGGCGCGAACGGCTTGACCGCGATCTACAACGCCTCCAACGGCACGTGGACGCAAGGCCCGAACATGCCCACCGTCAACAGCCAGCAACTCGACGCCGCGGATGCGCCGTCGTCGCTGCTCACGGATGGAACGGTCATGGCGGTAGGCAGCCCGGGAGTCTATCAAGCGCCCGCGTCGTTTTACATCTTTAACGGCAAGAAGAACGTCACCATCGCTAATCCGCCGGATGCCGTAAACGATTCGAGCTACAATGTCCGGCTATTGGTGCTGCCCACGGGTCAGGTTCTCGAGGACGACGGCTCCACCGACGTCGAGATCTATACGGGCAAGCAGAAGCCAATGAACAGCATCGCCCCCACAATCGTGAAGGTCCCGAAGACGCTTACCGCCGGGAGCACTTACAAGCTCACGGGCCGCCGCCTCAACGGGTTCTCGCAGGCGAACTTCTACGGCGACGACGACACGCAAGCGACGAACTACCCGCTCGTCAGAATAACCAACGTTGCGTCGGGAGCAGTCGTTTACGCTCGCACGCACAACCACAGTTACATGGGCATTGGCTCGAATCACATCGTCTCGACGATGTTCGACGTTCCGTCCACCATCGCGGCGGGAGTCAGCACATTGGCCGTCGTGACGAACGGGATCGCGTCGCAAGCAACCCGCGTCACGATCCAAGCGAGTAAGTAAGGTAACTAAGCGAACCATCGCAGCGGTCGCGGCAACGGTGCTAACCTGCACCGTTCCGCGGCCTGCGCTTGCCGTCGATACTATCCCCTTTACACAAGTCAACGGCGGATTGATCGAAGTTCAGGGTTCGGTCGACGGAACGGCGCCCGTGCCGATGCTCGTCAACCTTGGGGCCGGCGTCGACGTGCTCTCGACGGAGTTGGGGCGGCGATTCGTCGTCGTTAACGGCAAGTACGTGAGCCTTCGGCTTACCGGGGAGCGCGTCGATCTGCCGATCGGAAAGGTTCTCTCGCTGGCGCTGGGCCCCGTACATTTGGAGGCGCCGAACGTCGGAATTTGGAGCGGCCTCGACGGCACGGGAATCGGCGGACTGATCTCGGCGACGGCATTTCGAAATATCGCGACGACGTTCGATTTTCACAATCATCAGATCGTCATCGAAGACGCGCAGACGTTCCCGGACCGCGTTCGAACCGCTATCCGGCTTCCCATCATCTTGCAGGACGATCTCGGGATCGCGCTGGGCATCTTCGCGCGCTTCGATTTTGGCGGAGGTAGGACCGGACTCTGCGAAATCGATACGGGCTCGCAAGGGATCACGATCGACAGAACGTTTGCGGCCTCGCTTGGGCTCAATCCAAGCGGCGGTTCGAGCGTTCGCCTCGCCTCGATTTCGCTCGCCGGCGCTCGCGAAACGGCCATCGCCCAACCGGCGGTAAGCGTTGGGAACCTGATCTACGACTGCGACGTTGGGAACTCGTTTTGGGAGGGCCGCACCTTCACCCTCGATCTGCCAAATCTACGTATCTACGTAACGATATCCCCATAACCCGGCCCGCTCGGGCAGGCAGGACTCTTACGCATTCGTTGAGTATGGTTGCCTGCGGAGCGTCGCCTTTGTGGCAGCGCTGCTTTTGACACTTCGTTTGGTTTTATGAACCAACGCCGACGCTTCATGTGAGGTTGCGCTTGGATGAGTAAGGATACGCGCCTCGTTTGGTTCGCCGTCATCTTTAGCGGTATCGCCGCGGTTTGCAGTTTCCTCGTCGCCGGGGCGCTGTTCTTGGTGACGTACGAAGCTCGTCAGCAGACGAAGACCGCGGTGGTGGCTCCGTCGGCGGAGCCGCTCGCCGATGTCATTATTAGAACGTGCGGCGTGGAGCGCACTTCGCTCATGCGTACCGGAGACGATCTCTTTTTGATCGACGGCGCTGCCGGCGACTCGCATTACCTCTCTCACGAAGAGCGCGGCGCGCTCGTCGCGGTGTCAGCCTCTCGCTCGAAGTACTTTTTGGAGTGTCGCCTAAAGAACCCGACTCGCGCGTCGATCTTTAACGTGACCTTCTATTGCGGCGTATCTTATCACGGTGGTAGGGTACGGACGAGAAAACACAACACCGACGCGATAGAGGTCATCGGGCCGGGAAGAACTCGAACGATTTGGATCGAGGACAAGGATTACAACTCGGTCATCGTTCACGATCCGGGACGCGTTCAGTACTACCGATTTCCGGATATGGATACGCTTCAAGATCAAGCGCTGCAGCCGCCCGACGATGCGTTCTGGACGTTAAGGCGCGACGCGGACCCCGTTCCCAGCCAATAAGGGCGGAAGAAGCCCACGGTGATCATTGAGATCGGTACTCTTGATCCGGCTCGAAGAACAGCGCGTCCACTTTGCCACGTGCGTCCAGACCGTACCAAATCAGGATCGAACCTGTGCCTTTTGTGAGACGGAACTGCGACATGGTCAATGAAGGGTTATCGGGCGAGGGCATGCGTTGGACCAGCACGAGCGTTCCGCCGGGCCATAACGGTGCCAGCCTGTGCGCAACGCGCGCAGTGACATCAGGCGTGATTATCCGAGCGAACTCCGGTGAAACAAAGTGGTGAATATCCGCGCCTGCAGCCATCCTTTCGAGCAGGGATTCCAGCGATGCCGCAATGCGGGGTTGATCGTCGGCGATAGCCGTTAGCTTTTTCGGAAGGAGGGGCGCGTCGACAAGCCCGGCGATCACGTGCGCCATGAAGTCGGGACGTGCCGAGTCGAAATTCGTGAGTACGACGACCGTCAGCGAGTCGTCGGGGTAGCGCGAGATCTGGCAGGTGAAGCCTTGCCAGGCGCCGCCATGTTCGATGAGGCGATGTCCGTTTTGCGTCGCGATCTCCCACCCGAAACCGTACTCGTCGCTGTTGGGCTTTCCGTCGTTGAGCTTATAGACCGTCCACATTGCGTCCAAGCTCGATTGCTTGAGCAGCTGCGTCGTGTACAGGGCGGCATCCCATTTCGCCAAATCCAAGATGTTGAAGTATAGCGTTCCATCGGCGGTGGAGTTGAAGGTCGGCGACACCCAGTCTTGGTTCTTGAGCGCGCCGTCCTCCCATTGATACCCGGCCGCGCGGTTGGGAATAATGTCCGTCTCGCCGATCAGTCGTGTGGAGCTCATACCGAGCGGCTTGAAGATGCGCTGTGCAAGATAATCCGCGTAGAACATGCCGGTGACCCGGTGGATGAGGAATCCGAGCAGCACGTAGTTGGTGTTTCGATAATTCCACTTTGCGCCGGGCGCATTCTCTATCGGCAGCGCTTCGATCTTATGCAGGAGCTGCTTCTCCGTGAAATCGAGGCGCAGGTAGAACGGCCCGTTGGGACCCGTTCTCTCGGGTGATTCGTACTCCGCCAGACCCGATGTGTGTGAAAGCAGGTTCTTGAGGCGTATTGGTTTCCAACTCGCCGGCGCGCCGGGAAAGTACTTAGAAATGCTGTCGTCGAGCGAAATGCGGCCTTCTTCCACGAGCATCATGATCGCTGCGGACACGAACTGCTTGCCGACGGAGCCCGATTGAAAGATCGTCTCGGGCTTTACGGGCACGGCCAACTCGACGTTTGCGAGGCCGTACCCCTTGGCCAGGAGAACGTTACCGCGGCTGTAGATGCCGACCGCCACACCGGGAACGTGTGCGCGCGCCATCTCGGTCGCCACGAAGGTATCGATCGATGCGATCTGCGCATCGGTGAGCGGTGCGTGCGTCTGCACTGAGGGCGATACCGCGAGAGAAAATGCGAGAACGGCGAAGAGCGGCACCGCATGTCGAGCGTTCATGTCGCGGGCGAGTTCTGCGGGGCATTTGAATTAACATCTGTTTGCGGCGTGGCCGGCGGAGAAGGTAACCCGTCTGCCTCGGCAAACGGGACGTTCACGTTCACTCTCGTGCCTTGGTGAAAAGGAGCATGTACATGTGTCGTTGGTCGCTCGCGCGGTACTTCGTCGGCGTCGTGACTGCAGCTCTGCTATCCGGCTGCGGGGGTGGCACGCCGTCCGGCCCCAACGTGCCAGGCACACAATCGCCGTCGACTCATCACGCGCTTGCAAATGCGCGAATGATCGCCTTGTCCAATAGCTTGGGCGAGGCTCCGGTCCAGCATCCCAATCGCGGCAAATCGTGGATTCGGTCAAACGCCGGAAAGAAATGGCTGCTCTACGTCTCCGATGCATCCTCCGGCGCAGTCGACATCTATAACTACCGCGCGAAGGCGGGAAAACTTTACGGGCAGATCACCGGACTGAGCTTCCCGTACGGTCAGTGTATCGACAGCGCCGGTGACGTGTACGTCGTCGATAACGCGACTGCCCAGATCTACGAGTACGCACACGGCGGCACAACGCCGATCGCGACGGCGAGCGATACCTACGGCTATCCCATCGGCTGCTCGGTGGACCCGACGACGGGCAATCTCGCCGTCGCTAATTTCGACGGCCTAGCGAGCGATGCCGGCGGCATCGACGTCTTTGCCGGCGGTTTGAGCGGAAGCCAAACCAATTACGCGAACTCGAATCTGTACCACCTTTGGCCGCCCGGTTACGACCCCAGCGGAAACCTTTTCGTACAGGGCACCGATTATTCGGGTGCCATCAGCCTCGCGGAGCTGCCGGTACGGAAGAAGAAGTTTACATTTCTGAACGGGCTGACCATCGACTTTCCCGGAAGTGTGGCGTGGGACGGCGCCTATATCGCCGTCACCGATCAGAACTATCAGTACAACTACACGACGATGATCTATCGTATAAGCGTTTCCGGCTCGAAGGCGACGGTGATACGTGCTACGGATCTCACGGATACATGCTATCCGTACAGAAATTGGATGGTTGCGGTGCAGCCTTTCGTCGGCACGATGGGCAAACAGAACACGGTTGTAGCCGGCAATCTCCAATGTCCCAATCGCGTCGGCTTCTGGGACTATACCAAAGGCGGCACTCCAAAGCGGGTGCTTCCGTCAGGAATCGCCCCGGAAGTGCCATACGGTCAGTCCGTCAGCCCGCCATCGCATGGGAACTAAATTGCGCGTTTCCCCGATCGCGACCAATCGCGGGATGCTGCCCGATTTAAAAGGCCTTACTGTGCGTATTGGATGCCGAGGTTGACCTCGTTAATCGCTTGCTTCACCAAGTTGATCGCGTTGACGCGATGGCCGCCCTTGTTCGTTTGCGCATCCTCGAGGTTGTTGAGAGCGGATCGCAGATCGCTACGGGCATTGACCATGTAGGTTTGCGCGGCGAGCACCGTTCCCGCACCGATCGCCCCGAAGAAGAGCGCAAAAAGTAGGGCGAATGTGCCGAGGCGCAGCTTAGAGTGTTGCATTATGACGTGTTCCTCCATTAAGTCGGGATTCCGAAATCGAAGCGTGCAGCTCCTAGCCTACATCGCCTTGCCGCCGAACGTTTCGGCGTCGAGCGCGTCGAGAAACTGTTCGAGCGCAGCGGCTCGCCGAGCACCCATCTTCTGTGCCGTCTTCGTTATGAGGCGCGGCGGAATGTCGTGGACGAACGTGCGGAGCGTCTTGACTGCGCGTGCGAAGCTTTCGGCGTTTGCACCGACGAGCGAGAGCATCCGTGCAGCACCGATCTCGCCCAGGAAGTCGAGTGAGTCGGCATCGTGGAGAACGATTGCCTCCGGCTGCGTGCCCGGATTGCTGTAGTACATGTGACCGCGCTCGGCGGCTTGAACGACCGGCAACTTCACCATGGGGAAGCCGGCCGCTTGTAAGATCGCGCCACTCTCCTGCGCGGCGCACTCGCCGTGCTCGAGTTTGGTATCTTGGCACGGCATGAAGGCCGCCATATCGTGCAAGAACGCCGCGGCAAAGAGTACGTCGGTATCGACGCGCAAGCCGTCACCCTGCGCCAGCTCCAGCGCAATGCGGTAGTTGCGCTCCGAGTGTTGCCATCCCCACGCCGGATGATGGAACTTCGATCGGGCGAGATCGTATATCGTTACCTTCCACGGCGCATCGAGCGGAATGCCGGTGGCTGTTTGTTGTGGTTGCGCGGTCGCGAGCAATACAACCGCGACGAGGCTCCGAGCAAAGGTCATGAAGTCCCGTCAGTTATCGTCGTCGGGGCTTTCGTGGCTGATCGGAAGAGCCTCAAAGTAACGAGCTGGGTACTTTGCTGCGATCGGCCTGAACGCTCTGGGCTTGGCGCCGAAGTCGAAGCAATCCGAGAGATCGTTGGCCCGGACGTCGGTCGTCCCCAGCGACCTTAAGTCATACGTCTGTTCGATAAACTTCAGGATACTCCCGAACTCGTAGGGCGTGTGCGAGACGTAGCTGCGTTTTGCATACGGTGAAATCACGATCATTGGTACGCGGAAGCCCAATTCGTACGAGTTATAGATTTGCGGTGGGACGTGATCGTACCACCCGCCCCAGTCATCCCAGACCACGATGATGGCCGTGTTGTTCCAGTACGAGCTCTTGCCGATCGCGTTGACTATGGATGCTACCCACGACGGACCCGTGCCGTTGTTCTTACCGGCGTGATCGGACTCGGCCGCGCTGGGGGTTACAAACGTCACGGCAGCAAGTCTGTACGAGGCGATATCCGTAAGTACTTGCGCCGACGGCCAGCGCACGTTTTCGTAGCTTGGCCCCTCCCGAATGCTCTTGATGGCGTCAGCCGCATGCCACAGTCCGGAGCCGCCGTACTCCTGATAGTAATGCCAGCTAACATCGCGTTGGTTCATCAGGTTGAGGATCGACATGCGATCGAAACACGGATATACGGGGTGCCCCTCGACCCCATTGCGGTCAATCGTGACGACCCTCGTTCCGCGTAAGGAATTGCAGCCGCCTACGCGACCCCGGCCTCTTGGATCCGTTGGGTTCTCCGCGGCTTTGAGGTGCGAAACGTTATCGATCGTCGACGTACCGCTGATGAGGTACTGGTGGGCTGGGAAACTCGGGCCTTGATTGGTCTGGAACATGTTGTCGCCAAATGTGTACTGTTGCGCCAGGTCCCAGTACGGCTTGATTTCGCTTTCCGGAACATAGGCGTAGGCGGCCACATCAGACTTTGGACATTGATGCTTCGCGTAGCAGTTCAAATTCTCCGTGTTGAAGCCATCCATCCTGCCGTGATCGTAATCGGCCACCCACGCCTTGTGCCGGTGCGAGATATCGTAAGGGGCCGTCAGCGAGACGGGTTGCAAGCTGACCGTTCCGCCGTGCAAGTTCTTACCGGATTGGACGGTATTCGCGCCGGGAAGACCGTTGAAGAGATTGTCTACGCTCCGGTTCTCCTGGACGATGACAACGATGTGTTGGATGGTGCCGCTGGCCAGCGGTCGATCACGTGACACGCCTGCATAGCGCGACACGCCGGCAGAAGCGGGGGGACCAGGAGCAGATACACTCGAGCAATCGCTCAGGATGGCCAGAGCCGCAGCGAAGCCTACCAGGCAACGACAGCAGTCTGAGGCGATCATGGCATGTCCCTTTTTTAGCATTTTGATAACCGTCGGTAAAGCTTAACTCTGGTTATTAGGTTCGTCGTCGTCTCGGGCCTGCGGCGGCGCTTGATTGAACGCGGCCGTGAGATTGCTGTAGCCGATCGAGGTTAGGAAAGCCTTGGCTCCGGCCGCCTCAGCCGCCTGCCACTACAACTTGACACTCGCCACGGGGCCGCTGTGACCTCGTAAGCGATAGCGCAAATGGATCACGCCGGTGCCGAAGCGGCGCGTCTCAATGAGTTCGAGATTCCGGCGTAAGCCGGTTCGGAATGCCGGCTTTCCGCCGCCGACGATCACTGGGTTGAGAAACAGGTGACACTCATCGACGAGATCGGCGTCAAGCGCAAGTCCCGCAAGCTCAGCGCCGCCAATGTTGATGTCCTGCTCCGATTCCCGCTTCAGCTTCCGAATTGCCTCGAGGTCGAAGTCCCGCTCGACGCGCGTGTTGCGTGTCGTAGCGCCTCTCAGCGTTCGTGAAAAGACGATTTTCTCGGCCTTCTGCCAGATCCGTGCGAAGTCGCGGCGTTCCGGTAGATAGTCTTCAATCACCGCCGCACCAAAGTAGGCCATCGTCTCATAGAGTCGCCGCCCATAGAGATACGTTCCGATGGGCCGCAACAAGTCAGCGATGAACTCGTGTACTTGATCGGGATTCACCCAATCGAAGGCACCGGTTTCGTCTTCGACGTAACCGTCGAGCGACGTATTGGTGATGTAGAGCAACTTGGACATACCCGTCCTCCGGAAGGTCTCTTTCTTCGTCGTGTGCGCCTACGCTGTGGCATCCTGACCGCGGCGGCCGGCTTCTCGGCCGGATGCGGCTGAGGATCTGGCCGTGGCTTCGAGCCCATGAGTGAGAGTACTTGAGCTGTCACATCGGGCAGCGGCCGACTCCGAGGACTGTATTG
>PMHJ01000039.1 GCA_003158175.1 Candidatus Cybelea septentrionalis
AGCACGACGACGCTCTTCTACAGCGACACGAACACCAACACGCTACACGAGCTCGAACCGTAGTCTCCGGACCTGTTGCGAAGGAGCCCTCTGGGTTTTACCAGGGGGCTCCGTTCTTTCGTCCGCGAGGCGTCCTATTCGGTGTCTACCGGCTCGTTCGACGGGGGCTCGCGCAGGAAGTGCAATATTGAGTACTTGCTCGGGATCGCCGTGAAGTTGCGCGGTTTTTGCGTGAAGTCAAAGCTGTCCTCGATGCTGGTCGCGCGCTGATCGCTGTAACCAGCCTTGGTCTGGCCGAGCGGCTTGAGGTTGTAGGCCTCCTCGATGAACTTCAAAATGCTGCCAAACTCGTACTGTGTGTGTGAAACGTACCCCGGCTGGCTCGTGCTCGTCTCTTTCGCATATGGTGAGATGATCAAACAGGGGACGCGAATTCCCAGGCCGCGGTAATCGAGTTGCTTGGGCGAAGCGTTATCGTACCAGCCGCCCCAATCGTCCCAGAGCACGATGATCGCGGTCGACTGCCAATAGGAGCTCTCGCCGACCGCATTGACGACCGATGCTACCCATGAAGGGCCGAGGTCGCTATGCGCCGAGGGATGATCGGAGTCGGCCTTCGTCGGGCTCACCCAGCTCACCGAAGCAAGGCTTCCGTTCGATGCATCGGTCAAGACCTGTGATTGTGGAGCGATGATGTCTTTGCTCCAGTCGGGACCGTAGCGCACGTATTTGCTCGCTTCATATGGCTCCCACAAGCCGCCGTCGAGCACTTTGGTGGCGTAATACTTCCATGAGACGCCGGCGTTATCGAGGTCTTCGGCCATCGTCTTCCATTGATCGAAACATGGAAATGGCCCGTCGAAGCGGTGTATGTGGCGTTTAGAGTCCACAAACGAACTCTTCGTGCCGGGCGGCGAGTCGCAGTCGTCGGGAGGCTGGTTCGGGAAATCAACTTCGGCCGTGGTCGGGGTGAGGTCGTCGGTGCCGGCAACCAGCGTCAAATGCCCGGTGAAGCTGCCCCCAAACTCGGTCGGGAACATTTCATCGGCAAGCACGTACTGTTCGGCCATGTCCCAGTACGGCGTGATGAGTGACTGTTTGACGTACGCATAGGCTTCGTAGTTACCGTGGTTCTGTCCGTATTTATAGAAGCCGTCCATCTTCCCGTTGTCCCAATCAGTGATGGACGAGACCCAGTCATGTTTTAGATCGGGCCCGTCGAACGAGATGGCATGCAGGGGAACCTCTTTGTCGCCGCTCGGGCAGCCGGAGCCGGAGGTGAAGCGCCGTTCCCGGGGTGTCGAGGGGGCGCATCCATACGTCGGCGCATTCGCGCCGGGGTACCCGGCGAAAAAGTTTTCAAGGCTGCGGTTCTCTTGAATGATGACCACCACGTGCTTGATGTATTTGCTGACGGGGTTTCCGCTTGCGGGCCGAGCTTCAGGTAGGCTGCTTTGCGGGGCGACCGGCGGCGTGGCGGGAGACGAACAGCCAGTCGCGACGATTAAACCGAGAAGTGCCGAAATTACGAGTGGCTTTGCGAGCATTCTTCGACTCTTCCCATAGGCCGAGCGCCACTCCTATAGTTGCCGGTAGGAGAGCGTCGATGACCGGCTCGAACCTAGCCCCCATGACCGATTACGAGGTAACCTACATTTTGCGCCCCGCGCTCGAAGAGAACGAAGTCGAAGAGCGCGCCAACGCCATCGCCGAGATCGTCAAGGGCCAGGGCGGCGAGGTCACGGCCGTCGAGCGCCTGGGCAAGAAGCGGCTGGCCTACGAGATCAAAGACGCCCGCGAAGGCACCTACGTCGTGATGCAGTTCAAGGGGGGCCCCACCGTTTCCAAGGAGCTCGATCGCCTGCTCAAACTGCATGAGGACGTGTTGCGAGCGCTTATCGTTCGGCTCGATGCGAAGATGCTGACCCATATGGCGGCACTGGCTGCCGCCGCTCCGCCGCAGCCGCAGAACGCATCCTTTTCATAACATCTATGCCACACTGGTGACACTTTGGGATGGTATTAGCTAGGCTAGGCATTGGAGCACGCACAGGGTTTGCATTTGGTGAAAGAGAGTAAGGCATGGCAGCTTCGTTCAACAAAGTGATTTTAGTCGGGAACCTGACGCGGGATCCGGAGATTCGCTATATTAACTCCGGCTCGCCGGTCACGAAGTTTCGCATCGCCGTCAATCCGAACAAGCGCGACGCGAAGCCCGAAGATACGATGTACGTTGACATCGTCGCTTGGGAACGGCTCGCCGAGACCTGCAACACGTATCTCAAGAAGGGCAGCCCCGTGCTCGTCGAGGGCCGGCTCTCGATCCGCTCCTACGACGATAGCAAACTAAAGGATGACGCCGGCCAGCCGATTCGCCGTCAAGCGACCGAAGTCGTCATCTCGGGGATGCAGATGCTCTCATCGCGCCGCGACGACGGCGACTCAGGCGACCACGGGGGCTTCAACGGAGGTCGCAGCAGCGCGGCCGCCGTCACTTCGCCCGCACGCGCTGCCGACAGCTCGGCCGACGAACTCGACGACGAAATTCCGTTTTAGCGACGAACGACCAGCGCGCTCGAACCCGTCATGCCGAGGGTCCGTCGGCTTCGATATTTAGTGAGATGTCCACGCTGTTTCCGACGACCAGCGGGCCGTAGGTCATGCCCCACTGCGTACGATCGATCGTCACACTTGCGCCGTAAGCGATAATAGATCGGCCGCGGGGAGATTTCCCCGAAGCGATAACCTGACCGTTCAACACGACCGGATGCGTCTCACCGTGCATCGTCAGATTGCCCGCGATCGTGAAATGCGCGGGGTCCGTGCCTTCGATTTTCGTGCTAACGAAGCGTATTTCGGGCGTCGACGCGACGTTGAAATAGTGCGCGGAGCGAAGGTCGCCGTCGCGCATGTCGTTGTGCGTGTCGAGTTTGGAAGCGTCGAGCTCGGCCGAAATTGCAATGGGTATCTGCGAGCCTGCGTTGAGTTGGACCGATGCCTTTTCGATTGGAATCGTGCCGATCACCGGAACGATGCCGAAATGGCGTGCGGTAAACTGCGCGGTAGAGTGGACGGGGTCGACGGTCCACGTTTGCGTTTGTGCGGCGAGCACTGGCCGGGCGCCGAGCACAACTAAGAGCGAGAGCATGAGCGTAAGCGTCTTCATCCGAGCGTTCTTCCGCCTTCGGCGTCCGCGTTCTTCTTACCATCCGCACGCTTGGCGATAACCGGCTCGAAGCGGCGATCGGGCACGATCCAGAGAACGGCAACGGCGACGAAGATTGCGTCGGCCGCAATCGTCGAAAGAAACGAAATCGCGATAGCACCGACGTAAAGCGCGGGCGAAATCTTGCCTTTCACGTCCGCCGCGATGGCCTTTGCAAAGGCGCCGCCGGGCCCGTTCACTCCGATGAGCGCGGCCTGTAAAATAGTGAATGCGATCGCGTCCATCAGGAGGACGACGCCATAGAGTGCCGTTGGGACCGGAGCGAACGGATTTCGCCCGAGCCACGCCGTCGTGAACGGAACCAGCGAGAGCCAAAAGAGCAGATGGAGGTTTGCCCACATCGCTCGGCCGTCGATCCCGTCGCTGGCCCGCAGCATATGATGGTGGTTGTTCCAATAAATTCCGATAAAAGCAAAGCTGAGGACGTAGGCAGAAAATGTCGGAATCAGGGCGTGCAGCGACGCTAAATTCGTGCCGTCGGGCGGCCGTAGTTCGAGCACCATGATCGTAATGATCACGGCGATGACGCCATCGCTGAAGGCCTCGAGGCGCCCCGCTTCCGTCGAGAACCGAGGCTTCTCCCCGAAGCGATTCATTTGCGATGCCGTTCTATCGGAGCGCCGCCAAGTCTTGCGCGGTCGAACCGGGCTCCGTCCGACCTGCCGCGGGCCAAAAACGTTTACCAATTGTCCAAAGGCGCGGCCTGCGGATTGTGCAAGGGTCCAGGGCATGTAACTCGCCGAACGTCAAGGAGAACGAACCACATGACTTCGACGGCCATGCCGACCAATGCCGACCTGCGCGATTTCCTCATGCTCCCTTACTCCGAGCTCGAAGAGCTCAACTTGCGCGCGAAGCAGCAGCGCCAAGAACGCGTTCCCCTTCACGCCCTGCAAGAGCAGCGGCTGAAATATCTTGCCGACGAGCCTAGGATCAAAGCGTTAACGGTGCTCTTCAGCGACCTTGAAGGGCGCCTGCACATGCTTGACTACGACAAGAAGTTCTTGCTCAAGTCGCACGACAATCTGACATTCGACGGGTCCTCGATCCGAGGCTTTACGCCGCAGCGCGAAAGCGACTTGCGCCTATCGCTCGACTGGAGCGCGTTTTACTGGGGGCCGGCGGATATCTTCGGGTCGGGCAAGGTGCTCGTCTTCGGCGACGTCTTCGACCGTGAGGGAAGGTCTTTTACCGGTGACATTCGCGGTGCGCTCAAGAAGTTCGCGAACGAATGTTATACGAAGGAAGGCTACGCGCTCAATGCGGCCAGCGAGATCGAGGGCTTCCTCTTCAAAGGCCTCGATGCAGAACGGCGCTATCACGAAACGGGCGCGTTCGAGTACGTCAACACCGGCGGCTACTATCACTCCCTGCCTGGCGACCCGTTGCGCGATTTCA
Source organism: Candidatus Cybelea septentrionalis (assembly GCA_003158175.1). Lineage (GTDB taxonomy): Bacteria > Vulcanimicrobiota > Vulcanimicrobiia > Vulcanimicrobiales > Vulcanimicrobiaceae > Cybelea > Cybelea septentrionalis. The sequence continues at coordinate 4,625 of PMHJ01000039.1, forward strand.
TCGACACGGTCGCCGAAGTGCAGCGCGCGATGGGCTTTCAAAACGAGAAGGATCATCCGGAGGTCGCACCGTCGCAGTTCGAGATCAACTATAACTACGGCGAAGTCGTCGCCGCGGCAGACCAGATCCAGCTCTACAAGCTGATCTGCCGCCAAGTCGCGACCAAGCTCGGAATGACCGCAAGTTTCTTGCCCAAGCCGGTCGTCGGCGTCAACGGGAGCGGCATGCATACCAACGTCTCGGTGAGCAAGAACGGCAAGAACCTCTTCTGGGAGCCAAAGGGACAGGAGCAGCTCAGCGCCTTCGGCTGGAAGTTTGTCGATCGCATCCTCACGCACGGGAACGACATCTGTCTGATGCTCAACTCCAGCGTGAACTCGTATCGCCGGCTCGACCCCCACTTCGAAGCGCCCAATCAGCTCAAAGCATCGGCGATCGATCGCGGCTCGATGATGCGCATTCCGATCGGCAACGAGCGCAGCATGCGCACGGAGGTCCGCTCCGTCGCTCCCGACGCAAATCCGTACATGGTGATGCTGGCCGTCTTTAAGACCGGTCTCGAGGGAACGACCAGTACGCTGAAAAACTTGCGCCAAGCCGATCGTTACCTGCCCGACAATATCTACGACGCGATGGCCGCGTTTCGCGCTTCAGAATGGACCGGCAAGCTCCTGGGCGACGACGTCAAAGCGCGCTACGCGGATCTCAAACAGGCCAGCGCCGACCGCTGCCCTCGGCTACTCGGAAGCTTCGTCAAAGCCCAAGAAGTGCAATACCACCACGAAGTGTACAACCAATACCTCTGGAACCTATTTTAGAGGCGCCTCTCTAAAGCGCGTGGAGCCAAGCTACGTTGTGGTGTGGGGCGTCTGAGGGAGGAGCGGAGCCAGGATGGCGAGAGCGACCGCGAAGCGAGCAGCTTTTTCGCAGGATGCGAAAAAGTGGGCGTCCCCGCACCACAACGTAGCTTGGCTCCACGCGCCAAGAGCTACGGATCGAGGCTGTTGCGGATTTTCTCCAACGGGATTGCGATCACGCTGCCCGTGTCGCTTCCGATGATGAGAGTCGTTCCGACAACGATCGGCGAGCCGACGTTGAACGGCGTACGCATCAGCTTATCGCCGACGACGCGACCGGTTTTGGCATCGAGCGCCCACAGATAACCGCCGAGATCGCCGAAGTAGAGGACGTCGCCGACGTCGACGATGCCGCCCTTGACGGCGCCTCGGGTCGGCGTCTCCCAGAGGAGCATTCCGGTCGCGGTGTCGAGCGCATGCATCCACGGCACCAGCGCACTGCCGACGAAGAGCCGCCTCCCCTCGAGGAGCGGAATGGCGGCTTCGTTACGGATTGGAAGCGCGCCGCTCTCCAGTGCAACGTCCCATAAGGGCGCGCCGCTGGTGGCGTCGAGCGCGTAGACTCGCTGCGCGGTTAGGTCGCCGATGGCCGTCGACGTATCCGGCAGCACGGGCGAGACGTAGTCGCAGAAGATGCGACGGCCGTCGGTGACCGGAGGACAATCGCCGATTCCCGAGGCGCCCCTCGAAAACGGGCTGCGCCAAATGATAGAGCCGCCATCCGCGTGCACTCGCCATGCGGCGTTGCTGCCGACACCCGTCGTGACGAAATCCCCGTTACCGATGGGAAGAATCGCGGACATCGAGGCCATCGACCCGAGCCAGTGCTGATATCGCATCTCACCGCTGGCCGGATCTAGGCCGTTAATCCAACCCGCTCCGTCGTGATCGATTAGCGTGTGGTTGATGATGGCAGGCGTCGGCATGGCCGAACCGCTCACGGTGGTTTGCCATCGCATGCTCCCGGTAAAACGATTGAAACCGATCAGGGCGCTCGCACCCTGGCCGACCATCACGGGCTCGGAAGGCGACGAGCTGCGGCTTGTCGGATCGCCCTCACCAACGATCACCAAATCGTTGTAAATCAGAGGAGCGCTCATGAGCGGATTTGGAACGCGCGCGCTCCATAAGACCTTCCCGGTGGTAGCCTCGATCGCGTAGAGCGATCCGTTATTGTTCCCGATGTAGATCGTTCCCTCGACCGTCGTTGGACTAGCCGAAATCTGTCCTCCGGTTTCGATTCGCCACGAGGCGTTGAGGGAACCCTCAACGACGGCGTTGTTTTGGGGACCCAGGCGAAATTGCGTCCACACTATCGCAAGCGTCAAAAAGAACCGGCCGGCTAGGGCGATCATCAACAACATAGGTTCCCACTCTAGAGCAGCAATTCCATCCCGTCGTAGGCGATCTCGGTGGCCGCTTCCCGAATTTCCTGAGAAGCCGCTGAGGACGGGTCGAGCATCGGATTCGAATTATTGAGATGCGTGAAGACGATCCGGGTGCCGATGCCGCGCAGACGCTCGAGCGTACCGCCCTCACCACCCACCGATTGATGTCCGAGCGACTCGGCACTTTTGGGGAGCAGGTGCTGCGCGACCAGCTCGTCGGTCGTGTAAAATGTCCCGTCGACAAAAGCGACGTGCGCCGATGCGATCGCAGCGTACAGTGCGCTGTCGACGCCGGAGAAGACCGGGGCGAAAAGGAGACGGTTCTTCCGATCTAGATCGGAGACTTCGTAGGCAACCACCGCGCCGGGAATGCGGCGACGGCCGTCGTAGCCGGGGGTCGTTCCCGGAACGGACAGGGCGCGAACCGCCAGTTGATTTCCAACGATGTCGTCTTCGCTTGCAGCTTCGCATGGAACGTCGAGCGGACTCTCGAGCCAGCGATGCGGTGGCTGGGAAAAAGGCACGTAGGCCGATTGCGCGGTCGCGATGGCGCGAACGATCGCACTCGAGCGAACGATGAAGTGGTGTTCGCCGCTCTGACGCAGGGTCGCGAGGCCTCCGAGATGATCGACGTTCGCGTCGGTGAAGAGGATGCCGGCGATAGGCGTGCCGCGTGGCTTGCCGGGATGCAACGGTGCGAAGGCTTCGATCTGCGATGCGATATCGGGCGAACAGTTGAGCAGGAGCCAGCGCTTGCCGTCGGCGCTCACGGCGAGCCCGGACTGCGTTCGTTGCGCGCGGCGTCCCGCGCGGGCCGCCGAGCAGTTGTCGCACGCGCAGTTCCACTGTGGCACGCCACCGCCGGCCGCCGAACCGAGCACGCGGACGATCACGCTCGGCGATAGACCGGTTCGGCCCCGGACGTCTCCTCGCGTAGTGACGCGATACTGGCGTGATCCGGGCTGAGCGAACAGGCCGGGTCCGTCACGCCGGGATCGCCTGTGATCAAGTACGCTTGGCACCGGCAACCGCCCCAGTCCAACTCGCGCCGCTCGCACGAGCGGCATGGCTCGGGCATCCAATCGGTGCCGCGATAGCGCACGAACGATGCGGAATCGCGCCAGATATCACCGAGCGCGCGATCGCGCACGTTCTCAAACGCCAACGTGGTAATTCCAGCCGCCGCCGGGCAGGGCAACGCGTAACCGTTGGGCGTGACGGTGATGAACTGACGACCCCAGCCGTTCATGCACGGTTTGGGAAAATCGCCGAAGTAATCCGGAAGCACGTAAACGATCTCCATCGATCCGTGTAGACGCTCGCGAGCAGCGGCGACGACGTCTTCGCCGTGGCGAACCTGCTCCAGCGTCGGCATCAGCGCGACGCGGTTGCGATAGGCCCAGCCGTAGAACTGCACGTTGGCCAGCTCCAGCCGGCGAATTCCGAGGCGCTGCGCGTAATCGATGACCTCCTCGATCGAATCGTGATTCAAACGGTGCAACACGCAGTTGAGCGTTAGCGCGACCTCGCGCGTAAGCACGCGCCGCAGCGCGTCCGCCTTCTTGTCGTGGACGATTGCGCCGGCGATGCGGTCGGCGAGTGCTGCCTGCGGCGCCTGAATGCTAATCTGCACGTGATTGAGACCGCCGTCGACCAACCGGTCGAGCAATTCGTCGTCGAGAAACGTCCCCTGCGTGATCAGGTTCGTATAGAGCCCGCAAGCGGCTGCGGCTTCGACGAGTGGAACGAGATCGGAGCGCAGCGTCGGCTCGCCGCCGGAAAAGTGCGCTTGAACCACGCCAAGATCGGCGGCTGCCTGCAAAACGCTGCGCCATTGGCCGGTCGTCAACTCATCGCGGTACGCTCGCAGATCGAGCGGGTTGTAGCAATACGGACACTGCAGATTGCAGCGGTAGGTAAGCTCGCAAAGCAGCGACAAGGGCCTGAGCTGCTCGTTCACTGCAGAAGCCCACGCTGCTCGAGCCGCTCGAAGAGTTCGGACAGATCCTCGCCGGCGCGGTCGGCGGTTACGTCGAATCGCGCGGCCACTGCCGCGACGATCTCTACCAGCGGGCGCGTTCCGTCGACCAGTTCCAGCGCCGCCGCTGCGGGGGCATTGAGAACGAGCGCGCCCTCAGGGATCAGCAGCATGACGCTGCCGTTTCCGTCGTGCCGCAGCTTGACGCCCTTACCGAAGCGCGGGCACGCGGTGGGCTTCATTTGAAGGTGCCGCAGGCGAGGGCAGTCGCATCCAGGGTGCACCAAAGAACGTCGCATTTAAAGCGCAAGGCTTCGACGCAAGCGCGTTCGACGTCGGGTGTCGTCGCTTCTTGGAGCACCCAAGATAACGCCGATTCGGCATCGCGTTTCGCCAGTGGAATTCGTTTTTGAAAGTACGCTAAACCCGAGCGATCGATCCACGGATACTTTTCGATAATCGCGGCGACTCTGGCCGTCATGACCGGCGGCCCGAAAAGCTCGGTGAGGGACGAGGCCACCGCTTCGATCCACGGCCGAGTGCGGGCAAACGTAACGTAGGCATCGACCGCGAAACGCGTCCCCGCCGCCACGCCGCGCTCCGAGAGCACCTCGGCCTCGTCGAGTCCGACCGCTTGCGCGAGCGCCAGCCACGAGACAGTGCCTCCCTCGCCGTCCACGGCGCCATCGTGATCGTAAATGCGAGAGATCCACGCCCGGCGATGCGATGCGGAGGGCAGGTTCGCGAGAATCGCCGCGTCCTTTACGGGAATCTGCTTTTGGTAGTAATAGCGATTCGCCACCCAAGCCTGCACCGCGGCGCGGTCGAGCGTTCCGGCGACGAGCCGCCGATGAAACGGGTGCTTGTCGTGGTAATGCTCCTCGCCGACGGCGTAAAGCCGTGCGAGGAGATCGGAATCGGCCGTCGTTGGGGGAGGTTAGAGCTTAGGTTCGCGCATCGGCGCGCTAAGGTAAGCCGTTACCTCGGCGCCAAGCTGATGCTCTTGAAAATCGGGGCGCTCCCATGGCGCGCGCTTCTCTTTCATGTAGATACTCCTCGGCACAAAGCCCGTTCAAGTAGTATACAGTATGCGGTGTCCGGCCGCCTTTATGCCCCGCCGCTGGAGTAATCCGCGGTACCGGCAAACGGACGGATGCTTGTGTAGGCGAGCTTTTCGCGCATGAGCCGGCTGGGAATCCGAACGCGGTCTGCCAGGCGCAAAAGGGCCAAGAGCTCGACGTGCCACCACGTCATGTCGATCTCGAACCAACGTAGACCGTGGCGGGCCGAAAACGGAAAGGCGTGGTGGTTGTTGTGCCATCCCTCGCCGAAAGAGAGCACCGCGACCCACCAGCAGTTCGTCGAGCAGTCGGTGGTCCGATAGGTTCGATAGCCGAGCATGTGGGCGGCGCTGTTCACGAGCCACGTCGAGTGATACGCGATGACGAGACGGACGAAGACACCCCAGACGACCCATGCCCAGCCGCCCAAAAGGAAGAGCGCCCCCGCGAGCAAGAGTTGGAGCGGAAGACCCCAATGCTGCAACGCTCGATAGAACGGGTCGGCATAAAGATCCGGAGCGTAACGCGCGATCTCTTCGTCCGACGGCATATCGAGGTTCTGGCGGTAGAGCCAATCGATGTGCGCCCAGCGAAAGCCGAGCCGGATGTTATGCGGATCGCCTTCGTCGTCGGCATGGGCGTGATGCTTGCGATGAATGGCGACCCAACGGATCGGATCGCCTTGAAGTGCAAGCGTTCCAAAGAGTGCAAAAAGATATTCGAGCGGCTTGCGCAAGCGAACGCTGCGATGCGTCAAGACGCGGTGATAGCAGAGCGTCACACCCAAGACGCCGGTGAGGTAAGAAAGGATCGCCGCGACGGCGATATCCGAAAAATGAAAAAACGCCGGCACGAAAGCGGCCAGCGCACCAACATGAATGATGCCGAGTCCAATCCCCGTACCGTACCTTGCCGCTCGATTCATCGTCTCCCTCGTTCGTAACTCACGCCTGGGCTCCCTATGAAAGAGAGCCTGCACGAAGCAGACTCTCTCTCTTGTTTCCTAGCTGGTGCTAGCGGTGCCTAACGATACGAGTGCCGGCTGGCGAAACAATCGCGGCAATAGACCGGCTTGTCGCCTCGCGGCTGAAACGGAACCTCGGCAACGCCGCCGCACTGGCTGCAAGTTGCCTTGAACATTTCCCGTTGGCTGGTGCTGCGGGCGCCACCGCCGTTTGGCGAGCGACCGGCTTTGCGTGCGGCACGGCAGTCCGTGCAGCGACTTGGCTTATTCGTAAAGCCCTTCATTGCGAAAAATTCTTGTTCGCCGGCAGTGAACGGGAACTGTTGTCCGCAGTCAACGCAGGTGAGCATTTCGTCTGTATACATGTAGCGAGCGAATCTCCTAGATTAAGTAAGGTTGTTCTCCGGATCCGACTCGCTTCAGCCATTGGGACCTTTGCGGACTTCGAAGCCTGGGTAACCCGACCACTATACACCATTCGGGGGCCAGCGTCACGGACTTCCGCCCCTTGGCCGCCAGGAGCGTCCGCCGGGCAATCCGAACGTACGTTCCGAAAATCCGGCCTCCGAGCCAGTCTCGGCCCGGTGGTGGAGCGAACCCCGCCCCACCTGGCTAGGGTTTTGCGGCCCTCGCGGGACCTGCGAAACCGGCAACCACCTAGTCGAAAGGACGCCATGCCACCAACCAAAACGAAGCGCGCCGTCAAAGACCGGCGCCCCAAGCGCAAGCCCTGCGGGTTCTGCACCGATCGAGCGATCGCGGTAAGCTACCGCGATGCCAGCCGCCTGAAAAAGTACGTCTCCGAGCGCGGGAAAATCGTACCACGACGCATCTCGGGAAACTGCGCCAAGCACCAGCGGATGCTGACCGTGGCGGTCAAGCGGGCGCGACTCATCGCCTTCCTTCCGTTCGGCTCCGAGTAGTCGCCGTGAAGCTCGTTCTTTTCAGCGATGTCAAAGCGCTTGGCCGCAAGGGCGACGTCGTCGACGTCGCCGACGGCTACGCCCGCAACTTCTTGCTTCCGCGTAAACTCGCCGGCGAAGCCGACAAAGGCGCGTTGGCGCAGATCGAAGCCCAACATAAAGCCAAAGAGCGCCGTGAGGCAAACGAGCTGGCCGAGGCGAAGGCGCTCGCGGCCCGTATCGAAGCCGCAAAGTTTGCCGTGCGCGCGAAAGCCGGCGGCAACGGAAAGCTCTTTGGGGCCGTTACCAATGCCGACGTCGCCTCGGCGATCGCCGGCGCGCTCTCGATCGACATCGACAGGCACAAAATCGAGCTGGTCGATCAAATTAAGGCGCTCGGATCCTACTCAGTCGAGATCAAGCTTCACAAGAGCGTCGTCGCCAAAACCAAGGTGGACGTCGTGGCCGCCTAAGGAGCCCCTCTCTGGTGCAGCAGGTCTACGTGGCCCGGTTTCGACGAAAGTTCGGCGCCGAAGATGAGTTGAGCCGGTACGTCAGCGCGCTTTACGACATGCTCGCCTCGGTAATCGGCCAGGACAAAGTCGTTCTGCGGGCGGGCAAAGTCAGCGCGCTCAAGATGATGCGTTCGCAGAATCTGCCGGATCGGCTTTGCGGTTTGCAGCGCCTCGTCTTTGAGGACCCGACGCTCGAGCGCGTGACGACTCGCGCGCAACAGCGCAAGACGATCGCCGAGATCGAAGAGGCAATGGCCGACGTCATTGCGCAGCGCCATGCTGAAAATTCGATCGAGCGGCGCGTCAACGAAAAGATGGCCGAGCGCCACCAAGAATACGTCAAAGACCTCAAGCTCGAAGCACTGCGCGAGACGGGCGGCCCCGAGACGCCGGCATCCCAAGCGAAGCTCGAAGAGCTCGACGCCCTCTCACAGCGTGGGCTCTCCGTCTCGGCGCTCGCACAGCTGCGCCCTCAAACGCTGCGCGACGTCGTCGGCCAAGAGTCGGCGATTCGAGCGCTACTCGCCAAGATCAGCTCGCCGTATCCGCAGCACGCCATTCTCTACGGCCCACCGGGCGTAGGCAAGACGACGGTCGCGCGTCTCGCGCTGGAGGTGGCAAAGTCGCGACCGTACACACCGTTTGCAAAAGATGCGCCGTTCGTCGAGGCGAGCGGGACGACGCTGCGATGGGACCCTCGCGAAACGGTCGATCCGCTCTTAGGCAGCGTTCACGATCCCATCTATCAAGGCAGCCGCCGCGAGTTTTCCGAGGCCGGCATTCCCGAGCCCAAACTGGGGCTGGTAACGCGGGCTCATGGCGGCGTGCTCTTCATCGACGAAATCGGCGAAATGGACGGACCGCTTCAATCGCGGCTGCTCAAAGTGCTCGAGGATAAGCGGGTTCCCTTCGAATCGTCGTACTATGACGAAAGCGCGCCGAACGTTCCGCAATGGATCAAACGCCTCTTCAAAGAGGGCGCTCCGGCCGACTTCATTTTGATCGGCGCCACGACTCGCGAACCCGACGACATCGATCCCGCGATACGCTCGCGCTGCGCCGAGATATTCTTCGCGCCGCTCTCGCAGCATCAAATTCTTACGATCGTTCAGGGCGCGATTCGGCGGCTGGGCGCCAAGGCCGTGCGCGGCGTCGCCGCGCTAATTGCGTCTTACACGATCGAGGGGCGCAAGGCGGTGCAAATCGTTGCCGACGCATACGGTCAGGCACTCTACCGACTCTACCCAAGCAAACCACAAGCCAAAGCGATCAAGAACCCTTCGATCCTCGAAGAAGACGTGCGCGCCGTCGTTCGCACGAGCCGGCTGGTACGCGCCACGCAGGTGAAGGGGCGCGCGACGCGCGAGATCGGCAAGAGCTTTGGACTGGGCGTGCTGCATCATTTGGGAAGCATCATCGAGATCGAAGCGGTCGCCTTTCCCGCATCGCAGCCAGGCAAAGGGACGACTCGCTTCAACGATACGGCCGGATCGATGGCCAAAGACTCCGTCTTCAACGCGACGAGCGTTATGCGCGCCGTGACCGACGTCGACGTCGCCGATTTCGATCTGCACATCAACGTCGTCGGCGGCGGAAACATCGACGGCCCTTCCGCCGGGCTTGCCATTTTTCTCGCGCTCTATTCGGCGGTCACGAAGACCCCGATTCCCCAAGACCTCGCCATCACGGGTGAGCTTTCGATCCAAGGAAAGGTGCGCGCGGTAGGCGGCGTCGTCGAGAAGCTCTACGCCGCCCGTCAGGCGGGCATGCGGCGCGTTCTCGTGCCCAAGGAGAACGCACGCGAGATCGACGTTGCGCTAAGCGGGATGGAAGTAGTTCCGGTGACCAGCGTCGCGCAGGTGCTGCGAGACCTGCCCAAGCGTCGACGTTAAAGCGTCCTCGCTGTTGTGTGCCATGACGTATGGCACACAACTCACGTAAATTTTTCCTTATGCACAAGCGACCCACAAGGCGTTCACCGGTGTGGCGCGGGACAGCAGCTCGACGCTCATGACTGTCCAACCGCTTCGCTCAACGATCGATCGCATTCCGCCGAGCAATCTCGAGGCCGAGATGGCCGTTATCGGCTCCGTGCTGGTCGATCGCGAAATGCTTGCAGCCGTTGGAGAAATCGTTCGTCCCGCCGATTTCTACGCGCACGTGCACGAAACGATTTTCGCCGTCCTGGTCGATCTGTACGAGCGCGGAGAGCCGGTCGACAAGATCACCGTCGGCGAGGAGCTGAAGCGGCGCAACGTTTTGGAACGCGTGGGGGGACTCTCGTATATCAGCGCGCTCATGGATACGGTGCAGAGCGCCGGATCGGCTCGCTACTATGCGACGATCGTCCGCGAGAAGTCGTTGCTCCGTTCGCTCATCCACGCCGGAACGGAGATTACGCAGCTCGGCTTCGAGGGTGAAGAAGACGTTCCCGGAGCGCTCGACCGGTCGGCACAGCTCGTTTATACGATCGGCGAGCGCCGCGGCATCACGGAGTTCATGCCGGTTAGCCGACTGATGAAGGACGCGTTCGATCATATCGATCGGCTCTTTCACATGCGCGGCGATCGCACCGGGCTCACGTCGGGCTTCCGCGACGTCGACGCGATGACGACGGGTTTCCAGCCAGGCAACTTCGTGATCGTCGCGGCGCGGCCGGGCATGGGCAAGACTTCATTCGCGCTCAACATGGCGGTCGCCGCAGCGCGCGAGTGCGGCGAGCCGATCGCGTTCTTCTCCTTGGAGATGTCGAATAACGAGTTGATTCAGCGCTTGATTTGCGCCGAGGCGCGCATCTCGATGAACGATATGCGGCGCGGCAACATCAAGCAGCATCAGTGGGAAGATATCTCGCGAGCGATGGGCACGCTCAACGAGCTTCCGATCTATCTGGACGACATGGGCGCGCTGACGATCGGCGACGTGCGCAGCCGATGCCGGCGGTTAAAATCTACCGTGGGATTGGCCGCGATCTTCATCGATTACCTTCAGCTCGTCCGCCCCGGCGTGCTCGCACGCAACGCCAACCGCAACGAGGAGCTATCGGAAATTTGCCGGACGCTCAAAGTGACGGCGAAGGATCTCGGCGTCCCGATCGTAGCGCTGGCTCAGCTCAATCGCGGCGTGGAAATTCGCAGCGAGAAGCGGCCGATGCTGGCAGACTTGAGAGACTCGGGTTCGCTCGAGCAAGAGGCCGACGTCGTCGCGTTCCTCTATCGCGACGGCTACTACAATCCGGAAACTCCGGAGCCCGACCTGACCGAGTTCATCATCGCCAAACATCGCAACGGTCCGACGGGCACGGTGAAGCTGCGCTTCCAGCGCGAGTTTACGCTGTTTCTTCCTTATGCGGACGAAACGCATTACCCATCGCCGTAGATCCGGCGAGGGTTCCTTGGTGCTGGCGCGTCTGAAGGTGCATTAGAGGGCCCGAGCCAACCTGTTAACCATGGTTAGCGTTAGCCATGGGTAACAAGACGGACCTGCTGACGGTTGGATCCGACCGATCCCCGTCGCGGGCGCGCGAAGACTACGTCAAGGCGATCTATCAGCTCGGCGGGGGCGCCCCCGTGCGGGCCGCGGCGGTAGCGCGATATCTCAACGTGAGCCGAGTCTCGGTGAGTAAGGCAAAGCGCCTCCTCGAAGGCGATGGTCTCTTGGAGCCCGAGCCGGCGCCGGCCAAGCCGCTCCGGCTCAGCCACAAGGGGCGCGCGCTTGCGGTCGCGATGGTGCGCCGGCACCGCCTGCTCGAAACCTTTCTCCATCGCTCGTTGGACGTGCCGCTCGAACGCGTGCACGCCGAGGCCGAGCGCATCGAGCACGTAATCTCGGACGATCTCGCTGCGCGAATCGCCGCTTTTCTCGGGCGGCCGAGCAGCGATCCGCACGGGCATCCCATTCCCTACGATGACGCGACGGCTGCCGGCGGTCCACTGCCTACGTTGGCGAGCGTTGCCGAGGGAGCTCGCGTTGTGGTCGTGAGCCTCGACGATCGCGACGACGAAGCCGTAGGTGCACTTGCCGCAGCCGGCGTGCTTCCGGGCGCAGCGCTCCGCGTCGAGCGGAACGACACGGCGAAAATGCGCGTGCGCTGCGGAAAGCGTGTCGTCTCGCTGAATCGCCGTCACGCAGCGATGGTGCGCATTGCAACGTAGCTACGGCGTCGGCGGCCCCAGCCCGCGTGTCGTTGCCGCTGCGAACGACGTGTTAGCCGGGAATCGGCGCGGTCTGCGAGCGCTCTTGCCTTTTGCCGGACCGGCGTTTGTTGCGTCCGTTGCGTACATGGACCCCGGCAACTTTGCGACCAACATTCAAGGCGGCGCTGCTTTCGGCTACCGGTTGCTCTGGGTGGTCGTGCTCGCCAACCTGATGGCGATGCTCTTTCAGGGACTCTCCGCGAAGCTCGGCATCGCAACCGGAAAGAATCTCGCCGAGCTCTCCCGGGACAACGCACCGAAACCCGTCGTGATTTCGATGTGGATCGTGAGCGAGGTCGGAGCGATGGCGACCGATCTCGCGGAGTTCCTCGGAGCGATCATCGGACTCTATTTGCTCTTCCACATCCCGATGTTGATCGGCGCCGTCATTACCGGCATCGTGACATATGCGATTCTCGCGCTGCACCGGTACGGCTTTCGCACGATGGAAGCATTGATCGGATCGCTGGTGGGCATCATCGCCATCTGTTACGTCGGTGAAACGGTGCTGTCCAAGCCGAACTGGCATCTCGTGCTCTATCACTCGGTCGTGCCGTGGCTCGGCGGCCCCTCGAGCCTTTTTCTGGCCGTGGGCATCGTCGGCGCGACCGTCATGCCTCACGCGATCTACCTGCACTCCGCCCTGACGCAAGATCGAATCGTCGGCAAGAATCGCCGCGACGTCGGGCGCATCGTACGCTTTTCGTACGTCGACGTGATCGTCGCGCTGACTATCGCAGGTTTGGTTAACCTGGCGATGATGTACATGGCGGCAGCTGTTTTCAATACGACGGGGCATGCTAACGTCGCCGATATTGCGACGGCGTATCGCACCTTAACGCCGCTGCTCGGCAATCTCGCGGCGGTCGTTTTCTTGATCTCGCTGATGGCGTCGGGAATCTCGAGCTCGGTCGTCGGAACGATGGCCGGCCAAGTGATCATGCAAAGCTTCATCGGTTTCAGCGTGCCGCTTTGGGTTCGCCGGGTGATCACGATGCTGCCGGCAGTCGTCGTCGTGGCGCTCGGGCTCAACGTCACGCAAACGCTCATAGTTAGCCAGGTAATCTTGAGCTTCGTGTTGCCGGTTCCGGTGATTGCGCTGGTGCTCTTGGGAGCGCATCGCAAGACCATGGGCGACATGGTGAACCGTCCGTTTGTGACCGCGCTAGCGGTGTGCGCGGGCGTCGCGATTCTCGTACTCAACGTCGTCCTCATTTGGACGACGGTGCATCCGAGCTAAATGCTAATGTCCTGGTCTTCGACGGCGCCGATGCTCGCAGCCAGATACATCCGCGAGAGCTTGACGTACTCTTGTGAGGAGATCTCGATCCACTTGGCAGCCTCGCCTTCCAGGGCCTTTCTCACCGTAGCTGGCGCGCCCGCCGCAAGGACGCGCGCTGGGATCGCCGCATTTTGCCCGACGACGCTGCCCGCCGCAATCAAGGTGCCTTCGCCGATCGTGCATCCGTTGAGCAGCGTCGCATTGCTTCCGATCAGGGCGTAGCGTTCGATCGTGCAATCTTCCATCACCGCGCAGTGACCGACCGTCACGTCGTCGCCGACGAACGTGCCGCCCCGTTCGCTGACGTGGACGACCGCATTATCCTGAATCGACGTGCGCGCGCCGATCCGAATCGGTCCGTTGTCGCCGCGTAAAACGGCTCCAAACCAGATGCTCGACTCTGCCCCGACTTCGACGTCGCCGATCAGCACGGCGTTGGGCGCGACGAAAGCCGATGGGGCGATCTTCGGCCGCTTGCCTCGATACTCGATAATCATGGACGATGCTTCGGAAATAGCCGTGTCGAACCTCGCGCCCATGCACCGACATCGGACTCCGCTGCGCGGCGTGAAGGCGACGCCGCATCCAAAACCCGACGATCCCAACTATACGGCCGTCAACTATGAGTACGCGGGCCGTACTGGCCACATCCACGAGGTCGTCGAAATCGCAGGGCGTTCGCTTGCCAAAGTGGGCTTCGACGACCGCAAGATCGTGTATTATCTTCTCGACGACCTCGACCTGGACGAGAGCGCCAAGCGGGGAACTTTTCACGATGTATCTTAGACAGATTGGGGAGGGGCGACGAAGACTCCGTGGAAGGACCGCCGCCTAGCCTCGCGCGTCGCGTGGGCGCTGCATCGCCGACGTAGCTCAGTTGGTAGAGCAATTGTTTCGTAAACAATAGGTCGCCGGTTCAAGTCCGGCCGTCGGCTCCACGAAAAGCCATTAAACTATGTGGCTTTTTTTGTTTCCCACTCCTGCGCGTGGTGTCTGGCGTGCAGCAACGGATGCAGCAACGCGATCTTGTGATGCGGTGGCGCAGCGGTGGAGGTTCGTCTTATGCCGAACCGCAAGCGGCTCACGTTATGGACAAGAGAGGCATAGCGCAACCCGGCAACGGTCAGATCGTCATCTCTTGGCAGCGGCGGGAATAAATGAAACTTTTGGTTCTTAGACGCTACGCCCTCAGCTGCGTGCCTGCGTCGATGCTCGCAGGATGCGGCGCCCTTCGACAGGCTCGGGATGACACGCAGCCCCGACCGGCGCGCCGGGCCCAATGCCGCAAACTCCAGCACTGACCCGACGGGCTGATAGCACGAGCTTCAAAATCTTGTATCGTTCGCGCAGGAGACAGCGATGGCGCCAATCCGCAGTCCGATCTGATTCACGTGGGCGGCAAGCTTTACGGCACGACAGTTGCGGGCGGCCCCCGTTACTATTACTGCAGCCCGTACACGAGCTGCGGAACTGTCTTTAGCGTCACGCTCGGCGGCAGCGAGAAAGTGCTGCATATCTTCGACACGCGAGGCGACGGCCATAACCCAGTGTCTGGCTTGATCGACGCGGGCGGTACTCTCTACGGCACGACGAGCGGAGGCGGCTCAGCTGCGTGCTACGGCGGGTATTATGGCCTCTGCGGAACGGTGTTTAGTATCACGCCGAGCGGCGCAGAAAAATTGCTCCACGGCTTCAGTGGACTCCCTGATGGCGAGCACCCCATCGCAGGCCTGGTCGACGTACAGCGTACATTATAGGTGGCGGAACTGTCTTCAGTATCACACCGAGCAGCGCGGAGAAAGTGCTGTATAGTTTCGAGTACTACGGAACTGCTGGCAAAGATGGGAACCATTCCCGTGCAGGCCTAATCGACGTCGGCGGCCGCTCTTCGGCACAACCGAAAACGGCGGCAAGTATAATAAGGGCTGCTTCTGCAGGGTCGGTGGAACGGTCTTTAGCGTCACGCTCGGCGGCAGGGAGAAAGTTCTGCATAGCTTCGGCCACGGGACGGATGTCGCTACTCCCGTCGCATCCCTGATCGAGGTAAAGGGCACGCTCTACGGCACGACGGAATGTGGCGGCGCAAATGATAGCTCATATTGCAGCGATACGGGCGCGAACGGCTGCGGGACGGTCTTTAGCATCACCCCTAGTGGCAAGGAAACGGTGCTCCACAGCTTTGGGAGCGGAACCGATGGCAGTGACCCCGCCGCTGCCTTGACCGACGTGAATGGACCCTATATGGGACGACCGCATTCGGTGGCGGCACTTCTAACCGTGTCCTCAATCTAGGTTGCGGAACGATCTTTGAGATAGCACCGTAGCTCCGATCTCTTATCTCCAGCTGAAGATGACTTGCCCGTCGCCCTTGCCGGTTGCTTCCCAGCCCGTCCACATGCGGGACCTAATCACACTGGGCTCGACGTATGATGATCCCCCGCCGCCACCGCCGCTTCCGAAGTCGAGGCTCGTATACGGAGCGGTTGCGCTGCCGCCACCCCCTCCGCCGCCGTAATACCCGCCGCCACCGCCGGCGCCGGCAGGTCCTGGTTGACTGGAGGAACCGCCGGCCCCGCCTTTTCCGCCATTGCCGCCCAAGCCCAACGCTCCGTCGCCGCCGGGCTGGCCGTTTTCGCTGCTTTTGTGGCCTTTACCGCCGGCTCCGGCCGCCCCGCCTACAGTCTGCGTACCGCCCGCGCCGCCCCGTCCGCCGGTGTAATGGAACGTTTTACTGTTCTTGGCCGCACCTACATCGCCGGCTGCGTTATCGGTACCCTTTGGTATCGATGCTCCGCCGCACGCGGACAGCAATGCTGCAGCGACGCTGACGCTTAAAGCGCAGCGGCTAAACTCGAATGCTCTCATTTGGTGCCTCTCGTAGACGCAGCGACGGCTAAAGGATGTTCGGCACTTTGCCACAGTTCCATGGCAACAGGCCCGCGATCATCGGAAAAGCGACCACGGTTCCCGCGCCCAATGACGTGCGGAGTTCGGCGACCGAATGATTACGTGCTACCATTCTAACCGTTTCGCTTTTCGTCAACGCCGAATCGTAAATAACGGAACGAAGGCGAAAATTGAAGGGTATCGTTGCGACCCCGATGCAGGAAGCGAAGACGCCGAATCGGTCTCTATCGAGAAATAACCGACGAACTGTGTCTACGCAGAAGGAGTAACCTAATGAATACGACGGGCTTAGTGAAATACGCCGGTGCTATGGGTGCACTCGCGATATTATCAGGTTGCGGCGGGGCCCTTCGACAAGGTCAGGATGACATGGCGGTCGCGCCGTCAACCGCTGCGCTCAATGTCGCGTACGTCGGTAGGACGCTCTCGGTGAACGGAAGGCCGATAACGGCGGCGCGCCTAAGCCCGCTGCCCAGTTACGCCGCCATTCTTCCTGACCGGCACACGAAGTCGAAGACCTTCGAGTACGTTATTAACTACTACGGTACCTATGCCAGCATTTTCGACTATCCCAAGAGCGATCAGGAGATCGGTATGATCAAGGGTCTCGGTGGCCAAGGGTGCACGAACGTCCTCTACGGCTACGGAAAGAAGATCTTCTGGAACGTCGCAGGCCAGAACCAGATCGAGGAGTTCAGGGTCGAAAAGAAGTTGATCAAGACGCTGTCTGTCGCCTACTCTTTTCCATCCAGCTGCGCCATGAATACTAGCGGCGACCTTGCAGTC
This sequence comes from Candidatus Cybelea septentrionalis, assembly GCA_003158175.1. GTDB lineage: Bacteria > Vulcanimicrobiota > Vulcanimicrobiia > Vulcanimicrobiales > Vulcanimicrobiaceae > Cybelea > Cybelea septentrionalis. The sequence goes on from PMHJ01000039.1 coordinate 21,461, forward strand.
GGGATCTTGTCTGCGTCGGGACCGGGTGCTGGCGACGTTGTCATCTTCAAGAACGCGAGCGGCTCGGGTACCGCTTACGCCACACCGTTGGACGAAGAGTTCTTCGATGGCTACGACAATGAGGGTAATCTCTTCGCCGACGGCTTTGCCGGCGGCAGCTCTACGGGCTTCGCGCTCGTCGAGCTTCCGAAGGGAAGCACTAAATTCGAAACAATCAAGACGAGCAACACGGTGGAGTTCCCTGGCTCCGTGCAGTGGGACGGTACCTACCTCACCGTCTTCGATCAGGATACGAACGAGATGTATCAATACACCGTCAGCGGAACGACGGCGACGTTGAAGGGCACGGTAACGTTCTCGGGTTCCAGCGACTGCGCGCAAACCTGGATCGTTCAGGGCCTTGTCTATTGCGGAGATGCGGGTAACGGCAACGGCGAGGTTTTTAACTACCCGGCCGGCGGTTCACCGGTCGCAACGTTTACGGGCCAGTTCGATGTGCCGCTCGGCGTGGTGGCCGCAGAAAAATAACCGCTAGGCTTCCGGAGGCACGCGATGAAAGTTTCAGTTCGTAGTCGGTACGCGCTAGTTAACTGCGCGGCTGCAGCAATACTCGCGGGTTGCGGTGGGAACGCCAGTAACGGCGTCGTGCCGATCAACGCTGCGCCTGACCATCTTCCGAACCATAAATCGTTTTATTACACGGGTAGAGCGCAGGATTTCAAGGTGCCGTGCTTTTTTGGATATTACGGAGAGCCTGGCGGTAACGGTGCGTTTGGCACCGGTGGTTCCGGGGGAATCGGCAGCTCGAAACGTTCGAGCAGTTATTACGCGGCCGGCGCCGGTGGAGGCGGTGGCGGCGGCGCCGGCTGTACGTCGAACAGCGGCTCGTATAGCGGCGGTGGTGGCGGCGGCGGTGGCGGCTCGTCGTACATCGAGTCGAGCGCCACGAACGTGCATATGTGGCAAGGCTGGAAAAATCCAACCCATAACGGGCTGATCGTCCTCAGCTGGTAACGGGAATAAAATCTCAATGCTCTATTCTCGCACGCTAACCTTTTGCGTCGCTGCGGCAATGTTCTCAGGGTGCGGCGTCCTCCGACAGGCTCAGGATGACATGCAGCCGCCGATCGCTGCGCCCGGCGAGCCTTCGCGCGCGGCGGTCGGTAAAGACCAGAGCCTTCTCTACGTCAGTGACGAGCCGGCTGGCGATGTTTACATGGTTGCTCTGCCGTCGGGAAGATTGGTGGGGAAGTTAACGGGGTTCGATTATGCAGCCGGCGACTGCACCGACCAGTTTGGAAACGTCTTCGTCGACAATCTGGGCGCGGGCCAGGTTCGTGCATATGCCCATGGGGCCAAGAGCGCCTTTCGAGTTCTCAACGATTCTTCGTGGGAACCCGTCGGGTGTTCAGTGGACCCAACGACGGGGAACCTCGCGGTCTCCAACATCCGCACCACCCAGTCGGAAGGTAGCATTGCGGTTTACGTAAAGGCCAAAGGTGCGGCGCACTACTACGAATATTCCGGCGTGTATAACTTCTGGTACTGCGCGTACGACGGAGACGGGAACCTCTTCGCCGACGCTATCGATTATGCCAGCGACAACCCCATCGTTCTTGAACTGCCGAGAGGCCGCAGCAAGCTGCGATCTGTTTCCTTGAGTCCGCCCATAACCGGCGACGTCGTACCTCCGCTCCTTTGGGATGGCAAACGCCTTGCAGTCGCGAGTCCCGGTTCCGGTGTGATCTACCAATACCAAATCAGCGGCAGCACGGGCACCAGGGTTAATGTCGTGAAACTTCAGGATGCCGGCGAAGTGTCCGGGCCCTTCTGGATTGCATCGACAGGAACGGCCCAAACGCTCTACGCCCCGATCGTCGAAGACAGCATCGAAAGCGTCGGCGTCTACCGCTATCCGGCCGGCGGCAAGCGCCTTCAGAATTTCTACGACGCCCCACTTCCATTTGCAGCGGCCGTCAGCATGCCAAAATAGCGCGCCACGGTCTCCGCTCGATCAATGGGATCGCGACAGCTTGGGTAAGGAGACGTCATGAATGAAAACACCTCCGGCCTTTCGCGGGCCCTTACAAAAGGCGATCGCGTTATTATGAGCAACGGGGCGACCGCAATCGCGCTGTCCGCATACCCCGAAAACTTTACCGGCATCGTTCGTCTGTTGCTCGATGGCCAGGAAGTCGCAGACGAAGCTGAGTCTCTCGTTCTTCCCGATGCCGACGACGTTGAGGAAACGCTGCGGGAGTCTAAGAACGCGATTGTCAGCGAAGACGACGGAGGCGAAGTACGAGGTCGAAGCAACCGAATGGAAGATTAAGGCGCTGCGTAACTCGTCCTGACTCGATCCTTATTGGGTACAACGGGCCTATGGAATATGACGACCGGGACGCCTATACGGCAAAACTGGCCGAGCGCGGCCTCGAAATTCACTCCTTTGACGGGAGCACGCTAAAGCTAAACTATAACCCGGCCGCGGATGAACAAGTTCAGGATGGGGAGCGCATTGACGAAAACGAACTCGTGCAATACGCGAGAAGCTCGCTGACTGAGCTACCTGGGGCCGGGAACATGTTCCCCGGCCTCGATAAGATTGTGGTAGACTTCGGCGCGATCTAAACCGCTAAGTGAAAAAGGCTTCCAGGACTAAGGCGTGTACTCGAATACGGTACCGACGCCGGCGCCGGTACGGCCGCCCCATACCGTCGTGCCGTAGAGCGATCCGCTCATCGTGGTAAGGGTTGCGTAGGGAACCCGACCGCCAGGCCCACCGGGAAAGCTATGGAGCACGCTCTCCGATCCCGACGGGGTTATCGTGTAAATCGTGCCTTCTTTTTTCGCGCCGCCATAGGCCGTGGTACCGTAGAGCTGGCCGCTCAAGACCGTTAGGCCGGCAAAAGGTTCGCTGCCGTCCTTTCCTGCGCCGAAGCTGTGGATCACGCTCTCTGAGCCCGACGTCGTGATGGCGAAGACCGTTCCCTTTTTGTGTGCGCCGCCTTGCTGCGTGCTTCCGTAGAGCGTACCGTTCGACTCCACGAGCCCCGCAAAGGGATAAGCGCCGTCGGCGCCGCCTTTGAAACTGTAGAGAACACTATAGTTCGAGCCGGTTGGACTGACCGCGAAGACCGTTCCATCATTGTTCGCGCCGCCCGAGGAAGTCGTGCCGTAGAGCATGTTGTTGACTTCGATCAGACTGCCGAGCGGCAGCGAGCCGTCCGCTCCGCCGGTAAAACTGTGGAGCACTTTTTCGGTGCCCGAAGCCGTGATTGAGAAGACCGTGCCGGTTTCCGTCGAGCCGCCATAATACGTAGTGCCGTAGAGCGTGCCATTAACGCTCGTCAGACTCGCGCGCGGATCGTTCCCGTTCTTCCCGTCGAACTGGAAGAGCACGCTCTCCGACCCTGACGTTGTGATCGCATAAACCGTTCCTTTGTCGGACTTGCCGCCTATCTGCGTGGTTCCGTAGAGCGTCCCGCCGACGTCGATCAATCCGGCATATGGCCGTGCAGAGCTCTTGCCGCCCGCGAAGCGGTAAAGTACCGTCTCCGAACCGGGCGTGCTGATCGAGAAAACGGTCCCGCATCCATGCCCCGGGTAGCACTCCTTGTTGGGATCGCCACCGAAGTTCGTCGCGCCGTAGAGAGTGCCACTGACACCGAGCATGCCGCCGGCGGGGATTATTCCATTGTGTGACTGCTTGAACGCAAAGAGCGTCTGGAACTTGGCGCTGCTGGTGTTTGGCGCACCCGTCGCGGGAAGTGACGAGGTAGCCGGCATGCGCGAGCAGCCAATCAAAATCGTAATACACAAAGCCGAACCAAGTCTTCGCATGGCGGTTGTCTCCCGAGTCGTCGTGGCTGCTGTTTTACGGTGGGCTTCTCGTATAAGGGGCTGAGTCCTTGCCGCAAAGCGCGCTGCTGCTGCGCGGCACGAGCACGGCTTCGCGGCTACCTGCTTGCCTACGCAGGTCCCTTCCTTCCGGAGAAGCTCCACGTCCGGTAGGTCTGCGGTTCCCTATCGGAGAAGGCCAAAAACGCAACGCTAGTCAGGACGATCGGAAGCAACTGTCATGCGGTACGTTAGTTCGGCTTTGTGCATTATCGTCAATCACTCCCAACGGAGGTTGTAGCATGGCGCTTCGCTTTTATCGATCAATAATACCGGCAGCGGTGATAGCCCTAGTGACGTCGGGTTGTGCGGCACACGCCGTTCCGCCAAGCGATGGAGCTTATCCAGCGCTGCAAACCTCGAGCCTGCTCGCAAGCCACAGCCGGCCGGCCGACTCGACGTCGATTCTGAAGAAGCTCACGAAAGACGTCGTCATCGGATCCACCGTCGATGCCGGCAATGGCGACCAGGGACCGCGTTCGATCTCAATCGTGCCCAGCAATTCCCACGGGCTGTTGACGAAAGGCGACCTCCTCGTCTGCAACTTTGAGGATTCGAAGGGTGTGGCCGGCAACGGAACGACCATCGAAATCCTCAATCCGACGCCAAGCTCGACGCCGGTGCGCTTCTTCCAAAACGTTTCGATTAAGGGTTGCGACGGCGACGCAATCAGTTCCAAGGGCGGTACCGTTTACGGCGCAGGACTTACCAGCGCAAAGATCGTTGTTATTTCCAAGAACGGAAAAGCCCAGAAAAGCTACAGCGGCAAAACGATCACCGATCCGTTCTCGGACACCTCCTCCGATCCACCGCAGAACTTCTCTCCGCTATACATTTACGGTGGCACCACGTCGGGCGGAGGGATCGTGAGCATCAGCATCGGGTTCTACGGCAACGGGCTGGCAACGCAAGTTGCTAAAGGCTTCGCGGTGAGTAAAGGTTCGCAAGCATTGGCGCCCTCGGGATTGCAGTACGATCCCGCCACCGATACCCTCTACATCGTTGACGGCGTAACCAATACGCTCGTGGCCTTTTCCAACTCAAGCAAACTTTTGGATAAGGATGAAATCATCGTCCAGCCCGGCGGAAAGACATTCTCGTGCAAGTATCCGAAGACCACGTGTGCGACCCTCGTTTACAGTGGGTCGCCGCTGAACGCACCGATGGCATCCGCGTTGCTTCCCAATGGCAATCTCATCGTCGCTAATACACAAGGCACGGCCAATACCCTGGTCGAGTTGACGCCTCAGGGTCAGGTGCTCGACACGAAGGTAGTCGACTCGAGCTCGACGCAAGGCGTCTTCGGTCTCGTCGCCCGTGGAACGAACGACTCCAACACGGTTCTCTTCTTCACCGACACGAACTCGAACAACGTTCAAGAGCTCGAGCCGTAGGAGGCCCTGCGGCGCGCTTACGGCAGAAGCGTTTCGCGGTGCACGACCGTGCGCGAAACTGCGGCGTCGCTGAAGGGTAGCGGCCACAACCGGCCGTCGATCCACGCCGTGGCCTGGTCGGTGTAGTGTCCCGATCCGGGCTCGCCCGATTCACCTTGCGGTAGCGTGATGCCGCCGGCATCCCAGTTGCCGACGTCCCAGACCGCTCGGAAACTCTGCGAGTAGCCCGGAGACTGCATGTGCAGCGTGAAAGCGTCGCCGTTTCCGGGCAGCGTAACGCCATCAAGAAAATCGATGCCGAGCGACGCGAGGGCGTGCGGTACCGGATCGGCTCCGGCAAAACGCCAGGGCACCGGTGATGGCGGCGTAACGGCGTTCCGATGGGCCGTTGTGCGGTCCATCATTGCAAGCACCGTGGGCATCCGGCCCGTATGCCGCCTCGTTAGCTGCACGCGTATGCCTTCAACGACCGTGGCCGTCGACGAAGCGCCTTCCATTTCGCCGTTCCACGCAGCGAGTTGCGCGGCTAACGGTGCGTTGCGATCGCCGAGCGCCTTCGAAACGTCGTGCGCGAGATCGCGTTCCGGAAGCGACAGAACGTCGAGCTGCATTTGCGTGAAATACTCCACGTCGTACATCCGCCGCGCGCGGAGAAGCTGCGCTATCCGATAGGCACGATAGGGCGTCGCAAACTGGGGACTCAGCGCGAGCCGATACTTCGGGCCGTACATCTTGTTGTTAGCCGTCCATACCACTGCGTCGCGTGACGGCGCGACCTTCGGCAACCGCGCGAATGGGATCGCCGGGTACCGCTGCGCTAGGTCGCTTGCCGGATGAAACCATCGCCCGCGGACGGGATCGTTTGGAATGCTTCCGGCGAGGACGTAGGCCGCACGCCCGCTCGTGTCGGCGAGGACGAAGTTCTGCGTCGGACCTGGAAACCTCGCAAGCGCGGCGGTCGCGGCCTCGATCGTCGCCGCACGATTCAACGCGATGAACGTTAGTGCGGGCGAGACGGGGTCGTCATACGCGTTCCAACGCACGAGGACGGAGCGGTGGTTAAGGGTTGTGGCCCCGAAGGTGTCACGCGTTCGGTAATATCGCGCCCGCGAGAGCGGGCGAAAGCGCGCCGCAAATTCCTCGGTCTGCCAACCCGTCGGATCGAGGTGCGCGGGCTCTAAGAACGCCGAGAGCGAGGTCACTGTGCCGTTCGTGGCGCCCCACGCGAGACTCTCGTTATGGCCGAGAACGACGCCTGGGCAGCCCGGCAACGAGGCGCCGGCGACGTGAAAGTGGGGAGCTCGAAGATCGATCAGATACCACACGCCGGGCATGTGCAGTGCCAGGTGGGGATCGTTGGCGAGCAACGCGCGCCCGTGGAGGGCGCGGTTTGACCCGGCAGCCCACTCGTCGCTGCCGACCGGCGCGCGCGAGTCTGAAAGCTCGCTCACCAAGGTCGCAAGATGACGTTTGCACGCCGCGCCGGGCCCGATGCCGGATAATCCAGTCATCACCGGCGCGTCGTAACAGGAGTCCGTAAGCGGAAAGAGTGCGTTCAATAGGCGCACGCCGCCGACGCGATACGAGGCATCGCGCGGCTCGATCGCGTTCCAGTCGTCGGTGAGATCGAGCACGGTCGCCATCGCAACTGCCAGCGAATCTTGCGGCGTCCATGGCCGCGGCCGATAGGCGAGCAAACGAAACTCGACGGGCAGCGGCTCACGTTCCATGGCCGCATTCACACCCTCGCTGAACGCGCCGAAGATTTCGCGCGACCGAAAATCGAGGCGCTGCCACTGCGCCGCCGCGATCGCGCGCACCGGCACCTCGCGTTCGAGCTTATCGTGTTTGAGCGCCGCCTGGCCGAAAACTTCGGCAAGCTCGCCGAGCACGAAGCGCCGCAGCAAATCCATTTGGAAGAGCCGGTCGGCCCCTTCGACATACCCCTGCGCAAAGAAGAGATCGTGCTCGTTCCGCGCTAGGACGTGAGGAACGCCGCGATCGTCGCGCAGAATCGCAACCGGTCCTCGCAACCGCAAGCCGGTTATCGTTCCGGCCTCTTGGGCGTGCACTCGCATGCCGATGGCGCCGTTAATGATGAATCCGAGAATCAGGAGCGCGCCAAGCGCAGCCACGATGAGAATCAGCCGAAGAAGAAGCCGCCCCACAAACGCTCAGACGTCGACGAGGACGTCGTCGCCTTGGACACTCACTGGGAACGTCATCAGCGGCGTCACGGCCGGAAGCGTAAGCGCATCGCCCGTGAGCACGTCGAAGGTCGCGCCGTGGCGCGGACAGACGATGCACTCGCCTTCGAGCGTCCCCTGGTCGAGCGGGCCGCCGTCGTGCGTACAGACGTCCTCGATGCCGTAAATCGTCCCGCCGACGTTACAAAGCAGAATCTCGCACGAGTTTGCAACCACGCGCCGGGTGGTGCCGGGTGCAATCTCGGAAACCTTCGCAACGCGATGCTTAGTCATACGCCGGAATCCCAAACGTTCCGTCGACGACTTCGACGAAATTTCGCTCTTCGCGGAGAATCAGACGTTGAGTTTGCGCGCGATTGAAGTTCTCACGAGCCTCTGGATCGTTTTTGAGGCGAGCGCGGTAGTTTTCGTAGGACGCGAGGCTGTCGAACGCGATCAAACCCCACGCAACGTCGTTGGTTCCTTCGTACGGAAGGAAGTAACCCACGAGATGCCCTCCGCATCGGGGAATAATACGGCCCCAAGCCTCGGCATACTTCCGAAACTCGTCCCGTGCAAATGGGTCGATCTGATAGCGGATAACGCACACGAGTGTCATTGGATCGTCCCCTATTGCTGCGGAGGCGGAATTCGCACCGTTATGGGCGGTTCTCTAAAGGTGAACGCGCACGACTGGCTGACGTTGGCGTCGGGAACGGTGCAGCGCCATTCGTAACGGCCCGGTTTGAGCGGAAGCGGACCGATGTTTATCGCAAAGGGCGAGTCGAGTGGAGTGCCGGGAGAGAGGCCCGTCGGACGACCTACCTCGAGGTCGGCTTGAATAAGCATCGGCTGCGGCGACTCCGGGCCGGGCACCAGCACCGGTTGCCCGTCGCTGTCGAGCAACTCGATGCGCACTTTGTGTTTGCGGTTCGCGGCCTCCCACGGAACTTCGAACTTGATGGCGAGTGCAGACGGCGTCGCAGCAGGACCGGTCATCGACCACCCTCCGCCCAGCACGTACAGCTTACCGGCTACCGCCTGTGCGCTGTCCGCGAGCATCATGATGATCTTCCAGGAATTTGGCGAGGCTTCCATTGCGGTCAGCTTCAACGCCGTCCGCCGTCCTACATTGTTACTTCTCTGCCAGGGTTACTTCTTTGCCAGGCTGAGCGTCGCACCGATCGGATCGGTTTCCCCGGGGATGGTGACGGTCGGACTGCCGCCGGAAGGGTAATCATAGAAAAGCGTATCTTTTCCGTCCTGGTTCGGGGCGATGAGCCGATCGCCATACCGCCGCTTGGCTCCATCGTGAATGCGCGGAATCCAAAACTGAGCCACCTGGTTCGACCCCGTGAGTATCATCGTGTTGACGGTGGTTGCCTGGCTTCCGTTGATCGACATCTGATAAATCGTGCTGGTGAAGTTGTGTTTCACGGCGACTTGATCGCCGACCGCTAAATACTTGCCGTCCCATTGAACGCCGCCCGGTAAGTAGATCGTCTGGTCGATGTTGACGAAGTTCAGTGTGTTACCGCCCTTCGCCAACTCGCCAAGCCCGAAGACGCTGCCCTCGGTCTCTCCGTCAACGAATAGGTTTCCCTTGTCGTCGTACGCGCAATAATAGTCGTAATAGATATTCGGGTTCGAGTATGAGGTCGGCGTACCGCTCGCTTTCCGATAGACGGCGACGTTGCCGATTACTTCACTCGGCCCCCAAAAGTCCGCGACGGCTAGATTTCCGGTCGTCGGATCGACGGAGCAGCCATTCGCGCGCCCGTCAGGATCGTTGATCGTTCGGATCGGTGACGTGCTTCCGTGAGCGTACTCGGTAATTTGATACACGCCAAGGCTCGTGTCGTTGGTCACGTAAACGTTGCCCGTCTTATCGACGCACAACCCCTCCGGATTGAAGAAACCCGTCAGCTCTCCGACGAGCTTATAGCCGTGACCGTACGTATAGATGTCGATGACCTGCGCGATTAAGTCGGAGATGTAGAGCAGATCGGACTTCTTTGCCGAGGGAAGAATCCACGACCCGCCACGGTCGTAATGGGCGGTGCTGCCTTGCACGCTCGCAGACGGTATGAGCCTCTGCTGCGGCGGCGCTCCACCGCCGGAGCAACTCGCAAGCGCTGCGCTCGCGACTAAAATGCCTACTGCAGACCAGAGATGACGCATTGGTTACTCCTCCTAGATTTTGTAGCAAACTGTAGTTCGTGCTCGACGGCATCGGCGAAGCGCCGTCGCGCCGGTTCGTGGACGCCTAAATAGAGTCCGGGCTCGATGAGTTCCACTTCGTTCACGCAGGGGCGATCCTCGTCGTCACGCAACAGATCGACCCTCGCATAGAGCGGACGGCCCGGCACGGCCGCGAGCGCTCTGGCGGCGATATCAAGCTCTTCACGTTTCGGCTCGACTAGCGACGATCGACTGCCGACGACGAGTACCGTATCGAATGGTTTCTTGCGGACGGCGTGGGAGTATTGTCCGCGAAAAAAGATCAGCGCCCGTTCACCCCAATCAACGACGCTGCGCAGGTACGGCTGAACGAGCACATCCTGCGTTTGCGCCAACTGCCAGAACTTCGCCTGACCTGCGGCAAACGACGCGGTGCCGCGACGGACGAGCGTTACTTGATGCGCCGCTGCACCCCTCGCGGGCTTGAGGACCATGTCGTGCCAGCCGCGCTCCTCGGCAAGCTGCGCCAGATCGCAGGGCTCGCCGCGCGACACCCAGGCCGTTGGTACGACCGGCACGCCGAGCCGTTCGAGTTCTTTAAGGTATGACTTGTGCGCGTTCCATCGCAATACGTGCGGATCGTTTTTCAAGACGGTGAGAGAGGCCGCGTGCTCAACCCAAGCGATGAACTCGCCGTAGCGCTCGTGGTAGTCCCACGTCGAGCGCACGATGCACAATCGGCTCGAACTCCACCGCGCGCCTGGGTCACTCCAGGTCTCAATCGACACCGTCAAGCCACGCTGTTGAAGTTCGCGCATCAACAAACGGTCGTCGGGATCGAGGGCGGCTACCTTCTTGCAGGTGACCAGCGTGCAGTCGATCACTCTCCAGATTGTAAGCGTGCGAGCGACCGGAGAACATACATAATGCAGCGAAAAAACGGCTCGCTGCCTTGAAAACAGGAGGGATCACGGCAAAAAGCCCAAGTTTTCACGCTCTCGACTCGCTCGACTGCTCGATCCTTCGCGCGCTCCAAAAGGGTGCTCGCGATTCCTTTGCGGAGATCGGCAAGGCGGTAGGCCTCTCGGCAACCAGCGTCGCCGAAAGAATCCGGCGGCTGGAGGGGGCCGGCGTCATCGAGGGCTATCAGGTGCGGCTCTGCGCCGAGAAGCTCGGTTTTCCGGTGACGGCCTTTATTTTGGCGCGTCCGAACGGCCCGGATGCGCGCTTTATCAGGGTTGCCGGGGGACGGCCGGAAATTCTCGCCTGCTACCGGGTGACCGGCGAGTTTTCATTCATCGTGCAAGCGGTAGTTAAAGACGTAGCGCATCTCGAGGAAGTGCTGAACCATCTCGAACCGGCCTCGATCCACATCGTGACGCTCGTCGTGCTTTCTACCTCGATCGAAGCGGCGCCGATCGGCCTGAACGATAGCCACGCGAAAGGCCAAAACACCAAACTTAAAAAGGAACAACGATGAACTACGACAATTTTCGATTCAGCGGACACGCACTAGGTCTCTGCGCAGCCATCGCGATCGTATCGGGATGCGGCGGTTCGCAGCCGGCGGTGACTTCCGCGACGACGCCGGATGTTAGCGCACCGCGTGACTCAACCGGTAACATCTACTGGAACAAGAAGAGACTCAACTTAGCTTATCCAGCGAAGCGCGCCGGCAGAGCCACTCTTACTTACTGGGCGCCCGACGGCTATTACACGGCGCCAGTTTACTGCAAGACGAGCGGCCATATTTCGGTGAAGCACGGCCATCCCTTTGGAGACCCTTCGGGATACATGCAAGTCGTGTACAGATTCAAGGCGCTAACCGCCGGCCCGAACGACTGCGGATTTAGTGCGGTCTTGAGCGGTACCGGCAGCCCACCGATCGCAGTGATCAAGTTACACGTAGAGCGCTAAGTCGGGGCGGGTCCGTTGGCCGCCTCGAATGAAGCGTACCCGCGTTCTGCACGAAGCATCTCCGCGACGGCCCGGTCGAGCGTTTCGAACTCGCACAAGCCGGAAAGAAGTGCGGTGTCGCCGACCTCGTTGCGAATGAGAAACGTTGGAACGACGGTGACCGGCAGCCGGCGAAACTCCTGCGTACTCGCGCGAACGGCCGGCTCGACCGCTCGCATCGTACTCTCGAGCTGCCCGGGCGTAGCGCCAATCATCTGTGAAACTGCGGCGACAGCCCCGGCGTGCGAGCCCAGCGGTTCGCCGCGCAGGAGTATCGCTTCGGCGACCGCGCGACGCACGTCGTGCCCCAGTTGTTGCGCCGCGGCGACCGCGAGGTTTGCGTCGAGCGTGCGATCGTTACCGCGAATCCACCTCGACGTAACGGCGATGCCGGTGATGGATTCCGATCGCCGGTACATCCACCCAAGCGACTCCGCCGTATATCCGATCGCTTCGCCGTCCTTTACCATGGCGATCCGCCACTCGACGTCGAGGTCGCTTCCGTATCTTTCGCGCAGTCGGTCCAATGTGAGATCGCCGAAATACGACCACTGCGAGCAAACGTCGTAGTAAAAGATCAGCTTCATTTCGCAGCGATTCTCCCTCCAAGCAATCGTTCCTTAGCCCCCGCCCGCCAACGCAGCGTTTTGGCGGCAAGGATTCGCTTAGGCCGAGCGGCGCGCGGGTACAAAGCTATTCCTCTCGTGGTTTCAATAACGACCTTCACGAGAGCGAGAAAGGGCGAAGAAGACATGCAAACCTACGCGGTTCTGCTCACCGCCCTCGCGCTGACCGGTCAGAACGCCGGAGCGGCCCCCGATCCGTACGCCGACGTGAACGCCATGCGCGTTGCTTTTACGCACGTTCGTTCGGTCGTGGCGGTCGAGCGCTTCAATACGGGTGCAACTGCAACCGTGAGATACGCAGCTCCGAACCGCTTTCACATTACGATGCCTCGCTCGGAGATCGTGCTCGCGGGTGACGTAGAGTATTCGAGGCGAGCCGGCGCGCCCTGGCAGCGATCCTCCGAGGGTGCCGAGCATCAAGCGCTGCTCATGGCGGCCTGGCAGCTGGCCGGACCACCGGAGCTCAATATCCACAAGCTCTTTACAATTACTTCGCTCGGGACCAAGAGCATCGCTGGCGCCCCACTGCGTGGATACCGGCTTCATGACACGTCTGGCGCCTACGACGAAAGCCTCTGGATCAACGCAGATAACCTTCCGGTGGTCGCTCGCATCGCATCACCCGAGCAGACGATCTTGATCCACTATACGGACTACAATGCGCAAGTCCTGATTGCTATGCCATAGGCGTCGCGACCTAGGATAGGACGCAGGCCAAATGTTTTTGCCGCGGAAGCCGTGACGCCATGTTTCCGCGGCTCGAACTCTTCACCCCTTACGCGCTCCTCTTCCTTAGGCTGATGGCCGGCCTAGTCTTCGTCGATAGCGGTTACAACGACCTCAAGAGTCCCGGCGCGCGAAGCACCAGCCTGGGGCTGCCGAAGGGCCTGCTCCTTTTCTTGGGAGTGGCCGAACTGCTCGGCGGAATCGCAGTCATCATCGGTTTCCTGCCGCAGTTGGCAGCGGTCGGGTTGATTCTGATCATGCTCGGCGCCCTGCAAAAGAAGATGTTCGTCTGGAAGACCGGCTTCTGGGGCAAAGACGGATTCGGCTGGAACTACGAGCTCATCCTCGTTTCAATGCTGCTCGTCATCCTCTGCACGAATGGCGGCCCCTTCGTGGTCTAGACAGCGCGGTATCACCCTCCCCTCAGCCATTTAGGAGAAAAGCATGTCAATTATTTCCGATGTCAAGGAAATCCAAGCCAAAGTCAGAGAGGCCATGGAAAACGGCCCGGTCACCCCGTACTACACGTTGCCGCTCGACAAGGTCTATGACGTGCTCAACGCCGCTTTGGCGTCGGAGATCATCTGCGTGCTGCGCTACAAGCAGCACTATTACATGACGACTTCGATTCATCAGGAGCAGCTGCAGGGGCTCTTCAAAGAGCATTGGCTCGATGAAGAAAAGCATCTCGAGCTGATCGCCGATCGCATCAAACAGCTGGGCGGCGTTCCGAACCTGGATCCCAACGGCATCAGCAAGCGGGCGTTTTCCACGTTCGAGAGTGGCCCCACGCTAGCGGATCTGCTTCGCGAGGATTTGCTCGCCGAGCGGGTCGTCATCAAGATCTACAGTGACATCGTCACGTTCTTCGGCGACGCCGATCCGGTGAGCCGCCGAATGTTTGAAGAGATCCTCAAGGACGAAGAAGATCACGCCGACGAGATCGCCGATCTGCTCTATACCGTCGACCCGCAGACCGGCAAGACCGCGGAGCAGTTCACTGGGGACTCAGTCAGCAGGCGCTTCAAGGGCTGAGACAGGCGCCCGAGCGTTTTGCTCGTATTTCGGTAACGTCAAAGCCGTAAGAGGTAACGCACATGAGAACCGCATTGCGTGGCTTAGCGATCGTTGCGCTCCTATCGATGGGAGCTGCGTGTTCCGGAGGCGGCAACAGCGCGAAAACCGGGCCCGATTCCGCGGCTCTGCTGCAAGCCGGCTCCGACGACGCCGACTGGATCGTTCCGGGGAAGACGTACGGCGGAAACCGCGTAACGGGTCTTAGCGAGATCTCTCCCTCGAACGTCTCGCAGCTCAAGAAGACCTGGATCACGGACGTGAAGGATGCCGGCGAGGAGGAGGCCTCCCCGATCGCTTGGGATGGCACGGTCTACGTCTCGACCTCACACGATAACGTGCTGGCGTTAGATGGAAAGTCCGGCGCGTTGCGATGGGCGTTCGGCTACAATCCCGCCTACGAACTTCAATACCCGGTCAATCGCGGCGTCGGCTTAGCTAACGGCAAGCTCTACATCGTCACACAGGATTGCCGCCTGATTGCCATCGATGCGGCGACGGGCAAACAGTCTTTCGATGTGCCGGCCTGTCACGACACGAGCAACACGTGGTACTCAACCGCCGCCTATGTCTACAAGGACAAGGTGATCGTCGGCACGTCGGGCGGCGACCTCGGCGGCAGCGGTTTAGTCAGCGCCTTTAGCGCGCAAGACGGTTCGCGCTTGTGGGATTGGCATACCGTCGCGCAACCGGGCGAGCCCGGACACAGCACGTGGCCGGGCGATTCGTACATCCACGGCGGCGCCGCCGTGTGGGCCGGCCTCTCAATCGATCAGGATACCGACACGCTTTACGCGGCACCGGGCAATCCTGGTCCCAATCTCACCGAATACGGACGCAACGGCCTAAATCTCTACTCCGATTCGGTCGTCGCGCTCGACATCTCCGGCGCCGCACCGCGGCTCAAATGGTATTACAAGATCGTGCCCAACGACGTGCACGACAACGATCCGTCGATGCCGCCGGTCCTCTTTACCGGTAATGTCAACGGAGCCGATCGACAGTTACTGGCGGTCGGCGATAAGGCCGGCGACTTCGTCATCCTCGATCGCTCGAACGGCAGGCTCGTCAGCCGGCTCGCGGTAAGCAATCAGCAAGGCATCTTCACAACAGTTCCTACGCTCAAGGGAACCTTCGCCTGTCCCAACCACGGTGGAGGAATAGAATGGAACGGCGGCTCGTACGACGATGCCGCGAATCTTTTCTTTATCCCGAGCACGCAAGAGTGCGCGATTTGGAAGATCGTTTATCCTGCGACGGTGCCGTACGTTCCCGGACAGCCGTACGCCGCCGGACCGCTGCCAAAACGGCGCCCCGCAAGCGGCGTGCTGACGGCGGTAGACGTCGGAACCGGCAAGCCGGCGTGGGTAAAACCGCTGACCTATTCGGCACAAGGCGGCGTACTCGTAACGCGCAACGGCCTGATCTTTACGAGTGACGCGAGCGGTCGCGTTTATGCGTTCGAACCAAAGACCGGCCGCGAGCTGTGGCATGACGACGTCGGAGCATCGATCGTCGCGCCGATCTCCGCGTATCAAGCCTCCGACGGCCACGAGTACCTCGTTGTCGAAGCGGGCGAAGCCGGAAACCAGCAAACGCCCAACCTGCCCAAAGCGAAGGGCGCGCGTGTCGTCGCGTACAGCGTGAGCACGACGCCGACCGTGATGAACGACGCGACCGGCCAGCCCGCCGCAACGGTTGCCACGGCAAGCTCGGAGAGCGGGTCGGGCGCTCCCGCGTCTGCGCCGGTTAGCGCTCCATATACTTCCGCGCAAGCATCGGCCGGATCCAAGATCTATGTGAAGCAGTGTCTTTCGTGTCATGGTACGCATTTGCAAGGAGTCTCGGGACCGGCGCTTAGCGGTCCGGGCTTCGCGCATTCCAGTCTCAGCGTCGCGCAGCTCTACGGGATCGTGTCGACGCAAATGCCGCTCACGGCGCCGGGGTCGCTCTCGAAGACCGAGGACGCGGCCGTCACGGCATACATTCTTTCCTACGATTGCGTGAAGTCTACCGGCACGACGCTGCTCTCCGTCTCGAACGCCGCCGCGCTCTCCGCAGTCAAACCCGGCGCTGCAAGTTGCCCGCCAAAGTAAAAGCACGCAATCGTTAGAGTGCGTCGGGCGCGTCCGGACGACGCCGAGGCGATCGCCGCGCTTATGGCCCAGTTGGGGTACGACGTGCCGGCCCCGGCCGTCGCTGCCCGCCTGCAGCGCCTGGGAGAGCGGCGCGACGTTTTTGTCGCGACCGACGGCGAACGCGTCGTGGGATGGGCGGCGCTTTCGATCGACGAGGCGTTTGTCGAAGGCTTCGGCGCCTGCCTCGAGGGCCTCGTGGTCGACGAGGCTACTCGCAGCCGCGGCGTCGGCCTGCAGCTTCTCGAAGCGGTCGAAGGTCGGGCGCGCGAACGCGGCTGTGCGGAGATTCGGGTGCAGTCCAACGTCCTGCGCGAGCGCGCGCACTCGTTCTACGAGCGCAACGGTTACTTGAAGGCGAAAGCACAATATCAGCTGCGCAAGCCGCTGTCACAGTGAAACCACAATTGAAGCTAAAGCGTATAGGAATCACATGAGAACTGCAGTTTTAACGGCCTTAATTCTGGGGGTCTTTCCAACCGTGGCGGCGGCGGCCCCCGTGGCGCCGGAAGACCTCTTCAAGATGACGTTCTTGAGCAGCGCCTTGATCTCGCCCGACGGCACCCACGTGCTCGTAGAGTCCTCGCGAATGAACGGTCCGAAAGATACGTACGATCGCACGATCGACCTCGTTGACGTTGCGACCGGAACGCTAACGCATAACGTGACCAAACACTTGGGAGACGGCGACTACGACTGGATGCGCGACGGCCGCAGCTTCGTCTTCGTTCGGACGGTTGAAAAGCAGAAACCGCAGCTCTATCGCTATACGCTCGCCGACGGAACCGTCGTCCAGTTGACCCACATCAAGAACGGCGTCTCGGGGCCCGTGGTGTCGCATGACGGCGATCGCATCGCGCTGACCGTTACCGATACCGACCCGGCGCACGGGGCCTACGTCGATTACAGCAAAGCCGGCTTTACGCCGGCCAGCTCGCAAGAGAAGAGCGACGTGCACCTTATCGACGATCTTTTCTTTCAAACGAACGGTGCGGGCTATACCTATCGGGACCACCCGCACATTTGGACGACCGATGCCGACGGCTCGCATCCAACGCAGTTGACTTCCGGCAGGTACTCTGAAGGCTTCGATGCCTGGTCGCCAGACGACAAAACCATTCTGTTTGACTCGTTGCGCTACGCGACCGTCGATAGCGGACCAAGCGACGTTTACACGATTCCTTCGACGGGCGGAGCGATGCAGAAGCTCACCTCGAGCCTGCCGGCAAATAACGGGATGTTCTTTGGCGCCGACGGGCACCGCGTGTACTATTTGAGCGGGGATGTAAAAGACGCTGCGGAGCGGCCCGCGTTGGTATCGGCGAACGGCGACGGCTCCGATGCACGGGTCATCGTCGCGCACAACACCGTTCCTTGGGGCGATTCGCTTTTGGCCGACATGAAAGAAGGCGGCGGCTTTTGCGGATTGCCGCTGCCGTCGGGAAATCTAGCCTTACTCAACATCGACGGCCCGGGCTACGCCAACGTGCGAACGCTCGATCTTAACAGCGGCGCGCTGAGAGACATCACGCCGCCTCGGGGCGAAGCGTGGTCGTGCTCCGTATCGCGCAACGGCGAGCACGTCGCTTACCTCTACAGCGATTTTACGCACCCGGCCGACGTCTACGTGGCTAACATAAGCGGGGGTGCGCCGCGTCAGCTGACGCACGTCAACGATGCGTATCTCGCTTCGGTGACGCTGTCGCAGCCGGTAGAGTTTACGGTCAAAGATTCAGCCGGTTTTGCGGTTCAAGCCTGGTTCATGCCGGCGGTCGGTGGTACCGCGGGGACAAAACATCCGACCTTGCTCGACATTCACGGCGGACCGGAGACGCAGTTCGGCGACACGTATTTCCACGAGTTTCAACTCTATGCGTCCCTGGGCTATAACGTCGTGTTTTCCGATCCCGCAGGCAGCACCGCTCACGGGTACGCTTTCGAAGAAGCGCTCGAAAACGATTACGGCGATGCGATGTTCCGGGACGTCCAGGCCGTGATGGATGCGGCCGTGCAGCGGCCGGACGTCGACGCGTCGCGTTTAGCCGTCCTGGGCGGCTCGTATGGGGGATATGCAACGCTTTGGGTGATCTCCCACACCAATCGCTATAAGGCTGCCGTTGCCGAACGCGCCGTGAGCGACTTGCAAAGCGAAAACCTAGCGGCCGATTTTGCCGGCAAGAACGGTTTAGGCGGCGGGTATTACAATTGGGGTCCGCCGTGGGATCCCGCTAGCACCGACTATGCGAAGTTCTCGCCGCTAACGTACGTCGCCAACGTCCACACGCCGCTGATGATTCTTCACGCCGAGAACGACACGCGGGCCCCCATCGACCAGACGCTGCAAGAGTTCACCTCCTTGAAGATCTTGGGACAAACCGTAGAGTACGTGTCGTTTCCCAACGAAAATCACGATCTCTCCCGCACCGGTTCCCCGATCCACCGGGTCGAACGTCTGCACCTCATCATCAACTGGCTGAAGAAGTATCTCTAACGTAAGGCGCGAGAGTCTCATGCCACTAAATTCTGGAGGCCTTCGAACCAAGGCGCTGACGCCGGCGATCGGCGCGACCGTTGAGGGCATCGATCTCAGCGGGCCGCTCGAAGATGCAGAGGTGGCCGAGATTCGCAAGGCTCTCGACGAGCATCTCGTGCTTTTCTTCGAGGGACAGTCGTTAACGCCGGTTCAACAGCGCGACTTCGCGGCGCGCTTCGGACCGCTCTACGTTCATCCGTTCTATCCGGGTCACGAAGCAGCGACCGAGGTGATGGTGCTCGAGCACGATGCGACGCACCGCGCCAAGAGCGACCGCTGGCACAACGACGTCACGTATCTGGAGCGGCCGCCGCAGGCGNNCCGAGATCGGCGGCGATACGCTCTGGGCCAACATGTATCTCGCGTACGAGACGCTCTCCGAGCCGCTACGTCGGTTCGTCGCCCAGCTGCGCGCCGTGCACTCTTTCGCGAAGAATTTCACGCCGGAGCGATTTAAGGCGCTTGGGATGGACGACCAGCGCGAGCGCATCTACGCGGAGCACCCCCCGGTTTCGCATCCCGTCGCTCGCACGAACCTTGCGACCGGGCGCAAGGCGCTTTTCGTCAACCACGATTTCACCTCACACATCGAAGACGTCTCACCGAGCGAGAGCGACGCGCTGTTGCGTCTGCTCTTCGAACATATGGCGAGGCCCGAGTTTGCGGTTCGCTGGCGCTGGCGGGAAGGCACCGTGGCGTTCTGGGATAACCGCTGGACGCAGCACTGCGCGCTGGCCGACTATTTCCCGAATCGCCGTCGCGTCCGGCGCGCCACCATCCTGGGCGAACGCCCCGTTTGACGTCGTCGCTCGCGCGCCGCCTCGGCGTCTCCGACGTCGTGCTCATCGTGATCGGCAGCGTCATCGGCTCGGGAATTTTCCGCACGCCGTCGGTCGTAGCGCAGCGAATACCTATACCCGGATTGATTCTCGTCGCGTGGGCATGTGGCGGAGTCGTCGCGCTTTTTGGAGCTTTCGTGCTTGGCGAGCTTGCCTCGCGCCGCCCGGCGGGATGCGGCGCCTATGCCTATTTGCGCGACGCGTTCCATCCGGTCGTTGCGTTTGCGTACGGCTGGTCGTCGCTGCTGGCTTCATTTACGGGCGGCATCGCGGCGGCGGCGGTGCTCTTCGCAGGTTACGTCATCTCGCTCACCGGTCTTGGAATTTCGCCCGGAATTCTCGCGGTCGCTACGCTTGCCGCGCTCGCACTCGTAAACTGTTTCGGCGTTCGCTTTGGCAGCAACGTGCAGAGCGCGCTGACCGTATTAAAAATTGTCGCGCTCGTCGCAGTGATCGTCGCCGGCATTGCCGCGCATCCGGCCCAGGGTCACCGGCCCATTGCACTCTCGAGCTCCTCACTTGGTTCGCTCGGTATGCTAGGAGCGTTTAGCGTTGCGATGATTCCCGTGCTTTTTGCATATAACGGAGCAATGGTTGCCAACTTCATGGCAGCCGAAGCTAAGAACGTTACCTTCACCCTGCCGCTGGGCCTGTGGTTGGGGATATCCGGCGCTGCCGTACTCTATCTCTTGGTGAATGTCGCCTGCCTTCGCGTGCTCGGCGTCGACGGTTTAGCGAGGACGCCCGTTCCCGCAGCGGCCGTGCTGCGCGCTGCGGCCGGCTCCGCGGGAGCGCAAGTCGCATCGCTCGCGGTTGCCCTTTCGACGCTCGGGTTCATCAGCAATCGAATGCTCACGGTGCCGCGGCTCTATCACGCGATGGCCGAAGATGGATTGTTCTTCCGCGCGGTGGCATGGATCGATCCACGTACGCACGTGCCCGCCGTTGCGATCGTGCTGCAAGCAATTTTTGCGATGTTCTTGGCGCTCTCGGGAAGCTACGAGCACATCCTCAACTACGTCGTCTCGACGTTCTATGTCTTCAACGGGCTGTTGGCTCTCGCGCTCTTCATCATTCGGGCTCGCGACCGGCACGCGGGTGTCGCACGAGCTGCGCGCTTCCGCGTACCCGGGCATCCGTTCTCGACCGCGCTCTACATGCTCGTCTCCTGGGGCGTGGCGATCGCGACCTACGTCGCCTTTCCGGGAGACGCAATCGTTGGAATCGCGATTCTGCTCAGCGCGGTGCCGGTCTACTTCATCTGGACGCGCGCCTGAGGCTGCCAATGGTGGTCTTAAGATGGGAGGTGATGAGGGGGTCATCGTAAAGAGATTGATGATGGGCCATCCTCGCATTCCGGCGTGGACTCTCTCTGCGGTCCTTCTTATTGCCCTGACCGACTGTGCCGGAATCGAAAAGGCGAGTCCAAGTTACTCGCCTCCGGCCGGAGCAGCCGCTAGCAAAAGTTTATTAGCGTCGACCGCGAACTCGGTGCGGCGTCGGATCCGTAAAGGCTCGTCCGGGACCACCGACTGGGATTCCTTCGGTTTCGATCTGCAGCGCACGGGCTACAATCCGGTTGAGTCGACGGTCGGCGTGAACAATGTCGGCACCATGCAAAAGCTATGGAGCGTCAACGTGGGCTACGGCATGGTTCACGAGCCGGTGTTGGCGCACGGCGTCTACGTGAATGGAGAGTTGACCAACGTCCTGTATGCGGGCTCCGCCGATGGATCGGCGATGTACGCAATCAACGCGGGCAGTGGTGCGGTCCTGTGGAAGGTCGCCGTTGCGCATTCGATGTACCGCTGCGACCAGCACAAAATGGAGTTCTCGATCGGCGAGACGCCGGCGATCGACCGCGGGAAAAACCTGCTCTATTTCAGCGACGGGCATAACGAAGTGCACGCTGTTGACTTGGGCACGGGAAAGGAGGCCTCCGGCTGGCCGTTGAGGATCGCGGATTACCTACGCGACCATAATTTCATGCACGGTGGACTCACCTACAATCCGTCGAATGGTCTTCTCTATGCCGTAACCGGGTCAACGTGTGACATTTCACCGTGGTACGGGCGCATCGTTGCCATCGCCACGGCTGGGCCGAGCGTGGCAGGTACCTTCTATACGTTGAGCGGCACGTCACAGCGAGGCGCTAGCGGCGGCGGTATCTGGGGGCCCGGCGGCGCGTCAATCGATCCTAGTACGAACAACGTATTCGTTGCGACTGGTAACGCGGATACCAGTATGGGAGCGGAGCAGAACGCCGGATACGCGGAGCAGATCATCGAACTATCAGCAACGCTCGGTACGGTTATTGCGAGTAATTATCCGCCGAACATTCCGCAAATTAGCGGCGACGACGACTTCGATTTCGGTGCGACACCGCTGCGCTTCCAGCCGTACGGATGCCCGCCGATGATAGCCGCCGTCAACAAGTCTGGGATGTTCGAACTTTACGATGTCGGATCGATTAGCTACGGCCCCATTCAATATATTGCCATGTCCTTCCCAACGAACCAGGGAGACTTTGTCGGCGTACCCGCCTTCGATCCGGTTACCGGCTACCTTTACGTCGGGCTGCCGGCGTCTGAGGGCATCTACCACCCGGGGTTGGCAGCCTTTAGCATTCAGTCGAACTGCACGTTCGATCCCACCCCAGTTTGGAACGCAGAGTTCGGACCCGACGGTGCCCGTTTGACCGGAGCGCAGACGCCACGCTCGCCGATCTCGATCGCAAACGGGGTCGTTTACGTCAGCAACTATTCTCGCAAGACGGAGTTTGCGTTCGATGCGTCAACGGGCGCCCAGTTATGGAGCGTCGGGCTCTCGGACTACGGAAATGTCGGGACGGTCGTCGCTAACGGTGTCGTCTACGTCAGTGCCAGAGACGGCACGATCACGGCATGGGCGCCTCCGCCGAGCGAAGGCGCAAAAAGGAATTTGCAGATCCGCTAAATTCTAAGTTAAGTCCAGACATCAGTAAAGTTAAGAACTGGTTATCCTCCTTATCAAAGCCCTACTGCCCTCGCGATGCAAGCCAGGTGGCCTTTTGGTAGTTTCAAGCATATACACCTGGCATTAACCGAATCGGGAGGTGCTCACAATGCGTCGTTTAGTGGCGAAGATTTTAGTTCTCACCGTATCGTGTTCCCTAGCGGCGTGCGGAGGGGCCGGCGGGGGCTCCTCATCGATCACGCCGCCATCTTCTCAGAATGCGGAAGTTGTGGTGCGGGAGTCCGCCACTGCACAGCTCGCATCTGCGGCGACCCGCCGTGCGATGAAATTACTGCGGTCTAGGATCAAGCACGTTTTCGTATTGGTGCAAGAAAATCACACCTTCGATCAAATCTATGGGCTCTTTCCCGGCGTAAACGGCCAGTACGTCAACAATCTCGGGACGACTCAAGCCCAAGAATCGGATTGCCAGGCCGACCCCGTGGCGGGGGATTGTCAGCGTCCGTTTTTGATCTCGGCCAATCAGAGCAGTCCGAGCTACGTTCCGGACGCGCCCGATATCAGCGGCGGCAACAACGGTCGTTACGATCAGGAATATGCGATGGATCGCGGCAAGATGGACGACTTTCTCGTCGATGCCGAGGCCGGCCAGCCGATACTAGGCCCCACACCAGACCCCGAACAGATCGAGGAGCACAATGAAGACATCGCGATCGAGGGCGTCTACGATTGCGACACCGTCCCGTACCTCTGGTACTATGCGAAGAACTTCGCGCTCTTCGACAACTACTTCCAGGCTGCAACCGGAGACTCGGCGCCGAGCAACGTTCAGCTCTTTTCAGCTCAAATCGGGCAAACCGAAGCCGCTCTCGGCGAAGGTATACTCTCCCAGCCGAACCCGAGCGGAGGGGGATATTCCGACGGAGTACCGCTCTCCAACGACGACAATCCGCCTCCGTCACAGCTTGCGTTTCCCATAACATCGTACTCGGGGGATAACAGCCAGGCCCAGAGTTATGCAACCATGCCGGTGCTGCTCAGTCCAAAGATGGACCGCGCCGCCGAAAAGTCGGGAACCGTCGGCTACATCGCGCAGGACATAGCTCGGGAAGCGAAGAGCAACCGTCGGTCTTTCCCGTGGGCGTGGTATCAAGAGGGATTCTACTCGCCTACCGCGGGCTTCGTCGCGCATCATAATGCCCCGCTCTATTTCAACTACATGAACAATGCGACTTCGGGCTTCGCGAGTAAGTCGACGCTGCGCGACAACACCGAAAGTAATGGCTTGATCGCGGACATCAAGGGAGGGAAGCTTCCGGACGAGGGAGTTTTCTGGGTGAAGGGGGGAACCGCGAATTCGTACGGCCTGGTGCCGGCCGACCCACTCTTTACGGACAACCCAAGCGGTAAGAAGTATTACATCGGCGACGACGATCATCCCGGTAGCGGAGACGCCGATCATCAGGTTGCCGAGGCGTATCTCGCGAAGGTAATCAATGCCATCGCAGGAAGCAAGTACTGGCAAGACTCGGTCATCATCGTGACATGGGACGACAGCGGAGGCTTCTACGACCACGTGCCGCCTCCGGGCTTCGGAGCTACGTGCCCGCAGGACGAGACCGGCTCGGAAGAGGGCTATCCATGTGGCGACGGCGTTCGCCTACCCGCGT
Source organism: Candidatus Cybelea septentrionalis (assembly GCA_003158175.1). GTDB lineage: Bacteria > Vulcanimicrobiota > Vulcanimicrobiia > Vulcanimicrobiales > Vulcanimicrobiaceae > Cybelea > Cybelea septentrionalis. Next base: position 45,636 of record PMHJ01000039.1, read on the forward strand.
TAGTGATATCTCGGTACTCTAAGACCGGAGTCGTCGTTCATGACTTCGCCGATCACGGCTCGGTCTCGAAATTTATCGAAGCAATCTTCGGCTTACCGAAGCTCTCCTCGTTGCCGGACGAAGCGACGGGCGTACGCCGCGGCTTGTCGCCGGCCGACGGTGATTCAGCAACTTCAAACTTGTTCGACGCGCTCGACGCAGGCAAGCTCGAAGGCCGTTCGCCGAACTCTCCATCGCTCGCGAAGGTTTCCTCCCCAGGCGTCCCACCGAACATGAGTTGCGCCACGCTGGATATCGCTCCGATTCCGGCTCCGACGTCGCTTCCGAACGGTTACGCCACCGCTGGATACTACTTGCACCAGCAACTCGCGGGCTCGCATAAGGTCCCGCGGCTTTCCGCGCGCAAGGACGACGGCGACTAGCACCCTCGAATAGCAATGCCGCGGGTCCGATGGTGTCCTCGGGCCAGCGGCATTGCTGCCATGATGATGCCTTGCGGCGGCGATGGCGGCTCGTCGTACTCGAGAAGACCGCAACCGGCGAGACCTCTAAAAACGGCGGAGCCCTTTCTGTGCGAGGCTGACGGTAACGCCGTATATATTTACGCTACCATTCCTAAACGGACCGATTACTTTGTTCGCGTTTCCGCCTTTTGGATAGCTCCATAGGCCTAGCTCCGCCTGGGTGCTCGATTGTGCGATGAATGAAGCTCCCTGCACCCACGTTTGAACGTAAGGCCAATGTCCCGAATAGTTATTCTGCCAGCCATCGATCTGCGTTGTTTGGACGACCTTCAAAGATGACCTACTAAGCTTGAGGCGGTAGATTTGTTCCGACGTGGGGTTGGAAAGCGTTATGTGTTCGCCATCCCACTGAACGCTACCATAAACGTCGAAACTGCGGTTAAGAGAGTAATTCCTAAAGGTACTTTTGTCGTCGGGAAGCTCCGCAAGGAAGTTTCCGCTACCGCTGCCGTCTACGAATAGATCGCCTTTATCGTCATAGCCGCAAAGCCCGTAGGCCCCGATTTCCGGGTCGCGATACCAAGTCGAGGGTTCTTTAGCGTTCGGGAAGATCGCCACTTCACCGGCCCCCGAACCTTCATTAGTTACGGCGAGATTCCCGGTCGTTGGATCCACGGCACATCCGAGCGGTATGTCTCCATCATCCAGCTTCTGAATAGGATTGTCTCTGCCATGTGCATATTCGAAAATCTGATCGTAGCCGTTCGCGGCCGGAATGAAAACGTCACCTTGATTGTCGGAGCAAAGGTTATTACCCGCGATACCAAGACTACCGACCAGCTTTCCGTGCGGGTAAGAGAGGACATAAACGTTGTCACCCGTGGCGACGTACAGCAAGCCCTCACTCTTGGCTCCCGGCAGCATCCACGACTTGCCCCGCTCGGCGTGCGTTGCAATCGCCGAGGTTTGCTGCATCGCGCCCCAAAAGCTGATCGGCGATCCGCCGCACCCTGCGAGCATTGCCGCAAAGGCACAGCTGCCTAGCGCGTAACGTCTGAAATCCAAGCTTCTCATGTGCGTCGCTCCTCGCTTCCGTAAGTCGATCAGTGAGCAGACGGTGCGATGCGACCCCTCAGTAGGCGCCTCGGCGCCCGCAAAGCAAACACGGCCCGCGGTTGCGAAGTGGCGTTTGATCCAAACTGTGAGCCAATAAAATAAAAATTCGCCGCGCCTTGCGAACTTAAGATGAGGAACTTGTGTACCCACCGCGCATCGCCTCCTAACTGCGTGACACCAAGCTCTGAGCCTTGGCTTCCGTTTACGCTGAACCGGTAGATATTCGATGTGTTCTGATTGCCGACGGCCAGGTATTTACCATCCCATTGAATGGCACAAAGGCAACGCACCTCATTGCTCTGCTGCTCCGGTGGGACTGAGCCCGAGCCTGCCGAAACGTCAGCAAGTCCCGTGGCGTTCACGGTGCGAGGAGCAGACCAACCATGAAGAGTCCGGATTTAAGCCGCTTCGCGCTTTTGAGTTGCGTGGCTTTGACAACCCTTGCTGGCTGCGGCGGCCACGCCGGTAACGGCGTTGTGCCAAACAGTGCTGGCCCTGACCATCTCCCGAACCATAAATCGTTTTATTACACGGGTGGAGCGCAGCAATTCACGGTGCCGGCAGGCCTGAGGCAGATCAAGGTCGATGCTCGGGGTGCGAAAGGAGCAGGTTCCACCATAGTCTATGGCGGGCGTGTGCGCGCCGTTATCCCGGTCACATCCGGAGAGATGCTGGTCGTGTACGTTGGCGGTGACGGTTCTGGACAGATTGGGGGCTTTAACGGCGGCGCCAATGGCGGAAACGGCGGCTGGTACTGCTACAACCGTTGCAACGGATTCGGTGGCGGCGGCTCCTCGGACATTCGCGCGCACGGCGACAAGCTTACCGATCGAGTTGTCGTGGTTGGCGGCGGCGGTGGAGAAGGCGCAGTCTCTTCCACTGGTGGCGGGCGCGAGGGCGGAGCCGGGGGCCCAGGCGGCGGCTCAGTTGGTGGCGATGGAGATCCGGGTACCGGGAGTGGCGCCGGCAGCGGAGGCGGGGGTGGCAGACAACACGCTGGGGGTTCCGGCGGCGACGGGGGTACTTCTTACTCCGGCGCCCCAGGAAGCGGAGGCATTGCTGGATCGCTTCGCCGAGGCGGCATCGGAGGCACCGGCAGCCAAAGACAAGGCTACCCAGCCGGTTCCGGCGGCGGCGGAGGAGGCGGCGGCTACTATGGTGGCGGTGGCGGCGGTGCGGGCTCGTCCTACCTCTATGGCGGCCAGCCGGGCGGTGGTGGGGGTGGCGGATCATCGCACGTCGAGCGGAGTGCAACCAACGTGCATATGTGGCAAGGATGGAAAAATCCAGCTAGTAACGGGCTGATCGTCCTCAGCTGGTAGCACGGAATGAAAATCCAAATGCTTTATTGTCGTGCGCCGACCATTTGCGTCGCTGCGGCAATGCTAGCAGGGTGCGGCGGATCGCAGCCGCCGATCGGCGCGACGGGCGCGATGCCGCAAACCTCCGGGCTCGCAGCCCATGCTGATCGTGGCAAGTCGTGGATGCTGCCGGAAGCGAAGAATGAGGCTCTGCTGTACGTCCCGGATTCGGCGAAGACCGTCCAAGTCTTCGCTTACCGGACCGGCAAAATGGTAGGAACGCTTACGAACTTCGCCCTACCCGCGGGGGCGTGCACCGACCACGACGGCGATGTTTACATAACCGACGCCGAATTGTACGACATCGTGGAATACGCTCACGGCGGTACGCAACCGATCGCGACGCTCTCCGAGAACTACTTTCAACACCCAGTCGTGTGTTCGATCGATCCCGCGACGGGCAATCTTGCGGTGGGAAACGGGAGCAACTATTACAACGGCTACCCGAGCGTGGCAGTCTACCAAGGCGCGCGCGGTACCCCGGCCATCATTTGGATCCCGAGCATGTTTCTTCTCTTTGGTTGCGGATACGACAGTACCGGCGACATTTTCGTCGATGGCGAAACATCGCTCCTCGCGCTCGAGTTCGGAGAAATACCAAAGGGTACGTTTACGTTCGGCGAGATTGTCGTAAACCAAACGATCGGCGATCCCGGCACACTGCAATGGGACGGCGAGAACGTGGCGCTCGAAGGATACGCTGGCGGCACATCGGCGATCTACCGGATCGACGGCGCAAGCGGTGACGTCGTAGGTACCGTCGCGTTAAACGGCTCCATGCGGGTCGGCCAGTTTTGGATTCAGGGAAAAAAGATAATTGCGCCAGAATCCAATTACGGAAACGGAGATGTCTTGTACTGGAAGTACCCGTCGGGCTCAGGCCCGATCAGGACGATTCGCGACTCGAGCTTTCCAGCCGGGGCGACCGTCAGCATCGAACCGAAGTAACAGAGTGCAAACTGTAAAACGATGGTCTGGTCCTTCACCTTCTCTTGCTATTAGCGTCGCTGCATTGCTCGCTGGTTGCGGTGGATCGCAGCCGATCCGCCCGCCGGGCGCGATGCCGCAAACCTACAGGATCGCAGCACCCGCCGATCGTGGCGAGTCGTGGATGCTGCTGCAAGCGAAACGCGGGGACTTGCTTTACGTTTCTGATGGTTATGGTGTTACGGTGTACGCCTATCCCGGACTAAAGATTGTTGGAAGCTTGACCGGGTTCGACGAATACGCAAATCTTGGCAGTCTTTGCACCGACAGTCACGGCGATATTTTTGTCCCTTCGTGGCTTACAAATCAGTTTACCGGGTACATCTACGAGTTTGCTCACGGCGGCACGTCGCCGATCGCAACGCTCAATGACCCGGGAGGCGGGGAGGGCTGTTCAGTTGATCCGACAACCGGGAATCTAGCGGTGGCAAACATTTCCGCGCCTGATCCCCCCTATTATCACGGTAACGTCGTAATCTATCTAAATGCCGAGGGCACGCCCACGACATACACAACGCCCTACATTAGCTTTTATGAGTGGGCAGCCTACGATAACAAAGGGGACCTTTTTGTCGATGGAAACGGCGTAGACGCTAGTGGTTTTCCGCTAGCAGAGCTACCATTCGGAGCGAGTAGCTTCAGCGACGTTACCTTAAGTAAGGAAGTTGGCGCCCACGCATTGCAATGGAATAACGGCCATTTGATTATCGCCAGCAACGGAGGCAGCCGCCAGGGACCGTCGTACCTTTACCAGGTGCAGATTGCAAACGACTACGGAACGATCGTCCACACAACGGACCTCCACAGTCGCCATGACGAGAACGCTGCCGGTGGGCAGTTCTGGATTCAAGGTAGGCACGTAATTGGCCCAGGTGCCAAAGATATAATGCTAGAGATTTGGAGATATCCCGCCGGTGGCTCTGCGATCAAGAAACTATGGAAAGTGACTCCCGGCGGCGTTGTCATCAGCAACGCACCGCATTAGGCCCTCTGCCACTAAGCACGGCTTCGCGATCGCGGGGCGTTGCGCTAAGACAGAGCAGCAAATTGTGCGCCCCCCGTTGCGGCCGGGCCGGGCAACAAGGCCGGCTTAGCCCGGGTGCGATCGCGGCGCCGGACAGGCGGCTTCGCGGCTGGATCACTGGAAACCGCGTAACATCTCCCGCGAGACTACGGGTAACTCACCGTGACGCCTCGGCCGGTCTTATAAAGCTTCTCTTTCACTGGACGACCACCAGTTGGGTAATTCCAGAAGGCGACGGAGTGCTGCAACGGCGCTACTATTCTTCGGTCGCCAATCCAGATAGGGCCAGCCAAGTTGACTTTGTGTTTACGCCGGTTGATCGGCACTGTTCCTTCAACCGTCACGGTGCTTCCCGAAACGCTCAATCGATAAATCTGTGCGTTCTCGCCGTTAACCTCTGAAGCAACAGCTACATATTCTCCGTCCCATTGCATTCCGCCGCCAATCGGGAACGGAATGCTGAGGTCTTGGAAGTCGGAGCGTCCGTGGGAAAGCTCTGCGAAGTCTTGACCGCCGGACAGGAACTTCCGACCGGACACGAAGAAATTGCCTGCGTTATCGTAGCTGCAATACCAATAGTAACTGATCACTGCATCAGAATAAAACGTTGGCGTCCCCAGTTCGTTCGCATAAACGGCAATGTTACCAGCGCCACCTGAACTCGTTGCCTCGTTTACGACTGCGAGATTTCCGGTCGTTGGGTCGAAAGAGCATCCCGTCGTTTCATATCCCGGATCTGCGAGTGTGGCTATGGGCTTGGTTCCTCCATGTGCATATTCCGTAATGTCTTGACGGTACCAGTCCGTTACGAACACGTTCCCCTTGTTGTCAGAGCACAACCCGTATGCGCTGGCAAAGCCAGTCAGCGTCCCTACCAGCTTTCCTCGCGGAAACGTAAAGACGTCAACAGCCGCCTCCGAGTCTTTGAAGACGGAAAGGTAGAGTAACGGACCACTCTTTGCCTCCGGCAACATCCACGACGTGCCACGCTTGGCGTGCGTTGCGAGCGCGGAGGTTTGCGCCATCCCGCCCGGCGCGCCGATTGGCGGCTGCGATCCACCGCACCCTGCGAGCAATGCAGCGGCGCTGATGCTGAGGGCGACGCAGTTGATTGTTGTGCGTTTCATGATGTGTTGCTCGCTAACAAGCGCAGGGGTTTAGCAGAAGTCGTGCACCGCTTTACCGTGCCGCTCAGCGTGATGCTGAAGACCGTGCCGCCGTCACATGTACCTCCACCCGTAATGCCGTAGAGAATACCGTTCAGCTCAGTCAGACTCTCCCCGGGCCACCATAGGCTTGCGAGAAGCTGTGCAGCACGTTCTCGCTGCCGCTTGTCGTAATACTGAATACGGTTCCGGAAGCGCAGATACCGCCATTGGTAGTCACGCCGTAGAGCACGCCGTTTACGTTGATAAAGCTGCCGTTCGCGTCCGCGCTCCCGCCGCCTGTCGGGGGCGTCGAAGCTACACAACACGCAGAATGCCGGCTTCGTGTTCAGCGTGAGCACAAGCGGTGTAATGAACGTCTTCAACAGCGGTCTTAGCTCTGGGATCGCCGGGGCGCTGTACAACCCACGGTCGAGAGGGTAGGTCGCACCCTTTGCCCCTCAGCACGACGTTCGCGAACGCGGGCCGTGTTTGCCGAGCGGGCTTTGCAGCATGGATGATTTTAGTTGTTTTCTCTGCGCCACTCCCTCTTGAAAAGTGGAAAGCGGTCGCTCAAGCTTGCAGGCAACGAAAGACACACTTCGAAGGCCGCTTCGTCACCACTACGTTAGGAGCGAGGTTTGGGATGCCAACTTTCAACAATCGCGTGCTTATGCTGACCGCGGGAGCACTTTTAGCAACTTCGGCCTGTGGAGGAAACGCCACGGTTCCAAGCGGAGTAGTCTCGACGCCAGGCGCGAGTTCCGTTGTTCCAAGCGACATGACGTCAATTCTTAAGAAACTATCGAAGGATGTCGAAATCGGTTCGACGATCGATCCGAAAAACGGCGACAGCGGCCCACGGGCGATTTCGCTCGTCCACTCGACGTTTGGGCTCAAAAAGGGGCAGTTGCTCGTGTGCAACTTTGAGGACTCGGCGGGCACTCCCGGCAAAGGCACGACGATTGAAGTCTTCGATCCGAAGCCGAACTCAAAGCCAAGAACCTTTGTGCAGACGAACAAGATCGAAGGCTGTGTTGGAAATGCGGCCACTGTTGCGAATGACGTGTACGGCGCCGGGATGGCGAGCGGGATTGCCGCGCAGTTCAACCAGAACGGTAAGTTGCAGTACAGCTACGGTTCGCCGATCAGGGAACCGTTGGACGACGCCGATGCTACCTGCGGTCTTGCGTACGCACCGGAAGACATCTACGTTTCCGATGCGAAGACGGGCGGCGTCACTAAGTTGGCGAAACCTCCGGTGAGCGGCGGCCGTGCGACAGAGACCCAAGTGATTTCCGGTTTCGCCGTCAACAAGGGGTCCGGCTGGAGCGCCCTTGGCCCGTCGGGAGTCCAATACAATGCGACCAGGACCGGCAGTCTGTGTAACGATACGCTGTATATCGTGGACGGCGTCGATAACACCGTCGTCGCGGTTTCCACCGCCAGCAGTCTCAAACTTAAGGACGAGATCGTCGTCGAGCCGGGCGGCAAGAAGTTCAAGTGCACGCACGCAAAGTTCACCTGCGCGACGCTCGTTTATAGTGGCTCGCCGCTCGACGCGCCTGTGGCGCAAGCGCTGCTGCCGAACGGCAACCTCATCGTCGCCAACACCAAAGGTGGGAACACGCTGGTGGAGTTGACGCCGACCGGGAAGGTCCTCGCAACGAAGACGATCGACACGAATAAGAGTGCCGACATTTTCGGCCTTCTGGCAGAGGGAACGGACGACAATAATACGGTGCTGTTCTACACCGACACCAGGACGAACACGCTGCAAGAACTCGAGCAATAGAGTACGACCGCGGCGTGCCTCAAATACAGCGTTTGACGTGCGCCCGTCACTGGGTAACGTTAGGTTTCCGCCTCTTTCAACACTGCTGGTAAGTTCAACGTACGAACCCCTCCAAGATGTGCGATGATGACTGGGGTCTACGCCCTGAACGGGCTACTGAAAGGGGCCCGGGCTTTCGCTTTTTGTGTGCAGGGTACCGACAGGCTCTGCTTAAAAGGCGGATGATCGATAAAGCATAACCGCTTACTTGAGGGAAAAGCATGTCGCTTAACATTCACCATAAGCTCGTGGTTTTAGGCATTACGCTTCTGATAATCTCCGCGTGCGGCGGAAATGGGATCGCGCCATCAAACGCCATCACTACAAGCACGGGTTCGGTTCAAGGATCGAACGTCGATTCCAACGGCCCGGCGCCCACCGATACGAAATCCATTTTGAAACTGC
>PMHJ01000017.1:0-22753 GCA_003158175.1 Candidatus Cybelea septentrionalis
GCGCAGGTAATGCCCATGCTCGCCGTGACGCTCAAGCGGTGCCGGCGCAGGTCGAACGGGGCGTGCAGCGCCTCCTGCAATACGCCCGCAAGCGCAATTGCCGCTTCGGGGGATGGCAAATCGAGGATCAGCACCGCGAACTGATCCCCGCTCCAACGCGCCAGCACGCATTCGAAGGCGGCCGTGGCCTTCGCGAAGCGCCGCGACGCCTGCACCATGAGCTCATCGCCCGCGGTGTGCCCCAAAGTGTCGTTGATGAGTCTGAAGCGCGCGATGTCGATGAGAATGATGCCGATGCGCTGGCGTCGCCGGGTTCGCACGTCACCGAGCGCCCGATCGAGCTGGTTCATGAAATAGCGCCGATTCGGCAGCCCGGTAAAGCCGTCGTGGTAGCGCGCGTGGTCAAAGCTCTTCTGCAGGTCCTGACGTTGTTCGATTTCGGAGGAGAGGCGCTGCGTCAACGCTTGCACGCGTCGCCTGGAAGCGGCGAGACCCGCTCGCAATCGCAGCAGACTGTGCGTGAGATCGTGAGTGCCAAAGGCGAGCAGCCAGGCGAGCACGGCGAGCAGGCCGATTTCGGTTGCGAGCTCCTCGGTCGGATACCAGCCGGCGCGCGGGCGAATGGCGATCTGCAGATAACTGCCGGCGATCGCCGGCAAATAGCCCGCGGGCAAATGGATGGTGCGCTCGGCAGCCACATCCAGCGGCGTCGTTCTTGAGCTCAGGAATATGCGCGAACGACCGCTCGCCGGTTCAACCTGCGTGAGGGCAAAGTCGTAGCCCGCATCCACAATTGCGCCCAGATGGGTGGACGAGAGCAGCTGATCAAGGTCGACGTAGGCGATCGCCCATGCGGCGGGCGGCGCTGCGGGGTTCGAGCCGGCCGGCCTGATCGGCGCGCGGGCTGCGACCAGCCATTGACTGCCTTCGCGCATCGGTCCGAGCACGCTCGGTGCGGAGGCGTTGCGCAGCGGAGNNTGACGATGCCCTTGGCGATCGTCACCGAGGAGTCCCTTGACGCCACCAGCATGCCGTCCGTTGCGATCCAGAAGGTGTTATGAATCGGCGGAACTTCGGCGAGCGACTGGGGTGCAGCGTCGCCCGAAATCGCCGCAGCCGCGCGGGCAGCCTGACGGCTCGCAAGACCGGTCAACACCTGCAGCTGCGACTCGATGGAAAGCGCGGCGCGTGTGGCCTCGGCGCGGGATGCTTCACGCGCCGTCTCGGCGTGCTGCTGCACGCTGAGCATGATGAGCCTCGAGCCGGTGATGAGCACGACTGCCAGCACCACTGCGGCGGGCAGCCATCCGGTCCTACGCTTGAGAAACGGTGGACTCATTTCGCCTGCCCGGGCGGCCTTAGATCCACGATGTAGCTCAAGGTCAAAGTAGCCTTCTTGGAACCGCCGAGATCCACGTAATCCGCGACCAGCGAAAGGTCGCCGTGCCCGACAGACTTGGAGATGCCCAGAAATTCCTCGCGCAACGTGTGTCCCGGCTGGAACAGACCGGTCGTCAGATTCAAGACGGCCGGAGATCCCTTGCCGAATGCGCCACCTGCGAGCCAATTCAGATATTTCGAATACAGGTCGATGCGAACCGAACCCAGGCTCGTGCCAAGATTGCCGTCCACCGAGCGCTGGTACGCGACTGCCGTCGATAGCGTCGGACTCCACAGCACCGAGCCGCCAATTTTCGGCAGGTTGCCGTGCTGGGTATCGATGTTGATCTGCTTGTCTTCGAGCTGCGCCGAGAAGCGGTGGGCGAAGGTGCGGATGAAGCCGAGCGCTTCAAAAGCTCTGCTCTACTTCGACGACGACACAACGGACGACACGTACGTGTACGAGTACCCAAGCGGCAAGCTGGTTGGTAAGCTGACGGGGTTCCACGATCCGCAGGGCATGTGCGTCGATCAGAAGGGTGATATCTACAGTACCAACCCTCAGGTCGGGCTGCTGCTCGAGTACGCGCACGGCGGTACCAGGGCGATTAATATCTACGAGCGTCCTGACAGCGGCTTGGGCGGCTGCTCGGTTGGCGCCAACGGCGACGTGGCCGCCACCGGTCGTGGCGACGTCTGCATCTGGAAGGGCGGCATCGCCGCGGGCAGCCCAACCTGCATCGACGGCAACGAGAGCATTGGCTGCGCAGGCCTGTCGACGTTCGGTTACGACCACGATGGCGATCTTATCGGCGTCGGCACGGCCAGAAGGGGGAGGATTACGGCATGCATGATCCCCGTCGGCAAGAGTACGATGGAGAAACTCTCTACGTCGGGGATGAAGTCTAACTTCAGCCCAACGGGCACGGCGTGGGACGGGAAGTACATCACGCTAGACGGTAGGCGAGGTAACGGAGACGTCGTGCAGGCGGCCACACTGTCGGGAACGACGCTCACCGAGGTCGGCCGAGAGATCCAGCTCGACGATCAAGCCTTCATGCCCGGAAGTCCGTTCTTCTTTGGCAAGCAAAATATCACGGCGGCGAGCACGACGCGTGCCACGAGCGCTACAATTGCAAACCCGAGATACCCTAAAGGTGCCGCCGACGTGTGGGACTATCCAAAGGGCGGTAACGAGCCGACCCTTCGAACCCGGGCTGCGAGCGACTCCGGCGGCGACGCGATCAGCATCGCGAAATAAAACGCGCTAGGTGTCGAGCCTGGTCGGCGGGAATAAGAACCTCCCGAGATGGCGAAGTACATATTCTTCACCGGGGGCGTTGTGAGTTCGCTCGGCAAGGGCATCACCGCCGCCTCCCTCGGACGGCTGCTTAAAGCGCGCGGTTTCAGCGTTTCGATCCAAAAGCTCGATCCGTATATCAACGTCGATGCCGGTACGATGAACCCGTACCAGCACGGAGAGGTCTTCGTGACCGAAGACGGGGCGGAGACGGATCTCGACCTAGGGCACTACGAGCGCTTTATCGACGAGAACCTGCAGCGGACCAACAACGTCACGACCGGTCAGGTCTATAACTCCGTTATCGAAAAGGAGCGGCGCGGCGATTATCTGGGCGCGACCGTGCAAGTAATTCCCCACATTACCAACGAGATCAAGGCGCACATCAAACGGGTTGCCGAGGCCAGTCGCGCGGACGTCTTCATCGTCGAGGTCGGCGGAACGGTCGGCGACATCGAATCCTTGCCGTTCCTGGAAGCGATTCGCCAGATGCGATACGACGTTGGGGACGAAAACGTAATGTACGTTCATCTGACGCTGGTTCCGCATCTCGGTGCGGCCGACGAACTCAAGACGAAGCCCACTCAACACTCGGTGCGCGAGCTGCGCGGAATCGGAATCTCGCCCGACGCCATCGTCTGCCGCACGCAATCGGCGCTGCCGATGCCGCTGGAGCTGAAGGAGAAGATCGCGCTCTTCTGTGACGTTCCGCCGAGCGCGGTCGTTCAGAACGGCGACGCGCGCACGATCTATCAGGTCCCACTCAATCTCGAGGCCGAGGGTCTGGCGCAGGCCGCGATTCGCAAGCTGAACCTTCCCCCAACACGGCCATCCCTCAATGATTGGGTTGCGATCGCGGACCGTCTGCTTCATCCGGAGCATCACGTCACGATCGCGTTGATCGGCAAATACGTCGAGCTGAAAGACGCCTACATCTCGATCAACGAGGCCCTCGCGCACGCGGGAGTCTTCTACCATGCGTCGGTCGAGATNNCATGGAGTCCTCGTGGCTCCGGGCTTCGGAGCGCGCGGCGTCAATGGAAAGCTGCGGGCCATTCACTACGTGCGCGAGCATAAGATTCCGTTTCTGGGCATCTGCTATGGGATGCAGCTCGCCTGCGTCGAGTTTGCGAGAAACGTTTGCGAGCTGCCCGAAGCCATGACGAGCGAAGTGGACGAGACGACTATCGATCCGGTCATCGACTTCATGCCCGATCAGCGCAACTTGGAGATGTACGGCGGAACGATGCGGCTGGGCACGTACGCCTGCACGTTGCAGGAAGGGAGCCAGGCTGCCCGAGCCTACGGAACGCTCGAGATCAGCGAACGGCACCGTCACCGGTATGAGTTCAACAACCGCTACCGGCCGATCTTCGAAGAGCACGGGATGCGCTTTAGCGGCCATCACACAATCGGCAAGACGCGCCTGGTGGAAGTCGTCGAGTTGCCGCCCGAAATGCACCCATGGTTCGTTGCGACGCAGGCCCATCCGGAGTTTAAGTCTCGGCCCAACCGGCCGGCGCCGCTCTATCGTGACTTCATCGGTGCGGCGCTGGCCCACCAGGAACGGATCGATGGAAAGGCGAGCCTTCACGAGGCTGCGAGCTGGACCCAGGCCTAATCACTGCCGTCGTTCTCACCCGCGACGAAGAGCGCAATCTGCCACGTGCCCTCACTAGCCTGCCTCGCGCAATCCACGTGTTCGTGCTCGATGCGTATTCGCGAGATCATACGGTGCAGTTCGCGCGCGGGGCCGGCGCAGTCGTCGTGCAGCGCGAATGGACCGATTTCGTCGATGCTCGCCGGTTCGCGCTCGCTTCGGTCCGGACGCCGTGGGCGCTGATGCTCGATGCCGATGAAGCGCTCGACGACGTGCTCTGCGACGCGATCTGCGAAGCCCCCGACGATGTCGATGGATATACCGTCCGTCGCACGACGTATTTCTGCGGCCACCCGATGCGCATGTGGCGCGACGAGCCGCTGTTGCGTCTCTTTCGCACCGATCGCGTGACCCTCCAAGCCAACCCGGCCGCATCGGCCGATGCGCTCTTGCATGAAGCGTGGACCTGCACCGGTCCGGTCGGCGAACTGCGCGGCACGCTGCTGCATTTTTCGTACCCCGACGTGGCGTCCTATCGAGCCAAATACGACCGGTATACTTCCCTGGAGGCGCAGCGGCTGCACGGCTCGATTCTCGGATTTATCGGCACGTGTGCGACGAGCCTCGCGCGGCTGGCATGGCTACTGTTCGGCAAGGGTGCGCTGCTCGACGGTCCGCGCGGCTGGTACGTCGCGTACGAATCGGCGATCTATCCGGCGGTTGCGATGGGGAAAGCGTTACTTCAGTGAGGCCCGCGCGCGTTGGCCTCGACGCGCGATTGACCCGTCAGCTCTCGGTCGGAATGAAAACCTACGCTCGCGAGCTCGTCGCACGTTTGCCGCGCGTCGCCCCCGAGTTTACCTTCGTGCCGTTCGCTCGTGGGGAAAACTTCGGATGGGACGAGCAGTTGCGCCTGCCACTGGCGATTGCGCGCTCGCGCGTCGAACTGGTCCATTTCCTCTCGCAGTACGTTCCGGCGGTCGTGCCGGCACGTTTCGTCGTGACGATTCACGATTTAATCCACTTGCATTTTCCTGCGCACTTCAAGTTGAAAGTGCGGCCGTACTACGAGACGTTGGTTCGCTGGGCGTGTTCGCGAGCGGCCCGAGTGATCACCGACGACGAGCGGACCGTTGAGGATCTCGTGAGCTTTCTCGGCGCGCGTCGCTCGAAGATCCGGGTCGTTCCGCTCGGCGTCAGCGAAACGTTTTTCCGCGCGGTCGCGCCACACGTCGCCCCGCGTCCCTACCTTCTCTATGTCGGGAACCATCGCCGCCACAAGGATCTCGCAACGCTCTTTGCGGCGTGGTCGGCGCTCCCGCCGGGTTTGAAGGTCGACCTCTACGTCACGGGCCCCGACGACTTCGGTGGCGAGGTCGAGCGCCGCAGCGACCCGACTCGTGCGATCGTCGCTTTGGGAGAGATCCGAAGCGACGAACTCGCGTCCTATTACGCGGGCGCAAGCGCGCTTGTGTACCCATCGTTGCGAGAGGGCTTCGGATTGCCGATGCTGGAGGCGATGGCCGCCGGCTGCCCGGTCCTCGCGTGCGAAGACTCGCTGCCGCGCGTCCTCGAGTCCGCCGCGCTCTCGTTTAAAGCCCGAGATGTCGACGGGCTGCGAACCCTCCTCGAGCAGATGCTCACCGACCAGGGTACGCGCGAACGGTCGGTCAACTTAGGGCGCGAGGCCGCGAGCCGGCTGTCGTGGGATCGCTGTGCGCGAGCCACTGCCGACATCTATCGAGAGGTTCTGGAGTAAGCCACTGAAAGTGAAATGGATTTTCGCATTGCTGCCGCTGCTGTTACTGGCCGCCGCAGCCCGCCCGATCGGGATCATCATTAACGGGAACGTGCTGTCGCTCGATCCCGGGCCCCGTTTCGAGCACAATCTGCTTTACGTGCCCGTGCGCCGCACGATCGAGGCGCTCGGATTGGCGTTCGATCGCTCCGGCAATCGCATCGTGACGCAAATCGGATCGAAGACCGTCGTTCTCACGATCGGCAGTCCGATCGCGCAGGTAGACACCGGCGAGCTCACGCTCGAAGGACCGCTGCTGGAGATCAAGGACGTCCTCTACGTTCCGTTGCGCTTCTTCACCGACATTCTGGGCGCTCAGGCGCGTTTCGACCGGCACACGAACACGGTCACGATCGTCGCCCAACTCGTGGGACGCTCCAGCCGCGGCTTGGTTCCGGTTGGAAGCGGCTTTGAACGATTTGGGACCGTCGAGGGAGTCGACGTGCTCTCGGATCCGCCGACGTTGACGCTGGGATATAACGGCGGCATCAAGACGATCAAAATCGGTCCCAATGCGGCCATCGACGTCGAGGACGTCAACGTGAACGTGACCTCACCCGGGGAGCTCGGCGACGTGCGGCCGGGGGACTTCGCGCGAGTCGAGATGCGCAAAGATGGCCGCGTCGAGCGCATCATTGACGAGTTCGGCTCGAGAAACGGTCGCATCGTGGCAATTGCCGGGAATCAGTTCGTGCTCGACGACGGTCAGGTGATTTCGCCCGGCCGCACGGTGGAGATCTCGCTCAACGGGAAGGCGGCCGGCTTCGGGGATCTGCAACCCAACGATCAGGTCAGCGTACGCTACAACGTCGAGACCGACGAAGTTCGAGAGATACTCGCCAGCCGCCGGATAGCCACGGTTGCGCAGCGCGTCACGATCGACAGCATCGACACCGACGTGACTCGTCCGTTGCGCGCTGGAGATACGATTGCGGTGACGATGCACGGAACGCCCGGCGCGGCCGCGACGTTCGACATTGGCTCCGACGTGGCGAATCAAGCGATGCAACAGCGAGCGCCCGGGGTCTACGATGGGAGCTACGTCATTCCTCGAGGCGCGAACTTTGACGATGACGCCTTGATCGGCCGGCTCGAGTCGGGTAACGACATCGCGCACGCGGCAGCGCCTCAGACGATCTCCGCCTCGAGCACGCCGCCGGGCATTGCCGATTTTGCGCCCGACGCCGGCTCGACGGTCAACAACAATAAGCCGGCCGTATATGCGAGCTTTGCCGCGGATGCGGTGCCCGTGAATCCGTCGAGCGCGATGCTTTGGGTCGACGGGCGCGACGTTACGTCGGAATGCGTGCGAACCTCGCAGTTTATTCAATACCTGCCGACATACGAATATCCCAACGGCTCGGTGCGAGTTACCGTGCGCGTCTCCGACGAAGCCGGTAATACGACGACGAAATCGTGGAGCTTCACGATTCGGGGGCGTTGATGGACGGCTGCATTTTTTGCAGAATCGCCGCCGGGCAGGTGCCCGCCAATATCATTTATCGCGACGACGAGGTGATCGCCGTCGAGGACCTCAATCCGCAGGCGCCGTCGCACGCACTCGTACTCCCGCTTGCGCATCACGCGACGATCGTCGCTTTGACTCGAGCCAAGCCGACGCTCGCGGCCCGCTTGATGACGGTAGCGTCGCAGTTGGGCGCCGAGCGCGGCGGAGAGCGCGGGTTTCGCTTGGTGGTCAATACCGGCGAGTACGGTGGGCAAACCGTCGATCACGTGCACGTCCACGTGTTGGCCGGCCGTCGAATGTCGTGGCCGCCGGGCTAAGGATTTGACGCTCCGCCGGGGCTGTGTTACCCTAGCACGAGGCCCTTCGGGGCCTAATTTTTCGCGCCAACGAGCGCGCCGAGAGGGGGTCGTCAATAGAATGGAAGTTCGCATCGCTCCAGGCGAGACTATTGAGAGCGCGTTGCGCCGTTTCAAGAAGGCCACCCAAAAGGCTGGGATCCTCGCCGAGGCGCGCAAGCACGAGCATTACGAAAAGCCCAGCGTTCGCAAGAAGAAGAAGTCAGCTGCGGCGCGCAAGCGTCGCGCCTAGCTCGCGTCTCTAACGCGACGTGGGAACGCTCAAGGACCGAATCTCCGCCGACCTCAAGGACGCAATGCGAGCTCGGGATCAGCTTCGCCTCGATACGCTGCGCTCGGCCCTTTCGGGGTTTATCTACAAGCGCTCTGAAGCCGGCACCGAGCTCTCCGATGCCGACGAACGCGACGTCGTTACGCGGCTGGTAAAGCAGCGTGGCGATTCGCTGACGGAGTTCGAGAAGGCCGGGCGCATGGATCTTGCGGAGAAGGAACGAGCCGAGCGGGAGATTCTGCTCGCATATTTGCCGCCCCAGCGTTCCGCCGCAGAAGTGCGCGAGATCGTCCAAAGCGTCCTCGCCGAGCTGCCCCCGGAGTCGCGAAATGCCGGAGCCGTGATGAAGGTCGTGATGCCGCAGCTCAAAGGCGTCGCCGACGGCAATCTCGTCCGCCAGATCGTCACCGAAGAGCTAGCCTCCTGACCTGTCATCCTGAGAGCGCTGTCATCCTGAGCCTGTCGAAGGAAATGTCATCCTGAGCCTGTCGAAGGATGTCGTGGCACGGACCGCGGCCTCACCCTTCGACAAGCTCAGGGTGACATCGAACGGACCGCGGCCTCACCCTTCGACAAGCTCAGGGTGACAGCGCCCTCAGGATGACAGGAACGTAACTTCCGCTGCCCACCCTAGGTAGCTACCGGCATGAAGGTATTACGGCTGCGGGCATGGCTCTCGTGCGCGCTACTTCTAGGCGGTCTGGCCGGCGTTGCCGGTGCTTCCTCGATCGACCGGCCCGTCGTCGTCGTTCCGATCACCGGAACCGTCGACGATGGCATGGCCCATCTCGTGGAGCGCTCGGTCGACGAAGCCAATCGTTCCAACGCTCGCGCAATCTTACTGGAGGTCAACAGTCCGGGCGGCCTCGTGAGCTCGGCGTTTCGGATTCGCGACGCGCTCTTTAGCGCGCAGGAACCCGTGGATGCCTACGTTTCGCAACGAGCCTACTCGGCCGCGGCATTGATCACGCTCTCCGCCAGTCACATCATCATGGCTCCGGGTGCGTCGATCGGCGCAGCCGAGCCCGTTGAAGCGGGCGGCACCGTTCCGCCGAGTGACAAGATCATCTCGGCGCTGCGCGGTGAGTTCGAATCGACCGCGGAGCGGACGCATCACAGTCCGCAAATCGCCGGCGCGATGGTCGATAAGAACGCGAGTCTTCCGCAATATAAGCGTTCGGGCATGGTGCTCACCCTCAACACCGACGACGCGGTGCGCGCCGGGGTCGCCGAAGGCACCGCAACGACGTTGGATGCGGCGCTCGCCGACCTGAGACTCGCGGGGGCGCCGTTGGTATCGCAATCCTATTCCTTTGGCGAAACGCTCGCGCGCTTCGCGACCGATCCGGTCGTGAGCGGGCTCTTGCTGACGCTGGGAATGCTCGGCCTTTTGATCGAGATGCAAACATTGCACGGCATCGCCGGCATCATCGGCGTCGGCGCGCTCGCGCTCTTTTTCGGAAGCCACGTTTATGCCGGCTTCTCCAACGACTTCGTCGTCGCGCTGGCCGTGATCGGACTGATCGGCATTCTCTGGGAGCTGCACGTCGTTCCCGGCCACGGGCTTCCAGGAATCTTGGGGGCCGGCGCGCTCTTGGTGGCCGTCTTGCTGGCCTTTGGCTTACCGTTTCTCTTCGTTGGGGTCGAAACGATCGCGACGGCGATCGTCCTTACCGTTATTGGGTTTACGTTGACGGTACGGGCCGTCCCTCAGAACGCATGGGCGCATAGACTGGCCCTCTCTGCGGCGCAAGGGCCGGAGTACGTCACGAGCACCGATTTCGGCGCGTTACAAGGGCGAGCGGGAACGGCGACTAGCTTTCTTCGGCCCGCCGGCATCGCTTCGATCGACGGACGGCGAATCGACGTCCTCACGGCCGGCGAGTTCATCGCCGCCGGTACCCCAATCCGCGTCGTGCGCGTCGAAGGCGCTCGGATTTTCGTTGAGCCACTTGTTTCGTAAGGAGCACACATGATTGCCGTCAGCGGCGCCGTCGTCATCTTTCTCGTCGTCATCGCGTTTTTCGCGTTCCTGTATTACTTTCCGATCGGCCTTTGGATTCGAACGATCGCGGCGGGCGTTCCGCTCGGCATTATCGCTTTGGTGAGAATGCGTCTGATCGGCATCCCGCCCAGCGTAATCGTGACCAACTACGTGCGAGCGCGCAAGGCGGGTCTCGATCTCACGGTCGATCAGATGCAATCGCACTTTCTGGCCGGCGGAAACGTAGAGAACGTGACGCTGGCCATGATCGCAGCGCAGCGCGCTCAGATTCCTCTGGAATGGCAGCGCGCGGCGGCAATCGACTTGGCCGGACGCAACGTGCTCGAGGCGCTGCAAACTTCGGTGACCCCTCGGGTCATCGAGACGCCGACCTTTCAGGGCGTTGCCCAGAACGGAATCCAGCTCAACGTCAAAGCGCGGATCACGGTGCGCAGCAACCTGGACCGGTACGTCGGCGGCGCCGGCGAGCCGACGATCATCGCGCGCGTCGGCGAGGGAGTGGTCTCGGCGGTCGGCGCTGCGGTCGATCACAAGGAGGTTCTCGAGTACCCCGATCGGATAAGTAAGGCCGTCCTTGCCAAGGGGCTCGACGCCGGCACGGCATTCGAGATCGTTTCGATCGACATCGCCGACGTGGACGTTGGCAAGAATATCGGTGCCGAGCTGCAGACGAGTCAGGCCGAGGCCGATCGCCGCATCGCGCAGGCCAAAGCGGCAGAACGGCAATATGCGGCACAGGCAGCCGAGCAGGAACAGAAGGCTGAAACGCAAGCGATGCGCGCAAAGGTCGTTGAAGCCGAGGCCACGATTCCCCAAGCGATCGCTCAAGCGTTTCGCAGCGGCAATCTCGGCGTCATGGATTACTATCGGCTCAAGAACGTTCAGGCGGATACCGAGATGCGTTCCTCGATCGGTGCCTCAACTGAAGCGGCGACCGACTCGCAGCAGCAGCCTCCGCCGCTCACGGGTCCGGCCAACAAGTAAGCCGCTGCGATGCGCGACGTCGGCATCCTCGTCTGGGTGGTGTTCTTGGTAATTGGGGTGATCGGGAGCATGGTCTCCAGCGCCCGGCGTCAATCGGCGGCCGGGGCGCCGTCGCGCCCTCAGGCACCGCCGGCGACCGCCGCCGCGGCCCAACAGCGCCTCTTGCAGGCGCTGCAGGCTCGGGCGCAAGCCCCCGCCGTGTCGCAAAGGGCGCCGCAGCCCCGTCCCCCTCCGCCACGCCCGGCAGCTCCTCCGCGGACCGAACCTCCTCGCAGCGAGCCTCCGGCCGCGCACAAAGCTAGGCAGCGCTCCTTCTTTGGGAGTAGGCCCGAGCTGGTCCGAGCGGTCATTGCCGCCGAAGTCCTTGGAAAGCCCCGGGGCTTACATGACGAATACCGGTAGGGTTGACCGCGCAACGATCCATTGATCTGCAGAAGCTCTCCGACCGTGTGCGCCTCTTTGGAGAGTACGATCGCAATCTTTCCGCCATTGAAGCGACGCTCGGCGTCGCCGTCCATGCCGACGGCGACCGTTTGCTGCTTGCCGGCGACGACGCTGCGGTAACGCGAGCCGAAAACGTCGTGCGGCGCGTGCTCGATGCCGCCGTCGGAGGCGCTCACATAACGCCCGACGACGTCGCATTGGCGCTCTCGGACTCGGCGACGCATCATGCGGCCGTCGCGCTGCCGACGACGCTGTTGCGGACGGAACGTGGACGCGAGGTGCGACCGCGCACGGCGGGGCAGCGTCAGTTCGTGCGCGCGATCGAGGAGTCCACGCTTACCATCGGGATCGGTCCGGCCGGCACCGGAAAGACCTATCTGGCTATTGTCATGGCGGTCCGGGCGCTCAAGCGNNCTGCGCGAAAAGGTCGACCCTTATATGCGGCCGCTCTTCGATGCGCTCAGCGAGCTGCTCGACGACTCGCTCGTCGGCAAATACATGGAGCGCGGCACGCTGGAAGTGGCACCGCTGGCCTACATGCGCGGGCGAACGCTCTCCGACGCGTTCGTGATCCTCGACGAGGCGCAAAACGCGACCGAGGACCAGCTCAAGATGTTTCTCACGCGTCTTGGCAGCGGCTCGAAGATGGTCGTAACCGGAGACGTGACGCAAATCGATCTTCCGTCGGGGCAGCGCAGCGGTCTTCGAACGGCTGCGGCTCGGCTGCGCGACATCGAAGATGTCAGCGTGGTGGAGCTCGGCGACCTCGACATCGTTCGTCATCCGCTCGTGGCGCGAATAGTCCGCGCATATGCAAGTGATCCACTACCGAAATGACGTGCGCCGCAGCGGCGTGGACGGGCGCGCGCTGGTCCTCACCGCCAAGCGTTTGCTCTGCGCGATGGAAGAGTCCGGCGCACTATCGCTGGCGCTGATCGGCGACGAAGCAATACGCGCGCTCAACCGAGATTATCGCGGGAAGGATACGCCGACCGACGTTCTGAGCTTTCCGATGGACGGGCCGGAGGCGTCACCGGCCGGCGAACGCCTCTTGGGGGACGTCGTGATCTCGGTCGATACCGCGCGCCGTCAGGCGGCCGAGTACGACGCCTCTCTTCAGCGTGAAATTTATCGATTGCTGATTCACGGGCTGCTGCATCTCAAGGGCCACGATCACGAGCTGGCCGGGCAACGGCGCGCGATGGAACGTGAGGAACGACGGCTGGCTGATGCGATCGCACTGCCATGGCCGTACGCCTCCAAACGATAATGCATCAGCCTGCCGACGAGCGAGGAAAACGCGAACCGCACTATCTTCCCGTCGATCGCAGCCGGTTTCTTCGCTCGTTTCATCACGCCTTCGAAGGAATAATCTATGCGACGCGCACGCAGCCGAACATGCGCGTGCACTTTCTCATTGCGGCGCTCGTGCTCGTTACGACGCTCGTCTTGC
Organism: Candidatus Cybelea septentrionalis; assembly: GCA_003158175.1. GTDB lineage: Bacteria > Vulcanimicrobiota > Vulcanimicrobiia > Vulcanimicrobiales > Vulcanimicrobiaceae > Cybelea > Cybelea septentrionalis. Next base: position 13,060 of record PMHJ01000017.1, read on the forward strand.
GCTTGGATCGCGTCTACGTTATTGCCACCGTTGGTTTGGTCGCGCTCGTGCTCAGCATGGAATTGATGAACACGGCGATCGAGTCGATCGTCGACTTGCTCACCGTCGCCCATCATCCGCTGGCGAAGAACGCCAAGGATGCGGCGGCAGGCGCGGTGCTCGTTGCCGCGATCGGCGCGGCGCTGGCCGCATATTTAATCCTTTATCAAGGCCTAATGAGCGGCGAGGCTCGCGTCTTTGTCGCCGTGAAGGCCGTGCCCGCCAATGTGGCGCTCATCGTGCTGGCGGTCGTAGCGATCGCGACGATTTTCGCCAAGGCCTGGGTCGGTCGCGGTTCGGCTCTTCAAGGGGGAGCCGTGTCGGGACACGCGGCGTTGGCGTTTGCCGCAGCGACGATGCTCTCGTTTTTTTACCAGAAACCGCTCGCCGCTATCCTGGCCTATTTCGTCGCCTTCTTAGTCGCCCAGAGTCGCGTGGAGGCGCAGATCCACCGCCCCTTCGAGGTCTTCTGGGGAGCCGTACTCGGCACGCTCGTCGCGTTAGCGATCTACGTGCTGGTGCGGCCTCACGTTGTGTTATAATGGCGCCGACTTGAACACAGACCCCGGTCGAAGTACCCCCGAAGGCCTGCCGTACGAGCTCATCGCGCTTGTCGTACTCGTCCTCCTCGCGGCCTTCTTCGCGGCTGCGGAGGCGGCCCTGGTGTCGATCTCGCGGCTGCGCGCCCGAGCGATCGCCGACCGGCGCGTGCGCGGTTCGAGAAATCTCCAAGATCTCGTCGAGGATAAGAACCGCTTTTTGACGTCGGTGCTCGTCGGCAACACGATCGTGCTGCTGGCCGCCGATTCGCTTGCAACCTACATTGCGATTTCGCTCGGTCTTCCGTCGGCAGTGGTGGTCTCGACCCTCGTGATGACGATCGTCTTTCTGCTCGTCGGAGAGATCATCCCCAAGACTATCGTGACCGGCGATTCCGAGCGTTGGGCCCTTCGACTCGCGCCTCCGATGCGTTACGCCTCATACGTGCTGGCGCCGATCGCGCGGACGTTTCAGGTCGCGACCGACCTTATTCTCAAGGCTCTGCGCATCAAGCACTCGCAGCATATGTACGTCACCGAAGAAGATATCCGGGTGCTGGTCAATGTGGGCGCGGAACAGCGGGTGATCGAAGAGCAGGAACGACAACTCATTCACTCAGTGATGGAGTTCGGCGATACGATCGTGCGCGAAGTGATGAAGCCGCGCCCGGAGATGGTAGCCGTTTCGATCGACGACTCCCCGCGGCGCGTCCTCGACGTCGTCACTGCCGAGGGTTATTCCAAGCTGCCCGTCTATCAGGAATCGAAAGACGATATAGTCGGCGTGATTCACGACCGCGAGCTCTTGGTTGCGCTCGCAAACGGCTCGCTCGCTCACGCCAGCGTCCGCTCGCTGATGCGCCTTGCGGTGCACGTCCCGGAGACGAAGAAGATCGCCGAGCTCCTACGAGAGATGCAGCGCGATAAGTTTTCGCTCGCGATCGTCGTGGACGAATACGGCGGCACCGCGGGTCTGGTGACGATGGAAGACCTATTGGAGGAGATCGTCGGAGAGATTCGGGACGAGCACGACGCCGACGAACAAGAACCGATCTCGGTGGTCTCGGAGTGCGAAGCAGTCGTCGAAGCGGGCACGAATATCGAAGACGTCAATGCGAGGCTCGGAACCGAGCTTCCGACTGAGGACTTCGAGACGATCGGCGGCTANNGTCGACCGAACGCGCGGCCGTCGCATCCTCGCGGTTCGCGTCTATACTAACGGCAGCATTACGCAGCCGCAACAATCGGAGGATTCTGACGCCGCCGCGCGCTTATAAAACTCGCGGCATCGTTCTTCGCCGGCGCCAGCTCTCCGAAGCCGATCGCATCGTGACGATTTTTACGCGCGAGCGCGGCAAGCTCGACGCGGTCGCGAAGGGAGTTCGCCGCATGCGCAGTCATTTGGCAGGGCGGCTGGAGCTTGCCAACGAGTGCGCATTTTTGATGCATCGCGGCCGGACGCTGGACGTCATCGTCTCGGCCGAGACGCTCTCGGCGCCGTGGCCCACGCTCGTCGAGCCGGATCGCTACGCCGTCGTCTCACTCATGGCCGAAACGATCGACGCATTCTGCGAACCCGAGCTAGCGCTCCCCGAAGTGTACGATCTGCTTGCCCGCGCCATTGGGTCGATCGCCGCTTGCGCAGATCCCCGTTCTCTACTGCCCCGCTTTTCGCTTCGTCTGCTCGACATGCTGGGCCTCGCCCCGCCGCTCGACTGCTGCGTGCATTGCGGCTGCGCATTGCCCGGTAGTGCGTGGCTCGATGCGGAGGCGGGTGGATTCACCGATGGTGTGTGCCGCGAACGCTGGCGCGATCTTTCGGAGTTAACGGCGGAGGATCTCGTGAATTTGCGCGCGTTGGCGGTACCCAAAGGAAGCGGTCCGGCCGCCGCCCTGCATGCGACGCCCGCGGCGGCGCATGCGATCGCGGAGCTGGTCGCTCATCATTTGGGCCGGCGGCCGAAGGCAGTTGCCTATCTCGGCGGCCTCGGAGCATGATCATGGCGCTGGATGTCGGCAGCAAGCGCATCGGCATCGCAGTTTCGGATCCGAGCGCGACCTTCGCCCTTCCGATCGCTACGATCGACCGGACGAACCGGCGCGAGGACCTTGCAAGACTTAAAGAGCTAATCGATTCTTACGGTGTCGACGAGCTGGTCGTGGGCGATCCGTTGACGCTCGCCGGGGATCGAGGGATCGCGGCGCGCGAGATGGATTCGTTCGTCGAGAAGCTTCGCGAGGTTTTCGCGGGTACGATTCATCGCGTGGACGAGCGTCTCACGACCGCCCAGGCGACGAAAAGTCTAATCGCTGCCGATGTCTCGCGGCAAAAGCGCCGATCGATCGTCGACCGGATGGCGGCCGCGTTGATCCTCGAATCGTTTCTCGCGCGGCGCGCAAACGAGCGCCCCGCGTGAGCTTCTTCGCGCGTTTGGCAACGGGCGTCGCTGCGGTCGTCGTTGCCGCGATTGCGGCCGGCAGCCTTTTTTGGTATGCGGTCGCCGAGGACCGATCTCACCCGCAAGCGTCAGAGCAGGTCGTGGTCCAGACCGGTACGACGTTCGACGAAATCAGTCGCCAGCTCGCAGCCGGTGGAGTCATCGGCAACACCCTGACGTTCCGGATTCTCGCGAAGCTGCGCGACGAAGATGCGGCGGTGCGAGCAGGGGAGTACCGTTTCGGACCCCACGTCACGCAGAACGAGGTCTTGCATGCCTTGGTAACCGGCGGCGCGCAGGTTGCCGCGTGGGTGACGATTCCCGAAGGTTTTACCGCGGAACAGATCGCGGCGCGACTGCAGAGCGACGGGTTCGGCTCTTCGGCAGCGTTGCGACGCGATTTCATACAGGAGACGCTGCTGGTCGACGGCACTCGCACGAGAAGCCTCGAAGGCTTTCTTTTTCCCAGCACCTATTTGATGCCGCTTGGAGCTGCGCCGGAACAGATCGCCGGCGTGCTCACCGCGCAGTTTCTCAAGGAGCTGCCCCACGACGCCCCAACACGGGCGCGCGCTCTACACGTCAGCGTCGCGCAAGCAGTAACGGTCGCATCGCTCGTCGAGCGAGAGGCGAAAAATCAAGACGATCGTCCGAAAATCGCCGCGGTAATCTACAACCGGCTTCGCCTCGGTATGCCGCTGCAGGTTGATGCGACGATCGAGTACGCGCTGCCGCAACACAAGAGTGCGCTCTCCTTCGCGGATTTACGAATCGACTCGCCCTACAATAGCTACGTCCATCCAGGCCTGCCTCCAACGCCGATCGCCAATCCGGGTCTCGCGTCACTGGAAGCGGCGCTTCATCCCACTAAGAGCGATAATCTCTACTACGTCTACTGCGGTAATGGACGCCACGTCTTCGCCAAGACTTTGGCGGAACATCAAGCCAACGTCGCACGCTGTTTGCAATAGAAGGGAGTTAGGCGATGTCATCCCCCAACGGAGAAAGCGCGATGCCGCACACCCCGCTCGAGCTCAAAGAGGTCCTCTATATCGAGACAAACGAGGGCGCATCGCTCCCGTTTGAGGTCGTGGGCATCTTAGAAGATCCGCAGGAGAGCATCTCGTATGCCGTTTTGGTGCACGAACCCGAAACCGAGGGTGAGGAGCAGTTCATCGTGACCGATCTCGCCGGAAATCTTTTGGAGAACGACGTGCTCGCACAAGAGATCCTCGACGACTTCTTGACGTACGTTCACGGCGACGAGGACGGTGCAGCAGACGAGGAGCCGGGCTAATTCGCGTCCTCTTTCTGTCCGCCAGCGTCGGCGTCGGCCACGTTTCGGCCGCGAACGCGGTCGCTGACGAGCTGCGGCGACTCGACCCGACGGCAAAGACGCGAGTCGTGGATTCATACAAGTATGCCGCGCTGGTCGTCTCGCGCGTCGTCTCCGACGGCTATTTGCGGATGGTCAAGACCATTCCTCAGATGTACCGATACATCTACGATCGCGCAGAACGAGCCACCGAGGTCGGGCGATTTCGGGCCTGGGCGCACCAGTTTACCGCCGATAATTTGCGGCCGCTGATGCTGCGCGAACGTCCGGACGCGGTCGTCTGCACGCACGCCTTCCCGTGCGGAGCGGTGGCCGAATACAAACGCCGCTTTAGCGATGCACCGCCCGTCGTCGCCATCGTGACCGATTTTGCCGTGCACGGATTCTGGATCCATCGCAATATCGATCGGTACGTCGTTGCGACCGACGCAATGCGCGACTCGCTGCTCTCCCGGCACGTCCGGGCGGAAGCGATCGCCGTGAGCGGAATCCCCGTGCGTCCCGAGTTCGTGCGATCTCAGGAGTCGCGTGATGCGTTGCGCGAGCGGCTCGATCTTCCGCGCGATCGGTACGTAGCGCTGCTGATGGGAGGAGGCCTTGGGATCGCTCCGCTCGAGCGCATGCTCCGTGCGCTCGATTCGGTTCGTACGCCTCTCGCAGCAGTCGTCGTCGCCGGGAAAAACGCGCGCATCGGACCCCGTCTCGCCGATGCGGCCGAAAGCGTCCGCTTTCCCGTGCGAGTGCTGCGTTTTGTGGACAACGTTTACGACTACATGCACGCGGCGGACGTGCTCGTGACGAAGCCAGGCGGCCTTAGCACGGCGGAAGCGCTTGTGGCGCAGGTCCCCTTGGTCCTCTGCAAGCCGTTGCCCGGCCAGGAGGAACGGAACGCTCGCGTGCTCGTTGAGGCCGGCGCGGCCGCACGTACGTCGGAGACGAGCGAGCTGCCGGCGATGCTCGAAGCCATTTTCGGGGATAAGGATCGACAAGAGAAGATGATTGCAGCAGCGAGACGCCTGGCGCGGCCAAACGCGGCAACCGACGCGGCGTCGATGATCGCACGATTAGTGCAGACAGATAGGGAGGTTGTGGCGTGAAGCTCCCGTCATCGCGGGTCTACGGCGGATGGCTGGCACTGGCACGGTTCCTAACAGGCGGCATCTGGCTCGTCCACGGCGTTCCCAAGTTTCTCAACAGCGCGCAGTTTATGCCGCCCGATGGTGCTTTCGCTACGTACCTGCAGAATGGGATCGTCAAAGCGACCGGGCCCTATCACGACTTTCTCGTCAACACCGTTGCGCCGAACGCCGCCCTTTTCGCCGAGCTCGTGCGCTTCGGAGAAGTTTGCGTCGGCATCTCGCTGCTGCTCGGTCTATTCTCGCGCGTCGGCGGTTTCGTTGGAATTCTCTTGCCTCTCAACTATCTCGCCGCTCGAGGGGCGCTCGCGACGCTCAACGGGTGGTCCTCGATTGACGGTTGTTTAGTGCTCTTGTCGGCGCTAAGCTTCGTGCTTCCCACCGGACGCATTGCCGGCCTCGATGCGCTGATGCTGCGCCCGTCGGTACGGCGGACGACCGTCGTTGCGGAGATCGTTCCCGAACGGCCGCTGGACGGCCCAACCGCGCCTCCTTAGGAAGGTCCCGCCCCGCAGAATCCTTAAGCGGCCGAGTGGAGGACGATCTGTGAAACGATTAGCTTTGCTGATGGCGCTTGTGGCATGTAGCGGACCCGCTGGAATGGGCAGCGGTCCGGTATCGCGCACGTCAGCGCTTCGGCTACGTAGTGGTAGCGGCAGTCCTATTCAACACGTCGTTATCATCGTACAGGAAAATCGTTCTGTAGATAACTTGTTTCAGTTCTTGCCCGGCGCCAACACGCAGAGCTGGGGATACAACTCTAAAGGCCAAAAAATCAGCCTGCGAGCCGTGAGTATGACGGCGCCATTCGACTTGAATCATGAGCATCAAGATTTTCTGACGCAGTACGCTAACGGCGCGATGGACGGATGGAACCTCGTAGGGTGTGATGGAGAATGCGTCCATTCGACGCCATTTGCATACGTTCCACAAAATCAGGTTCAACCATACTATGCCATGGCGGAGCAGTACGCATTTGCCGACCACATGTTTCAGACGAACGAAGGCCCGACGTTTCCGGCGCACCAGTATTTGGTAAGCGGCACATCTACGATAAGCCAGGGCAGCCAGTATGTGGTGGACAACAATCCCGGCAACCTTAGCCTGTCGAAGAACGGCGGGTGCCAATCGGCACCGAGCAGCACGGTCGAGTCGATCGATATCGACACCGGTGCTGCGGGACCGAGCGTCTATCCGTGCTTCGAGCGCCAAACGCTAATGGATCTTATCACCGCAGCGTCGCCGTCATATACGTGGAGATATTATCAGGAGCTTAGGGGTCCTGGGTTAAAACACGCTCCCGATGCCATCGAGGAGATTTTTAAGAACCCGTTTTACCACGAGTACGTGAAGTGGCCTAGCTCTGAAATCCTGAATACCATTAAGTTGGGCAAACTTCCGACCGTGGCGTGGGTGACCCCTTCTAAAGCGGCTTCCGACCATCCCGAAGACAACAACGGCACGGGGCCTGCCTGGGTCGCCAGCATCGTTAACGGGATCGGCGAATCGCAGTATTGGGACAACACGACGATCTTTATTTTGTGGGACGATTGGGGCGGCTGGTTCGACCATGTCAAGCCGCATATATACAATGCCAACGAGCTGGGATTCAGGGTTCCCCTCATCGTTATTTCAGCATATACACCCAAAGGGTACATCTCGACGAAGCAACACGAGTTTGGAAGCATCCTAAAATATACCGAGCAAAACTTTGGGCTTGGTTCGTTAGGCACTACCGATCGCCGCGCCGACAATTTGTCAGACTGTTTTAATTACAAGATGGCACCGAGACAGTTCGTTCCCATCGATACAACTAAGACGGCATCGTATTTTATACACTTAAAACCTGAAACCACTCCGCTGCGAGACTAACTACATGCACTTTTTAAATGCGCGCATTGCGACGCGCTCCTTAGCTGCGACCGGTGTCGCGGCTTTACTGGCCGCCTGTTCCGGCGGCACATCCCTTTCGCCGACGACCAACGCGCTCGTGCGCGCCAACTTGCTGGCCGCCAGTGGGCGCTCGTTGCCGCCTGGACGACACGCCGTTGGCGGAGGCTGGATATCGGCAGCCGCAAAATCCGGGTCGCACGTGATCTATTCCGGGAGCTACGACGACAGCACGATTACGATCTATCCCTCAAAGGGCATCAATCCCCCACCGATCGGAACGATCACGACCGGGTTGACGGATCCCGAGCGGCTCTTCGTGGACAAGAATCTCGAGCTGTACACGACCGATGAGGGCTCGCCCACGTCGATTGTCGTCTACAAGCCAGGCAAAACCTCACCCAGCTTAACCATTACCAACGGCGTCAACTACCCGACCGGAATTGCCGTCGGCGCCGACGGCACCGTCTACTGCGCGAACACCGGTAATACCACCGTGACGGAGTATCCGAAGGGCAAAACGGCGCCGTCGCTGACCGTGTCGCTGGGTAATGAAACGCCCGAGAACCTCGCGGTCGACGGCTCAAACAACCTCTACATTCAATATGTCGGCGGTTCGCTGGGCAGCGGTGTGATCGAGGTGCCGCCCGGTAAGACTAGTGGTACGGATCTGAATCTGGTCATCGGCTCGGCCAGCGCTCTGTCGGTGGATAAGGCGGGCAACATCGTAATCATCGACCAAGGCGACTCATCGCTCGACGTGTTCCCGGCCGGTAAAACGACCCCGTCGAAGACGCTCGCGCTCGGCGGTTAGCCATTTGAAATGTCGATGAACAAGGCCGAGAAGCAGGTCTACGTCAGCAACGACATCGGCACCTCATTTGAAATCCAAGTCGTCGACTACCCACGTCTCAAGAGGGTCAACGCGAAAATTAATCCGACGCTGGGCGAGTGGCCGCTCGCGGTCGCGCCCGACAACGTGCTCTAGCCGGCCACCCAGGTGTCCGTACGTGAAGGTGCGTGGGCCGCTGTGACCAAAAACCGGGGCGCCGTGACCAGGTCAGTGACCAAACGGCGACCAAGACGGGCTCTTTGGAGTAGCCCCTTAATGGAAACCCTTGTAAAATAAGGCCGTGAACAAGTCTGGAGCGTCAAAGCCGAGCCTGAGAACCGGCTCCGCGACCAGTTTCCAAGGCTCTTAGCGAGTCGATTCTACCTACTTGCGGTCCCGAGACGGCGGTTTTGTTGAGGTCGCCCTGACTTAACGGTGATGCGCGGGTANNAGACCGGGGAACAGACGCGCCTCTCGAATCGTTAGGACTTCAGGAGGGGCACGGGATGAAACTTTCACACATGGGCCGCTTGGTCGCACTAAGGACCACGGTCATTTTTGTGTTCGTCGGGTGCGGCGGACAGTCGCAGGGCCAGTCCATACTTCCCCAAGGGCCGTCGGCAGTGCGACGTCAGCATGGCACATCCAACCCTCTTCTTTATGTAAGTGCAGAGAACTCGTCGTATGTGTTGTCGTACCCTGAAGGAAAGGTCGTTGGTACTATCGCGCAAGCAGCCGCGGGCGCTTGCTCTGATGAATTAGGCAACGTCTATTTCGTTTATGGCAAGAGTATTCTAGTTTACACACATGGCTCAACGACCGCTAGCCAAACATTGACCCTGCCTTCGGATGGAGCGCATTGCAGCGTTGACCCCCTGAGCGGAAACCTCGCCGTAGCGCTCGCAAACCAACTGGACATAGCGTTCTTCACCCCCCCTTACGGCCAACCTACAGTTTATCAGCTTTACGGGTTTGTCGCCCACTATTGCGGTTACGACAACGCCGGTAACCTTTTCATAGATGGCTATAATAAAGGCGACAATCCCGGGCTCGCAGAGGTAGCGGCGGGCAGCGGTAATATCTCCTACATATCGCTTAGCCTTCCGGAAGATTCCTATCCAGAAACCCTTCAATGGGACGGCAACTATTTGGCGATGACAGTCCAGCGTTCGCAGAAGGTCAATCCCCATATCGCCATTGACCGTTTGAGCATCTCCGGCTCGACGGCCACTGTGGTTAGCTCAACGACGATTAAAGGCGTCAAGCACCATGTTGGGGCGTCATGGCTCTACGATAATCAAGTTACCATCATCTATAGTACTTCTCGTGGCTTCCCTAATATAGGCATTTGGAGTTACCCAAAAGGTGGCAGGCCCGTGCATCGCATCATAAACATCGGTGGGAAGCAAGCGGTTCTTTCGGGCGTAGCGGTTAGTGTTGCACCGTAAAACACCGAGGCCCTCGCCGTGAACAAATGGTGAACA
>PMHJ01000017.1:22761-22955 GCA_003158175.1 Candidatus Cybelea septentrionalis
TGAAGGCGGCGGTTTGCTAAACGGCTACAGGCCCCTCGATAGTTCACCACAAGTGCCTTTTGAGCACGACAGTCAGGACTGCCGGTACTTACCGGGGCATGTCATTACGGAAATCCGTGACAAAAGCCGTGACAAATCTTGAGCGTCGGCGAGCCATCTTTTGGCGGCCGACTGACCTGTAGGCGCATTTCAGG
>PMHJ01000032.1:0-137 GCA_003158175.1 Candidatus Cybelea septentrionalis
CTCCCAGTGTCATGGTGAGCCTGTCGAACCATGACCATGCGACGGGCCTCTCGCCGTCATCCTTCGACAGGCTCAGGATGACACCCGACAGGCTCAGGATGGCAATGAAAGGGCCCAGGATGACACCGGAAGGGCTT
>PMHJ01000032.1:156-22318 GCA_003158175.1 Candidatus Cybelea septentrionalis
TTGGGACGACAATGGCAGCGCTCAGGACGACAATGGAAGGGCTCGGGATCACGTCGCTTCGCTAAGCGCCGTACCAGCGTAAGTGCGGCCAGATTTCCGATAAGGGCGCGATGGGATCGCGGCAAAGATAGATCGGCGCCGGCCCTTCCACGATCCACTTCAACGGTTCGGCCGAGGTGCGAGCGACCGTGACGCTGCGGTAGTATCGCCGTAAAAGATCGATGCGCGTCGCGCCGATCGCCACGAGTGTCGAGCCATTGTAGCCGCGGGTGCCCCAGAGATAGTAGTTGTTTTGGCTCGAGATTGCCGGCGGCAATCCGTAGCGCGATCCAAAGAAGTCCAAGGCTCCCGCATCGCCGTAGGTGTCGGCGTATATCGCCGTGTGAGCGCGGACATCGCGCGGCAGCGCAAAATAAACTCGTGCGACATCTTGCGAAAGCCGATCCCAACCAAACTCTTCGGCAAACACCGGCTGGATGAGATGCGCCGGCGACCCGTCTCGTCCGGTCAGTCCGAGATGCGTGGTATACGCAACGAGTCCCTCGACCGGCAGAACCGGCAGCGATAAAGGAAGCGCGAGGACTGCGACTGCCGCGAGCGCACCGAATAGTGCCGACCGCAGAGGGGCGGCGACGCGCTCGACCGCAACGGCACCCATCGCCAGCAGCGCCGCATAGACGCCGATGATGTAGTAACCCTTCGCGCCCAGCGCCACAGCGGCTAAGAAGAGCACGACGTACGCGACCGCGATAAAGCGCAAATCACGCAGGGCCGTTAGGCGAAACGGTGCGACGATCGCGGCCAACCAGATCGGGACCGCGAGCGGATTCGTGTACAGGAGTTGCTCCAGCATAAAGGCCGTCGCGTTATTCGTGAGGTCGCGGTACTCCAGCGTCAGACCGTTTGCGAAGGAGGGACGGTGCGCCGCGTCGCCGCGCACGACTTCGAAAAACGGCCATCCATGAGCGGCCTGCCAGCCGAGGTTCGGAGCCAGCAGCAGCAGTACGATGCCGGCGGCGCAGAGCGCATACGGCGTGCGCAGGACGCCGCGCTCTCTCGTCGACAACAAACCGGCGATCAGCGCGCCGACGAGCAAGACGATCGAATACTTCGCATACGCGCCCAATGCTACCGTAACCGCAAGCGCGAGCCACAGCCGCGGCCGGGCAGCGACCGGCACGCGCACGAGCCGAATCGTGAGGTAGATCGCGAACGTCCAGAAGAACGGTTCGAGGGAGGTCGTCGTCAGCGTGTTGCCCAGCAGCAGATACGCCGGCATCAAGAGCGTCGCGACGCCGGCGAGCATCTGCGCAAACGCGCCGCCGCCCAGCTCCTTGGTGAGGCGAACGGCGAGATAAACGGTTCCGCCGGCGGCCAGAATTGGAAGTGCCCGCAGCGCTACCAGCTGATATCCGGCGGGGGCGGCGAGCCAGGCCGCGACGGCGACGAGCGGGGGCTGATCGACGTAACCCCATGCCAGATGCTTTGAGCATGCGATGAAGTAGAGCTCGTCGCGGAAGTAGCCGTAGCGCCACGCCGTCGCGCCGTGCAGCAGCAGCGCGGCACCGAGCAGGCCGAGGGCGATCACGCCGTTCGGCGAGCGGCGATCAGCAGGCTCAGCGCGAAACCGCAGACTCCCGACCAAATCCACGAACCCAGCGCTACATTCCAATCCCACCAAATGCGGTCGGCGAAAAACGTCGCCAGTAGATAGGCGCCCGTGTACGACATCGGAACGACGATTGCGAAAGTCCGAAACGCGACCGTCTTCGACGGAGAAGGATATGGATCGTACCGTGCGACGAGAACGTCGGCCACGATGCCGGTAATCAGCGATTGCACGATGGTTACGATCAGCAGCGGCGTCTGATTGGTGAATGCTGCCGCCGCCGGGGCGTTGCCGATCACAAAGAGCGCTGTCAGCATGCCGGGAGCGGGGCGAACGCGCGAGATAAACCACAGCGCGAAGCCGCCGATCAAAATACTCTCGAGAATGATGCTGAGAACGCCGCTGGCAATCTTGTAGTATCCGATCGAGAGCGCCGTGAGGTAATCCGGCGTGAACGGAACGATGGGCGGCGGGGCATTGGTCCGGCCCGCGCCCGGATCGAATCCGTATGCCGTGCCGAAATGCGTGAGGATCAGCCACGTCGCAAGGCCGAGCACGAGAGGTAACTGGCGCGAAGGCGTCGTGGCATCGCGATGTGCCAGCACCGAGCGAATGGGGCCGCTCGCAACGAGAAAGATTCCGAGCCCCAGAACTTGATGCGTCGGGCTGAGCAGCGCGTCGACGCCCTCTTCGATTCCAAAGAAGCGATGCCAGAGCATATCTCCGATTCCCGCGGCGACGAAGATGGGAATGCCCAAGAGCGCGAGGCGGTAGGGGCGAGGAATGGTGTCGGGCCAAGCGTAACCGAGCCCGCGCGCGCGCAGTACGAAGGCCGCCACCGTAATCACCAAGGCCAACATGCCCGAATAGAAGACGGCGTGATACGGGGTGAAGAAGCTTTCCACCGGCACGTGACCGTGCGCCCACGCATCGAGAAAAAATCCGCCGGAAATCCAGATACCGCAAATGCCGACCGCGTAATCGAGCGCTAAGCTTCGCGGGGCCGCGTTCTGCATTATGCCGGGCCTTTACGCCCTATGCTCGGAGGCGCCTTCTAAACTGAGCAGGTGGCGTCGCGGCGAGGCCGTACGGACTCAGATGTGGTGCTTCGCATCGGAGCGTGTTCGTTCGCACTGCTGTTCGGCGGATGCGGATCGCGGGTTCCTCCGGTGCCTTCGAACGTGATCGTCGGTGCCTATTCGGCACTGCCCACGCCGAAGGTCGAGCCAAACGACGCGCCGCCAAAGATTCTGGGAATTCGTTTCTCCTCGCTCGACGTTCGACGCGGCGAGCACTGGTCCGGTTGGTTCGTGACCGGCACGGATGTTGCGAGCGTTGAGGTGCGCACGAGTCTGTTCTCCATCAACGTTCCCCACGTCGGCCCCGGACGCTTCGAGTTCACACTCGACGTGCTCGATACTCCGCCGATCTTCGTTCGTTCGTATCGTCTTCGCGTGATCGCGCGCAACAGCCCGGGCGACGAGGACGAAGAGGATCTGCCATTTCGTATCAGATGAACGGTGCACGAACGCTGGTCGATACGAAGGTATTGACCGTTACGCTGGATCGGCCCGCTCGCAAGAACGCGCTGACGTTCGAGCTCTATCGCGAGCTGAGGGATCTGTTCGGCTCTTTGCAAACTGACGAAACCGTTAAAGCCGTCGTGCTGACCGGCGCCGGTGCGGACTTTTGTTCCGGCGGTGACGTACGCGAAATCATCGGACCGTTGACGCAGAGCTCTCCGCAGCAGCTTCTCGAGTTCACGCAGATGACCGGAGATCTGGTGAAGGCGATGCGAGCCTGTCCCCAACCCATCGTCGCCGCAATCGACGGTACCTGCGCCGGCGCCGGAGCGATTCTAGCAATGGCGAGCGACCTGCGTTTGGGAACGGAGCGCTCGCGCGTCGCTTTCCTTTTTGTCCGCGTGGGTCTGGCGGGATGCGACATGGGCGCCTGCACGATGCTCCCGCGCATTGTAGGGCTCGGCCGCGCGAGCGAGCTGCTCTATACGGGTCGCGCGCTGCCCGGAAAAGAGGCGCACGAGTGGGGATTTTATAACGAGCTATGCCCGCCCGATGCGTTGCTCGGTCGCGCCGCCGAGCTCGCACGCGCGATCGCGCAGGGTCCGACCGCGGCGCACGCAATGACGAAGCGAATGCTGCACGACGAATGGGTGCTGCCGCTCGACGAAGCAATCGATGCGGAAGCGCGGGCTCAAGCCGCGTGTATGGAGAGCAACGACTTCCGCCGCGCCTACGAAGCCTTTGTGGCCAAACGTCCGCCACAGTTCGAAGGAAACTAGGACATCGAGAAATGCTCGATCTCCCGCTGTTTGACGAAGAGCACCGCGCGTTTTCCTCAGGTTTCAAAGCCTGGCTCGATGGTGCCGCGGTTGCTGACGACGAGTCCGATGCCGCCACGAGCTCGCGCGCGTGGGTACGCGCGTTGGCAGAGGGCGGGGGGCTGCGGGCCTGCGTACCTGGCGCGTACGGGGGCATTCGCGCCGACCTCGACGTTCGAACGCTTTGCCTTGCGCGGGAGCGGCTCGCGTACCGTTCGGCCATCGCGGATTTCGCTTTCGCGATGCAGGGTTTGGGCGCCGGTCCGATCGCGTTATTCGGCAGCGCCGAGCTGAAGCGGCGATATCTGCCCGAGATCGCCGCCGGCCGTTGCATCGGGGCCTTCGCCTTGTCGGAGTTTGAGGCCGGCTCGGACGTGGGCGCGCTAGCGACGCGCGCGCGCCGCGAAGACGGGGACTACATTATTGACGGCGAGAAGGCCTGGATCTCCAATGCCGGCATCGCGAATCTCTACGTCGTCTTCGCGCGCACGGGGGAGAGCGGTTCCAAGGGTCTGAGCGCCTTTGCGGTCGATGCTGCGACAAACGGTTGTCGCGCGGAGAGACAAATCGAAACGATTTCGCCGCATCCGCTCGGTACGTTGCGTTTAGACGGCGTTCGCGTTCCCAACGAGTGCCGCATCGGCGAGGAAGGCGAAGGCTTCAAGATTGCGATGGCGGTACTCGACGTCTTTCGCAGCACGGTCGGCGCGGCGGCCGTCGGTTTTGCGCGACGGGCTTTGGACGAAACGGTAGCGCACGTAAAAACGCGGCAGCTCTTCGGCAAACCGCTGGCCGACCTGCAGCTCACGCAAGCCGCGATTGCGACGATGGCGACCGACGTCGATGCAAGCGCGCTGCTCGTGTACCGCGCCGCGTGGGCCAAGGACAGCGGCCGGGCGCGGATCACTCGTGAAGCTGCGATGGCGAAATGGTTTGCGACGGAGGCGGCGGGGCGGGTCTGCGATCGTGCCGTGCAGCTCTTTGGAGGACGCGGCGTAACGCGCGGTGAGATCGTCGAACGCCTCTACCGCGACGTTCGCGCCTTGCGCATTTACGAAGGCGCCAGCGAGATTCAACAGCTCGTCATCGCAAGGCAGCTGCTCCAAGCTTGAACGTGCGCACCACCGGACATACCGACACCTTCGCGAAGGAGCGTTTGCCGGCGCCGCATGAGCTGCCGGAGCTGCGTTTCGATCTGCCCGCATTACAGTATCCCGAACGTCTCAACGCGGCAACGGAGTTGCTCGAGAGGCGGGTGGAGGAGCGCGGCGGTGACCGTCGGTGCATCCTTGCGCCGGGAGGTCTCTGCTGGAGCTATGCGGACTTGCGCAGCGCGGCAAACCGCATCGCAAACGTTTTGGTCGACGATATGGCCATCGAGCCGGGAAACCGCGTGTTGCTCCGAGCGCCAAATACGCCAATGCTGGCGGCCTGCTGGTTCGCAGTATTGAAAGCGGGCGGCATTGCGGTGACGACCGTGCCGCAATATCGTGCCGGCGAGCTTCGGTTTATCATGGAGAAGGCCCACGTCAAGCACGTGCTCTGCGATTCCCGCTTGCGAGACGAGCTTGACCTCGCCTGCAGCGGCGTTGCCGGCGTGCGGACGCTCTACTTCAACGGGGATGCCGCGCGCGAGGATTCGCTGGAGCATCTAATTCGAGGGAAACCGTCGCGTTTCGAAACCGTGCAGACCGCGGCAGACGACGTCGCGATCATCGCTTTCACGTCGGGGACGACCGGTACGCCCAAGGCGGCAATGCATTACCATCGGGATGTGCTGGCAATCTGCGACACCTATTGCGACCGCGTGCTGCAGCCGCGCCACGACGATCTCGTCTGCGGAAGCCCACCGCTGGCATTTACGTTCGGCCTCGGCGGACTGCTGCTCTTTCCGCTCCACGCCGGCGCCGCGACGTTGATGCTCGAAAAAGCCGGCCCAACCGAACTGCTCGAGGCTATCGCGGCCTTCGGCGTAACGACGATCTTTACGGCGCCGGTCGCCTACCGCACGATGGCCGCGAGAGCGAAGGAGTACGATTTAGCATCGCTTCGGACGTGCGTTTCGGCGGGCGAGACGCTGCCGAAAACCGTCTGGGAGCAATGGCGAGCAACGACGGGCCTTGAGATTCTCGACGGCATCGGCAGCACGGAGATGCTGCATATTTTCGTCGGTTCGCCGCAGCATGAAGTGCGAGCCGGCGCGACGGGACGCGTCGTGCCAGGGTACGTCGCCGAGATTCACGATGACGATGGACGCCCGGTTCCCGACGGCACGGTAGGGCGCCTCGCGGTCAAAGGGCCAACGGGCTGCAAGTATTTGCAAGACGAGCGCCAGCGCAACTACGTGCAGTGCGGCTGGAACTATCCCGGCGACGCATACCGCCGAGACTCCGATGGATACTACTGGTACGTCTCGCGCATGGACGACATGATTCTCTCGGCCGGTTACAACATCTCAGGTCCCGAGGTCGAGCAGGCGCTAATCGGTCACCCCGACGTGAAAGAAGTTGCGGTCGTCGGCAAGCGCGATCCGGCGAAAGAGACGAACTTCGTGAAAGCGTTCGTCGTGCTCGTGGACGGCTGCGCTGCAACGGACGCAAAGGCCGACGAGCTGCGCGAGTTCTGTAAAGCACAGATCGCGCCGTTCAAAGCGCCACGCGAGATCGAGTTCCTCAGCGAACTGCCGCGAACCGAAACCGGCAAACTACAACGCTTCAAACTCCGCACATTGTCGGGGTCATCCTGAGCCTCCCAATTGNNCCAATTGTCATCCTGAGCCTGTCGAAGGATGACCCGGAGATCACCTTAACCAGCTATCAAGGCCCGCGAGTGTTTGCGATAATCTCAATCGATTGAGACCGTAGGCGTGAGTGCTGAGTCATGCTTCGACAAGCTCAGCATGACAATCCGGGCTCAGTATGACAATGCGGGCTCAGGATGACAAAAAACTGCGCTCAGGATGACAAAAAACTGCGCTCACGATGACAAAAAACTGCGCTCACGATGACAAAAACTGGGTTCAGGATGACGTGGGAGGTAGAATCGCGGTTGCTTCGATTTCGACTTTTGCGCCGTCTTCGAGCAGATCGGCGACTTGCACAAGCGCCATCGCCGGATAGTGAGTGCCGACGATTTCGCGATATGCCGCGCCGAGTGCCGCAGCGTTGTCAATATACTCTCGCTTATCGGTGACGTACCAGGTCAGCCGCACGAGATGCGCCGGCTCCCCGCCCGCCGCACGAAGCACCGTGACGACGTTGCGCAGCGCCTGGCCGGCTTGCTCGAGAAAATCGTTGCTAACCAGCTCATGACGCTCGTTCCAGCCGATTTGGCCCGCGACGGCGAGGAACCGCCCCTCGGCCACGATGCCGTGCGCGTACCCGCTGGCTCGCGGCCAGCCCGCGGGCTCGATTTTCCGGCTCACCGCCCGACCTTTTCTCAGACGCTAGCGATGCAGCCTGTTGCGAGCGAGCGCTAGATAAAGGTTCGGCCCCGTCGCAAAGCAAAGCAACGCAGACAAGTTAACACTTGCGTTTGGAGCCGAAAGGGGCAGCATTCATGTCCGTAACCGAACCTCCCAAGGATACGCCGTTCGGGCTTGAGCCGAACGTAGCGGCTGGGCTCGCTTACCTCTTCTCGCTTGTCGGCGGCGTTATTATGCTCGTCGGCGGCGGTACGAATAAATTTGTGAAATGGGCTGCGGCACAATCGATCACGATATGGGGTGCGACTTTCGTGCTCTACATGGCGTTCTGGTTTCTTGCGATCATCGTGCACCCGTTCTTCATTTTGACCATGTTGCTCGGGCTGCTGTCCTTCGTTGTTTGGATTTGGACGACCGTGTCTGCCTTCCAGGGGAAGGAAGTGCGCGTTCCGGTGATCGACGGGATTACCGAAAGCATTTTCAAGTCGCAGCTTTAATAGGCGCACGAGCCCCGCGGGGACCCTTCAGCCGTAACAGCGGGCGTTCGAAAAGATAGGTCGTTGCCGTCGCAACGGCGATAGCGGTCGCAAAGGCGAGCTCGGTATATCGGGCTTGCCATTGCACGTTGTGATGGGGATTTCCGGTATACGGCGGGATGTGATGCCAGACGAGTTCTCGCGCGACGATCTGGTGGTACAGATAAAGATTGTACGAGATCGCCGCGAGGAAACGCATCGGCGCGTTATCTAGAACGGTCTGCCACGATCGCGGGCTCGCCAGCGACCCCAAAGCGATTACGCTGAATGCGACGCCGAGCAGTGGCCGGCGATCGATCTGCCACACGCCCGACCACTGATCGGAAAGCCGAGACATATAACAGTTCTCTAGCAGCAGCCAGAGCATCGCAAATCCGCCGAGGGCAACCAGCGGCGCGATGGCGCGTATTGCCGGTGCTCGCATCAGGTTCGCGCGGCCGACGAAAAGATATGCGCTGAGCATTCCCAGCGCAAAGATGTCGAGATATCCCGGGAGGTTCTCTTCATACTGTGCGAAGAGCGTGCTGTAGCAGCAGTGGGCCATCCAAGCGCGCCACATCCAAGCGAGCAAGACCATCGATCCCGCGCAGAGCCAGGGTTGGCGCCGAAACGCCCACCAGATCAATGGGAAGACGCAGTAAAACTCGACCTCCACGGAGAGCGTCCAGAGCACGCCGTTGATGCTGCCGTACCGGTCGGGAAACCAGGTATGAATGAAGAGCAGGTGGGTCGTGAGGTCGGGCAGGAGCGCGGCGTTGGGTTGCCGCTGCGCGTAGCCCAGCGCATACGCGACCGCGATCGAGAGCACGTAGGAGGGCACGATTTTGATGAAGCGGCGCCAGGCGAAATGCCCCCACGAGGGCGGTGGCCTTCCGAGCTGGTCCGCTCGAAAGAACGGGTACGAGATGACGAAGCCCGAGAGAAAGAAAAAGAGCGTGACGCCGATGAAGCCCGTGGCGGGCAGGAAAGCGAGCGACTTCGGGGGCGCAAGCCACGAGATCTCCCACACGTGGTACCAAAGGACGAGCAAGACCGCCAGGCCGCGCAACCCGTCCAGAACGCCCAACCGCGGATTTTCATGCAGTCCGCCGCTCGCCGCCATTGCGCCCCCCATTTGACGCCCAAAAGAGGCCCTGATATAGTTGGTGTTCGGTCCCACCTGCGGGTGAGGCCGTTGTTTGTGTCGTTTACTTTTGTGGGGAGCAAGCCATTCCGACGATCAACCAGCTGGTGCGCCGCGGGCGAGAGAAGACCGAGCAAAAGGTCAAGACGCGGGCATTTCGCGTGATCCTGACCGGGCCCAAGCCCGGCCATCCGGATTTGCCGACCCGCGCATTCGAAGTAGCCGGCAATCCGCAACGCCGCGGCGTCTGCACGCAAGTCAAGACCGTCACTCCCAAGAAGCCGAACTCGGCGCTGCGCAAAGTCGCACGCGTCCGGCTGACCAACGGTGAAGAGGTTACGGCCTACATCCCCGGCATCGGTCACAACTTGCAGGAGCACTCGGTCGTTCTGGTGCGCGGCGGGCGCGTCAAGGATCTGCCTGGCGTTCGCTATCACATCATTCGCGGCACGCTCGACACCGCGGGTACGGCGAACCGCAAGCAAGGCCGCTCCAAATACGGCGCGAAGCGCGAGAAGAAGAAGTAATGCCCCGCAAAGGACCGGCCCCCAAACGGCAGATTCTGCCCGACCCGAAGTTCAACTCGAAAGTGCTGGCGCGCTTCATCAATAAGGTCATGCTTTGCGGCAAGAAATCGACCGCCGAGCACATCACCTATGGGGCGCTCGAGATTGTCTCTGAAAAGACCGGGCGCGACCCGATGGAAATCTTTTCGCAGGCGCTCTCCAACGCGATGCCCTTGGTGGAGGTGCGTCCTCGCCGCGTAGGCGGCGCGACATACCAAGTGCCGATGGAAGTGCGGCCGGATCGCCGCCAGGCGATGGCCATGCGCTGGCTCATCGGTTTCGCGCGCGCCCGCAACGGGCGCTCGATGGAAGAGAAGCTCGCGGGCGAGTTGCTCGATGCATCCAATAACACCGGTGCCACGATCAAGAAGCGTGAAGACACGCATAAGATGGCTGAAGCCAACAAAGCTTTTGCCCATTATCGTTGGTAGCGGCTCTACTAGACTAAAAAGACCATGGCTACAAGGGAATATCCGCTCGAACGCACGAGGAATATCGGCATTGCCGCGCACATCGATGCCGGCAAGACGACCTGCACCGAACGCATTCTTTTCTTCACCGGGCGCGTGCACAAGATGGGCGAAGTCCACGACGGCGCGGCGACGATGGATTGGATGGTTCAAGAGCAGGAGCGCGGCATTACGATTACGTCGGCCGCTACGGCGACGACGTGGCGCGATACGCGTATCAACATCATCGACACGCCCGGGCACGTCGACTTCACGGTTGAAGTCGAGCGGTCGCTCCGCGTCCTCGACGGGTTGGTAGCACTCTTCGATTCCGTAGCGGCCGTGCAGCCGCAATCGGAGACCGTCTGGCGCCAAGCCAACAAGTATAAGGTGCCGCGGATCGTCTTCGTCAATAAGATGGATCGGGTCGGGGCCGACTTTTTTAACGTCGTCGATAAGATTCGCGAGCGCCTGGGCGCGCGCGTCGTTCCCATTCAAGTCCCGATCGGCGCCGAGGACAAGTTCCGCGGCATCGTCGACCTCTTTACGATGAAGCAGGTCGTCTACACCGACGACCTCGGCTCCACCACGGAGCAAGAGGACGTGCAGGGCGAACTGCGAGAGTTGGCGATGGAGTGGCGTCGGCATCTGGTCGAGGCGATCGCCGAGCAAGACGACGAGCTCCTGGAGATGTTCTTCGACGGCAAAGAACTGCCGATCGACCGCATGAAGATAGCGCTGCGCAAAGCCACGATCGAGGGTACGGTTCTTCCGATGCTTTGCGGCTCTGCGTTTAAGAATAAGGGAATCCAACCGCTGCTCGATGCGGTCGTCGAATACATGCCCTCGCCTCTTGAGGCCAAGCCGATCGTCGGCCGCGCGCCCAAGACCGGCGACGAAATTACCCGCAAGACCGACGATGCCGAACCGTTCTGCGCGCTTGCCTTCAAGATCGCGACCGATCCCTACGGTAATCTGACCTATTTCCGCGTCTATTCCGGCGTGCTGAACAAAGGCAGCTACGTGCTTAACTCGCGCTCCGGGCGCAAGGAACGAATCGGACGCATCCTGCGAATGCACGCCAATCATCGAGAGGACATCGACTCCATCGGTGCGGGCGATATCGCGGCGGCAGTCGGACTCTCCGACACCCGCACGGGCGACACGCTTTGCGACGAACGCTCGCCGATCGCGCTCGAATCGATCACCTTCCCCGAGCCGGTCATTCACCAGGCGATCGAGCCCAAGAGTAAAGCCGATCAGGATAAGCTTGGCTTAGCGCTGACGCGCCTGGCGCAAGAGGACCCGACCTTCCGGATGCGCACCGACGAGGAGACTCAGCAGACGATCATCGCCGGTATGGGCGAGCTGCACCTCGAGATCATCCTGGATCGGTTGCGCCGCGAGTTCAAGGTCGAGGCCAACGTCGGGAAGCCGCAGGTCGCTTACAAGGAAGCGATCACCAAGACGATCGAAAAGGAAGGCCGCTTCGTCCGCCAGTCGGGCGGCAAAGGCCAGTACGGCGACGTTTGGCTGCGCGTGGAGCCGCAGCCGCCCGGCACGGGATTCGTCTTTGAATGGAAGATCGTCGGCGGCGCCGTTCCCAAGGAGTACAGCAAAGCCGTTCAGGAAGGCGTGCGGGAGTCGGCCCAGAGCGGCGTGCTCGCCGGTTTTCCGGTTATGGATTTCAAGGTCGTGGCCTTCGACGGGTCCTACCACGAGGTCGACTCGTCGGAAATGGCCTTTAAGATTGCCGCCTCGATGGCCTGGAAAGAAGCAAACCGAGCGGCGGGACCGATCTTGCTCGAACCGATTATGAAGGTCGAGGTTACGACGCCCAAGGAGTACATGGGCGCGATCAACGGTGACCTGAACCGCCGGCGTGGCGCCATCCATGCCACCGAAGAGGCGCCGGGCGGTGCCCAGGTGATCACGGCTCACGTTCCGCTCTCCGAGATGTTCGGATACGCGACCGACATGCGTTCCGCGACGCAGGGGCGGGCGACGTACACGATGGAGTTCTCGCACTACGAGAAGGCGCCGAAATCGGTCGAAGAAGAGATCGTGGCAAAAGCTGCCGGCAAGAAACTGGCGCCGGCGTAAGCATGCTTTGCAGCAGCAAAGGCAAGCTGCGGACGACGTTGACTTAGAGGGTTTTCATTGGTACTATTCGGGTCGTGGCGCCCCCTCGACGGGGGCGTTTACCGCGTAAGGCGGAAAAAAGAGGCGTACAGTACGCCAGGACCCGTGTACTGAGTGATAAGGCGCACTGCGCGATAGTGTAGTGCACTAAAAGTGGGGTCCCGCGCCGCGGAGTAGGCGCGGGGACGCGGAGCGACGTTTCCGGCGCAAGCCGGAAGCAAAGCGAAGCTCCAAAGCACTGCGCGAAGTGCAGTGCGTTCTTAAGAGAAGGAAAGAGATGGCCAAGCAAAAGTTCGAGCGGAACAAGCCGCACGTCAATATCGGCACGACCGGTCACGTCGATCATGGAAAGACGACGTTGACGGCCGCGATTATGCATTGCCTTTCGACGGAGGGGCTCGCGCAGAAAGTCGGCGTCGATCAGATCGACAACGCTCCGGAAGAGAAAGAGCGTGGGATTACGATTGCCATCTCGCATCAGGAATACGAAACGACCAAGCGCCACTACGCGCACGTCGACTGTCCGGGACATGCCGACTACATCAAGAACATGATTACCGGCGCCGCGCAGATGGATGGCGCGGTCCTCGTGGTCGCCGCGACCGACGGCCCGATGCCGCAGACGCGCGAACACATTCTGTTGATGCGCCAGGTCGGCGTGCCACGGATCGTCGTCTTCCTCAATAAAGTGGATATGGTCGACGACGAAGAGCTGCTCGAGCTGGTCGAGCTGGAGATCCGCGAGCTGCTCTCGCAGTACGACTTCCCGGGCGACGACACGCCGATCATTCGTGGTTCGGCGCTCAAGGCGCTCAACTCGAGCGGCCGCAAGGGCGACGCAGATGCCGATCAGATCTTCAAGCTTATGGACACCATCGACGACTACATTCCGCAGCCGGAGCGTCAGGTCGATAAGCCGTTCTTGATGCCGGTGGAAGACGTCTTCACCATTACCGGGCGCGGCACCGTCGGAACTGGTCGCGTCGAGCGCGGTCAGGTGAAGGTTGGAGAAGAAGTCGAAATCGTGGGCCTCAAAGAGGAGACCAAGAAGACGGTCGTGACCGGCATCGAGATGTTCAGAAAGCTGCTCGACTCCGGAATCGCCGGCGATAACATCGGCGTGCTGCTTCGCGGCGTCGATCGTAACGAGATCGAGCGCGGTCAGGTGCTGGCCAAGCCGGGCTCCGTCAAGCCGCACAAGAAGTTCAAAGCCGAAGTCTACGTGCTTTCTAAGGAAGAGGGCGGACGTCACACGCCGTTCTTCGGAAATTATCGCCCGCAGTTTTACTTTCGGACGACCGACGTCACCGGAACGATCAAGCTGCCCGACGGCGTCGAGATGGTCATGCCCGGCGACAACGTGCAGATGGACGTGGAGCTCCACACGCCCATCGCGTGTGAAGAGGGTCTGCGTTTCGCGATCCGCGAGGGCGGCCGCACGGTCGGGGCGGGCGTCGTAACGTCCGTCAGCGAATAGGGCGGCTTACTTTATAATGGCAAAGCAAATGATCCGCATACGCCTCAAGGCGTACGACCACAAAGTGCTCGATCAATCGGCCGAGCGGATCGTTGAGACCGCCAAACGCACCGGCGCTTTCGTCAGCGGCCCAGTGCCCTTACCGACCGAGATCAACCGCTTTTGCGTGCAGCGCTCGACGAACAACGACAAGAAGTCGCGAGAGCACTTCGAAATGCGTACCCATAAGCGCTTGATCGACATCCTGCAGGCCTCACCGAAGACGATGGACGCACTGATGCACCTCGATCTGCCCGCCGGCGTGGATATCGAACTCAAAGCCTAAGCCGCCTTTAAGGGACCCTTCTCGCTCGTAACCTCAAGCTGCGGGCGTTTTTGCTGCTTCCCGCAGGAGCACGCCGGCCTGGCGGATCGACAAACGCTAACATTTGTTGACTACTAAACGTTAGCGTGATAAAGTTCGTAGTGGCCTGGGGACCTCTCGCTATCGTTCCTGGGTGCTTCTTACTCTGGGACCTCGTTCGGCCATGCCGGCAACCGTTCCACATTTGCGTCCCAGATTGAGGAAGACACGATGAGAATTGACAGCAGCCCCGCTCGGCCACTTGGCGTCGGGGTTTTTCCATTGTTAAGTCGCCTTTAAAGGGAACGTTCATGAAATCGCTCTACGCAACTGGGATCCTCTCGCTCGTCCTACTCTTCGGCGGCTGTGCCGGCGGCCAAACGGCCCTCCCATCGGCAAGTCAAACGCTCAGCTCACTCGCCTTTTCGCGGGCGCACGGCCCGCACGCGGATGCGTGCGCGGTGATCTCGAGCTCGTTGAATTTCAACGGAACGCCGATCTCAAAGGGCTCGTGGATTCTGTTTTCGAGCGTTCTATCCGAGCAGGGAACCAAGGGTCCGCTTCGGCTCACGGTGCGTCAATCGCTCGTTACTTTCAGCGTCGGCCAAACGCACTATACGATTGAAGGTCCGAACATGGACCTCGCTCTCAATAGCGGCACTGCCGTTCGCTTGAGCTTTCCGGCCTACGGAGACCATTGGCGGATGATCGCGCCCTATATGGCGACTGGCGGAGACTTCCTCAACAGTATCGCGTACCAAACGACGAACCACCTCCCCGGCGACATTACGCACGTAACCTGGTCCGCAAAATTCTATGGCGAGGACGATCGCCCGATCAAGTGGCGATGGGGCGCGGCGGTCTACACCAAGCTTGCGAACCGATATGGTGCGCTTAAAACGGAGCCTCTCACCGACCCTCACTATCCTCCGTACAACAACGATCGCGCGGGTACGCCCGAGGCTTTCAAACAATACGTCATCGCCGGCGGGACCGGCGACGGCGGAAAGAACTACACGGGCTCGATGGGCTCGGCGGTCACCGTCACCCCCTGCGACGGTTAACGACGCACGAACTGCGGAGGCATCCAGTCTCCTCCACTTAATCAGCCTCGCATGGAAGTTAAATCGAGCTACCTCGGCACGATGATCGGCCTGGCGACGGTTGCCTTCGGGCTCATCGCCGCCGGTGCGTGGAACAAATTTATCAGCGACACGATCGCGCTCTTTCTCAAACCGGGCAACGGCGTGCTGGCAGAGCTGATCTATGCCGTCATCGTAACGATCGTCGCAATCGTCGTGGTCCAGAGTCTGGCAAAGCTGGCGGAGAAGGAAGTGCTCTTGACGGCGAGGCTGCCGTTCGTCAAGAAATCCGAGGAGTAGCTCCGGCGCTACTAAGCGAACGAACGGCCATGCCCATCGACCTTCACGAGCTCCGGTCACGTTCGTTCCACGGCACCAAGCGCCGCATTTTCCATTTGCTCGAAGAGATGGGTACCTCGGGCGACCAGATCTGGCCCTTCGCCTCGCAGCCGTTCATGCGTTCTCCGGGCCCCCTTGCGCCCGGCCGGACCGAAGAATGGCACCTGGGGATCCACAGCATTTTGGAAGAGACCGTTCCCGAGGAGCGGATCGTTTGGCGTTTCCAAAACGAAGGCCTCGACGGGACACACGGGTTCCATCTGTCCACCCTCGGCAAAGAGACGGTCGTGGAGTATCGCGTCGACGCAATCTTGTCGGACACCGACGGGCGACTGCTGTGGCGGCGCTTCGAGGATCAGTTCGAGCGCTCGACCGAGGCGCTCTTCGACAAACTCGCGCGCGTCTTAAAGCGCTAGGCCGCTAGTCCCGTGCCCGACCCGGTCGACTTCATCGACGTCGCGGGGCTGTTCTCCGACGAAGAGCGGCTCGTCCGCGACACCGTGCGCGCGTTCGTGCGCGACCGCGTCCTGCCCAACGTCGCCCAATGGTTCGAGGAGGGAACGCTTCCACGCGAGCTCGGCCTCGAGCTCGGCCGACTCGGACTGCTCGGCATGCACCTCGAGGGCTACGGCTGCGCGGGAGCGAGCGCGGTCGCCTATGGCATCGCTTGTCTGGAACTGGAAGCCGGCGACTCGGGGGTTCGCAGCTTCGCGTCGGTTCAGGGATCGCTCGCGATGTATGCGATCCACCGCTGGGGCGACGAGGCGCAGAAGCAGACGTGGCTTCCGTCGATGGCTCGAGGCGAGCTAATCGGCTGTTTTGGTCTGACCGAGCCGGACTTCGGCAGCAATCCGGCCGGCATGCGAACCTACGCCCGCAAAGACGGTTCCGATTGGATCATCGACGGGACAAAGATGTGGATCACAAACGGGTCGATCGCCGATCTTGCCATCGTTTGGGCGCAAACCGATGAGGGCATTCGAGGCTTTATCGTCCCGCGCGACGCGCGGGGATTCTCGGCAACGGACATCGAGCGAAAGCTGTCGCTGCGCGCATCGGTTACGAGCGAGCTCGTACTCGCCGGTTGCCGCCTTCCGGCCGAGGCGCTGCTGCCGCTCGGCGATGGCTTGGTCGGGCCGCTCTCCTGTTTGAACGAAGCGCGCTTCGGCATCGTGTGGGGCGCGATCGGCGCCGCGCGAAGCTGCTACGAATCGGCGCTCGAGTACAGCAAGACGCGCGTTGCGTTCGATCGCCCCATCGGCGGCTTTCAAATGACCCAG
Organism: Candidatus Cybelea septentrionalis; assembly: GCA_003158175.1. Classification (GTDB taxonomy): domain Bacteria; phylum Vulcanimicrobiota; class Vulcanimicrobiia; order Vulcanimicrobiales; family Vulcanimicrobiaceae; genus Cybelea; species Cybelea septentrionalis. The sequence goes on from PMHJ01000032.1 coordinate 16,868, forward strand.
GCGAAGCTCGTCGACATGCTGTTGGAGCTGAACAAAGGCGCGCTCCTGGCGCTGCATCTGGGACGGGCAAAGGACGCCGGGCGTCTTCACCCGTCGCAGGTAAGTCTGGCGAAGCTCAACAACGTCCGCGAGGCGCTTACGATTGCCCGTCAGGCCCGGACGATTCTCGGTGCAAACGGCGTCACGCTGGAGTACCCGGTCATTCGCCACATGAACAACCTGGAATCGGTGCTTACCTACGAGGGAACCAGCGAAATGCACGCACTCGTCGTCGGCAAGGAGATTACCGGCCTGGGCGCCTTTACATAGGAAGCGCGCCCTGCGCTCTTCCCGACCAGGCGGCCATTGCGGCAGGGCGCCTTGACCTCACGCGACGGCCCTGGTACACTGCCGAAGTTGCGGTTCATGCCGGTTCGCTTTCCAATGCGCGCCGGCGGAAAAAATTACTACAGTACGCCTGGCTCCGTGGCCTGGCGATTCTCACAGAAACAGGCGAATGAAGAACATCCTTGGCCGTAAAGTCGGGATGACCAGCATCTTCACCGACGACGGCCGATACGTGCCGGTCACGGTGATCGCCGCTGGTCCCTGCACGGTCGTTGGTCTGCGAACGAAGGAAAAAGACGGCTACGAGGCCGTTGCTTTGGGCTTCGAGCCGATCAAACGCCGCCGCCTGACGCGCGCGCAGGCCGGACACTTCAAGAAGCAAGGCGTGGAGCCGGTTCGTCTCGTCCGCGAGTTTCGCGGCGACACCGCGGAGTCCGAGATTGGCCAGGCTGTGACCGTCTCCGGCTTTGAGCCGGGGGACCGCGTCGACGTCGTGGGCGTTTCCAAGGGCCACGGGTTCTCTGGGGCCATCAAGCGTCATAACTTTAGCGGCGGAGGCGCAAGCCACGGCTCGATGATTCATCGTCAGCCCGCTTCCAACGGCGACACCAACGCCGGGCGCGTGACGCTGGGCAGCCGGCGCCCGGGACATTACGGCGTCGATCGCACGACATGTCAGAACCTCGAAGTCGTGCGGGCCGACGGAGATCGAAATCTTTTGCTCGTACGCGGTGCCGTGCCCGGCGGGAAGAACGCGCTGGTTCTGGTGCGTCAGAGCGTCAAGGCGCTTCGACCTTCAACCGTGCTCAGGATGGCAAAGGCTGGAGCGAAGACCTAATGCCCAACGTTATCGACGCCTCCGGGAACGTCGTCCGGGCGATCGAATCGCCCGCGGTTCTCAATGAAGACTACGGCGATAAGCTCACGGTCGTCTACCGCGCGGTGCACCGCGAGTTTGCGAACTCACGAGCCGGAACCGCGTCGACGCTCAAGCGCGACGAAGTGCGGGGCGGTGGACGCAAGCCTTGGCGGCAGAAGGGGACCGGACGCGCGCGTCAGGGCTCGATTCGTTCGCCGCAATGGCGTCACGGCGGCGTGGTCTTCGGCCCACAGCCGCGCAGCTACGTCGAGTCGCTCAACAAGAAGGAACGCCGGGTCGCCTTCATCGCGGCACTGGCCGACCGCTTTCGTAACGACGCCGTCACATTGTTGGAGACGGCCGATTTTTCGATCGGAAAGACGGCAGGCTTCGCCAAGCTCCTCTTCGGGAGCGTCAAAGCAGCGCGGGTCGGTCCCACGACGTTGATCGTCTGTCGCCGCGGCGAAACGCATGCAGCCGAGATCGAGCGGGTCGGCCGGAACCTGACGCGAGTCGGTTTCACCGACGACGGCGCGCTCGACGTCAAGGACGTCCTTCGTTTCGAACGGCTACTTTTCACGACTGCTGCGTACGACGCTCTTACGCAGCGCCTTGCCGAAAAACGGGAGCAAGCCGATGGACGCACGTGACGTCATCGTAGCGCCGCGAATCACCGAAAAAGCGATGGCCGATGCGCTCGGGCAGCAATATACGTTCGTCGTGAACCCGAAGGCCACAAAGACGCAGATCCGCCACGCGATCGAAGAAATCTTTCACGTCAACGTCTTACAAGTCAATACCGTCAACGTGCGAGGCAAGTCGCGCAACTCCGCGCGGCGAGGAGTCCGGGTTAGCGGCAAAATGAGCGACTACAAGAAAGCGATCGTGACCATCAAGGCCGGTCAGAAGATCGAGCTCGGCGGAGTGAACTATTTTGAGCAATAAAAATGCCCGTTAAGAAATATAGACCGACGTCGCCGGGAAAGCGCTTCTTAACCACGATCGACTTTTCGGATCTCTCCAAGGTTGAGCCCGAACGCTCGCTGATCGAGGTTCGCAAGAAGCATTCCGGCCGCAACAACAACGGCCACATCACGGTGCGTCATCGTGGCGGCGGCACGCGCAGGATTTATCGCATCATCGACTTCAAGCGTGCGAAGGATGGCGTGCCGGGGAAGGTCGCGACCGTCGAGTACGATCCGAACCGTTCTTGCCGCATCGCGCTGCTGCACTACCGCGATGGCGAAAAGCGTTATATCTTGGCGCCGCTGGGTTTGCGTCCCGGCGAGGTCGTCGAATCCGGGCCGAACGCCGACATTAAAATCGGCAACGCGCTGCCGATCAAGAATATTCCGGTCGGCACGGTCATCCACAACATCGAGCTGCACCCCGGCGAGGGCGGCAAGCTCGTGCGTTCCGCAGGCGTGTCGGCGCAACTGATGGCCAAGGAGGACCAATACGCGCAGGTCCGGATGCCGTCGGGCGAAGTGCGGCGGATCCACATCAATTGTCGCGCGACCATCGGACAGCTCGGCAACGTGGAGCACGAAAACCAAGTCATTGGTAAGGCCGGCCGTTCGCGCCATCTCGGAAAACGCCCGGCAGTACGCGGTATCGCGATGAATCCGGTCGATCATCCGCATGGCGGCGGCGAAGCGCGCTCGACCTCGGGTCGTCCTCCGACGACGCCGTGGGGCGTGATGACGATGGGCAAAAAGACCCGGCGCAACAAGCGCACGACGAAGATGATCGTTCGCAGGAGAGGCTCGAAGTAATGTCGCGTTCGCTGAAAAAAGGCCCGTACGTCGCGCCCGATCTCGTGCGGAAAATCGAAAAGCTCAACGAGACGCGCGAGCGGCGAGTGATCAAGACGTGGAGCCGCGATTCGACGGTGCTTCCGACGATGGTCGGTCACACGATCGGCGTGCACAACGGCAAGACGCACATCCCCGTCTACGTTACCGAGAACATGGTCGGTCACAAGCTGGGCGAGTTTTCTCCGACGCGGCACTTCCGCGGTCACGGCGGGGATAAAGCAACGGTGAAAACGTGACGGAGCGGGCTACGCAGGCCGTCGCGCACTTGCGCTTCGTACGCACCGGGCCGCGAAAACTGCGGCGCGTCGCCGATGCCATTCGCGGCAAGAGCGTGCGCGAAGCTCTCGTGCTCTTGAAGTTCGCCGAAGTCTTCGCTGCCGAGCCGATCGAGAAGCTCGTTCGCAGCGCGGTGGCCAATGCCGGCAACAATCACGACATGAATGCCGACGAACTCTACATCGCCCGCATTACGGTTGACGGCGGCCCCGGGGGTCGCTTCACGAAGCGAGTCGATCCACGCGCGCAAGGTCGCGCGTATTTTAAGCGTAAGCGCCTCTCGCACGTAACGGTGATCGTAAGCGAGACGCCGCCGGCAAAGCCCCGCAAAAAGACGGCGGGCGCATCGGTTCAGGCAGCGCGCATCACGCGCCGTGCAGCTCCGGCAGCCGCCTCGGCGGCGAAATCACCTCGGAAGAAACAGGGCGCGCGCAAACGCGCGGCAAGCGCCAAGGGAGCCTAAGTGGGACAAAAGATTCATCCGGTCGGCATGCGCTTGGGGATCACGCGAACCTGGGACAGCCGATGGTTTGAGAAAAAGCACTACGTGGAGTGGCTGCACGAAGACATTGCCATCCGTAAGTCTTTTAATCGCTGGATGCGCTCCGCTTCGATTAGCAAGATCGAAATCGAGCGCCGTGCCAATCAGGCTCGGGTGATCGTCAATACGGCCAAGCCGGGCATCATCATCGGTAAACGCGGCGTCGGTATCGACGAGATTCGCAAGACGCTCGAGCAGCTTACCGGCAAGAGCGTTGCCGTGAACGTGATGGAGATTTCACATCCCGAGCTCGACGCGAGACTGGTTGCGCAGAATATCGTGGATCAGCTCGAAAAGCGAATCGCGTTTCGTCGCGCGATGAAGCAGTCGATCATGCGCACGATGCGTGCCGGGGCGCGCGGAATCAAAGTGCAGGTCTCGGGACGCCTCGGCGGCGCCGAAATCGCACGCACCGAGCATAATGCCGACGGCAAAGTGCCGCTGCATACGCTGCGCGCGGACATCGACTACGCGCAAGTCGAAGCCTTTACGACGTTCGGACGCATCGGCGTCAAAGTCTGGATCTATCGCGGCGAAGTGCTCCCGGATCAGCCTCGCGGCGACGGAGCCCTTCGCGATCGTCCCGGCCGCGAACGCCGCGAGCGCGGCGGCCGTGGACGCCGCGACGGTCGCGCTCCGAGCCCCGCGCCTCGGGTTGCTGCCCCCGCAGATGCGGTGTACGAACCAGTTATCGCGGCGCCCGAACCGTCAATGCCGGCGCTCGAGCCGGTGATACCCGCGCCCGAGCCCGTCGCGGCTGCGCCCGAGCCCGTGGCGGCCGCGCCCGAACCCGTAGCGTCAGCACCCGAGCCGGTAGCGCCGGCGCCCGAGCCGCCTGCTCCACCGGTGGAGGTGACCGAGTAAAATGTTGACTCCAAAACGTGTGAAGTGGCGTAAAGTTCAACGCGGTCGAATGACCGGCGCTGCTAGTCGCGGCAACTCCTTGACGTTTGGCGATTTCGGCTTGCAAGCGATGGAGCCGTGTTGGATGACCAGCCGTCAGATCGAGGCCGCTCGTATCGCCATGACGCGCCATATCAAGCGCGGCGGTAAAGTGTGGATCAAAGTCTTTCCGGATAAACCGGCGACGAAGAAGCCGGCCGAAGTACGCATGGGCTCGGGTAAGGGAAATCCGGAGTTTTGGGTCGCGGTCGTCAGGCCGGGCCGCGTGCTCTTCGAGCTCTCCGGCGTCGCTCCGAACGTCGCGCGCGAAGCGCTGGAGCGGGCGGCCGCAAAACTGCCGATCGGCACCAAGATCGTCTCACGCGAGGAAACGTCGTGAAAAAAAGTGATCTCGACGGATTGCGCGATCTCACCGTCAAGGAGCTGCAGCAAAAAGCTCGCGACGCAAAGTCTGAGCTTTTCACCCTGCGCTTCGCGCTGCGAACCGGTCACTTGACCGATTTCAGCAAGATTCGCGCGATGCGCCGGTCGTACGCGCAAATTCAAACCGTCATTTTCGAGAAGCGTCTCGCCGAGGGAGAGCATGGAGCAGCCTGATAGTTCCTCGACCGAGATCTTGGGCCAAGACGACAAAGTAGTGGACCAAGAGATGGACCGAGCAAAAAGACGCGTCAAGCAAGGGCGCGTAGCTTCCAATAAGATGGATAAGACGATCGTCGTGGTCGCGG
>PMHJ01000032.1:22345-33929 GCA_003158175.1 Candidatus Cybelea septentrionalis
GCTGGCGCCTGGTCGAGATCGTGGAGCGGGCGAAATGATTCAACAAGAGAGCCGCCTGAAGGTTGCCGACAACAGCGGCGCTCGCGAGCTGCTCGTAATTCACATTACCGGCGGCGGGCGGCACGTTTACGCGCACGTGGGAGACGTGATCGTCGGCACCGTCAAGAGCGCGATTCCCGGCGCGGCCGTAAAAAAAGGTCAGGTCGTCAAGGCCGTGGTCGTGCGGACCAGCGCTCCGATTCGGCGAGTTGACGGCTCCGTGGTTCGCTGCGACGACAATGCGTGCGTGATCATCAAGGGGGAGAAAGATAATTTGGACCCGCGCGGCACGCGAGTCTTCGGGCCGGTGATGCGCGAACTGCGCGAGCGCGGCTTCTTGAAGATCGCTTCCCTCGCACCGGAGGTACTTTAGGATGGCGAAGGCATACGTCGTTAAGGGCGACACGGTGATGATCCGGCGCGGCAAGGAACGCGGAAAACGCGGCACCGTGAAGGCCGTGCAGATCGAGGCCGGTACCGCGACCGTGGAAGGCGCCAACGTCGTCAAGCGGCATACCAAACAGGGCACGAAGTCGTCGAATATGGGCGGTTCGTCGCAGACCGGTGGCATTATCGAGAAGGAGTCCCCGCTGCCGCTTTCCGTGCTGCAATACGTCTGTGAGAAGTGCAAAGCCCCGTCGCGGCTGCGTCGCGGCCGCAGCACCGATGGCGCCGTTCATCGCATCTGTGCGCGCTGCGGCGAGCCCGCGCGCGAGTCGGCAAAGGGAGCGTAAAGCGATGGCAGAGCGTCTCAGAGAGCGCTACGAGCAGCAGATTCGCGGTCAGTTGCAGGAGCGTTTTGGTTACAAGAACGTCAACGAAATTCCCAAGTTGGAGAAAGTCGTCGTGAATATGAGCGTCGGCGAGGCGATCGTCAATCCGAAAGCGCTCGATGCCGCGGTTAGCGAGTTAACCGCGATCACCGGCCAAAAGCCCGTGGTTGCCAAGGCGAAGAAATCCATCGCGGCGTTCAAACTGCGTGCCGGGATGAACATCGCCGCCAAGGTCACGCTGCGCGGCGACCGGATGTACGTCTTCGTGGACAAGCTCTTCAACGTGGTTCTGCCGCGTATCCGCGATTTTCGCGGCCTTCCGGCCAAGTCGTTCGACGGTCGCGGCAACTACAACTTAGGCTTGCGCGAACAGCTCGTGTTTCCGGAAATCAATTACGACAAGGTCGACAAGACGCGTGGCATGGACGTCACGATCGTCACGACGGCCAAAACCGACGAAGAGGCCTCGGAGTTCTTGGTTGCGATGGGCTTGCCGTTGCAGAAGGCCGCTTCGACGCCCACGGGACCGCAGAGGTAGCTGGAGTAATGGCAAAGACGAGTTTGATCGTTAAGTCGCGGCGCACCCCAAAGTTCGCGGTGCGCGGGCACAATCGTTGCAAATCCTGCGGGCGTCCGCGCGGCTATCTGCGCAAGTTTGCCATGTGCCGGATCTGCTTCCGGGAGAACGCCCATTCCGGCGTGGTTCCCGGCGTCACGAAGGCCTCATGGTAAGGAAGGCGAGCATATGTCGATAACCGACCCGATTGCCGATATGCTGACGCGCATCCGCAACGCCAACACGGCCAACCACAAGACGGTCGACGTACCGGCCTCGCGGGCGAAACACGCCATCGCGCAAATTTTGCAAGACGAAGGCTTCATCGAGAGCTTCGAACGGGTTGCGGAAGGTCCGCAGGGTAAGATTCGAATTCAGCTTCGGTACGGCCCGGAGAAGGAGAAGATCATCACGGGTCTTCGCCGGATTTCCCGTCCCGGGTTGCGCGTGTACACGGGCAAGACGGAGATACCGCGAGTCCTCGGCGGACTCGGTTTGGTGATCATCTCGACGCCGCAAGGCATCATGTCGGGGAAACGCGCGAAGAAGCAGGGCGTCGGAGGAGAGGTTCTTGCATACGTCTGGTAAGGTGGTGCGACCGTGTCTCGCATAGGTAAGCTGCCCGTCGTCGTGCCGTCCGGCGTGAACGTGAACGTCGAGGATGACGTCGTGCGCGTCAGTGGCCCGAAGGGAGAGCTGCACCAGCAGATCCTCTCGCGCGTCATCGACGTCCAGCTGGAGGACGGAAAAATTCTCGTCGGCCGTAAGGGCGATGCGAAGGAGCACCGCAGCGCACATGGTTTGACGCGTACGCTCATTGCGAACATGGTCGAGGGCGTGAGCAAGGGCTTTCGCAAGAGTCTCGAGATCAGCGGCGTGGGCTACCGCGTCGCGAAGTCGGGCGAGAAGTTGACCTTGAGCTTGGGCTACTCGCATCCGGTTGCCTTCGAAGCGCCCAAAGGCGTCGTGCTCTCCGTCGAGGGCCAGACAAAGATTCACGTTGACGGTATCGACAAGCAGGCCGTCGGCCAAGTCGCCGCCGACATCCGGCGCTTGCGCGAGCCCGAGCCTTATAAAGGCAAGGGCATCCGCTACGAAGGCGAGCGAATTCGTAAGAAACTCGGTAAGGCTGGAAAGGCTGGCAAGAAGTGATCAGTAAAGGGGTGGCTCGGCGCGAGCGCCACGTCCGTCTTCGAAAGAAGATCTCCGGCACGCCGGAACGGCCTCGGCTTTTCGTGCGCCGCTCCCTGCATCATATCTATGCCGTGCTGATTGACGACGCGAAGGGACACACGCTGGCGACGGCGTCGACGCTCGACGAGTCGCTCGCAACCGGATTGAGCTCCAAGACGAATCTTGCGGCGGCCCAGGCCGTCGGCTCGGCGATCGCAAGCAAAGCGAAGGAGGCCGGCATCTCCCAAGTCGTCTTCGACCGGGGCGGATACAAATACCATGGCCGCGTACGCGCGCTTGCAGACGCTGCCCGCGAAGCGGGGTTGACTTTCTGATGCAATACCGGGGTCGCGAACGCGACAATAGCGGCTTTGAAGAGACCGTCGTGCGCGTCAATCGCGTGGCAAAGGTCGTCAAGGGCGGCAAACGTTTCAGTTTTAGCGCGCTCGTCGTCGTCGGCGACCGCAAAGGTAAGGTTGGTTTCGCCATCGGCAAGGCGGCCGAGGTGCCCGAGGCGATTCGCAAGGCCGTCGAGGCGGCGCGCAAGAGTCTGATCACCGTCGCGATGGTCGAGCGAACGATTCCCCACGAGGTGCGACACGAACTGGGCGCCGCGACGATCCTGCTCAAGCCGGCCGCGCCCGGTACCGGCGTCATCGCCGGGGGATCGGTCCGCGCCGTACTCGAGTTGGCCGGCATCCACGACATCCTCACGAAGTGTTTGGGGACGACCAATCCGATCAACGTGGTGAGGGCGACCGTCTCTGCGCTCGCTTCTCTGCGGACCGTCGAGCAAGTTGCCGCGATGCGCGGCAAAACCGTTAAGGAAATCTACGCGGCGTAAGAACATGGCAGAAAATCAAATTCTCAAACTCGGCGCCCTCAAACCCGCACCCGGCAGCCGGCCCAAGCGCCAGCGCATCGGTCGCGGTCACGGCTCGGGCATGGTCAAGACCGGCGGAGAGGGCGGTAAGGGTCAAACCGTGCGTTCCGGCGGCGGCAAGGGTCCGGCCTTCGAGGGCGGTCAAACCCCCTGGGCGCGCCGCCTACCGCACGGGCGCGGGTATTCGCAGAAGGCGCGCGATACCGGTCACTTCGGCACGCGTCTCGCGGTCGTCAAGCTGAGCCGGTTATCGGAGTGGGATGCGAGCGTTGAAATCTCGCCGGAGTCTCTACGCGAGCGCGGAGTCCTCAAGGCGCTGCGCGACGGCGTGAAAATTCTCGGTGACACCGGCCCCAGCGTCGCTCTCCCGTCGGGTCTGCGTTTCCGCGACGTGCTCTTCTCAAAGGGTGCGCGCGAAACGCTGGTCGCCGCCGGAGCGCAGATCGAAGAAGCTCCCTCGCCCGAGCCGTCATCGTGAGCTCAGCCTGCCCTGAGCTTCTCGAACGGTCGAAGGATGCCAAATAGTGTTCGATAACCTGCGGGCGGCGGTGCTCGTCCCGGAGATCCGTCAGCGGATTCTCTTCGTTTTCTTCGCGTTTGCGTGGTTCGTCTTCATGATCCACGTGCAGCTGCCCAACGTAAACCAGGAAGCGTGGCAGCGCGTGTTGCAGAGCGGCGCGTTCTATAACCTGCTCGGCTTCCTGTCGGGTGGCGCGCTGCAGAAGCTCTCCATCATCGCGATGGGCATCACGCCCTACATCAACGCCTCCATCATCATGCAGCTCATGACGGTCGTGATGCCGCAGCTCGAAGAGATGGCGAAGAAAGGCGGAGAGGAAGGCCGTAAGAAGATCAGCCAGTACACGCGTTGGCTGACGATCGTGCTCGGCACGATTCAGGCAACCTTTATGGCGATCTCGATGGAGCGCTCCGGAGTCTTTTACGATACGAGCATATGGTATCTGCTCTACGCGATCATCGCGATGGTGGGCGGCACGCTCTTCCTGATGTGGCTCGGCGAGCAGATCAGTGACAAGGGCATCGGCAACGGCGTATCGCTGATCATTTTCATCGGCATCGTCTTGCGTTACCCGCAATACGTTACGCAGACGTACGCATCGGCAAGTCAGGGCGCGGAATCGCTGCTCAACTTGCTGCTCTACATCGCCACTGCGATCATCATCATTATTTCGATCATATTCCTCTACCAGGGACAGCGGCGCGTGCCGGTCCAGCAAGCGCGCCGGACGGTCGGGCGCAAGATGTTCGCCGGGCGATCGACCTACATTCCGTTGCGCCTCAACAACGCGGGCGTCATCTCGATCATCTTTGCGATCTCGATTTTACTTTTGCCGCAACAAGCGCTGTCGTGGTTCGGCCGCGGTCAGGTGATCGTCGGCACCGGCCTTTGGCCGGCGATCGAGCGGGGAATGCAGGGCTTCTCGGCCTGGCTCAACGTCTGGTTCACGCCCAATGGCTTCCTATATAACATCGTCTATTTTCTGCTCGTGGTGGTCTTCACGTTCTTTTACAGCTCGATCGTCCTCAACACGCGCGACGTGGCGGACAATCTGAAGAAAACGGGCGCCTTCGTTCCGGGGATCCGCCCCGGCCAGCCGACCGTCGATTACCTCAACAAGATCCTCATGCGAATCACCACGGCGGCGGCGATCTATCTCGGGCTGCTCGCGGTTTTGCCGGGAGCGCTGCAACGCGGGCTTTCGGTGACGACGTTCTATCTCGGCTCGACCTCGCTGCTGATCGTCGTCGGCGTGGCCCTCGACACGATCACGCAGATCGAAGCGCGCTTGGCGATGCGCGACTATCGCGGATTCATCAAGCGATAGGAACGCGAGAGTAACTCGTGCGCGTCGTCTTTCTTGGGCCGCCGGGCGCCGGCAAAGGGACGCAGGCGCGAATCCTGCACGAGCGATTCGGCCTCGAGCAAATCTCGACCGGAGACTTGCTGCGCCGCAACTGCGTCGAACAAACGGAGCTCGGGCGGCAAGCGGAAGGCTATATGGCGCGAGGGGAGCTCGTTCCCGACGGTCTCGTCATCGCCATGATCGAACGCGAACTGCGCAGACTGCCGACCGGTTTCGTCATGGACGGTTTCCCTCGCAACGTGGTGCAAGCGGAGGCCCTCGACGCGCTGCTCGCGCGCCGCGGATGGCCGCTTGACGCCGCGATTCTCTTCACTGCCGACCGGCCGACGCTCATCGCCCGGCTTGCGTCGCGGTGGACCAATCCGCGCAACGGCAGGACGTACAACGTTTTGACCAACCCGCCGAAGGTCGCCGGCATTGACGACGACGACGCCGGCGAGCTAGTCCAGCGCGACGACGATCGCGCCGAGACGGTCGCAACGCGCCTCGACGTCTACGATGCGCAGACCAGGCCGCTGATCGAATACTATCGGAAGACCGGCAAGCTGGTCGACGTCAACGCTCTGGCGAGCGTCGAAGCCGTGGCGGAACGGATCGCCGCTGCCATCGGCACCACGCACGTTCCGGGGGCGAGATGGTAACGCTGAAGTCGCCGCGAGAAATCGAGATCATGCGCGCGAGCGGGAAGATTACATCGCGCGTGTTGGCCGGACTTATGAAGGCAGCGCGGCCGGGCATGACCACGGGCGAGTTGGACAAGCTCGCCGAGCGCGGGATTCGTGACGCCGGAGGCATCCCCACGTTCAAAGGTTACAACGGATTTGCCGGATCGATCTGCGCTTCGGTCAACGACGAAGTCGTCCACGGAATTCCTGGGACGAGGCTGCTGTGCGACGGCGATCTGCTTTCGATCGATATCGGCACGACGCTCGATGGTTACGTGAGCGATAGCGCCGTGACGATTCCGATCGGCAACGTTTCTCAAACGGCACAACGCTTGCTCGACGTGACGCGGGAGTGCCTGACCCTCGGGATCGCCCAAATGAAACGCGGCAAGCGAGTGGGCGATATCGGGGCGGCGGTGCAGGCTCACGCCGAGGCACATGGCTTCGGCGTCGTGCGCGAGCTCGTGGGGCACGGCGTGGGCCGCGCGATGCACGAGGAGCCTCAAGTTCCCAACTACGGCGAGGCGGGGACCGGACTGGAGCTACGGGCCGGGTTGGTCCTCGCCATCGAGCCGATGATCACGCAGGGAGGACCCAAGGTCCGGATCCTGGAGGACGGCTGGACAGTCGTTACCGCAGATGGTAAACTCGCAGCGCACTTCGAGCACACGATCGCGGTGACGGAGGACGGGCCCCAGATTCTGACGCTGCGCGATTACGCAGAGGATCCGGAGCTCGAACGCTACCGGCAGCCCAAGGAAGCTCTCGCGTGAGCTTTCCAAGTCAAGTCGACCGCAATCTCCCAGTGTCATATAGTGATCTCCCAGTGTCATCCTGACCCATCGACTGCGCTCAGGGCGAAGGATGACGAGAAACCAAGGTAAGATCTCCCNNTCTCCCAGTGTCATCCTGAGCCTGTCGAAGGATGACAAGAAAACTAAGGTAAGAAAATGAAAGTTAGACCATCGGTCAAGAAAATTTGTGAAAAATGCAAGATCATACGGCGGCACGGAAAAGTGCGCGTGATCTGCGACGTCAATCCAAAGCACAAACAGGTTCAAGGATAAAGGCCCTTCGACAAGCTCAGGATTAAAAAGGAAGTTTGAATAAAAATATGGCTCGTATCGCTGGTATCGATCTGCCGCGCGAAAAGCGCGTGGAAGTTGCGCTTACATATATCTATGGTATCGGCGAAACGACCGCGCGCAAGCTGCTGGACTTCGCGCGCGTCGACCCGAACGTGCGCGTCAAAGCACTCAGCGAAGAGGACGAGAAGAAGCTGCGCGACGCGATCGACGCGCTTTCGCTGCGGGTCGAGGGAGATCTGCGCCGAGAAGTTCAAGGCAACATCAAACGCTTGATGGATATCGGATGCTATCGCGGCATTCGGCACCGTCGTGGTCTGCCGGTTCGCGGACAGCGAACCAAGACGAACGCTCGCACCCGTAAGGGCCCAAAGCGCACCGTCGCCGGCAAGAAGAAAACGATAGCCAAGAAGTAGCTTGCCTCCGTGAAGGCGGTGATCACCGCGGGAGGCCGAATCGACGGCGCCTTTGCATCCGCGGCCGGAACGCGGGTCAAGGCGTTGGCTTCGTTGCATGGCGCGACGATGCTCGAGCGTGTGCTCGATGCACTTCGGGGTACCGGCGCCACTCGGATTGCAGTGGTAGGGGGCGAGGAAGTCCGCGGTGCCTGTGGCGCCGCCGTCGATCGATTTATCGACGAGAGCCCCTCTGGGAGCGAAAACATCCTGCGGGCGCTGCGAGCTTGGCCCGAAGATGGAGAGCCGTTACTCTACGCGACGAGCGATTTGCCGTACGTCACCGCCGAGGCAATCCGCGACTTCGTGCAACGAACTCCCACCGGTGCGCTTGCCGTACCGCTCGTCGAGTTTGCAGACTACGCCGTGCGCTTTCCGCAAGCGCCTTCCTGCGGGATTACGCTGGCCGGAGAGCGCGTGGTCAACGGCGGCGTCTTTCTCTTGCCGCCCGATAGTGCGCCGCGGCTCGCCGGCGCGGCAACCGCTTTTTTCGAGGCGCGCAAACGTCCGTGGCGCATGGCAAGTCTGATCGGTCCTCTGGCATTGATTCGCTTTGTGGCGGGACGGTTGAGCGTCACGGATTTGGAGGGGACCGCGCACCGGGTCTTGCAGATGCCGGCACGCGCGGTGCGCGGCTGCGCCGCGGAACTGGCCTTCGACATCGACACGGCGGCGGAATACGGTTATGCAACATCGCACCGTTAGTCCGTTTCAACTCGCACTTTTCTGGCTCGGCATTCAGGCGGTTTGGGGGGCGTTACTGGGAATTTCGCTGCAATCGCGCACCATCGAGCTGGCCCCCGGGGACGCGCTCATTGCCTACGGTCGTCTGGCTACGGCCGGCGCAATCGTCGCGGCGATCGTGCAAGTCGCCGTCGGCTTCTATTCGGATGCGCGTCGCCGGCAGGGCGGCCGGCGCATCGAGTTCTATGTCACCGGCGCGGTTGGGGGCGCCGCCGCGATCGGGTTCTTCTACGGCGCCCATACGCTGGTAACGCTGACGATTGCATACGTCGCCGTGCAAGCGGCGCTCAACCTCGCGATCGGACCCTATCAGGCGATTATTCCGGATTTCGTCGAGCGTAGTCGCACCGGTATTGCATCCTCCTGGATGGCTGCCTTTCAGGGCGCGGGCAACGCAATCGGAGCGCTGGCCGCAAGCTTTATCGCTAACGCGCGCTGGCTCGGCGCAGCCTTAAGCGCGCTGCTGTTAACGACGTGCCTCGTTACGTCCGTACACGTGCGACGGCTGACGTTGTGCGTCTCGCCGGGCGGAGCCGAAAAACGACCGCCCGTTACGCGCGCGTTTGTGGATTTGTTCATTTCGCGCGCGCTCGTGTACGTTGGTTTTTATACGCTGCTGGGCTATCTGCTCTTCTACGTCAACGGCGTGCTTGGGGCGGCGACGTTAGCCGACGGGCGACGCCTCACGGGCATATTGATCGTCAGCTTTACCCTCGTGGGTGCCGTGGGGGCGGCACTCGCTGCCCGCCCGAGCGACCGTTTGGACAAGCGGCTCGTCGCTACGGCGGGAGCAGCGGGGTTCATCGTGGCGCTGGCGCTCTTCATCGGGTCGCACGGCCTCGCTGCCGTTGTCCTCGCGACGCTCGTTGCCGGCTTAGGGTGGGGAGTCTTCCTCGTGGCCGACTGGGCCATCGCTTGCCGGCTGCTGCCAATGAACGCGATGGCGGCGGCAATGGGGATCTGGAACCTCGCGATCGTCCTCCCGCAGATCATCGCTCCCGCCCTGACGACGGCGGTCTTGGAGGCCCTTCGGCTGGGCGTGGGACACCAAGCCCCGCGGGTGGCTTTTGCGATGGCTTTGTGTGAGACGTTAGTCGGGGCCGCCTGGCTCTGGCGCTTACCACGTTGCGTAATCGACCAATAACGCGTATCGTGTCCTTGTAGCGAGAGGTAGCGCTTCGGGCGCCCCCTCGTCTATTGGCATGCGATAAGGAATCGCCTTACCGCCAAAACGTAATCTTCTAAGGAGGTACTCGTGAAACGACTGAGCACCGGATTACTCGCAGCGCTATTCGTAGCGGTGTGCGGGTTGAATGCGGTTGCGGCTCCGTCGAACGCGACGTCTGGAAACAATGGCAACAGCGTCGCGCAGATGGGCTCAACGCCGACGGCGGACTTCGGATCGCCGCCATCCGGCCAAATTCCGATTCTTTTCAACGATCATCACGTCTACAGCAAACCCGACATCGACAAGCAGGGGCGCGTATTGTCCGCGCTAGTCGTGGGCGGTACGCTGTTGATTCCGTTGCGCTCGATGTTCGAGCAAATGGGTGCGACGGTTACTTGGGATGCGGGAAGTCAAACCGCAACCGTATCGAAGCCCGGCGCCGAGGTGAAAGTCACCGTCGGTAAGCCGGAGGTCGTCATTAACGGCGAATCGCGTCCGCTGGACGTGCCGCCGATGATGTACAAGGGCGCCGTGCTCGTGCCGGTCCGGGTTATTTCGGAAGGCATGGGCGCATACGTGCTGTGGGTAGCGGACCGCCATTTAGTGGTCGTGCGCTACGTCCCGGCGACGCCACCGCCGAGCCCGGCTCCGCCGCCGCCGGCACCACCGCCGCCGCCCCCGCCGCCCCCGCCGCCGCCGCCGCCGAAACCGGCGAACCTGTTCTGGGTAGCTGGCGATTACCTAATCTCACCGAAAATCTACAACCAGTTCGCTCCGGGCAATCAGGCTAATGGCTCGTGGACTGCTCGCGGCGGCGTGGAGTTCAATGCCGGCGGTCTGCCGTTCATGGTCGAAGTCGACTATAAGAACTGGCAGTACCCGCACAACTGCGGCGTGCCGGTATCGGCCGGCTACAACGCTGGACCGCAGTGTTATGTGACCACAATCGGCAGCCGCGGTTCGGCCTACGTACCGGCGTTCACGGCAGTCAACCGCGATTTTGACGTCCGTCTCGGCTATCGGATCTTCCAGCCGCACGTCTACATCGCGGTCGGGTACATATGGAACTCGAACAACTTCGGTTACCCGAATATGAACGCGGTCGGCGGCGGCATCGAAAAGCTGCCCGATCCCGGACACGCGTTCAACTATTACGGCAGCGTGTTCTACTATCCCAACGTTAACGGTTCGTACACCACGACCTCAACGGAGGGTCCGCCGAACACGACCTACGGCCTCGGGTACAACGTCCTGAAGTATCAGGTTGGAGTCTCATGGGCGTTCATTCCCGCGGTTGCTATTGATGCCGGCTGGGCCGGAGAGAACGGGGCCAATAAGAATAACGCTCCGATCTCTTACACGTTCAATGGCCCGTACGCTGGGCTCGCGTTCTACCTTCCGTTCTAACAGAGAGAGGCTCTCTGGCGACGCCGGCTGCGATCAGCAGCCGGCGTCTTTTCTTTGAATGCATGCATGCGTTCGGCAGCATGATCTTGATTGGCTTTCCGTGAGAGTTTGAGCCGAAGCGTGCGTAGGGGGGTGTTTGTGACGTTGCGACCCGGGGAAATAGCCGATATCGTGTCTTTATTGCGAGAGGCTGCGCTTCAGGCGGCCCCTCGCGTCGAAGCATTAAGGAGGCACTCGTGAAACGATTGAGCACCGGATTACTCGCAGCGCTATTCGTAGCGCTATGCGGGTTAAGTGCGGTTGCGGCTCCGTCGAGCGCGACGTCTGGAAACAATGGCAACAGCGTCGCGCAGACGGGCTCAACGCCAATGGCGGACTTCGGATCGCCGCCATCCGGCCAAATTCCGATTCTTTTCAACGATCATCACGTCTACAGCAAACCCGACATCGACAAGCAGGGGCGCGTATTGTCCGCGCTAGTCGTGGGCGGTACGCTGTTGATTCCGTTGCGCTCGATGTTCGAGCAAATGGGTGCGACCGTTACCTGGGATGCGGGAAGTCAAACCGCAACCGTATCTAAACCCGGCGCCGAGGTGAAAGTCACCGTCGGTAAGCCGGAGGTCGTCGTTAACGGCGAATCGCGTCCGTTGGACGTGCCGCCGATGATGTACAAGGGCGCCGTGCTCGTGCCGGTCCGGGTTATTTCGGAAGGCATGGGCGCATATGTACTGTGGGTAGCGGACCGCCATT
>PMHJ01000010.1 GCA_003158175.1 Candidatus Cybelea septentrionalis
TGACCTGTAGGCGCGGATTCGGACAGACGGAGACTGTGAGTTCTCGGGCGTAAAGCCCGGCTAGGAGACTCACATGCGAAAGAGCCGATTTACTGAGGGGCAGATCGTGGCGATCTTGCGGGAACTCGAGGCCGGCACGACGGCGACAGAACTCGGGCGCAAGCACGGCATTCACGCGAATACCATCCGCCTCTGGAAAGACCGCTATGGCGGTCTGGACACTAGCGATCTAGTTCGCCTCAAACAACTCGAGGATGAGACGCGCCGCAAAGACCGGATCATCGCTCGGCTGTCGTTGGAGGTCGACGCCATGAAAGAGCTTGTCGAAAAAAACGGCTGGGGCCCTCGCAGCGGCACGAAGCGGTGAGGGCCTTAGAAGGCCGCGGCATCTCGATCGTCCGGGCCTGTCAGCTCGCGGGTTACAATCGGAGCAATCTTTATTACCGCCGCAAGCACGGCGACGATCCTGCGCTCAAGGCTCGCCTACATGAGCTGGCGCAAGAGCGGCCGCGTTGGGGTTGGCGGCGACTCTTTATCATTTTGCGCCGGCGAGAAGGCTACGACGTTGGCGAGACGCGATTTCTGCGCTTGTATCGACAACTCCAGCTGCAAGTCTGGCCACGCAAAAAGCGCAAGGTAAACTACGTTCGAGGTGCACTGATTACATCTGTGGCGGCTCCCAACGAACGCTGGTCTCTCGACTTCATGCACGATCGGCTCGCTAACGGCCGCCAGTTCCGCGCGTTAACCGTCAGCGACGATTTCACCAAGGAATGCCTGGCACTCGAGATCGCACATTCCCTGGGCAGTGCCGACGTCATCCGCGTCTTCGAAGCAATCGCATTTGAACGAGGGCTACCGAAGACCATCCGGTTCGACAACGGCTCGGAATTTACGAGCCATAAGATGCTTCGCTGGTCTGCCGAACACCGCGTCGAGCTCCACTTTATCCAACCCGGCAAGCCGACGCAAAACGCAAATGCAGAATCGCTCAACGGTCGGATCCGCGACGAGTTGCTCAATCTCCACAGTTTCACGAACATCTTCGACGCACGCGACGCCGCGCAGACCTGGCGGCATGATTTCAATGAGAACCGCCCGCACTCCGCACTCGGCTATCAGACCCCGAAGGAGTTTGTCGAGAGGCTAGAAATCAATACACCTTCACAGTTATCAGCTGCCTGAAATGCGCCTACAGGTCACCGATACCCCGTAAGACCAAAGATTTGTCTGCGTTTTCCCATCTGGGGCGAAGTTTTGCTTTTCCCGTTTGAGCAACGGCCCCACGTTGGTGCGATACGGGCTCAGCGCCTCGAACCGCTTGCGGATCTGTTTGACCTGCTCCCATGAGAGCGCGCGAACGCCGTCCCGGCCGTCTGCCAACCGATCCGGGCCGCCGTCGCACGGGACGAGACCGCCATCTTTTGTGGCGACCACGACGAGGCTGTCCGTGTCACAGTACGCCACCTCCCCGCGTAAGCGTGCCACCTCATAGAATCCAAGTTACGGAGTGCGGCGCGGGATTCATGTGCACAAGCACTTCACAAGGTGTGCACGCTCGGGAAAAATGGAACCTCTAGATTTTCTAACAGGTTCCATTTTTCCTCAAATGAGAAAGTCAGTACTCGTATGGGCAATACACTGCGAAGTATACTGGAACATGCGACGGCCATTCTGAATATCTAGGCGTATCGTACCAGCTTATCGTCACTGTGTTGTCATTAACATAGTTGTCCACGTTGTACAACGCATCCCAGCTAGGAGAGCCAGATCTATCAGTCGTTAATATTGCTAGGCCGCATCTTTTGGCTGGAAATCCATTGGCGTCAGTAACGGTTACTGAGAAAACCGGCACGCCGGAGTCTATAAATTCTGCATCCTGCTTACTTTGGTTTATTACCGCGACGTAGATGACGGTGTTGCCAGATGAGTAAGGGGAAAAATGAGGAAAATCCATGCCATTATAGTGCTCAATGTCACCATTCCCCACTGCATCGACAACATCAAATTGAACCGTGCCACTGAGGCTATTCTTTCCAATAGACCCGGAAACGGTTCTGTAACGATACTCATCTAGCGAATAGTTTGCTCCGCTTGAATTTATCTCAATAGCTTGACAAGCGCCTTCGAAAATCCAGTAATACTGGGGTGGGCTGGTCGCACAGGTGTTGACGTCGTTATGCTTCACATGCTGTGATACTCGGCTGGTGGGCGCCGGATAAAGGCCCTGGTATGGCGGTGCGCCTCCGCCGCCACCGCAAGCTGCCAACGCCGTTATAGAGATTGTTCCAATTATTATCGAACGAATCGTTGCTAGTTCCATAATCTCGTTCCTTTCGGAAAGCGCGGGATAGTCCGACGCTTCGCCGACCAACGTGGGTTAGCACGATTAGCCAGTAAACTTATGCTAACTCTTTGGTGCTGGGTGTGCAACCGGCCCGGCCAAGCATTACAGCTTAAACGGGCGCAGTATCAAACGCGCTAACGTATTAACGCACGGCCTCGCCGTGCCGCAGTCGCATGGGCACATCGCTCAGCGGGTTTGAAAGGCACCGTGCCCATTTCGCCGGTCCGCGGTCCCTTGTCGCTGTGCAGCTGGCACCGGCCGAAGCCGCAGACGTGAAATCTCAGTGACGGCCTCGGCTGTTGTTCGTCCCATGGCAAGGCCCCCTCAGGTCGAGCGTTCCGAAGACCTGACTCGCGATGTTACTGCGGTGAAGGTTGCAAGTCGGCGCTTTCCAGAGCCCCGACGCGCGTGTGTACCACGAATGTCAACCCCCACTTTGGCGGCCAAATTTATGTCGATTTCCCGAGCCCTGACGAACACTTGTCACGTCGGAGGAGGAAGCGCGTGGCAGAGGCGACGCGGGTTTAATTCGCACGACCCGTCACCATATCACACCGAACACTTGTCGCGACAGGCGTCCCTGGCGCCGAACACTTGTCGCACCGCGAGCGGAAACGGAGCATGTTCGAGGACCGCCTGGGCAACACGCTGATTTATACCCCAATCCAACCTGACAGTCTTGTTGAGACGCCGCTTCACGAGGGTCGCTCGCCCGTGGCGCGCTAAAAACGGCGATCCCTTCACCTGCGTCAACGCACCGCTGGCCGCGTTGATGGCGTAGACTGAAACGTCGTGCGAGCCATAGCTAGTCACGTAGACGTAGTGAACGGTGGTCGTAAGTCGGCCTGCGCTTTGCGTCGTGCTCTTGTGCCCGTGGCTATTGGAAGGCGGTACAGAACCCAGCGTGCCCACAGACGCTCGCGATCCCCCGCATCCGACCAGCAACGCCGTTGAGGCGGCGATGCCGAGCACATACTGAGCCAAAGTCTTCGTGTGTTAACCTCCATCGCCGGACGGATTAGGTGTAAGAGCGTTCGCTGCACCCACTCGGCCAGCCTAGCGAGTTGGGCCCCCAGCGAGCTTGCGCAGGGCCTCCCAGTGCCTCGGATGTGGTACTTTCACTCCGGTCCGTATCCGCGAGCAGGCTGCGAGCGACACACCGCGCATCTACACGCTATTCGCTCGCGCTAATCGCTAACTCGCGTCCTTCTTGCACGTGATGGTTACGTTCGTAACCTGCCCCTTCGGATCGGTCGTGGTATTGGCGTCACTCGTTTCGGTGTCGCTCACCTTGGTGATGATATCGGCGAATGTCCCGCCGTCCAGTCCTTTGCCGCTCCATGACGCGGTGTTGCCTTGCCAACCCGATGTGGATTCGATTGCATATCCGCCGAGGTTGTCGTAATAAACCGATACCCACTGCTTGATCGTCGGGTCGTACGTCGTGTTCGTCATACTGTTCTGTGCAACGGTGCGATACTGGTCGAATGGCGGAGAAGTGGCCGCATCGATCACCCACATACCGTCGTTGCTCATCGTGTAGACGTCGGTCTCTGAACGTGTCTTGCCGCGCAGCGGCTGCGTGCACGCCCACGAGCCAAGTAGGAAGTTCATCGACGAGAAATCAGGATGCGGCACCGGAACCGGCGTGGGCGCTGCCGCGGGCGCCATCTGGGCGACCGAGACGACCGGAGCGCTGGACAGTCCAATAGCCAAAAGCGCACACCCCAGCGACGATAAAACGAAATGCTTCATATAAATCCTTTCACGGAACGATGGCACGAAGCTCCTTCCGGTTGGTAGGACGTCAGGGCGACCGCTTCCTTTCCTTCGATGAAGGAGGGCGCCCTGAGCGCCGCTTTTTTTGCGACGGTGCAGGCTGCGGCATAGACATCCCATGATTCGCCAATCGCCTCCGACCTAGGCGGGTCTTTCGTCGATCACCAGTTGAAGCCAGCGCGCCGCAGCTCCTCGCCAACGTAATCGATCGGCGCGCGTAGGGGTGCATTGCGAAGTGCGTGTTCGTAACCGTCCCAAGCAAAGCATGGTCTCGATCGAAACGACGCCGCGGGTCGGCATTAGCACAACTATACCGGTAGGTTTACCGTCCATTGACGCAGCATTTGCGCTCGCTGAAGTTAGGTTCGGACTCGTCGAAGTGGGTTCCATGAAGTCTCCGTGTGGATTCGGGTACAATGGTCCTATGGAATATGACGACCGGGACGCGTATACGGGAAAACTTGCCGAGCGCGGCCTCGAAATCCACTCCTTTGACGGCAACACACTACGGCTTAACTACAACCCAGCAGCAGGCAGCCGCATTGAGGATGGACACGGCTCTGACGGAAACGAACTGGTGCAATACGCGCGGAAGTCGCTGGACGAGTTACCAGGGGCCGGGAACATGTTCCCTGGACTTGAGATCGTGGTGGACTTCGGTTCGCTCTAAGTTCCGCGTCGCTGGTCACTAGACGTGCCTCCTCGGGCCTCCGCCTTGTACCCCTCAAAAACCACGATTCTCTTAGGGGGTACTTCGTGCTACGCTTGCATCCTCACGAACTACGCTTTGACCGTGGCGGCCAATCCGCACCTTCGCGAGAGAAGGGCCGGCTAGCAATGGACCGCGCACACGACGGTGCTCGCAGCTTACAGCTCGTGGGCGAGTATGATATCGCTGACAAGGACACCCTAGCCGCGCTGTTTGGGGCCCTAGCTCCGGACGGCGCCGTAGTGATCGACATGACGGCGGTCACGTACATCGACTCGACGTTTCTCCACCAGATTGAAGCCTTGCGTTCGCGTCTCAAACAGCAACCCGTCACGCTACTTGGCGTCAACAAACAGGCCCGGAACCTCCTCCATATTGTGAACTTCGACCACCTCTTTCAGATTGTCGGAGCGCAGGGGTAACCGGCTCTAGCATTGATGCTCTGCGGCGGTTGAGAGGTCGGAGATCCCTTACGTCGCGTGCAAAGCAATACGCGCAAGCCCCATGCCGGTCATTGCTCCCAACACGCCGAGAATGACCGAGCCGCAGCAGTAAGCTAGGGCGATAGTCGGCACACCGTCTGAGAGAAGCGTAACGGTGTCGTAGCTAAAGGTCGAGAACGTTGTAAACCCGCCGAGGACGCCCACCATCGCAAAGGCGCTTACATACTGTGACAAGCCTATGCCCGACTGGGAATATACCGCGATAACACCAATCAGGAAGGAACCCACGATATTAATCCCGGCAGTGTGCCACGGAAAGCCCGGCCCAATGCGTTCGATACTCAAGATAGCTATCGCATAGCGAAGCATTGAACCCAGAGCCCCACCGATTCCGACAACCGCAAACGCAAACAACGGCTTCACTTCGGTTCCCCTGCCTTGTACGCAATAATGTGAACGTTCTCAAGCGTAACAAGCCCCTCACTGACCATCTTGTCGAGAGTCGGGAGGAACGCCTCAACCTTCTCCTCGGATTCCACAAGCTCTATCATAACTGGCAAATCCGAAGATAAGTCCACAATCCGCGCAGCATGCACGACCGAGTGGGCTCCAAAGCCTAGGATGCCTTTGAACACCGTTGCACCGGCTAGACCAGCCCTCCGCATCTCTTCCACGATGGCGACGTGCAGCGGCTGCCCTTTCCAGCGGTCGGACTCACCCAGGAATATCCGAACAAGTTTTGCGGTGCCTTCACTTTTCATACCTAACAGCTTTCGGGCGTACCGCCGGCGTACCCGTCAGCAAGGATCGGGTACGTTGCATTCCTAGACCGTTGCATGAGGTAGTGTCTTTGCATCCACAGCTCGTCACGCCGACTTACCTCGCTGTTTCGTGGGCCGCCATACCGCGGCGATGTGCAGGAGTGCGGCGGCGCGGGCATGGGGTTAGGGGCAAAAGTGACACCCCCTCGACCCAGGCGCGCCGATCGCCGCCATGCGGAACAAACTTGTAAAATAAGGGTTTTTAGCATTCGGCTGGCTGGCGCTCAAATCCGAGAGCGACGCGGCCCGCTCGAGCGTCTCGGTGACGCCGTCGGTCGTCTTCTGGCTGAGCTCGCTTAACTAAAAACCGGACACGCTGGCGTCCGCCGGCGCGGCTCGCGCCATATGAGCGCGGGCATGACGCGCAGTATGCACGCCTCGGAGCGTGATTCAGCTTGTGCTGCGTCTGCATCTTCTGCAGCGCCTTGGGTGCGCGGGCGGCGTGACACTCGGTCAGCTCGGGACTTCCCCCCCGTTAAGGCTGCGCCTCCGTAGGCGATTTAATGTCCAACCGTCACGTTTCTGCTGCGACGTCAACTTTTAGTTCGATCGAGAAAATCAACCAGCGATGTATCTTTGGGCATCCGAAGGCCATCTTTAACGTAGTCCCGCAAGGTCGTTTTATAGCGTTTTGCCGCGACCGCCGCAAGGTATTCGAAATACACGTAGGCGGTCGGAGACGTCCTGCGGCGGATGACTTCGATCACCGGTGCCAAGACTTCCCAATTCCGCAAGATGACGAACGACCAGCAATCGCAAGCGATACTCTTGTCGATGATGCCGCGCTTTACAAATAGGCCCATGTTTTCAAAAAAGTTACCCACCGTGGCGATCGCCTGATAATCGTCCACGAACGGGTTCATCGTAGCCACTTTCCGCGCTTCGCTAATATCTCGCAAACGTTCGGGAAGGACGCGCGACACAAAGTTTTGCGCTTCTCGGAATTCCCGAGATTCGAGAGTCTCCCGACACTCTGTGAGCGCGAGAATCTGGTTCCCGCCTCGCATGTGACGCAGTTGGATGAGCGCGGCGATGGCCGTGGCCGCTATAACGAGGCACGTGAAAACCGAAGCTCCTGCCGTCACCCATTCAGCCGTCATCTAACTTATTGCCTTTGGCTTTCCACGGTTTGGTAGGACAACGTCATTATCTTGCCCTAGATTCCTTTAGCTGAGACCAAAACCTCGAAATCGGTCACAAGACGTCGGCGGCAGGCAAAAACAATGCCGCAAAAACTTTGCGCGGATGGGATCGTCAGTATTGATGCCTACCTATCGAAATCAACCCGCGGAAAGGACAACTGTCGTCAGAGACGATGGACCATCGATCGTCGTCGCAAACGGGGTCGCCCATAAGGGTTGAAAGAATGCGCTCTGTTTACCGAGCGGGCCTCGGTTATAGTAAGATTGGGTGTGACGAGTACCCACTCATACCGCCGAAGATAGGCGGAGAGTTTTCGTAGTTGGAGGTCTCCCCGTTTTTACGCCACGACCTCTCCAGAAATGGCGGCGGTTTGAGTGATGTTCTTCGCTTGGCGGGCGTACTCTTCCGGTGAGAGATTTCCCAGCGAGCTGTGCGGGTGGTTGGCGTTGTAGTCGCGTCGCCAGGCGAGAATGGCAGCGGCGCTGCGGGTTTAATTTGCACGACCCGTCACCACATAGCACCGAACACTTGTCATGACATGCGTCCTTGGAACGGAACACTTGTCGCACCCCGAACGGAAACGCGAAGGTGCGGGCCGCGGGGTCCCAGATCGAGGGGGCGGCAAACAGGATGCGCGGCAGAAGCAGTTAGGGGCGCCTTTTCGCGTGAGAATGAGCACTAGGACATGCCGCGAGGGACTGCTTTGTAATGCGTCGTAATCGCGCGCGTGCGCCGGGGCTCCGGAAACCTAATCCGAGGCCCAAAAAAAACAAACAGCCTACTCGTCAGTGTGAGAAATGCGGGTAAGCCGTACCCAAACACCCAGCTAAGGAGGAAAGCAATGAAACGCTATGCTGTTACGGCTCTGTTCGCCGCCTCTTTGTTCACCTCGGCGCCGGCAGTCGCGCAGGTCGACGTCGACGGATACTACCTTCCCATGAAAGTGGCGCTGAAAGCTGCAGAAACAGCGGTCGATTCCTGCGCCACGCACGGTTGGGATGTCACTGCCACCGTCGTCGATCCTGCCGGTCTCGTGATCGTCCAGCTTCGCGGTGACCACGCAACGGTCCACACCAAGGACTCGTCCTATCGAAAGGCCTATACAATCGTCTCCATGGGCCCGGTCTTCGGCCTCACGCGCACGAGCCAATTCGTTGCACTCATCCAGAAAGCTCCTAACGGCGCTGGACCAGAGCTCGCGGACTTGCCGGATATCTTCGCCAATGCGGGAGGCGTTGCCATCGAGCACGGTTCTGAAATCGTCGGCGGCCTTGGCGTTGGCGGTTCCCCCGGCGGAAACAGGGACGAGGCATGTGCTGCCGATGGCGTTGCAGCCATCGCCAACGAACTCAAATAAGCCGTGAAATCAGCGCTCTTTCCAACGGTTTTTGGAGACTCGCCCGATATCGAGCCAACCCCTGTGCGAACTGTGGGAGCCGCCCGTCGTACCGTCGCCGACGACGATTAGCTTGTCTTTACTTTGGACTTGCCGCGAGGGGACTGCTTTATGCTGCGTTATAATCGCGCGCGTTGGGGATATGGAAACGGTAAACTCCGACACGGTCTGAGCCTGATGTGCATGCGCGCGCTTCTCCGAACCAAGCACGGCCCTCAAAATGGCGCGGGCGGGTAGACGGCGACGCCCGTGGGGATCCCATAATGCCGCTTCGAGAATCGAAGCACGGCGAGACGCTTGCCGCCCGGGTAGGTGATTTCCACCACGGTGTTCGCGAGTTTCGGGCCACTGCTCGAGAGGCGGCGAGCGTTGCCCTCATAGCTACTGCCGACGTACATAACGCTTTCGTCTCGACTCCAAGCAAAATTGTCGGGCAACTGCTGCCCGGTGTTGATGATCCGCGCGGGCGGCTTCTTCGGCTCGGTAAAAACGTCGATAGCGCTATAGTTGACCACGACGAGATAACCGTTCTTGTCGATTCCGATTCTTCCGATGAGAAACACGGTTTTGCGCGGCAGCAAATCGACGCCGCGAGTCGCGCGAGGGGCGTAGCGCCGTACCTGGCTCCAGAGCGTGTTCTTGAGAGTGTAGCCCACGTAAAGGTTGTTCTCGGCGTCCAACGCCAGCGAGGCTACGCAGCCGACGTTGGGTAGGTCTATCGTGCGTATGATCTTTGTGGTATTAGGCGCATATTCGAGTACTCGGCGGCCGTCGCAGTCGGCGGCGTAGACCGTGCCATCCGTTCCGGCGACCACATCCACGGCGTACTCGAGCCCCCGGTAAAGCCTTATGAGTTTTCCGTCTTTGTCGTACATGGTCACGTGGTCGTGACCACTCTCAAGCCCATCGGCAACGTAAAGGTTATCGTGCGGGTCAACAAATATTCCAGCGGGGGCAGCGACCCGGTGAGTAACGCGCCTCACCGGGGGATTGCGTAGCTCGTTGCTATCGAAGACGTCGATGTCAGTACCGGGATACGCCGTGTTAGCAACGTACAGAAACGATGAAGATGTAGCAGCCGTCGTCGCGTAGCGGCTTTGCGCAGAAGAGTCGTTCGGAATGCTGCTCGGCACGGCGGGAAAGCCACATGCACTCAGGAGCAGGCTGGCGATGGCTATAATTGCCGCTCGAACGACTCTCACTTCTCGTTCTCCTGTGGAGTCTGGGCGGCGCACGGGGCTCTCATTGCAAGGCGAGTTGGTCGGTGCGCCGCTGCCACTTCCTTTCTATTGGTGAGGTACACTCTTACTCGTCGTCGGGGCTCCCGGCGTCCGGATAGTAGTAGTAGTAACCGGACGTTTTGATTTTTTTGAACGGACGAGGAGTGGCGCCGGGGTTGGACATTACGTCCATCGCGGGATCTGCGGCGCGTTTGTCGGCGGCGCTAAGGTAGCCGAGGCCGAAGTGATCTTCAATGTACTTCAGGATCGAGGCTTGCTCGTAAATAGTATGCGTCACGTTCGCCGGTTTCGTGTACGGGGATATAATGATGAAGGGGACGCGCGCGCCCAGCCCGTCGTAGTCTACGTAAGGCGGCGAAACGTGGTCGTACCATCCGCCCCAGTCGTCCCAGGTAACGAAGATCACGGAACTGTTCCAAATAGTCGTGTTTGCTCCGATAGCGTTCACCACGTTAGCCACCCAATCGGCGCTATTGTTGCGCGTGAATTGAGCATGGTCGGACAGCGTCTTCGTTGGAGTAATCCAGGTAACAGCTGCATTATAGCCGCTTGGGCTTTGGATGTCCGCCAAGAACTGGCTGGGCGGCTCGATGACGGAACCGCCGGGCCAATTCTTGCTCTTGTCCTTTATCCATTCAAATGGCTGCCACCATGCGAGGCCCGATTTTTGCGGGTTGGCAGCATAGTAGCGCCAAGGCAGAGGCGGGGAAGCGCCGGCTAGCTCCGCGCCGATTGTCTTGTAGTCCATACACGCCGGTTCCCAGTCGCTGCCGGGCGATGGAGTCCGTGTTGTTCCTTCTATCCATGCAACCGTCGGGCCGCTTGGGTTGCAGCCATACTCTACTTCGGGGAAGTTCACTGCTCTGTTTGCTTGGGCAGCGACCAAGTATTGGTGGGCGACGTAAGAACCGTCGAGGTTTGATTGGAACATTTCGTCGCCGAAAGTATATTGTTCCGCCATAGCCCAATAGGGAGCGGTCCATTTAGACTCGACGTAAGCGTATGCTCCGGGACCCTTCTTGGTCGGCGGAGAGAAACTATTCATCGGACATGGGAACGCGGAGGGGCCGGTGATCGGGCATCCGGTATCAGTGTTGAAGCCGTTCATGGTGTGATCCCAGTCAGTGGCCGTCGCCATGGGTATAGGCTGCAGCGCCACCTGCTGGTTTCCCGACATTCCATAGTTCTGGGTGTTGGCGTTCGGGAACCCGTTGAAGAGGTTATCCACCGTCCGGTTTTCTTGCACGATCACAAAGACGTGCGTGATCGGATCGGAAGCGACGGAACGATGATCCCGAAGACGATGAAGGTCATTATATCCGAAGGCGCCGGGAGCGGCGCTCGGGGACGCGCCCGGGCTCGCGCATGCGGCAACGATCAGGGCGGCTATAGAGATCGCGAGGAGATATCGCGATGGTCTCATGCAGGCATTGTCCTTTCACAATTAAAGCAGCTGAAGCAGCGGCAGTGCTCGCGGATTCTTGAGGACTCTGACAGCCTGGTCTGCAGGCGCAAAAACGCCCACATGAGCGTTGCCCACGTGGGCGCCGCTCGTCTTGAGAATACGGCATCAATTATACCAATAACAGTTAGTAAGAACAAGCCGTAAACTGTTATAAGTTATAAGTTATAGGCGTTAACACCTGAACGTATTTCAAACGCATTGCAAACTGTGGCGATTCGCGATAAGCCGTGAAACGTAGACGATTTAGCGAGTCGTGACGAGTCGGACAACTTTCCAGAGCTGCAACGTGGGCCTACCACGAGGCGACATTTCCAGAGCCTCAGCGCGCGCACGCAGTTCCCTGAGGAACCTCGGGATCGCAGGCACGGCCTCGCGTCGCCTAGGAGCGGATGATCGGGCATCGGAAGAGATATGCTGCCTCAAACGCCACGTAGTCAACGTTCCGCGTTTGAACGGCGAAATGATGCCAGCTCTCACGAGAATCTGGAAGCGGTATACGTGTCGTTGCGCCTGCCACGAAGCAACGCGGGAATATCCCCATGTTTGCCACGGTGTATAGAAGGCGTCCATCTCAAGCCATATGCTCCGACGATCCTCTACGCTCGCCTCAGGCCTCTCACAAACTGCTTCGTGAAAGTGGTCTATAGCCGCAATATAAGGCAGCAAACGCAGCGAATGGATTTCGCTCATTTCGTCAGTTGGAATGATGAGATCCAGGGCCTTGTGATGCTGCAAGTTATAGAGGTGAAAGGCGTGTCCCCTTTCGTGAGCAATAGTGAGTGCATTCCGCGGCGCGCCGGCCTCATTAGCGAACACAAAGGGCATGCCTGCGTGCGGCAAATACTCCCAGAAGGCGCCCGGGGCTTTGCCGGGTCGCCCTCCACTTTTCCCCTTGTCGAAACGATGCGCAAAGCCGAGGATGAGAAAGAAGCGGATCGCCCTGATCTGAGCCTCTCTCGGATCGTGCTGAATTCTGTTCGGAGGCGAGGCACGAAGTGGGAGCGAAGCCGGAGCTTCCCCCCGCGCGGGCCGTTAGCTCAGTTGGTTAGAGCGCATGCTTGATAAGCATGAGGTCCCAGGTTCGAAGCCTGGACGGCCCACCAACCTTAAAAGCCTTACCCTACAGGGCTTTTTTCTTTGTCCGGCGGTCGGCGTTCCGCTCCGCTTTCCGGCCGGTTGTCCCCCGTTTTGTCCCCATTGTGCCACCGCATACTTGCGCATACGATTCCTTCCACGTCATCCCTAGCGGGATGCCCCGGCAACGCCGACACCGAAACAGCAACGAAAATGGAGCCACGCACGGCCCTTTGTGGACTATCTTTACTGGCGTTGCTTTCGGCGGCCCCACGCCCGAGCCCGGCCCTGCCAGCGCCACAGCCGTGCCTATTCGGCGATCCCCGGATTAAGATACGCTACGAGCAATGCGCGCCGTTCACTACGGTGCGCGCCGGCGTGCTTGCGCTCTTTCCGACGAGCGTCTTCAACGGCGGTTTCTACTATAATCGGCGCCCACTCATGGCCCTCAACGACGGATCGGCCATGGTGACGGCCGGCGCAGGCGCACTCTTTCGCATCGACTCGCAGAACCGCGTGACGCTGCTCTGGAAGGAGACCCGCAACGACTATTGGATGAACAGTGGGATCGCGCTGCTAGCGCCGTTTGACGAAAGCGGCGTCGTTCTCTACCTTGCAAAGTGGGTGCTGGGCGTTCGCGCCGACGGTACCATCGCGTTTCGCAAACAAGTGGATTTCGCGGACGGCATCTCGTCCGGCTATAATGTAACCGCTGCTCAAGATCGCGACGGAACGGTTTGGTTCGCCCACGTATACGGTGACAACAAAACCGTATACGCCTACCTTCCGCGAACTCGCCAAGTCGAAGAGGTTCCGAACGACGTCGCACATGGCGACCTAATTGCGGCGCCCGATGGCCGAGTCTATCAGGACACGCGCGATGGACTCTTCGAATTGAAAGGCCTGCCGCGCTTTCATCGCAACTTCGTGCATGCGCCTATCAGGCTGTCGCCCGACGGTGCGGCGTTGGAGATCCGCGCCGTCGGAGCCGACGGATCACTCTGGGCATCGACGTGGACCGACGTGATCCACGTGCATCCGGATGGCCGCGTTCATAAGATCGTGCTCGCCCCGCCGATTCTCGTAATCGCCGCAATGCCGCAGCCCTTCCCTCTCACGATGGCGCGCGACGGCGCCGTTTGGGTCAACGATTCGAAGCTTATCCGTATCACCAGCGACGACCGCGTTGCGGTGATTGACCTGCCGAACTACGAGGCCTGGACGCGCGGCCCGTCATTCGGCCCGGATAACACCCCGTGGACGACCGTCTCGGGAGAGAACGGCGGTGCCGTGCACTTTACCATCGGTCCCGCGCATCAAGCGCCGCTGCTCGTAACGACGAAGGCACAACCGCTGCCGAACCACGTCTTAGTGGTAGCGCCCAATGTGCCCCAGCCCACAGACATCGGCATAAGACGCGAGATGCTGGTCTTCGCGCCGCTGCTGGGCGACCCGTGGCAGTGCACAGCGGACGCACTCGCGATGCCCGGCTTTCCCGCCTATCCCAGAACCTTTACGGTAACCTTCACGCCGTTCGCCGGCAATATGTTAACCCGCGTGATGACCGGGGACGGCTTTTTCATCCGCACGCTCTACAGTTCCAGTGTTGGGCCGAATTTTTCGGCCTACACCAACGAGGGCGGCGGCTTGGCTCATGCCGGCGGCGACGAAACGCTCGTCTCGAGCGACGGTTTGAGTTTTAGCGGAGAGAATCGCGAAAAGGATGGGCGCATCATCCCAGTGACCGAACGGTACATCCGCCCGTCGGCGACGCGGCTTACCATTGCTATCACCTTCGATGACGGCCGGCCGCGCGAAGGCACCATTTCTTGTAAACGAACGCCAACACCCGATGTTCCCGCCATTTATGAACCCTAGTAGATTGAAAACGCCCATCTTCGCCCGCAAGACGCTCGGCATCACGACGTTGGTACAACGCTCGGCGTAGCACGCATTCGGTGTGCCGACGCTCTTTGCCGTTGCGGTATGGCTGCTCCAGCCCGAATGGCGCGGTCGGCGGTTGTTCACTCGCTGGCTCTTTGTGACGGTCGCGATCGTAGCCATATTTATCCTCGTTAATCTGTTTGTGCGCCCGGTGAACGCATTCCCGACCTAAGGCAGCTGTGCGGCTTGGGTCGAAGCATCTAGGTCGCCGTCCCGTTCCGTTCAAAGAGGCACGCAATGAGCATTTCCGTTTTTGGCCGCTACGCGCTCGTAAGCTGCATGGCTTGGATGTTGCTCGCGGGATGCGACAACTCACTGGCCCCAACTCCCGCCTTTATTAGTTCGAACATGCCTCAGCCGGCACCAGCTAAGGTCCAGCACACTTTTTTCGTCTCCTATGGTGCGTCGATAGAGGTGTTCGACAATAAGTCGTACGGGCCAATCAATAGTATCACCAGCGGCGTCAACAATTCGGCGGGCCTTTGGATCGACAAAGCCGGCAATCTCTACGTTGCGAACTACAGTGGGCCGACCGTAACGGAGTATGCGCCCGGCGGCAATTCGCCGGCCTGCACCTACTCCTCTCGACTCGTCGGTCCGATCAACGTTGCGACCGACGATGCCGGCAACGTCTATGTCTACGATAACGACGACACTTATGGCTACGGTTACATCGACAAGTTCGCGCAGTGCAGAAATACGATCTCGAAGCGATACTTCGTCGGTGAGGTAGGCTTTGTGCAAGGCGTCGCCGTCGACAGCCGCGGCGACATATTTATCTCCTGCTATTGCGGGAGCAACGAATTCGAGAAATTCAAGAACGGATCAAAAACGCCAACACTGCTGGGCGCGCTTATTAACATACCGAGAGACATAGTGATCGATAAGAATCGCAACTTGATTGCTGTCTCCCCAGGATATGTCAATGGAAATCCTAGCAGCATCTGGGTTGTCGCGCCGCCGTACGCCTACGCCTCTGCGAAGCTCCTCGTCGCGTACAGCGGACAAAATACTTCGGGTTTGTCCCTTAACAAGAAAGAGAACCTGCTCTCTAGCAGCAACGAAGTGTGGGCAAACTCCTACTGCCACCCTCCAAAGCATGCTTGCGGATTGGTGTCAGTCTACTCGTATCCCTCTGGGGGACTGGTCAAGCAGTTCCGTGTCCCGTACGCGTTAGGCGTGGCCGAGTCGCCCAACGCAACGTTCTAAATTTACAATCGTTGAATCCAAGGGGTCCCAGGATGTGTCTCCGGACGTTGACTCTAAGAACGCGCGACGACGTGAAACGACGGGGACCGTCGACTCCGGATCGAATGCACTCGCCATATGGGGAATCCCGGATTCAGTGCAATCTCTGAAGCTGCTGATAAGCGAAGCGCTCGTTGCTCGTGCGGAAGCGTAGAAATCGAAGTTTTTGGTACTCCCATTACATGTGTGGTCTGCTACTGCGACTCGTGCCAAAAAGGCTCCGGCCAGATTGAGGCATTGGCGAAGGCTGATCCAATTCTAGATCCAGATGGCGGCACCGCCTATATTCTCTATCGTAAAGATCGCATAAAATATTCTAAGGGTGCCGAGCTTCTAAAAAGCTATAAGATCGAGGAGAAATCGCCTACGAGCCGAGTCGTCGCCACCTGCTGCAATACGGCTATGGTAATGCGATTTGATGATGCAAGGCACTGGGTACCGGTGTATCGAGCTCGACTTCAGAACGACATACCTCCCTTGCAATGGCGTATTTGTACGAAATTTAAGCCTGAGAATGCCCGGATCCCGACGGGTATTCCAAGTTCCGCGATGTACCCTCCCGGATTTGCCTGGAAGCTCCTCATGTCAAAACTTTCAATGCTGCTTCGCAGATAAGTGCAGCCGGCGTCGGCTCTGAAACGCTGCGTAGCCTGTGAGCTGCAGGACTAATAGTCGAAGAAGTGTAACCGTTTCTAGGTACACCATACGTCTTGACCGATAGACAGCGCCGGCCATCACGCATATCTGCGAGAGAGAGCCGCAAATGGGAAAGACAGGCAGCATTCGCCGCATCGAACTTGACGGCGAATATGACGTCAGCCAGAAAGAAGCCATCGCATCGTTGTTTGAGGCGTTGCGCTCGGACGGCCCGGCGGTCATCGATCTGACCAAATGTACCTACGTCGATTCCACGTTCTTGAGCGAACTTGTAAAACTTCGTCAACGGTTCAAAGAACATCCGATAACTCTGCTTGGTGCGAGCGGGAGCGTCATGCGCGTCTTGAGGCTCGTACACTTCAACCGGCTATTCGAGATCCCCGAATAGCGTGGATGCTCTCGCCGGGCCTACGTCGAAAAGGCCGTGTATGACGTATATCGCGCCAAAACACGCCGACTATCGCTGCGACGACGGACACGAGTTCCGGAGTTCGGGCTGGGAAGGTGAAGCGCCGGACATGCTGCCTTGTCCTTACCTTCCCGAAGGCAGCCAAGATCACTGTCGCAAAATGGGGAAGCGCTTTTACGGCCGCAGCGACTAGGCGCGGGAATCTAGCTCGCGCTACGAGAGGTCATGGATGGTTTGACGGCAGCAAGTAGTGATTGAACCATTCAAGTGTTTGCTCCAAGATGTCGATTTGATTGGAGATCTGCTGCGGTCCGTGCCCTTCGCCGCCATAGACGATTAGCTTCGTGGGGACGCCCAGCGTTTTCATCGCGTGCCAAAACTCGAAGGCCTGAGGGGCGGGCACTTCCTCGTCGCGCTCGCCTTGTAAGATCAGCACCGGCGTCTTCGACTGCTCGATGAACGTGATCGGCGAACTCTTTGCATAGACGCCCGGATCGTGATAGACCGATGCGCCGAAGAACGGAATCATCCACTGGTCGATCTTGTTCTGTCCGTAATAGGACTGCCAGTTGACGATGCCGGCGCCGGCGACGATTGCCTTGAAGCGAGCCGTCTGCGTCTCGCCCCACATCGCCATGTAGCCGCCGTAACTCCAGCCCATGAGTCCTAGGCGGTTCGCGTCGATCGGTGCAGCCTTGATGGCCGCGTCGAGGCCCGCGAGATCGTCGCGCCAGTCGCCGTAGCCGAAATCCTTGATGTTGGCGCGTGTGAATACTTCTCCCTGACCGAAACTGCCGCGCGGATTGGGCATGAAAACGAAGTAGCCTTGCGAGGAGAGTCCGCTGACGTTGCGATTGGCGAAGGAGGGAAGCGACTGCGCCGACGGCCCTCCATGGACGATGGTCACCATCGGATAGGTGCGGCCCGCGTCGTAATCCAGCGGATAGATCAGCCATCCTTGATCGGAAAAGCCGCCGCTTGTCCATCGCAGCGAGACGGCCTTGCCGTACAGCCGAACCGCGTCGGCATTCCGGTTGGAAATCCGGCGCAGCGAGGAAGGCGAACCAGCCCAAACTTCGGGCGGGTCGTCGAAGGACGACCGCACGAGCGCTATCATGGAACCGCCCCGTATGCTCGACCAGCTTCCGATCGATTCGCCACGGTCGGTGAGCGTAGCGAGCCTGCCGGACGCTATGTCGAGCCGCAACAAGTGCATCGCGCCGGGAACGTGCGCGACGAGATCGAGACTGGACGCATCGTTCCAGCGCAAGGATTGTACTGAGATGGTCGCGTCGGGCGTTGCGTCATGCGCCTGACCCGTGTTTGCATCGACCAAATACAGATCGCCGCCCGTCGACCCGAAGTCGCTCATGATGCCGCCGATCGCAGCGATGCGATTTCCATCGGGAGACCACTGTGGATCGTTCAACTGAAAAGGCGGCGCAAAGAGATCTCGCATCGTCGCGGTGGCGACGTCGACCCGCGCCAGACGCGCGACCCACCAGTTGTTGTCGCCATTTCCCTTTGCGTACGTCACGGCAATCGCCCGGCCGTCGGGAGACCAGCCGTATTCATAGACGTACGTGTCGGCTGGCGTGAGCAAACGCATCGCACCGGTTGCAACGTCGATCGCGGCAAGCCGCTGTTCGTCGACGATCGTCCCGATGACGCCGACATCGCGCGCGCCCGGCGCCAACGCGCCGGTCTTACGGTGAGCGCCGGCAACATAAAGGACTGCCAGCGTCTTGCCGTCGGGCGACCACGTCAAGCGTGCGACGTTACCGCTAAGTTTGCCGATCTGGCGCACGTGCGTCCCGTCGCCATCGGCAACGCAGAGTTGAGGCTGCCCCTTCGATCGCGCGTCCGATAGAAAGGCAATCGCGCTGCCATCGGGCGACCAGACGGGGTCTTCTTCATCCGAAAAGGCGGCCTGCGTGCCCGCGGTAATGCGTACGGGCGCACCGCCGGTAACCCGCTGCAGATAGAGCGCGTTCATTCGTGCAGAATCGAGCAAGTGACGCGCACTGTGGAAGCTTTCTTGCCAAACGATAGCCCCTCCAGTTGGAGAAAGGTCGACCGCGGAGAGGTCGTGCACCGCGTACAAGGACGTAAGAACTTCGCGCATCGTCGGTTCCGCCGAGAGTGCGGTGCCGGTCAGCAACAACACGGCTGCCACGAAGCCACACGCACCCCGGTGAATCGCAAAGCGCTTATGGATCGCGCGTTCGCGCACGCGTAGAACGAGCGTCCCGTCCTCATTCGAAAGTCCTGGTTTGTGCGATCCAGGCTTGACGACCACGTCGATTATTTCATCCACGGTCCATCGTTTACCCCGCGGCCTTTTGGCAGGCAGAAAAGAAAAGGAAGGCACCGCGAGGTGCCTCCCTTTGGTTGCCGTTACAGCTTACGGATTGAAGTTTGAGCTGTCGACGGCGGCTGCCGGGATAGAGAGGCCATTCGACGAGTTTAGCGTCGCCTTGGTCGAGCCCGCAGGATAGCTCAGGACGAGTACGTCCTCGCCACCGTAGTTGGCCACGTACGCCTGTTTGTTCTTCTTGTTGATGGTGACGTGGAACGGATCGGTATATCCAGATCCCAGTGTTTTGGTTACGCTGCTGTACGGCGGTGCGATGATATCGACCGCGTCAGCGTCCTGGTCGCATATGACGAGGTTCCCCTTCTTGTCGAGAACCATACCGCCGGGGAACTCGACCGTCACGCCGAGCGTGGTGGCTGAGCAACCGCTAAGGCCGCCCGTATATTCGGCGATCTTGCCACCTTCGGCTGAGGAATAATAAGCGACGAACACGTCGCCGCTCTTATCGACGGCCACGCCTTCGACCTCGCCGCCCGGCGAGCACTGCGCGATGATCGAGCTGCTGCCCTGAGCGAACTCGCTTACGTAACTTCCTTCGAAGTCGCCCTCGTAGACATTTCCTTTAGAGTCCGTGCTAACGGCGACCGGGTCTTCCACGCCGCCATAGGTGAAGCTCGGCGAGGTTGTGCCCTTGGCATATTCGGTAATATCGGCTCCCGCGTAATTGGCGACATAGAGATTGCCTTTTTTGTCGACCCAGTTGCCGTCGGGTCCGTCGATTCCTGAGCTAATGCTGCCGGTATTCGTCCAAGTCTTATTGGCGAGAATTTCGACCGCACCGGTGCCGAAGTCGGAAACGAAGAGGTCGGCTGCTTTCTTGTGTTTGGCGGGGTTTACGCCACGACTTAGCGACTTCATCAGCCGCGCCTCTGCCAGGTATTTGGGAGAGATGCCTGCGCGAGACAGGTCGGAGCGTTGAAGGCTCTGGCTGATGCCGGAGCCGGGAATGGTCGAACTTGCGCCTTGAGATCCGGCGCCTGAACACGCAGAGAGCAGCGCGATTGCCGCACCCGCGGTTACCACCCCGAGCATTGCTGAGTATTTTTGCACGAGAAGTAATCCTCCAATTTTTGGTGTGGTGTGAACGGAACTCATAGGGTACTCGGCCCCCTAAACTTGAGTCCCCCCGGGTTCTCTGCGGCCTTGGGCCTTCCTCGTCCCTATGGACTACCGGCTGATTACCGCGCCGATAGGTGCGCTGAGACCGGGAGCTGTTTTTGTGGGCGTTCCCCCCGCAGGGTAGTCGAATCGGTCGGCCGTGGATCCGCTGGGATTGAAATCTCCGCCGACCAGGGCCTTCTTGAGAACGTAGAATTGGACGATGTCGTGCGCGCCGGTAAGCGGCGTCGCGTGCACGAGCTTTCCGGTCGAGCCCCGAATTGCGAACCGGTAAGCCGCGTTGGCACCATTGGTCTGGTCGCCGACCACGATGTCTTTTCCAATGGCCTGAACGGCGCCCGGGCCGCCGATCGGGTGGTCGAGCATAATACTCTTGAACTCGGTTCCATTAAACGACGCGAACAAGAACGCGCTCCCGCTGTCGATGCCGTCGAGATAGAGGCGGCCCTGCGGGTCGTATCCCAAATAGTAGACGACCGCGAAGTTCGGCGGCGTATAGACGGCCGGCGCTCCCGACGCATTCTTGAAGATGGAAATGCTTCCCGGAGGGCCGCTGGTGCTGTAGAAGTTCGAAACGGCGAGGTTCCCGGTCGTCGGATCGAAAGAACAGCCCACCGGATACTGATTCGGGTCGTTTAAGGTCGCGATCGGCGTCGTGCCGCCGTGCGCGTACTCGATTAACTGCGACGTTTGGGTATTGTCGATCCAAACGTTGTTTGCTTTGTCGACGCAATCGCCTTGCGGATTCGTAAAGCCGGTGAGGGTTCCTACGACCTTGAGCTTCGGATACGAATAGACGACGACGGTGTTGGTGCCGGCGTCGGTAATGTAGAGCAGACTACCGTTCTTCGCGGAGGAATCCATCCACGAGTGGACGCGATTAGAATGAACGACGAGCGCGCCGCCGTTTCGCAGCGTAGAGGGACGACCCATTGCCTGGGAGTCGGGGGAAGCCAGTTGCGAAACGCCGCCGTTACAGGCGGCGAGGATTGCGGCGGCTGCCGATACGCCGATGGCGTACTTGGCCGATCTTAAAATACTCACTTGAAAGTGTTACCTCGTTTGTCGTTACGGAAGTTATGAAAGTGGCGATGGGTGGCGCGGCTCGTAGAGCCCGATTCGCTCTCCTCCCGGGAGGATCAACGTCGTCACGAGACCCCAGCCCTGGTCGGTAATGGGACCGTCGGTTAGAATGCCTCGCGCGCCAAGCTTTTCCACCGTCGTGCTGACGTCGTCGCACATCAGGTAGATCTCGTGCTCCGGCTCGCCATCGGTCGCGTGCACGCCAATCTCCGCCGGCGGTGCCGCAAAGATCGGCCAGCCTTCGCCGGCGTCAACGGAGGGCAACTCCAGCACGTCCCCGAGAAACTTCTGTACTTCCTCCGCGTGCCGGCTAAAGAGAATCACGTGCATACCGGTAATCATTGCGTAGTTTTCCTTCGCCTCAGGCGAAGTATCGCACCTGCGGCTCTCGAAACTACCACGGATGACGACTGGACGGATCGGTACGCTTGCTATGGTTTTGACTTGCGCAATCGCCGGCTGCCGCGGCACCGACTCCTCGGCCGCGGGCATGCCGGCCGCCGCGCGTCTCGCAACCGTTGACGCTCCTACGACACCGATACGGCACGTCGTCTTCGTCATACAAGAGAACCGCTCGTTCAACAATTTGTTCATGGGCTATCCCGGCGCAACGACGCGAAGCTACGGCCACGATGAGTATGGAAATAAGATCGCCCTGCAGCCAATCGGCCTTGTTACGGATTGGGACCTGGCGCACGATGCGATCGGTTTCTTTGCCGCTTGCGACGGCACCGGAAAGCTACCCGGAACCGATTGCAAGATGGATGGCTGGAACGAGGAGCTTGCAACCCGAGGGCATCCCACCAACCCCGCATATGCATACGTGCCGAAGAGTGAGATTAGACCGTATTGGGCGATCGCGCGAGAATACGTGCTCGCAGATCACACGTTCGCATCGAACCTCGACGGCAGCTTTGTTGCGCACCAGTACGCCGTCGCAGCATTTGCCAGTCGCGCTGTGGATTATCCGCTCATGACTTGGGGATGCGAGGGCGGACGGCAGGATACGGTCGCGACCTTGACCGCGCAGCGGGTCGACGGACCCAGCATTCCGGCATGCTTTCGAAACCCTACGATCGGCGGCGAAGCGGACTCCGCCGGACTAACTTGGCGCTTCTACGCGGGGACGCCAGACGGCGACGGCGGTCTCTGGTCGTCCTACCAGGCCGACCAAAAAATCTTCAACGGGCCCGATTGGAAGACCAACGTCATCAGCCCACAGTCTGCGTTCTTGACCGACGTCGCCAAAGGGAAGCTCGCAAACGTCACGTGGATCGCGCCAACCTTTGAGGCATCCGACCACGCGGTCTTGAACATGGGCGACGGTCCTGCTTGGGTTGCGAGCGTCGTCAACGCCATCGGGACGAGTTCGCTTTGGAAATCGACGGCAATCTTCGTCATATGGGATGATTGGGGCGGATGGTTCGATCCCGTGCCGCCCGTGTATGAAGATTACGACGGCTTGGGATTTCGCGTGCCGTTGCTCATCGTCTCGCCGTACGCCAAGCAAGGCTACGTATCGCACGTCCAATACGAAACCTCGAGCGTTCTGCGCTTTATAGAAGACAACTTCGCGTTGCCGAAACTCGCGAAGAGCGACAAGCGAGCCAACGATCCCGCGACCGACGCGTTCGACTACGCACAGAAGCCACGGGCGTTCAAAAGTATCCCAGGCGGCAAGCCGGCGTCGTACTGGATGCAGCTGGAACGCTCGTCCTCAACGCATGGCAGGCCCGCGAACATCCTCGGCGACGACTAAAAGAGGCCCGGCAGATGCCGGGCCTCCCGAGTAGCCGAACTTACGGATGGGCTCCGGGTTTCTACTGAGTAGCGATCCCGATGTAGCCGGTGAGGCAATCGCTGGTGTAGAGGCAACCCTCGATGTATTGAAAGTACTTCACCACGCCGTGGCTATTCTTGACCTTCTTCTTCGCGGCGATCGTGTCGTCGCTCGGGTTGCCGGGGTTCGGGTAGAACGACCCGACGATCTTGCGGTAGAGCTTGTCCTTACTGACGGAATAGATGCCTTCGTACCACGTCAGCGAGGGGAAGGACCCTGAGGTGCAACCGCTACCATCGGCGTTGTAGCAAAGTTCGAGCGTGACCGGGGAGCCTTTTTTCACGGTGATGCAAGTAATGTAGACCGAGGTATCGCACGACCCCGTGAACGGCCGGGCGCCGACCACGGTCAGGTGAGCAGAATGGGACATCCGGGCTGCTGCTGCTTGCGAGCCCGTGGGGAGCGCTTGCGAGCCGCCGCTGCTGCTGGAACACGCGGAGAGCACCAAGCTCGCCGCAATCGCGCTGGCCGCGCAAAGATTGGTAAAACGCACGTTTAAACTCCTTTAAATAGATACGGAAAGTGGTTGCTTGCCATTTAACGAAGACGCTTTCCTGCTGATTAGAGCATCATTCGCAAGCTTGCTTAGCTTGGATCCTCATAGGACCGGCAGAACGGCCTTTTTCGTCAACCCTCGGTCGAAGATTCAATCCACTGAGGCGCGCGGGGGTTCGCTACTGCGTCGCAAGCGCGACCATTGCGGCAACCCGTACATTCGTAAAGATTTTATTGTGGAGATGTGGGGACTCGAACCCCAGACCCTCTACATGCAAAGCAGATGCTCTACCAGCTGAGCTACATCCCCGTAGCGTGAGGCTTATTCGTTTACGCGATTGCTCATGTCATCCTTCGTCCTCAGCGCCTGCGCGAAGCGCAGTCCCGAGCGAGGCGCGAAGCGCCGAGTCAAAGGCTCGGGACGGCGAGCGGAGGAGTCGTACTTCACGTCATGAAGTGGGGCGGCTTGAGGCCGACGGGGGCATAGCTCAGCTGGTAGAGCATTACGCTGGCAGCGTAAGGGTCAGGAGTTCGAGTCTCCTTGCCTCCACCAAAGAACGCCTGGTTTTACGGGCGTTTTTCTCAATAAGGGATGCGACGGTTGCCGTGCGCTGGAAAATCCGCGTATTCTACAAATGATCGCTGGCACGGATCGTCCAGGTCGTCCACGCGTGCGGTAGGAGCAGCGGGATAATCTAGCTCGGAACAGATGCCTCCTTGACCGCGCGTTCTTCGGTGAGAACCAGTCCGCGCGGCGACTCTAGAAGTATGCTCGTCGTCTCCACGAACGTGCGTCGTACGCGGTTGTAGCGAGTCCTTCGAGGGCGGAAAGGCTGGTTTTCAGGATGTGTTCGTCCCACTTTCATCGCGGCTCGACCTTGTTCGGGTTGCCGCTCTCGCCTGGTCGTCATTCCTGCATGGCCGGGGAGCTGCCGATCCGGCGGCGCGACTGGCTCTCGATGGTCGGGGCGGCCGCCGCCTACGTCTGCACATCGCCGGCGTTCGCGATAGCGAAGCGCTATAGCAGCGTCGCGACCTACGACTTTGTCTCCTCGGGCGTCGTCAAGGGCTCCCAACAAACAGTTTGTTTGCCGGACGGCTCGCTCGACGTCCGCTTCCAATTCATCGATCGCGGGCGCGGCCCGACGCTTTACAGCACGATCTCGCTCGATGACGCCGGCTTTATCTCGAAGCTGCGTACGACGGGATACAACTATATGAGGGTTACGGTCGACGAACGCTTCGTCGCGCGCAAAGGCACGGCAGCCTGGAAGAACGCTGCCGAGCGAGAGACCCAGCCGTACTCGGCGCCGCGCTTTTATATCAGCATGGACGGATCGCCTGAGGAGGGAGCG
Source organism: Candidatus Cybelea septentrionalis (assembly GCA_003158175.1). Classification (GTDB taxonomy): domain Bacteria; phylum Vulcanimicrobiota; class Vulcanimicrobiia; order Vulcanimicrobiales; family Vulcanimicrobiaceae; genus Cybelea; species Cybelea septentrionalis. The sequence goes on from PMHJ01000010.1 coordinate 24,946, forward strand.
ATCATGGTCCGCGCCGCGCTGCGAGCGGGCACCGCGTCGCTGCAACTTTGGCCGAGCGGTGTAACGAACGTCGCGGCCGTCAGGACGCTCGTGGTCAGCAACGGACGGACGAGCAAACACGTAACGATGTACGAGGCAAACGGCCTTGACTTTACGCCCGTTGCGCTTTGGCTCGATGACAGCGGCGAGCTTTTCATGTCGGGCGGCGGCTGGGGTGCCGTTATTCGCAGCGGCTGGAGCTCGGCGTTGCCACAGTTGCTCGACGTTCAGAACGAGCGCGTCGCCGAGCTCGGACGTCAAATCGCTCGCACGCTGCCGCAGCGCTCCGGTACCGCCATCGCCATTACCGGCGCCAGCCTATTCGACTCGGAGGCCGGCACCCTCGTTCCCAACACAACCGTGATCTTCCACGGCGAGCGGGTCGTCGCGGTTACTACGGCCGAGTCGAGCATCCCGAGTGACGCACGGCGCATCGACGGCAGTGGAAAAACAATTCTGCCGGGCCTGTGGAACATGCACATGCATCTCTTCGCCGACTTTGGACCACGGCTGCTGGCGGAGGGCGTCACTACGATTCGCGATCCGGGCAACAGCCCGGACTATATTGCAAAAACGAAGGCCCAATACGAAAGCGGAGAGCTGGTAGGTCCACGCGTCATTATTGCGGGGCTAATGGACGGCACCGGGAAATACACCGCGCCCATCGGGACGACGACGAGCACCGTCACGGAGGCGATCGCGCAAGTGCGCGATTGGAAGAAGCTCGGCGCGGTGCAAATCAAGATCTACAGCTCGATGGATCCCAAGCTCGTTCCGACCATCGTGAAGGCAGCGCATTCACTGGGAATGCGCGTCAGCGGTCACATCCCTGCCGGGATGCTGGCGCAGGATGCAGTGCACGAAGGGTTCGATGAGATCCAGCACATCAATTTCCTATTCTTAAACTTCATGCCGGACACAAAGGACCGTACGCAGACGCCGATTCGCCTCACGGCGACGGCGCAACGCGCCGGCACGGTCGATTTGAAGAGTCAACCCGTCAAAGACTTCATTGCGATGCTCAAAGCCAAGGACATCGTCAGCGATCCGACGGTCGGCCTCTTCTACACGGAGACGCTGACCCGAACCGGCGACATTGCCTCGACAGGTTTTGTGGAGATCGCCGACTGGCTGCCGGCGCAGGTGACGCGCGGCCTGACAACGATCGGACTGCCGCTCGGCCCGGGGCTCGACGCCAAGTACCGCGCCTCCGCGAAGGCCTATCTCGAGATGATCGCCCTGCTCCATTCCAACGGCGTACGCATCGTAGCCGGCACCGACGACTTGCTGCCCGGCTTCGACCTGGTACACGAACTCGAGCTCTACGCGCAGGCCGGCATTCCGCCCGCGCAGGTGCTTCAGGCGGCGACGATCGTGCCCGCCCGCGTGATGCGCATGGACGACTCCCTGGGTTCGCTGCGTCCCGGCAAGCTCGCCGATGCGATCATCGTGCACGGGAATCCGCTGGAGAGTATATCGCAGCTGCGCAAGGTCGGTACGACCATCAAAGGCGGCGTGATGTACGACACGCGCGCGCTCTACGCGACGGCCGGAGTGAACGCTCCGCCCGTCTAGCGCTTTCACGCATTCTTCAGAAATTCAGGTTACGATCCTCGCGCATCGGAGCCCCACAAACAACTGCCGGAGGTTATCATGCCCGGAGAGACGTTCTCGAAAGGATCGACTTGGATGAGTGGCTTTGGAAGTAAACCGACCCGCGGGGCCTTCGTTCGTGGCATGATCGTGCTGCCGGCTCTCGCTACCCTCGTCACGGAAGTCGCAAAAGCCGACGATACGAAGGTCGCGCAGTCGGCGGTCCAATATCAGACGAAGCCGAACGGCGACAAACAATGCTCGAAGTGTGCCTTCTTCATTCCAGGCGCGACGCCCGACGCGAACGGAACGTGCAAAGTAGTCGACGGCGTTATCTCACCGAACGGATACTGCACGGCCTTCAACGCAAAGTAAGCCGCGCCGGCTACCCTAGATGAGACGCGTGCCCACGAAAACCAGCGTCAGCGCCACTGCCGGGCGCAGCCAACGCTGGTGCATTCGTCCGCAAAGTTTGCTACCGATGTAGACACCCGGCAACGAGCCCAGCAACAAATTCCCGACCAAGGGCAGGTTCACGTCGCCCATCGTCCAGCGACCGGCCGCGGCGGTGGGAATCAGAAACGCGGCGTAGGCGATGTCCGAACCCACCAACTCGGCGAGGCCGACGCCCGGCAGCGCGAGCGTCAGCAACGGCAGCGTGATCGAGCCGCTGCCGATCGAGGTGATCGTAACGATCAGGCCGACGACCGCGCCGATCGCGGCGACGCGCAAGCGCTGCGAGCCGACCCACGCGAATCCGCTCGAATCTTCGACGCGGCCGCGATTGAAAAGCGGCCGTGCGACCATAATGGCCGCGGCCAAGAAGAGCGCGCCGCCGATCGTGTGACGCGTCCACAACGTTATGAGCTTTATGTCGAAGTGGGTTCTCAAATAATACAGAAGCCCGACCCCGACAAGGGCCGCCGGTATGCCGCCGGCGAGGAGGGTGATCGTGATCTGCCAGTTCACCGTGCGTTGCCGGTTGTGCAGATAGGCGCCGAACAGTTTCGTCGGCACGCTGTAGAGCAAGTCGCTTCCGACGGCGACCAACGGATTTACCTTCAGCACCAACACGAGCAACGGCGTCATGATTGCGGCGCCGCCAACCCCGGTTAGGCCGACGATCGTGCCAACGACTAGGCCGATGAAAACCAACTCCCAGTTCACGAAGAGGGGCCTCCTGCATACAGAAAGATGACCTACGCTAACAAGTCCAAGGAATAATAACCCAAGTTAACGATAATTGAAAGGGGAGGGTAAGTTCGAGCTGCTGATCCTAAGCCGGGCGCTCGAAAAGCCAGCGCGTAACCGCAGCTTTGACCAAGCGATGCTCCACGGCGTGCAGGCGCTCCATCACGCATGCCTCTTGTTCTCCCGCCCCGACGCGCAGCGGTTTTCGCGCGAGTACTGGGCCCCGATCGGTTGCGGGCGTTACGCGATGAACCGTCGCTCCTACCCAACGGCTGCCGGCGGCAAGCGCATCGCGCACGGCGTGCGGACCGCGAAATGCCGAGATACGCGTACCGTCAGGGAGCCCGACGTCATCGCATCTCGGATCGAGCGGCAAAAACGCCGGATGAAGGTTGAGCATCTGGGGAAACGCCGCCACGAACGCATCCGAAAGCAGATGCATCCAGCCCAGCAGCAGCACGAGGTCCGGCTTTTCGAAACGTACCGCTTCGAGCAGCCGCTCGTCATACCGCGCGCGCACCTCTTCCTTGCGACGCCACTCTACCACGTGCACGCCGACACCGGCCGCGCGCGCTCGTTCGATCGCGTACGCGCGTGCATCGTTGCTCACGAGCGCCACGATCTCGATCGGAAGGCTACCGTCGTGAGAAGCATCAGCGACGGCTTGAAAGTTGCTCCCGTTGCCCGACGCCATTACCACCGTGCGCGGTGGCGGCGCGAGGAGCGAGCCTCGATCGAACTCCTCTGCGAGTACCGCGCCCACGGAATCGGCGTAATACCGGAGGAGCCCTTCACCGCTTACTGCGGGAATCAAGGCGCGCGCATATCCGCGTTCGCGCAACTCTTGCAGCGCCCGGCGCAAAATGAAGGTCCCCAGTCCGGTTTTGCGCTCTTCTCCAACGACGCCGAAGGGACCGAAGAGCCCGACGTCGCGTTCCCGTGCGAGCCCGTTGAGCCAGCGATACTTTAGCTCTCGCGCATCGAGCGTGGCGAAGCCGATTGGTGCGTCCTCACGGCGCACGACGATATTGACGCCCGCCGTGGCTTCCGAGCTCCACGTCGCGCTGAAGGCCTCGTCGATCCATGCCAGCGTACGATCATCGGCAACCTCCGGCCGCATTGCGGGCTCGTCGCCGGATATCGTGGATAGATCGACGATGAGGTTGGAGAGCGCCCGCACGTCAGGGATGAACGACGACGCGCGGTTCCTCGCCGATACGCGATTCGATCCAACCGACGACCTTCGCGCCGGGAACCGCGGCGATCGCCGCCGCCGCATCGGTGACGGGCACGACGAGCGTGAAGCCCACGCCCATGTTAAAGATGCGATATCGTTCCTCGCCCAACTCGCCGCGTCGCACGAGCTCCGCAAGAATCGGAGGAACGCTCCAGCGCTGCTGTTCGAGAACCGCTTTGACGTTCTCGGGCAGCGTGCGAGGAACGTTTTCGAGCAATCCGCCGCCCGTGATGTGCGCCATCGCCTTGACGTGCGCGACGCCTTGGATTGCGCGTACGGATTGAAAGTACGACGGATGCTCGGCAAGCAGCGCGTCGGCGTACGTTCCATCGTCGAACGGAGCGTTCCATTCGCCAGGCCCAATCAACGAGCGTGCGAGCGAATAGCCGTTCGTATGGAGGCCGACCGCAGGCAAGCCGATAATCGCGTCGCCCGGGTCGGCGCCGCCCAGCTTCTCGAGCGCTTCAATCTCCACGATACCTACGATCGTTCCCGCGAGATCGAAATGCGCCGGGTGATAGAGTCCCGGCATCTCAGCCGTTTCGCCGCCAAGGAGCGCACACTCGTGACGGCGGCAGGCTTGCGAGCATCCGCCTACGATCTCGGCAGCCACCGCAGGGTCGAGCTTCCCCACTGCGAGATAATCCAAAAAAAAGAGCGGCGATGCGTTGCAAACGAGGATGTCGTTGACGCAATGATTGACCAGATCGGCGCCGACCGTCGCGTAACGTCCGAGTTCGGCCGCAATAACAACCTTCGTACCGACGCCGTCCGTCGACGCAACGAGTGCGCGGCTGCGGTCGCCGGGGACGCGAAAGAGTCCCGCGAAGCCGCCGATGGCTTCGAGTTGATCGGCGTGGCGCCACGGGCCGAGCACCTGGGCGTAACGGGCGACAGCTTCGTTCCCGGCGTTAACATCAACGCCGGCTCGCGCATAGCTATCCGAAGCGGTTTTTTGCTCCGGACGAGGATTCTCCCAGCTTTCTGCCATAGGCTTGCACTAGTTCACCATCGGAAAGGTCCACCATGCAAGTTCGTCTTACTCACGATGCGCCCGGTCACGTGCGCACCGGAGCGCTCGTCCTCCCCTTCTTCTCCGATAATTCGCTCGAAGGCGTCGCCAAGGAGATCGACGCCAAACTCGGCGGTGTAATCGCCGACGCGCTGGCCGCCAAAGAAATCCAAGGGCGTCTTGGCGAGCACGTCCTCGTTTACGCAAAAGACGAGCCGTATCATCGCGTTCTCGCGATTTCGCTCGGCGAGCGTTCGCGCTTCGAACCGCACTTTCTCGCACGCTATGCGGGCAGCGCGGTGCGTTACCTGGGTCGCCGCAACGTCGAGCAGATCGCTATCGCGCTGCCGGTACAGGCGCAAGGGCAGGAAGCCGCATGCGCTTCATTTGTGAGCGAGGGCGCGGTCACCGGTGTCTTCGAGACGACGCTCTTCCAGGAGAAGCCCGATCGCCGTAATGTAACGACCGAGGTAACGGTTATCGCCGGCGATCTCAACGAAGCCGAACTCGAGCGCGGAATCGTCCGTGGGACCGTGTTGGGCGACGCGGTGAACTTAGCCCGACGGCTGGCGATCACGCCGTCCAACTTGATGACGCCGACGCGGCTGGCCGAAGAAGCGGCGAAAGTCGCCGAGCAAAACGGACTCGAGATCGACGTCCTCGACGAAGCGCGGGCGAGCCGCGAAGGCATGGGCTCCTTTCTTTCGGTCGCACAAGGCAGCGCGCAGCCGCCGAAGTTCATCGTGATGCGTTACGCGGGAGATCCGTCGAGCAAAGAGCTGCTCGCGCTCGTCGGAAAGGGAATCACGTTCGATACCGGTGGCATCTCGATCAAACCCGCCGAGCGAATGGAGGACATGAAATACGACATGTCCGGCGGCGCCGGCGTAATTGCGGCGATGTACGCGATCGCAAAGCTGAAACCTAAACTCAACGTGGTCGGCATCGTTCCGGCGACGGAGAATATGCCGGGAGGCAAAGCAACCAAACCGGGCGATATCGTAACGGCGATGAACGGCAAGACGATCGAGGTCATCAATACCGATGCCGAGGGCCGCTTGATCTTGGCCGATGCGCTCTGCTATGCGAACAAACTCGGCGCGACCAAGATCGTCGATGCCGCGACGCTTACCGGAGCGTGCGTGATCGCGCTCGGCCACGCGTCGTCGGCCGCCGTCACGAATGACGACGCATTTGCCGCGCAGTTCTTAGCGGCCGCCAAGCCCACCGGCGAGCGTTACTGGCAAATGCCGTACTACGAAGATTACACCAGCGCGATGAAGAGCGACATTGCGGACTTGAAGAATACCGGTGGACGTCCCGCCGGCACGTTAACCGCCGCCGCCTTCTTGCGCGAGTTCGTCGACAAGACGCCCTGGGTGCATCTCGATATCGCGGGGACTGCCTATCTCGACAACGATTCGCTCTGGCTGGCGAAGGGCCCGACCGGAACGCCCGTTCGCGCGTTTCTCGCACTCGTCGAATCGCTCGCCGGTCAGGATGTCCTCCGACAGGTTCAGGATGACAAAGGCGAAGGGCACTCCGGCAACGGTGCGAGGTCGCCTGAGCTGAAGGTGTGAGCGGCGAAAGCGCTCGTCCGTACGAGCCGGAGAAGAATCCGGCGATACGGCGTTTGACGGCGGGCGCGATCAAACGCCGAAAGGGAAAAGCAATCTTTCCGATCGCCACCGCCTACGATGCGCCGTTCGGGCAGTTTGTCGAAAGAGCCGGCATCGACGTCATCTTGGTCGGCGACAGCGTTGGCAACGTCGTTTTGGGCTTCGACGAAACGACGCCGGTTACGCTCGAGAGCATTCTCTATCACACGCAGGCGGTCGTGCGCGGAACGACGCGCGCGCACATCATGGCCGACATGCCTTTCGGTTCCTACCAGGTCAGTAACGAAGACGCGTTGCGTTCCGCGATTCGACTGGTTAAAGAGGGTGGAGCGTGCTCGGTGAAGCTCGAGGGCGGGCGCGACCAAACCGATCGCATCCGCGCGATTACCGGGGCCGGCATTCCGGTGGTCGGCCACATCGGCGTGACACCGCAGACGGCCGGACTGGGTCCGGGCTTCAAAATGCGCACGCATCGCGACCGGTTAATTGACGATGCGCGCGCGGTCGAGGCCGGCGGCGCGTATGCGATCGTGCTCGAGGTCGTGGATTACGAGATATCTCGCGAGATTACGGAGATGTTGTCCATTCCGACGATCGGCATCGGTGCCGGTCCGCACTGCGATTCACAAGTGCTCGTGCTCCACGATATCCTTGGCATGTATCCCCATTCGCCGAGCTTCGCCAAGCGGTATGCCGAGGTCGGGGAAGTCGCGACGCAAGCCCTGGAGCGCTACGCACAAGAAGTGCGCGACCGGACTTTTCCGCAGTAAATCCTCGGTGCCCACCAGTTGGCACTCTGCGGGGCTACAGTGGCGGCATGTTAGAAACGAACGACTGGTCCGACCCTTTGGTTATCGCGATGCGCGCTTTCGAACGCGTCCTTCTTGCGTCCGACGAAAGCCCTCGAGCGCGTCGAGCCGCCGCCGAATTGCGCGCAGTTCCTCTACCAGCGCAAGACCGCCCGTCGCTAAGTGACCGGCCTCCGCCGGCGACGGTGATTCCTTTGCGTCCTCGCCATCGCTAGGGGGCGCCTCGCGAACGCGAGCACCGGCACGCTCGAGCGCCGTGGTGATAAAGCTTTGGGCGCGGGCCCGCGCGGCTTCGTTGGACTTGCGCCCGAGCAGGCGAACATCCACGAACATCGCCGACTTGTTGGCCTCGACGAAAAGCCGCGCTTCTTCTCGCTCCAGACCGTAGAGCGTCTCGGCGGTTGTCCCGAGTGCGCGCGCGATGCGAACGACGATGCTGATTGACGGATTCAGCCGCTGATCGGCCTCGATCTTGAAAAGTGTCGGGTGATTGACCTCGGCGCGGCGAGCCAACTCGTTCTGGGACCATCCTAGAGCACGGCGTCGCGCGGCGATTCTCTTTCCCAGCGTCACTCATCTGGACTGTAGCGCCGCAGAGCCCAGGCCCTTGAACCGCCTGGTCTTGACTCCTGGTACTAGGCTATCGAAGCGTGCGTCTGATGGGCGGCGGGCACGTTCGGGTATTCGCCAACGAAACAGCCGAGGCACATCTCGCTGCGGTCTCGTCCGACCGAAGAGATCAATCCCGCGAGACTGAGATAGCCCAAGGAATCTGCGCCGGTCTTGGCTCGGATCTCTTCCACCGTGAAGTTGGCGGCGATGAGCTCCGCATAGGTCGCCATGTCGACGCCGAGATAGCACGGGTGCTTGATCGGCGGCGAGGTGATTCGCAGATGCACTTCCAGGGCACCGGCCTCGCGCAGCAGCGCGACGATCCGCGGCGTGGTCGTGCCGCGCACGATCGAGTCGTCTACGACGATCACGCGTCGGTCGCGCAGATTCTCGACGAGCGGATTGAATTTTAGATGCACGCCGCGAGCGCGCATATTCTGATCCGGGCTGATGAAGGTACGGCCGATGTAGCGGTTTTTGATCAGGCCTTCGATATACGGAAGCCCGCTCTCGGCGGCATAACCGATGCCGCCCGCAACTGCGGAATCGGGCACCGCCATCACGACGTCCGCGTCGACGGGGTGCTCCTTGGCCAATTGACGCCCCATCGCATAGCGCGCCATGTAAACAGAGCGGTCGTTGAGCTGCGAATCGGGCCGCGCAAAGTAGATGTACTCAAACGTACAGAGCGCCGGCTGCGCGTCTTCTACCGGCGTTTGGTACGATTCCAAGCCGTCTGAACTGATGCGCACGATCTCGCCGCGCTCGATCTCGCGCACATACTGCGCGCCGATGGTGCCGAGCGCGCACGACTCCGACGCCACGACGAAGCCGCCGTCGCCGAGTTTGCCCAGACATAGCGGCCGAACGCCCCAAGGATCGCGAAACGCATAGAGTTCGTCTTGCGTACAGAGCACGGTCGAGTAGGCACCGCGCGCCTGCGCGAGCACCGACTCGATCCGTTGCAGCATCGTGCCCTTCGACTCGACGATCAGCTTGGCCATCACTTCGGAATCCGAGGTGGCCTGCATCACCGTCGTCGGCGCGAGCGATTCGCGAAGCTCGTCGGTGTTGGTAAGGTTTCCGTTGTGCGCGAACGCAAAGTCGCCGAGCTCCGTGCGCTCGAGCAGCGGCTGAGCGTTGACGACGATCGAGGAGCCGGTCGTCGAGTAGCGCGTGTGTCCGATCGCAACGTAGCCGCTGAGGTCGCTTAAGATGTCCTCGTCGAAGATGGCGCCGAGCAGCCCCATCTCCTTGTGCGAGCGGATCGTGCCGCCATCGGCTGCGGCGATGCCGGCGGATTCTTGCCCGCGATGCTGCAACGCGTATAGCGCGAAAAACGCGAGCCGCGCGGCGTCGCGTCCGGGTGCGAAGACCCCCGTTATCCCGCACATCTTACGCCATTATACCAGTCCGCTAGTCTGAAGAGCGCCTCCCCCCGAAAATCTGGAGCAGAGCGAGGAAGATATTTATCGCATCGAGGTAGATGCTGGTCGCCATCAGCACCGGGGACAATCCGTCGCCGCCGGCACGCAGCCGCGCGAAGTCGATCAAGACCAAACCCGAAAAAATGGCGAGCGTCAACCATGCATACGTCTCCGGATGGATGAACTTCACGAAAATCGAGATCACGCCGAGCACGACCAGGCCCAGCAGCGCGATCATGAAGATACCTTGGAAACGACGCAGGTCCAACCCCGTAGCGTACACGATGGCCCCAAGCGCGAACATGCCGAGCCCCGTTGTCAGGGCGGCGTTGTACACCACCTCCGGACCCAAGGCGCGGACGTACTGCCCGATCACCGGCGCGATGCCGACGCCCTCGCAGAAGGTGAACGCATAAAAGAGCAGCAGCGATAACGCTTCGTTGCTGCGGACGGCATTGATGGAGATGAGCAGCACGAAGCCGACGATCATCGCGATGAGGCCCACACCCGGCGTTAGGTCTTGGAAGCGCCACGCCGCAAGCGCCGTGATGCATAGGCCGAGTGCCGTGATTCCGAGCACCTGTGCCAGCAGCGAACGGGTAGGAACCGCCGGCGCGAGCGGTTGCCCGTATTGGTTTTGCGGTTGTAAGCCAAAAGCCATGACGTCTTCTACTATCCCTTTCCCGGCCGCTAGGTTGCAGGATCGGCCGCGATGTCCGTGCGGTAGGTCAATGCGGCGCTCCCTAAGCGCCCAGCCAATCCCTTGACGCTCTCGTAGGCCCGCGACCGGGCTTCGTCGAGACTTTTGCCCAACGCGGTAACGGTGAGCACGCGGCCGCCGCTGCTGCTGACGGTTTCATCGACCAGCGTCGAGGCTCCCCAGAATGCCTGACAGCCGTCCGGGAGCGAAATGTCGGGATTGAGGGCCCGCAGCGCCGTGCTGCTTCGCGGGTAATCGCTGGTCGCGAGAACGACGGCGACGCAGCATTCGGGCGAAACCGTCGCCAGCGAGAGATCCATCGCGCCCCGCGCCGCCGAGTGCAAGAGCAGCGCTAAATCGCCACCGATGCGCGGCATAAGCACTTGCGTCTCCGGATCTCCAAAACGCGCGTTGAACTCGATGACGCGCGGTCCATCGGCGTTCCACATCAGCCCACAATACAAGACCCCGACGTACTCTTCTCCTTCTGCAAGAAGTCCTCGCAACAAGGGCGCGAGAATGCGCTCGCGCACGCGAGTGTCGAGATCGCCGGGAAGGCCAGCCGGCGGGGAGTAGGCGCCCATGCCGCCGGTATTCGGTCCGGTATCGCCGTCGCCGGCCCGCTTGTAATCGCACGCAGCGGCGAACGGAACGATCGCGCGACCGTCGCAAATTGCAAAAACGCTCACTTCGCGACCGGCAATCGGTTCTTCGAGCAGCACGTCGAGGCCGCCACCGGGAATCTTGCTGCTGCCATACCAATCGGTTAGGACGGCGCGCGCCGCCTCGGCGCCGGGCGTCACGATAACGCCCTTCCCGGCGGCTAGTCCGTCGGCTTTGACGACCACACCGCCCCGCCACTGCGCCAGCGCGTTGCGGGCTCCGTCGAGCGAATGAACCACCATCGCCTTAGCCGTCGGAATGTCGTGACGTTCCATAAAACGCTTGGCGAAGATCTTGCTCGATTCCAAACGTCCGGCGGACCGGTTGGGACCGAAGACGGCGATTCCGGTCTCGCGAAGACGATCTCCGACGCCGGCGGCGATGGACGTCTCCGGCCCGAGAACGACGAGGTCGATGCCTTCTCGAAGCGCGCGGTCCGCCAGCCCTTTGCCGTCGGTCGCGGAAATCTCCCAGTTTGCTCCGCGCGACAGCGTCCCCGCATTTCCGGGAGCGGCAAAGATCGCCTCACAGGACGGCGACTGCGCGAGCCGCCACGAGAGCGCATCTTCGCGCGCGCCGTTACCGACGACGAGGATTCGCACGCGTTACTCCCACTCGACGGTAGCCGGCGGCTTCGTCGTGATATCGTAGGCCACCCGATTGACGCCGCGCACTTCGTTGACGATCCGAGCCGACATGCGCTCCAAGAGCGCATGCGGCAGGCGCGCCCAATCGGCCGTCATGCCGTCTTCGCTGGTAATCGCCCTGATCGCGACGAGGTTCGCGTACGTGCGCCCATCGCCCATGACGCCTACGCTCTTGACCGGCGTCAGCACGGCGAAATACTGCCACGGATGCGGATCGAGCTTGGAGGAATCGATCTCTGCACGAACGATCGCGTCGGCCTCGCGAACGATCGCCAGACGCTCGTCGGTCACCTCGCCGATGATCCGCACCGCTAAGCCTGGACCGGGAAACGGCTGGCGGCCGACGATTGCAGGAGGGAGTCCGAGCGCTGCGCCGAGCTCGCGCACCTCGTCTTTAAAAAGCGCACGCAGCGGCTCGATCAGCGTGAGATTCATTTCATCGGGGAGCCCGCCGACATTGTGGTGCGATTTGATTTTCTGACCGGTCTTGCTTTGCGGCGTCTTCGACTCGATCACGTCGGGATAGAGCGTGCCCTGCACGAGATATTTGACGCCGGGAATCTTCTCGGCCTCCGATTCGAAGACAGCGATGAACTCGTGACCGATGGCCAGCCGCTTGCCTTCGGGATCTTCGATGCCGGCCAGTTTGTGAAGGAACCTCTCGCGCGCGTCGACCGCGACGACGTTGAGGTGCAGCACCTCTCGAAACGCGGCGACGACTTCCTCGGCCTCTTTTTCTCTGAGTAAGCCGTGATCCACGAAGATGCAGGTGAGCTGCTCGCCGATCGCCCGCGCGACCAGCGTTGCGGCAACGGCGGAATCCACGCCGCCCGAAAGCGCGCAGATCGCTTTGTCGGCGCCGACGCGTTCGCGGACATCCCGCACCGAGCTATCGAGAAAGGATTCCATCTTCCAATCGCGGCCCAAGGCGGCGATCTCGTGCAAGAAGTTGTCGAGCACGGTGCGTCCGTGCTCGGTGTGCACGACTTCGGGATGAAACTGCACGCCATAGATCTTCTTCTCCGCGTTGCCTATCGCGGCGACGTGACAGCGCGCCGTCGAAGCCAGCGCGCGATACCCGTCGGGGAGCGCGACGACGGAATCGCCGTGCGACATCCACACCCGCGATTCTTCCGGGACGCCGTCGAAGAGCGGCGTCTCGCGATCGCCGACCACGAGCGTGGCCGGACCGTACTCGGCCTGATCGAGGGGCACCAGCTCGGCGCCGATGTCGCGAGCCAGAAGCTGCATGCCGTAGCAGATGCCGAGAATCGGTACGCCGGCCTCGACGATCTTGGGATCCATCTTCGGCGCACCTTCCGCCAGCGTGCTTTCAGGGCCGCCTGAGAGAATCAACGCCGCGGGCCGGCGCAACGATAACGCGCTCCAGGTGACGTCGTATGGTACGATCTCGCAGTAGACGCCGAGCTCCCGCGTTCGGCGCGCAATCAACTGGCTGTATTGCGCGCCGAAATCCAGGATCAGAACCGTTGGCGGCATCGCCCTCCTCTAGGCGGCGGCAGCGGCGGCAGCGGCGGCCGCGGCGTGAAGCGCGGCATCATAATCCGGTTCGTTCGCAACTTCCGGCACGATCTCCACGTACGAGACCGTTCGGTCTTTACCGATCACGACGATGGCGCGCGCCAAGAGGCCGAGCTCGGCGATGAGCAGTCCGTAGTTCGTGCCAAAGTTGCGGCTGCGATAATCGGAGAGCATATCGAGCTGGACGTCCCCTTCGGCAGCGCACCAACGGGCCTGCGCGAACGGGAGATCCATGCTGACGACGGCGGCTTTCACTCCTTCGGGGAGCTCGCTCAAGCGCCCATTGAACTTCTTGGATTCCAGCGAGCAAACACTCGTGTCGAGGGAGGGCACGACGATGAGCAACGCGGCGCGCTTACCTTCATCGAGCAGAATCTCCGGAGTGACGGTCGCGAGATCGCCGGAGGTCAGCGCAAAACTCGGAGCCGGATCGCCGCGGCGCAGCGCCGGACCCAGCAGCGTCATCGGTTGTCCTTTGAACGTTACCACGCCGGCACGCTCTTGGACGTTGTCAGTAGTCATATACGATCTCCATAAAAGCGAAATGAATTTAGGTCAACACATCTTGGAGTCGTTTGGTGTCGCGGGCCATTACGACTTCCATCGCAATTCGTTCGCCAACCGAGACGTCTCGACCCCAGCGATACGCCGAATATGGGGTGAATCGCGTCCCCGGCGAGCCCGGCACGCGCAGCGAAACATCGTAGCAGACGAGCTCCTTGGGAGGCCCGGCCGCAACGATGCATTGCAGCGCGAACGGGCCGATGACTCCGGGCGGCTGCGCCTTTCGCGCAGCCCGGACGAAACGCTCGCCCATTTCAAAGGCCGGCTCCAGCATTGACTCCACGAGCGTCGTCGCGATGTGACCCACTTCTTCCAAGCGCATCGTTACTTCGCGCACGGCCTCGAACGCGGATGGCGGTATACTGCGAAAGCCCTCCAAGTTCGTCTGGCGTCGCGTATCGGTTCCGGAGAGCTCGAGCTCGCCGAGAATCGGCGAGTAGAAAAAATTCACGTTCACCGAGGGGCCAAGTACGTATTCCTCGATTCTCGCCGCAGCGAGCCCCCTGGCGCTCAAAATTCCTTCGTCCATCAGGTGATCGGCAGTCGCGCGGTACTCTTCGGGCGACGACGCAAGAAAGAACGCGCGTTCGAACGAGACGCGCGCGTGCGGGGCCTTCACCATCACGAGACGGTCGATGTCGTCGGGCAACTCGTACCGGCGCGGATGACGAATCCCGGCAGCTTGCATCAAAGCATACTGATCCGTGCTTCCGGGCTCACGTTCTTCGGCACGCAAGAGATGTCGGTTCCCAAAAAACGGGACGAGCATGCGCCGCTCGATCTCGTCGTACTCGAACCGCTGATGGAGGTAGACTTCGAACGAACGGTTCGCGACGAAGATCACGTTCTGCTCGAAGAGCCGCCGCTGCACGTCCTCGTTCAATATCTCGGGAAAGTCGCGCAGTTCGAGCACGCCGTCCACGCAGCCCCGGCCCACCGGGCGTTCGTTACGGAAAAAGTAGCGGGCATAGGTCCGTTCGCGCCCCTTCGCCGTGACGATGAGATTGCGCAGTCCTTGCGCGCGCGCACCGGAGGCGACATCCAGAGCCGAGTGGCTCCCGATCGAGCAAAGGGTCAGACGCGAAAGATCGTACGCGTCCAGTGCCCGGGCGACGTACTCCGCGCTCATCGGCGGCTCATTCGGCGCGAAGCTTCCCACCCATGCGCCGCCAGACGACCGGCGAGTAAATGCCGACGATGACGATGCCGCCGAGCGTCACGGTCAGCGCACACGTCAGGGCAACCGCCGATGGTGCCGCCGAAAAGATCGAGATGCCGCCGCGACCCGCTGGAAATGCCGGAAGCAGATACGGGAAGAGCGTGCCGGCCGCCGCGGTCAAGAGCGTCGCGAGGAAGGCCAGCGACATCGCGAAAGCTCGCTGCGGACGCTGCGATCGTGCGCCCCACCACACGCCCGCGAGCGCCGCAAGCGAAAGCAGGGGCATCGCAAGGAGCCACCGCGCGAAGCCGGCGTGCACCACAAACGTTGCGGCCGTAACCGCGAGGTAGAGCGGCAAGACGACCCACCAAAGTGCCCGGAGCATTCGGGCGGCTCGCAAGCCCAACTCGTCGTCGAGGCGTAACGCGGCGAAGGCGGCGCCGTGCTGGGCGAGCGTCGCCAGCGCGAAGAGGCCGACGAGCACGGCGTACGGATTGAGCAGGAACGCGAACGTTCCCGTAAAGTAGCCCGCCGCGTCGAGCGGCACGCCGCGCAGCAGATTCCCCAACGCGACGCCGAAAACGAAGATCAAGAGCGCGCTTGAGGCCGCGAACGCCGCATCCCAAAACTGATGCCAAACCTCCGACGGGAAATGCTCTCGCAACTCCAGCGCGATGCCGCGCAGCATCAGCAGCCATAGCACGATGATGAAGGGCAGATAGAATCCCGAGAACGCCGCAGCGTAGGCCGCGGGAAAGAGCGCGAAGAGCGCCGCGGCGGCGGCGATGAGCCAGACCTCGTTGCCGTTCCAAAACGGGCCGATGCTCGCCATCGCCGCGCTGCGGTCCCGGTCGCCGCGCGCGATCAGCGCACCGACGGCCGCCACGCCGAGGTCGTAGCCGTCGAGCATTACGTACATCGCGAACATGAACGCGATCGTGACAAAGCCGGCGACGCTCATGCCGGCCTTTCCCGCGATGGACCCAGCCCGATCTCCCGCAGCGTGAGATACAAGAAGATAAAGCCGAGCAAGAAATACATGCCCGCAAAGCCGATCAGCGTAAAGATCGTCTCCCCGTTTGAAACGCTCGGCGAGCCTCCCGCCGCCGTCTTCATCAAACCGTAAACGATCCACGGCTGGCGTCCGACCTCGGTAGCCACCCAACCGGCTTCGCTGGCAATGAACGGAAACGGGATGAGCAACATCAGAATCCAAAGCATCCAGCGAGCGCTCCAAAGCCTTCCAAACGCTAGCAGTATAATCGCGATCGTTGCGGAGGCGGCGAAGATCGTACCGAGACCGACCATGATGTGATAGGCGTAGTAGGTCACTTCGACCGGCGGCCACAGCTCGCGCGCATACGCGTCGAGCCCATTGACGTTGGCTTTGTAGTTTCCGTAGCTGAGAAAACTCAAGAAATCGGGGACGAATATCGGATCGATCAAGCGCCTACGCGCGACGTCGGGCATCCCGATGATCGCAAGCGGCGCCTCGCGCTCCGTCGTGAAGAGACCCTCTTCGGCGGCGAGCTTGACGGGCTGATATTGCGTCACGATTCGCCCGTTCCGATCCCCGGTCGGAAAGACCGCGATCAACGCAAAGGCGAAGGCAACGATCGTGCCGGCGCGAACGAACCGCCGCCCGATCGCCTCATCCCGGCGTGAGAGCAAGTAATAGGCGCCGACGCCGGCCACAATGAAGCCGCCGGCAAGGAGCGCGCCGGAGAGCACGTGCGCAAACTGCCAGCACGAAAACGGCGAAAAGAGCACGTGCCAGATGTTCGCCAAGAGAATCGTGCCGTCGGCGGTGATGCGATAGCCGACGGGGTGCTGCATCCACGCGTTGGTGGCAACGATGAAGAATCCCGAGAGCCAAGCGCCCGCGCAGACCATCACGCCGGCCCAGGCGGCGAACGTCGATGGCACACCTCGCCGCCGATACAGCAGAGCGCCGAGAAAAACCGACTCCAGAAAGAAGGCAAACATGCCTTCCATCGCTAGCGGCTGACCGACTACCGAACCCGTGGTGCGCGAAAAGGCCGCCCAGTTCGTTCCGAACTGAAACTCCATTGGAATGCCGGTGACGACGCCGGCGGCAAAGTTGATCGCAAAGATTTTCGTCCAGAAGGCGGCAATCCGCGCGGACTCTTCATCGCGTCTGCGCGCCGCCTTCCACGTGTACGCAGCCACGAACGGCGCCAGCCCCATCGTTCCGATCGGAAAGAGGTAATGGAACATGATCGTGAAGGCGAACTGCAGCCGATCGACGAGCACGGAATCTCCGCCGTTGCCTCGCGACTACCGCGCGATCACGAACTGCGCAGCAGCTCTCGAGCCTGAGGGCTATCCTGGTACTCAACCGTCAGGATCGCCTTCAGTTGGCCGGCCGCCCGGCGAGACTGATCGTCGGTCATTCGCTGCAGCGTCGTGTAACATGAGTAGAGCAGCATCGGCAGGTCGCGATCGTGTGGATAGACCTCCTGCATGGCCACGATCGCCTTCGCGACGCCAAACGCCTCGTCGCTCTCACGATTCCCATAATCGTAGTTCAACATGTAGTTGATCCGCTTGAGGCGGTTCTCGATCTCGAGAATCGACATGCCCCGCGGTCCGAAGTACTCATCGGCCGGCGCGAGTGTCGTAAGGTAGACGTCGTGCGGAATCGCGGTCACGGTCGCGATGACGCGAATCGGATCGACCGCCTTCAAACGCGCGAGGAACGTCTGCGCGTTGGCGAGGTCGGCGGCGGTGTAGCCGTCGTTACCCGGCGATGCTCGTTGCGCCGAGGCAACGAGCTCGTTTCCCCAGTTCGTAGGGAGATGCGCGACCGGAAAGCTCGGAGCGGCGGCGCGCTCGAAGGCCAGGCTTCGCCACGCGGGATCGTGCGTCAGCAGCCATCCGCGCCAATCCGCTTCCACCCGGATCAGCAGCGCGTCGACATCGCCGGGATACGCCTTAATGCTCGCCGTCGCATCTTCGTCGGCGAATCGCGCGAGCTGTTCGGGATCGTCTTCGGAGTTCACGCGGGTCAGCAGTGCCTGCGCCTGCGAGACCGTCGTAAAATCTTCCGAGTGCTTCATGGCCCAATCCGCCGCTTCTCGCACCCACCAAACCGCGCCATCGTGGTTGGTCAACGGATTGTAGTGCAGGCCGCTTCCGATCTGTACCGTCAAGGTTGCTAGCACGCCGTAGTTGGGATCGCTGGGATACTGGAGCGAGTATGCGCGGCCGGCATTGAAAATCGTCGCAAGGTAGATCTCCTGGGCGCGAAAGTTCCAGCCCGCGGCGGCGTCTTTCGCGTAGGCATCCTTCATCTGCGCGTAGAGGACCGCCGGATCGGCCTCAAGCGTCGCACCCGCCTTTAAGGGTAGCGCGACGAGGCCGCACAGGAGGACGGCACCCACAACCCTAGACCACGCTTGAATCATCCAGCACCAAACCAAGATTATTGGTCAGCAACGCGTTCTTGATCTCGCGGGCAATCCGGCGGCCTGTGGACATGGGTTCGGAGTAGTTGAGGTACGAATAAGGAGAGCCGTCAATAAAGAGATTCGTTCCGGCGACGATCCGTGCCGAGATCTCCATGACGTAGAAATGGATGTCCGGCGTGATGATCGTCTCGATGCAGAACGCGCCGAAGAGGCCCTTGGGACCGCAGATTTCTTTGCTGACGCGCACCACGTCGTCGCCCATGCGCAGCGCTTCGGCAAGCATAGACTCGCGAAGCGAAACCGGCTGATTGCCGACCACGACGTATGAGGGGCTAACGTCCATGCCTTCCTGCGCCGCCGCGGGAATGCGTCCCAGCGAGTCCACATTCGTCTCGTAACGGCGGTCCATCGACATAATTTCGAGCTTGTTCTGCAGCGGCGAATAGAAGTAATGAATATAGAGCGGTACGCCGATGATGTATTCCTGAATGATGTAGGCTTCCTTGAGGTGCGTGGCGCGCGCTTCGAAATCTTGGGCGTCTCTAATGAACATGTAGCCTTTTCCGCCCGCCGCCCCATAAAGCTTGACGATAACCGGCCGGTCGATCTCCGCACCGGAGCGAAACTGCCGCGGGAGCTTCAGGCCGGCCCGCGAGAGCCACTGCCGTTGCAGCTCGCGGCTGGCCTCCCAATCGAGCACCGCCTTGTTCCCGAAATATGGGACCGTCATTTTCTTGTGCTGCTCGAGCGAAAGATAGGCCACAAAGGACCCGTGCGGTACGATGATCGCTTTGCGACGCTCGAGCTCGTCCATGAGCGTCATGAACTCGGAGTAACGCTCCAGCACGATTACTTCGTCGACGAACGCGAACGAGCGGTAGAGCCGCTCGGTATCGCGATTCGAGATCGCGAGCGTTCTGAAGCCTTCGTCGTGGGCACCCTTGAGAATTTGCAGAGCGGAATGAGAGCCCAGGGTCGCGATGGTGTACGGCCGGTTCATATGCGCGCTTTTACACTACTCGCTCGCACGTGGAATGTCCCGTTCAAGCTTGCCATGCTTGTTGTAAACGGCTCGTTCGACGGCCGGATTGCACAAGAGGCGTTCGACTGCGGCGGCGAGCGACTCGCGAGCGAGGGTTGCTTCGTTCGGGCCGAAGAGGCGCCAGGCAGTGGCTCTTCGTCCTTCTAGCGAGCCCGTCGAAGGGTCGGGATGACGAGGCTCGAGCGGCTCGATCCAAACTTCACCAGAGCGCGGAAACGTTTCATCGAGCACGGTCACATAGTGTTTGTTTGGATTGAAGATCGTTTCATCGGCCTTGACGCGCTCGATTAGCGCGTTTCCCTCGCCTTCAAAGAACCAAATCTCGCTGCGCTCGACTCTTTCTACAGCGATGCCGAGCCTGCGCAGCGCGACGGCTGCCGTAAACGCAGTGTTGTCGGGGATTTTGAGGCCAATTGCCACGGCTCTCATGACATCAGCGCCTGGACGAAGCTGCGAAAGAGCGCCGCACCGCCGGAGGTTGCCAGCACGTCGTCGCCTTCGCGCCGGTCGAGATGGTTGAAGTTCCAGGCGTCTCGCTCGGGATGCGGCATGATTGCGAGCACGTTTCCTTCGCGATTTACCAGACCCGCGCAACCGAGCGCCGACCCGTTCGGGATCGCGGCTTCGTCCACGGCGCCGCTCGAGTCTGCGTAGACGAAAGCGAGATGGCCGCCCGCTACGATCTCGCGCAAATGCTCGGGCGTGGCAGCGAGACGTCCCTCGGCGTGCGCGGCCCAGGCCGGCACGATCGCATCCCGCGGCAACGATGCCGTAATCGCGCAACGCGCGGGCTCGATTGCGAGCTTCAAGCAGACATGCCGGCAGACAAAGTGCGGCGCCGGTGCGTTGCGAGAAAAAGCGGCAGTCGGCCGGCGGATCGAACCCGTCCCCGGCACCAGACCCGCTTCGAGCAGAATTTGCGCACCGTTGCAAACTCCGAAAACGAGCTTTCCATTCCCGGCCGCTTCGATGACGGAGTCCATCATGCGGTCGTGGGCCGCAATCGCCCCGGCCCGAATGCGGTCTTCATAGGCAAAGCCGCCGGGGAGCACGTAGGCGTCGTACCGCGCGAGGCTGCTCGCCTGCGACCAATGGACGAGCTCCGCGTTGCCGCCGCAGTCGCGCAGCAACCGCAGCGTCTCGTCTTCCGAGTTCGTCCCGGGAAAGACCGGGACCGCAATTCTAGCGCTCATGGATAGAGCTGCGCCAATGGCCGCGACCAGGTCTCGTACAACCGCTCGACGTCGAAGCGAGTGCCGTTGACGACCAGTTCGGACGCATCGATCGTCGCGCCGATTTGGAGCGTCCCGGTTACGTCCATGCCGCTATCGCCGGTAACTTCGCAGACGAATCCACCGGTCTCGCAGAGTGGATTGCCAAAGTCGATCTCGGCGCCGATCTTGCGCCCCGCTAACAAAGCATCGAAGGCCAGGCGCGCGACGGCCGTTAGCATTCCGCCATCGGCGACAACGCGACACGAGCGCATGACCCCGCGCGCAATTGCGTCTCTCACAATGGCAAGCGCGGCGCGTTCGGCATCGTACTCGATGTGCGGAAGCGTTCCTTTGACGCCGAGCAACTCGGCCAGAACCGATCCGCCTCCAACGAGCTCTCGGCTTCCGACCCACAGCAGCGCCGAGCCGGCCGCTTTGAAACCCGGAGTAATGACTTTCGCGATATCGTCGATCGATCCGATGCAGGCCACGATCGCCGAAGGCGGTATCGCGCGGCCGCTTGCCGCTTCGTTGTAGAGGCTGACGTTTCCGGAGACGAATGGCAGATCGAGCTCCGTTGCCGCACGTGCCAATGCCTCGATTGCCGCCACGAACTCGCCGTACTGCTCCGCTTTACGGGGATTGCCGAAGTTGAGGCAATCGGTCAAGCCGATCGGATGCGCGCCCACGGCGACGACGCGCCGCATCGCTTCCAGCACCGCCTGCTCGGCAGCATACGCGGGGTCGATGCGCCCGTATCGCGGATTGCCGGCAACGGCCAGCGCTACCCCGAGGCGCGAACCCGGAACCGGAGCCAAGACGCCGGCGTCGGCCGCGCCGCGCGCCAGAACGGTACGGCCTCGAACGACGGAATCGTAACGTCGATAGAGCGGCTCGCGCGAGCAGACGTCGCGATGCGCCAGCACGCGCGGAAAGATTCCCTCGATGTCCACGGCCGGAAGCTCCTGCGCGGATGCCCCGTGATAGATCTTTTCCGTGTACGGCAGCTCATCGTTAATCGTTCCGGTGAGAAACTCGCTCTCGACATCCATCACGACATGCTCGCGATACCGTAGAACGTAACGCCGTTCCGCGGTCACCTCGCCGATGACGCCGGCCCGCGCGTTGTACGCCACCTCGGACAGACCGAACTCCTCATTATAAATACGCAGCAGATCCGGGACGAACTCCGGCGGCGCCGCCCACATCATCCGTTCCTGCGTCTCGCCGACGGCAATGACCTCGGGCGGCATGCCCTCGACCGCAACGTTGACCGTGCTCAGCTCGATCTGCGCGCCGTAGCCGCCATGAGCCGTCATCTCCGCCGAACATCCCACGATTCCACCCGCACCGAGATCTTTAAAAGCAGCCGCAATCCCGCGCTCGCGCAAGAGCGCAAAGACGCGGTAGCTGGCGCGCATCAGGACGTTTTTGAAGAACGGATCGGGGACTTGCACGGCACCTTTGTTGAGCTCGGCGTCACGCGCATCCAACGTTAGTGACGAAAATGACGCTCCGCCGAATCCGCTCGGGTCCGTCGCCTTTCCGACGAGCACGATCTGCCAGCCCTCGGCTCCCTTGGGCACGTACGAGTGAATGACGTCCTTCTCGTTGACGATTCCGAGTGCGACGACGTTGACCAGACAGTTCTCGTCGAACCCGTGCTCGAAGTAGACGTCGCCGGCGATGTTGGGAACGCCGATCGCGTTTCCGTAGGCGCCGATTCCATCGACGGCTGCGCGCGCGACATGGCTCTGGTGGGATGCAACGTCGTCGCATCGACCGAAGCGTAGCGGATCGGCGACCGCGACGACCTCGGCACCCATGCAGAGAACGTCGCGGACGATCCCGCCGATTCCGGTCGCGGCGCCCTCGAACGGAACGACTTGGGATGGATGGTTGTGCGACTCGTGCGCGACGACGACGGCATAGCGCTCGCCATCGTGCGTGCCGAGATGCAGAATGCCGGCATCCTCTCCCGGCCCGAGCAGCACGCGAGACCCGCCGATGGGGAGGTTTTTTAAGAAGCGGCGGCTCGATTTATAGCTGCAATGCTCGCTCCAGGCTGCATCGAAAGCGTGCAGCTCCACGACCGAAGGATCTCGGCCGAGCTGCTGGGCGATGCGCTGCAGCTCCTCGTCACGCAGATTAACCAAGCGCAGCCTTCGGCGAGACCGGCGGCGGCTGCTGTAGCGAGGCGTCGGCGTGAAGTACCGCCGAGCGTGCATTGGCCTGCATCAGCAGCGTGCGCCCGAAAAGCACGGTGTCTTCGAATCCAAAGAGCTTGGCGCACTGCATTACCACGCGTCCGATCTCATCGCGGCCGTCGACGACGGGCGCCGACGATGCCGCTTCGAGCATCGACCGGAGCAACTCGTTCTCGCCGACCGGAATCACGATCAGACGCGCAAAGCTGGCCTCGAGCTGCTGCATCAACTGAAGCACGAAGCCCGGCGTCGACGCGGCGTTGGCCACGTGGCGCACCGTCGGCACGCCGAGTTGGCCGAGGGCCTTGACGATTTCATTCGCGCGCTCGACTTGTGAAGCAGAATCGGCAATAACGGCGACCATCCCCGAGCGCATGACCGGAAAGGTCCCAACGAAATCCGCAACCCGTTCGTATGCCTGCTTGACCATCTGCAACGCCGGCTCGTCGACCGTTTCAAGGTTCCGGTAGAGCTGCTTGTCGAGCATCAGCTCCTCGCGCGCTTGCGGCCAAATCCGCCACGAGTCGTTGTCGATGACATCGGCGATCACGAGCTGACCCTGATTCTCGCCGCCAGCCAGCCGCCCGAACTCGATCTTGAGATCCACCAGCATGACGTCGCGCTTCCGCCACGCGTGCGAAAGGATGTCGAACGTCAGTCGCGCGAGCTCGGTCATCGCCCCGACTTCTTGCGGCGCGGCGATGTTGCGCGTGATGATTTGATCGGGCGCGATCATGGGATCGTGCGCCGCATCGTCTTTAAGGAAGAACTCGATCACATGCGGAACCAGGAGGGTCCCTCGCGCCAGGCCCGGATTGCGTTTGGCAAACGATCCGGCCGCAACGCCGCGGGTTACCACCTCGAGCGGTATCATGTTGGCGCGCCGGACGACCATCTCGTTGTTGTCGTCGTCCTCGCCGCCGGTAAGATAATGTGTCGGCAGACCGCAGAGATTGAGCAAGCGGAAAACGCGCGCGGTCGTCTGCGCCGCCAGGCGCCCTTTGCCCGCAATCACGTTGCGCCGCACGCCGTCGCCCGAGGAGATCTGATCGGTCTGCGCGACGACGAGCTGATGCGGCTGCCCGGGATTCTCGTAGAGCACCTTCGTCTTGCCGCGCGCAATTTCGATCCCCTTGTTCATGCGTCGCGTACCTCGACCTGACGAGGGAAGGGCTCCAAAGCGTCGATGCGGTCGGCCAAAAGCCGCGCGCGTTGCGGCGCGGTGCCGACGTGAGTGCTCGGGTCGAGCAAGCGCCGGATTTCGGCCGGCTCGACGAGTGCGGTCAGCTCGGCCTGCTCGGTCAACAGGCGCGCGAGCGGATTCTCGTCACCGCGACGAACCGCTTCCCACGCCTCCATCGATGCATTACGCAACGCTTCGTGCAAGAGCTGGCGGTCTCCGCCGGAACGCACCGCTTCGATCATGACCGCCTGCGTGCCGGAGAAGGGGGCATACGTGCGGACGTTCTGTGCGATGCGCCACTCCTCGACGCGCAGACCCTCGATCACCGTGCGAGCGAGCGTAACTAACTCGTCCGCGCAGAGCAGCGCTTCAGGTAACACGACGCGGCGGTTCGCGCTATCGTCGAGCGTTCGTTCCAAGAGGTTGGTCGCCGCGTTTTGCCAGGTCACATCCGCATAGCCGGGTAACAATCGAGCCAGCGAGCCGATCCGCTCGGAGAGAATTGGATTCTGCTTGAACGGCATCACGGAGCTTCCGACTTGCGATTGCGCGAAGGGCTCGCCCAGCTCGCCAAAGCCCGGGCTTGCCAGAACGCGAACGTCGGCCGCGAACTTTGAGAGCGAGGCTCCGAGGCCGGCCAGCGCCGAGAGCAACAGGTAGTCGAGCTTTCTTGGATAGGTTTGCGTGCTGATCTCGCGAGCGGTCAATCCAAACTTTTCGAGCACGTAGGCTTCCATCTCCGCCGAGCGGCCGTTTTCGCCGAGGAGACGCTCGTAGGACGCCGCGGTGCCGACGGCTCCCCGCAGTCCCTTCGTCGTGAGATTGTTGAAGACAAAGCGCAACTGTTCGTCATCCACGAGCAAGTCTTGCGCGTAGCTCGCGAATCGATAGCCTAACGTCGTCGGCTCGGCCGGCTGCAGGTGCGTATAGCCCATGCAGACGAGATCCGAATAGGCGCGGATCTTCGCATTGAAGGCGCCAAGGAGATCGCGCAGATTCGACCCAACGTACGAGAGCGCCAGTCGCAGACGATAGGTTTCGACCGTGTCTTCGATATCCATCGACGTCGCGCCGAGGTGGAGCTTTCCGCCGCCTCGTTTTGCTTGGGACGCGAAGAGGCGGATCTCCGCCATCAAATCGTGATGGATTTCACGCTCGATGGCCAGCGCCGCTTCGATATCGATGTCACCGGCGTGCGCGCGCAGATCGTCGAGCTCGGCCTGTGCGATCAAGCCGTGTGCGGCTTGCGCTTCCGCGAGCGCGACCCACACGGCACGCCAGAGTCGCCGCCGCCTTTGCTCCGAGAACAGCGAGCGAAGCTCCGCGCGGCCATATCGCCAGGAGAACGGCGAGGCGTACGTACGATGATCCATGGATTCGGAATGGCCTTCGCCTCACGGGAAGCCGCGGCCTCGTCACCGTAGAAGCAACGCAATGAAAGCGGCCATGGCACTATTGGCAGCCGTTGTAGCGTGCTTGGCGGGCTGCACGAAGAACGCCTCGGCGCCGGGCATGCGCCATCCGTGGACGCATGCGGGCGTGCTGCGCATTGCCGTCACCGAGGAGCCGAAGAACCTCAATCCGTTGCTCGCCGGAACCACGATCGAGATCTTCATCGACCGGTTGATGTTCGAGCCGCTGCTCTCGGCCGACGCTCGCGGCGACACCGTGCCCATGCTGGCCGCCGGGGTGCCGACGCAAGCCAACGGGGGCATCAGCGCGGACGGCCTCACGATTACCTATCGTTTGCGCCGGGATGCGTATTGGAGCGACGGCCTGCCGGTAACCTCGCGCGACGTTGAGTGGTCTTGGCGGGCGATCGAGAACCCGAACAACGATGCGGTCTCACGCCACGGCTACGACGAGGTGCGCGCGATCGACGCGCCGGATGCGCAGACGGTCGTCGTGCATTTGAAGAAGCGCTTTTCGCCATTCGTAAATACCTTTTTCGCGGAGAGCGATCAGCCGTATGACGTCCTTCCGGCGCACGTTCTGGCGCGTTATCCCAACATCAACAACGTCTCATTCAACGCGCGCCCGATGGTTGACGACGGACCCTTTCGCTTCGTGGAATGGCGGCGCGCCGACCGCATCCTGCTCGACGCAAACCCTCGCTTCTTCGAGGGGGTGCCGGGATTGAAGCGTGTCGAGATACTCTTCGTCCCGAATGAGGACTCGGCGATCAATCTGCTGCGAGCGCATGCGGTCGATTATATCTATCAGCCGTCGATTCAGACGTATCCGACGCTCCGTTCCTTGGCGGACGCGCGCATCGTGTGGGTCAACGTCAACGGATTCGAGGGGGTGGAGTTCAATCTGTCGCATCCGGCGCTGGCCGAAGGTCGCGTACGAGCGGCAATCGCGGCCGCGCTCGACAAGCCAACTCTCGCGCTGACGCTCACGCACGGACAGACGGTCGCCGCGACGGAGGATCTGCCGAACTGGATGTGGGCCTTCGACCCAGCCGTCCGCTCCGTGCCGTTCGATATCGCGGGCGCGAGACAGCTGCTCGCGAAGGCCGGATGGGTCGCCGGGCCCGACGGGATTGTTGCCAAGAAGGGGCGGCCGCTGGAACTGCTGCTCGTCACCGACAACGCAATCGCGACGCACCGGTCGGAGAGCCTCTTGATTCAAGCTGCGCTGAAGCGGATCGGCATCGCCGTCGACGTGAAGTATTATCCGTTGGATCTTCTCTACGCCCCACAGGCAATGGGCGGCATCCAGCACGGTGGAAAATTCGACATGCTGGTCTACGGATGGTATGCCGGCATCGATCCGGACAACTCATCCGAACTCACCTGCGATAACTTCCCGCCGCACGGCTACAACGACCCTCGCTATTGCAGCCGCGCGATGGACGCCGCGCAGCGGACGGCGCTCTCGAACTACGATCGCTCCGCCCGCAAAGCGGCCTATTCCAAAATCGAGCACCTGCTGGCGCAAGATAATCCGATGCTCTTCTTCTGGTGGCAGCGCCAGCAAGAAGCAATCTCCGTCGACTTCCACGGCTTCCATCCCAACCCGGTCGTCGAATCGTGGGACGCTTGGCGCTGGAGTATTTAGCGGGATTCGTTTCGAACTGCTGGTGTGAATAACGCGGCAATCGCTACGACGGCGGCCCCGATGCACGCGATCGTCATCGCGGCATGCGGCGAGCGATGGTCGGCGATCCAGCCGAAAAACAGTACGCTCGGCGCCATGCCGGCAAGGACGAGCAGCCGGACGGCGCCCATCAGTCGTCCGACCATGTGCTCGGGAGTGATGCGCATCCGGAATCCGATGATCTGCGCGATCTCGAAGTTCGCGAGCGCGTTGGAGCTCGCCCAGAAGAAAGCGGCCAGCCAGATATTCGAGACGAGCACTACGGGAATAAAGAGGATCGCATCGATCAGGTAGGCCAGCGTTAGCGAGCGCCCGAGGGGCCAGCGATCCCCGTAGCGCGCCGCGACCGAAGCGCCACCGATCGCACCGACCGCCGAGATCGCGAAAAAGAACCCGACCTGCTGATCCGTAGCGTCGAAGCCTTTCTTGAGAAACGGAATCAGAATCGCATAACAGCCAAAGCCGAAGATGTTGAGCGAGAATGCCACGAAGGCTTGCGCGCGCATGCCGAGGTCGGCCCAGAGCGCGCGATACCCGAGCGCGATGTCACTCAAAAAATGGCGCAACGTCGGCAGCCCGGTCGTCTGCTCGGGGCCGAGCGACGGAATCGACACCAGCGAGAGCTGCGAGGCCAAATAGGTGAGCGCATTGATCGTAAGCGCCGGTAGCGGGCCTAGGTACGCGAAGAGCGCGCCGCCGATGGCCGGCGTCACGAGATTCGACGTGCTCTCGGCCGCGAGAAGCATCGCGATCGCCTTGGTGGACTGCTTACTCCCGAGAAGATACGGAATACTCGACGCCTGTCCACCTAGAAATCCGGCCGCGCAGATCGAGATAATCACCAGGCCGCCGTAAATCATGGGCAACGTCAATACGTGCATCGCGTACGCAATCGCGAAGAAGCTCATCACGGCAAAGCGCACGGCGTCGCAGCCGATCATCAGCTTACGGCGGTCGAGCCGGTCGGCCAGCGAACCGCCGACGAGCGCGAAGAGTGAAAACGGCGCGACTTCGCAGATGAGGGCCGTGCCGGTCGAAAGCGCCGAGTGCGTCAGGTGGTAGGCCAAGAGCGGAACGGAAAGCATCCGCAGTCCATCCCCGACAAAGCTCAGGGATTGACCGGCAAAATACCGCCGAAATCCGCGCGAAGCAAAAATGCTCGGCGCGTTGACGTTGTCGACCACGAAAGTACTTAGCGGCGCAAGAAGTCGGAGAGTCCGACGCTGATCCGGTCGACGAGGGTGCGATGGTCGCCCGGGTCGTTGCCGGCCCTGCCCGTAACGATGGATTCGATTCCGTGAACTGCGCCTTCAAACGCGATACGCGCGCGCCGAGCGCCGATGCGCCTAGCGAGCGGGCGCAGCGAACGCTCCCGCCAGCGCATCCGGTCGGGAATCTGGCCGCCCGGCCGCGCCGCCTCCCATAGGTAGCGGCTCTCGGCCGCCAACGCCGAGAGGAGCGCTACTGCGGCGCCTCGGTCGCCGTCAAAGAGTTCGTGGGCAATGGCGAGCGCTTCGGCGGTGTCGCCGGCGGCGAGCGCACTTGCGTACTTGTAAGCCTTCGGATCTCCAATCGTCAGCGTTTCGCGAGCTAACTCTGGGAGCGTAATCTTCTTGCCGGCAAGCGCGAGCTTCTCGAGATCGTTGCGGACGGTCGTTAAATCTGCCTCGCTTCGCGCGAGCTCGGCGATGGCACGCGGTTCGGCGGTCGCATGTAAGCGTTCGAGCGTTTCGGCGACAAAGCGCGCGCGCGTCGGTTCGTCGGCGGTCGTATCGATTCGGAGAGCCCCGCGCCCCGCTAAACTACCAAAGGACTGCGGGCGCGTGCTGCGCGGCGAAAGCAGGTCGCTCACGACGAGCGTATTGCCCTCCGGCACATCTTCCGTCACCGCGAACAGCGCGCGCCGCGGATCCGCGCGCAGCGTCTGCGCCTCGCTCACGACGACCACGCGCCGGTCGGCGAGGAACGGCATGGCGCGCAGGGCCTCGCGAAGGTGCGCCATATCGCCCAGATCGTCGGGCCCGAATCGCGCGAGGTTGAGATCGCGCACCTCGGGCGGCAGCAATCGATCGAGCAGGACATCCATGGCGCGCTCGGCGAGAGCGCGCTCCGTCCCCTCGACGATGACGAGCTTGCCGATCGCGGGCTGCTTATCGAGGAAGTCGAAAAACTTCACGCTGGGTACGCAGGTACGCGAGGACGGAGTTCGAGGTCGGGTATCGACTCGACGTATGGCGACCGGATGATACCGCACTCGGTCACGAACGCGGTAATGAGATGCCCCGGCGTAACGTCGAACGCCGGATTGTAGACGGCCGCGCCTTCCGGCGCGACGCGAGTACCGGCAAACGAACTGACCTCTTCGGCGCTGCGTTCTTCGATGGGGATTTCGTCGCCGCCGGCGATCGTGAAGTCGAACGTCGAACGGGGCGCAGCAATGTAGAAGGGAATCCCGTGATGCGCCGCGAGAATCGCGAGCGCGTAGGTGCCGATCTTGTTCGCCGTGTCGCCGTTGCTCGCAACGCGGTCGGCGCCGGCGATTACCAGGTCGATGCCCTTTCGCTTCATCGCGATGGCCGCTGCGGAGTCGGCCATCAACACGGCGTCCACGCCGGCTTGGCTCAGCTCGAGATAGTTCAGTCGAGCGCCCTGCAAGAGCGGCCGAGTCTCACAAGCAAAGACGTGCGGCTTCTTGGCACCCCGCTGCGCGGCGATGATGACGCCGAGCGCCGTGCCGCCACCGGCGGTCGCAAGCGGTCCCGTGTTACAGATCGTCACGATTCGCGCATTCTTTGGAATCAGCTCGAAGCCGTTTTGCGCAATTGCTTCATCGATCGCGATCTGTTCCTCGTGGATCGTCTGCGCTTCTTTGAGCGGGTCGTCTGCACCAAGAACGCGGTCGACCGCCCACGCAAGATTAACGGCGGTCGGACGCGCCTCGCGTACGCGGCGGGCTGCATCGAGAAAGCGGGCGTCATCGGCGATCGTCCTGCGAAGCAGCGCCACGCCATACGCAGCAAAGACGCCGATACAGGGTGCACCGCGGATGGCCAGGCTCTTGATCGCGCCTTCGATCTCGGCGGCCGTGCGCGCGCGTTCGTAGCGCACTTCGTGCGGCAACAAGCGCTGATCGAGATAGCGCACGCCATCGCCGTCCCATGCGACGGGGATGAATTCGTTCATGCTAGCTCCGAAAGCCGGCGCGCGGCATCCCGACCGTGAGCGTTAGCAGCGAGGCCGCCGCCAGGGCAGCCGCGTAGCCCTTATCTCCGTCGTTGGGGTTGGCGCGCTCTTCCGCTTGCAAGAGAGTGTCCGTCGTGAGCACGCCGAAGCCGATCGGGACGCCGCTCATCAGTTGAACGTCCATCAGACCGCGCGCACACTCACCGGCCACAAAGTCGAAGTGCGGCGTCTCCCCGCGAATAACGGCCCCCAGCGCGACCAGCCCGTCGAAGCGATCGGTTTCGATCAGGTTTAGGCACGCGAGCGGCAGCTCGAAACAACCGGGAACCTCAAACAGGCCTACATGATCGTCGCTGACGCGGCAGTCGCGCAACCCTCGCCGTGCGCCATCCACGAGAAAATCGGCGATGTCGGCATGAAAGCGCGCCGAGACGATCGCAAAGCGTCGCCCCTCGCAATCCGGTTTTGCCGTTTCCCGCGCGCCGTTGGACTTCACGATGCGACGACTTCGTCGAGCATGTGCCCCAGCTTGGAGCGCTTCGTGTCGATGTAATGTTTGTTGTGGGCCGTAGGCGTCGTCTGCAACGGCATTCGTCCCACGATCTTGAGCCCGTACCCCTCGAGGCCGAAGATTTTCTTGGGGTTGTTCGTGATCAGGCGCATCTCTTTGACGCCGAGGTCGGCGAGAACCTGGGAGCCGATCCCGTAATCGCGCTTATCGATCGGCAAACCCAGAGCGAGATTCGCTTCGACGGTGTCGGCGCCGCGGTCTTGAAGTTCGTAGGCTCGCAGCTTATCGGCAAGCCCGATGCCGCGGCCCTCCTGTCGCAGATAGAGAAAGACGCCGCGTCCCTGTTTCGCGATCAGCTGCATCGCCGCATCGCGTTGGGCCGCGCAATCGCAGCGGATCGAGTGCAGCGCGTCGCCGGTCATGCACTCCGAATGTACGCGGACAAGAATGTCCTTACCGTCCCCGATCTCGCCCATAACCAATGCGACGTGCGTGTTCTCATCGATGGCGGTGCCATACGCGATGCCCTTGAAGTCTCCGAAGACCGTGGGCAGATCGAACTCGGCGATCTTCCTGACGAGCTTCTCCGTGCGCATGCGGTACGCGATAAGATCCTTTACGGTAATCAGTTTGAGGTCGTGTAGGTCGGCATAAGTGCGCAGGCCCTCCAAGCGTTCCATCGTTCCATCGTCGGCCATAATTTCGCAGATGACGCCGGCGGGATAGAGTCCAGCGAGCCGCGCTAAGTCGACGGCCGCTTCCGTTTGTCCGGCACGGACCAACACGCCGCCTTCACGGGCGCGCAGCGGAAACGTGTGCCCGGGCCGCAGGAAGTCTGCCGCCGTCGCCTCCGGATCGAGCAAACGTTTGATCGTGGCGGCGCGGTCGTGGGCAGAGATGCCCGTCGTCGTCATTCCTCTGGCTTCGACCGAGACGGTGAACGCCGTTTCATGGAGGGCCGTGTTGTCGCGCACCATCTGTGGAATGTGAAGCTCGTCGAGCCGCGCACCGGGCAGCGGCACGCAGATCAATCCGCCGGCGTGCTTGCGCATGAAGTTGATCGCATCGGGCGTGACCATCGTCGCCGCCATCACGACGTCGCCTTCGTTCTCGCGATCCTCGTCGTCGAGGACGACGACCATCTTACCGGCGCGAATGTCCGCGATGGCGCCCTCAATCGAATCGAACGGGCTGCCGACCCGGCCCAACTGCTCGCCCAAAGAAGGGAAGACGTTGGCGAGGCGCTGCAGCGTACGGTATGAGGGCTCCCGGCGGCCGGCCCGGAGCAGCGAGATCGCCGACTCCGTCAAGCCCGCGCTCTCGGCCACCTCGGCGGCCGTGAGCCGCGCCTCATCGATCGCCGCGTTCAAGAGATCCGCAAAGTGCCCCACCCCTCAAGCCTAGGCGGAACTTTACAAATGTCAAGGTGATATACCTGAGGCAGTTTAGCCTTTANNGTCAAGGTGATATACCTGAGGCGGCTTTGCCCATAAAGGGGCCATAGCCCATGATTAAATGGGCAGCGGGCCGATTTTATGGGCAGCGGGCGAATAGGCTGGGCATGGCTAGCTTAGGTGCTTGGTTGGACGCCCTAGTCCACCATTGGCTCGCGGTTCTTTATGGCGTCCCATTCGCGGTTCTCGGTGTCATGGAGCGAGTTAGGGGGAAGCCCCTGCTCGAGCGCGGACTCTATGTCGTCGCGATCACGGTCGCTTTTTTAGTGGCTAACTTTCTCGTCTGGAATGACGGAAAATCGGCCGAAACGACTGCTATCGCCGGGGAGCAAACAGCCCAACTTCAGGAAGGCGACCTGCAATCCAAGTTGGACTATCAGGAAGATTACAATACCCCGAACCTCCAAGTCAGCGTTCAAAACGTCTGGATGTTTCCCGTAGGAAAGCTGTACGAGCTTTACATGATCGTAGATGTGCGAAACCTGGGGGCTCCAAGCCTCATCGACTACTGGGAGGTTTACATATGGGACCGATTTGGACGGCAAGTACTGCTGCCGACACATCGGTTTGATTCTCCGTTTTCGTTCCCGACGAGTTACGGGAGAATGAAGTACAAACCAACTTACTGGCTGCCGGATGAAACGTACCCGGCCCCTATTCCTCGCGGAGGCGGCACGAAGGGTATACTCATTTGCCTTTTCCAAAGCCCTGACGTTAAAAACTTCAATCTTCAAACTATCCACATAAGTTTCAACGATGTTAGAGGCGTTACAGACTGGTCTATGGTCGTCCCCTATACCGTTAACAGCGCTGCGGTATCTCCCCCTGAGCTAGATCGTTAGGCTACCGAGTCTTTGTGCCAGAACTTTGCTTCGATTCCAAGCTCGTAAACCGATTGCACGATCACGCAGAGATTGTGGCAAAGTACTTTGCACAGGATTTCGTTGACCTGGGCGGTTTCCGTCTTGGAGCGAATACGGCTGCCGAACTTCGACTTGATCATATGGAACACGGTCTCGACGTTCGAGCGGCGATGGTAGTTTTTGAGGAAGTCCTCTTTGCGATACTGATAGTATCCGAGCATCTTGTCCCAGAGCGCAGACTTCTTGCGGCTGGCATCCATCGGCGGGCTGATNNGAAGTTAGTATTGCGCTTTGGAGCGATGAACGGCTCGGCTCCGACAGCGCCGATAGCCTGCACGTTGGAGTCTGCGAGGTAGCCCTTGTCGGCAGATACGCGCTTCATATCGAATCTCTTGGCCGAGGTCTTGAGCAGGGTTGGAAGCATCGGGGAGTCGTGGACATTGGACTCGGTGACTTCAACTCCCGTGATAATGTTGGTGCGCGTTCCGCACATAACGTGAGCCTTGAGCCAGCGCGTGTATGTCATTTCGCGTCCGTATTTGACGTTAAACCAACGCCCGTAGGTGCTGGTGGTGAAACCGGAGGAATCGGCGGCGAAGTCGGTTTCAAGGGCGACGAGCGGAGCGGCGCTTTCCTCGATCAGCGCTTTGAGGAACGGCGTAAGGTCGGGGTTTTCGAGAGCATTCAGCACGGAGTTGTAGTGCGGGGCCTTGTCGATCAGTCCGCTGGCTGCGAACTCGCGGAGGTCGCTATCGGTGCGACGGGCGGACATTCCGCCGTAGACCTTCATGGCCGCGCAAAAGATTTGATCGGAGAGCGGCAGACGAGGCCGACCGCGCCCCTCTTGAACGGGGTTTTCAACGATGCTGCACAGATCGCGCAGCAACTCGGCAACGCGGGGCTTCTCGTTCATTTGCGCGGCATTGTAAGACGCCCATTCTTGGCGGTAGGTGATCGTTTCGGTCACGGTTCCGCCGTCGGTCTTAGTCTTGCGGCGAATCGTGTATTCGACTGCGAAAACGTGCTTGCAGGCCTCCTGGCGCAGTTCATAGTCGGGGCAGGTGCAAGTTGCCGGGCCGTATGCGCTCGGGTCCACAACGTAGGTCCCGGTCCCCGTAGCGGATGGTACAAGCCAAAGATCGCCCTTCTGGTGGAGCTTCTTGGTGGCGGCTATTTCAAGACCGCGCTGTTCCCGGGCTTCCGTGGCCTCGGTTTTGGGTGTATTCTTTTTGTCGGTGGACATGAGGTAGACTCTCCTGTTCACTTGCCGCCCAGACGTTACAGCGCCTGGGCGGCTTCAAAATGCCTCGAACCGCGAGGCGGCGGTTTTTAGCCTAGTTCAAGAGGAAGCTGGTGCCCAAACACCTTCTCGACGTTCTTTTCGTAGTGATCTTCCGAATCAGAGAGTTTTGCGATGCCAAGCAATTCACCGAGGTGTGTGCGTAGTGCCTTGACGCCAATCTCGGAAAGGAACTGATGCAGCTTCCTGCTACGATCTTTTCCCTTTGATTTTAGGGCGCGCAAGAGCTTCAAGAGAAGGCCATCACTATCTGCCAGAGGGCGGTACACCTGGTCTACGGTTAGTTGCTTGAATTTCCAGGGGCGCCGGTTGGGTTCGTGTTCCGGCATCTGGTAAATGCGGTACCATTCTCGATAAAGCTGCGGCGGAAACTCCCGTTCGTATTCTCGGGCCTCTTCGGCCACGAACCGTTTAAACGACGCAATGACCTCTTCTTTTGTCGCGTCGTATCCGGACAGGGCGTAAACCAGCCCGGTAATGCCCGACTTGGCAGAGGCGCTAATGATCATTTGCGCCTGCTGGGCCAGGTTGTCGTACCGGGGTCCCAACTCGTTGCTTGCCCGAGCCGTCAGAATAGCCCTACAGAAGTCGATTAGGAGCGTTACGTCGTAGCCGTGAATGGTACTCGGTGGCTGCTCGTTCCCGCCCGGCGAAAGGAACTGAAAAATAAGGGGTTTTTTGGCTTTCGCAACGATTTCAGGGCCGGCGGCTTTCGAGATCGCCTGGCCGGCCAACAGCTTTACAAACCGCTGACCTCCGCTCTCGCCCAGGCCCAACGCTGCACCCATGCCGCGTGAACTGATAACCGCCGTTCGAGCTTCGTCGTCCAAGACATAGCAGTCAACGTCGAAGCCGAAGTGCTCCTCAAAATTTCCCTTGTGAGTAGCGTGAAGGTTGACCTGGGCCAGTTTGGTCCTTTTTCTAGAATTCTTGACGTTCCAGGCGTTACGATGGCCGGCGCTGCAGAATCTGGCTGGCGTCCCTCGCGACTCGGCGACAACCTTCATTTTCTCGGAAATCGGCTTTCTGCAAACAAGACACGCGGGCTCGTGTAGGAATAACATAAAACGATAATAGCATACGGATAGCTATTACGCAATGAGTCTAGTCGTCCGTTTTTTGGGCAGCCGGGCTACCCGGGCCGCTGCGACGAAACGACGGAGACAAATGGGCGACGACGACTCAGGACCGCCAATGACCAAGGAGCAGGAGGAGTATTTTCGTCACGGGTTGTTGGGCGGCGCGGTGATGATGTTTGCGGCGGTCATTATGCTCGCAGCTATAGTACGCGGCTGCGGAGGCCATCTATTTTAGGCTCTCCAGGGCCTGTCGAACGCAAGCCACGAAGGGGGAGATGATGGAATACCGATGCTTCATCGGAGCGCTGCCCGGCATTACACCCAGCTTTTGGGTCATCGTTGACGATCAGGCCGGAGCGTGGCGTAGTGAACCTCCCGGTCACGATCTACGGGAATCCGGGGAAGTCGAATGTAGGCATCAGGAAACCGGCAAGAGGAAGACCTTTATGCTTTACCCGGGCGGGAAGGTAAAGGAGGGTCCGCTATGAAGTCGGTCGTCCCCTTATCGTAACGGGATAATCTCCCTCACCAAGCTTTTATGGGCAGGCCGCGTCTTTTTTGTGCAGGTGGCATTTAATGGGCAAAGCCACCTGAGGCAGTTTAGCCTTTAAATGGCCGTCGCCCATAAAACCCCCCGAGCTGCCCATCAAATCGGTCAAGGGCGCTGCTGGAGCAAGACGATGGCTATCCCCGTAAGAAGGATAGTTCCAGCAATTATTGCGGCATCTTGACCGGCGACGATGCCAATGAACACTACTACGGCTATGGCCCAAATGAGTTGCCGAGGGGTGCCGAGTGAATCCCTCAACTGTCGTCCTCGTCCACCGTTAGACCCAAAGAAAGCTGCCGTCCCCGTTTCGGGAACGCCGCCCCGTAAGGCCGGTGCAAATTCCTAAAAGCCTGCCCATAAAGTAGGGGGAGGGGAGAAGCAGTCGGACGAGGCGTCGAAGCCTTCGGTACCAGGAGGTTTCCAGCAATGATTCGCTTTTTCACCCTCGCCTTCGCGGTGCTTGCCCTTGCGTCCCAAGGCTCGTCGCTCGCAGCGACGCAGGACCGAGACGTTCGTCCAACGGTCCTCAGCATAAGCCGCGTCATTGATGCGGAGACCCAGACGATCACCATAACCGGGTACGGGTTCGGCTATAACCAGCCATACGAAGGCGACTCTTCTTTTTTGTGGATGGTCGACATACAGGGAAACGGAACCGGGTGGTGGCGCGCTGGATGCCCGCAACAGTACGGCCCCTGCGGAACCTGGCTAATCGTGTCAAGCTGGACCCCAAAACGCATCGTGATCACCGGGTTTGCGAACGGCATGTGGCCGACAAAGGGAGACCTTGTGAACTTTTTTATTTGGAATCCCCAAACCGGGCGAGGGACGGGGGCTGCTGCTGGAATGGTAAGGTAAGCAAATCCCTATAAACCGATTCCATTATCATCCTCCAACTCGCCAGGCGCAAACAGTACCGGGAGTGTCGTGCCGTAGGCGGGCCGCAGACGATCAGGCGTTACCGCCCCGGCGCCCATAAAATCGGGCGGAAAACCGATTAAATGGCGGTTGCCCATAAAACCCCCGAGCTGCCGATAGAATTCGAATCGCCTCAGTCGGCCTGCTACAGAATCCCGAGACGCTCGCTCCCAGGGCCGTCGCCCCTTTGCCGTCGTCGCCATTATCTTTGACCTTGCGACGGCACCCGTCACCTTAGGTTTCGACGCCATAGCGAGCAGAACGCCGCTGCAACGGTCAACGCGGCTGCCGCGAAGATAATGTCCGGGAATAACCGCAAGGGAATCGCCTCAAGCGCCCCTGGCGCGAACTTTCCCATAAGCAGCATGACTACGATAATAACGGGAAAGATGACCAGCAAGAACCATCGCGCGCTCAAACCCAGGGCAAGCATAAAATCCAGGGAGCGAATTGAGGTTTCCTTGCCATGCCGCGCAGATCGTATCCGATAGACGATATACAGCAGGAGGGCGAGCCCAACAATCAGCGGCCCCAAAATATCAGCCATACCCAAACTTTCGTCGCCCTGTCACCAGGCTACCCTATCCTCCCCTCCCTAAGAAGTCGCCCATTAAGTCAGTCGGCATCCTCTGGCACTAACCCCAAGGAAAGTTAGATGTGGCCTTTTGATTTGCGGCGGTTGTATTCCCAGCCTAGGAGGCGGAACATCTCCATAAGTACGTGTCGGGAAACCTTTGGCGCCACGGCAAAACTTCTGGTGCAATATATGCGCCGCAGCCTGCGACCACAGCAGCGCCACGCAGACATCCGAAGCATGACGGCGGCTTCACGACGATCCCGGATACCCTACGGAACTAAAGCGACATGAGGGCTTATTGGCTTAATGCCAGGCCTGGTTTGTCGTAGCCGCCGAGGCCCTTGATCAGGATATGCTCGATCTTCCCGCCCGCCGGATAATTCCAAATCGCAATGCTACCGGGATGGTAGGCGAGCACTACGCGGCTCCCGTCAATTAGCGAACCCTCACCCGCATGGTTGCCAAAAACGCCCTTAAACGTGACCGTTCCCGCAATGGTGCCGTTTGAACCGGAGACCGCAACGCGATAGATCGTCGGGCTCACATGGTCTTTCGTTGGCTGCGTGATGGCGACATATTCGCCGTCCCACTGAATGGAATTGTCACACTCACCGTAACAGCCTACCGGCTCGTTCAGCGCGATGTTTGTGAACTGCGAAGCGCCAACCGGAAGTTCCGCTATCCCAAAGTCACCGGAGCCGATACTGCCGCCGATAAATAGGTTACCTTGATTATCGTAGCTGGCTGCATTGAGGCATTGAAAACCCGAAACGGTGTAGGTCGTTGGAGAGCCTGATGCACCAGGATAAATCGCTACGTTGCCCCCGTTATAACAGTTAGGCTCGTTGTTGTTCGTAACGGCAAGATTTCCGGTGGTTGGATCGACGGAGCATCCTCTAGGGTAGAAACTCCCATCGGGGAGGCTGGCCTTGGGAGTCTTCCCGCCATGCGCAAACTCGTAGACGGTTCCACCCGAGCTCGATGCGGTGATGAAAACGTCACCACTCGTATCCGAACAAATTCCCGCCCCGACGCCGCTGTCGTCAAACGTCAGTGTCCGGGCCAATTTGCCACTCGGGTAGTTGACAACATAAGCGATGTTCGCATCGGTCATGACGTACAACAAGGCACCACTGTTGGCGTTTGGGTTCACGGTTTGAGCCGCCGAACCCGGCCTGTCGATAACCGATTGCGATCCGCCGCAGCCGGCAAGGATGGCAATCGCCGTCATAGCACCCAAGGCGCGCCCTAACCGAAACTCCATCGTGCTGCTGCCCCCTTCGACGCGGCAATGTTCGACGAGGGGCTCGCGTTCCCAGCCTTAACGCTTCAAGTCGGTTTCCAAAAGCAGACAAATCCGGCGAAGGAGTGCGGCCGGCTAAAAAAGATACTTGAAACGAGTGTTTCAAGTATGCTAGGATAACGCGTGTCGAGAACGCCGGACGAGGGGCGCCGCAGGGAGCTGCTCGAGGCTTGCGTCGATTACGTTTGCCGGCACGGTTTGGCCGATCTCTCGCTGCGCCCGCTGGCA
This sequence comes from Candidatus Cybelea septentrionalis, assembly GCA_003158175.1. GTDB lineage: Bacteria > Vulcanimicrobiota > Vulcanimicrobiia > Vulcanimicrobiales > Vulcanimicrobiaceae > Cybelea > Cybelea septentrionalis. The sequence continues at coordinate 63,905 of PMHJ01000010.1, forward strand.
AAGGCAGTGGGCTCGAGTCCCCGCGTCCTGCTTCACTACTTTGAGTCAAAGGAGAACCTGGTCGTTGAGATCGTCCTCCATGGCCGAGCCCGGCAGCAAGCAATGATGGCACGGCTCAAGCTGACCAATCTCACGCCGCGAGAGGTAGTGCGAAAGCTCTGGCGAGAGTGGAGCAAACCGGAGTGGGAAGCCCTGACGCGCCTCTCCTTTGAAATTTACGCGCTGGCGTTGCAAGATCGCACGCGTTTTCCCGGCTACCTCGACCGTTCGGTAACCGAGTGGCTCCGCGCGCTTGAAGAGTGCGCGCGGGCGCCGGGCCGCAGCCGCCGCGACGCCCGTTCGCTTGCAACGCTATTGGTTGCGGGATTCCGCGGCTTCTTACTCGACCTCGTCGCAACCCACGATCGCGCCCGCATCGACCGCGCCGTCGAACGCTGGATTTCGCTGGTATATGCAGCAAACTAAGGGCCCCCGCAGCGCCGCGACGATCTTCATCTTCATCACCGTCCTGATCGATATGATGACGTTCGGCATGATCGGGCCGGTGCTGCCCAAACTGATCGCGAGCTTCGTCGGCAACAACTACGCTTTTGCAGCAGAAATCATCGGGTTCTTCGCAACTGCCTGGGCACTGATGCAGTTCTTCTGCTCGCCACTCTTGGGTATGCTCTCCGACCGCGTCGGCCGGCGCCCCGTCATTCTGATTTCGAACGCGGTAGGGGTCGTGGATTACGCGATCATGGCACTCGCGCCAAATCTCTGGTGGCTCTTCGCCGGCCGCGTACTCTCGGGCATTGCGACGGCCAACATGGCGACCGCGAGCGCCTATATCGCGGATGTTACACCTGCCGAGAAACGGGCGTCCGCCTTCGGCCTGATCGGCAGCGCGTTTGGGCTGGGATTCGTGCTCGGGCCGGCAATCGGCGGTTTGGTTGGGACGATCAATCCGCGGTTGGCGTTCTGGGCAGCGGCGGCCTTCGCGTTGATCAACACGCTCTACGGACTCTTCGTCTTACCGGAATCGCTCTCGCGCGAACGCCGCACCAAGCGGCTGGAGTGGAAGCGCGCGAATCCGATTGGCTCGCTGCGGCTGCTTCGCTCGCATCACGAACTGTGGGGCCTAACTTGGGTAAATCTGATCACCTACATCGGGCACGAAGTCTTGCCGAATGTGTGGGTGATCTATTGCATCGCGGCGTTTGGCTGGAGTACCGGCAGCATCGGCCTGACGCTCGCGTTGGTCGGCACGATTGCGGCGATCAATCAGGCTATGATGGTTCGACCGATCGTCGCGCGGCTGGGCGAACGCCGGACGTTACTTGCCAGCCTCGTCGTCGCCGCTCTCGGCCTCGCGCTGATGGGAGCCAACAATGGCTTCGTATTTCTGCTCGCCGCGGTCATCATCTCGCTGCCGATGTATCAGGCTTCGTCACAAGCGCTAATGACGCGGCGCGTCAAGGCATCCGAGCAGGGCGAGTTGCAAGGCGCGCTCGGATCCGTTCGTGGCCTCTCGATGCTGATCGGACCGGCCATCTTTACCCTCACCTTCGCGCAGTTCGCGGGCCCGTGGCGCGGCCTGGGGCTCATCGGCGCTCCGTGGTACTTGGCGGCGACGCTCTACGGCATCGCGTTCTGCGTTGCATGGCGCGTCACGTCGCGCGCCGACGACGTCGTGCTGCCGGTCGAACCGATGCCGCCGCAATATGCCGAAAGCTAACGAAGCGTGGAGAGGAAAGCCGCCGACCGCCTTAGAGCCGTTTGCCCCGCATTCGTATCGACATCGAATTGATATTCGTGGCCCAATGGCGGCGTCTGGGCCTTTACAAAGAACAGCGAGTCCACGCGCACGTGCTCCCGCTCGAGAGCGATAGCAAACTCATACGACTGCGGGGCGAGCGGATCGGCGTTTCCAGTAGAGATAAACGTTGAAGGAAACGTCGATGTCGCGTACTTGGTAACAGACGCCGTGGAAAACGCAGAGTTTGTGTAAAAATTCGTTCTGCCGCTGTATGCCCACAAAACGGTCCGCCAGAAATCCCCGGAAGGGCCGGCAAAGTCGAGTTTGTTGAGGTCGTACAGACCGCAATACAAAACGGCGCCCACCAAGTGTTTTCGTGGAATCGCGGGCACAATGCCCATCGCCGCCGCGTATGATGGAACCGCAATCAGATTGGCGACCTGCGCGGCGATCTGCGCGCCGGCGGAATCGCCCGCAAGGACAAACCGCGCCGGATCGACGTGAAGGCGCCGAGCGTTGCTGGCGAGGTACCCGAGTGCTGCGTTTACCTGCCTGACCGGAACTGGGTAGTGTCGCTCCGGCGCGATTGCATAGTCGACGGAGACAACGGTGAACTTTAGGTGGGCCAAGATCTCTGCGTAGCTTGAGATCTGATCCTTGTCGCCCCAAACCCAAGCACCGCCGTGAATCCAGACAACGGTGGTTAAGGATTTCTGCATGTGCTGGGCTGACTTCGGGAAGAAGACGTCAAGATATCCGCTTGGATCGTTCGCATCGTATCGCACGTTCAATTCGGAGGCTATGTCGTCCGGCACGTACGGTACGAGCGCCGCCGATGCTTTCGCGGCGCCACGATCGAAGCCGTGCCGAATTAGTAATACCGCGGGGAACGGACTCACCGTAACGGCAACGTAAACCGCGACTGCGATCAGTAAGATCGCGACACTCAGCGCTCCGACGATGCGAAATGCTAGTCGCACGCCAAACAGCGAGAACCTATTCGAAACAGACGATTGGTTTGACGATGCGCGATTCCGCCAGCTCCCGATAGGCGCGTGGGACGTCGTCGAGGGAGATGAGCGCGGCGTCGACTCTTTCGGCCGTGACGACGCCGCGTTCGATCAAGGCCAAAGCCTCGCGCGTGTCGTCGGGGCCACACGAATAACTTGCCACGAGACGAAGGTCGCCGAAGTAAAAACGCGTGGGATCTAGCGCGATCGGGACTTCGGGTGGGAACGGCGTGAACATCACGACGGTGCCCCCGCCAGCCGCCGCCGCGCACGCGGCCTTCATCGCGGGAGCAGTGCCCGGACCGCAGATCACGACGTCGGCACCCCCCGGTAGAACGCGGTCAACGTCGTCGGGAGGAAAGACCGTCGCACCGTTGCGCTGCGCGATCGCGCGGCGCTGCTCGATAAAATCGCTTGCGAAGACTTCGGCGCCAAGCGCCCCCGCGGCCAGAACGTGCAGCAATCCCATGACGCCCAAGCCGATCACGTAAAGCCGGTCGCCCTTTCGAGCGCCGCTGCGCCGCAGCGATTTTACAACGCAGGCGAGCGGCTCGACGAGCGAAGCATCGCGAAACGGGACGTTCGCGGGCAGCGGCAGCGTGTCGCGCTGGTTTTCCCGCGAAACGCGAAAGTATTCCGCGATACCGCCGGGCTCGAGCCTTGTGGCGCGCCAGGTCGCACATTGCACGTAATCGCCGCGCGTGCAGGCGCGGCACTCAAAGCATGGCGCATGATGATGAACGAATACGCGATCCCCGACGGAAAGCGCGCAGTCGCCGGTGACCGCTGCCACGATGCCGGCGGGTTCGTGGCCGAGCACGAGCGGCGCCTTCCGCGCGATGTACCAACCCATGACGTCGCCGCTGCAGATTCCGCTCGCCATCGTTCGCACGAGCAGCTCCCCGTCGCGCAGCTCCGGCACGGGGCGTTCTTCGATGCGCACGTCGTTGACGTCGTAGAGCACCGCGGCTCGCATCGTTTGAGGCGTCATGGTTCGATCAATAACTTCAGAGCGTCGCCGGTGTCGAGCCTTCGGAAAGCTTCGGCGATTCGATCGAGCGAGTAGCCATCCGAAATCAAAGCGCTCAGCGGTAGCGCGTGGCTCGCGATGAGCTCGTAGGCGCTGCGCACATCGCGCGGCGTGAAGTGGAACGGCGCGATAAGCTGGACTTCATCGTAGTGCAGCCGCGCGGCATCGAAGGAGACGCGGCTCTCTGCCGGCAGCCCGGCAAAAAACGAAACGCGCCCTCCGCGCCGCACGAGCGAGGGTGCGCGCTCCCACATCTCGATGCTTCCGGTACACTCGATCGCGGCATCCACGCCGCGGTCGCCGGTTCGCTCGGCGATGATGTCGCCGATCGGCGACGCCGTTGCGTCGATGCTTTGTAGCCCGAGTTCGCGTGCCAGGGCCACGCGCTGGGGCCGGCGGCCGAAGAGAAGCGCCTCGACACCCCGCCGCTGCAGCAGCAGAGCGTGGAGGATTCCAAAGCCGCCGTTGCCGATGACGGCAACGGTCGACCCGGGGACCGGCGCGAGGAGCTCGATCGAGTGAACGACGCAGGAAAGCGGCTCGAGAAATGCCGCCTGTGCGTAACCAATGTCGAGGGGTTTGTGGAAGCAGTTGCGCTCGACGACGCGTTGCGGAACCGCGATCAGATCCGAGTACGCACCCAAAATCATCGTCGAGAGGAGATCTTCGCAGAGCTCCTCTTGCCCGTTCCGGCACCAATAGCACTGACCGCACGGCGCGGTGTGGACGCACATCACCGGATCGCCGACGGCAAAGGCCGTCACGCCCGTCGCAACCGATGCCACGTCGCCGGAAAACTCGTGGCCGAAGCGCGTCGGCATCGGCATCTTCGGATGGCCGCGACGGTACGTCTTCAGATCCGTTCCATCGGTCAAGGCGGCGCGCACGCGCACGACGATTCCCCCCGGGGGCGCCGCCGGTACCGCTTCTTCGCGCAACTCGATCGTCTTAGGTGAAACCAGCATCGCGACGCGCGAACGATCCGATGCGCTCACGCGGTTGGGGCTGCGACGCAGGCCAGCAACGCCGAGCGAATTGGTTCGGGCAGCGGGCGGCTCTTCTTCGTCACGCCATCGATCGCCGCCACGATGAACGTTAATGCCGCACCCGCCTCACCAGTGCGCTCGTTGAACAGGACGGTCTTCCATCGGACGCTCGACGACCCGACGCGCTCGATGTGCGTGCGCATCCGCAGCCAGTCGCTCATCATCGCTGGAGCGTGATACTCCGCCTCCACCCGAACGCGCGGAAGCCAAAAATCGTACTGCGTGAACACGGTCTCGTACGGAAAGCCGAGCTCGGCGAAGAGCTGCATTTCTGCGTACTCGGCAAAGCGCGGATAGGCCGCGAAGTACATGATGCCGGCGATGTCGACGTCGGCCCATTGCACCTGCAGGCGCGCTTCGAACGAGCGCGCTCCAGAGGGAAGGGTGTCTTTAAATTTAGTCACTTCTGGGTCACCCTTCGACAGGCTCAGGATGACACTGGGAGAGCTCAGGGTTACACTGGGAGAGGATGATACTGGCGGCGACGTAGCGGGCGATCGGGTCGACTTCGAGGTTCACGCGGCTGCCGGGCGGGCGCGCGCGCAGCGTCGTGCGTTCGATCGTTTCAGGAATGAGTGCCATCTCGAACCAGCCGTCACCGGTCGCGGCAACGGTCAGGCTGACGCCGTCCACCGCGATGAAAGCCTTGGGTGCAATCAGGGTCGCGATCGCCGCCGGCGACTCGACGCGCATGCGTTCGCCCTGCCCCTCTGGAGTCCGGGAGAGTACGAGAGCGGCGGCATCCACGTGACCATAGACAAAATGGCCGCCGAGGCGGTCGCCGACACGCAACGCGTACTCCACGTTGACGGTGTCGCCCACTTTGCGCTCTCCCAGGGTACTGCACGCGAGCGTTTCAGGAACCACGTCGAACGCAACAGCATCTCCGTCGAGTGCGGTTGCGGTCAGGCAGACTCCGTCGATCGCGATTGAGTCGCCGGGCAACGGCCGTTCCAACTCTACGCCCTCGCACCGCACGACCAATGTCGCACCACTGCCAATGTGATCCTCGTCTTGTCGTCCTTCGAGCGAGCCTGTCCTGAGCGCAGGCGAAGGGCTCGGGATGACAAGACCGCGATAGCGAATTAGTCCGCTAAACATTCGCAAACGTTCCGCTGATCACAATGTCCTCGCCCTTCCGTTCGACGCGGTCAAATTGCAGCCGTACGCTGTCGCGCAACAAGTCCCCACGCGCAAGCACCGGTACCGCGCTTTGAGTTGGCAGAATGAGGGGCGCGACGGCCCAGTAGAAACGGTCTGCTTGCCCGGCGGCGATCAATCGCGCTGCCAGCGTGGGGCCACCCTCACACAACACGCTGTAAATGCCGTGCTCGCGCAACGCTTCGAGGGCTTGCGGGAGGTCGAGGCGGAGATTCTCCGGCGGCCCAACCCCGATCACGTCGGCGACGGCGCGGAGCTCATCCAAACGATTTGCCAGGCCGCTGGGCGCGAGCACGACGCTCTTTGCGTAGCCCTCTTCGACACTAAAGATTCGGCTGCGCGGGTTTACACCCTCGGTCTGGCAAAGAACGACGCGCACGTAGGGACGCAGGCGATGATGCGCCGGACGCACCGTAAGCTGCGGATCGTCGACGCGCACCGTGCCGGCGCCGACCATGACGGCGTCATGCGCGATACGCAGATCGCGCACGTAGTGCGCCGTCTCTTGTGAGGTCAGCCGCTGCTCGACACCAGGCCGGCTCGCAATTGCCCCGTCGAGCGACATCGCCATTTTCAGCGCAACGTACGGGCGTCGCAGCGAGCTCGCGCGGGCGAACGGTTCGATCAAGTTGCGAGCGTCCGGATCTTGCGCGACCGCGACATCCACGCCGCGCTCTCGTAACTCGGCGGCGCCGCCATGCAGCGCCGGGTCGAGGGCGCCCGCAACCACTCGAACGATACCAGCTTCGATAACCGCGTCCGCGCAGGGCGGCGTGCGGCCGACGTGCCGGCAAGGCTCGAGCGATACATAGAGCGTTGCGCCGCGGGCATCGCGCGCGGCTTGACGCAAAGCGTTGACCTCCGCATGCGCGTCGCCCGCACGATGATGGTAACCTTCGCCAACGATTCGATTATCGCGCACGACGACCGCGCCGACGGGCGGATTCGGAGAGGTGCTGCCAATGCCACGAGCCGCGAGCTCGTAGGTACGTTGCAAGTAGAGTTCGTCGAGAGGCGTCAGCGGGCGATGGAATTGCTCCACGGGTGGGGGCTCTTCGCCACAGCGACCACTATCGCATCGTCCACGAGTCCGCCGGCTTCTCGAATCGCATCGGCACAATCCCGAAGCGTCGATCCGGTCGTGCAGACATCGTCGAAGAGCGTCACGTGCCGGCCCGCAACGCCGGCCGCATTACACGCGAATCGCCCTTGGGCGGCAAGGCGTTGCGCTCGCGACCGTCCGCGCTGCGAGTCGCCCGATCGCTGGTCTAAGGCCAGAACCACGCGGGCGCCGGCGATTGCAGCCGCGCAACGAGCCACGAGCGCGACCCCGTCGAGACCGCGCACGCGCCGGCGTTTTACGGTCGTCGGGACCGGGATGAGGGTCGCGCCGGCAGGAACCAGGGGCGCCGTTATGCGTCCCAATGCCTCGGCGACGTCTCGGCGCCCATCCTTGAGCGCCAGCACCGCCGTGCGAAGGCTGCCTTCGTACGCGGCAACGGCCGCAACCCGCAGCGTCGGAAGATAAACTGCAACGGCTTTCCCGTTTGGACGGCATGCGTTGCAGAGCCCGGAACCAATGCCATTGCAGCTCGCGCATTGGGCCGGGAAGACGACATCGAGCAGCAGGCGCCAGTCCATACCGCTCGATCACGCAGCGGTGATAGAACGTCTAGCTGGAGGCCTCCACCGCAACGAGCGCGTCGTCGAGCACGCTTTCGGGCTGGACGGCGTAGCCGGTTCCCACGATCGTGTCGCGCAAATTTGCTCGCGCGCCGATCGTCGCGCCGTTCCAAAGGATGCTGCGTTCGAGCTTCGCCGCGGCATCGACGCGTACGCGATCGCCGATGATGCTCGGGCCGACGATCGACACGCCGTCGGCGATCGTCGCCGACGCGCCGATCCGCACGGGACCCTCGATGCGGACGTTGCTGCCGAACCGCGCGGAGGAGTCGATACCATTCGAAGTGGTCTTGGGAATCTGCACGACGCCCTCGAGGACGTCGTAACTCGCGCGCCGGTATTCCCCGGGCGTGCCGATATCGGCCCAGTATGCGCCGCGCGCGTGAAATCCATAGAAAGGGTCTCCCGCGCTCTGTAGCGCCGGAAAGACCTGTTTGCCGAAATCGTAGAACTCGGCGCGCGGGATATGCTCGAAAATCTCCGGCGAAAAGACGTAGACGCCGGTGTTGGCCAACTTGCTACGCTCCATCCCTCGCGGCGGTTTCTCCTGAAATCCGACGATCTTTGCGCGCTCGTCCAGCACGACGACGCCGTATTGATCGACGACGTCGCATTCGACGAGACCGATGGTCGCGATCGCGGATCGATCACGATGAAACTCAAGTAACTTGTCCAACCGAATATCGGTAACTTCGTCGCAGCCGATCACGGCAAATGGCTCGTCGTCGAAGAACTCTTGCACCTTCTTGAGGCCGCCGGCGCTTCCGAGCAGTTCGTTTTCGTACGAGTAGTGCAGCTTCACGCCATAGCGCGAACCGTCGCCAAGCGCCTCGACGATTGCATCGGCGAGATAGTGGACGTTGATTGCAATTTCGTCGAAGCCGTAGGCCTTGAGATAGTGCATCAAATGCGCGGCATTCGGAACGCCGGCGACGGGCACGAGCGGCTTGGGGACCGATTTGGTGAGCGGATAGAGCCTGGTCGACAGGCCGCCCGCCAGAATCATCGCTTTCACCTGAACTCCTCGAGCAGAATCAGCCAGGCGAAGCGTGGCAGCGCGAGCTGTCGCCGCCAGCGGCGCGGTTCCGTGATAAGCCGGTAGAGCCACTCGAGGCCCAGCCGGCGCGCGATGCGTGGCGCCCGCGTGACGCGCCCCGAGATCACGTCGAACGAACCTCCGACGCCGACGCCCGCACCGCAGCCGGTTTCAGCGAGATGCTCTGCGAGCCAAAACTCTTGCCGCGGCGATCCCATGCCGACGAAAAGCAGGCGCGCGCCGCCGGCGACGATGCTTTGCACGATCGCGGGCGTCTGTTCGTCGGTGAAAAACCCGTCGTGCGTCCCGGCGATCTGTAATCCGGGATAACGCACTTCCAAGATCGCGGCCGCATCGGCCGCGACGCCCGGCGAGCCGCCCAAAAAATAGACCGGCAGGCCGGCCGCGGCCGCTCCTCCGCAAAGATGCTCCAAGAGTTCGACGCCCGTGACGCGCTCGCGAAGCGGCGCGCCTCGGCGGCGAGCCACCGTCAGCAAACCGACGGTATCGCACAGCGAAAGGGCACAGGCGTTGACGACTGCGCGAAAACGCGCGTCATCTTGAGCGTAGACGACCATCTCGGTACCGAGCGTGACGATCTGCGCGCCGCTTCCCTCGCGTGCCTCGTGGAGAATGCGACGCGTTGCTTCGCCGGCATCGACCAGATCGAGCCGGCAGTCGAGAATTTGCAGCGAAGTCACCGGGACTCGACGGCGTGCGACGTGTACGCGGCCAGGAACGGCCGCAACCGATCGGCGATGCTTTGCGGTATTTCGTCGAGCGGAAGGCGGCACGATCCGACGTTGAAGCCCAGTTGCCGCATCGCCCATTTCACGGGGATCGGGCTCGTCGTGGCAAAGAGCGCGTCGATTAGCGGCAGAAGCGACGCATGAATTTGCGCCGCCTCTTCCACTCGGCCGTGCTGGTAGGCATCCAGCATCGCGCGGTATTCGCGAGAGCAGAGATGCGACGCAACGCCAACGACGCCGTCGGCACCCAGCGCTAAGCAGGGAAGGAAAAGGTGGTCGTCACCCGACCATACGATGAAACCCTCAGGTCGATCGCGCAGAATCATTCCAATCTGCTTGAGATCGCCACTCGACTCTTTGACCCCCACGATGTTCGCGTGTCGGCGCGCAAGCTCGAGGAGCGTTTCGGGCAGCATGTTGGCGGCCGTGCGCCCCGGAATATTGTAGATGACGACGGGAAGATGCGTCGCCTGAGCGATCGCGCCGAAATGGCCGAGCATTCCGCTCTGCGTCGGTTTGTTGTAATAGGGGACGACGGCGAGGATGGCGTCGACGCCGGCCTCCGTCGCTCCCTGCGTCGCGCGGACGGACTCGCGGGTCGCGTTCGTTCCCGAGTTCGCAATGACGAATGCGTCGCTGCCGACGGCTGCTTTTACCGCTTTGTAGAGCGCGATGCGCTCGGCGGGTTCGAGCGTCTGCCCTTCCCCCGTCGAGCCGGCAACGATCAAACCGTCGTTTCCGCGATCGACCAGCCAGCGCGCCAAACGGCCGGCTTCGTTTACGTCAACCTCGCCTCGTGCGTCGAACGGCGTCACCATCGCGGTGAGAATGACTCCGAGTTGTGCGTTCATAGGACGGGATCTCCTCGGTCGAGGCAAAACTGCGCGTGGACGGCGGTCTCGGCGCGCTCGGCCTCTGCGGCGGGAACGAGAATGGAAATCGTTACGTTGCTGTCCGTGCAATGGATGATCTCGACATCGGCTCGCGAGAGCGCTAGGGCCACCTGGTGCACGACGCCGGGCGCGTCGCGCATTCCGGTACCGACGACCGAAAGTTTCGAACAACCCTCGCGCACGCGTACGGCGAGATTCAAATCGCTAAGGAGACGCCGAATTTCGCCGCCTCGATCGCCCTCGACGACGAACGCCACCCCCGCTTGATTGATCGTCACTTGGTCGATCGAAATTTCGGCGTCGGCGACGCGTCGAAACATCTCCAGCTCGGTCTCCATTCGCCGGCTCGGCGATTCGATGTCGCCCCGAATGATGCGAACCCACGTCACGCGCCCCGAGGACGTCACGCCGGTTACGGGCCGGTGATGGTCGACGTTTTCGTCCACCACCGTCCCTTGGTCGCTGTGCAGACCCTTCACGGCATAGCGGGTCCCGGTACGGCTCGCGTATTGCGCGGCCTTCGAATGCATGACCTTCGCGCCGTGGTTGGCCAGCTCGGTCATTTCCGCCAGCGAGGCGCGCTCGATCGTTCGCGCCGCCGCAATGCGCCGCGGATCGGCGGTCATCGCGCCGCTTACGTCGGTGTAGATATCCACGCGCTGCGCTTCGAGTGCGTGTCCGATCGCGATCGCCGAAAGGTCCGTTCCGCCGCGGCCCAGCGTCGTAACCGTACCGTCTTGCGCGACCCCTTGAAAGCCGGCGATCACGGGGACCGTTCCGCGTTCCAAGAGCTCGCGGATCGCCTGCGGCTCCACGCGGAGAATCGTTGCGTCGCCGGGGCGCTCGTTGGTTACGATGCCCGCCTGACCGCCCGAAAGCGCCACGGCATGCACGCCTTCGGCGCTTAGTTCGTCGGCAAAGACGGCAGCGGCAACGAGCTCTCCGGCGGAGAGCAGCAGATCGGTATTGGGAGTTCCGCTGCGGCCCTCGACCAGCGAGAGCAGCGAGTCGGTAGCATAGGGTTCGGGAAAACGGCCCATCGCGGAGACGACCGCGACGGTCGCAAAGCCGGCCTCTCGCGCGTCGCGCACGCGTTGGTAGGCGATCAGCCGCTGCTCGCGCGTGCCCACGGAGGTTCCGCCAAACTTCAATACCGCTACCTTTTGGGACGTGACATTCATGCTGCGACGTAACCTTTCTCGAGCAGCAGCTCGAGAATCTGCACGGCATTGGTTGCGGCGCCTTTGCGCAGCTGATCGCCCACGCACCACAGTGCAAACGTTCTCGGTGACTCCATGCGTAGCCGCGCCACGTGCACGTTATCGGTTCCCTCAACGTCGCGCGGCGTCACGATACCGTCGCGATGAAAGACGATGCCCGGCGAGGCTTCGAACGCCGCTGCAAGCTCGGCGCGACCGATCTCGCACTGCGTCTCGACAAAAACCGCCTCGCTATGCGCGGTGCGCACCGGCACGCGTACGGCCGTGACGCTGACTTGAAGTTCAGGCAGTCCGAGCATCTTCTTGCTCTCGTCACGCACCTTAGATTCCTCGCCACTCCATCCATCGGCGTCGAACGAGCCGATCTGCGGCACGACGTTGCGCGCCAGCGGGCGTGGAAAAATCGAGGCCGCCGGCTCGGGCTCCCCCGCCACGAGGGCGCGCTCGTCCGCGGCCAGCTCATCGAGCCCCGCGCGACCGGCACCGCTGGCCGCCTGATACGTCGCGACGCGTACGCTCGCTAGGCCGGCGGCGTCGCGGATCGGCCGCAACGCCGTGCAGAGAATGATCGCCGTGCAGTTCGCGACCGGGAAGAGCCGATGCTCCGGCAGCACGGCGTCCCCGTTGACCTCTGGAACGATCAGCGGCACCCCGCGCTGCATGCGGAACGAGGCGCTGTTGTCGATGACGATAATCCCTCGTTCGAGCAGTCCCGGCGCATATTTTTCGCTGGCATCTTCGCCCCCGGCGAAGAAGACGACGTCGAAGCCGCGCAGCGCTTCGTCCGATGCCGTGCGCACGTCCAGCCGATCGCCGCGGAAGCGCACGGCCGCGCTGCGGTCGCGAGAGGCGAACGGACCAAGCTGCGCGATGGGAACGTTGCGCTCTTCGAGTACCTGTACGATCGTTTCACCAACGGCACCGGTCGCACCGACGACGGCGACGTTCATGCCGTTTCGCCAAACACCGAGTCAAGGCCGATCGCAAGACCGCGGCGATGCACGACGGCTCGAACGGCGGCGAGCATTCCGGTCACAAACGACTCGCGGGTTAGCGAATCGTGGCGAATCGTCAGCAACTCTCCGGTTCCGCCCAGCAGTACCTCCTGGTGCGCGAGCAGCCCCGGCAATCGAACGCTATGAATAACGGGGGATCGCCCGCCCGCGAGCTTCATCCTCGCCGCCGTCTCTGCCGCGGTGCCCGACGGCTTGTCCTTCTTACCGGCGTGGTGCAGCTCGATGATCTCGGCGTCGGGAAAGTAGCGCGCTGCTTGCTGTGCAAAGCGCATCATCAACATCGCACCGAGCGAGAAGTTTGGAACGATGAGCGCACCGACGCCGTGCTGCTCCGCAACCGCTCCCAACGCGATCCGCTGATCGTCGCTCCATCCGCTTGCGCCGACGACCGTGTGCAGCCCGTGCACGGCCGCTTCGATCGCGATCTGGTAGCTGCCCGGCTGCGTCGTCAGATCGAGCAGCACGTTGGGTCTGCACGCGAGAACCCCCTCAAAAGTATCGAAGATTGCCTGCTGCGGATCCGCGCGGCGCGACAGGCCACAGCAATACTCCCCACTTTGCTGGAGCGCTTCTCGTGCAATCGTGCCCATACGCCCCATGGTGCCCGCCACCGCAACCCGAACCGTTGGGCTCACGTCCGGTTACGAGGCTAGAGTTTTTCGAGGGGCGCGTACTTGAGCATCAGCATCTTCTGACCTACGTTGGGGAAGTCAATCGTTACGAGGCCGTCGCCGCCGGCTCCGACGATATTGTCGATGCAGCCCTCGCCCCACTTTGGATGACGCACGCGATCGCCCGCCTCTAGGCCGAGATGCACGCCCGCGCCGGCCGATTCGTGGATGGCCACTTCGCGCCATCGTCCGCCGGCCGGACGCGCGAGCGGAACGCTGTCGCTCTCCAAGATCTCGAGTGACGGCAACTCCTCGATGAAGCGTGATTTCGGGTAGGCATAGGTGTTGCCGAAGAGCGCGCGCCGAGCGGCATAGGTCAGGAACAGGCGATCGATGGCGCGCGTGATGCCGACATAGGCCAGACGCCGTTCCTCTTCGAGCTCCGCGTCTTCTGTAAGCGCGCGGCTGTGCGGGAAGACGCCTTCCTCCAGGCCCGTGAGGAAGACGCTGGAGAATTCGAGGCCCTTCGCGCTGTGCAGGGTCATCAACGTTACGTAGGAAGCATCTTCGTCGAGGGCGTCCAGATCGCTCACGAGCGCGATGTTCGCGAGAAAACCAGCCAGTGACGGCTCCTCGTCGGTGGCTTCGTAGTCGCGTGCGACGCCAACCAACTCCTGAAGGTTTTCCAAACGCGCGCGGGCGTCGTGCGTGTCTTCGCTTTGAAGCTCGCGAACGTACCCCGAATCTTCCATGACCGCGACCAGAAGGTCGGCAATCTTCATGCTCTCCGCGCGTGCGCGCAAGTCGCCGATGAGTTCGGCGAAACGTTCGAGCTCCTTCAGTTTCTTGGGAACCGCCGAGCGCAACAGTTCGCCGTTGAAGATCGCCGCGCCGACCGAAACGCGGGAAGTATTCGCCGCCTGCACGAGCGCCGACAGCGTCTGCTGGCCGATGCCGCGCCGCGGTACGTTGACGATTCGCTTGAACGCGAGTGCGTCCGACGAGTTCATGATGTACCGCAGGTACGCAACGACGTCCTTGATCTCGCTGCGCGCATAGAAACCGACGCCGCCGATGACGCGATAGGGAATCCCCTCGGCGAGCAGCGCCTCTTCGAAAACGCGCGACTGCGCGTTCGTGCGATAGAGAACCACAAAGTCGCGGTAAGCCGCGCCCTCGCGCACGAGGTTCTTGACCTTCTCGACGACGTAGCGAGCCTCGTCGCGCTCGGTGGCCGCCGGATAAACCGTAATCGGGTCGCCCTCGTCGCGCGAGGTAAAAAGCTTCTTCGCGGCTCGCGAACGGTTGTTGGCGACAAGTGTGTTGGCAGCGTCGAGAATGCGCCCGGAACTGCGATAGTTCTCCTCGAGCTTAAAGACGGCCGCACCCGGGAAATCCTCTTCAAAGCGCAAGATCATCCGGTAATCGCTGCCGCGCCACGAATAGATCGATTGATCGTCGTCTCCGACCACCGTGATGTTGCCGTGATGGGCGGCCAAGAGCGCGACCAAACGGTATTGGGCGGCGTTGACGTCCTGATACTCGTCCACCAGGACGTATTCGAACTTGCGCTGATACTTCTCGCGCACGGTCTTGTCGCGCTCGAGAAGGTCGATCGTCCGTACGATTAGATCGTCAAAATCCAACGAGTTGGATTCGTTGAGCCGGCGCTGGTACTCCGTGTAGACGTTGGCAAGGCGCTCGCCGAGAAACGCAGTTTGTTTCTGCGCGTACTCGCTCGGCCACACGAGCGCGTTCTTCGCCTTGTCGATTTCAGCAAGGCAGGCGCCCGCCGTGAGCTGACGCTCGTCGTAGTCGAGATCGTCGAGAATCTCACGAATGAGCTGACGCTGATCGGCGTCGTCGATGACCGCAAACGTCGGAGCGATGCCGATCCGGGATCCATCGCGACGCAAGATGCGCACGCACATGGCGTGAAACGTGCCGACCCATAGATCGCGCGCGACGGCACCGACCATGTTGTTCAAGCGCGACTTCATCTCGCCCGCCGCCTTGTTCGTAAAGGTTACGGCGAGAATGCGGTCCGGAGCGACGCGCATCTCGCCAAGAAGGTAGGCGATGCGGTGCGTCAGGACGCGAGTTTTTCCGCTGCCGGCCCCAGCGAATATCAAAACCGGACCATCGGTCTGCCGGACGGCGGCAGACTGCACGTCGTTGAGGATTTCCGTTTCCAGGAGCATTTATCGCGGTTCGCCGCAAGCGTGGTTAACGCCTTGTTAACGGAGGAACTGCTACGTTTACAGCAGGGTCAACGCACCGCGCGAAGCACTCGCTCCCGTCGGAGGGCGAGCGCATAAGCCGCCGCAAGCAATGCCAGGGTGGATTCGGCTCCCATGTTGGTGTTGACGGCGTCTTCTTCCAGGCCGTCGCAGCATCCACCGCCCTGCGCCATCACAATGCCCCGCGAGTTCTTCCCATAGTACCATTCCATCGCGAGTTCGGCGGAGGCGAAGTGGCCCACATCGCCGGTCAGATCGAAGGCCGCAAGCTCGGCTTTTACCATCGCGCAAGCTTCCAGCGGTTGCTGCGCGTACCGGGCACGGTGTCCCCCATGGTAATACCAGCCTTGGTTGCCGATGGGAACGTGGACGCCGTTTTCCGTGGTCACTTTTTCGTAGAACGCAAGAGTCTGCAGGCCGACCTCGTGAAAGCGCGGTACCGAGAGCGCCCTGCCGGCGCGGATCATCGCTTCGCAAAGGCGCGCGTTGTCGTAAAACATCGCGTTTTCGAACCACTGCCAGTCGTCGGAGGCCGTCGCTTCATAGGCGGCGCGCAGTTCATCGGCCAGCGATCGCAGTGCATCGGCGTATTTGGGATCTTTTACCGCCGTATAGGCGTGTGCTAAACCGATGGCCGCGTACGCGCGAGACCGGATGTGCCCAAGCGACCCCACCGTGGAAAGCGCGCGATCGAGACCCGCGGCGCAGACGCCACGCCATGGCGGCGACGGCGCATTTGCGACGCCGTAGCCGAGAGCCCAAATCGCGCGCCCGCAGCTGTCGGGCGTGCCCACTTCGTCGCTCCAGCGGCGATCGTAATCCATGAAATTATGAAAGCGGCCGTCTTCCATCTGCGCATGCAAGAGGAAGGAAAGGTAGATCGAGGTTAGTCGCTGGCTGAGCCGATCGCTCGGATTCAGACGCAGATAGGTAAGCACGACGATGAACGCCCGCGATACGTCGTCGGTACAGTATCCGGTTTTGCGATTGGGCACCGTCTCGATCGCATGCTGAATTATGCCGACGTCATCCGTGAGTATCGCGAGGTGGTCCATCGGCGGTAAAGGTCGCGCGGGTCGCGTCTTATGCAGAGTTCACAAGCTCCATCGGTCCGCGCGGGCAGAGTTCGCTGAAGAGGCGACCATACTGCATCGCCACATTCGGCCATGTCATCTGCCGGCCGAAGCGGTAAGCGCGCCGTTCCGTCGCCCGGCGAAGCGCCGGATCGTCGAGCAGCATATTTAGCCGGGTTGCGATCGAGGGCGCGTCGCGGAAATCGCAGAGAAAGCCGCGATTATGCGCCAGGAGCTCCTGCGCGTAGAGGTAGGGAGTCGAGACGATCGCCTTGCCGCATCCTACCGCGTAGGCGAGCGTTCCGCTAACAATCTGCGCGGGATTGAGGTAGGGCGTTAGATAGATATCCGTGGCGGCCAGGTAGCTCACGACTTCGTCGAAGTCGAGATACTTGTCGATGAGCTGCACGTTGTAGTGAAGGCCGTACTGACGTACCATCGCAATTAAGGATTCGCGGTACGATTCGCCTTCCTGCCGGCGCACGACCGGATGCGTTTCGCCGAGAATGAGGTAGAGCGTTTCGGGATGGCGTTTGACGACCTCGCGCATCGCTTCAATAGCGTACTCGAGCCCCTTGCCGCGGCTGATCAATCCGAAGGTGGAGATCACCGTTCGTTGACCGATGCCGAACGAAGCTTTGGCCGCGGCCGTATCTTGAAACGGCACGTCCGGCACGCCGTGATGAATCACCTGAAGCACGTCGGGGTCGACGCCGTAGACACGCTCGAGCAGCCCGCGTCCGGTCTCCGAGAGCGCGACGACTTTCGAAGCCTCTTCGCAGAGCGCTTTGGTTACGCGCAGGTACGTTTCGTCGGGATCGGGCAGCACGGTGTGCATCGTCAAAACGGCGGGCTTATCGAGCACGCTCATGAAGTCGGCGAGCCACTCGCCGCGTTCGCCGCCGAACAACCCGTATTCGTGCTGGATGTTGATGAGGTCTGCGGGATAGATGCTGACCAACTCTGCGGCCGATGCGTAACTATCGCGGCTTTGCTCCCGAATTCGAGCGACTACCTCGGGGTCGTAGCGCCGCGTGTCGGCGCCCGGTTCGTCAATAGCAATAACCGGGCTCGCGAACCCAAAGGCCCGGTCGTACGCGTCGACCACGTCTTTGGTGAAGGTCGCGATGCCGCATTCACGGGGCGGGTACGAGCCCAAGAATATGGCCTGAGGGGGAAGCATGTGTGCGGTCTCCTCCAGCGATGGACCCTAATTTACCCCCGGACGGATGCAGCATAAACCGTACTGCCGCTCGGCCGCCCTTCGACTGCGCTCAGGATGACATGTCCTTTGACGGGATGACAAGCAGGACTAGGGGGGCGAGCCCAGTCGAGAGCCCGGTTCGATCGTCGCGCCGGGCTCGACGCTCACGTCGTGCCCGATGACGCTGCCCGCTCCGACCCGGGCCTTGGGCCCGACGGTCACCCGACTGGCAAGTATGGAGTGCTCGATGACGGCGCCCGAGCCGACGCTGACACGATCCCACAAGACGGATTCTCGAATCACGGCGTCGGCGCCGATGCTGCAGCTTTCACCGAGCACGACGTTGGGACCAACCCTGGCGCTTGCATCGACCACGACGTCGCCGGCGGCGTGAACCGGCGGGACGATACCGGGATGCCCCTGCAGGACCTCCTTGCCTTCGCCGCTGATTCCCAGCTCGACGAGCAGCGGCATCATCCCACTTAAGACGTCACGATGTGCTGCCAGATACTGCTCCGGCCTTCCGAGGTCGAGCCAATAGTCGTCGGTCGTGTAGGCGTAGAGCGCCTTACCGGCAGCGATCACTTGCGGAAACGTCTCGTGCTCTATCGAGACCTTGCGACCGGCGGGAATATAATTGAGGATCTCTCGCTCCAGCAGATAGGTTCCCGCGTTGATCTCGTTGGTCGGCTCTTCGCCTTTCGGCGGCTTCTCAATGAAGGCGCTTACTTTCCCACTCTCATCGTGCACGACACAGCCGAATGGCGACGGATCGTCGACGCGGATCAAATGCAGCGTTCCGATGCCGCCTTTGCGCTGATGATACTGCCGCATCGCGGGCAGATCGAGGCTGGTAAGGATGTCGCCGTTGAGCACAAAAAACGGACCCGTGATGTGCTCCTCGACGTTCTTGAGCGCGCCGGCCGTTCCCAGCGGCGTCTCCTCGATCGCATAGGTCACCTTCAACCCAAGTCGCGAGCCGTCGCCGAAGTAGTCGACAATTGCTTGCGGCATATAGCCCGCCGCAAGAATCACATCCCGGATGTCGGCGGCGTAAAGGCGCTCCATCGTTCGTGCCAGGAACGGCACGTTGACGATTGGCACCATCGGTTTGGGCGTGCCGTACGTCAGCGGCCGAAGCCGGGTTCCCTCGCCACCAACCAGGACGATTGCTTGCATCACGAGGCTATTCTCGTTCGCTCGAGCGGCTACTTGCCGGAAACACTTCTTTAATGCCATACGGTTGGCACCTTGAGCTTCTAGCATCGTGGTATGCCGAGAACACTACACGATTGGAAGGCCGTGCAGGCCTATTACGACGAGGGACACGGCTTTGTCGAATGCACGCGCCGCTTTGGATTTACGCGGAGTGCCTGGAACAAAGCGATCGCGCGGGGTGCCCTGGACGTTCCTCGCTCGCTTTCAGACGACCGGCGGCGTCGTCACAACTGGGCCGAGGTGCAGGCGTACTACGACCAGGCGCTTCAATGAGGGACTGCAGCGTTCGATTCGGCTTCTGCGCCGTGTCGTGGACGAAAGCAGTGCGGCGAGGCGAGATTAAACCTCGGCTCACGGTGAGATCAATTGTCGACGTCCTAAAATCCGGATCGTCGCGATGGTGCAAGAAAGCAAAACTACTGAGGGAGGGATATTTGGCGGATCGATGTTCGCGCTGCGGCGTCAGCGAGTGGCGAGGCGAACGTTTGGTAATTCAGATCGACCACATAAACGGCGTGAAAAACGACTGGTGCATCGAAAACCTTCGAATGCTCTGCCCGAACTGCCACAGGCAAACCGAGACCTATGGTGGCCGCAACGCGGGGCGAGGACGGCGGTTGCAAGAAGTGAACGGCCCGTGTAGTATAACGGTCGTTAGCGATCCCGGGTAGTTCAGCTGGAAGAACGGCGGCCTCTGAAGCCGCATGTCGGTGGTTCGAGCCCATCCCCGGGAGTGTCGCGGCCCTATCGTCTAGAGGCCTAGGACGCCGCCCTCTCACGGCGGTAACGCGGGTTCGAATCCCGCTGGGGCTACCAAAAACTCCTTACAGGGTAAGGGTTTTTCGTGTTACTTCGGCCGTTTAGGGCCTTCGTGTCACATTTGTGTCACACGGCTTCTCTGCCCATTAGCCGCTCGAAAGCCGCCGCTGCCTCCGCTTCCCGTTCCCGGTCAACGTCCAGATAGCGCATGGTCACTGCAATGTTCGAGTGTCTGAGGCGCTTCCTAATCACTTCGAGCGGAACGCCCGCCTTCGATAACAGAGAACCCTGAGTGCGGCGCAACCCATGCAACGTGATGGGCGTGACCTTGGCCCGCTTAATGCAGTCGAGCACGGCGCGGCCGAAGTTCCATGGTTTGACTGGTGCGCCATCAGCATGGGCGAACACTAAGTCCTGGTCCTTGTACGCAGGTCCCAGAAACAGACGCTCTTCGGCCTGCATCGCTCGATGCGCCTTGAGGACAGTTGCAAGGTCCCCTTCCATAGTGATGACCTCGGCCTTGTCGTTCTTTGTGGCTTTGAACTCAAGACGCTCCGTTACTGAGCGGCTTATCGTCAGGGCTCCTTCCTCGAAGTTTACATCCTGCCACCGCAACGCGCATATCTCGCCACGACGGCAACCTGTGTAAGCTCCGAAGAACACTGCCGGATAGAACCAGGGCTGCGAAGAGAGGTAGCCGCGCTTCTTCGACCGGCTGGTCGGGCTCTTCGCTTCGTATAGAACTTTCGCAAGTTCATCCTGGGTCAGGGCTTTTGGCTTCGGCTGGATTGCCTTGGGAAGGTCATCCGCACTGACCAGTTTCGCCACATTGCGCTTGACGTAATCCATCCGAACGCCGAAGTTCAGCACGTTGCGAAGGGTTTCGTGAACGTGATGTATTGTCCGAGCCGAAATGCGTCGGTCGTTGCTGCCGTTCTGCGTCCACTCGACGTATTGGTTCACAAGGTGGCTCTGCTTCAGTTCTTTGACCTTCTTCTTCCCCAGCGTGGGAACGAGGTGACAGTCGAAGAGGTTTTGATACCGCGCCAAGGTCGTTGACTCAAGCCCCGCTGACCTCTTCTGAGCCATGAACTTCTCGAACAACTGCGAGAGAGTCATGTCGTCATCCTTGACGTATTCGCCGGTTGCGACTTTTTCGATTCGCTTGGCCCGAGCCGCTACCGCTTCTTTCTTTGTCACGCCGACAAGAGTTTCGCGTTTTTGTTGACGAGGACGACCGCCGCTCGGCGGCACGTCGTACACGATGCGATACTTTTTGTCTGCGAGACGCTTTACTCCGTGAGTGTAACCCAATGGACCCTCCTGGGGTCCTGGCGCGGCTCTCATTCGACGGCACCGCCGAGGAACTCCCGCAGCGCGGCCTTAGTGACCATAAACTTCTGACCAAGCCGGACGTTCGGAATCGTCTGCGATTTGAGCGCCGCATAAACAGCGTCACGGCCAAGAGGCAGGTAGGTGATGAGGTCTTGAGGTGTGAGAATCTCTGGCAGTTCCTCGAAACGTCGAGGCTGCTTCGGTGTTGACATGAGTGGCGGTCCTGCTGCTGCTCTTTCGGCCGGAGCGGCTAACGGCTTCGAGTCTCGCTCGAATCACTTCTGTTTGGGGGAGTCGCTGAGTCGTCTCCGAGACGCCTAGCTTTACGTTGCCCCTGGTTTCTGGTACTACGCCTTCGCGTATACAAGGGAAGGTGACGGCTTGAGTTTTGCACGGCTTCCTCAGCGTCAACGCTAAGACACTACTTAGGGGTTGACATGAGTGATTAGCGGTCCTGTGCCGCGCAACCGGGCGACGACGGCCCCGCAACCTGTGCGGGGTTCTTCTGGTTAGGGTCTGCTCGTCGTCTCCTAGACGAGCTTATCGAGACGCTGTTTGACTACTTCAGGTATCGTGTCGAGTTCGCTCTTCGGAATGTCGAGCTTGGCAGCCGCGTTTTCAATCGCCACGTCAACGCCGCTGAGTGCGACTGAGCCGGGGTCGAGGGCGGATGCCAAGTCCGCGAGTAGCTTCGGAGTGTCGCCGCTGGCCGAAAGTTTAGTTCCGTGAAGAACGGTCAACGCAATCGTCCGCGTCGCCCTCTCTTTTTCTGCGGCGGTCGTTGCGGGGCTCCGTAGGGTTGCGACCTCCGAACGTATGACAGCCTTATCTCTTTGGAGTTCCTTTTGTTTGGGTGTTAGTCTAGGCATAACTTTGCTCCGTTGTTGAGTTCTTGAGTTCATGTAGTGCGACCTGAGACTTCTTCGGCTTCTGCGGTCGCCGGACGAATGCTGTTCGAAAGGCTACGGGCGTTTTGCATTTAGGATGCGATATACAACCGTCTTCGCCGTGGGTCGTGAATCGTTCGCATCCGCATCTGCAGCAATAGAGTTTGGGAACGGATTCCATTATGCGCTGAGCATCCGTTCTAGGGTCGCATCGAGCGGTGCGGTCAGGTCAAGCAATCTCTGTTGGAGCGCCGCGTTCCAGTTGGAAGACATTACGCCCGGCACGATAGAGACGTGCCCGTTAAATAGGAGTCTAGGGTTTTCAATAAGATGCGGCTCTGTAAACAAACCGGGGAGTTTTTCGCAGGCGGTGGCGAGATTCGCGGCGCTCGGGAGTTCGTAGCTCTCCAGGCTTAGCGGACCGTTGACGAGTTCGCTGATACTTTGCTCGGTTTCGGCGGTTCGTTCCGTATCGTACCGAAGTCGATATATAATCGCTTCTTGAACGCTCTCGCGAAGTTCTTTACGCTCGGCCAAAAGGGATTCGAGCGCGCTACGTAAGGTAGCGTCTGTTTTTGGTGTTGACATGAGAGTCTTTCTGAAAAGTGTTGCCAGTCGGCCTTAGCCGAGCGATGCTTTAGTTACCAGGTGAGGGTCGCCGTTATTGAACGGTCCCTGTCGTCCTAAGTGAGTGCTTTAGTTCCCGCGCTTCTTCTCGCTTGCGGCATGCCTCGCGCGCTGCTACCGTATGCAGTGTTTCATCGAACTGCGGCCACGCCGGGTCAACCTTCCAACCTTCGCGAACCGCTTGCGTATATAAGCCAGTCGGGCTCGGTACACCCTTGACGCTGTCCTTCGCATATTTGTCTGCGATTTTGCGAGGCAGCCAGTGAGCCCACATTCGACAGAACGCGACGCCTCGGTCGGTTATGAGTTTGTCCAAGTCGCCGGGGTTGAACGGTTCCCCGTACACGCTCGGCAGAGTGACCGCTTCGACCTCGTAGAAGAGTTCGTCGCGGTCGTCATCCAGCGGAACGCCCTCAGGTGAGAGCATGAGTTCGTTTATTGCACGTTTGCTGTAGGGACGCTCTGCCGACTTTTGCGGCGTATGGTCGCTGCCTTTGCCGAAGACTTCATCGAGTATCGCGTCCGCATCGTCGCGCGGCGCAGAATCAGAAGACGGCTCAGACTCAGAGCGCGGTCCGAAGCCAAACTCGTCCTGGGCGTCATCGTCGCGCGATAACAACGTGTTTCGGCCATTGTGACCTGCAGGCGTCGCAAGCTCCGCACGTTGACCTATACTAGGGACCGCTGATTCAGGCGAAGCCGCAGAATCGGCAGTACCATAACCATGACCATGAACGCTCTCGCCGGAGGTTGCCTCCGCACCGCTAGGTGAGGCACCCGCCGAGCGCGGCGAAGCTTCTTTTTTACTTGTCTTCTTCTGCTTAGTCTGCTTTGTGCCGGATTTTCCGACAGGGGCTATGTCGGATTTTCCGTCACCCTGGGTGTCGGATTTTCCGACATGGTCGAGCCCGCGCACCTTGTAGACCCATTGCCCGTCCTTTGTCTTGCGTAGTCGCTTGATGAGCCCAAGGCCGACGAGCCTCTTGAGGGCAAGCCCAACCGTCTCGCGGTGCATGCCGAGTCTCTCCTTCAGCGTGACTTGGCTCGGGTAAGCTTCCGTTTTGTCCCCGTAAGCGTAGCTCAAGATGGCCGCAAACGTCCTGAACTCTGACAGACTCAAGGTCTTGTCGAAGGTGACGGCATTCGGGATTTGAGTGTAGTCCTTACGTTTCTTATTGGTTGCGGTTGCCATATGTTTTCCTTGGACCGTAGTCCGGGGTTTGTAATGTGCCGTTCTTGTAGAGTTGCGCCTTCGCCAAGCGCACGTTACGGTTCGAGATTCCGAGCTTACGCTCGATTTGGGAAACAGAAAGGCCCTCGCGCACTGCGGCTTCAACCTGCTGAAGTAGCTCGGTCTTCACGACTCGCCTCCTTGCGGCTGTTGTTTCATTTTTAGTTTCCTTTCTAGTGGTTACTGCAAAGTGCTATCCGCGAGTCGTAGGGCACGAAGGTCCTCGACGAGTCGTATGGCGCGAATCCGTTTTTTATCTACCTCAATAACTTTGGCGACAACCTCGGCAGCGTAGGTCGAGATTCCGAGCTTACGCTCTATCTGGGAAACGGAAAGGGCCTTCCGCGCCAGCACCTTGCGAGCGCGGCAGTTGGCCGCCCGGCATTTCTTCGAACAGAACCGCTTCTGCGTGACACCAACACCGCGCTGCTTAAAGGTTGCGTTGCATTTCTTATTTTCGCATTTCATAACTCTACCAGTATTGCTCGCTTAAAAGCCCCGTCGAAGTTAGAAGCTCTAACAAAGCGTCGCTATCGTCCACGTTTAAAATCGGGTCGGACGTTTTCGTTACCATGACCGCCTTGCCGTCGTTCCTAAAAAGTCCAAATGCGAGGAATGATTTTTGAAAGAACGCTTTCGCGAGAGGTCCTTGATAAATCTCACCGGCCGCAGCCGTTCTGCCGTGGTCGTGTTTGAATACGAAGTTCGCCGCCGCGCCATATTCATAAGAAAGCGTCCCGAAGCTTTTTAGGGCTGCGTATGCTGGCGTCTCGTGCAGCGTTTCGAACATGCCAGGCTTCACACAGACCGAGAAGGTTCCGGCCGGGCACAATGCGAGTACGTTATTCGGTCCGCTCGGAACGTGCTGCACCCGTTTGCGAAACGTGTTGACGTTTGTGTCGTCCGAAAACAGCGGCACGACTGCATATTCGAAGCAAGCATCGACTAAGTCTTGCGCTGCTTCTTCGACATGAAGAGTTCGCGGCCAGGTAGGGTCGATTACTGTCGCCATTTTATGCAGCCTTCTTCTTACGGTTCTCGTGGATGAAGCTCGCGACCGCTACCAAGGTCTTAGCGTCCACTTCAACCTGGAGAAGCGTTGCATCGACTTTAATGTCGAGCCGTTCCGAGAAGTATTCTGCAGCCCTGGTTAATGACTTCGGCCGATGCGTCAGGCCTGCGGCCAACTTACTCAAGTTGCAAGGCGAAAGTTCAAGGTCGGATGAGATGCGGTAGTGACTCTCGCCCACCATATCGAGCAAAAGTCGAAAGAGACTGAACGTTTTCAAGGTGTGTGACCTCCGGTGATAACAAGAATGTGAATAATGTTCGGGAAAAAGAGAGAGGGCCAAATGCACTTAGCATTCGAACCCTTCGTTAGGTTTACGAACGATAGAGCGGCAGTGGAGATGGAATAACCACCGCCGCCTATCGCGTTCCGACAGAGCGGTGAGAGAGAGGCACGCACCGCCCTATCGCGCCGACACCTTACCGGAGACGGGCTAGATGCCAGTTTTGATTTGAGCGACAAGGAGCGGAGGACACTATGTACCAACCCGCCCCTTATCGCGCCGACACCGTAGCCCAACAGCCTAATGGAACTAAGGCTGTTCGCTAGCGGCGAGACTACGGGTGTCGGTTTCGACGAAGCACACCGGAAGCACATGAAACTCCGGCTGGTGCGTCGTCGTTTTTTGGAAGCGCGAGCCGAGGCTCCGCAGGCTTCCCGGTCGTCTAGACTAGCGTGAATGACCGACCACGCTAGTCCGCATCGTGAAAGAGTTGACACGATGCCCCTCCGCATCGCGGAGAAGTCTAGTAGTAAGGTGAGCCCGACGCTCTACACTTCCGAGAGCAATCGACGGAGTTCGAGGCTAAACACACGCTCAAGCCGGTTGCCTAAAGGCGACCCCTTGCGCGGAACGTAGACCGACTGTTCCACCTTAGAAAATGTGGTCGCACCGCAGCCGACTTTTTGGGCGGCGCGAGCTTGCGTTAAGCCTCGTCTTTGGCGTTCAAGAGATAGCCGGAGCATAGGCATAGACCTCCAAATACAAATACGAAACCGGCCAGCGTCCTTATCGGGCACAGGTCGGGAACTTCAGTTACTGGGTGCGGGGTGCGATTAAGCTCGCGTTGGGCTTAGGGTGCGAGGATTGGGGCCTTCAGGATTTATTTGCCCCCATACTCTTATCATATCACGGATTTAGCGTTTGTCAAGAGGGCCAAGTATTATACGCTGCTTAGAGTATTCTGTCAACCCCTTATATTCCTATCGTATCATGGGTTTTGCCCCGCGTCAAGGAGTTCGGCAAAAATCGACCGCTTATTTTACTCGCTTCTCATAATCCTGTCAACCCCTAAGGGCCGCACCCTCCTCCGAGCGCCCTAAGGTGAGCACCACAAAGCTTCCTGCCCTCGACGCAGTCTGCTTGAAAAGTAGCCCGCCAGATTTTCCAGCATCGACAAAAGTCGCTAAGGAAGTCGAGACGCTGAGGGGCCTATATCCCCCCGTCCATGTCGGATTTGAGATTCGTGCGTGAGCCTGTGGTGGCGCGTCGGCGCTACGACGTTAGTCGTGCTGCAACCCATCCCCGGGGTGGTCATACCACTAGGGATTGTGTCTCGCTCGCGGTTAGGTGGCCGCGTCGTCGTCGCCCCTGTTGTCCGGCGAGTGTCGGGAAATACCCGGCCGAACCGCTTGAACTTGCCCTCGTTCTGAGTTACGATAATCGAACATTACCGGAAGTCAGGAGGTCCCTTGTTGTTAGTACCGCTGCCCGCCACTGCCCTCGATACCGAAGTCGTCCTTGGTGCTCTTGCCGACAAGGCTCGGGCTTACGCCAACGATGCTAGGTCTGCGAACACGCTGCGAGCTTACGAGTCGGACCTGCGAGCGTTCTGCGCTTGGTGCCAAGCTCGTGGCCTATCGTGCCTTCCTGCGACCGCTGAGACGGTTTCGCTGTACATCGCGGACGTAGCCGAGACGATGAAGCCTTCGACGCTGCAGCGGCGTCTAGCGGCCATCGCAGTCGCACACAAGGCAGCCGGGTACGAGTCGCCTACGTCGCATGAAGTGGTTCGCTCGGTACTTGCCGGAACGCGGCGTCGCCTAGGGGTAGCCCAGGCGCAAAAGGTGGCCCTGGGCGTTGACGACGTTCGCAGCATGGTGGCCGAGCTAGGGGACTCTGCTATCGACGTTCGCGACCGCGCGCTGCTGTTAGTCGGCTTTGCCGGTGCTCTGCGGCGCTCGGAACTCGTCGCGCTCGACGTGGCCGACGTGGCGTTCGAGAAGCAGGGCGTCGTGCTCGCGTTGCGCCGCTCGAAAACGAACCAAGAAGGCAACGACGAGCGCATTGCGATTGTATTCGGTTCGGACTACACGACCTGTCCTGTTCGCGCGCTGCAGGCTTGGCTTGAACTCGTCGATGACGGTCCGCTGTTCCGCAGCATCGACCGGCATGGGAACGTCGGTGGCCGTCTGTCTGACCATTCTGTGGCGCTCGTCGTCAAGAAGCTCGCCACCGTCGCAGGACTCGACGCTGCCAAGGTCGCCGGTCATTCGCTCCGCAGTGGGTTTGCTACGAGCGCCGCTCGCGCCGGGAAGTCCGAGGCTGCTATCATGCGCCAGACTCGCCACAAGAGCGTCGTAGTCGCGCGCCGATACATTCGCCAGGGTACGAAGTGGGATGACCATGCGGGTCACGGAATCGGCCTCTAAAGCCATTCGCAAACGCTGCCGCTTAACTCCGCTTTAATGAACGCACCGACAGTGCGAATCGGTACGCTGACAGTCTAGCGCGCCAGTAAGTTTCCGGTGGGTTTCCTTGCCCTGTGTGAGGCGTTAGAGGCTCGCGCGACTCCTAACACAGGCGACGGAATCGGAACGCTTACAGAGCCCGTATGCGTTATCGTTTTGACGCGGGTGCCAAAGCGGAGATAGTCAACTGCCGGGTCTGCTGGAGGGCCGCTGCTGCTACGTCGGTCGCGGTCGATTGGGGTGAACACCGGAACCGGCCGTCAGAAATGCACGTGCGATTAGTTTCCTTGTAAAATGTCTGCTAGGCGTCAAGGATGCGACCCCTTTGCCCTCGTTTGACTGTCGTTCGGGTTGACATGACGGACGAAACGCTAACGGCTTTTCCGAAACGCTAACAAGTTGAGCGTGACATGGGGTTAAGGGTCGCATCGGTGGGGGTTGACAGGGGGTACCCTTTACTACCCCTTTTGTCGTAATCGAATGCGTCTACGTCTCGTGTTTCGTCTGCAGGGTGAAGGTGAGTACCTGAAGCGGAGCGTTCGCGGTGCTCGTGGCGTCGTGTGCGGCCGGTGTGAGCTTCCTGGCTAGTGTGTCTGTCGTCTATGCTGCGGCGGCGTCTGCGTCGTCTTGGCTGGCCCGCGCTAGGGTGCTCGTAGGGTAGCCTCCCCGCCGAGCCGAAGCGAGAAGGCGCTCGACACTGTAGCAGGGGGTTTGTCCGATGGTCGTTTGGACCGGAGCCGGTATCTTAGTGCTTCTCGTCGCGCTTATAGGTTGGGCCTTGGGCGTTAGTCTTGGTGGCTCGCACTTCGGCGGCCCGATTGGATTGCTTGCGTCGGGCGGCCTCCTCTGGCTTGTCGGGCGCAAGCTAAATAACCCCTCCAATGACAGGATTCTGTACGACCCGGCCACTGGCGCAGAAGTCCGCGCCGGGAAACGCCATACATTGTTTTGGATTCGCATGGAGCACTGGGGCGTTCTCGTGGTCATCATGGGAGTCGTTGCCTTCTTTATGCCGCAGACTTCAGCCACTAATACCTCAGTAAGCTCCGGCTGTTCAGACGACGCTTTTCAGAAGCACTTGATGGGCCAGGTAGTGAGTGCGAAACAGAACTTGGCGAGTGGGCACTCCGTCACATCCATCCAGGAGTCGAGGGCGGTAGAAAAGGCCGCTGCGGCTTGCATCCGTGCAGACGATAGTGCCGACATATATCACTATATCCATTCGTTCGCAGCCATGATTGAAGCGCAGGCTCGAATGGCAACCGGCGACGCCAACGGCATCAGTATTTTCATGGATGCCACGACTGAAGCTCAAGAACTCGCAGAAAAGTCGGACATAGACCCTGACCTGCAGAAGATGGCGAAGAACCTTGTCGCTATGGCACACGCAGAGATGAAGGAGATTCAGTCCTCAAAGCCTGGCGACCTGATTAAACCGCCTCCTTCGCCGACCCCATGACGCGCCCTAATGTCTGTCTTGTATGCAAGCTCGTCAAGCGCGCTGGCGACAACGTGACCGTCGAAGTCAATACGTTCGACGATTCGCGCAAACCCTACCTTAAGGTTATTTATACCGCCGCGAAGCACTTTGCGAACGTCGATGGCCGCGATTGCATTGAGGTCGTGCCGTCAATGAGTCTGAGCGGTTGGGTCGTTACGTTCCCGACCGTTTGGCCTGGGACGAACCTCGCTAGGGGTGCCGGGGCAGAACTTCCGGTGCCGCAAGCCGACCTTATCTATGCCTCTCGGTAGCCGCCTCAAAGAGATTTTCAGTGGTGGCCTCGGTTTTGTATGGGTCTTGGCTCAGTTCGCCGTTTACGTTTGGCTGGCAGGCGCTTCGCTAAAGTACGACCAGCGCGTTATAGGTATAGGTTCGTTCCAGCCGGATTGGATTAACTACCTAGTCGGGACGTTCTTCCCGCCGGTGCTTGTGTTCGCCCTACTGTCTCTTATACTTGACGCGATATTTGACGTGTTCAGACTGCTCGCGCACGTCCTGACGTTCGGCTAATATCTCATGGTATAATCGCGAACGGCATGGACGACTACTACGCAAAACAGGCCGAAGAGGAGCGCGGCGTAACGCGCATTCTAATGTACGTGTGGATTGCGGAGATGGCGTGGGTTAGTTTCTTCGGGATGAGAAGCGTCACGCACCCTAACACCTGTAGCCTCGGGGCACTTTTCGGCGTAACCCTGCTGTTCTCGCTCAACTACATCGTGCCGTTCTGGTTCCTCTTGCAGGGACTTGGTCTTCTTGTCATTGGGAAAGCCGATGATGCTCGGGCTGCTTTCAAGGACGGCATCGCAAAGATAGTGCGCTGGTACAAGGCTGCACCTACGCTGACGTTCGTCGCGTTGGGCCTGCTCCTGTGGACTGCGTACAATGTTTCATTCCGATACCATGTAACGCTAGATTACCGCGACTCATATTCCGACGACTTAGCACAGGTTCAGACCACGAAGGATTCGCTCACCGGAGACGTTACGCAACGGACCTTTAGCGAAGAAGCCTGCTATGAGGCGTGGGACCGAGAACACTCGCCTTGAGCGTGTTGGCCTTCGGCCTTTCTGGTTAGTTGTGAATACTGTAAAGCCCTTAGCATTCTTCGAAGTCGAGGAGCCTGCCCCGTGGCTAGGAACCCATAGATTATGATTGCGGAGCGTCACCATTATGTACCGCAGTTCTATTTGCGCTGTTTTGTAAAGAACCCGAAGCGTCCACGCTTACTTGCGATTGATACCACCGAACGTAAGACATTTCACCCGTCGCCAAAAGATGTCGCAGTCGAGCTTAACTTTCACACCGTAGATGTTTCCGGCAAGCCCAGCGACATTGTGGAAACCAAAATCGCGGAAATGGAAAGCGAGTTTGCCCCGGCCATAGCCCGAATAAGGGAAAGCCAGTCTCTCGCAAACGACGAAGACCGCAGTTTGCTGTTCACCTTCATAGCACTCCTATTTATAAAAAACCCTGGCATGAGAAGCCGCATCTCGAAGCCCTTAGGGGACATTGCTCTTTACACGATGGGGATGCAGGCTAGTAACTCAAAAGCCTGGGCTCTGAAAATGGAGGAAGCAAAGCAAGAGGGCACCATCGAGCAAGATGATGATACCGAGAAACTACGGCACCTTTTGCTGCAAGGCAACGCATTCAAAGTCGGGCTATCCGTTGCGGGCCATCTTCATTTCGAGTTTAGCGCGGTTGCTTTCATCGCTAAGATGCTGGCGCAACGTCATTGGATACTACTTAGAGC
Organism: Candidatus Cybelea septentrionalis; assembly: GCA_003158175.1. GTDB lineage: Bacteria > Vulcanimicrobiota > Vulcanimicrobiia > Vulcanimicrobiales > Vulcanimicrobiaceae > Cybelea > Cybelea septentrionalis. Next base: position 94,689 of record PMHJ01000010.1, read on the forward strand.
GCCTCAAGATAAGACCGGATTTATCACTAGCGACAATCCAGTGACGCTGACCTGGTACGACCAGGAGGGGACTCCATATTCTCCAGGTCTGGGACTGCCTAATACCCAGTTACTTTTCCCTATTGCCAACGAGCTTGGCCTGATGGGGACATTTGAATATCCCTCGCAGTTTCTGGATGCTAACGATGAAGCTATCGCCGGATTCAACGGGAACACGATAATCCACCGCAACCGTCAGGTCTACGCCCGCGACTCGGATTTTCTCTATCAGATGAAGCACAACGAGAGGGCGATGCGAGGCTTTGAACTGCTCACTGACCAGGCTGTCCTGACCAAAGAGGGCAATAACGTTTAGCATTATCGCCAACAGGTGGGCCTTCGAGGCGAACGAGTGACCGCGCGACCGGGAACTACCGCGCGCCCTGACTGTGCAGCCCCGGTCATTTAGCTTTATGTGGGAGGCTCCGTTTCCTGAATCCCGCTGGGAGCCTCTCGTGTCACACTCGTGTCACAGACGGGTCCGAAAAGGGCCGACTTGAACCGGAACGGTCAGTAACCGGGACATGGAAAAACCCCTATCCAGTAAGGGTTTTCAGTATCAGTCAGGACCGGCCAGGACCGCAGATATAGTGTTCGAATCCCGCTGGGGCTATTTATTTCGTCCTTATACCGTAAGGGTTTTCACGACACTTCGAGGCTCCGTGCAACAAATGTGCAACAGCGGAGCCTCTTTCATTTCTAGCCGACCAGCCTGTCGAAGGCACTCGCGGCCTCGGCGTCCCGGTCAGAATAGACGTGCAGGTAACGACTTGCCGTGACTCCGGTCGACGCATGGCCGAGCCGGTTCGAGACGACTTCTAGCGGTACGCCTGCTTTCGCGCAGAGGCTTGCATGAGCATCGCGCAAGCCGTGGAGCGTGATAGGCGTGACGCCTGCTCGAAGGATTAGGTCGAGGACTGCGCTGCCGAAGTTCCATGGGTCGATCGCTGTGCCGTCCGCATGAGCAAACACTAAGTCCTGGTCCTTGTAGGCAGGTCCAAGGAACAAACGCTCCTCAGCCTGTGCCGCTCGATGCGACTTGAGAATGGCCGCGAGTGCTTCCGGCATGGCGATCGTCCAAGTCTTGTGATTCTTCGGAGCCTTGAACGTCATGCTTTCGGTAAGTGACCGTGCGATCGTGACGGACTTGTTTTCGAAGCTCAAGTCCTGCCAGCGAAGCGCAACCCCTTCACCACGACGGCACCCCGTGTAAGCCGCGAACGCTACCGCCGGGTAGAACCAGGGTTGTGAGGACAGGTAGCCCCGCTTCTTGGCCCGGCTGGTTGGGTTCTTCGCCTCCGCAAGCAGCTTCCGAAGCTCTCCTCCGTCAGGGCCACGGGCTTTGGTGCGATCGCCTTGGGTAGGTCACCGTCCGCGACGAGCGCCGCGACGTTGCGGCTGAGTAGCTCGCGCCTTACTCCCCAGTTCAGGACGTTCCGAAGGAGTTCGTGAGCGTAACGAATCGTCTTGGCCGAGACTGTCTTGCGACCTTCGCGGCCTTGCTCTAGCCACTTCGAATACGCGGACATGAGGTGATGCGGCTTTAGCCGCTTCGCCTGCATGGAGCCGAACTTCGGTTTGAGATAGAGCTTGACCAACGTGTCGTAGCGGCGGATTGTCGTCTCTTCCTTTTGCGTTCGCTTCTGCTTGAGGAACCTTTCGAATAACGTCGAGAGAGTGGCCTCATCCTTGACTGAGTCTCCGTTTTCGAGTGCCTTCCGTTGCGCTAGGACTTCGGCTTCGCGTTGCGTGAGGACGGCCTCGGCTTGTTTCTTTGTTACGCCTTTGAGGGTCTCGCGCTTCTGCCGACGTTTGCCGTTTTCGGGGAGTATGTCGTACTCGATGCGATACTTGCTCTGGCCGTAACGCTTTAGATACCCCACTTGCTTTCCTCTTGGGGTCCCGGCGCGGGTGTCATTCTACGGCACCGCCGAGGAACTCCCGCAAGGCGGCTTTGGGGATGATGAACTTCTGTCCGATTCGGACGCAACGGATAGCCTGTGACTTCAACGCCGCGTAGATGGAGTCGCGGCCAATAGGGAGATACTTGATAAGGTCCTGGGGAGTGAGAATTTCCGGTAGCTCTGCAAAACGCAAAGCGTTCGTAAGGGCGCTCGCCATTAAGAGTTCTAGCCTTTTCTGGATTAGGTTGGGGCTCGGATGGCAGCACTAGCCGCCGTGATATAGTTCTTCGAAACAGACTGCGGTATTGCAACTTGCTTGAGTAGAGGACCGCAGACGCGGGCCTCTAAACTGGCCTAAAATGGGTAGGGCAATCGCAAAGGTTATTGCCGTAGTCGGTGGTTTAGTATTCTCGTTCTGGACCGGGGCGGCGTTTCTGCTCGATAATATTGGACGCGCGGAGACCCTCGCCGATCTAGCGCACCATCACCACGATCTGCTCAAGTGGCTGGTTTCAACACCCCCAGCTTACCCCGGCATCGGTGCTCTCGCAATCGCGGGCGTTCTTTGCTACCTACTTTTAGCCGGACCTCAATCATCACAACCCGCGTCAGCACATTCCCTTGCGCCACATCCGTCGCATGATCTTGCGCCACGGGAGACCGCGCCGCTAGTGGTACAACCGCAAAACCATTCACGCTCCCGAGGCACGTTGAAGAGCTTGAGCGCAAGATCCAGAAAACCGAAGCGAGCCTCGTCTACGTCGATGCACTTTTTTCGCACTTTGAACTCGACGGCGAAGGACGTATGCCACAGCAAGCGTGGCGTGCACTTCGCCCTATCGTCGAGATGGTCGGCCGTATCAACGTGGCCTTCACGGCGGTTCGTCATTGGACGAAGGCTAATAGACATCCTCGAACAACCTGCCGCCGTCAGCACAGTGGCGAGGGAAAGCGCAGAAAACGATCGTGCGTGCGTGCGTGCGTGCGTGCGTCAACTGCCAGGGCTGATCGTTACGGCCATCGGACCATAACCTGGGCCTTGGAATACTTTAGTTGGCGAGCCGCCTTGTGGGTAGTTCCAAAAGCCGATGTTTTTGGCCCCCTGCTTCTTCCCGTTGCGTCTCACCGGGACGATCGCCGTGCCCCCATAAATCCACGTTCCCCCGAAGCCACCCCCGCTGTGCTTTATCGCCGTTCTGCCTACAACGGTTGCTCCAGAGCTGTTAAACGCGACCCTGTAGATTTTGCGAGCTTCCTCGTCGGCGATAGTCATATATTTTCCGTCCCATTGAACTTGCCCAGGCCTCTCGATTCCAAAAGCTAGCAGAACGGTTTTTAGTTCGCTGGCTCCGGCGGGGAGTTCTGCAAATGCCCCCGGGTCACCACCGATATACCCGTCGGCAAAAAGATTGCCCGAGCCGTCGTAACCACAATACAGCATGTGCTCGAAATCTGAGTCGGTGTAAGTAGTTTGGTTGCCCTTGGCGTTTTTAAAAATGGCGACTCCGGCTCCGTAGTAGCCGCTAAAGGTTACGGCAAGGTTCCCGGTGGTGGGATCAACGGAACAACTCTGGTAGATATAGTTGCCATTACCGAACTCATTTATCGGACTTGTGCCACCGTGTGCAAACTCTTGAATGTAGCCGTCGCCGATCAGGAATACGTTCCCCTTAGTATCCGAGCAGAGCCCACGAGCTGTTGCGTTCAAGGTACCGACGAGTTCCCCGGCCGGATACGTGTAGTATGCAACGAGCTGCCCCGGATCAGCCGGCGCGACGTAGAGAAGATCGCCGTAGGAACCAGACGCCGGTCGAACGCGATGCTGAGCGTGCTGAAGTTCGCCGTTTTGGTTCGCGTTCGGTCCAGCGAGGAAATCTTGGCTTATAGGGCTGGCGCAGCCGCTTACGATCGTAACCAGACCAAATGTCGCCGCGGGTATAGCGAGGCGGTTGAACATAGCGCAGACCTCCCAGAGAAGCGTGGCCCTCGTGCGCGCACGCGCATTAGGGGGGGTCGCCCCCGAAATGACCCGTTTCGCGGCTGCTTTGGCTGCTTCCCGGACCGTTGCTTACGGGGACTCGGCGCTGGCGTTTCCGAGAAGCTCGTTCAAACGCTCTGCGATGCGGAGCGCGTCGGCGTAGTTTTCGCTGCGCGGTGGGGTGGCAGTCGCCGGTTTCAATAGGCTGCGAAATGGCCGTAGCTCCTTCGGCTGCTTCCTGGCCGGCAGGTTGAAACGAGGCTTGAGCGGATTCGTCGCTCGTCGGCGCGTCGGCCGGTTGAAGCGCCACCTCGGCGGCGATCTTTGCTTTGCGCGCTGCAACCGACGCGCGACCGCCGAGCCGCCCGATGCTAGCGTAATAGTTTCGCTCGGTGGTCGCGAGCCTTTTCGTTGCCGCGCCCACGCGGTGCGCCAACTCGCGCATGCTGCGACGAAACTGTGCTTCGGTTGGTTCAAACATACGACGATTATAGCGCAGATATTTCGCGAAATTTGAAATCGGGGTCCTTTGCAAACAAGTGGTTCCGCGCGAACGGTGGCGATTGGGCTTTCGCTTCGCGCGCCCAGCGTGAGGAATGACGGTCCACCGGCCCCACACTCCTCATGCCGAGCCGACCGCCGGATCGGCGACCTGACCGCGCGCATAGCGGGGTGGGGCGAGCCTCCGAATGAGTCGTCGGGCGAGCCTCACGGCGCAAGGGTGAAAGGATCATGCGCCGCGGGGAGAGTCGCGACCGAGAGGGCCGTGCATTGAGAGGAAGGTGACCGCAGCGCCGGCCCGTCCTTGCCGTTTCCTCGCCGCTGCGCCCCGCTTACACAATCCGACGGCCTTTTTCGTCAACTCGCGCGCAAGAGCATTGTGCGCCTCGCATTCGGCTGCGTGCACGCACGGTTGCCAAACGGTTGCCGTCGATGGCAACCGTTCTTGCCCATCGACGACCGGACGTCAGGGCGAAAACCCATATTTTACGCGGCCTTTTGTCCGTCCGCGACCGCGCTTGGCCACGCACGGGCGGATTCGACTCCCGCTGGGGCTAAGAATTCCTTCATGTCCGCAAGAGCGCGAGCGCGCCTTGGTTTCTACGGACAAGATCGATTTAAAAGTTAATGATTTCCCCGGCAGTTCGTAACATCGTTGCAACAACAATATGCGAACATACATTCGTATGGCGAAGGGCACTTACAAGTACGATTGGGCGTTGATTCAACGTTACTACGACGAGGGTAACGGCTATCTGCGATGCCGCGAAAAATTCGGTTTTGCAAAAGATACCTGGATCAAGGCAATTAAATACGGCAGAATCGCCGTGCGACCAAGGGAGTGGCCTTTAGAACGCATTCTGCAAGTTTCGAGAAGTCGTTACACTGTTAAGCGGCGACTGCTCGCAGCCGGCTTGTTGAAGAATGTCTGTGAAGAGTGCGGCCTCACTGATTGGAGGGGACTTCCACTAGCCATCCAGGCGACCACCGCAACGGTATAAACGACGATCATCGACTTGAGAATCTTCGGATGCTATATCCCAACTGCCATAGCCAGACGGACACCTGTGCAGCGAGGAACCGGCGGAAAAGTCCGAAAGCCTAGCTGCATCTGACTCCCGACGTTGGACACTCGCCAAAGGGGCTTGGCGCCGATTTCCTGTACGCGCAGTGCCTCGCTTTCTGTATCGGGTCGCAACCTCTGGCGACCCTTAGGCGATTACGAAAGCATGACGGATCAAGAGATCAAACCATATCTCGGCAAAGCCGTGCGCGTTACCTTGGCTGACCGGCGTGTGCTCGCCGGCGTTCTCCACGCCTCCGATGAATCGGGGCATGGTCATCCGCACTACGCAGTCGTCTCTGATGCGATCCGCGAGGGCGGGCATGCCGCGCGGGAAGTCATCCATGGCGGCGACCAGATCGCAACAATCGAGGACGCGTCGGGAGATCCTGCGGCGACGCCTTAAGGCTGCCCGACAGGCGTCGCGGACGGTCCCGTGGCCGCAACTTTGCTGTTTAGACACGGCAGGGGCGACCTAGCGCGCCGGTCGAAGCGCGGTTAGTGCTAGTTCTTGTGTTACCGTGCGTAGCGCTCGTTCTCGGCGCCGTCGGTGCGGCAGCAACCTCTTCTCCCACGCCACCGCTCGACGCCGCGGCCATCTTGCAACGCAGCGAAAGCCGATGGAAAGGCCTCAGCTCCTATCAGGTCCCCGTCACGATTAGCGGCAGCGTCAGAGTGGCGTTCGTCTCGGTGCCCTTCAAGATGACCGGAACGCAATACTATCAGGCTCCGGACGAACAAGCGCTCCACTTCGACAATCCGCCGAGCTACGCGCGCGGATTGGGCAACACGCTCTCGACGTTGGGCACGCCGCAAACGTGGTTGCGTGATTACGCGATCGCGCAGCCGGTCTCGCAACCGCATGGCCGCCACACCGCCTACCTCCTAACCGGCACGCCAAAGCGCGAGAGCCGCATCAAAACCATGACGATGTGGATCAGCGCCACCACCTTCGGTATCGAGTCGATTATCTTCTCGTACACCAACGGGGCGTCGCTGACGGTAGCGTTCCAGCGCCACCCCGGTGTCACGCAATTTCATCTGCCGCGCAGCGCCACCGTAGTCGCAAAGTTTCCGAGCTACAGCGGTAACGCGCAAATTGTATATGGCGATTACCGCTTGAATCAGCCGATACCCGCGACGGTTTTTGCGGCGCATTAGCCGTGACGCATATTTCTCCGCGCGCCAAGACCGCATCGGCGGCGAGTGTGCGCACGCTACATCGCACGAGCCTTCCGATTCCGGATTTACAATCAACGCGGTTGGGTTTCGAATCATCGCAAGTCACATTTGGAGCAGCGTCGGTCGCGGCTTCCCAGCACGGTATCCTTCGGATTCAGCCTAGCAGCTCATCACCCGTGGCCTTGGCGTCCCGATCGGACTGTAGCCACAGCGAACCTACTTCTTCGGAAGAACCGGCGGCGAGTAAGCCGTTCCTTCAGGACTGTTTAGGCCTTGCGTGATGGAATTCCCCGAAGGCGCCGTTGATCCCGGCGCGTACTCAGCTATGCTGTTGCCCAAGTAGTTAGAGACGAACAGCTCGCCTTTTTTGTCGACGCTCGCACCCGCCGGGTAATCCAAGCCGGACGTGATCGTTTGATACGGGGAGCTTTGACCGGCGAGATACTCGGTGACCGTATCGGAACTCAGGTTCGTGACGTAGAGCGTTCCCTTGGCATCGACGGCGATGCCGCACGGGTCCGTGATCCCGTCGGTGATTGTCATCGTGGGCGAACTACCGCCGGGCGGATAGACCTGTACGTTAGTGCCCGACGCGCCTGAGCGGTTCGACACGTACATATCCCCCTTGCGGTCGAAGGCAATGCCGATGGGGAACGTGATGCCGTCGGTGATGATCGTCGACGGACTGGTCGATCCCTTCGGGTACTCCGTAACGTTAACGGACCCGAGATTCGTCACCCACAGATTGCCCTTGCTATCGATCGCGCAGAATCCCGGGGTCTCGAGGCCTTCGGTGATCGTTTGAAAAGGCGAAGCCTGACCCGTTTTATATTCGGGTATCGAGTTGACGTTCTCGTTCACGACGTACAGCGTGCCTTTTTTGTCCAGACAGTCGCCGCTTGGAGTATCGACGCCGTCGGTGATCGTTGCGCTCGGGCTCGGATCGTTGACCTTCGGATTGTAGACTTCGACGTCGTTGCTCGCGTAATTCGTAACAAAGATCGAGGCTTTCTTAGTGTATGGCCTGATGCTGTGGACTGGCCGTTCGGCCAACGACAGAGAATGTGCAGTCCGCATCCCAGTGCTGGCGTTCGATCCGGCTGCGGATCCTGAGCCGGGCGGCGAGGGAGAGACGCTGTTTTGCGCGCCGGAGCAACCGGCAAAAGCAACGGCGATGGCTGCCGCGGCTGCTACGTGAGCTGTCTGGTAGCGAATGCGCATGGTCTTTCTCCTCTGAGGTCAGGGCGTGGGAGAAGCGAAAGGGTTTCGCTAGCCGGCTCGTGCCGCCTTGCTTATCAATGTCGAGCCGAGCGGCAAAACGACACGGCCTCGCAATTGCGAAGCCGTGTGTCGGTCAGCCCGCCCCTAGTAGGCTTTGATGCCGTTCGGCGTTCCCCAACCGACCGGCCCGGAGTAGGTCCCGAACTGTTTGGTCCCAGCTTGGCAGAGATATTCGCCACCGCACGAGCCGTCGCTGCCGCTGCTGATGTAATGCAGCTCCTTGTTGCGTTTCTTCTTCGGCATAGTCCAGAAGTGCTCGGCAGCGTTCTGACTGCTAGCGTTCCCGGCGAGTCCGAACACGCCGGCATTCACAGCCACCGAGAGGAGCGTGCCGTGGACAGTCGTCCATCCGTAGTAGCCATACGTGTCGTAGATCGCGACGTTCTCGGCGACGGCCGACACATCGGCCACCGTGCGGTAGGTGCAATCGGGATCGTGCTGCCACGAGGGCTTCGGAACGCCGGGACCCCCGACGACCGAAGGACTCGCACAACCGGCGCCGCTTTCGTCCCAAACGACCTCATTGTAATCGGAACTCGAAATCTTCGTGAGAACGGTGCCACCGACGGAGACGACGCTCGCGAACGCCGCGGGAGCGCCCGTTTCGCCATAGCCGTCGCTGCCGGAGCTGGCGAGATAAACGACGCCCGGCGTGTCGAAGTCGGCGGGATTGACGCAGGTGACCGAACCGTAGCAGATCCAGGCGTTGGTCACGATGTGTGCGCCGAGCTTGACGGCTTCCACCTCGGCCGCCTCGAGGTCACTGCCGTTGCTCGAGTTCGCCTCGATCAAGTAGATCGTGCAGTTCGGGCACGCCGCCGAAACCATCTCTGTTTCCGCGTCTTTGTCAACACCCCAGCCGGTGTTCCCCGTCGGATAGTTGCTCGTTTGACCTTCCTGATTGTATTTTGTAAAGTTGGCAGTTCCGAGGTTGAACTCCGTGCGGTACGCGACAAGATCGGACGCGACGTTAGGATTATCGTATGGATCGACGATCGCGACGATCTGCCCCGACCCCTTGATAGACGAAGGCAAGTTGTAGCGCTTCTGAATATCGCTGGGCTGTAGGCCGCCGACCGTCGGGCTGATGCCGCCCTTCGATCCGATCAGCGCCAAACACGTCGGTTGGCCGACGACTTTGGGACATGCCGGCTGTACGGTGCCTTGCCCTTCGGCACTGGGTTGCAGTGGGGGCGCGATCCGCCCAACCAGCGCCTGACCGCCAGTGCACGCGCCTAAGCTGAGACCAGCTACGATGAGCGTCATTGCTACACCCATTCTCATAAGATCGATCACCTCGGAACCCTCCCTTGAATCTTCATAGTGCGATGCTCCCAGACTCGGAAGAATGGGCCATTTTCGCACCCTGCCAACGATCGCCGGAAGGGACAGCCGGACACCTTATCCGCACACCTTGACTCTCGCAACTGAGGATGCCGCCGGTTTGCCCGCGAAATTCCAAAGCAATGGAAGACCCGGGGCGAGCGTTGGAGAGCGCGGACTTTGGAGCGCTCCTGCGGCGCTACCGGCTTGCCGCCGGTCTCACGCAAGAAGCCCTTGCGGAGCGCGCCAGCGTTAGTCTAGATGGAATCAGCGCACTCGAACGCGGCTATCGCCGTTCACCGCAGCGCGAAACGCTCGCCCTCCTGGCGGGCGCGCTAGCACTCAACGACGACCAGCGCCGCGCGTTCGAGGCGGCCGCCGCCCCGCAAGCCTCGCCCCGGCGCCGGGAAAGGGCCTCGGTCACGGTTGGCCCGTGGGCGGATGGCGCATTCGGAGGCCTACCGCTCGCGCTAAGCAGCTTCGTCGGGCGAGATCGTGAACTTGCTGAGATCGTCAAACTCGTGCGCGGCCATCGAATGGTGACACTCACGGGGGCCGGCGGAGTGGGCAAGACCCAAACCGCATTGCACGTGGCGACTGCGCTCAACGAATCCGGCCACGGTGCCGCCTGCTTCGTCGCGCTGGCGCCGCTCGATAACCCGCTCTTGGTCGCCGGAGCAATCGCGTCGACGGTGCGCGTGCAAGACGTGCCCAATCGCCCGCTGCTCGAGACGCTGGTTGCGTATTTCAAGAATAAGGCCCTTCTGTTGATTCTCGACAACTGCGAGCACGTCATCACGCAGGCCGCGATCGTTGCCGACACGCTCTTGAGCGCTTGCCCCCGCGTGCGGATCCTTGCCACCAGCCGCGAATCGCTGCGCGCTGCCGGCGAATTCAACTATCGCCTGCCTACACTCAGCTTCCCATCGCCGGAGGTAGCCGGTGAGATCCGTGCAACGGACGCCTCAACGTACGGAGCCATCGTGCTCTTCACCGATCGTGCCGGTGCCGCGGACCAGCGCTTCGCGCTTACCGACGAGAACGCACCGGTGGTTGCCGAAATCTGCCGGCGTTTGGACGGCATTCCGCTGGCGATCGAACTGGCCGCGGCACGCGTGAACCAATTCTCGTTGGAGGTGATCGCGGAGAAACTCGACGATCGTTTTCGAATTCTCACGGGCGGCTCGCGCACCGCTCTGCCGCGGCAGCAGACGATGCGCGCGACGATCGATTGGAGTTACGATCTGCTCTCTGCGCCGGAACGACAGGCGTTCGAGCGGCTCTCCGTGTTCGCCGGCGGCTGCACGCTCGACGCCGCAACAACGGTTTGCGGAGGTGACGACGCATCGCGAAACGACGTCTTCGACCTGCTATCGTCGCTAATCGAGAAGTCCCTACTAGCGGCCGATCTCGAAGGACACGAGCCCCGTTATCGTCTCTTGGAGTCTTTTCGCCAGTATGCGCGCGAGAGACTCGTCATACGCGGCGAGGATCGGATCATTGCGAATCGTCACGCGCTCGCCTATACGGAGGCGGCCGAGCGGCTCGGTCCAATGCGCGACAGCGTGCCTCACGAAGTTTGGATGGCGCAACCTCGGGAAGAGCTCGATAACTGGCGCGCGGCCGTGCAATGGTCACTAATCGATGGCGCTGACGTGCCATTGGGACAGCGCCTGGTGGGGGAACTGGTTTGCTTATGGGGGGGCGGCAACTTCAGCGACGCAAGCCGCTGGGTCTCTGCTGCTCTCGACGTGGCCGACGAGCAAACGCCGGCGAGCGTACTGGCAAGGCTCCGGCTCGCGGGGGCGATCGTCGCGAAGCATCTCGGCAACTGCAGCGTCCAGCTTACGAGCGGCAAAATGGCGATAGCACTCTATCGTCAGATCGGCGACTTGAAAGGCCTCGCGCACGCGCAGGAAACCGTGGGCAACGCACTGTTGATACTGGGCCGATTTACCGAGGCGATCGCGATTCTGACAGAGGCGCTGATAGCCGAACGCAAATTTGGTTCGCCCGGTGACACCGCACAGGTGCTGCGCAATCTCGCGTCAGCCTGCACCCAGCGCGGTGACTTTACTGCGGCTCACGGGTACTACGCTGAGGCCATCCCGCTCCTTGAAGCTGCCGATGAAAAGGGGAACCTCGCCTATACGAAGCTCGATCTGGCTGAACTTGCGCTCGCTGAGGGCAATCCGGAGCTAGCACTCCGTCATGGAACGGAGATGCTGGCGGTTGCGGGTGACGTCGACCTCAACCAGCGCTGCATGATTTATGCGCTTACGAGTATGTCGACATCTCTGATCGCGCTCGGTCGATACAATGAGGGCGACGACTGCGCGCGCCAAGCTGTTGGTTTTGCCCGCGAACAACGGTTTGAGGTTCTCACCGCGTACGCTCTGCAGAATCTAGCGATGGCTGCAGCCCTACGAGCTCAAAGCGACGCGCGGATTGCGCCCAACGAGTATGAAAAAGCCGCCCGAATCTTGGGCTTCGTCGACGCACGTCTTGCAGAGAGAGGACCGCCGCGGGAGGCCACGGACCAGCCCTACGATCGCCTCCTCGGCGTGCTGCGAAATGCTATCGGCGCGGACTGCGTTGAAAGGCTCATGAGAGAGGGCGCAAAGGCGACTGAAGAAGTCCTGATTGCAGAAGCCACGGCGACTTAGATCGAATAGTTCCATGGGTCCCAGAACACCGAGTTGGTCGGCGAAGGATCGAATCCGCGAAGGTCATTGTTGTAAACGAACGGCTCGCGGATAAAGTTCGTAACGATCATGGGAACATCAAGCATCAGCTGCTGCTGCACGATCGTGTAGTCGCGCTTTCGCCGCGCCCAGTCGACCGTTTTGAGCGCGTCGCTCATCGCGGCGGTAGCGCTGCGATTGTTCCACCGCGTGGTATTTCCGCCCCGCGGAGCCAGATCGTCACCCGAGAGTACAGCGCTGTCGTCGGGATCGGCACTCCCTAATCCGCTCACAATCGCCACATCGTAATCGCCACCCTCCAGAATACCGTCGGGTGCAATGGCAAAGAAACGTTTGCTCGGATAATTCTTGATGTCGGCCTGAACGCCGATCGCGCGCCACTCACGTTGAAGAATTATCTGCATGGCAGCTTCACCGCGACCCTCCGAGCGAGTGCTAAGCAAAAACTCCAAACGTCGCCCCCTCTTAATGCGAACCCCATCGGGTCCGACTTTCCATCCGTCCGAGTCGAGAATCGTTCGAGCCTTCGTCCGGTCGAATGGGTAATGCGTGATGTGATTGGTGTGGGCCCACGAAAGCCGGGGGCTTTGGTCGGTCTCGCACGGGGTCGGTAAACCATGAAAAGGCTTAAGAAGCTCTTGGCGATTGCTGGCATAGGCAAGGGCGATGCGCACGCTGCGATCGCCGACGATGGGGCGTGTGACGTTGAAGTCAACGTGCGACCACGCAAACAAGTCGACGGGCCTGGCAACGATGCCGTTTTTGGGGTCGCTTGCCAACGCGGCGAACACTGGCCAGTCCATCTGCGAACCCATCACCATGTCGACCGTATGCGTTTGCACGCCGGCATCTCCCAAGCCGTTGTTGCCGGGCTGAATCTTAAAAATTACCGCGTTGAGCTTCGGTCTGCCGAAATAAAAGTGCGGGTTTGCTACCATCCGGATATCCTGCTCTCGGTCCCAAGCGACAACTTTGAAGGCACCGCTACCGATCGGAAGCGAATTATAGGGAGCACTGTTGAAGGAGCCTTTGTCGTCATTGTATTTTGCGAGGATATGCTCGGGCAAAATGGGCGCGTAACCGTTCGGGCTCCACAGCTGTTGCAAGAAGGGAGCATATATTCTTTTCATGTGGACCACGGCAAGGTACGGATCCACGCAGCCGATACTGCGGATGTCCTTATAGCCATCGGTCGTCGAGGCGTCGTTGTGCGGATTCATTACGACCCTCCACGTGAACTTCAAGTCGTTGCAGGTAAGCGGCGGCCCATCTTGCCACTTGATGTTACGCCGCAATTTGTACCTGAGCGTCAGGCCGTCTTTGCTAACGTCTCCGTTCGCCACCGTGGGAAGTTCACGTAATGCATCGGGAAAGGGATGCGCCTTGCCATCGTATCGAACGGCCCACGAAAAAACGAACATGGATAGATGAATGCTTTCCGAATCGAGCATTGGGTTAAGGCTCGTCGGATCAGTACCTGCGCCAAAACGGAATACGCCTGGCACCGTCCAAGGATGGCGCCCGCCGCGGCTGCCCTCGCTTGAGATTCCACTGCAACCGGTGATCGCAATTGCAACCACGAGAGCAGCGAGCCTGGCGAGAGAACGGATCGACGTTTGAAAAACCTCCGCGGGCTTCTCTTCGTTCTCATGTCTGCATGGGCCCGCACATAGTCAGTAGGCCCCCCTGTGCCAAACCCCGATCACAACTATTTGCCGGAGACCGGCCCATCCGGGCAAGGAGAGCCCGCGCCTCGAACGCGCGCCGGTCCGCTAAGCGGTGGAAACAGCTACTTGGAGCCGCCGCCGAGACGCTCTAGTGCTCGTATTGCGGCGTTCGAGCGCGGACTTGCTGCGAGTTCTGCCGCGAGCGCCGCTCGGGCCACGTTGGTATCTCCCATTTTCATCGCCAGCTCGGCTAGCGCCATGTGCGGCGAATAATAGTAGAGCGTCGGCATCTCTACGCCGCCGGCGAGCCAATCACCGCGCGTAGCATCGTGCGATGCTTTCGTTAACAACTGCAGGGCTTGAGTATCGTCGTGCTGGTCGAGTGCAATCTGCGCCTGGACCGTGAGGCGCATGGCGTCTTCGTTCGCTAATCGCGAAGGAAGCGCCACCGGCGCGGCCGGCATCTCGGCGAGCGTGGCTTGCGCCTTCAATATGTCGCCAAGCTTTGCAAACGCGAGCGCTCGGGCAAATGCATTTGTAGGATCGGTGCCCTTCACGTAAGGCACGTCGAGGACGCCTTGCCACTCCCCCGCGGCGAGTAGCGCCCGGGCGAGCAGCGACGGAATGTCGGCACTCCGTGCGACGGCGACAGCGTCGTTCGCATGTCCGGTTTGGACCATTGCGTAAAGCAAGAACGCGACATTGTGGCCGTGATAATAGCGCGGCGCGCTATAGAATCCCGGATGGCAGCAGTCGAACGCGGCATAATCCATTGCCACCGAGCGCTGTCCGACGTCGAGCGCTTCTTGGTACATGCCGAGGTCGAAAAATGTGTGGCCCGGCATGTGCGTTAGGTGCGAGTCCTCAGGCGGAAGGGCGAAAGCAGCGAGCTGGGTCGCCGCGGTGGCCGCCGCCTTGGACTGGCCCGCGATCTGCGCCGCGTGAATGTAGAAGTGCAGCAAGCCGACGTGCTTTGGAAACCTCGCAAGGCTCGACTGGAAGTAAGGCAGTAACGCGGCGACGGTTTTGATGTAAGCGCTCCGCTGCGATACCGACCAACCCTCACGATTTTCACCGAGATCTCCGACGGCGGCGTAAAGCGCGGCCTCGGCATAGAGCGCCGCTGCATCGGGGTCGTTGGGGTACGTGTCGGTAATGCGCTTTAATGCGTCACGGTAACTTGCGAGCAACGCCGTCGCCGAAGCTTTCGTCTTGTCGCTAAATCGTGCAGCTGCCGCGTCGATAAAAAGTTGATCCTCTTCGGAGGCATTGCCTTCGAGTGTTTTTGCGCGCACGATCGCAAGACGCGCCTGAGTGTTCCGGTCGTCAGTCGGCGAAACGTTCAGGTTCGGCGCGTTGCTCAGCGCGATGCCCCACCATGCCATGGCCATCTTCGGATCGAGGTCCGCGGCCGTATAGAATTCGTGGTTGGCGGCCTCCGGGTTGTATGCATAATAATCCATCAGCCCCCGGTCGAATGCGGCCTGCGCCGCCGCGTTCGAAGAAACGGCGTGATGGACGATTGGCACGGGTCGCGGCGCGTCGGTCGCGACCGGCTGAGCAATAGCCGCCAACGGCGTGCAGAGAAAAGTGGCAAATAACAGGGCAGTCTTCATATATCAGATCCTTTGAACGGTTCGCTCCGCTTTCGGGGGGGACTGAGGAAATCCGGCTGCGTGCAGATTCGCGGTAGATATATCGCTGGAATTCTCCGCTAATCGCGGCCTTTGAGTCGCCCGCGGAAAAAAGGCTTGGTGGCGTGGCGCCGTTTCGCGAGGCGGACGGGGCAAAGGGCCCGAATGCGCGCACCAATGGCTGTCGTTTCTCGCTCGGTCGTCGCCATGAGCCCAGCCGGATTCGCCATCTGCGATGTTTGATGCCGGCTGGCAGTTATGGTCCGTCTTCCTAGTTGCCGTGATCGTCGTTTATGCGTTATTAGAAGGTCCGGAGCCTTGGGCACGCTTTGCCGATCGATTCGCGGTTCGCCCTGGTGCGATGACCGCCGATGCAAAGCGCAAGGAAAGAACCGAGCGCCTCAAGACGCAGTACCCCAACTTCACAGACGATAGCGTAAGCTCGCTACTCCTTTCGGAAGCAAAGGAATTTGTAAAGAGTAAGGTCGACGGGATCAGAGCCCTTGAAGGCAGGGCCACTGCGCAGATCGGTTTGATTGGAGCCGGGATTGCCTTGTTGTCATTCGTCGCGCCGAAGATTGTCGGGAGCGCGCAACTTACGCCATGGTTCGGGATTGCTCTAGCCTTACTGTTTGCTTCAATTCTAGCAAACGCAATCTGTCTGTGGCCAGCGCGGCATCGCCCCCCTTCAGTGGAAGTGTACAACTCGCTTGAAACGTGCGAAGTTGGCTCGCTCAAGGCTCCTATAATGCTGGAATTGACTGAAGGCTTTCTGGTCTACAATCGAAAGCTCCAGGTGATAAGTGTCAAAAAGGGCCGATGGCAGGGCCTAGGGACCGTCCTTCTCATCGTTGGCGTATTGGCATTGCTGCTCAACTACTATTCTAGTGCAGGCGGTGGACAGAGCTCGACGGTGAATCCGAACTGCTCGCCGATCGGTTTGACTTTGCCCTGCAAGAAAGGAATATAGAGTAGCATGACGCGTTGCAGGCTGGTCCCTACTCCAGCGGACTTCGAAGAAGACCTCGACAACGCTCCGCCCTCCTATTAGCCATTTGGCTGAGGTTTGCCGTTTTGAAAGGACTCTTCATGAAACGGTCTTACGGTCTCGTCGTAACACTCCTTAGTGGAGCGTTCGTAGCCGCGTGCGGAGGCAACAATGGCCTGTCTTCCCCAACGCCGACGTCAGTAGTGCCCCTGCGCGATTCCGGCGCGGAAAAGATCCTCTATAGCTTCCAAGGCGGTACTGGGGACGGTGCGAATCCGAACTACGGGGACCTAATCGACATAAAGGGAGTGCTGTATGGCAATACGTATGCTGGAGGCGCCAGCGGCTCGGCCTGCCCACCGACGAATTTCAGCGCGTTGGGATGTGGAACCACTTACCGTGTAAATCCATCGTCCGGCGCGGAAAGCGTCCTTTACAGTTTCGACGTGAGCCCCCAGGGCGCACACCCCTGGTCGGGGTTGATCGGCGTGAACGGCACGTTCTACGGTACGACGTTCGATGGTGGCACGGGGACCAATTGCTCCAACCCCGACGGCCTCTCCGGGTGCGGAACGGTCTTCGAGGTAAGCACGCGCGGTTCGGGACAGACCCTCTACAGCTTCCAAGGCAACGGCGACGGTCAATTCCCGCAGGGGAGCCTAATCGCCGTGAACGGAGCACTATACGGCAGTACGAATACCGGGGGCGCGAACGGCAACGGAAGCATCTTTGAGATAAGCACTTCCGGCGCGAAGAGTATCGTCTACAGCTTCAAAGGCAGCCCGGACGGCGCGAATCCGGAAGCGCCGCTTGTCAACGTGAAGGGCGAGCTCTACAGCACCACGGGCAGCGGTGGCACGGGCTGCCTAGGCGCTATTCCGCCGGGATGCGGAACCATCTTTAAGGTAAGCACGTCGGGTACCGAAGAGGTCGTCCACCGCTTCAAAGGCAGTCCGGACGGCGACGGAGCCGAAGGTGCTGGAGCGGCCATGATTGACTTGAACGGAACGCTCTACGGCACCACGCCGTTCGGCGGTGCCTCTTCATGCAAGGGCGCCGGCAGCGGTTTCTCCGGCTGCGGGACCGTCTTCAAGGTGAGCTCGTTGGGCAAGGAGCAAGTCGTGTATAGCTTCAAGGGCCGCACGGACGGCGAGCAGCCGTTGGCGGGCTTAACAGATCTGCATGGGACGCTCTACGGAACGACGCAGGTCGGCGGCGCGCATGGGTACGGGACAATCTTCAACGTAAATCCGTCCACCGGCGCGGAGCGCGTGCTCTACAGTTTCAAAAAGCCCCCAGACGGCGAAGACCCGCAGGCGGGTCTGCTCGTCGTTAACGGCGTGCTTTACGGCACGACTCATGGCGGCGGTACAGCCGGCAACGGAACCGTCTTTACGTTTACACCGTAACTATTCGCTTACTCGGAATCGAAAGGAGCGAGCACGAAGCGATCGCGAGCGCCTGCGGCGACGCGTTCGTAGGCTTTAATCGCGCCGTCCAGCGGCACGACGCGGTCGATTGGAGGCGCCTCGATCGCTCCTGACTCGAATGCCGGCAGCATCGCCGCGAGGCGCAGGGCGGACGCACTTGCGTCGAGTTTCCGGCTGTCGGCCCCAATGATTCGGCTTTCGTTGTGATAGAAATCGCGCAAATCGAATTCGACGCGCGCGCCACCCGTGGCGCTGATCTCTATCAAACGTCCGCGATGCGCGAGACTCTTGAGCGCTGCCTCGAACGTGACGCCGCCGACTGCATCGAAAATAACGTTTGCACCAGAACCGCCGGTCGCCTCACGCACGGAGTCCGTGAGGTGTTCGTTGGAAGGAACGAAGTTGTCGATCGAGCGTTCTGCGGGCGATGCCGGTGCAGGCGCGAGCACGTCGATGCCGACGATCCTGGACGCCCCGCGCCATCGCGCGAGTTGGGCTACCGCCGTGCCTACGCCTCCACCGACGCCAACGATCGCCACGCTTTCACCCGGCTGCAACTCCGCGTACTCGATGAGACCTAACCAGGCAACGACCGATGTGACCCCGATGCTAGCCGCTTGGGCCGCGTCGAAACGAGTCGGTTTGAGTGTAAGAGCCGAGACCGGAAGGACGAGCCGTTCGGCGTGGCTGCCGTCGACGGTGAAACCGAGATCGCCGCCGGTTCCGAAGACCTCGCGCCCGGCCCACTCCGCCGGACCACGTTCGACCACACCGGCGAAGTCACGGCCCGGAGTCCGCGGGAGAGTTGTACCTTCCATCGCGCCCGCGACGTTCTTGACGTCGCTCGGATTAATCGACGCAGCGGTCACGCGGATGACGGCATATCCATCGCTCGCGATCGGATTGGGGACGTCAGCCAAATGTAGGACCGACGGTGCGCCGAAGACGTCAAAACGCAGAGCTCGCATTTTACCCCATTCTTCATTTAAGCGCGAAAGTTGAAGACCAGCCCCAGAGAGTCCCGGCACGACCTAAATGAAGCATCCGTGAGCGTAGTGGGGTCGGCGCTGCTCGCCAGCTCCTCGGCGACCGGCACCACGACAACGATGGGTTACATTTCGAAGCCGCGGTGAACTCCGCCCTTCACTATGACGCCTTCGTTGCTTTAAACTTCCAGCGGCTGGCTCCGCTACCGCTTTTGACCGATGAGTGACCTTCTCCGTCGAGGCTCGTTCCGGTTACCTGTGCATGCACGTTAACGCTATTGTCGTAGCCGGCGAGCCATACCGCAGAAAAGCGAAGCAGCGCACCCTGCGGCGATTGCTTAACCTTCCCAACGAAGTACGTGTTGCGCCGATTGTCGTGGCCTCGGATATCGAAGGGGCCCGTGATTTCGAATCGCTTCTGCCGAATTACAATTCGCAAATGGCCCTTCACTGTCTGGCCATCTCGGGTTTCGATGTACCAACCACGATACGTACCCGTAACGTTCGGCGGCGTCTCGTAACCCGCAGATGCTTCGAGCTGAGTAGCGCCCTGCGGCAACGCGCTGCTGACGGTGTTCTGCGCTCCGCCGCATCCGGCGAGAACGGCAACGCTCGACGCAGCGCCTAAAGCGCAGCGTAAAGACCTAAGAATGCCCATATGCTCTTCTCCTTCGCGCTAGGGCTAAAGGGTGGAATCTTCGCCGGCGTTCCCGGCCCGCAACGCTCTTCGCTATCTCCTCGTGCGTCATCCCCTCTCGACGACTCGCTGGTTTAAGTCTCGGAGTCAACGAGGCCGCCTAGCTGACGGCGCGACGTCAAGTCGAAGCGATCGAAAATCGCGGCGATGTGCGTCTCGACCGTACGTTCGCCGATTGAAAGCAGCTCGGCAATTTCGCGGTTGCTCTTGCCTTCGATAGCCAGTCGGGCCACCTCGCTTTCGCGGGGTGTCAATCTATCGGCTCCGGCGCGGTGCCGGGCGCGCCGTCGGGCTTCAGCCAAGCGGCGCGCGTGGCGCAGGTAGCCATGCTTCTCGTAAAGCTTGAGGGCTTCGGCGGAGCGTCCCGCGATTTCTAAGGCTTGCGCCTCTTCCCAACGCCAGCCGATTTTCTTAAAGCGCTCGGCCGCATCGCGCGCGAGAACTTTTGCAGCTCGAACGTTTCCGGTCTGGCGCGCGACGCGCGCGTCAAAGAGCGCGAGGTGCGCGCGCGCGACTGCGTGATCGGAATCGCGAGCGGCGCGATCGAGAAGCGCCCGCGCTTGCACGACTTCGTCCGCGTCGCTACTCGTTGCCAGCTGATCGAGCAACCATAACGCGGCGTTTACCCCGCGGATCTGCGAAAGCGCCCGCGAACGCAGCACCGCGGCCCGATCCTGCTTGCCGGTTGCATCGTAGTACGCGGCTACGCTGCCGGCCAATGGACCGATGCTGTCGGTTTGCCCCGAGGCGAAGGCGCGCTCGATGACGTCGAGTGTAGCGTAGCCCTCGGCTTGCTCGTCATCGTCGCGTAAGTAGGCGAGACGCAGGCCAAGACTCGCGGCGGCCGTCTCCGCCACTACGCCGCCACTGATTTCGAGGCTGCGCTCGAGCGCGCGGCGCGCGGCTTCGAGATCTCCCGTCAACAGACTAACAAAAGCCAAGGCTCTCGTGACAATTGCTGCCGCTCTTCCGAGATGCTCTCGCTCGACGAGATCTATCGCCTCGCAATAGGCGGCCATCGCTGCATCGGTCCGTCCGCCGAAGAAAGCAAAACGAGCGTAGTTACTCAACGTGATACTCAGCCGTTCTGCGTTGCCTATCCGGCGGGCGAGTCGTACCGCCTCGAGACTGTCCCCGATAGCCACGACGAGCTGTCCGGCCGTCGCTCGCACGTCGGCGCGCACGCCGTAGAACAACTGGCGCTCCTCAAGCGAGTGCTCACCGCCCACCGACTCGGCCACGACAAGTTCCGCGAGTGCAGCGTCACGGTGACCTTGTTGCGCCTCGAGGAGAGCGATCGCCACGTGAGCACCGTAACGGAGTTCGGGGTTATCGTGCTCCGTCAGGAGTGCCATCGCCATTTGAGCGATGGCGACGCCTTCTTCTTGTCGACCGGCGTCGCCATATCGGCGCGCGACGAAGAGCGCTAGGGCGATAGCGGGCGCGTATTCGCCGTCGCGCACATAAGTCTCGACCGCGCATTTACCCCACGCACAAGCGTCGGTGAGCTCTCCATTGATCGACAGGGCGCGCGAGAGCTTCTCGCACAGCGTCGCGTACCGCTTTCGACTATTGCCGCTACACGTATCGACGGCATGCCGGTATGCCACCTCGGCATCACGGTAGGCATTGCGCGCGGCTGCCACGTCGCCCGCAATTTCGTACGCAGCCGTCGCGTGCTCGCGATCCCCTGCGGCGCTCCAGTGGTATGCACGCTGAGCGGCATCACCCTCATCGCGTTCTAGATACTCAGCGATTTCAGCGTGGATCGCTTGCGCCTGAGCCGTCAGAAGCTCGCGATAGAGTATCTCCCGAGTGATTGCGTGCCGGAACGCAAACTGAGCGGGAGCATCGCGCATTTCTTCGATTAATTGCGCGCGGCGCGCGCGAGCGAGCACGTCGCCGAGTTGGACCACGGAAAGACTCGTCGACTGCGCCAGCAGCTCGGCCCCGAACGTTCTTCCGATGACGGATGCGTAGAGTAAGACGCGCTGCGCGTCCTCAGAAAGCTGCTCGAAGCGCGTCAATACTCCGGCCCGGATGCTCAGCGGCGCGCTATCGACGACGAGGCCACTCTCTTCGAGGACCACGCTGTGCACCAGCTCTTCGGCGAAGTACGGCTTCCCTTCGGCCAGCGCACAGACACGCCCGATCGCCGCGGCATCGGCTGCAACGTTGCCAGGCCATAGGTTCACCACCAGGCGCCGCATCTCGTCGTCGGGTAGCGGCGCGACCGTGACGGTCGCCGCGCCATCGTGGCGCAGCTTCTCGACCGCCTCCAGACGTACGCGATCGCGCTCCAAATTGTCGGAGCGTACGCTGGCCAACACGAGCACGCGCGCTTTGTTTAGCCTGCGCGCGAGAAATGCCAGGAACTCCAGCGACGCAAAGTCAGCCCATTGAAGGTCGTCGAGGGACATGATAATCGGCGACACTCTGGCGAATGTTCTCAACGCTTCGGCTGCCGCGACGAAAGATTGATACTTTGCAGCCTCGGCGCTTGCCGGCAGCGACGCAGACGGCCCGCATTCGAAAGGAATGGCCAATCCGAGCGCCGCGAAGACCTCGTAAAGCGGCGTAAACGGCGGGCAGAAGTACTCGAAGCAGCTGGCGGTGGCGACGCGTGCGCCCGCCTCGGCTGCGAGCATCGCAAACTCGTCGAGCAAGCGAGTCTTCCCGACGCCCGCTTCGCCCCAAATCAGACCTAGGCCACCAGCTTCTTGGCACGTGCGGCCGTACAGAGCACGGAGCTGCTGGAGCTCAGCGCTCCGGCCAACCAGCGAACTCCGCGCTCGGGTTGAGGCTCCTCCGTACACTCCACGATGCACGCTCGTACCCCGCTAGGCTATGATGGCGCCTGCAGATTTCTTTCTTTATGGAGGACCAACCTTGACTACGACGGCAGCTCCCTTCGACCAGGCCAAATTTGAGGCCGCGCTGCACCGCCTGCTCAACGACGTCGGCAGCGTGATCACCGCCGCATCGGTTATCACGGGCGACAAGCTCGGACTCTACAAAACCCTCGCGAGCGCGGGGCCTCTAACCTCAGAAGAGCTTGCGCGGCGAACCCAAACGCACGAACGGTACGTGCGCGAGTGGCTGGCGAATCAGGCTGCCGCGGGTTATCTGGCCTACGATCCGCAAACGCAGCGCTTCACTCTCCCGGCCGAGCACGTCCCGTTCTTCGCCGACGACGACAGCGAAGTGAACATGTGCGGCATGTTTGGAATGGGACAACCACTCTTCGCCGATGAGCCGAAGATCACTGAAGCGTTCAAGACCGGCAAGGGTATCGGCTGGGAGGAGCACGACCCGCGGCTCTACGGACTGACGGACCGGATTTTCCGCAACGGCTATGCTGCCCATCTCGTGCCGGACTGGATTCCCGCGCTGGAAGGCGCAGAGGCGAAGCTTCGCACCGGCGCAAGCGTCGCGGACGTCGGCTGCGGCCACGGTTCCTCGACGATCCAGATGGCTAAGGCCTATCCGATGTCGCGCTTCGTTGGCTACGACTACCACCTGCCGTCGATCGAAGCGGCCCGCGAGGCCGCAGCGAAGGCGGCCGTGGCCGATCGCGTTCGATTCGAGGTCGCCGCAGCCAACGCTCTGCCCGAAAAGGGTTTCGATCTCATCTGCTGTTTCGATTGCGTTCACGACATGGGCGATCCAGTCGGCGCGCTTGCGCACATTCGCTCCCGGCTCAAGCCCAACGGCACGTTCATGATGGTAGAACCTTACGCGGGGGACACGCTCGAATCGAATATTACACCCGTCGGCCGCCTCTTTTACGGCGCCTCGACCATGCTCTGCACGCCGGCATCGCTCGCGCAGGAGGTAGGCCTGGCGTTAGGCGCGCAGGCCGGGGAGGCCCGCACACGCGACGTGGCACAGCAAGCCGGATTTTCGCAGTTCCGCCGCGCGACGGAGACGCCATTCAATCTCGTCTACGAGGCGAGACCGTAAGACACGCTCGCTTTCGTCACGCAGGTTGCTGCATTGCGGCGCGATCGTGAAGCGGGCGCCGTGGCTTGGGCGGATCGTTAAGCAGTGAGCTCCAACGCCAGCCGTTCGCAAACGCGTCGATGACCGTGCCGACGTATCGCACGGTGCCTTCGATCGATACGTCGGTTGCGCCCGCCATGTGCGGCGTGACGAAGCCGTGCGGTGCGTCCACGAGCGGATCGGGGATCGACGGCGGCTCGTTGCGCAGTACATCGAGGCCGGCGGCGCGGATGCGGCCACTCTCGAGCGCGGCAGTCAACGCCGGCTCGTCGACCAGCGTGCCGCGCGCGACGTTGACGAAGATCGCACCCTGCCTCATCGAAGCGAGCGCGCTCGCGTCGATGAGGTTCTCGTTCGCGGGCGTGGCCGGTATGCAGAGTACGACGTAGTCGGCGCCGGTCATTGCGAGCTTGAGATCGCCGGCCGCGTAAGCGTCGGCGTCGTTTGGCGCACGCTCGGGGTGGTCGTCGACGATGGTGAAGTGCACGCCGAACGGACGCAGCCGCTTGACGAGTTCGCGACCGACGCCTCCGAAACCGACAATGCAGACGTCTTTGCCCAACAGCGCCTGCGCCGGCCGCTCTAGTTTGACGTCACGATCGCGTTCCGATTCGAGCGCGAGGCTCAAATCGCGCGACGATGCCAATAACAGGAGGACGGCCCACTCGGCGACGGAGCTCGCGTTGCCGGTTTCGCCGGACGGTGCGAACGAAACCCAGATTCCGAGGCTACTCGCGGCCTCGACATCGACGCCTTTGTAGCCGGCACTCGTCGTCTGCACGAGTTCCAGCTGCGGCTGGGTTTCCAGCAGCTTACGATCGATCTCCCCGGCACCCAAGAGAATCTGAAAATCGTTTGCCGGCGGCGGTGCGGCCGGGCGCCACGTTACGAGTTTGTGATCGGACAAACGGGCGGTCAGATGCTCGAACTCCGACGCTGCGTACGNNTTCATTACATCCTCCCTCTGACTTGACGTACCGTCTTTTACCCTGAAACGCGGAAACGCGCTATCGCACGCCTGACTCGAGGCCAGGCAATGCGAAAAGCCGAGCAGCCAGGAGTTCGCGAGCCGATCTTGCGAGATACAGCAGCATGAATCACGCCGAAGACGAGCTTGCCGAGTACTTGGAGAACGAGCCCCAGCCGCTGCCTCCGCGAGATCCTATCGGTCCGCCGGATGTGCAGCCGGGCGCTGCGTCACTCGAGCCCGACGAATAGCAAATAACGGCTGCCCAGCTTGGGCGCAAGGTCTACGCGGATGCTTTCACGAGGATAAGCCGTCAACAATAATCAGATCGCTCTCACTAATGCTTTGGCGAAGCTGCTTAGCCGGGGCATAGTGTGGGGAACGCCACCACTCCTGAGCCCGTTCAAACGACGCGAACTCGAGCACGACTATCCTCGTTGGTTTCCAGCTTCCTTCGACCACGGCCATCTCGCCGCCACGCACGAGATACCGGCCTCCGAAGCTGGCGACAGTCTCCTGCGCGAGCTTCTTATACACTTCATACCTCTCGGGATCGCGCGTGTTGACATTCACGATAACGTATGCGGACATGACGGTGCAGTTTTAGCATTGGCCGAGGAGAAGCCTGTATCGGTAACTCAGGGTCTCGACATAAAATCCGGCTTGAGCGTCGTGAAGTCGACCGGCACCGAAACATGCTCTAGCACGATCAGCCACTTACCGTTGATTTTTCGCAGAACGTCCGTAACCCGCACCGCCATCGCATGCAAGTTGCCCATGTTTCCCGAAAACGATTGAATGCTGTGCGTGTAGGCCACGTCGCCGCTAATCGTTACGGACAGCTCGCTGATCGAAAACGTCGGATCACCCTTGATCGCGCCGAAGAACCCCTTCCAATCGGCACGGTAGTCGTCCCAGCCCACGTGCTCGCGCGGCGTACTAACATCGAAGACGAAGAGCGTATTGTTGTGGACGTAGGGTAGCATTATCGCGTCGAGGTCCTTGTGCCGAAACGCGTTGGCAAACTGCTGGTAGAGCGCGCCGATTGCGGCATTGTCGTTGGACTGAGCGTCGGCACGTAAGCCAAGGACGCCTACGGCGACCGCAACGGCGACGACGAGGAATAGCGATCTTCGCTTCATGACGTGACCTCCAGTGAAAAGCTGCGTGCGGCGGGGACTATTTCTTCGTTATCGCGATTCCCGCGATCACGGCGCCATAACCACTTCCTTTGGGGTCCTCGCTCGCAAAGTTTAAAACCGAAAGGTGTCCGGTCACCCGAAATTTCCAGGTTACGACCTTCCAGTCTCCATTTTCTGCATCATTACCGCCGTAAGTATTCCACGTAAATTGCTGGAACTGCTTGTCGACGGTCACCTTTATCGTCTTTACCGTGGGGGGTCCGTAACCGTTCCCCGAGAGAACGAAAGATAGCGTATAAGATGCACCGGGCTTAGTAGAAAAGGCGCTCGACTTTATGACGCCCGGTACGCTCCCGTCGAGATCAACATTGCAAAGACCATCTACGCTCGCCCACGTGCTGCCATCGAAGTTAATGTTCTTCTTTGCGACCTCCCAGTAGGGCGCGAACACCTGCCCTTTGTAGTAGAGCGGATATTGGTCTCCCGGGTTAGTCGCTTGGGAGAAGTCGCCGTCGGGCAGAATGCCAGTGCCTCCCGCGAGTTCTGGGCAGCAGTTGGAAATACAGCCGGAGCTGGCTGCTGTAAGCGCAAAGCTTGCGGTTCCCACCGGCACTGCGCCTGACGCTCCGACCGGTGGCTGCGACCCCCCGCACCCTGCGAGCAGCGCCGCAGCCACACAGATGCTTGGAAAGTGGCGGCTAAAACCTGAATTGCTCAATGTGACGCTCCCTTGAACTACGCGGTAGAAGGCAAAATCGTTCTGCGCGTCCCCTTGAGTCACCTGGTGACGAATCAACTCACTCCCATGCCACCATTCGCGCCGGAGAATGTCCTGAGAGCGCGCATCTTCTATTGCGTCGAAGCGAATACGTTATGACGTTGCGTGATCTCGAAGATCGTACCGCAGCCGCCTGATTTCTGGCACGTGCCCGCGCGGTATTTGCCGCTGCGTCGAGCGTATCCGCCACCGTTCGGTACTGCGTGAAGCACGGGAACGGGCCGGTGCCCGCGGAGATGACGCGATTCCGATTGACTGTGGAAGTTTTCGTGCCCGGTGGAGAATCGCAGCTCCACGGCCCGGGGCTATACGAAATACCGCCCGCGCGCGTTAACGTCCCCGGGTAGTTTACTAACGACAGCTTGTTGGAAATCGCAACGGTGCTTGCGACCAAGTTTTGATGGGCAGTGAAACTCGGCCCAAAATCCGTTGGGAAAAAGTGGTCAGCCAACACGTACTGCCGGGCCATGTTCCAGTACGGACCAGCCTCTTGAACGTATTTTGGGGCACCGTTTGGAACGTATGTGTACGGGGAATCGGGACCAGTTCCGATGGGCGGGCGTAGGCTCGGGCACTGCGCGACCTTCAACTTTTCGGGCGGCTCCTGGTAGAAGCCATCCATACGCCGTAGTCATACGCCAGCATAGCATCCTGCCAGCAGTGCGAGATGTCCGTCTTAGAGTCTTCGAGCTTCAGCGCTTGGAGCGGCACCGAAGAGCCGCCGGCTCTGCCCGACATTTTAGTGTTCGCTCCGGGGAAACCCATAAATAAATCGTTGAAGCTGCGGTTTTCCTGGATAACGATAACCACGTGCTCGATGCACAAGGCATTGGCTGCCGGACAGCGCGTCGGCTTGACGTCAGGCTTGCCGTTACGATCCGCGTCCTGGACCGCTGAGTTAGGAATGACGGAGCCTTGAGTCGGCGTACCGCCGCGAGTCGAGCACCCGGCGACAACGGCGCACGCCAACATAAGCACGAACAATCCGCGACGCTCAACGCGCGCGCTACGCTTCCGAGCCCCATTCTTATCCATGACTCCATTATACATCAGAATCATCGCTCGCATACGCGCTGGTTCACCTCTGCTCTTGCCTGCGCAGAGGTCGTTTTCATGCACCTGCCGGTGTCGCCCGCCGCGATGATGGCCAGCGTGTGACAGTTAGGGTGAGAAACGTTCATCCGTGCGAGCCTTCCACTTGGCCACGGGAACCGCTCCACTAAATGCCGAAAACCGTTGTGGAGGATAGCTTATGATGCGTCGAGAGCTCAGACTAGCGGCGATTTTGATTGTATTTACCGCGTGTTCTACCAACAGCGTTCTATCGCCGCAGGCGACGAGCGTCAGCGGTCCGTGCGGCCCGAAAGCGCCAAACATCGTCTACCTGACGCCCGCTGACGTCGCCAACTCCGCTAGCGCAACCGCGCGCGAGGCCGCGGCGGCATATCTGCAACATTCGGTGATCGTCCTCTGCGGCAGCGACGTGCAACACTTAGCCGACCTCCTGAAACTAAGCGGTCCTGGAACGGCTGCCGCCACGGAAGCCGTCGCGACGTCTCAGTTCACGGTTAGAGTCAAGCATCATGGAGCGCGGCACAACGTGCCGCCGGGAGACCCGCCGCCTGTTTCAACGCCCGAACCGAGTACGGCCGTTCCGCTCGGAGCGGTAGGCTTTCATCTTAGTCACAACGGTGTCGTCGAATCGTTTGACAGCTTCGCGGCAAACGCGAGCTCCGAAAAAGCGACGCTCGAGAGCTGGATCTCGGACGTAACCTCGCGCCATGACGAACCGCCAATCGGCTCGTGGCAGCCCGTCTTCACCAATACCGAGAACTACTCCGATAGCCGAGGAGATGAAGGGCAGATAACCCATACTTACTACCGTTTAAACAACTTCAATACGACATACGACTGGTACATGGAGAGCGAGCGCGTGCTGGGAACTCCTAAATGGAAGGGCTGCGACTTCACCATCTTCTTCAAGAACAACGGCTACGCAGGCTACTTCAATACCGATCGCGAGGTCAAAATGATCCCCGATGGCACCGGCGTCGTATTGTACGAACACGCTCCGAAGACGACCGAATCGACTAAGACCGTGTCGTTCTCGATCGGCAAATCGCTCGATAAACTCGCCGGCGGCGTAACGGCCGAGTATAGCCAGAGCTGGTCCCAGTCCGATGTAACGATCAGGGACCACACCCGCGTGCCGGCATCGAACCAGGCAATCATTTTTACGCCGCCCGACCTTCAGGCTGTTTGGAGTCCGGCCGGCTGTCCGCCGGAGACAGCAAAGACCACGTTCACAACCCCGCATGCGTCGATCTTTCAAGTTCCTCAAGGCGGAAGCGTCAGACTCGACTCCCCGACGAAGCTAACCTTCATGCTCTGGGATCCAATTGAAGGGCGGCTTTTTGACTTCAAAGTCTCGCGGACACGCGGCGAGGTGGTGTTCGGGCCCACGTATACCTTCAAGCCGCCGGTCTTCGATTTTCCCAACAAGACGATACGGCTTTCGAGCAGCCATCGAAAAGCAACGATTCACATTACGGCGCGAAGCGGTGATTCAAACGTCGGATGGCAGATTACGAATCAGCCGTACTGGGTGGTGCTGAGTCAGACGCACGGGCTGGGAGACAAAGAGATTACCATCGAGGCGCAGGGGTCCACGCCGCCAGGCTCGATTGCGAACCTCAACTTCGATACCGACCCGAGAGGCGGCGCGAACAACGTCGAGACCGGCCCGCTGATTCTACGGGTGGAATACGAATGAGCCGCTCGCAAAATGAACACTCACCGTGTCGGGGCGTAAATAAGGCTTCGTTGGCCTCGCTATGACACGTAGAGCGACGCAAATGTGCTGTATCCAGGTAAGCGTTCGACGGGCAAGAAATCCCGCCACATGATGCGCACGATCGCCTTCGTTTCTTGCCTGTTCCTTTCAACACTCTTCACCTGGGCCGCCGCGAGCGCCGCACCGAGCCCCGGCGCGATCGGTGCCGCACAGATCGATGAGGTCCTCGTGCAGGCGCACGTCGCGGCCGGAGGGACACGGCTCGACGGTTACGCCGCAATGACACAATCCGGCAGCTTCGTTCAAGATGGCGGGCCGTCCAATTCGTTCGAAAGTGTCGTCGATCTGCGCAACGGCTACTCGCGGATTCAGCTCGTCGTCGGCCCGGCAACGTTCCTCCAGGGCTACGACGGTACACAGTGGGGTCAGGAAAACGGCGTGCTCGCGATCGTGAGCCTACCATCGTTAGTCGCCGATGCCGTGACGCAGGCCTACCTGAGCAGCTACGCCTTCTTTCGCCGCGATCAAGCCTCGACGTTCAAATCGGGACGCGAGGAGAACGTCGACGGGCAGCCGGCTTACGTTTTGCACGCCGAGCCTCTCGGCGGATCTCCAGCCGATCTATACTTCGACGCATCCTTCTATCGTCTCGTGAAGGTCGTCGCGCAGACGGCGCAGGGCACCGACACGACGACGAACTCCGATTTTCAGGTCGTACAAGGCGTGACGGTGCCAATGCGCTCGGTGGACGTCAATGCGTCCGGCACGACGTCGGTCACGACGCTCAAGACGATCCAGTTTTCGACGGGCCTCGAACCCAGTGCGATTGCGCGTCCGTCGTACGTTTCACATGGCACTCTCGCCGCGCCCGTATCGATTCCATTCGTCAGCGACCTCGTCGGCGGGCTCGGCCATATCGTCGTTCCGGTTTCACTCAACGATAAACCGGCAACGCTCGTCTTCGATTCCGGCGGCGCGAACTTCCTGGTTCCCGACGCCGCGAAAAGCCTTGGTTTGCAAGCCTCAGGCGGCATCGCGACGGGCGGCGCCGGCACGCAACAACAGATGACCGCCTACGCCCACGTAGCATCGGTCGACTTCGGCGGTGCGCGGCTATCGGATCAGAACTTCGTCGTCACGCCGTTGGGCTATCCGCTACTCCATCCGCGCAAAGACGTCACAATCGAGGGTCTGATCGGCTTCGAATATCTCGCCAACTTCCGCGTCAGCGTACGCTACGCGGATCGTCAAATTGACCTCGCACCGTTCGACGAGCCGGCGCCTTCCGGCGGCGTCACGCTGCCGTTCAAAGCCGATGGCGCGCACGCCTACGTGCTCGCAACTGTCGACAACGTATCCGGCTACTATCTTCTCGACACCGGAAACGCCGGCAGCATCGTGCTCACCACCCCGTTTGTGAAAGAGCACCACCTCTTTCCCAAAGGCGGCTCGATCTACCGGTCGCCCGGCGGAGTGGGCGGCGGCTATTCGGAGACGCACGCCACGGCGAAAACGTTTGCGTTCGCGGGACAAACCTACCACGACGTTCCGGTCAGCATTCCGCAGGTGACTTCAGGCTTCTTCGCCACGCGCGGCGTTGCGGGGAATCTCGGTTCGGGGTTCCTCTCGCGCTTTTCCGTCGTCTTCGATTACAAGGCCCAAACCGTCACGTTCGTTCCGAATCGTAACGTTGCGATGCCGTTCCGCGTCGACCGCATCGGGTGGAGCGTCGGTCAAGACGATTCCGGCGCTTTCGAGGTCCGCCAAGTCGTGCCCGGAAGCCCCGCCGCCGAAGCCGGCATCGCGACAGGCGACCGCATCACGGCCTTCGCTGGAAATCAGGTGGCGGGAGGCTTCGGATTAGGCGATTTGTCACCGTACTCCACGGGCCGCGCGCCGTTTACGGTAACCGTGAAGCGCGCGGGCGTCGACAAAACCGTGAGGCTGACGCCGCGTAACCTTCTTCCGCCGTCGCAGTAGACCGGGGCCCTCCAAACGCAGGCGCTCATCACCGACGAGTACGCCTTCCTGTTCTGGCAATTGGGCGAGCCGACAACCCATTAGCGCGAATACCCTTTACGGGTTGATGGCCGTGGACGAAATATTGATCTCGCCTTTTTCCTGCGATATGCGCTTGAGCAGCTTCTTCGAGCCGCCTTCATAAGCCGAAATCGTATTATCGTTGAAATCCGTCAGGTACAACCTGCGCTGCTTATCGACGGCAACCTGAGGAAAGGCGCGGATCGGCATGAGAAAGGAAAGCCCATCGTTCGGGCACGATTGACTCGGGTCGTAATCGACGAGTACGCCCTCGTCGCTGCCATTTTGAGTTCCGATGTAGATCCTTCCCGCAGAATCGACCGCGATTGAGAGTCCGCCGGGGCCATAGACGGGGCTGTCCGTCGTAGAACTGTACAGGTGCTTAACCAACGTACCTTTTGAGAACTCTTCCGCCTCTTCGTCGCGCTCGATGGAACCACTCGGATCGGGGATACACGTTTTCTTATCCTTGAAATACACGATCGTCGGATTGGGATCGTGCGTACTCCAAACGTTGCCGTGGGAATCTACGACCATCTGCGTTACGGCCTGGCTCTGCCCCGTCGCGAAGGCGATGGCGCCCTTCTTCTTTCCGGCTGCGAAATAGGTCACGCCGCCGCCGTTGTCCCCGACGTAAAGATCGCCTTCGAGATCGACCGTCGCGTAGGTGGGCAGAACGTCGCCGGTGAGGTTTCCCCCAGTATAGGTAGCGATTGGCTTCTTCGCCTTTCCGCCTTTCGTGGCTCCGGCGGAAAACTCGAGCACGTTCCCCGAGCAATACTGAACGACGTAGAAGTTACCCGTCGGCCCGGTGGCGAGCGAGGAACTGTCGCACGGCACGCCGGAGAACTGCTCCGTTGCCGGCACGGTCCCGTTTTTCACGGGCTGTAGATAGACGCCGAAGTATCCTTGAGGGACCTCATCCACGAAGAAGGGCGAGCCGGCGGTTCCGAACGCTGTCGGGCTTGCCACCCCATCTCCTACCGTGGTCTCCAGCAGCTTGAGGTCCGGCAGACTGTAGCGCGCATGCTCTCCGTAGTAAACGCCGGGCGATCCGGTATTGTAGACGTACAGGTACTGCGCCGACTTCGTCTTCGCTGGAAGCGCTTCCGGAGTTGGTCCTGAAACCGACGGAACGGTGGTCGCCGCCGAACAGCCGCAAATCAAAAAGACGAACGCGCAAAGCGCGGTATGTATAACTCGCTTGGTCATCCTGCACTCCTTGTCGGCCCGGGACAGTATCGCGTAACTAGTCGCCGTCGTCCATCCGGAGCCACCGCGAGGTGGAATTCGGTTCAGACTTGGGCAGCACGCTGCACGGGAACGAGATTCTGGCGGGGACTTTAATCTTCGTAAACGGCTGGGCCTGCGTCTGGAAGAAATCGTCGAGATCGTGGAGATACGGAGAGGCATCCGTAGCGCCGAGGGATTTGAGGCCGAGCGTCTCTTCCGTGAACTTGAGCAGTGTGGCAAACTCGATGTCGGTGTGTGCGACGTGCCCATGCTTAGCGTAAGGCGAAACGACCAGGAGCGGCACGCGGAAACCAGGGCCTTGTTGATCGCGCACCACGTACGGCCGCATGTGGTCGTAATATCCACCCCAGTCGTCCCACAGAATGAAGATCACCGTGGAACCCCAGTACTTCTTGTTCAAGCCGATCGCGTTCACGACGTTCGCGACCCACCACGGCCCGCAATAGCCCGCCGGGACGCCGGGATGGTCCGACGTGACGAGACCGGGCAATACCCACGTCACGTCTGCAAGCCCATGACTGTCGCCGACGTCGGTAAGGAACGTGGTTTCCGGCGTGCGAAAGTTTGTGGTGTCGATACGGGTTGGGAGAAAGGCTTCGAACGGAGTCCGAAAGTGGCAGCGGGACATCCAGTTCCGCGACTTTGGCCAGAGGGACGTCATGCTGATCGACGAGTTCGCGTCGAGCCCGTTGATGTTCGAGCAGAGCGAGTGCGCGTAGAGGCGCCATTGCAGGTCCGCTTCGTCGACACGATTGGCAAGCGATGGGTACTTGAAGCACGGGAACGGTCCGTCCGGCTTCACCATGCCCTGCGCATCGAGCAGCGACGTCGTCGTTCCGGCGGGAGAATCGCAGCCCCACGGCGTGTAGGCGCAGCCGAGATAGAGAGCGCCGCAATACCCCGAAGCCTTGTGGAAGTCGGGCGCACTCGCGACGCTGTCGGACTGGGCCGAGAAGAGGAACTGGTGGGCCGTGTACGACTCGCTATTGTGGCCCATGAAAAAGTGGTCGCCGAGCGTGAACTGCCGCGCGATGTTCCAATACGGTTCGGTCTGCGCGTAATCAACGTACGAGTAAATAGTGGCCGTGGAGGCAGTCGGCGTGTAGTCGGGATGCGGGGACGCGGCAACGTTAAAGCCGTCCATTTTACATGGCGATACTTCGCCGACTTTAAACGGCGGTTGGCCGGCCGGCGGATTGCACGCCCACAGCCACGGCCGATGAAAGTTGTCCGGATCCTCCGTTCCCGTCAGCTTTCCGAGGTCGATCTTTGTGAGCGCGATCGTTTTGCCGTCGATCGTCTTCCCGCTCGAGGCGGCGTCGGCTCCGGGGAACGGCTTGGGGCCTCCAAAGATATTGTCGAGCGTCCGGTTCTCTTGAATGACGAAGACGATGTGCTTGATCTTCCCCGACGGGAGCGTGGAGCGTTCGACCTGCACCATCGCACCGGCGGGAAGCGCCGGAAGCGCCGGGCCGGGCGACGGCGTTCGCCCACATGCGACGAGCGTAACCGATACGATGAGAGCGATCCAAGATCCGCGCAGCACGTAACCCTCCGTTTCGGAGCAACGCAGGGATATTTGCGGAGGTTCCCGCCAATCCTCCGCCGGAGAATATCACGCGCGCGCGTTGCGCGAACGCTGGAAGCAGTGAATGCACCATGTAATCGGCCGGCGCGCGTCGAACGTTGGAAGCGCTGAGCCCGTTACCGGCTGAGGAGAAGCCCACGACCGCATCATGACGCTCGACGAGGCACTGAAGCATCACTTCGGTTATACGACGTTTCGCCCGCTGCAGCGCGAGATCGTAGAGGCAACGATGGCTGGAGGCGACGTCGTGGCGCTCCTTCCGACCGGCGGCGGGAAATCGCTGTGCTATCAATTGCCGGCGCTGCTCGAGCCAGGACTCACGCTGGTCATCTCGCCACTGATCGCATTGATGAAGGACCAAGTCGACGCGCTCGAAGCCAATGGTATTCCGGCAACGTTTCTCAACAGTTCGCTCGATCCGGCGTCGTCCGCGCATCGGCTGGCAGCGCTCGACCGTGGTGCGTACCGCCTGCTATATGTCGCTCCGGAGCGCACCGTGATGGCGGGATTTCTCACCCGCTTGGCGGGATGGAGCTTGCGCCGCATCGCGGTCGACGAAGCGCACTGCGTCAGCGAATGGGGGCACGACTTTCGGCCTGAGTACCGCCAAATCGCATCGCTGCGTTCCCGTTACCCCAACGTTCCGATGTTGGCGCTCACCGCGACGGCGACCGCGCGCGTGCGCGACGACATCGAGCGCTTTCTCGAGTTGCGTAAGCCGCGCCGCTTCGTTGCAAGCTTCAACCGGCCGAATCTGCGTTATGCAGTCTTCGAAAAAACCGACGCGCTTAAACAACTGCTGTCTTGGTGTACGGCCCGTGCCAACGAGAGCGGTATCGTCTACGTGCAGAGCCGCAACTCGGCAGAAGAACTGGCGACGAAGCTTTCCGCGGCGGGCATCTCGTCTCGCCCCTACCACGCGGGCCTCCTGCCGCAGCAGCGCGCTCGCCACCAGGAGCTATTCATTCGCGACGAGATCCGCGTCATGTGCGCGACGATCGCCTTCGGCATGGGCATCGATAAACCTAACGTACGTTACGTCGTTCATTACGATCTTCCCAAGAACGTCGAAAGCTATTACCAGGAGACCGGGCGGGCCGGCCGCGACGGCCTCGCCAGCGATTGTGCGCTCTTCTTCAGCGGAGGCGACGCGGCGAAGCAACGCCACTTCATTCGTCAGATAGAGAGCCCGCAGGAACGCGAAAAGGCCGAGCGCCTTCTGCGACAGATGCTCGATTTCGCAGCGACGGCGCATTGCCGGCGGAGTCACCTGTTGCGCTATTTCGGCGAGGATTCAGTCGCCCAGTGCGACAACTGCGATAATTGCTTGCAGCCGCCGGAGCGAGTCGACGGCACGCAGATCGCTCGAAAGCTGCTGTCATGCGTCTATCGCGTGCGCGAGCACAGCGGATTTTCGAGCGGTGCGCACCACATCGTCGACGTCCTGCTCGGAAAGCGTACTGAGAAGGTCATCGCGTGGGGGCACGATCGCCTATCGACCTTCGGAATCGGTGCGGAGAACAGTAAAGGCGAATGGATGGCGGTGCTCTCGGAGCTCATGCGGACTGGTTGCATCGAACAGGGCTCCGAACATCGAACCTTGTTCGTAACCGAGGAAGGGTTGCGAGGGCTAAAAGAGCACCGCGCATTCGCTTTTTCCATGCCGCGCTTCGTCGCCAAGACCGAGAAGCGGCGCAGCCAGCGGATTCGGGCACTCCCTACCGTCCATGATGATGCACTATTCGAGAGACTGCGCAAGTTGCGCAAGGATCTCGCGGACGGTCAGGGAGTTCCGCCTTATGTCGTTTTTTCTGACGCGACCTTACGCGAGCTGTGCACGCATCAACCGGTCACGCTGCAGGCGTTCCGGCAGATCGGTGGCGTTGGTGACGTCAAGCTCGAGCGCTATGGCACCGCCTTCGTCGAAGCGATACGCTCGTTCGATGCGGCCGACGCCGCGAACTAAGGAGGCATCAAGAGGACGGCCGTATCGTCTTCTTAGATACTATGGGCGCGCCGGGGGATAGACCGCAACGGCAGCCGCCCATATGTGGTCTGCGAGCTTGCTGACGTAGGCGCCTTTTGGATACCTGTACAGTCCCGCATACAATCTATCCGCGGCGAAATCGGCAGTTCGCACGTGTTTACCGTTCTCTTCGATCGCGAAGGTCACCGGCGCCACCGCGCCGGCGAGCGTAGTGACGACGGTCGGGGAACCGAGGGAGCCGCTCGAAGGCGGTGCGTAGGTGTAGATTGCCTGCTTATTCACATCGCCGATCAGAATGTTTCCAGCTGACACCTGGACGCCGCCCGGCCACGATATCGTGTTTCCGACGCTTAACGTCGTAATCGCTGTCGCTTTGCAGCCGCCGGAGACTTCGCCGACGAGTGTCCCACCGCCGACAGTTTGCCCATCGATGAACAGGTTCCCCGACGCGTCGAACGCATCGTTGAAGAAATATTCCCACTTGGGATCTTTAACGGTGCTGCACGGCTGCGTCGAATTCTTCGCGAAAAAGCTCACGCTTCCGGGCCCAAGGGCGCTGGTCAAGTAATTCGTGACGCCCACGAGGCCCGTTTTGTCGACCGCGACGTCTTCCGTCTCCTGCCCTGAATCGTTCAACGTCGATTTTATCGAAGTGTACGGCTTTGCATAGACGATGACGTTGCTGAAGGCGAGGTTCACAACGTACAAGCTCTGCGCCGCGTCCGTGGCCAAGCCCTGAGGATCTGCACCTATGCCATCAAAAAGTATAGCATTGAGCTGGCCGTTGGCGCCCCATACCGTTACCGTCGCAGTCCCGGCGTCGGTAACGAAGGTCTGGTTGCCATTCGGCGCCTTTATTCCGGCGACGTTGACGAACGGCGTCACGCGACTCGGCGCGCCGCGAGGCCGCAGGGTTTGGTTCGGCCCTGCGGCAGCGACTTGGGCCGCTGGCGGCGATCCGCCACCAGAACAGCCCGCGAGCAACGCGAGGGCGGCAGTACAGAATAATGTGCGCATGGGATGAGCGCTCCTAAATGTCTTTATCACGTTACGGGCTCGCAGCCGGATTGACGGCGATGCCAAATGCAGTTACTAAATGAGGCTCGTTGAACGACTTGACGAACCGGCCGCCGGGATACGTGTACTCTATTCGTCCGTAGGCGACGTCGGAGTGCGCGATCCAGAGATGACGCTCGTCCCGCGTCATCGCGAAACTCTCCATTTCAATTCCGGCCGATAGCTTTGTCGTCGCGATCGGAGAGCCGAGCGAACCACCCGTTGGCGGCGCGTAGGTATAGATTTCCGGACTGAAACTGCCATAGTTTTGGTTCAAGATCAGAATGTTACCGTGCACCACCTGCACCCCAGCGACGCCGGACATCGTGTTACCGACGCTCAGCGTCGTGAGCGACGTGGCCGCGCAACCGCCGGAGACTTCGCCGACGAGCGGGTTCCCATCGCGGTCGACGCCGTCAACGAAGAGATTCCCAGAAGCGTCGAATGCGCCAGAGAACACCTGGTTCCAGTTTGAATCGCTCACACTTGCGCACGCCGATGTGGAGCCTTTCTTGTAGAAGGTCACGTTGCCGGGCCCGGACGGCGACGTTTCGGCCATGACGCCGACGAGCCCGGCGTTGCTCACCGCAACGTCCAAGGGATACTTGCCCGGTTCGTTCAGGGTTAGGCTGACCGACTTGTACGGTTGCGAATAAACGAGCACGTTTGCATCCTGGGAGTTTGCGACGTACAGGTTCCCTGCCGAATCGGTAGTGAGGCCAGAAGGTCCGTTGATGCCTTTCTTGAGGCGCGTTTGCAATCGTCCTTCAGCATCGAAGACGCTAACGATGTTTGCGAAGCTGTCGGAAACGATGACCTGATCGACGCTCCCGGCGTTCGTATCCGTATCCTGGAGCGCGTTCGCTACCGGCGGCTGCGAGCCGCCTCCGGAGCAGCCGGCGAGCAATGCGATGGCTGCCGCGCTACGAAGAAAGAAGCCAAGGTACGAAGATCTGTGCATGGGACGAAGCCCTTCTAAGTGTTGCAAGGTTGGTTCGCCTAAAGGCCCTTTTGGCCAGGATCGAACGCGAAGCCGTACGGTAGCATGAACGAACCAGAATACGTCTGGAGACTCGTGCCCGCCGGGAAGGCGTACGACTGACCGTAGGACGTCTTGTACGCTACGTAGACTGGGCATCCGACGACTTTGCTGTTGTTCGTAACGCCAAAGTTGATGCAGTCAGACGCCGTGGAGATCGAGTGACCCGTCGGCGAGCCCGCTTCGGTGTACT
This sequence comes from Candidatus Cybelea septentrionalis, assembly GCA_003158175.1. GTDB lineage: Bacteria > Vulcanimicrobiota > Vulcanimicrobiia > Vulcanimicrobiales > Vulcanimicrobiaceae > Cybelea > Cybelea septentrionalis. Next base: position 132,907 of record PMHJ01000010.1, read on the forward strand.
CGGTAATCGTCTGAGCGCTCTGATCGTCGACCAGAAGGTTGCCGGCATTGTCCGGCTTGATGCCCCCCGGCCCTCCGAGGCTGATCGGGAGCTGGGTGGCTCCGTGCTGCTTGCCGCGCGGAAACTCGACGACGCCGCCGTGGAAGCTTACGACAATCGTCGCGAACACGTTGCCTGTCGCGTCGCAGGTCAAGGCGTCGTTCTGGCCTGCTCCCGGATAGGTCAAGGAGCGCGTCGGGTTCACGCTGCCGCGAGGATAGACCTCGATAGCGGTGGAGTTGGAGCCGGCGACATAGAGAGTGCCGTTCGGGCACATCGTGACGTCGAGCGGTCCCGCGCTCGGGTCGTCGAGCGTATTGAACGGTGTGGTCGCACCACGCGCGAACTCAAGAATATTGTTTGCACCGCCGTTTGCGACCCAAAGATTGTGTTTCGAGTCGACGAAGAGACCTCCCGGATAGCTGAGGCCATCGATTTGACCTTGCATGGTTCCATTGAGGTCAAACACGGTCACGTTGTTCGCGAGGTTGTCGGAGATGTATGCGAGGCGCGTTCGCGCGTCGGGCCGGATCATCCAGCTCGTCGTGTGCCGGCTTTGGCGGAAGACACTTTGCTGTTGCGGCACCTCAGCCGCCGTGGGCGTCAAGGCGCTCCCGCCTTGCGAGCTTCCCGAACAGCCGGCAAGGATCGCTGCCGCTACGATGCTGGCCGACGCGAGACCGGCTAGATTGTTATAACGCATCCGATGTCTCCCTCAAACTAAGAAACTGATAAGGTGCCTTTCCTCGTTCGGCGCGTCCCGGCATTGGCCAAACGTGTCAAAGCCATGTCATTTGGTGTCGCGGCGACCGCGTCACCCGCAGAAGTCGAGGTAGTCCAGTTTTCTGGCGGGGAGCTGCTTCAAACGCGCTATATTCCGATAGGATTTGTCGATGCGGTGCACGTCGAATTTCGAGCAGCAACCGGCGTTCGCCAAATCCACGGACTGCTTCATGACGGTAACGGCCTCGCCGCACTCGCCCGCAGCCTGCAAACCCAAGGCGACGACCCTTCCGGCGGTGGCGACGAGTCTTTGGTTGCCCGACCTATTCGCCCTCTGCAGCACTTCCCGCGCTTCAACCGCTCCCTGCTTCGCGTGACCCTGCCCGATCAGGATTTCAGCGGTCGTTAGGGGGAGATGCTGCAGCACAGGATGCTCTTCGCTCTTGGAGGACAGGTATCGGCTCCCGAACTCGGCGGCCGCGCCTATGCAGCCCGACTCGAGTGCGGCAATTGCGAGGTTGTTGTACGTAAGAGCGACGACGCCTTTGTCATCCGTCAGCGCTACACCGCTCAGCGCAACATCCCGGTATCTTTGCGCCAACACGATATCGCCGCTTAGGTAGTACACCGACGCTAACAGCGACGCTCCCTCAGCGACTACGCCCGTCCAGCCATTTGCAAGCGCGAGATGTAGCACCCTCAGCGTGTGCGCTTCCATGTCAACGGTGAACCCGTTTTGCTTCCACTCGCTGATCGCTTTCACGGTGTGTAGCGCGAACGCCTCGTAGCAGTCCAGATCGTTAAACTCTGCACACATGTCGTCGATGGCACAAGAAATGGCGAGCATACTCCGCAAGTCATCGGCATGCACGAATTTCTGCGCCAGTGCAAACAACAGACGCAGTATCGTCCGCGACATCCATGGATCGGGCGCCCCCTCCAGCGTAGCGCGCCGCACGAGGTCGCGGACCCGTATGTTCCAGACGTGCGTCGTGGCGGCTTGGCCAAGAAGTATCGCCAAGAGATAGAGCGCGAGATTGAGGCGCGAATGCGAGCGCGTGCTCGTAGCCAACCGAATGCGAGCGTTTAGCTCCGTGAACGTCTCTTGGGCCTCGTGGCCTCTTCTAAAGTCGTGTTGCATCAGCGCAAGGTTGCAGAGGCCGAACACGGCCGCCTCGGGAGCCGACTTTGCGACGTGTGCCCGAACGAGCTCCGCGGCGTCGCGCACTCGGCCGGCACGAAAAAGCGCAAGCGCTCGATTGTGCACGAGCTCGTGGAGGGATGCCGACGTAAGATGCGCCGTTTTCGGTAAGATGTGCGGCAGCGCGCGTATCCACGCTTCACGTCGCTCTCGCGCCAGCTGCCGAGGCGATATTTCGAACTCGGCCGCGAGGCTTGCTACGCTTTGGGAGCCAAGGTCACATTTCATGAGGCAGGCCGATTGACGCCTCCCTCGTTCGGATCGACCTAGACGCGTATCATCGTCACGAATAATGGTAGCAGCCCGGGCCACGCCGCCGCGAAGCTCCTGCGCAGTGAGTTTGCCGCCGAGCAGATCCGGGCCAACCAACGGATTTCGAAGCAGCTGCTGATCGTCACGCAGGTGACGGAACAAGTGCTTCACGGCAACCTCTCGAGCCGCCTCAGGATCTGTTCTGGGCATGTGTTTCCCTCTCGATCCGCCATTCGATGAGGGCCAATTAGGGACCGGATCGGAGTGTGCGGGCTGGCCTCGTCGAAGATGGCCAACTCCTTATTTTAGCGCACTCGAGAGCCCCGGGATATCGGTGAAAATAGGGATGCGGGCGCCACTTGAATAGCGCCGGCAGCAACCGCGTGCCGGGCGGCGAGACGCGAAAGCCGAGACCGGCGCCTTTTCGCTATTGCGATTGAAGCGTCAAGTTGTCGACATTGACTGCGTAGTTGCCGGCGGCGACTAGGCCGTTCGGATTCGCGCAAATGATGCCGAGGTTGGGCCCGTAGATCACGACTAGGCCAGGCGGTCCGCACGGAACCTGCTGCAGGCCGTAGTTCGACAACAAGGTCGCGCCTGGACTGCCTGCACTGACCGAATAGGACGTGTATCGCTGATTTGCGTAGTAGACGGATCCCATCGCCGCGGCTGTCGCCGCCCCGATCGCGAAAGCCCCCCAAAATCCGCCGCCCCAATACGTTCCGTACGGCCTCCAAGCGACCCCGCGATTCCATCCCCAGGCCGGGTAGTATCTGGGATTCACGACGACGCGGCCGCCGTAGTAGTACCCGTTCCTGCCGTTGTTATTGTAGTGGTACGTGCTGTAGCTGTTGGTGTTCTTGTTGTACACAGCCATGTTGCCCGTATTCTTGTTGTAGACCGCGGCGTTACCCGTGTTCTTATTGTACGCTCCCGCGGAATTCTTGCCGTTGTAGGCGCCGCTGTTGTAGTTGCCGTTATTCTTATTGTACGTGCTCGAGTTGTTCGTGTTCCGATTGTACTGCGTCGTCGTGTTCGTGTTTTTATTGTACGTCGTTGCGGTTCCGGTGTTCTTGTTGTACGTCGCGGCGTTTCCGGTGTTCTTATTATAGGCGGCGGATCCGTTCTTTCCGGTTGCGGCGCCCTTCGACGGCACGTCGTTGCTCATGTTGAAGCCGCGACCTTGGTTCGGCGCCGAGCGGGACGCCCCGCCACCCCCGCGGCCGGCGCGCTGCGCCGAGACCGTCAATGGCGCGGCTGTGAGAGCGATGACGAGTAAAATCGATAAGATTCTCATTGTGCGGACTCCTGGTCGAGCTTACCGTTTCCGGTGATGTACGTCCCCTTCGCCGTCTGCACGGCAAAGATCACCGAGTGGGCACCGATCTTCGTCGTCGAAAGCGGTAACAACTGATCTTGATCGGTTAGGTTGAAGTAGAACGTGGCCGTCTTGAACGCGACGGTGTGCCTTGCCCCGTCTCGGAGGAGCGAGAACCGTCCGCCCGCGCAGCGAACGATAGCGCCATCGTGAGCGCAGTTAGCACCGCTGATGACGACCGTCGAGACTTTGTCGGCCGATATCAGGGTCAGCGTCTTGTTCGCTGCTTTCAAGGTCACGCCGGTATACGTCTGCACGGAACCGTCTCTCTGTTGAATCCGGACGGACCCGGTCGCCGACGCAGGCGCGCTCATACCGAGTATAAATGCGACGACGATCAGTCCAACTGGCCTCATGATTGAATCCTTTCGTTGAACGCGAGAGATTCCAGTGCGCAACAAGGCCGTGCGCCCCGACGGATGCCAAGCTCCCGCTGGCTAGGCACACTTTATCGTACCACTCAAGCTGCGATTCGGGAAGCCACCCCCAGCCCAGGGCTCAGTTGCCGAAGTAACGAATCGGCAACCCCTCGTCGCTGCAATGGAGGATCTTCGTGAAGCCAGGCATTCCCGCCGCTCTATTCCTTACCGGACTTATCGTCTGCGCAGCGCCCAGTATAGCGCAGAATGCGTCGCTTGCGCAGAAGGTGCAGCAAGTGAAGCAGCTGATGGCAACCAACCAACAGCAGCTTTCGCACTACACGTGGCAGATGCAAGAAACGGTTAGCGTGAATGGCGGCGTCAAGGAGCAGAGCGTATACCAAGTTCAACTCGGGCCCGATGGCGAGCAGATACGAACGCTGATCGCGCAACCCGTCGCTCCGTCGAGCGGCGGCCGGCAGCACGGCATCGTACACCGGGTCAAGGAAGATTTTAAAGCGTATGCCCAGCAAGTTGGTGCGCTCGCGAAGAGTTACTCGCCTTTGAATCCGGCAAAGATTCAGCAGCTATGCGCACGGGGTTCGGTTACGGTTAAGTCGGCAGGAAGTCCGGGCTACTCAGCCATCCTGATTTCGAACTACCTCAAGCAGGGCGATGCGATCGTGCTAACCCTGCGTAGCAACCCAAAAACACTGACTTCGATCGACGTTTCTTCGTATCTAGCTCAACCGTCCGATGCCGTAACGATGCAAGTGCGCTTCGCGAGTCTGCCTGACGGCACGCGCTATACCTCGACCACAACGGTGAACGGGCAGAGTAAGAACCTCACGATCGTCGATCGGAGCACGAACTTCGCAGCGCGAACGCGCTAGCGAGAGAACGAGGTAGCCCTATGTCCGCCGCGCAGCCCAACTCTGCACTCGACCGTACAGTCCTGCCCATTCCCGATCGTCCGTTCAAGGGTATCGCTAACCGGACGCTAGCGGGGAGTGTGGCAGACTTTCCGATCCCGGTCCAAGCTCCCAACGGGGCACCGAACATCCTGCTGGTGCTCGTTGACGATGCGGGATTCGGGAACGCGGCTACGTTCGGTGGCTCGAGCGCGAGCCCGACACTCGAGCGGCTCGCAAAAGAAGGCCTTCGCTATAATCGCTTTCACGTGACCGCGCTCTGCTCGCCCACCCGCGCCGCATTGCTTTCCGGCCGCAACCACCATGCAGTAGGATTCGGTTCGATTGCCGAGTTCTGTGGCGGGTGGCCCGGTTATAACGCGACGTGGCCCAAGAGCGCCGCGTCGGTCGCAGAGATCTTGCGGAATAATGGATATAACACAGCCGCCTTCGGAAAATGGCACTTAACGCCCGACGACCAGCAGGGGCCGGCCGGGCCGTTTCGCCGCTGGCCCAACGGCCTTGGGTTCGACTACTTTTGGGGATTTCTCGGCGGCGAAGCGAGCCAATACGACACCGTGATTACGGAGAACAACACGGTGCTAGGACCGCCGCAAGACGAGGATTTCTACTTTCCCGATGCGATGGCGGATAAGGCGATCCACTGGATTCACGGTCAGAAGTCGCAGGATCCCAACAAACCGTTTTTCATGTATTTCTCGACGGGAGCCAGTCACGCGCCGCACCACGTGGCGGGCAAATGGGCCGACAAATATAAGGGGAAGTTCGACGCCGGGTGGGATGCGCTGCGCGTGCAAACGTTCGAGCGGCAAAAGAAGCTCGGCGTCATTCCGGCCGACGCGCAACTGACGCCGCGAAACGAGGCCATGCCCGCCTGGGACTCGCTCTCCGCGGCGGAAAAGGCGCTCTATGCCCGCCAAATGGAAGTCTTCTGCGGCTACCAAGAGAACGCGGATTATAATATCGGGCGAGTCGTCGCCGCCATCGAGGAGATCGGCATTCTCGACGACACGTTGGTTATCTATATTTACGGGGACAACGGCTCGAGCATGGAAGGCACGACGACGGGCTGCTTCAACGAAATGACCGTGCTCAACGGAGTCCCGCTGACCGCCGAACAGCAACTGGACCTCGCCGACGTGTACGGCGGTGCCGCCGCCTGGGGCGGACCCGGCAGCGCCCCGCACTTTTCTTGTGCTTGGGCTTGGGCGGGCAACACGCCGTTCCAATGGGGTAAGCAAGTTGCATCGCATTTTGGCGGGACGCGCGATCCGATGGTCATTTCCTGGCCAAAGCGCATTACCGACAAGGGCAGCGTTCGATCCCAGTTCACCCACGTGATCGACGTCGTTCCTACGATTCTCGAACTCGTGGGACTTCCGGCGCCCAAGCTCGTCAATGGGATCGAACAGATGCCCATGCATGGCACGAGCTTCGCGTACACCCTCGACGATAGTAAGGCCGTGGAGCGCCACACGCAGCAATACTTCGAGATCCTCGGCAATCGCGCGATGTATAAAGATGGCTGGATTGCGAGTTGCAAGCTCGGTCGCATACCGTGGGCATTGGACCCCGTGGCCTTGGAGAAGTTTGCGCCCGGCGTTTGGGATCCGGAGAAAGATGTCTGGGAACTGTACAACACGGTGGAGGATTTCTCGCAGGCAAACGACCTGGCGCAGAAGTTTCCCGAGAGGCTGAACGAGCTCAAGGCGCTCTTCTGGGAAGAGGCGGAGAAATTTAGCGCCACGCCTTTGCTCGGCGGAATGGCGAGCTTCTTCGGCGTGCTCCCACCGGGTGCCGGGAAGACGACGAAGTTCACGTTCTATTCGGGCGTGGAGAACGTTGGCCCCGGAATGATTCCGCACATCTACGGCACGTCGTACGCGATCGAAGCGGATATCGTCATTCCGGAGGGCGGTGCGGAGGGCGCCATCATTGCCAACGCGGACTTTCTCGGCGGCTTCTCGCTCTACGTGCAGAACGGGAAACTGCACCACACGTACAGCTTCTTGGGCATTCCTCTCGTGCAAGACGACTCGCACCCACGGCTGGTAAAGCTTTTGGAGAAGCTGGGCGACACGAACCGGCTTCTGCGCGGCTTAGCCAAAGGCGGGACGATCTCGTCGCCCGATCGGCTTCCGGCCGGCCACGTAATCGTACGTTTTGAGTTCAGCGCGGATGCGCCGAAGCCGGCTACCGGTGGCGCCACGAAACTGCTCGTGAACGGCACGACGGTTGCCGAGGGAAGGTTAGAGCACACCGTCCCCGGGCGTTTCTCAGGTTATGCCGGAATGGATATCGGCAGAGACAATCGGGCGCCGGTCTCGCCAACGTATAAGTCTCCGTTCGCGTTTACCGGAACGATCAATACCGTAACCTTCGATTTAGAGCCAACGCCGAAGAGCCCGGCGGAACACGCGGCCCTCCATGAAGCTGCGCATCAGGCGCGCGTTCTTAACGGGGTGAACGGCTGACTCCAACCGACACCGGCACGATTCTTCTCATTACCGGCGCTCTGACCGCCGTGGTCGGCGTTGGTGTCGTCGTACCACGCCAACTTCTCGCCTTTCTCCTCGGCGAGACGGCGAGTGATGCTACCGTGATCTTGATGGCCCGCCACTGGAGTCTGCTCGCCGCACTCGTTGGCGGCTTGCTGATATACGCGGGCTATCACCCCGAAGCTCGCCTGCCGGCCATGATCGTTGGGGCCGCGGAGAAACTCGTCTTCGGCATCCTCGTAATCGCCAGCCCGTTGCGCAGGCGACTCCTGACCGTTGCGGTCGTCTGCGCCGACGCCATTATGGGGCTCCTCTACGTTCTGATTCTCACGCAACAGCGCTTTTCATAAGAGCGAACGACTGCGCTCCTCTCCGGGGGCCCGTGCTCTTCCGTACGGGCGTCCCGCTACGATGGCGTTAGAATGACCCAACGCCATCAAGGAGACCTCATCATGTTCGACGCCACTATAGGTCGCTGCCTCACGGCGCTAGCGATCGTCGCTCTAGCCGCCTGCAGCGGCCAAACTCCCAGCGGATCCGGTTTTGCTCCGGCGGCAGCGCCGGCGAGTTCGGCGACCACCGCCTCCGCACCGGGAATCCGCTCGCTCTTCCATCCTCTCGGGGGCGTAATCGAGAACGGCAAATGCCCTGGAAGGGACATCGCTTGCCTTACCGTTTCGTACGGCTATCCGGCTCAATACTACTTCTGCTTCATCCCGAGCGGCAGCCTGTGCAATGGCGGTCAGTTTACATGGTCGTCGACGATCCGTACCAAGAAGGGGAAAGTCTTTAAGGGACTCTCCGGAACTTTCTATCCGAATCCCGGCGATCCGAGCACCGACACCATCAGCGAAACCAAACCGCTGGCGTCGAGCCACGGCAACGTTAAGTACCAACAGACGATCTTTGCCTGCCTGAGTTCGGGCTGCGAAGGACCGTATCACATCGGCATCATCACGCAATAGCCGTACGCGGGAACCGGCGGGCGCGCGATAACAGATTGCCAATTCCGCCGCCGTAGCAAAACGGCGCTCGCCCGGCAATAAATTGAATCTCTCGGCCAGAAATAAAGCCGCAAACACGCATTCTTTTAAGGAGGACTCGTGAGAACATTCGGCAGGGCTCTTGGTTTCTGGACGCTCGGCGTGCTTCTCGCGTCGTGCGGCGGCCCGCAATCACCGATCGCCGGACCCGCAGGGACTAACCTAAACCCGCCGTCCGCCGGCGCCGGCGCCGGTCGAGCGGGTTCGTGGATGGATCCACAAGCGCAGACCAAAAGCTTGCTCTACGTCTCGTCTGTCTTAACAGGCGACGTGTACGTCTATTCCTACTCGACGCAGAAGTTGCTCGGAACGCTCACCGGATTCACGCAGCCCTATGGGCTCTGCGCGGACAAATCCGCGAATGTCTGGATCGTTAACGACGGAGCCTCGCAGATCGTCGAATACGCCCACGGTGGCACCAGCCCGATCGCCACACTCAGCGATACCGGCGAATATCCGGAGGGCTGCTCCGTAGATCCCGTGACCGGTAACCTCGCGGTCACGAATTTCTACAGTGCATCCGGCGCAGGCAGCGTCTCCATATATGCCGGCGCTCGAGGTAACCCGCAAGTCTTCTCTGACCCCGGCATGACGAGCTATCGTTTCTGCGGTTACGACTCGAGCGGCAACCTTTTCGTCGACGGCGTCAACAACAGCTCGTCTTTTATACTCGCCGAGCTTCCTAAAGGGAGCAGCTCGTTTACGAACATCGAGTTCACACAGAAGATTGAATGGCCCGGTGGCGTGCAGTGGGATGGAAAATTCATCGCAGTCGGCGACACCGACACAGGGGCGATCTATCGAACGAACGCCGCCGGCGTGGTGAAGGGCTCGACGCAACTGGCCGGTTCAAACTACGTCAACCAGTTTTGGATCGTTGCATCGAGCGGCAAGAAGAAACACAAGGGTGGGAGCATCGTCGCGCCGAGTCAGGACGGCGGCGTTCTCGGTATTTACAAATACCCTGCGGGCGGTTCGCCGACTGCGACAATCAGCGTTTCGGAACCCTTCGGCGCGACGGTCAGTAAATAACGGTCTGCCTATCGAGGGATAAAAAAGGGACGCCCGCGCCGTTTCGACGCGGGCGTATTCGTTGAGGATCGCCTGCCATCGATCAGGTGAGCTGCGCGAATCACCGTGAGGGGGTCTCCTGGGAAGGGATGAGACGGCAGAGAAACTAGTAGTTCACGTGCACTCTTTTCCGTTAGGTTAGAGGGTCACGGTCGTAACTTCTGGAGGAAGAGGCTCATGAGTGAATCGACATCGCATGACCGTATGCTGTTCAATCGCGCGGCATTTTTGGCGGGCGGGGCGGCAACAATAACCGCCGCGCTGCCCGAGCGCAGCCGAGGGGCAACGTCGGCGCCGGCCGGCGTTACACCAGAGCGGTTGTTGGGACGATTGATGGCCGGCAACAAGCGCTTCATCGACAACGACTTTCCAAATGTAAACAGGTTTGCCGAGAAACGCGAACTCCTCGAAGCGAGTCAGGCACCCTTCGCGGCGATCCTCGGCTGCTCCGACTCGCGAGTCATCCCTAACCTCGTCTTTGTTCAGGGCATCGGAGACCTGTTCGTCGCAAGGGTCGCCGGAAACGTTCCCGACGATTTGGTGATCGCGTCCCTCGAATACTCGGTCGAACACTTGGGAACGCGACTCATCATGGTACTCGGTCATGAGGGTTGCGGAGCCGTTAAGGCCGTCTACTCAGCGGTTGAGACCAACACATCTTTGCCGCCGCACCTCGCGGAGATTCAAAGGCTCATGGCTCCTGGGATTGCCGGCGTAGTAAAAGCGCGCGGTACGGAGGACGCGGCAGTGGAGGCAAACGTGCGCGCTGCGGTCGCGAAGCTTCGAACGAGTCCGCCGGTGATAGCGAGCGGCGCAGTCTCCGGCCGCCTGCTCGTCGTTGGGGGAGTCTACCGCCTTAGAACGGGCGAGGTCAGGCTAGTCGAGTAGCCTCATCTAGACTTCTTCTCTGGTCAGCACTTACTTTGGGCGAGTTTTCCAGGAAGAATGCTGATGACTCCGGACGAGGCCTCCCCCATGTGCACGTTTTTCAGGACGAAGCCGATTCCGCGGATCGTGGCGCCGTACTTGGTCGAAAACGCGGTCGTGTAGCACTCTCCAAGGGCGTCCCAGAGGCTGCCTACATCGGACGCTCCCTGTGCCGTGTAGGGCTTCCCGACCGTCAGCGATTTGCTCGACAGACCGCCGGTAGCCGGGAGCTTCGCGCTGAAAATCACGCCGTAAGTGTTGAGCTTAAACTGGATATAGAAGATCGGGTTCACCGAACCTGGTGGCGGAAACTCGCCCGGATTATATGCCGTCGTGCTGCTGATCAATTCCATCGAGGAATGCGATGAGGTAGGACCGGGATAGTCCATCGTGCCGCCCCACCCTCCAAAACTCGGAACGCAGAGAGTGCCACCCTTGCTCGAAAGCGGCTTCGCGCCAAGACTCGCGTACTGTTTCGTGCGCTTCTGGCCCTTACAAGCCGGGATTGGCGCAACGCCCGGCGCGGCGACGCTAGGGGCAGCGGCGTTCGTTTGAGTCAAAACTTGAGAGCCACCGCATGCGGCAAGTGATATGGCGGCGACCGCAACGATGAGCTGTTGCCGTGAAGAAAGCATAGTAGCCCCTTTCAGAGAGGTCGTTCGAGGCACTTCTCACGTGACGGACTACAGACCTGTTTCGCAGCGGTACGACAGCCGCGCTAGCGGAAGCATAAAAGTCCACGCCGAACATTTCTTTACGTGAGGAGCGACCCAAGGCGAAAGCTTTTCTCATTTGGGGCGGCCGCGGACGTCGCAATGGCCCGGGACCTCAAGTCGTGCTCGGCGACCTAGACCTTCGCAACAACAGCATCGGTTTTTTGCGCTTCCTCTTCGCCGCGACGGTGATCTGGTCGCACGCATTTGGGAATGGGGGCTTTGGTTACGATCCACTCGCTCGCTTAAACCCCAACGGCGCGACCAGCGGCTTCTTAGCCGTGGGAGGCTTCTTCGTTCTTAGCGGTTTCCTGATTACGCGCAGCTACGAAACCGTGAGCTCCACCGGCCGGTTTATCTGGCATCGATTTCTACGAATCTTTCCAGCATTTTGGGTTTGCCTAGTCGTCACCGCATTCGGGTTTGCCCCGCTCGCCTTTGCATACCAGCATCGCACACTGCTCCGCTATTTCGCAGAGGTCCCGTCGCCGTGGTCGTACGTAGCGAGTAACGCTTTATTGGGAATTCACCAGGATCGCATCGGGACCGTGCTTGCGCACGTGCCGATTCCATTCACTCTTAACCTGTCACTCTGGACCCTTAATCCCGAATTCTTTTGTTACCTCTGCATAGCGGCGGTCGGTCTGACGGGTGCTCTCAGAAGCGGTCCGGCAGTAGTCGCGGCGGCCGCTCTTGCACTACTTGGCGGCTATACCGGCCTGCTCTGGCGTTACGGCGACATTATGGTCGTCCAGGTCCTAACGTTATTCGTCTACTTTGCGTTCGGTGCGTTTGCCTATCTAATCCGCGATCGCATCCCGATGGCGGCATCGCTAGCGCTTCTCTGCGCCGCCGCGCTGCTCGGAACGCTCACCACCAGAGCCTTCGCGCCCGTCGCAATCCCGTGCATCGCATATTTGACCCTGTTTGCCGCAATGCGCCTTCCACTGCGGGGATTCGATCGGCGTATGGACCTCTCGTATGGACTCTACATCTATGCCTTCCCCGTTCAGCAACTCCTCGCTATGTACGGAATCAACGCATTTGGTTTCGGCCCGTACTTCTTGTCGGCTCTTGCGATCGCCGGTGTTCTTGCCGCTGCGAGCTGGTTCACGATCGAGAGACCAAGTCTATCGCTCAAACACTTCGCTCTTCCCCTCGTGGGCGCTCGGCGGTCGGACGATGGAGTGGAAGCCGCCCGCAAGGTGTAATCGTTGCGTGGGTCAGCACATAGTCGAAAGGCGCCTGCAAATCGCAGGCGCCTTTCTTAGGGCACGCTATTGTAACGCGTAACTTGACTATGCCGGTGGAGTCGCCTCTGGGCCCGGCGTCGCATTCGGCTTAATGACAATCACATCGTGCATACCTTCTTTGTAATGGAAGGCGCAGCCGAATAAGTAGATGCCGGCTTTCGAGAGTTTGATCGTCACCGATTTGCCCGGAGAGATCGGACCACTGGCGTATCCCTTTCCGAAAACGCCGTTCCCATGACCCGTGACTGGGAGGTTCGGGTTCGCCGGGAACTTCGCAGGCGGCCGCTTAATCTTCTTGACGTAATCGAGCGTATGGGTAACGGAAGTGGAAAGATTCGTGAGCGTAACTGTGGTGCCGGGCGAGAAACCCAGGGCTTGCGAAAAGCTCGACTGCGTGAATCCTCCCAGCGTCGCACTCCAAAAGGAGTCGTCGATCGTTCCAAGACCCTCGCCCGGCAGTTCTTCGCCGATCGTATTCTTCGGGAGCGTTGCGACGACGAGTAAATTCTTATCGAAGGAAGGCAGAAGCACGGAGCCGTCGCCGGACGCGCTCGGCGAGCTATGCCCGGCGCAAGCAGCCAGCATGGCAGCACCTATTGCGAAGAAGAGAGCCGCGATTCGTTTTGACATGACACCTCCAAAAAGTTTCGGTTCGTAGCGGTGAGAGCGTACCGGGCCGGGATGAAAAAAGTCTAAAGCGAGCGGGACCCCGGCTAACGCTCCAGGACTTGGACGTTGTTGTCGTTGTCGTCGTTGAAGTAAATCTTTGTGTTGGAATCGTTGGTTCCCGTCGCAACGATACCGAAAAGCGCTCCAGCCGCACCCGTGTCGACGTTGCGGACTTCCAAGATTTTGCCGGAGACGGATAGCTCGATAATCAGATTCTTTCCCGCGGGATCGAGCGTGTTGCCGGTCACGAGATTATGGTCGGGCAGCAGAGCCGTGCTGATCGGTCCGTTGAGCGGTTTCCCGGCGAAGACGATGCGCGCATCGCCGGCCGAAGGGCCCGAGAATTTCATTCCACCGTCGACGGCTTTGATCCCGCCCTTCGGGATCTTCGTGACGTTCTTGAAGGCGACGACCGTGTCGTTTTTGCCATCGGCGAAATAGAGCGTATCGATGCTCGCGTCATAGGCCAGGCCCGAGGGGGCCAGTGCAGTTCCGGGCACGCCGTGGTTGACCGGAAACCCCGTCGCGATAACGTCGTACGTGAATTTGGAGCCCAGATTGATGCGGACTATGGTGCCCGTTCTGGCATTCGTGGCGTAGAATGCCGCCGATCCGGATTGAGTCTGCGCGTAGATTTGCCCCCACGGTTGGTCGAAGGGCTTGCCCGAGATGTTCGTGATCAGCTTGCCGCTGGGGGAAAGCACTGGATTGTCGTTGGCGACCATTGAAGCGGCCCAGATGCCGTCGCCGGTGTCGAGCGCTAGCGCATCGCAGCCGACGAGAGTCTTGTTGGACGAGACGTGAGTCGGGGTCGAGCCCGCAATGGGATGCAAGGCAACGATCGAGGCGCCGGTTCCCTGTTTATTGGATTTTGCATTGAAGTTGCAGGCGACCAAGTCGCCTTTCGTCAGGCTTCCGGCGGTGATCGGGGCAACGGTCAAGCCGTAGGGGTTCTGCGCTCCGTTCTGCGGATCGACGGTCGAGCCGATGACGACCTGCTTTTTAAGTTGCTTTAGCAGCGAAACCTCCGAAGAAATACCGTCGGCTGAGGGAACGTTGCGCGAAAGCGCCGGTTGGGGAGCGGCCGGTGTAATGACGCGACCGATGCCTCCGTTGCAGCCGGCCATGATAAAGATCGCGGCGAGCGCAAATGCGCCGTTGCGCTGAAACTCCTTGGGACGGCTGAGCACAGAAGCACCTCAACGGCTGACGGGCAGGGGTTTCGTCGCAGTTTAGGTGCTAGAAGTAAAGGAAGTATGAAGGGGCCGCTACGGGAGAACCTGATAGTAGGCGCTCATGCCGGCATCCATATGGTCGGCAACATGACAATGGAACAGCCAAAGGCCGGGGTCGTCCGGCACCATTTCGACGGTCGTCATTTGCGCCGGCATCAGCGGGATAACGTCGGTGCGTTGCCCGTTCCACAGAACGGTATTGCCGTGCCAATGCGGCGTGTGGAAATCGAAGCCGTTACCGACGTCAATCACGTACCAGCGCACACGTTCGCCTTTTTGCATGACGATTTTTGGCCCGTTCGCGTAAATGTAACCGTTGATCGCAAACTTGAAATTTCCGTCGGCAAATCCCAGTCCGGTCAGCGTCGGCGCGCCGTTGGAATCAATTCCAATAAACTCCGATCGTTTCGACCTCTTGAGAGCCGGATCGTACGTGGCGACGTTGTAGTTATAATACCAGCTTTGGTTCTCATTAAATACGCGATAGAGCGTCACGATTTCGCGGTCGACGTCTTTGGGCGTTCCGTCCGGTTTTGCCATGCCCCGAGCGGTAACGACGATCGCGCCGACCAGTCCCGAGTCCACATCCTTCTGCTCGTCAACGTGTGAGTGGTAGAGCCATACCACCGAACTAGCGTCGTTGGGCCCGGGGCCGGCACGCTGCGGGACCTGCCACGTATAGGTGAAGGTCTGACCGGGCGCTATGGCGCCGCTCATCTTCTCGGTCGCAGAGCCCCCGTCGTTGTACGTCATTCCCTCCGAGCTCTTTGTGTAAAACACACCGTGCGGATGAATGCTATACGGGCGCGACGCTTGATTCCTAAAGACTACTTTGATTACGTCGCCAACCTCGGCATGAATGATCGGACCGAGAATGCCGAGGTATGCATCGTTCGGCAGTCTCGGTTTGAGCGTCTGAAACGTCGCATCCGTGTATTGCCGGTAGATCGCTTTGCGGTAAAGGCTGCCGATGTGGTCTGAATCGTGGACGGCATAGGCCCGTTCCATTTCGTCGAAAGGCTTGCCGCTGACCTGATTGACGCCCGTTGGAGCATAGTTCCACGTGACCTCGTCGGCCGCGATGTAATAGGTTCGGACCGTACCGTCAGCCAAAGCCGCAACCGGTCCGAGAGACCAAAACGCGATGAACGCCGCGACAATACTAAGCCAACGCATTTTGATGGGCTCCTTTGGTTGAGAGAGTCCGCAATGCGGCCCCTTACTTCCTTCCTTGCCAACCAAACGTCAAAGCATCGCCACAAAGGGCGGCGCCCTCGGATCTGGGTCGACGGCCCCAAGATCGGTTCCAACGAGAACCGCCCTCCGCAATCGATCCACGCCCGAAGCTGACCGATTGAGGTAGCGACGACCTTATCCTGGGCCGAAATCCGATCGTGACGCGAAAAAGGCTTTCCACATCGCGAGCGTCGGTGTGAGCGCGGCGTGCGTTCTGCTTACCTCCGAGAGAAGCGCTTCGTCCCATGCTCCGGCGCGCGGAGTGGTATGCGCGATAACGTCGACGCCGGCGCGAGTGCCGCCGTTATATCGGCGCCGCTCTCCGGATGCGCGAAGACCGGCGTACTCGAGCGATGCGCTTCCTGTACAGCCGCGCACATGGTGCTTTCGCGAAGAGCCTCGCTGCGAGGCGACGATACAAATAGTCTAATGCCATCGACCCCGTCTTCGATCAAGCGTGCCACCATGGATTGCGCCTGCGCAGCGTTGGCAATTTCCGGAGCTGGAAACGCCATAACGCCCATCGCGGCGAGCACGCGCGCCGGCGGAAGCGCACCCGGCGGAATCAGCCGCGGAGCAGCCGCGTGTTCTCCCACATCGAGCCGATATCGAAGACGCTGGTGAATCCAACACCGCGTCAGCGTTGCCGCAAGTTGGCGATATTGTCGAGCGTCGCAGAACCGCGCGGGATGCGAACGAGCCTGCTCGGTCCGGCGGCGGCAATCTTTCCGCTTTCGACCACACGACGCCGTCGTGGACGGCGTCGTGCGTGGCGCATACGTAGACACGGGCGCCCGTAAGCGCCAGACCCGTGCACGAACTCATCGCTCAAGGGTTCGAGCAATACTCCCCAGGTCCGTGCCGGTCCGGCTGCTCCTTACGGGTTGGTCGCCGCCGTCGTTATGATCGTCGCATAGAAATTATTGGCATCCCAGTAGCCGTGCGCCACGATTCGGCGGCCTACGGCCACTTTTCCCGTGAACTGGTTGCTCAGCGCAGGAGTGTCGTCAACGACGACCGTTCCCGTGCTTTGCTGCACCGTCACCAGATGACCCTTGACGATGGTTATCGTGCCCGCAACGACGGCATGACGCTTCACGTCGCCCGTACAGGTTCCGTTCGGGGTCCAAGTATCTCCCTGCCAGGTACCACAGGCGGTGTCGATATAGGTCGGCCCCTCAGGGGTTTGCGCATATCCCGCGGCCGATAGTGTTAAGCAAAAGAAAGCGCTTGCTATTAAAGAATTAAGTGTCCTCATGCTTTGTGTTTTTCCCACGCAAGGCCGACTCCACACCGAACGTGCGCTCGATAGCACGCCTAAGCGTCAATGCAGCCTGTTAGTGTGGCCGGAGCACGAGTGTGTCGGCCGCGCTTCGCCGAACTGCGGCGCGACTAAATGGAAGCGGCTGCAGACGGCCCGCGACCCAAGCGTGCGAGAGATCCGTGTAGTGCGATGAGCCAGGCTCCCCCGACTCGCCGCTGGGAATCGCGATGCCGCCGCGGTCCCAATCACCGACGTCCCATACAGCGCGGAAGCTCTGCGCGAATCCCGGCTCCTGCAGGCGAATCGTATACTCGTCGCCGGCACCGGGGAGCCACGCGCCGTTAAGGAACGCGAAGTTCATCGGCGCGAGCGGGTGCTCGATCCGCATGCCGCCGGCCTCTCGCCATACGCGGCGCTGCTCGAACGCAAACGAAAACCACCCGTCGAGGTCCGATTCGAGGTCGAGCGCAGCCGGGTCGTCGACGCCTCGCAGCTCATTGAGACGCTCGCTAAACTCGGGAGCGTCCCCAAGCACCGCAACCCGAAGCATATGCTCTAACGCGGCCGCCTGCGAATCCGGCTCGTAGCGGCCGTTCCATCGGCCGAGCGCCGCGAGTACGTCTTCACGCGATCCCTGCTGCGGATGCGCGCGAACGAATCGCACGACGTCGCGCGCAATCTCCAGATCGATTGGTGAAAACGTGTCGAGCTGCATCCGCGCAAAGTACGCCGCGTCGTACCTCCGGCGCGAGTGAAGCAGCTCGGCGATGCGGTAAGCGCGGTACGGCGGTTCGAACTGCGCGGACAAACGGTATGGATAGGCCGAGGTATACGTCTTATTATTCGCAGACGCGAGGATGACGTTGCGAGCCGGATCCTTTCGCGGAAGCTGCGCGAACGGAATCGGCGCAAACGCCATGCGCAAATCGCGCGCGGGGTGGACGTAACGCCCCCACGCCGGATCGTTGGGGACCAGACCGGCAACGTGGTAGGCGATCTTACCGCTACGATCGGCGAGAATGAAGTTCTGCGGCGAGCCGCGGTAGTTTGCGATGATCCCCAACGCGGCGTTTACGTCGCGCGCGCGATCGAGCGCGAGCACCGTCGCAATCGTCGAGCGCCGTTGCGCGAAGATCGGCCAGCGCACGAGGGCAATCGCGGCGCCGCCTTCCTCATTGGGTACTGAGAAGTCACGCGACGTGCGATAGTACGCCGAGCGCGCATCGTGGGAAAAGCGCACGCGAAACCGCTCGGTAACCCAGGATCTTCGGTTGAGGTGCCCTGCTTCGAATACGCTCGTCGTTGCCATCTCGGCGTTCGTCAACGCCCAGGCGAGGCGCTCGTTGTGCCCGAGAAGGATGCCCGGAATCCCGGGAATCGTCGCGCCGGCGGCGTGTATTTGCGGCGATTCGATGTCGACCACGTACCAAATGCCGGGAATCGTCAAGATCAGGTGCGGATCGTTCGCAATCAGCGCGTGCCCATCGACGGTTCGCATCGAACCCGCAGCCCAAGCATTGCTGCCGATGGCGGGCGGGTGCGGCCGCACGGCGACTCCCGCAGTACCGCAATCGCTCGGAGATGCTGCTGGCGGCGGCACGTTTCGCCTACCCTCGATCGTTACGTCGTAGCGAGCATCGGACAACGGGAAAAGCGTGTCGAAGCAGCGCGGTCGCTGCCGCCAAACGGCATCACGTGCGAAGATGTCGTGCCATGAGTCGGCGAGCTCGAGCGAGACCACGATGGAGACGGCCAAGGAGTCCTTCGGCGTCCACGGCGCCGGCTGGTAAAGAAGCATGCGGAACTCGACCGGGAGCGACTGCGTTGCCGCGGCCGCATTGACGCCTTCACTGAATGCGGCGATCGCATCGCGGTCGTGCGGGGCCATCGCGCGCAGTTGGCGCTCGGCGATGCCGTTGATATCGACCGCGCGCTGCACTCTGTCCAATGCGAGCGCTTTCGCTCCGAAAACCTCGGCGAGGCGGCCGTACGCGTAGCGACGGCTCAAGTCGAGCTGGAAGAGCCGATCCGAGCCCTGCACGTAGCCCTCGGCAAAGTACAGATCGTGCTCGTTTGCGGCCTGGATATGCGGGATGTCGCGCCCGTCTCGCTCGATCGTGACGGGAGCCTCGAGCCCGGTCGCGACGATGCTGCCGCGCGTTACGGCGGTCGGGTGCAGCCCCGATTCGACATTCGCGGCATACGCGCCGGCGCTCGCGACGAAGCAAATCGCGAACGCCAGCACGTGGCGTTTCAACGCGGCGACGACCGCCGCCGGCGGCGTGGGGTCGGCGCTTTGTGCGACTCGAGGATCGGGTCGCTCGAAGAAACCCACGTTGATTCAAGCGCCCGCCGAGACCGCCGCGTGACGGACTACGACTTCGTGCAGGTCTCCTTGGCGGTAACGACGCGACCGCTGGTTTCGGTGAACGACGTGGTCATCGTCTTCTTCGTGTCGCTTACTTTAGTCAGCACGAGCGGCCCGTAGGAAGCGATGTCCGGCGCCTTTGACTGGGTTACGTACGTGTACATCTTCTTCATCCCCGCGGGCATCGGGGCCGTCGCAACGCTGTAGCCGCCCGCATCGGTGATCGTTATCCAGACCCAGCGCCTTGCTTGTGCGTCGTATGTGATTTTCGCTTCACTGTGAAAGTCTCGGGGAATCCAGGATGCCTTGTGCGTGGTGTCGTCCTTAATCAGCCAGTAGCCGCTCGGGTCCATCGAAAAGACCTGCGTGACGTTAAAGGGCCCGGGACGCCGTGAGCTCAGATCGGAGCACTGCCACGTACCGATCAGGAACTTCAGTGCGGACATATCGGGTTTGGGCGACATCGGAGCCGGCGTTCCCTCTACTTTCATGCCGGCGGCAAACACGGTGGCGCCGGTTGCCATAAACAGCACGGCCAGCGCCACATAAAAACGTTTAGTAATCGTCATCAATACAGTCCTCCATTCGCCAGGCCCCTTCGTAGCCAAGCGGCCGCTTCCTATCGATAGGTTCGATTCCCTACGCGGCGTTGTACGCTTTCGATGCAGTGTATGCGAGGAACAGGGCGATGGCGAACACGATGAGGATACCGAAGACGATCGCGCGATTTGTCCGGCCCGAGTGACCTTGGAACCAGCCGTTGACGATTCCGAGCACACCCGAGAGTACGATGAGCGCGAATGCTAGGTTTAGCCGGCCGACGAACTGCGCCGCCGCTGCAGCGCTCTGAGCCGCCATGAGCCGGTCGACCCAGATCCAGATCGCCGACACGAATATCACCAGAAAGACACCGGCGGCGAAAGCCACCCAGCCCCGGCGCCTTGCGCTCTCCAGCGTTTTCAGTCGACTGCCGCACGTCGTGCACTTATCGGTATCGCTGCTGGCGTTATTGCAACGCGGGCAAAACATGGCGCGAGCTATAGTCATCGCCGCTCACTTCGACACCAGTGGGCTTTCCAACTCGCAAGCGTCGGCGCGCTTTTTGAGAAAGCGCTGCTCCACCGGGTTGCGAGCCAGCGCGAGCGCGGTCTGAAAGTAATCCCGGGCAATCGCTATGTTTCTGCAGCGTAACTCGAGTTCGCCTCGAGCCGCATAATAGAAAGGGTACTCGGCCAGCCGATCGCGGTCGTCTAGCGCGTCGATCGCTTCCAATCCGCTTTGAGGTCCGCGTAGCTGCGCGACGGCGATCGCGCGGTTGAGCGCCACGACCGGAGAGGGCGCGATCTCCATCAATGTGTCGTAGAACGACACGATCGCCGCCCAATCCGTCTCCTCAAAGCGCGGCGCGGCGGTGTGGACCGCGGCGATAGCCGCCTCGACGTGATAGCGGCTCAGTTCGGTGCCGGATGCCGAACGTTCGAGGCACGCCCGGCCTTCGTCGATCATTTCTCGATCCCAACGCGAGCGGTCCTGATCGAACAGCGAGCTTAAATCGCCCCAAGCGTCGAGACGCGCCGGCAAACGAGCGGCATCGAGGTACATTAGCGCACACAGCGCCAAGGTAGATGGCATGGCGCCCAGCGGATGTTTGGCGAGTAAGCACGCGAGCCGGATCGATTCGCGACACAAGTCCGTGCGAATGACGGCGTGGGCCGACGCACCGTGATACCCTTCGCTAAAGATTAGATACAGGGCCCGCTGAACCACGGGCAGCCGGAGCGCGAAGTCGTCCGCGTCGGCGATATCGAAGAGCACCCCCGATTCCGCGAGCGTCTTCTTCGAGCGGCTCAAACGCTTTTCAACTGCGGAGGGACTGCTAACGAAGGCGCTTGCGATCTCTCGAGTACCAAAACCGCCGACGAGCTGCAATACCAGCATAACTTGTGCCGGCTCCGAGAGCCGTGGGTGGCAGCATGAGAACATCATGCGGAGCTGGTCGTCTTTGATGCCTACCGGATCGAAGATCTCGTCGACCGCATTGGCCAGAGTCCATTCGCTTTGCAGCAGTCGTCCCAGATCCGGTGCAAAAATCAGGGCGCTACGCTCGCGCCGCAATGCATCGAGCGCGCGATTCTTCGCGGTCTTCATGAGCCACGCAGATGGGTTTTCAGGAATGCCACGGAGCTTCCACACCTCCAACGCTCGGCAGAAGGCGTCTTGGACCACGTCTTCTGCCAGCGCGAGATTGTGAAGGCCAAATGCCCGCGTGAGGGTGGCGACCATACGTCCGGCTTCGCGGCGGAAGAGATGGTCGCTTAGCTCCATTTTACATTTCCATTTTCATGACGGGCCGCACCTCGACGCTGCCTTCTACTTCGAGAATCGGGCAACCGCCGGCGAGTTTTGCCGCGTGCGCGAGAGAATCGGCTACCACGATCGTGAATCCGCCGACGAGATCCTTTGCCTCGGCGAAGGGACCGTCCGTCACCGTAGCCCCTTTACCTTTGACGACCTTGCCCTCGAGCTCGAGCGGCTGCCCAGGATCCTTTAGATTGCCGCTGGCCGTGAGGTCTTTCATCCAGGCAAGCCATTTCTGCATGATCTGCTGGGACTGTTCCGGGCTCTCGCCTCGTTGACCACCGCGATAAAGATAGAGAAACTCGTTCATTAACCGTACCTCCTAGAAGAGTGTAATACGGCTTAGACGTTTGAGAGGCTCCGCGCCGGACATTTTCTCGAAAAATGGCCCCAGACGCCTCTTGGCAGAACAGGGGCCGGCCAGGAAATCCGGAGAAGTCAGCGCCATGGAAACAATTTCGTCGCGATTTCAAAAGCACGTTCGTTCGGTCATCACGGACCGCCATCTGCTCGGACACCCTTTCTACATTGCGTGGTCGAAGGGCGAACTCTCGTACGAGCAGCTCAGACAGTACGCGGGCCAGTATATGCATCACGTGTTGGCCGAGCCGACGTATTTGAGTGCCGTTCACTCAAACACGCCGCACTTTGCAAGCGATGGAAAGAGCGACTTAAGCTCGCGGCAAGCAATCCTCCAGAATCTTATCGACGAGGAGCTCGGCCCGGAGAATCATCCTGCGCTCTGGAAGCGCTTCGCCGCAGCATTGGGACTATCGGAAGACGACCTTGCGGCTGCCGGGCCTCTGCCGGCGACCCAATGCCTCGTGAAAACTTTCTCCGATCTTTGCCGAAACCGTCCCTACTACGCAGGCTTGGCCGCATTGCACGCCTTTGAATCGCAAGTGCCGGCGATCGCCGCCGTCAAGATCGATGGGCTCCGGCGATACTACGGGTTCACCGATCCTCGCGAGTATGAGTTTTTCACCGTGCACGAGGAGGCGGACATCTTCCATTCCGCCGCCGAATGGCGCTTGATCGAGCGCGCCGCCGATGTTCCGGCGAAGCAGGCGGAGGTTCTAGCAGCAACGACCGAGGCATGTGAAGCACTTTGGAATTTCCTGGGCGGCGTCTACGCGGAGAACTGACGCGTCGGGAGTTCGAACGCGTTGTCGACGAAGCGTTGGAGTCGCTTCCAAAACGTTTCTCCGACCTCGTTGAGAATGTCCTCATCGCTGTCGAAGAGGAGCCGACCGCCGAAGACCTCGATAGCGTCGAGGACGACGCGGACGACGATTCGGAACTTCTAGGCATCTATCGCGGGGTGGCGCTTACCGAGCGAACACACGACATGCCCTTGTTACCCGACGAGATTGCCATATTTCGCGGCCCTATCAGCCGAATCGCGTCCACTCGGGAGGAGGCCGTGCGGGAAGTACGTGAGACCGTTATTCACGAGCTCGGACACTATTTCGGCCTCCACGACGAGGAGATGCCGCATTAATAGCGGCGCTGCGCTTACGTCCTCACGCAGGCAACGTTGTATTGCTCTTTCCAGAGACCGCCTGATTTATATTCGCCGAGGTCGGTTGTTTTCGTCATGTTATAGGTGACCGTGTCCCGTATCTGCATGCTCGTTCCTGAAGTATTGGAGGCCGTGCCAATCCATACCATCTTCTTTCCGATCGTCGACGACGACTCCGTGCCGTAGGTTCCATCCGAAACGATAAGTGGGCTCCACCACGTCTTCGTCTTGGCCACGTAGACGTTGTACCAAGTGCTATCGAAGTTCGTGCCGGCGGAGTGATACATGATGGCACCGCCATTGGTACGTGTGACGGTCATGGACTGATGGCTGGGCCCGCCCATCGCCGAGGGCATCGTGTTGGTACACGACCACGTTCCGACCGCCCAATCAAAGCCGTGCGGACCGGTCCCGGGCACGGAAGCAGACATCATCTGAGACTGCGCCGCGCATGGAACCGCGACGACAAACGCTGCAAGTACGAATTGCGAAAGAACCTTCTTCATAGTTGTGCCTTTCCGAGAGTAGAAATGAGGCCGGCCCGCCGCCAGCCCACGCACTTGCCTGTTTGCCGAGTTTCCGAGCGCCCCTCTAGAAAACGCCCGCCTGATCTGGCTGGCGGGGAAAGCGCGCGCACGGCGGAACCGCCTTCCCGTCATGCAGGCGGTGCCGCGAGAGTTCGATGCGATTGCGGCGCGCTCCGGACGTCCTATGCTCGTGATCTCACTTGGCGCGGATCGCATAAACGGCCTGATGGTCGACGTCCAGGAGCCGACGAACCACATCAACGTAGACCACTATGTGGTCGCACCCGATGGTACGCTTTCAGGGCCGACTCCCGTTAAGATGATGTCCATGGACAGCGGTCCGATTACCGCCGCAAAAATCGATCAGGAGGCCTTCGACCCAAAGGCGATTGCCTTCGCACGCCTCACGCAGACGGAGCGCGACGCTATCGCTCTATCGAAGTATCCCGACGCGCGTGTCACCGAATGGGAGTTTAGCGGTATCGGACCCGACGATCGGGAATTCATCTACCTAGAATCTTCCCGCGCCCGCCCGGTCGCGGTCGTCAACTCGCAGTTGAAGATCCTTAGGATGCAGTTCTAAGACGCGCTGACTCGGGAACCGAGTCGAGCGCGCATGCCAGATCGGCGACGAGGTCCTCGACATCTTCAATGCCAACCGAGAGCCGCAGCAGATCGTCGGTGATATCGAGCTGCGCGCGCTGCAGGGGCGTGAGCGACCCGTGCGTCATCCTTGCCGGACTGCAGATCAGCGACTCGACTCCTCCCAGTGAGACCGCAAGCGCAAAGACGGAGGTCGAAGTTGCAATCGCGTGCGCGCGATCGGCGTCACCTTTCGGACGGAACGACACGATGCCGCCAAATCCGCTCATTTGCCGCTTTGCGAGCTCGTGCTGCGGATGCGCGGCAAGGCCCGGATAGTGGACCTCAGCGACGTCATCGCGTCCGGCGAGAAATTCCGCGATGACCTGCGCGTTTCTCGAATGCGCGCGCATACGCAAGGCGAGCGTCTTCGCTCCGCGCATGGTGAGATAGGAATCCCACGGCCCGGGCACCGCGCCTACGCAGTTCTGATGGTAAGTGACCTGCTCGGCGATCTCGCGATCGTTCGTGATGACCGCACCGCCGATGACGTCGCTGTGTCCACCGATGTATTTCGTCGTCGAATGGACGACCATATCGGCCCCCAACGCAAGCGGCTGCTGCAGAAAGGGCGAAGCAAAAGTGTTGTCCGCCACGATCAAAACGCCCGCAGGCCGTAGTCGCGCGAGCGCTTCGAGATCGCAGAGGCGCAGTAGCGGATTGCTCGGCGTCTCGAGCCAGAGCAGCCGCGTATTCGGCCGTGCCGCTGCCCAGGTTTCGCAAGCATCGCTCGTATCGACGAACGTAACGTCGATCCCATAGCGCGAGAGAACCGTCGTAAAGAGGCGATGCGTGCCGCCATAGATGTCGCGCGTAGCGATGATGTGGTCGCCACAGGACAGCAGCGACGTCGCGCCCGCGACCGCGGCCATGCCTGAAGCAAAGGCCGAAGCGAATGTGCCGCCCTCAAGAGCGGCGAGCTGACGCTCCATCGCACAACGCGTCGGATTTACGGTTCGCGAATAGTCGAAGCCCTTCGTCACGCCGATCTCGGGCAGTGTAAAAGTCGCGGTTTGATAGACGGGAACGATCGTCGCTCCCGTTGCGGGACACGCCTCCTGCCCGCTCCAAACCGCTCGGGTCGAGAAGCCGAGCGGCGAAGAGCGGTTCGATCCTTCTTTGGACATCAGTTGCTCCGGCCGGGCGCCGCAGCCGGCGTCCTGGTAAGTGGTTCTAAGATTGCTCGCAACGCATTTGGCTCGGCCAAGAATGCGTCGTGACCGTGATGCGATTGAAACTCGAGATACTGCGCGTCGAAACCGTACAGCGCAAACCGCTGCGCTGCCGCCCGTACGTCCTGCGGACGAAACAGCCAATCCGACGTGATCCCAACGAACGTCAGCGAAGGTTTCCTCACGCCGCTCCCATTTAGGGGCAAGCCTGCGCCATTGCGCACGTCGAAGGAGTCCATGGCATGAGTGAGCGTGGCGTAGCTGGCGGCGTCCATGCGAGTTTCGAAGAGATCCGCCTGACGTTCCAGGTAGCCCTCAACGTCGAAACAGGCTTTCCCACCCCGATCGCCGCGGCGGTCGTGGCGTACGTTGAACAGCTCTTCGCTCTTGTACGAAAGTATTGCAAGCTTACGAGCGAGACGCACGCCGCGCACCGGATCGAGCGCGAGCGCCTCCCGCTGCAGCGCATTGAGCGCGATACCCATCGCGCTGTGATGATCGTGCGCGCCGACCAGCACCGCCTTGCCTATCCGTTGCGGTCCGTCGAGCGCCCACTGCAGCGCGCGCATACCGCCCAGCGATCCGCCGATAGCGAGCTCGACGCGCTCGAACCCCAGTTCGCGCAGGGCCAGCATTTCGGCCCGCACGATATCGCGAACCGTGATCCGCTGCGAGGTTCTCGTCGAGCCGTAACAACTTCCCAGCGCATTGATCCCGAGCACGCACCAGTCGCGCGGGTCAAAAAGCGCGCCTTCACCAACGATGCCCGGCCACCAGTCGGCCGCGCGGCTCGAACCGGTCAGCGCGTGTTCCACCAGAACGACGTTTGAGGCGTCAGCGGCGGGGGTGCCGTAAACAGTGACGCGCTGCTCGACGGCCGGAAGCGTTTGCCCGCAATCGAGCCGCAGTGCGCCAATAGCCACCGTCTCCTCGCGCATCAGGCGTTCACCAGGGCCTTCATCGAAACGTTCGTTAACGCATCGTCCCAGATCCCATAGTTGGGAAGTTCCACGGTTCGGGAGAGCCGGTCGAAGAACGGCTCGATGCGGCTCGCCGTTTCGAGCGAGTTGGAGCGCCCACGTAGATCGAAGCCCCGACCCTGGCCGAGCGCATGCAAGATGCTGACGACGTCACCGAGCACTGCCGAAGCAGTCGCGGCGCCGCCCGCACCAGCGCCGCGCAATACCAGCCGGCCGGCGTCGCGCGCGACAACCTGCACCACGTTCTCCGCATCCGCAGTGCGTGCGAACTCATGACCCTCCTCGACGAGAACCGGCGCAACCTCGACCAAGATGCCGTCGGGCGTGCGAAGGACCGCGGCAACGTGACGGATTCTAAATCCCAGCATGCGGGCGCGCGCCACGTCGCGCTGCGTCACCCCCGAAATTCCGGTGCGCGCAACGCGCGGAGAGGTCACCGCAAGGCCGAAAGCGAGTTGCGCGATGACGGCAATCTTATGTGCCGCATCTACTCCTTCAACGTCGTTGCCCGGATCGGCTTCGGCGTATCCTAGCCGCTGCGCTCGAGCCAGCGACTCGTCGAAACCGGCGCCTTCTTCCATGGCGGAAAGGATCGCCGTGCACGTCCCGTTGACGACGCCCGCGACCGAGAGAATCTCATCTCCGGCCAGCGCCTCGCCAAGCGTTCGCACGACCGGAATCGCACCGGCTACGGCACCTTCGAAACGTAACGCGGCTCGGCGCGATGCCGCCAACGCCTGCAGCCGCGGGCCGTGCTCGCCGAGCAAATCCTTATTGGCGGTGACGACGTGGCGTCCGCGCTCGAGCGCGCGCTCGACCAACTCGGCAGCATCGGTCGTTCCTCCGATAACCTCAATGACGAGGTCGACGTGCGGATCGTCGACGACGGAGCGCGCGTCGCGCGTGAAGAGACGGCGCTCGAGCGCGTTCGAACGGCGCTTTAATGAGTCCGCAATCGCGATCGCGCGCAGCTCGTATCGAACGCCGCTACGGCGTTCGATGATTTGGCGCTCGCATTGTAAACGATCGGCTACGTTTGAGCCGACCGTTCCGCATCCGAGCAGTCCGACCCCGACGGNNCGCGCGAAGCATTTTAGTTTCCGGACTTAACTTGCGAGCTTCACGACGACCCTGCCACATGCATACGCATGCCGCACATCGAGAACATCATTATGCTACTCGCAAATCGAGACATGGTCCGAAGGTTACCATCTGTGCGGGGGCGCTGTCAAGAAAAAGTAAAAATCGTCACGGGAATGGGTATAACGCTCAAATGAAGATCGCAGTTTTTGGCTCAAACGCCCGCGCCGTCGCTATCGGCAAGCTGCTGGTCGATGCGGGATATCACGTCTGCTTCGGCGATTCGGCCGGCGCGAGTCAGGCCGAGGCGGCCGCCCGGCAGGCGGGCGGCGTCGCGGACACGCCCTACAACGATGCGGCCTTGTGCGAGATGTTGATTTTCGCCGGCTCCCGAGCCGAGCTCGATGACCTGCTGACCGCGGCAGGCTGCATCTCGCCCAATGCAGTCGTCGTCGACGCTATGGAAGGAACGGATGGGGACGGGACGGATCTCCTGGTCCACAAGCTCAACACGCACCGGGTCATCCGTGCCCTGATCGTGGCGCCGCAGGTCAATGCCAATATTCCGTACTGCGGCGACGATGCCGACGCGATGACCCTGTTCGAGGAGGTCTTTCGCACCGCGGGGTGCCTGACGGCCTATCGTGGCCCCCTCGCCAAGGCCGCCGAGATCACGCTTCCGGGTGTCGCTGAGACGGGCGAAGCATCGTTCAACGCCGTCAAATCCGCGAACACCGTCCGCACGTAACTGCGAGGCAGGCTCCGCCTGACCGCCGGCAAACGCTCTGCCGGCAAATCTATGCCGTCTGCCGTTGCTCGGTACGTAGTGCGGGTTGCCGAACCGTATCGGCTCGATCTTACCGTGAGCGTGCTGCGACGCTTGTCAACAAACCTCGTGGACGCGCTCACGCCCGAAGTCGAGTATCTGCGCGTGCTCGAGGATGCCCATCGACCGATGCTGGTGCGCGTTTCTTCCCAGAAGCGCGGCACGCTTTTGGTAACGCTCGAAGGCGAACGCCGCGCCCACCAGCGCGCTCTGGAAACGGTGCACCGGATGCTCGGCATCGACCGCACGCTCCGAGAGTTCGACCGGGGCGCCGCGCGCATCCCATGGCTGCGCCCGCTCGCCCTGCGCATGCGGGGCGTCAAGCCCCCGCGTTATCCGACGCTTTGGGAAGCCTGCGTAAACGCAATCGTCTTCCAGCAGGTCAGTATCCACGCCGCGAGCGCGATCCTGCGACGCTATGTCGTCACACTCGGTTCGCCGTTTGAATTGCGCGATGGCCCTATCTTGCACGCGTTCCCGGAGGCGGAGGTCACGCTCCGCGAAAACGATGACGTGCTGCGTGCAGCCGGTTTGAGCACGAACAAGATAGCGGCGTTACGCCGCGTCGCCGAGACTCTCGTCTCCGGAACGCTCGACGAGCGAATGCTGGAAGAACGTTCCAGCGTTGAGGCAGCGGCATTGCTTCGCTCGATCAAAGGCATAGGGCCGTGGACGGCAACGGTCATCCTGCTGCGTGGACTCGGCCGGCTCGACGTGTTTCCAATGAACGACTCCGGTGTCGCACGCGGCTTGACGTTCGTTGGCGGCTCGCCGGCGGAGATCGAAAACGTGCTCGACGTACTCGGATCGCAGCGAGGAATGCTCTACTATCATCTCTTGCTCGCCCGGCTCGAAGCTCGCGGCGAGCTCGGTAGCGGCGTAAACCGCTTACGTGCCGTAGCGGCGTTGACGTAACGCGTAGTCGTCGAGCGCGGCTTGAAGTTCGACTTCACCAAAATCCGGCCAGTACGTATCGGTCACCCAAAACTCAGCGTAGGCGGCTTGGAACAACAGGAAGTTCGAGAGGCGCAGCTCGCCACCGGTTCGGATTACCAGATCGGGGTCGGGCAGGCCGGCCGTATACAGCCGACTTTCGACCGCGTGCTCATCGATTGAGTCCACGTCGCGCAGTCCGGCATTCACTTCGCCGACCAGCGCGCGGACGGCATCGCCGATCTCGCGGCGCGCTCCGTAGTCGATTGCAAGATTTAGCGTCAGCGCGTCGTTGCCGGCGGTCTTCGCGACGAGCTCGGCAAGAGCGCCGCGAGCCGCGGCGGGAAGCCGGTCGCTTCGTCCGCAGAGCCGAACGCGTACGCCTTCACGAGCAAGGGTGCGCAATTCGCCGCTTGCCGCCGCAATGCACAGGCCCATCAGCAGCTCGACTTCCCCGGACGGCCGCTTCCAGTTCTCCTCCGAAAAAGCAAATGCCGTAACGATCCGAATCCTCGCTTGCCGCGCGGCACGCAGCGTTCGGCGCAGCGCCGCGACACCACGCTGGTAGCCGTACGCGATCGGAAGCTTTCGCTCGCGCGCCCACCGCCGATTGCCGTCCATAATGATCGCAACGTGATTCGGGATCACGTCGTCGCCAGCTTCGGTCTCGTAACCGAGCTCACCGATCGTTCGTGCACGTCGCGCACGACCGACTCCAGCTCGTCAACGTATGCCAGAAAACGTTCGCGACCTCGTTTGCTGATGCGATAAATCGTCGACGGACGACCGGCTCCCCGCTGCTTATCCGTCGCCACGATTCCGACTTCGGCGAGGGCGTGAAGGTGCCGGTTCAAGTTGCCGTCGGTCAAATCGCACGCACCCTGCAGCTCCGTAAAGCTTAGTCCGTCGGGATGCGCGATCAAACACGTGCAGATCGCGAGCCTTCCTCGCTCGTGAAAGATTCGCTCGAGCCCCGCGTAGGCAAACGGCGCTTGTGGTGTGCTCACGAAGCCCGATCGAGCCAGATCAGATAGCCGATGGCGAGCTGGCCTGCTCCAAATCCGATCGGCATCACCCACCAAGCCAGCGCAACGGCGTCGAACGGGCTAACCAGAAATACCATGGCGAGCAGCGCAAATCCAATCGTTACACCAAACGTCGAAGCCGGGATCGCGCCGCGTGAAGCGAAAAGTCCGATCGCATAAAAGGCGAACCAGGTCCCCGGCAACAGCGCGAACGCGGAATGTCCGACGAGCGCAAAGGTAAGGGCGCCGCCCAAGACGATGCTCGGTGCAATAGAGAGCGCGGCGGTACGAAAGCGACTGCGAGCGCCCGGTGCGCGGTGCTCGAGGAGCCACACCGCTACGGCACCGTAGTTGAGGGCCAGCGCGACCACCAAACACGATAGCCAGATCGTGAGATAGGCATGGAGGTCTCCCGAGGTTGCCGGCATCGGCGCAACTCGCAGTTGCAGAAGCGCTGCGATGAACGCCGCGATGCCGCTGCCTGCGGCTGCGAGGCCCGAATAGCCTTCGAAGCGCTGCAGCGCAGCGAGCCGATCGCGGACTTCCGCAAGATCGGAAAGCGCTCGCTGAAGTTCCATTACTTACTTTGTATCACAAAGTTGCCTTCGCTACAAGAGCGAACGCCCAGAAAACGAATCGGAGGGCAGAACTTACGGCTTACCTCCAGCGGCGACGCTAATGCTCGCCGTTACTGCTTGCACCGGCCAGCGTGGCCGTAAGGGCCAGCCATCAAAAACCTCACATCCTTCGTCCTTCGTCCTTCGACAAGTTCAGGATGGACCGGGATAACGGCTACTGGGAAACGCTCGCGGCGACGGGATAGCTGATCCCGTGGTTGATCGAGCCCTCCAACGTGAGATCGGAGGCAGCGTATATCGAGACGCCGCTTGGACACGAGTTGGTCACGAATAACTTACCGGTCGTGCTAAGGGTCATCGCGCTCGGGCATTGGATGCCATCCGACCGTACGGCGATGCGTGCCAGCGTCTTTTCATCGTACGCGCTCAGGCTATTTCGCGCATAGTCGAGGACGTACAGATCGCCCGCACTGGAGATAATGGCGATGGGCTTGGCCACCCCTTTCGTGATCTGCTGCGGGTGGTTTGGCTTGAGGAATGGATAAATCGTGATCGACTTCTTTCGCTGATTGGCCACGTAGAGGTTGTTGGCCGAATCCATCGCCAGCGACGCCGGCCCCGCCAGGTCTCGCTTAAAAGTCTTCATCACCTTGGTCTTGCCCGGCGCGTACATGGTGACGGTGTCGCTGTCAAAGTTCGCAACGTAAAGGTTGCCGCTGCTGTCGAATGCGAGCGCCTCGGGACCGCGAATTCCCGCCGTGAGCGTTTCGGTCGGCGACGTGGATCCTCGCGCGTAGACGGTGACCGTATCTCCGCCGTTATTTGCGACGTACAGTTTGCCCGAACGATCGATCGCCAACGCAAACGGCCCGAACACGCTGTTGACGATCACTCGAGCCGGCTGGCTGCTGCCCGGCGAGTAGACCGATACCGAGCTGGTCAGGCTGCCGCTGGGAGTGCCGTAGTTGCCGACGTACAGGTTTCCCGCTTTGTCGATAGTTAGCGAGTTAGGATAGGAGATGCCGCTCGAGATCGTGCGGGCCGGGGACTTCTTGCCGGGGGAGAAAACCGAAATCGTGCTCGCGTAATAGTTCGCGACATACAACGTGCCGCTCGTCATGGGAACCGAAAGGCTTCCAGCCTGCAGACCGGTACGAGCGAGCGATGCGCTCGGCGGGATTCCTGCGTCTTTGCCCGCGGAGCACGCAGCAAGCAGTAAAGTGAGGAGCAGTCCCCTGCAAAAAAACTCGCAGCGCGGCATTCGTAGCCCTTTCTTGACTGACAACGATGGTGAGCGATACATGGCCACCCTTCGCCGCAACGCGGAGGTCCGCCTAGACGTACGCCACAACGGCCACCGACGCCACGGCGGTGATAACGTCTTCCAGCAGTCCCGCAGGTACGCGCCCGATTAGTGTAATGGCCCGCGAACGAATCGCCAATCCGACGTAGGCCCCGATAATCGCGGCTACGGCGCCGGCCAGCATCGCGCCTGCGACTGGCGCAGTGCCTAGCGATGCCACCGTCCATCCGCAAAAGGCCCCGCTGCACCCCCGCGCGACCAAGCCGAGGGGACGGGTGCGCGCAGGAGCCTTGGGACTAAGGTCAGCGACGTATTCGACAAGTGCGAGGACGCCTAAGGCATATGCCAAAGGCGTATCGCGCCGCATGAGCCATAAGACGGCCGGCGCCGTGAACGTGCGCAATCCGGCAAGAAATCCCAGGAGGATTGCGACGAGCACCCTGGCTACCTCCTAACGAAGCAGAGTAAAGAAGAGAGGCTCGCGTTCGCGCCAAGGTTCCGAAAGCCTCGCCCTGGCCGACGCGCTTATCCGAGCAATGCCGGTGCCGTATGAAGCGTGCCGCCTTCGTTCCTCCAGAGTGCGTACTGCAGCGGCTGTTTGGAGTTCATCGAGGCGGCACCGATCTCACCGTGCCGGTCGATCGCAATGACGCAATACATGTCGTCGCGCAGGTTCGGCGCGCTCCGCGCCATTAGACGCATGAGATCGTCGCACGCTTCTTGTGGGTGCGCGCCCTGAGCTATGCGCCGCACGATGAAGACGGACGTGCAGTAGTTCGCCATCACATCGCCGTTGCCGGTGGCGGCGGCAGCGCCGGCTGCGTCGGCGTAGTAACCGCAACCGACGAGCGGAGAATCGGCAACGCGCCCAGGGATCTTACACGCCAGTCCACTGGTGGAGCACCCCGCGACGACCCCGCCCCGGCCGTCAACGCCGAGCATGCCGATCGTATCGTGGTTACGGGCGTCGATCCAAAACGTTTCGTGCTTCGAAGCGTTTCGCCACCGCAGCCACTCTTCTAAGCTCTTGGGCGTGAGCAGTTGCTGCGGCGTAAAGCCCATCTCGATCGCGAAACGCAACGCACCGTCACCCGCCATGGTTGTATGGCGGGTCTTCTCCATGACGAGCCTCGCAACCGAAATTGGGTTCTTGATCTTGTGAAGGTTGCACACCGAACCGGCGCGATGCGTCGCGCCGTCCATGATGCCTGCGTCGAGTTCGACCTCGCCTTCAGAGTTCGGCAAGCCGCCATATCCAACGCTCGTCACGTTGGGATCGTCCTCGACGAGGTTGATGCCTTTTTCGACTGCATCCAGCAACGATCCACCGCCTGCATAAATCTCGCCGGCGCGACGATTAGCTTCGACACCGAAATCCCAAGTGGATAGAAATATCGCGCCGGCATTGTGGGTTTGCGCCGAAGCCGGCGCCGAGGCCAGCGTTGCCGTGGCTGCGCCGGCGGCGAAAAGAAAGCCTCGTCGATCGATCGGTTCCATTAGCTAGCTCCTGTTGTCAAGACGAAAGAGCGCCTTCTCGATGAGGCGCGGCTGCTCCGGTCTGGGCCAACGCGGCAAAAAGGCGCCAGGCAAGCAAGAGCGTAAGTCTACCAGGCGCGGGAGCCGCGCTTTACTTTACTAAGAGGAGCGTTCGATGAAATATTTACCTCGCTGTATTGCAGCAATCTTTGCGCTTGGTCTTATCGCTATAAGCACTGGCCCAACGCCCGCGCTGCAAACTCCGGCGTGGCAGCACGGCAACGGCCAAAACCTTACCGGGCAGTACTCCGGATCGGTGAGCGACAGCGTTCTCGGATCGGGCACCGCCATCGCTAATTTCGTCGGCGCCGCCGGCGGTCTCGGCGGTTATTTCGTCTTCACGTTTGGAAGCGCGAACTACGATAACCCGACGCTCGCAGGCGGCGGCCGTGACGATCTGCAGGTCAACGGTTACCGCGACGGCCACGGCGATGTATTTGGTGCTTTCGAATCGACGGTCGCCAGCACGGCCTGTGAGTTTTACTACTCCGCCTCGTACAAGTCGTCGGAGAACGAGCTCAGTGGAAGCTACAGAGCAGTAAACGGTTGCTCGGGTGAAACGGGCAGCTTTACGCTAACGCAGCAGTGTTACTACAGCGGCGGCCGGCAACATAGCGTGCGACGCGAGGGCGGCGGCTTAGGTCGCTGTTAACCCTTCGGTTTCATTGAACGACGAGGCTACGGCGGTCGCGCAAGCGACCGCCTCCTCTTCACGCATCGCCGCGCCTTTGGCCAACAGCCGTGACAGGTCCGGATTGGTGAGCCGCTGCTTGAGCACGTCCAAGAGACCGTCGACCATCGCGCGCTCGTAGGCGAGTCGCTCCCAACCGGCCGTCCGCAGCAGCTCTTCTGCGTAACCTATCAGCTGCGCGGCCTCGATCGGCTCACGCTCGCCCGAAAGCGCCGCAATGTATGAAATGGCGAACGCGATTTGAATTGAATCGCGCGCCTTCGCTGCCAAAGCCAGCGCATCGCGTACGCGAAGCTCGGCGTTCGCGCGGTCGCCCATCAAGAAGTAGCAGCCGGCCATGTCTCCCACGATCGATACGGCAAGCTCCTCGCCGGCAAGAGACCTTGCATCGATCAAACACTTTACTGCTTCGCTGTAGTTTCCAACCTTCGTTTCGAACTGTCCCCACCACGACAGCGCTCGTGCCGTGTCATCGTCGTGGCGTAGCACTCTGAAGAGCGCGACGCTTTCCTCATACATCGCACGCACGACATCCACGCCTTCCTCCGAGAAACTTACCGCGCAGCGGCGAAGAACGTCGGCAAGAAGCCGCTTATCGCCCAGCTCGCGGGCGAGTCGCAGGGCTTCTTGCCCAGCCGACTTGGCTGCGTCCAAATGCTTTTCACGAGCACGTTGATTAGCGACTTGCGAGAGTGCGCGGGTCAGGCCTCGATCGTCGCCGGCTTGCCGGTAGAACGATTCGGCTGCCAGCGCCTGCGCGAGGGCGTTTTTCGTGGCGCCCTGGTTGTTATACAGCATCGAGAGGGCATATCGCAGGCGCGCTTCAACGACCGCCGGCAACGATGCGCCGTCCCCCAGTGCTCGCTCGCACCACTGCGTGCCTTCGGTCAAAAGCGTCAGCCGCATAAAGACTGGGGCGGTATCGCCGGCGATCGCAGCGCCAAGTTCGAGATCGTGCTGCCCGCCGGTCGTCCAAATGAGCGCGGCGCGGAAGTTCGCCAGGTCGTTTTCTAATCGCGCCAACCAATCGCGGCGAGGATTTGTATCCCACTCTTCGTAGCCGTCGTGGGCGATTGCCGCATAGACTTGCGCGTGCCGCTGCAAGGCACCCTGCGTCTCGCCGATTTCTTCGAGCTTCTCGCGCGCGAACTGACGGATCGGTTCGAGCAAACGATAACGGGGATCCGCTCCCTGCGCGTCCATAACGAATAAAGACTTGTCGACAAGCGATGATACGAGATCGATCGTGCCGACGTCGTCCGTGCCGCACAGCGCGATCGCACTTTCGAGAGTGAATCCGCCCATGCAGGGGGCGCTCCGCCGTAAAACATCTTGCTCTTCGGGCGCAAGCAGGTTGTAGCTCCAATCGATCAACGCGCGCATCGTTTGCTGACGCGGTTGGCGATCGCGGCCGCCGGAGAGGACTCGCAGTTCCAAGTGCTCGGAGAGTTTTTCAACCGATATCGTTCGGACGCGCGCCGCGGCGAGTTCGATTGCCAATGCGATTCCGTCGAGCCGCCGGCAAATGTCTTCGACGAACGGCCTCTTCTTCTGCGCTGCGAAATCTTGACTCGCCGCGCGGGCGCGCTCGTTGAAAAGCTGCACTGCAGAATCGAGAACTAGTCCCGACATTTGATAGACGTTTTCGCCGTTGACGTTGAGCGGTTCGCGGCTCGTCGCTAGAACCGTAACTTGACGGCAGCGGCTTATCATCGCCGCCGCAACGCGCGCGACCTCGTCAATCAAGTGCTCGCAGTTGTCGAGAACCAGCAGCAGCTCGCGCTCTTCAAGAAACTCGAGAAGCACCTCGAGGGGCGCGACTCCTTTGGCTTGATCGACGCCCAACACTGAGAGCAAGACGCTGATCACGAGCGCTTCGTCGAAGATGGAAGCAAGGTCGACGAACCAGGTTCCATCCTTCCGTTCGTTGAGCGCCGATGCAGCCGCCTCGAGCGCAAGACGCGTCTTTCCCATGCCGCCGGCCCCGACGATCATGACGAGGGCTTCGGTTTCCAAAAGCCGTTCTATCCGCAGAACGTCCTGCTGCCTTCCGACGAAACTCGTCGTTTGCAGCGGAAGGTTGTTGGGCGGCGTTTCGAGCGCACGCAGGGCTTTGAACTCCGTGCGCAGACCCGCGCCAATCGCCTGAAAGACGCGTTCGGGCTGCTTGAGGTCGCGCAACGCAATGCTGCCGAGTTGGCGCAGCGTTATGCCCGCCGGGAGGCTGCCCGTTGTAAGATCGGCCGCATCGCCCGAGACGAGAATCTGGCCGCCGTGACCGGCCGAGACCAGGCGCGACGCGCGATTGACCGCCATGCCGAAATAATCACCGGAGCGTTCGTCGGCTTCGCCTGCCGCAATCGCCATCCGCACGCGAAGCTCGTCCACATCGGCGAAGTTCTCGCGCCCAAGGCGTCGCTGCGCATCGACCGCCGCTTCGAGCGCCTCACCGACGCTCCAGAACGCGGCGCAAAAGGCATCACCGATCGTCTTAAAAACGTATCCTCGCCGCCGTTCGATCTCGGACCGCACGATCTCGTCATGCCGTCGCACGGCATCGCGCATAGCGTCGCCATGGGCGTCCCACCGTCGCGTGCTTCCCTCGATGTCGGAGAATAAAAACGCGACAGTGCCGGAAGGAAGAGCCGCGCCCTTCACACCTTCGGGGCTTTGCGCTCCGTTTGTCCGGCTACGCGCCAGGCGGCTAGCCTAACCGTCTTTTCGCTTATGTCGCGTCAGGCTCGTTATGGGAACAACCTGCTTGGAGAGCACGGCGACGAGCTCCGCGCGACTCTTAACGTCGAAGGTCTGGAAGAGTTGGGCGAGTTGGTTGCGGACGGTGTGCGGGCTACGTCCAAGCTTCTTAGCGATGTCAGCGTTACGCTGGCCCTCGCGCAGTAACGCCAGCACTTCGCGCTTCGCAGGTGGAATGCGCTCTAGCGGAACGACGGTTGACGTTTTCGAATCGGAGATTCGGCGCGCGATCCAGCTATTGGGCCAGGGCGCTATCTTGCGAGCTGCGCGCTCGAGCCAGCGCTTGTCGTGGGTCGCTTCGAAAAGGCCTATCGCACACAGCGCCGCCCGCCACCCGTAATTAAAGTCTTCGAAGATCGACCACGCTTCCGTAAGCGCCGTTTTTCCTTCTTCCGTATCGCCGAGCCGGAGCCAGGCGATGCCCTGCGAGTAGCTTTCGAAACCGCGAACGCGAGGGTCGCTTCCATACGAGAACATCGGGGTGACCGATGATTTGAGCGAGCGGAAACGCGCTAGATATTGTTCCGCAACCGCAGGGTTTTCATGGGCGTGCAGCTCGGCGAGAACCAGCAGCGCCTCACGCTCTTCGCCAGTCACTTCATTCCACGAGACACGTTGGGCGATCTCGCTGGCCTCCTGCAGCTGCTCGGCCGAAAAGGCCGCTTCGCCGGTATTCCGGGCGAGCAGGGCTCGATCCAAATAGCACAAGACGCTCCAGTGCTCGGACGGCGCCAGTTTGCCGGCCTTCTTGAAGGAACCGAAAGCGGCCAGCTCGTTGCCCTGCAACTCGTCGACCGCGGCCAGGAACCGGGTAACTTGAAAGTGCTCGAGCGCGAGCCCCGTTGTCCAGGGCAGCGCATTATACGTGCGACGAACGCGCTCGGCCACGTCGTGCAGCGGCATCTCCCGGCACAGGAGCGCTAGCGTAAGGAGTGCGTTCCCGCGAAGGTACTCGTCGGGCATTTCCGACCCGTCGAGCTCGTCAAGCGCCTTTTCGAGCTCTTCGACCTGCAAGAGCACGTCGCTGCGCCGCAACGCGATCCACGACAGCATGATGTGGGCCCTAGCGCGGTTGTTCGGATCGTTCGACCGCAGCTGGACGATCGCGGCCTCTTCGGCCGTGCGATGATCGTGCTGCATCCACGCAATCGCAGCCGTATAGAAGTACGCTTCATCGTAGAGAGAATCGCCCGGCACTAAGTGGTCCAGGGCACGATTGATGAGCCTCTGTCCCGCGACGTAGTCGCTCGTGTATCCTAAAGCGGCGCCCAAAAAAACGTCGCGGGCAACACGAAGCTGGCCGGAATCTTCGGGAAAATCTGAAAGCGAGCCGATGATATCGAAGAATCGCCGCTCGCGCGAGGCTAAGCGCGCAGCCGCAATGACGCCATCGAGCGTCTCGCTGCCATCAAGGAGTTGATGGCAACGGTCAAAGTCTGCCGCTCTGAGCGCCCCTTCGAACTCGGCGTTATCGAACGT
The DNA here is from genome assembly GCA_003158175.1 of Candidatus Cybelea septentrionalis. Lineage (GTDB taxonomy): Bacteria > Vulcanimicrobiota > Vulcanimicrobiia > Vulcanimicrobiales > Vulcanimicrobiaceae > Cybelea > Cybelea septentrionalis. Next base: position 171,474 of record PMHJ01000010.1, read on the forward strand.
CGGATTTGGTCTAACGATTGTCTGCATCGATTCCGATCTGTGAGTTTAAAGCATGGGCCTGCCCGGCGGTTCTCCGTTAAGTCGGGCCCTTTCTATGGTACCTTCGTACCGGCCTTCGGGCAAGGATTTTTTCCCGAACGCCGGGCGCGGCAAGGTTAGCGGCAACGTTACAGGATCTAGCTGCCGACTGAGGATGGAATTGATCCGCCTACCGACGATGGGATCGAGCCGCCCACCGAGGATGGCTTGTGGCGGTGCACCGACGACGGAATTGAGCCGCCTACCGACGAAGGGATCGAGCCACCAACCGATTGGTGGGATACAGCCAGGACGTGGGCAGCCTGATTTGCGCTAGGCAGCAGGGAGCTGCCGGGGAGATTTCCAGAGGCACAACCGCCCAGGACCAGAGCCGGCGCCACTAAACAGGTGACGAGTAGGATCGCACGCATCGTTCTAATATTTCCCTTCGGCGCCGGAAGGCGCTAGGAGGCTTAGCGAGTAGTACGAATATACTAGTACGAAATCGCCTCAGAAGATAGGTCTAGTAAATCAAGATAGGTCTGGTAGTCTATGCACTTTCTCAACCAAGCCAGGCGGGGAGTCCGATGCCATCTAGGGCACGAACGAGGGGAGCGCAAGCTCTCTAGACCCCTCGAATGTACGCTTTTCTCCTCGCGACTCCGCGATTGGCTTGATCTTTTCAAAGAGGGTCTCACTATGTCTTTTACGTGCCTACGGACCAAGCAGCGGCTTGGGGCCGCTCTGGTCGTTGCACTCGGCCTGCCGGCAGTCTCCGCATGCGCCGGTTCCTCGCCCGCATCAACTCCAATACCGGCTGGAGTGTCGGTAGCGCACCCTACAGCCGTCAATAACGGCGGATCTGGGTACAACTTCCAAACGATCAATGCTCCAGCCGATCCGACCACCGAAATCCTCGGGCTCAACAACCTCAGTAAAATTGTCGGGTACTACGGGAACCCGAACGTCGGATTCGTCGCTCGCCCGCCATATGAGCCGACGAAGTTCCGTAAGGAAGTCTATCCCGGAGCGCAGAGCACGGTCGTCACGTCTATCAACAACATGAATACCATCGCGGGATGGTATCAGAATTCCGAGGGCGGGATCTACGGGTTCACCGAGTGGCAAGGCATCTGGACGAAGTATCAGGATAACCACGAGCTTCACGGTGGTTCGGCCCAAATAACGAAGCTACTCGGCATTTCAGACGGCAGCTTAGCAGTCGGCTATTACGTAGACGCCGGGGCCGACCACGCAACCTATTTGACCCTAACCACCGGAAAGTTCAAAGACATTCATGTGCCCGGTGCCACGAGTTCCGCGGCGACGGGGATCAACGGCAAAGGCGACGTCGTCGGCTGGGCTACGATCGCGAGCGGAGTCACCGAAGGCTGGCTTCTCAAGGGCGGCCAGTTTACTTTTTTCCAATATCCTGCCGCTACAGCAACGCAGCCGGCCGCCATCGACTGGACCGACGATATCGCCGGCTCCTACGAGGATGCCTCAAGCAACACGCACGGCTTCGTCTTAGTCAATCCGTTGGCGAGCCAGGCCTGGACGGAAATCGATGATCCGAGCGCCGACGGTGGAGAGACGGTCGTTACGGGCATAAACAACCACAGCACATTGACTGGTTACTATCAGCCGCCTAGTGGAAGCATCAACGGTTTCTTGGCAGCGTTGAAGGGCAGCGGAAACTAAAGCCTTCCGCTCAGTTTCGCGCGAGCGCGAAAAATGGGAAATGAAGGCCGGTAGCTAAATTCGAGTCTTCCCGACGGTCAGCAAATAGGAGAAGACTCGCTTGCAGCAAGCCCGGCTCGGTGTCCGTCACATGGGTGCGGTCCTTTTGACCGCTCTCTTACTCGCCTCGTGTGCTAATGGCTCGGCCGGTCTCAACGGCGCCTCCGAGGCAGCCGGTTCCGGACGCCTCTCACCGCTGTCGGGTAGCGGCTCCACCCCGATTCAACACATCG
>PMHJ01000002.1 GCA_003158175.1 Candidatus Cybelea septentrionalis
ACGAGCACGGCAGCATCTTGAAATTTGTCGAGGAGACCTTCGGACTGCCGTCGCTGGCGGCGAGCGATAAGCGCGCGACGGCCCCCGACGACGCCTTCAATTTCAATAAACCGGCGAGAAAGTTCGAGACGGTTCCCTCGGAACACGGCATTGACTACTTCATGCATCAGCCGCCGGACCATCGTCCTCCGGACAACGACTAAGGGAAGACGGCCATGCGTAGCGTCCGAACGACCACCGCGCTCTTACCGGGCGTAGCGGTCGCGCTGCTTTTCTGTGGCTGCAACGGCGGCCAGTTCTCGTCGGTTACCCCGGCCATCCGAACTCCAACAGATATGCAGCGTCACGGCTCGAGCGGCAGGATCACGCATATCGTTATCATCGTTCAGGAGAACCGCAGCTTCAACAACCTGTTCTACGGATTTCCGGGCGCCGAGACCGTGAAGTACGGCTACGACACCAAGGGTGACAAGATCGCGCTGCAGCCGGTCGGCCTGGAGACGACGTGGGATATCGTACACGACTATTCCGATTACCTCGTGTCTTGCAACGGCACCGGCAGCTATCCGGGGACCGATTGCCGGATGAACGGTTTTGACAAACAGTACTCGGGCTGCGGTCACAGCAGCCAGCAGCCGTGCCCCAACGCCAATCCTCCGTATAGCTACGTGCCGCATGCCGAAACGAAGCCGTACTTTTACATGGGGAAGCAGTACGTTCTGGCCGACCAAATGTACGCCTCGAACGTTGACGCCAGCAGCTTTATCTCGCACCAGTACATCATCGCGGGTCAGGCCAGCTCCGCGGTTAACTATCCTTCGTCGTGGTGGGGCTGCGAAGGAGATTACAGCAACTTCATCTCGACGCTAACTGCGGAACGCCAGTACGGCAGCGCCATCTCGATGTGCTGGAAGAACCAAACGCTGGGTGACGAGATGGATAAGATCGGCCTTTCGTGGGCTTACTATGCGTCGACGATCTATGGGGACGGCGGCATCTGGAGTGCCTACCAGAACATCAGCCAGATCTACGACGGTCCTGACTGGAAGAAAGACGTCATCAGCCCGCAGACCCATTTCTTCAACGACGTTGCAAACGGCAAGCTCCGGTCACTGAGCTGGGTCACGCCGACGTGCGAAAACTCCGATCATGCCGGCTGCGGCGCCAAGACGGGCCCCTCGTGGGTTGCGTCGCTCGTCAACGCGATTGGAAAGTCGAAGTATTGGGATAACACCGCGATCTTCATCTTCTGGGACGACTACGGCGGCTGGTACGACCCTAAGCCGCCCGCAATGCTGGATTACGACGGCCTCGGAATGCGCATTCCGATGCTGATCGTCTCGGCGTATGCGAAGAAGGGCTACGTCTCGCACACGCATTACGAGCACGGGAGCATCTTGAAGTTTGTCGAGGAGACCTTCGGGCTGCCGGCGCTAGCGGCGAGCGATAAGCGCGCGACGGTGCCCGACGACGCCTTCGATTTCAAAAAACCGCCGAGGCCGTTCGAGACGGTTCCCTCGGAACACGGCATTGACTACTTCATGCATCAGGCGCCCGACCATCGCGACCCGGACCCCGGATAACGAGACCGGAAGTACGATCTACAGAGGGCCGGGGCCCGCGGCGACGCCGGTGGGGGGATCGAAGAACGACATGTCGCTTAGGATCGTTGCGACTTCCTTTCCGGTCTTGACGTCGATTCCGTAAAGTCCATTGCAATAGCACCCATAACTGCCGGGATCGTCGACCCATATGTCTGCGAAATTCGACGAGAAGTTCAGGTATTGCGGATCGACAAAGGTAAGCGTCGTGAAGGTCGCAGCGCACGATTTTACGCCGGAGCACGCATAGATGCTTCTGTCCGACCCATTGTAGCTCGTGTAATATAGGTTTCCATTCCCGTCGAAAGCGATGCCGTAGGGCGTTCCGGGAGCGATCTTCAGATTAACGGCTTTACCTTTGCAGCCTTTGAACTCGTCAACGCTCGCGCCCGATTTCGTGGTAAAACTCCAATAGCAGTTTCCGGCACTATCGAAGGCCGCGCCGCTTCCTTGGACCGCGGTCTTATCCTTGAGCGTCAGCGTCGGCTTCGTAGCGCCTTTTGCGAAGAACGTTAAGCTGGTTTTATTCGATGCCACGACCTCGTCGTTGTAGACGGCGACGTCGACGGGTGCGTTGGTGCCGTCGCTGAGCGTCGAAACGAGTTTCGCACCGCCGGCCGAGTAGACGAAGATGTCTTTAGCCGACCCGTCGGCGACGTAGAAGAGTCCGTCCTTGCCGGCCGCGACGCCGAGAGGTTTTTTTAAACCCTTGGTGAGGGTCCGGACCAGCTTGGTGCCTTGGAAGACCAGGCAGTCGACCTTGCTCGTTTCGCTCTGGCACGTATAGGCGTAAGCGCCGCCCTTTGCATCGTACGCCATCGGTGCCGCAGGTAGAGCGTTCGCCGGCGTTAGCTGTTGTGCGCCGCACCCCGCGAGCAAGGCGAGCGCCCAAAGACTGGCGAGGCGTAGGAAAGACGTTTGATGCTGCATCATTCGGTATCGACTGGCACGTTCGTTGGCCCCCTATGGATGAAGTAAGAGCGATTATATTTTGACGGAATGACGGTGAACGGGCGAGGCTGCTGCGTGAAATTGAAGCAGTCCACGATGCTGGTGGCCCGCTCGTCGCTCGTGCCCAAGCTGCCCAATCCAAACGTCTGCTCGATAAACTTGAGAATGCTGCCGAACTCGTATTGCGTGTGCGAGACGTAGTTTGGGCTTCCTCCGCCCAGCGCGTAGGGCGACACGACGATCATGGGAACGCGGAAGCCCAGGCCGCCATAATCGTCCTGGAACGGCGGTGGCACGTGGTCATAAAAGCCCCCCCAGTCGTCCCAGACAACGACGATCGCAGTCGTTTGCCAATAGGTGCTCTGGCCGATGGCATTGACGACGCTGGCCACCCACGAGGGGCCGGTATCACCGCCCTGTTGCCCGGGATGATCCGAGTCTGTGCCGTCGGGAATAACCCACGAAACCGCGGGAAGCGCGTTGCCTGAGATGTCGGTAAAGATCTGGGTGTCCGAGTTGGTAACGTTCACTCCCCATTCGGGCCCGTCGCGCACCGCCTTGATGGCGTCGAAGGCGTTCCAAAGGCTTCCCGTTCCGCCTTCGACCGGCGGGGAGTAATACTTCCACGAAATGCTCATGGCATCGAGCAGGTCGCGCATCGTCTCGTAATTCATGCAGGGAAATGGTCCCTTGTTTTTTCGGTACTTCAGCAGCGAACCCGTGAATTCTATGACTGACGTACGCGTTCCGGGTGGCGCGTCGCATCCCCAGGGCACTCCCGTCGGGACGTCGACGAGGCTCCTGGTCTTCTTCTTGTTGAACGTCGTACCGCCGGCAATCAGATCCTGGTGCGCGGTGAAGCTCCCGCTACCTTGGGTCTGAAACATTTGGTCGGCCAGGACATATTGCATCGCCATGTCCCAGTACGGCGCGATCTGCGTCGGATTGACGTATTGGTATTGGCCGCTGGCTTTATTTTTACACTTACCGGTGGCGCCTTCCAAGTTGAACCCATCCATTTTGCCACCGTCGTAGGCTTTCAGATAATTATTGTACGAGTGGTGGAAATCACACGATTCGACGAGGTTGACCTCTTGCAGGGGTACGTACTGGTCTCCCGATGGCAACTTTTCCAGCCCTTCGGTCGCACCGTCGGCATTGGGAAACGTGGAGAAGAAATCGTCGAAAGCGCGATTCTCTTGAACGATGACGACGATGTGTTGAATCGGGGTGGA
>PMHJ01000014.1 GCA_003158175.1 Candidatus Cybelea septentrionalis
CGACAGGCTCAGGATGACATCCGACAGGCTCAGGATGACATTCCTTAGCGCCCGCGCGAAGCGCAGTCCTGAGCGAGGCGCGGAACCGCCGAGTCGAAGGGTCAGGATGACGTCGGGAGGGCTCAGGATGCTTTTGCGGGGGTTCCCAAAGCGATCGCGATGTCGACGACGTCTTCTTCACTTAGCGAAAGGCGGCGCATCGCGACCTCGTAGAGTTCGATCGTCTCTTCGCTTTTGCTCGAGGCGGCGCGCTCTTCGCGTAGTCGTTTGACTTCGTCGGTTACACGATGCGCCAGGTCGGGCGAATGCTCGACGCCGGCGTGTGCGAGGCGCTGGGCGTGACGGCGCAGCGTATCCTCGACGAGCGCGGCGCCGGTGTGTTTTCCAAAAACCCAGCTCGTGTCTGCGCCCACGAGTTCGGCCGGAACTGCTTCATACATCCGGTGGTCGATCAGCATGGCCTGGGTATGGATGCCGGACTCGTGTGCGAAGACTTTGGAGCCGACGATCGGCTCGTGCTGCTGCAGCGGAATGCCGCTCATGCGCTCCATGAAGCGCGCCAGCTCGCGCAACTTTTGATACTTGAAGCCGGGCAGTTCGATGCCGTAGAGAACGCGCAGTGCGACAACGAACTCGTGGAGCTTGACGTTGCCGGCGCGCTCGCCGTAACCGTTAGCCGTCACCGAAACGACCTTGAAGCCGCTCGAAACGGCGGTGATCGCATTGACGGTCCCCAAGCCGTAATCGTTGTGAAGATGCGCGACGATCGGTAAGCCTTGCGGTAACGCGGCGACGATGCGCGAACAGTACCAGCGCGTCGCTTCGGGCGTCAGCGTGCCCACCGTATCGGGCCACGCCGGGCGCGTCCCGCCGGCCTCCAGACCGGCCTTGAAATACTCGATGAAGTACGCGACGTCGCCGCGGCTGCCATCCTCGGCGCCAAACTCAATGCGTTCCACGCCGCACTCGCGGGCGTGCCGGATCGCGTCGCACTGCAGACGGATATTCGCCTCACGGTAGAACGCCAACGGCAGATCGAGCCACTCGCGCTCGTCGCGTCCCTCGTAACGCAACAGGGTCTTGCCGATCTTATATTTCAGATGCAGATCGCTGCCGCTGGTAAAGACGAAGAACGTCACTTCCCGCGGTTCGATTCCAACGTCGCGCAGGGTTTTGACCGTAACGTCGATGTCGCTCCGGTTGCTGCGGCACATGACGACGATCTCGACGTCGCCTAACTCGCCGCGTCGCTTGGCCTCCATGACGAGTTGCAGGGTGCGGCGATCGCTCGCCGACGCTGCCGGAAAGCCCACACTCATGATGTGCACGCCGATGGCGGCCAGCTCTTTGGCAATCTCCAGCTTTTGGCCCGGCGTATAGCAGACGCCCGGCATCTGTTCGCCGTCGCGCAGCGTCTCGTCATAAATGCGGATCTCACCGGGATCGGGGAATTTTACGTCGCGCGTAAACTCTTTGGGATCTCGAATGAGGCGTTCGATCGGCTCGCGGAGCATCTGTGAGCCTTCTACGGGCGCGAGAGCATCTCTTCGTGCTTCACTTCAGTTTGGCGTTCGCCAAGGCGCAGTTCGGCCGTATCCCGAGGGAAAAGCAACTCGAGCGTCCAGTCGAAGGCGACGCGAAGTTTGCGGTCCAGGCCGGGCAGCCGCAACAAATAATAGGTGCGCCAAAGAAACCACGCGATGAAACCGGTAATGACGTAGTTGCCAGGAAGCTGTGCGACGGCCTTGCGCCCTCCCAATGCGGCCATCATGCCGAGCGAGTTGTACCGGAACGGCTTCGTCGGTTTGCCCCGCAACACGGCCACGATGTTGTCGGCTAGGCACGGCCCTTCACGAATTGCGTGTTGTGCCGTCGCAGGATAGACGCCGCCCTCTCCGTCGGGAATCGACGCGCAGTCTCCGAGCGCCCAGACTCCGGCGATCCCCGCGACACGCATGTCGCTCTGCGTCTCGATCGCACCGCGCTTCGTCCTCGGCAGAGCGGCTTTCGCAACCGTGCGCGAAGGTTGCACGCCGGCGCTCCAGATGATGGTTTCGGTCTCGATGCGGCGTCCACTCTGAAGGTTGAGTCTGCTCGAGTCCGCACCGGTTACGCCGTCGCCCGTGATCACTTCGACCCCGCGACGCTCGAGGACGCGGCGCGAATACTCGCCCATCTTCGCGGGAAGACCGGCCAGCAAGGTGGGTCCCGCTTCGACCAAAATCATCTTGACTTGTTTCGGCTGCAAGCGCTTGTAGAAGCGCAACACGCTTCGAAAAAGCTCCACGATTTCGCCCGCCGTTTCAACTCCCGTGAAACCGCCGCCGACGACGACGAGGGTCAGGAGGCGCTTGCGCCGCGCGTCATCGTCGATCGTGTCCCCCAGTTCCAAGAGCCAAACCAAATGGTTGCGCAGCGCGTCGGCATCGTCCAGCGTCTTGAGCGCCCACGTGTGTTCCGCGACGCCGGGCAGACCGAAGGTCGAGGTGGAGGCTCCGAGCGCCAGCACGAGCTGATCGAAGGGTTGGACCACGCTCGTGCCGGTGAGAACGTGGTGGTACTTCACCTTGCTCGCTCCGACGTCGATCTCGTCGACGTCGGCCAGAACGAAGCGGCTGCGCCGTAACTGCTCGCGGATAGGCGTAACGACGTGACGGACTTCGAGCTCGCCGGACGTTACCTCGGGAAGCATCGGCGTGAAGAGCGTGTAGTTCTCACGGCTGAGGACGACGATCTCGGCTTCGTCGGGGCGCAGGCGCCGTTCGAGCCGGCGCGCTACGGCCATTCCGGCGAAGCCCCCGCCAAGGATTACGATGACCGGCACGAGTCGCGGTTGAAGACTAGAACGTGGATTACCTCCAGCCCCCCGCGCCGCCGCCGTCCGAAGGGGAGCCCGAAGCTCCCAAGCCGGTCCAACGGCGTAACCGAGGCATCGGCGCGATCCTCGCCGCCGTCGTCGCGTTCCTCGTAAAGTTCAAGTTCTTACTTTTTATCGGCGCCAAGCTCTTTGGGATCAGCTGGAGCTTTCTACTCTCGCTCTGGATCTACGTCGTAATCTTCGGTTGGAAGCTTGCGGTCGTCGTGATGATGCTTTTGCTAGCGCACGAGCTCGGGCACTACTTCGCGTTTCGCGCGTACGGCTTACCGGCACGCCTGCCGGCCTTCATTCCGCTGTTGGGCGCGTTTACCGCGGGCGCTGCTCCGGACGATCTGGAGCAGGATGCCTACATCGCGCTGGCGGGACCGCTGACGGGCCTCGGGCTCGCCGCGGCCTGCTATGCTATCGGCGACGTAACGCACGATCGCTTTTGGTTCGCATGCGCCGATCTTTCGGCGTTCTTGAACCTCTTCAACATGCTTCCCGTGCCGCCGTTCGACGGCGGCCGAATCATCGGCGCCGTGTGGCCACCGCTCTGGATCGCCGGTTTCATTCTCTTCGTCGGCTTTGCAATTGTTTGGCACATCCCGCTGCTCTTCATTGTAATCATCGGCGCGCTCGGGCTGCCCTCGATTATCGCCGCGTGGCGCGGTCACGTTGATCCGCGAGCCGCAAACATGACGTTTAGCGCGCGCGGCCGCGTGAGCGTCTGGTATCTCGCAACGCTCCTGGGACTGCTCCTCGTCATGTCGCAATCACACGCGATCGCGACTCCCGGCTCGACAAGCGCCTTCGGCTGGTGAATCGCGCATGGCCGCTTGCGTTCGCGTGCGTTGCGATCACGATCGCTCTTCTCGCGGCACGCCCGTTGCCGACGCCGGGGCCGCCCCTGCGCGACTTCGAGGCGTACTGGTCGGCCGGATCGGCGTGGAACGCCAATGTCGATCCTTACTCTAAAGAAATCTGGCAGGCGGAGCGGCGCGTCCCCGGCGTTGACGCACGACGCGACGAGCTCTTGCCGTTCATCAATCCGCCGCCGGCGCTGCTGCTCTGGAGCCTCTTCGCGCGACTGCCCTATCAAACGGCGGCCACACTCTGGCTAGTCATCCTCGCGGGCGCGCTTCTCGGCCTAACTATCACGGTGCTTCGCGCGAGCGGCGCAGCGCGCAGCGCGTTCGTCCTCTGCGCCGCACTGGCGCTGGCGATTGCATTTGGGCCGATCACGAGCGATCTCGCACTGGGACAGCTCGCGTTGCCGGCATTCCTCGGAGCGACGCTGCTCGTCGTGCTCGCCGATCGTTCCATAGCGATGGCCACGGGCGCCTCGGCCCTCGCGTTTGTCGCACCCAACGTCGCGCTCGGAATAACGTCGCAGCTCGAACGCCCGCGCGCGGCGCTTGCAATCGCCGCAGCAGCAGCCGCTACCTACGCCTTGGGAGTTGTAGCCGCCGGCTGGAATTGGCCCGTGGCCTATGCAAGAGCCGCGGCCGCTCACGGCGCGGCCGAGCGATTCGTGACGATTCAGTTAGCCCCGGCCGCGATCGCGTACGGTTTTGGCGCGACGCCGCGCAATGCGCAGCTGATTGCAGCCGGCGCGGCAATCCTCGCGGTGGCGGCCGCGCTACTCCTCGCGCTGCGCGTACGCGAAGCATTTGCTCGATTTGCAGCGTGGTCGGCGCTCGTCCCGTTCGTTGCAATATTCTTGCACGAACACGATCTTCTGATCGCTTATCCCGCCGCGCTCTGGTGCGCGTTACGCACGCGCGCGACGGCGCGGTCGCTCGCGCTGGCAGGCGCGCTCCTCGTCTCGATCGATTGGCTCGGTTTGGCGCAACGGCCCACAGGCATCGCTCAAAGCGCCTTGCTCGCAATCGCGGCGTTAGCCGCGTTCGTCGCGCTCGGTGACGCCGCCGAGGCGCGCATCGCTTGGCGCATGGCGCTGCCCATCGCGGTGCTCTTCACCGCGGCGGCCCTGCTTTCCGCGCATCATCCCGCACCGGTGTGGCCCGACTCTTTGCGCGATTTCCACGCGAGTTCAAACGCTAGCATTGCCGAGGTTTGGCTGGCGGAGCAACGCGCCGGCGGTCTGCTGGCCGTCGCACCGTTGTGGGCCTTCCTGCGCGGGCTCCCGTTGCTAGGCTGCGCGCTCCTCGCCTACGCTATATATCGACATTGCCCATATCGTCAAACGGAGTCCACGCTCCCGGCTTCCAGCCCGTAAGGTTCTTATTATACGAGTTGCCCGCTTTCCAAACGTATAGCACGATATTCGGTACGTTGGCGGAAATGATCTTCTCTTCTTGCTCGAGGATCTTGCGATGCGCCTCGCTATCGTACGTGAGTTTAAACTGCTCTAAGAGCGCGTCGAGCTGCTTGTTACAAAAACGCGTGACGTTTTGACCGTTGGGTGGAATTTGATCGCATTCCCAAATGTTTGAGATTTCACCAATCGGATCCGTTTGCCAAGCGAACATCGTCATGTCCCACTTGCCGCCATACACGATGCCGTTATCTTGATAGGCTGCAAAGAACATGGCCGGAGAGTATTGTCGCGTCTGAATGTCGATCCCGATTGCCTTGAGCTCCGATCTGAGGAACTCGACCGTTTCGTCCGCCGCCGACGAGCCGGTATAGTACGGGAACTGGAGCGACAATCGAGCTCCGTTCTTGACTCGAATACCGTCGGGTCCGACGCGCCAGCCCGCTGAGTCCAAGAGCTGCTTTGCCTTAGCGGGATCGTAGGAAACGAACGGAATGCTCGGGGCGATCGGGACGTTCGGCGATACCGTGCTCTCTTGGATGACTCCGTAACCGTGCACGACTTTGGCGACCAGCGTGGGGCGGTCGATTGCATAGCGTATGGCTTGACGAACGCGTACGTCGCTGACGAGCGGCCGCGTAACGTTAAAGTCGAGGTGCGTGTACCACGGTGTAATTATGACGTCCGTTGTGAAGTTAGAAAGACCGAGAAGCCTCGTGATGAAGGATGCGGGCGCTTGCGGCCACAGGTCCACGTCGCCCGTCTGCATGGACGTCACGAGCGTGTCGCGCGATGGGATAAATTTGTACGTTACGCGTTTGAGCTTCGGCATGCCGCGGAAGTAGTAGGGATTCGGCTCCATATCGACGCCTTCGCCACGCCGCCAGTCGACGATGCGAAACGGACCGATCCCCACGGGTTTCGCGTTGTAGGCTGCGTGGTTTATGTTCGGAAGGCCGCCTAAGATATGCTTGGGCAGCACCGTCGGATTCGCACCGGCACTGCCGAAAAACGTCGGCTCGTAGGAGGCGTACGGATGGCGGAGGTGATAGACGACGGTATACTTGTCGGGTTCGTCCATCTTGGTGATGAGGTTCCAACCGTCACGCCCGACTTCGTTATTTGCCGGGTTGAGGACGACTTTTGTGGAGAAGACGAGATCGTCGGCCGTAAACGGGACGCCGTCCGACCAGCGCACTCCCTTGCGGAGATGCCACGTAATCGTATCCCCGTCTTTGCTGATGCCGCCGTTCGCCAGCGTCGGAACGGAGGTCAATAGCTCGGGATACGGCTGGTTCTGCGCGTCGTACTTTACCAGATAGGCTTGCGTCATCTCCGCGATGTAGCCGATCGGCGCTTCGGTGAAGAGGTGCGGATTCAGCGTTGGAATATCGCCGCTTCCGTCCGCGATACGCAGATAATGGGGGTTCGAATCCTGCCCCGCTTTGGTGCACGAACAGAGTAAGGCTACCACCGCCAAGGCGACAACGTAGCGAGAAATCCTCAACATGGCCTCACGCTCCTTAGATCGAGTAGTTCCATGGATCCCAAAATGCCGAGATGACGGGGGATGGCTCGAAGCCCTTTAGGTCGGTATTATACACGTACGGCATGCGATTGAAATAGAAGATGCGGGTCGGGACGTCGAGCGTCAACTGCTGCTGGACGACGACGTAATCGCGCTTGCGGCGAGCTTGATCGATCGTGTTCAGCGCATCGTTCATGGCAGCGGTCGCCACGCGGTTGTTCCAGAACATGGCGTTCTGTCCGTGCGGCGCGAAGTTATCCCCCGAGTAGATCGCGCTATCGTCGGGATCGGCCGCCGCCAACCAGGCAAATAGCGCAACGTCGTAGTGACCGCCCTGCAAAGTACCGTTCGAGGAATTGTCAAAAAACTCGCTCGTTGGATAGTTCTTGACGTCGGCCTGCACGCCGGCCTCGTGCCATTGGCGCTGGAGAACGGTTTCCACCGCCTTTCCATATGTGGACTCGGTCTGCGTACTCAGCGTAAACTCGAGCCTGGTCCCGTCCTTTACGCGAATCCCGCTCGGCCCCATTTTCCATCCGTCAGAGTCGAAGATCGCGGCGGCCTTCGCCGGATCGAAGGGGTAGTGCGCGACGTCGGTCGTGTAGGCCCAGGAGTAGTGCGGCTGCTGATCGGTGTCGGCGGGAATCGCGGAACCATGCAGCACTTTACTGATGATCTCGTTTCTGTCCGTCGCGTACGCGAGAGCGCGGCGCACCTGCACGTCGTCAACGATCGGATGCCTGAGATTGAAATCCATGTGCGTAAACGCGAAAGCATCGACGCGAATCGCCTTCAAACCGTTATGCGGGTCGGCCGCCAGCGCTGCATACTCCGGCCACTTCATACCGCTGCCCTTGGCAAGCATATCCAGCTCGTGCGTCTGAAGTTGCGTCACCGCCGTATTTTCGTCGGGCAGAATCTTGTAGATCACCTCATTGAGCTTCGGCTTGCCGAGATAGAAATTGGGATTGGCGACCATGCGCACGTCCTGTGCACGATTCCAGGCGACGACCTTGAAGGGCCCGCTGCCGACCGGCAGCGCGTTGTACGGAGCGGTATTGAACGAGCCTTTGTCGTCGTTGTACTTCGCGAGCAGGTGCGCCGGAAGGATCGGCGCGTTGCCGTTGACGCTCCATAACTGCTGAAGGAACGGCGCGTAGAGCTTCTTCATATGGATGACGGCCACCGTCGGATCGGAACAGTCGATGGTGCCGATGTCTTTGAAGCCGTCGGTCGTTACGACGTTGTTGTGGGGATTCATGACCGCTTGCCACGTGAACTTCAGATCGTCACAAGTCAACGCGACGCCGTCTTGCCACGCGATGTTTTTCCGCAGTTTGTACTTCAGAGTCAAGCCGTCTTTGCTGACGTCGCCATTTTGAATCGTCGGAATCTCCCGCAGGGCATCGGGCACCGGGCGCCCGTTCTGATCGTAGCGCACCGTCCAGGAGAAAATGAACATCGAAAGGTCGAGGGTGGGCGTGCCCGAGTCGAGCACCGGGTTCAGGCTTTTGGGGTCGGCGAACGCCGACCACCGCAGCACTCCCGGCTCGGTCCACGGGTTAGCGCCTGCGCCCGCGCCGCCGCCACCGTTTGAAACCTTGCTGCAGCCGGCTACGGCTATGGCGAGCGCCCCTACGGCGCGAACGACTCCGATCCTCATGCAGAGGTTACTTCGTCGTCGGGCCCGGCAAGCATCGATTCGGAATCGATGCCGCGTTGCGCGCAAAAGTCGCGATAGGCGCTCGGAGCAATCTCCGACGGTTTGATCTCGCTGCGACCGCCCCAGAAGACGTTGGTATAGGCAAACTCCACCCCGGCCTCGCGTAAGTGCCGGTCGATCGCCGCTTTATGCGCAAGTACGACCGGCTTCTCCATTCCGTGCGCGACGGCCATGACGTTGACGTCGTGAAACTCGGGGCCGCCCTCCCGCCAGTAGGCGTGCGTGATAACGTAATGGCGCCCGATCTCGCGACCGGCGCGAACCTCAAAGCACGGCGGCACGGCCCAGTGAAAGAGCGCGTTATACCGAGTCACGCGTTCGTCGCCGGCAGTCGCTTTGACGTGCTCCAGAAAAGTCGAGAATCGCCCAATTACGCCGAGCTCCTGAAGTTCCCGAGCAAACTCAACAAACGTCTGGAGATCGACGCCGGCCTCTCGAGCGCGCGCCGCCCAAAGGTCGCGCACGAGTTCGTCGGGTGCAAACTCTCGCTTCAGAGCAACCAGCACGTTCCATTGTTGCTCGGAGAGCTCGACGATCGACGTATCGAGTGGCCGAGCCGGCTCGTCGGCGCGCGCGCCCGGTTCGAGCCCACGCCGGCGAACGTGGCCGACTCCAAGCGCGAAGAGCATTTTCGCCGGCATGATCGCAAAACGTTGCGCCCCCACTTGGCGGCTCAGCCATTGCGCGTGCTTGTGCAGCGAGAAGCCTTGCGGGACTTTGAGCGTCGTCCAAAGCCGATAACTGCTCCCGGCCGAAACGGAGTCCGTGGACCTGATAACGACGTGACCGGAGAACGGATCTTCACGAAACATGTAATCGAAAGCGGCATCGAGCTTCTCGGCTGGGACTTCCCACGCACAGAGCGCTCCACGCGCGAGGCTCGTGGAAAGCAGCGTTTGGCGCACGCGCCGAATCGTGCCGGCCTGCAGCATCGCGACGATGCGTTCGATAACGGTCTGCACGCCGATGCCGCTGCGCGCGGCGATCTCACCAAAAGGATCGGTTTGAAAACCCGTCAGACGATCTTCGGAAATCGCAAGGATCGCCGCGTTGATTGGGTCCGATATCGTCGCCGGCGCTTGCGAAGCTGCCGGCGTCATTTAGAGCTGAACGTCGCTAACACCGGTGGCGTATAAGTAGTTTTGCTCGGCCGTATAAACGCCGTAGAGGGCCGTAATGTATGCGGATTGCGCGGTGCTCAGGTTTGCCTCGGCGGTGACGACGTTGAGAATCGTCGTCGCTCCCACCCGGTATTGCGCCTGCGTCGCGTCCAGCGATACCTGCGCCGACGTGAGTTCCGAGCGCGCCTGCACGAGCGACGCCCGGGCCGAAATCAGCGTGGCTAGGCCCGAACGCACGTCCGACTCGACCGTAAGCCTCGTGGTGTTGAGCGTCGCGAGCGCCTGATCGAGCTGCGATGCCGCGACGGCGACGTTGTAGTTGGTCAGACCTTGATCGTAAAGCGGAATCGTTAGGTTCAGGGCGATGGATTTGTCGTTAGACCAACCCGGCGGCGCGGGACACTCCGAAAACGGAGTTACGTTTCCCTTATTGTCGATTGAGGTGCTCGAATAACAGTCGATGAAGGTCCTACTGACGCCGTCGTTCCCGGAGGCCGTCAGAACTGGAAACCGGGCCAGTTTTGCATAGCGAACGCCCTCCTGATCCGATTCGACGGTGTATGCCGCCGCAATGTAATCGGGGCGCATGACCAGCGCGCGCTTCAACGAAGCCGCGTAGGTCGGATTTGGAGCAGGCGGTTGTGCCCGCAGCGACTTCGGCACGACCATGGCGTCGGCGTCGAGCCCGAGCGTCGTTGCGAAGGTTCCCTGAGCGCCGATCGCGGCGCCTTGCGCGGTCACTAGGTTTCCCTTCGCTTGCGCAGTCTGAAACTGCGCCGCGGCGATGTCCGAGCGCGGCGCGGCGCCGTTGCGAATCTGCGCCGCGACCGAAGCTTCGTTGACCTCGAACTCGTGGACGAGTTGCGCGTCCGCGGTCACCGTCGCATTATCCTCGAGCACCGTATAGTAGGCGTTGGCGATATTGAGCGCCAGCGTCTGGAGATCGCGCAGGAGCGTCGCACGGCCGGCGATGTCGGCCTCCTTAGCCGAACGGATCGCCGCGATCGTGCGGCCGCCATCGTAAATCAGTTGCGTAATCGAAATCGTCGCCGACTCGCTCGAAACCGTGCTCTGACTATAGACTCCGAACGGCGCCTTCGTTGGCTTACTGACTGGCGCCAGGGAGCCGGGGGGCGGGCTCGGGCTGCTTATTGCCCCCGACGAACCGTTCGTATACGACTTCGCCGCCTGGGCATTGCCGCTCAGCGCCGGGTAGAGCGCCTGCAGCTCCGACGTGTACTTCGCGTGGATCGCCGCCCATTGCCCATTGTCATTTGCAAAGACCGGCGAGAGCGCAACGCCGATCCGGACCGCGTCGGTGAGCGATATCGATTGCGGAATGCCCTTCTTCGGCGTCAACTGCTGGACGTCGGGGGCCGGCGTTCCGTAGGCCGGATATGGAATCGGCGTTCCGCTGACCGTCGGTTGAGGCATAGGCGAGGGCATCGTAACGCCCGGAACGACTTGGTCACTCGGATTCGGCGTGCTCTGCGCCAAGCCGACTCCGGTAACCAGGCCGCCAAGCAGGAGCGCCGCGCCGAGCGCTCGCGCGGAGAGTGCGCTTCGCTTCATCCTTAGTGCACCGCACCGGCGCCCGAGGGCGCGGACGAGGTTGCGTTGGCGACGGCGACCGGGCTGCCATCCTTAAGAGCGTCGGGACGCGTCGTTATCACCATCATCGCCGGTTGTATCCGAGGGCCGATCACCTGCGCGAGCGTGTCGGTCTGTACTCCGATGCGAACCGGGACCGCTTGCGCCTTGTTGCCGGTGACGATGTAGACCACGTTGCCGCTGGGAGTCTGCGCCACGGCGCTGCGTGGAACTACCGTGGCCCCGACGGCTCGTTCCTTCGTCACCGTTACGGTCACGAGCATCCCGCCTCGCAGCACGTAACCGGGATTCTGCAGTTCGAGTCGAGCTAGGTACGACAGCGTCCCCGACGTCGGCACTGCATTGACGGTACCGATCGGAGCCCTGAAGAGGCGTCCGGGCAAGGAAGACGACTCGAACGAAACGACGCTTCCCGAGCGAACGTAGGGCAGATCGTCGTCGGGCACGTTGACGTTAATCCAAACGCGATCGATGCGAGCGACCTGCAGCACCGGCTGAGAGGGCGAGGCGTACGCGCCGGGATCGAGCAAGCGGTTCGCGACAACCGCGTCGTACGGGGCGTACAGGTACGTCTGTGACAATTGCGTTCCTAAGACTCGCGCTTGGGCCGCGGCGGCTGCTGCCTGAGCCTGCTGCGAACGTACGCTTTGGAGACTAACGACGTTGTTGCGCAGTCCTACGACCGCGTTGTTATACGCCTGCTGCGCCTGAATGTAGTTCGCCTGCGACTGCTGCAGCTGCGTCTCAGAGACGTAGCCTTGTTTGTACAGCTGCTGATTTTGATTGAAGACCAGCTTGGCGTTTGCCAGTGCCGCCTTCGCAGTTTGCAGGGTTGCCGCGTTGGTCTGCGTCTGAACCGGATACCCAACGACCGCGCCCTGCGCCGAAGCCGAGGCCTGCGCCGCTTGTGCCTGCGCCTGCTGGAGCTGAGCCTGCAGGGTCGAGGGATCGATCGTCGCCAGGAGCGCCCCCTTCCTTACCATGTCGCCGATATTCACGGTGATCTTCGTGATCGTGCCGCTTTGCTGAAAGGCGAGCGTTGACTGGTCGAGGGGAGAGATCTGTCCGTCGAGCGTGACGTAGGTCGCGATGGTCTGACGCGTGGCGGCGGCAGCATCGACGCTCAGCGGCATCGGTCCCGGAGGCGGCGGCTTGCCACACGCGACGAGCGCCAGTCCGGCCATAGCGGCGACCGTCAACAGCGTCATTCTAAGCATCTGATTCACAACCCGATCCTTCATGGTCTCATATACGGCGAGCGGTGCCATTTGATTCAAGCCTTATTCGGCCCTGTGCTAGAACCGCGGCATGAGGTAATCGGCTGCAGGGCGTATCTCCGCTGGGATGAGCGCGAAACTCGACATCGGCCGCTCGTACAGTCTCCAAAGCCGCGTCGAGGAGTGGATGACGGCCGAAAAAACCGGCAACAAGGGCATCGACGTGCTCTCCACGTCGGTGCTGGTCCAGATGGTCGAGACCGCCGCGATTCATTGCATCGAACCCATTTTGAGCGCCGGACAAGTTACCCTCGGCACGAATATCGATCTGGAGCATAGCAAATTGGTTCCGGTCGGTTTTATCGTCAGGACGGAGGTCGAAGTGGTGATGCTCGACGGCCCGCGTGTCAGCTTTGCCGTCCAGGTTTTCGACGAGCAGGAAGCCGTCGCAGAGGGCACCCACGAGCGCTATATCATCGACAAGGTTAAGTTCCTCGCGAAGCTTCGCGAGAAGCTTGGCTAACAACCGAACCCACAGGGGCCCCGGCCTCTCAGTGCAGGGGAGGCAATCGGCCGTTTCCCGAAAAGAGTGCAACGGGCAGTGCTAGAGCCCGTCCCTAGGGCCGGTCAAAGGCATCCCACAGGTCTCATAACAGCTAGGAGGACACATTGAAGCGACTGAGCACAGGAGTCCTGGCCGCGCTAATGGTAGCCGGACTCGGACTCAACGCGGTCGCAGCCCAGCCTAGCGCATCGCATGGCAACATTGGAACCAACGCGATCGCGCAAGACCAGGGAGCGAACCCTGCTCCGCCGGCGAACTTCGGTTCCCCCCCGTCGGGGCAGTATCCTATTCTCTATAACGACCATCACGTCTATTCGAAGCCCGATATTCTGAAGCAAGGCCGCGTCCTTGCGGCACTGGTGCGGGGCGGAACGCTCTTAATTCCACTTCGCTCGATGTTCGAGCAAATGGGCGCAACCGTGTCATTCGACGCGAGCACGAAGACCGTGACGGTCAGCAAAGCCGGGGCCGAGGTCAAAGTGACCGTCGGCAAGCCGGAGGTCATCATCAACGGTGAGTCTCGTCCGCTGGACGTGCCGCCGATGATGTATCAAGGCGTCGTTCTCGTACCAGTCCGAGTCATCTCGGAAGGCATGGGCGCGTACGTTCTTTGGGTTGCCGATAAGCGTTTGGTCGTCGTGCGTTACATACCGCCGACTCCGCCGCCGACCCCGGCACCGCCCCCACCGGCGCCCCCGCCGCCGCCACCGCCCACACCGATGCCAACGCAGAAACCGTACTACGACTTCTACGTAGCCGGCGATTACATCATTTCGCCGAAAGTCTACAATGAATTCGTTCCGGGCGTATCCAGCGATAATAACAACAACGGCTTCTCGTACCGCCTCCAAGGCGCCATCGAGATTCCCGTCATGAACCTCCCCTGGATGGTGGCAATCGATTACCGTCAGTGGAACTGGAATCACCCCTGCGGCGGAGCCGACTGCTTCGTTACAACGATCGGCGGACTCGGCCAATCGGCCGTTCCGGCGTTTAACGGACACGACTACGACTTCACGGCGGCATTAGGTCTTCGAATCCTAAAGCCGCGCATCTATCTCGCAGGCGCGTACATGTCACGCATGGACAACTACGGCTATCCCACGCAGGACGGCGCAGGCGTCGGTCTGCAGAAACTACCCGATCTCGATCGGCCCTTCTCGTTCCAGGGAAGCGCCTACTACTTCTTCGACGTCCAGGGCAACTACAACAGTGTAGCTATGGCCTGCTCGCCGCCGACCGCTCCTTGTACGTACAAGGTCGGCTACAACGTCCTGAAGTACGACATCGGCTTCACCTACACGTTCCCAGGGTTCCCGCTCTTCTTTGAAGGCGGCTTCCAAGGCGATCGTGGTTACAACCTCAATGCCGCACCGATCGGTATTTCGGAGAGCGGCCCGTACGCAGGTATTGGCCTGAAGATCTAAGCTTCACGCCATTACGGCAAAGAAAAAGCCTCCGCTAAAACGCGGAGGCTTTTTTCTTACCGTTGCTTGTCATCCTGAGCACAGTCGAAGGACGAAGGGCAGCCTTCCATCTCGGGTCGGTTACGTTAGACTGCGTTCGGCGCTTTCGTGACGTGTGGGTTTGGCGAGGGGCCGAGCATTGGTGCGGGACTGAGCGTTGGCGAGGGACCGAGGGGAATCAACGTATCCGGTTGATCCGGGACCGGCGATGGTTGAACGCACGGCGGCGTGATCAGGTCGACGGCGGGATGACCGGGCGCCGGCGAAGGCTCCGGCGTAGCGTTCGGCGTGGCCTCCGGCAGGACGCCGAGCGGAAGCGGCGTGGGGCAGAGTTGTGCCAGGCCGAACCAGTGTTCCGTATAACCCTGCGCAATGACGGCCTTCTCAGTCTTGCCGAAATAGGTATTGCCGTACTTCACGACGAGCAAATGCATGAACTCCCAGGTCACTTGTTGCTCGGACTGAGTGTACACCTTGCGTAATACCTGGACGGCGAGGTAATAGGAGCGCGCCAGCTCGGGATCGTTTGGATACTTGGCGGCCCATCGACGCAATGCTTCGGTCGCAAAATCGAGTTTCGCGATCAGATGCGGATCGGTCGTGTAGGCGCCGGCGCTAATCACGCCATCTTTATAGGTATTGTCTATGCCGAGATAACTCATCTTCATCCGGCCGAAGTACTCGTCGCCCGGCGCCGAGCTATTGAACTCCTCGCACTTTAAGTGCGCCCATTTGCTCTTGGTCTCATCGCAGACATTCTTCGTGGACGCTTTGCCCGGCGCTGCTGTCGGCTTCGGCGTCGCAACGACGGCAGGCGTCGCAGACTGAGGAACGGCGAACACGAGGATCGAGCTCGCCAAGGCAAGCGTAAATGAGAACGTTGATAATGAGAACGTCGATAGCGAAAGTCTCACAGGTATTGTTTTCCCTGGGCCGCGCGGCCGCCCTTCCGGAACGATTGCGTGAGGGGCGTTCCATCGCCGCCGCGAACGACGCGAAATGGCTCGATCCATTACGGTCGCGGCGCTGCAGCTTGCCGCGCACGATCGCGGCGACTTCCGCTCGGGGCTCGAACGCGCCCTCGATGCAGCCCGTCTCGCGTCGCGCAAAGCCGACTTGATCGTGCTCCCGGAAGCGACGTTCCCGGCCTACGTGCTCGGCAAGGCGCCGCTCGCCGCGCATGAAACGCAAGATGCCATCGAAGGGTTACGCGCTATTGCCCGCGACACGGGGACCGTGATCGTTGCGGGCGCCGCCGTTATGCGCGACGGACGTGCGCATAATGCCGCGCTCGTAATCGACGCAGATGGATCGCTTGCCGGCCATGCCGACAAGCTTTTTCTCTGGCACTTCGATCGGCAATGGTTCGAAAGCGGTCAGCGATTGGCGCCCATCAAGACCAAGATCGGCGTCCTCGGTGTGCTGATTTGCGCCGATGGCCGGCTGCCGACGATTTCTCGCGCGTTAGTCGATCGCGGCGCGGAGGTGCTCGTTATGCCGACGGCCTGGGTAACGAGCGGCCGCAACCCGGAGGCTCTGGAGAACGTGCAAGCGGATCTGTTGGCTCGCGTCCGAGCCCACGAAAACCGCGTGCCGTTCATCGCCGCCAACAAGTGCGGCAGCGAGCTAGACATGGTCGCGTACTGCGGAAAGAGTCAGATCGTCGACGGCGCGGGCGAGATCGTCGCGCTAGCGGGAGAGCGCGAGCCCGAAACGTTGCAGGCTTCGATAACGTTTGGCGCGGGGCGGCCTACCAGGGTTGCGCCGATTCATCTGCCCGTGCGTCAAAGCCGCGCGAGCGCTCCGCTTCGGCTCGCGATCGCGTACGAACCGCTTCCCAATGACATCGACGACCGGCTGGATCTTCTCGACGATGCCTTTGCGCTTTCGAGTGCCGATCCCGCGCGCCGCGAGCTCCTCGACCAAACGATTCCGCTGGCTTCCTTGGTCGACGAAACCGTCCTCGATCCGGGAGGACTCGTGCCCTATCGTCGCGCCGGTTACGTTTTATTCTCCTGGACGACCGCCGTCGGTCAGCCGTGGCTGGAACGAATCGCGCGCGCGCGGGCGATCGAGCTGCGCGTTTATCTCGTCGTCTTCGACCGCTCGGCGCAGCGCGCGTTCGCGATCGATCCGGACGGGACCATCGTTGCCGGCACGTTCGGTGAGTACCGGTTGGCCAGCTTTACGTTCGACCCCCGAAAGACCGGCGAAACGCTCGTGGCGCCCGGCACCGATGTGGCTGAAGGCCTCGATCGCATCGAAGCCATCATCGCAAACGTTTGATTACGCTGCCGACCTGCGTCTCGCTCCGTGCGATCAGTCTGCTCGCGCTGGCGTTGACGCTCACCGGAGCAGCTGCCAAAACCCAGCGATTGCATATCGCCACGGCGGCGATCGTCGTATCGCGCTGGCCGTATTTGCCCGGCAGCCTTCTCCCGCTTCGAGTCGAGGGAATCACGCCACCATATTCGGTATCGATTCTCGGGCCTGGGCGATTGCTCAACGGCAGTACGTACGAAGTCCCGATCACAAGCCGCGGCGGAACGGCGCTGCTTGCCATCGGGAACGCGCGCGGACTCGGCGCGACGCATCTGCGAATCGCAGCGCCGCCGGCCTCCGACCATCCGCTGCTCTTCGTGGCATCGTACGACGAGGGGCTCGTCCTTCACGACGAACGAAGCTTTTCCGTCGTCGGCGTGCTCGCCACGGGTGGAGTTCCAAGCGACGTCGCAGTCGACAGGCGCGGCCGAATCGCCGTTACCGATACGCAAGGCACCGCCTTGACGCTCGCGAGCCTCTCTCCCTGGAGCGTTACACGAGCCGGCGGCGTCGTTACAGGCGATGAGGTGGCCGTCGACGAGACGACGCATGCCATCTTTGTCACCGATCGAGATTGGAATGGTCTCGGCGCACTGACCCGAGTCGGAGTCGATTCGAGCGTTGCGCGCGTCAGCACCGGCGAAACGGCAGAGGGCCTGGCCGTGGACGAGCGCCGCCAGATTATCTACGTTGCCAACACCAACGACGGAACGGTCGCCGTCGTAGATGCACGTTCGATGCGCGTCATCCGGCGCTTTCCAGCGGTGGCTCGCGTCTTCTCGCTCGCCCTCTCTCCCGACGGCACGCGACTCTATGCGATCTCGAACGAAGCCACGGATTCACCGTTTGGAAAAGCTGGGGAAGCGATCGAGATCTCGGTGGACGGCCCCTTCCCGCGCATCGTCGCCCGCAGCGGAAAGCTTTCGTTCCCGCTGGGGGTCGCGCTGGACGAACGCACGAATACCCTTTTCGTCGGCGACGAGGACCGAGGTGCCATCGATGTGCTCGACGCTCGAACCTTGCATCCGAAACGCGCCGTGCTCACAACGTGCGCGATCCCGTGGAAGCTTACGCTGGATTCGGTAAGCGAACGGCTCTACGTTCCTTGTGCAGGTGACAACGAGATCGACGTCTTCGATGCGCGCTCGCTGCGGCGCGTCGCACACGCGCCGTTTGCGACAGGCGCTTATCCCCTCGCCATCGCAGTATGGCGACCATGATTCTGGCCTTCCTCGTTGCCATCGCGCTTTTGCCGGTGCATCTCGAGCCGCCGTCGCCCTTCCCTCGCATTCTCGAACAAGCTCCGACGATTGAAAGCGTCGCCCCGGGCGTCGAATACGGCGATTACCAGCTATTGACGTCCATCGGGCTTCTCTCGATTCACGTCGTCGCCGTCGAACCGCATCGCGGCGACGTACGCATCGAAAACGTGCTCGCCGACGACGCACTCGAATCGCGGGGCGAGACGGTCGGCTCGATGGCGAAACGAACGAAAGCCGTCGCCGGAATCAACGGCGATTACTTCGATATCGGTAATACCAATCGGCCCGAGAACATCGTCGTTCGAAACGGTGCACTTTTGCAGATCCCGTATAAGCGGTATGCGCTCGCCATCGACCGCGACGGGTCCGCGCATATCGCCGAGTTCTCCTTCTCGGGAGAACTGCAAGCCACCGAGCGCACCCTGTCGCTCAACGCCATCGACGACCTCCCGCCGCCCAACGGCGGCATCTCGCTGCTGACGCCGGAGTACGGCCACGTTCGTCCCCAGGAGAACGTAACGCTCGTGAATCTCGAGCCGCTCTCCGGAACCCCGCCGCTCGCGCGCTATCGCGTGACGGGGATGGCCGACAATCTCACGACGCAGCCACCCGGCTATTACGTCGCCATCGGACCGAGCGAGTATAGCGCCGTGGACAGCTTTGACGTCGGTACCGTCGTCGACGCCGGCGGTACGCTCGAGCCGANNGAGCCGATCGACCTCGGCTCGATCGCAACCGCAATCGGCGGCGGCCCGCTGATCTTGCACGACGGCGACTGGTACGACGACGTCGACGGCCCAAGCGGAAGGGAGTTTTCCAAACGCATCCCGTGCTCGGGCGCGGCAATCGCACCGGACGGCCGGCTTTTTCTGATCGAGGTGGACGGACGCCAGGCCGACAGCGTCGGTTTGAAACGGCCGGAGTTCGCCGCGTTGATGCGCTCGTTGGGTGCTACCGAAGGGCTGGCATTCGACGGCGGCGGCTCTTCGACGATTGCGGTCAGGCGCTTAGGCGACAGCGAGGCCGTCATGACGAACTCGCCGTCCGATCGCCTCGAGCGCCCCGTTGGCGATGGCCTGTTCGTCTATAGCACCGCGCCGGTTGGACCGCCGGTGCGTTTAGTCGCACGGCCAACTGTCGTGCGGGCGGTTCCGGGCGCCGAAGTTTCGTTGCGCATCGCGGCGCTCGACGCCGCAAATCACGTTGCGGCCGGGGAAGCCCCGATTCGAGTCAGCGTCTCTCCCTCGTCGCTGGGCGAGTTTCGAAACGGGGAGTTCGTCGCGCTGCATCCCGGCTCGGGTCATCTTCTCTTGCGCGCCGATAATCTACAGGGCGACGTTGCGGTAGAGGTCGACGCAACGCCGGCCCGCACGCGAATTACACCCGCGCGCCCGAACGTCGATTCGGATTCGATCATCACGTTGCTGCCGCATGCCTACGACGCGCAGGGCTATCCGCTCGAACTGCCAGCCTCGCTGCCGTGGAAAGCCACCGCGGGTGCGATCGATGCACGCGGTGTGTTTCGCGCCGGATCGCACGATGCCGCTGTGACCGTTCGGATCGGAGATGCGTTGGCGGTCGCGAGGGTCACGGTGGGATCGCACGACGAGGCGTTGCCCTTTGCCCAGCTCGCCCACTTCGTAACGATTCCACGCGGCGGGCAGGGCGAGCTCGACAAGGATTCCGGATGCGGAAGCTGCATCGAGTTGCGTTTCTCCTTTTCCGGAAACGAACGCGCCGCATATGCCATGGCCGACGTACCGCTCCCCAACGATACGATCGGCCTCACGTTCGATCTGGAGGACGACGGCAGCGCCGCGAGGCTGCGCGTTGCGCTTCGGAATGAAATCAATGAGGACGTCTTGCTCGATGCAACCCGGCTCGGCGAGGTTGGCTGGAGAAAAGTCGTCGTGCGCTTTCCTCCCGATTCGCAGGCGTCGCGCCTGATCGCGATCTACTTGCTTCCATCCAAAGGCATCGAGCTTTCCGAGGGAAGCCTCGTCCTACGCAACGTCCGCGCGATCGTGGCGGGGCACTAAGAAATTTTTCCGATGGATTCCTAATCCCACGAGTCCGCCGAGCACGAGCAGCGTGCCGATCGTGACGACTGCGATATTGGGGATCGAGATCACCTCGATCTCCGGATAGCTCGTAACGTCCGCGCGCAACCAGAGGCCGCCGGCGTGTACCGCTGCGCCGCCTGCGCTCAACGCAATGGCATGCGGCAACGGCCGATCGCTTTCGTCATCTACGGCGAAAAGAACCGCCGCTTGGCCGAAGGCGCTGGGGTCGTGGAGCACGACGGCCGCCTCTGCGGGAGTGAACAGAATCGCCTTGACGACGCGCCGCGCCGCGGGAATGTTGAAAGAATCGAAGGGCAAATTCATTCCGTCGATCGTTTGCCGTGCTTGCATCAACAGCACCGGCGACAGAAAGACGCTTCCACTCGGCTGGGTAACCGTTAGCCGGTTGCCGAGAAGATCGCGAACCTCCACGTCGACCACGTCGCGCGGCACCGCACGCAGGATGAAGTTCCCGGCATTTCGCGCGCGAGCGCCGATTTCTAACGGCGCGTGCAAAGCCCGCTCGAGCGTCACAACGACGGGTGCGGTTCGATCTTCGCCGGCGAGCGGAAAGGTGAGTGTGCCGAGCTCCTCAACGCGAATTCGCTCGCCCGGCGCGCCGACGACGTCGTGATTGTCCGGCGCGAAGAGCCCGGAAGCAACGCCGGCCACTCCCGTCGCGGCGGCACCAAATGCGATGGCGAGAATCGCCGGGCGCGAGCGCGAGGTCCGCGCTGCCTTCCACTGCTTTCGTCCGTTCACGACAACGACGATCGCCAGCGCAGCCAGCGCGACGTTGTACCATCCGGCGTGATATGCCGGCCGGCCCGGCAGCCAAATCTCCACGACGACGCCGGCGGCAACAACCAGCGCCGTCAACAGAAACCAAATCAACGCACGCGCACCTCGGCGACGGCAGCCCGCATTTCGTCGAGCGTCAATGGCCCATCGAATGCGCGAATCACTAGGCCCTGGCGATCGAGAATGACGGTCGTCGGTAAGCCGAGCGCATTGTACGTGCGACCGTACCGCTGAGCGCCGTCGACCCAAATCGGGAAGCGAATTCCTAAAGAGTCGGCAAAGGCTCGCGCTCGTTGCGGCGATTCACCTTCGTTGACGCCGACGACTGCGATACCACGCCGCGCCTCGGCCTCCGACAAGCGTTGCAGGTCGGGCATCTCGGCTCGGCAGGGCGGGCACCACGATGCCCACAGGTTCATCACGACCAGGGATCCGCGATACTCACGCAGCGAAACGGTTCGCCCGCGATCGTCGCGTAAATCGAAGGTCGGTGCCGGTTGGCCGGCCAGGCCGCTTGGACCCCCGCCCGCCGCTCGCTGGGTAACGAAGTATGGCTCCCCTACGTAAACGGCGAGAGCTAGCGCCAGCGCGATGGCCGGCCAGATGATATAGCGATGCACGGGTCAGCGCGATTCTTCCGGCATGCGGCGCGGGGAGCCTGTACTAGGAGCCTGTCTCCTCCAGACGAACGGCGACGGCGTGCCTGCCTCGATTCTCGACGGACGCGCGCTCGCCGCGGATTTGCGCACGGAGCTCTTCGCGCGCACGAACCTGCTGCGCGAGCGCGGCCTTGCGCCCAAGCTCGCCATCGTCTTCGTCGGCGAGAATGAGTCCAGCCTGGCGTACGTGCGCAATCTCGCGCGTACGGGAGAGCGAGCCGGCATTGGCGTCGTGGTCTCGCATCTCCCGGCCAACGCGTCGGTCGAGGAAGTGCGCGCCGAACTCGAAAAGCTTCGTGACGATCCGACGGCGCACGGCGTCATGCTGCAGCAGCCGCTGCCGCCGCATCTTTCCATCCGCGAAATCGCCGACGCAATTCCGCCGCATAAGGACGTCGACGGTGCGCATCCCACCAACCAGGGCCACTTGGCCTTTGGAAGCGGCACGGAGTACGTGCCTGCAACGCCGGCGGCCGTGATGCTGCTGCTCGAGCGCAGCCCGCATTGGCCGCTCCGTGGACGGCGCGCGGCGATCATCGGGCGCTCGATCGTCGTCGGGGCGCCGGTCGCGATGCTGCTGCTGGCGCAAAATGCGACGGTCACCGTCTTGCATAAGGAATCGTCTGCGCTGCAGCCCTATGTCAAGCTCGCCGAGATCGTGGTGGTCGCCGCCGGGGTGCCGGGATTGATTCGCGGCGAAGACCTGATGCCGGGCGCTACGGTTATCGACGTTGGCACGACGCTCGTGGACGGCGTTCTGCGCGGCGATGTTGACTTTGAAAGCGCCGCCGCCGTTGCCGGTGCGATCACGCCGGTTCCCGGCGGCGTCGGCCCGGTCACAAACGTTGCGCTGCTCCGCAACGTCGTTAAGGCAACGGAATACGCAGCGGGAGGTCGCTAGTGGCCTGCAACGCAGGCCACTCGTTACGGAGCGCCCAAAACGCGTGACAGTGAAACCGTCCGCGCACGATCTCGACACCATGCATTCTGCACCCCATCCGCTACTGCTCGAACTCGACCAACGCGGGCGCAAGGACGGCGTGCCCGTCGTTTCGCGCGAATCGGGACGCCTTCTTTCGACGCTCGTCACGGCGATGCAAGCCAGTCGGATTCTGGAGGTCGGCACCGCCTACGGCTCTGCGACGCTGTGGATGGCACTGGCACAGCCACGGATGGGAAAAATCTGGACGATCGAATCGGACGCAGGCCGAACAGACGTCGCTCGGTCTTATTTCCAGCGCGCCGGCGAAGACGACTTCATTGAGGTCTTCAATACTCCGGCGCTGGAGTTACTGGAAAACTTTCCGCATCGCAACCTAGACATCGCGTTCGTCGCCGCCAACGAAGGGGAGTATCGCGCGTATCTCGAGCTGCTGATTCCCATGCTCAAGCTCTCCGGACTCCTTATTTTCGACCACGCCCTGCGAGCGCCGCGCGATTTTAACGAAGCGTTCTTACGGCACCCCGATCTCGATGCAACAATACTTGCCTTAGACGACGGGATCGCCATCGGCGCGCGCCGGCGATGACGAACCCGGAGACTTTCAAACATGCGATGCGCCACGTGCCCACGGGCGTCACCGTGGTTACCAGCCTCAAGGACGGCGAACCGCGTGGGATTACCGTCAACTCGTTCGCGAGCGTTTCGCTCGATCCGCCCTCGCTCTTGATCTGCGTCAATCGCGAGGCGCGGAGCTACTTGTTCATTTCGACGTCTCGCATCTTCTGCGTCAACGTGCTGGCCGGCAACCAGCGCAGCCTCGCCGAGCATTTTTCGGGAAAGGTGCGAGAGCTCCAGTTTGCCGACATCGGGTACGCTATCGATGCAACGGGCGCGCCGGTGCTCGATGGCTCGATCGCGCACTTCGATTGCGAGGTCGCGCAGGAGTACACCGTCGGCTCGCACTCGATTCTGATCGGCAACGTTCTCTCGTGCAAATCGCGGGCCGGTTCGCCGCTGGGATACTTCGACGGCGGCTTCCACGACTTCGGCATCCACGTCGACTGAAGGAACCCTTACATTGCTGCGATGGGAGACTTTCGAAGCCGGTCGACTGGCTTGCAACTGCACGATCGTCGCCGACGAGCGCACCGGTGAGGCGATCGTCGTCGACGGCGGGGACGGCGTTGACGAAGTCGTCTCGCGTCTACGCAAGAACAACTGGCATGCGAAGCTGCTGGTGCACACGCACGCTCACATCGATCACATCGGCAACGCTGGGCGCCTCCGCGAGCTGACCTCGGGAAGCGTATTGCTTCATCCGGCCGACCTGCCGCTCTATCAAATGCTCGCGCTGCAGGCACGCTGGCTCGGTCTCGTCGACGCTCCGGCGGTCGTGAGCCTCGACGGCGACTTGCACGATGGTGACGTGCTCCAAGCCGGTGCGGTGCGTCTCGAAGTGCTTCACACGCCGGGGCATACCCCCGGAAGCGTCTCCTTCGCGCTGCGCGGTGACGCGGCGACGACGCTGCTGACCGGCGATACTCTCTTCGCCGGAGCGATTGGCCGCTGGGATATGGGCGGCACGTCGATGGAAGATATCGTTCGCTCGATTCAAACCAAGCTGATGGACTTCGGCGACGCCACAACGGTCGTTCCAGGGCACGGCCCGTTCACTACGATCGGCACCGAGCGCCGCTCGAACCCGTATCTGCGTGGATGAGCGCGCGAAAAAACGCCGGCTTTTTGTAGCCATCCAGCTGAACGACGAGTCGCGCGCGGCCTGCGCGAGCGTCTCCGAAGGGTTGGAACGGAGCGGCTTCGCCGCCAAGTATGAGCCGGCCGAGAAGCTTCACGTCACGCTCGCGTTTTTGGGAAATGTCGGCGGCCATCACTTCGAGGCAATCGCCTCGGCGCTCGACGGCGTTGGCGCGCAGAACGCGCCGTTTGCGCTAACGCTCGATCGGATCGGTGCATTTCCCCACGAGCGTAAGCCGCGCATCGTCTATGTCGGAGCCCGCGAGCAAGGCCTGCCGTTTCGAAAGCTGGCGCAATCCGTCCGAGGCTCCTATGCGGCGCTTGGCTTTCAATTCGACGAGGATCCGGTTGCGCACGTCACGATCGCGCGAGTTAAGGATCCTCGCGCACCGCTCCGATCGGTCGACTTCCCCCCGATTAGTCTCGAGGTACGCGCGTTATCGCTCTTCGAGTCGCTATTCGACCAGAAGACTAACACCTCGCGCTACGAGGTAACTCGCGTCGCGAGACTCAGCGCAGTTTGATGAGGACCTTGCCGCTGTCGCTGCCGTTGTTCGAGGATGCTGCGGCAACGGGTTGCGGTTGCGGGACAGATGCCGGCCGCGGCATCGCCGCGTAATCCGGAATCGCTCCGGACGAAACTTTTTCGCGGTAGTCGGCGATGGTGACGTGCAGCGCCTCGAGGGCGCGCTCGGGGTAATCCTTCTTTTTCTCGGGGTAGCCGTCGAGCTGCGATTCGATCTCCCCGGCGGTGATCGCCGCCGCTTCGTCAACCGTCTTGCCCTTTGCGATCTCGACGACGAGGCTGCACGTAGCGGTACCGAAGCCACAGCCGGTTGTAAAATACGAGATGTCCTCGATGACGGCTCCGGGGCCGACCTTTAGGAAGAAATTATACATGTCGCCGCACGAGTCACTGAAGTACTCGCCGCTGGCGGTGGGGTTCTCCATCGTGCGAAAGCCGCTGCGCTCTTCGACGAGTTGCTGGAACTTGGGGAAGTTCAACCTACCATCTCCTTGGGATGCAGCTCGAAGCGGCACTCTTTTCCGCCATGCGCTAAAGATTCTGTTTGAGTATGCTCTCCGCCGAGCGTTTCGTCGATGACGTGATGGATAACCTGGCAGACTTCGGGATGCTCTTTGGCCGCGGTCGAATACGGGCAGCTCCGTTCGTGGAGAACGAATCCGTCGTCGATCAAACTATATTCGGCAACGACGCCGCTCTTGCGCAGCATCTCGGTAAGTTGCGCGACCCGCTGCTCGGGCTCGTCGGAAGTGATGCTGAGCCGCGCACGCGCGACGGCACGGCGGGAGAGTCCGTCAAAAATTTGCGTGATCGCCGGCGCCCCGAACTGGTCCTTGACCTCGCGCAGCACGGCCGTAAGCATTTTGTCGTAGGACTGCGGGAAGAGCCGGTCGGCATCGGGGGTCAACGAGAACTCGTATGTAGGTTTTGTCGGACCGCGGCGCACCGACGTCTCGGCCACCAGGCTGTCGCGCTCGAGAACCATCAGCTGTTGGCGCACGGCGTTGGGCGAGAGCCCGAACACTTGGGCCAGATCGGCGGCCGAAGCCGAGCCTCGCCGGCGGAGTTCGCTGACGATCTTTCCGCGTGTGGTCTGAAAAAAGCGGTCCGATTGCATTTTCTGGCGCTATCCTAGCACGAAGCGACCTAGATAGTAAAGTTTTTCCTTGACTTTCTAAGAGAGCCTCGGCTACGATAAATTGCATGCCCGACCAAGCTCTTCGTATCACGAACCTTCGGTGCCAAATCGCCGGCAAGGAAATCCTCAAAGGGATCGATCTCACGGTCGATCGGGGGAAAATTCACGCGCTCATGGGCCCGAACGGGAGCGGCAAATCGACGCTCGCCTTCGCGATTACCGGCCACCCTCAATATGAGGTGACCGGCGGAAGCGTCGAGCTCGACGGCGAGGACATGCTGGCGCTTCCTCCTGATAAGCGCGCTCGCGCCGGACTCTTCCTTTCCTTCCAGTATCCGGCCGCGATCCCAGGGGTGAAGGTCGCAAACTTTCTTCACGCCGCTCGGCAGGCCGAACGGCCCGGCGATCTTCCGCCCGCCAAGTTCCGCGCGCTTCTGATGGAAAAGATGGAGCAGCTCGGCATCGATCCCTCGTTCATGGGCCGCTATCTCAACGACGGCTTTTCAGGCGGCGAAAAAAAGCGGGTGGAAATGCTGCAGCTGGCCGTCTTAGCGCCCAAGTATGCGATTCTCGACGAAACCGATTCGGGTCTCGACATCGATGCGCTTAAGGACGTCGGCAGCTCCATCGCCGCCCTGCGCGCGAGCGAAGAGGGACGCAACACCGGCTTTTTGATCATCACGCACTATCCGCGGATACTCTCGTACGTCGTTCCCGATGTCGTCCACGTTATGATCGACGGGCGCATCGTCAAGACCGGCGGGCACGACCTGGCGCATCGCATCGAGCGTGAAGGATACGACAAGCTTCGTGAGGAGAGTGCGGTCGTTGCCTAGTCCGGCTCCCGTCGTCGCCGGTCGCGACCACACGGCGCAAGAGCTTTACGACCGCGTCGCCGCCCTAGGTCCGTCACCCTTTTCCATCGAGCAGCGGACGCGCGCTCTCGACCGCTTCATTTCGTTACGCAGCGGCCGCGAAAAGCCGGGGCGCTTCTGGCGCGTCGACTTCGAATCCGTCGCACCCGAGGCAAGAGCGATCGATCTGAGCGCCGCAAACGTGCGCGTGGAAAATAACGATCCGGCAATCTTTGTTTGCGACCTGGCGACCGCCGCGCGCGAATCTCCCGAGCTTTTCGCCCGCGCCTTCGGAACGACCGGCATCGCGGCCACAAAGTTCGGCTCGCTTGCAGCGGCCTTCGCGCAGTGCGGCGTCTTCGTGCACGTTCCAGCCGACCGCGCCTGTGACGACCCCGTCGTCATCCGTTATACTGCGCCTGCCGGAGCGGCAATCTTTCCGTGGAGCATCGTTCTCGCCGAGCGTGGTGCGCGCGTCACGATCGTCGAACGTCTCGAAGGCGGCGCCGGAGCCTTCCTCTGCGGTGCCACCGAGGTCGTTACGGAAGAACGCGCCGACGTGCATTATGCCGCTCTCCAGCAAGTCGACGACGGCGCGCGGATTATCTGGAGCCGAGCCGCTCGTCCCGGACCCGAGGCGCGGATGTCATGGGCATCGGCCGAGCTCGGCGGCGAGCTTGCCGCCAGCGATCTCTCCGTTTCGATCGAAGCGCCCGGCGCCGAGGCGAATCTCACGGCAATCTTCTTTCCGCGCGGTTCGCAGCACGTCGATGTGGTGAGCACCGTCGAGCACCGTGCCGGTGACGCAACTTCCGAAACGATCGTGAAGACGGCCGCTCGGGAACGCGGACAGGCGCGCTTTCTCGGCAACATTCGCATCGCGCCCCACGCTCAAGGAAGCGATGCGCGTTTACGCGATGATGCGCTGCTGCTTTCGCCAACCGCTCACGTCGATTCGGTCCCGGCGCTCGAAATCGGCGCGAACGTCGTCAAGGCCTACCACGGCGCGACCGTCGGCGCGATCGATGCCGAGCAAATCTTCTACATGGAGAGCCGCGGGCTCGAACGCGGCGCCGCAGAACGCATGATCGCGCTTGGTTTTTTCGAGCCGGCCATCGAGCGCTTTCCGACCGCAGCGCTGCGCGATGAAATTCGCGCGTCCCTGGCGGCCAAGCTTTCGTGACGCAAACGCTGCGCGCCCCCTTCGACTCCGCTCACGGTGACAAGAGCATGGAGCGCATCATTGCCGATTTTCCGATTCTGGCGCGGCCGACGTCGCGCGGGAAACGGCTGGTCTATCTCGACTCCGCAGCGACGTCGCAGAAACCGCGAGCCGTCATCCAGGCGCTCGTGGATTATTACGAGCAATATAATGCGAACATCCATCGCGGAGTCTACGAGATCGCCCAACGCGCCACGGACGAGTACGAGCACGCTCGCGTCAAGCTCGCGCGTTTTATCGGTGCCCAGACCTCCGAGGTCGTCTGGGTCCGCAACACCACCGAGGCAATAAACTTAGTCGCCTACTCGTGGGGCGACCACAACATAACCGCAGGCGATGCCATCCTGCTCACCGAGCTCGAGCATCATTCGGATCTCGTTCCGTGGCAGCTTCTCGCGCAGCGAACCGGCGCGCAGCTGCGTTTCATTCCGGTCGACGCTCGCGGAATCCACATTCTGGACGATCTCGACCGGCTGCTCGACGGCTGCAAATTCGTTGCCGTCTCTCACGTCAGCAATACGCTGGGAACCATAGCGCCGCTGGAAACCATCATCCCCCGCGCGCACGCTGCCGGTGCGGTCGTGCTCGTGGACGGGGCGCAAGGTGCCCCGCATCTTCCTCTCGACGTCAAGGCACTCGATGCCGATTTTTACGCCTTTAGCGGCCACAAGATGCTTGGGCCGACCGGAATCGGATGTCTCTACGGGAAGCGCGCACTCTTGGAAGCGATGCCACCGTTTCTCTCCGGCGGCGACATGATTCGTAAGGTCGAATACACTCGGACCACTTTTAACGATCCGCCGCGGCGGTTCGAGGCCGGGACGAGCAACATCGCCGACTCCATCGCATTCGGCGTTGCCGCCGACTATCTAACGGCGCTCGGTATGCCGTGGGTTCGCGAGCACGAGCGCGCGCTGACCGGTTACGCGCTCGAACGCCTTGCCGCGCTCGAGCCGCGCGGCCTTGCGATCTACGGGCCGCGGGATCCGCAGCGCAGCTCCGGCGTAATATCGTTCAATTTTGCCGACATTCATCCACACGATCTTGCTTCGATTCTCGACACCGAAGGCATTTGCATACGGGCAGGTCATCACTGCACGATGCCGCTGATGGAGAAATCCGGCTGGAGCGCCACCGCTCGCGCCTCGTTCTACATCTACAACACCGAGGCCGACGTCGACGCGCTTTATGAAGGCCTCGAAAAGGCCGCGCGCGTCTTTCACATCTGAATGGACGATTTCTACCGAGACTACATCCTCGACCATTACCGCAGTCCGCGCAACTTCGGAACTCTCGAGCAGCCCGACGTAGCGGCCGAAGACGTTAATCCGCTCTGCGGTGACCAAATCCGCGTAGAGCTCAAGCTCGACGACGGCAAGATCAGCGACGTGCGTTTCTCCGGAAAGGGCTGCGCCATCAGTCAGGCTTCGACTTCGATGCTGCTGGAGACGGTGAAGGGAATGAAACTCACCGACGTCGCGCAGTTGCCTAAGGACGCCGTTTTGGAAAACGTCGGAATCGGAATCAGTCCAACCCGCATGAAATGCGCGATGCTTGGCTTGCGCGTGCTCAAGAGCGCCGCAATCGGCAAACTAGCCGACTGGCCCGACGAAGAATAAATAAATCACGGTTTCCGTAGGAAGCCCTGATTTAGTCCAGATCGCCCTTCGACTCGCTACGCTCGCTCAGGACAGGCATCGCCGAAGGGTGAAGTTTACTATGGTAAATGAGCCCCCGAGCCGACGAAGAGCTGGGCTAAATCAGGGCTTCCTACTGTGGTTTGATCCAGTAGTGGTCGGTAATTTGTAAACCACCCGGACCCGGCGCTACCGTGAACGTGGCGTAGTACTCCACTCCGCCCGATTTGACGTCGGCCGTCACCAGGTAGTTCGAGTTAGCCTGCGGGGTCGAACGAATGGACTCGATCTGTGACTCGCCGCTCATGAACGTTTCGCTTGCGCTTCCGCTCGCGAGATACGTGCTCGCCGTCGCGCGGTCACCGCGCGCGAGCGCGCCGAGATAGGAGCGCACGACCGACGCGGCGGGGTCTGCAGCGGGCGCTTTAGGAGGCGCGGACGGTTCGGGCGTCACAACCGCGATCGGCCTCGCCGTCGCGACGATCGCCTTCCTCGTGGCCGTAGCGACCGGGGCCGGCGCTCGCGTCGGCGTCGCGCTGGGAGCCGGTGCGGCGCTCGGCGTTGACGTTGGCGTTGTCTTCGCCGGCTTCTTTGTGGGCGCGGGCGATGCGGTCGGCGGCGGCGTAGGCGTTGGAGTGGTCATCGGTGACGGCGTAGCCGACGCCATCGAGGTCGGCGACGGCAGAGGCGTCACTGACGGCATGGACGCTTGCGCGAGCGCGGGTTGCGCCGGGCGCTGGGGAGCGTTGGAGCCGCCGAAAAAGTGCGCGAGCACGCCCCCTAAAAGGAGGCCAGCCAGAATCACGACGACGATGAGGGGGAACACTGGAAGTCCTCGGCCCGAGGGTTCGTCGTCGCCGCGTCGCCGGCGAGGCGGCTCCCTTCCGTTCAGGGTGTCAGCCGTTCGGACAGCGCGTCGCGAAGCGCTGCGGGCAGCGCCGTAACGAGTTCCGGCCGCTCCGAGACAAAGAGCACCGTCGCTTCCTTGAGTAGGTCCGGATTACTTCGCGCGTACGCCAGCAATGCCGCGGCGGCTCCGTTTTCGCGCCGAGCGATGCTCTCTAACGTCGTGCCGGCACCCTCGGCCGCATCTTCGGAGGACTCCCCGCGTTCTCGAAACGCGGTAAAGACCGATTCGACGAACGCCGGATACGCTTCCGAAGGCATCGTCGAAATCCCGCGTTCGTAGAAAGCGGCGAGATCGGCCTCGTCAATCTTCGCGAGAAGCTTCTCGAATCTACCTACCAGCATATCGGCCGGCACGTTCCCGAAGGACATCGGTCGATTCATTTATCCTTGGCAGCAGGCAGCTCCTCGATGCGGCAGAAATTGTCTTTCCATGATCCGAGTGAAGGTGCCGCTCGATCTCCACGCCGTCACCCAAGACGGCTCTGGTGCCTTCGCGCTTGCCACGCCGCTGCGCATTCGCGACCTCCTTGGATTCGCCGTTCGAGAAGCGATCGGGACGCGCGCTCCCGGTGATAAGTTCTCGCGTAGCGTCCATCGTACGTTGGCCGGCCTTTGCGCCGGCGACTTTACGGTCGACGTCAACGGACGCACTTTTGCCGATCCGGACGCAGTGGTCGTCTGCGAGGGCAACGTTGATATTCGTTTCTTCCTGAGCCAGCGACGGAGGACAGCTCCGAACCGAAAGTAGACACAGCGGACGGTTGCTCTTGCAGCGGGTGATACTGTAGAAGAAAAGCTGTTCGAGCCAGAAACGGAGCACACAATCAAACTTGGCCTCGTCCTGGTTACCGCGCTCCTGGCGGTGCGACCGGCGCTCCCGGATATTCGGTACGATTTGGCAGGCGAGGACGTGTATCGGATCGAGTCTACCTCGACGGTTTCGAGAGTCTCCTA
Source organism: Candidatus Cybelea septentrionalis (assembly GCA_003158175.1). Classification (GTDB taxonomy): domain Bacteria; phylum Vulcanimicrobiota; class Vulcanimicrobiia; order Vulcanimicrobiales; family Vulcanimicrobiaceae; genus Cybelea; species Cybelea septentrionalis. The sequence continues at coordinate 31,415 of PMHJ01000014.1, forward strand.
TGCCGGTACCGAAAACCTATCGATCAAGCAAGACGGCAAGCGCACGCGTTTCGAAGCGCGAGCGCGATATCTTCGCTACTCTCCGGACGGCAAGAGCAGCGCGGACGCCCGATTCGTCACCGAACTTCTACCGAACGGCTCGTTCGAAGGCCGCGTTGACGACGACCCAGACTTTCTGACGATCCTCAACCAACCATTTGCCGTGCAGCTTGACCCTGCAACGCTACGAGATTTGCGCGAGTTGCGCGGTGCCGTTCCCTTCGCAGCGAACTCTCCGCTCGGCGGGGACTCGGTGCTCCACGGTTCCTTGCGGCCCGGTGCGAGCGGCTCGATCGACGGGCGTCCCAGTGTGGCTGTACGTTTCCAAGCCGTCGGACCAATGACCGGAACGTTGCCCCAAAGCACGGACGCCGGCATTTCGGGCACCATGCGGATGGAGGGCACGGCGTACTACTCGCTCGACGATGCGATGCTTCTGGGACTCAGCGCGAAGCTAACAATCGACGCGCGTCTTCGTCAAAGTCATCCGGCCGTCTTCATACCGGTGCACATCACCTATAGCCGAGCCATTCGCGTGGCGCAGCATGCGCGGGACGTCGGTCAGGCGGTCAAAATGCTCCGATGAGCTCGACTTGCAGCGGATGACGGAACGGCTGCTCGCGTAGCTCCGTCAACGGCGTTAAAGCCAAATGGTTTTGATGGCAGTCGATCAGCATTTCGATCGCACGCTTGACCGAGCCGGACTCTTCAACGTATTTAGCTAGCTTTTTCTTGAAGTAGGCCCGCGGATCGCGTAAAACCTTGGCGTAGTACGGGTCGTCGGTCAAGCCCGCGGAATCCACGCCCTCTTTGGGAACGAGCCACACGAACCACGGATCTTCGCTCTGGCGGTATCCGATCAGCACTAACGGGATGGCTCTTGCAGATGTCAGGTTCGGCACGAAACTGCACATCGTGTAGGCATCCAGCGAGATTTCCGTGGGGTCGATCACGGCTTGTTGCATTCAGTTTCACCTCTAACTCGGGAGAGGTTCCAAGGAAACAAAAAACCGCTTCTTCTCTGTAAAGGGAGCGAAGCGGTTTCCTACTGGGTTCGGGCCGGCGGCCCGAGCGAAATCGGCATGGCGACCTTTTAGAAACGAGGGTAAATTTCCCTGCGCCTGCGAGCGCACACCGGCGGTTTTGAGGAGTTTTCTCCCACGATGTGAAACCACCGGCCCTAGCGGTGGTGTCGGGGGCACTGTATGAGCGCGCCTGCACCACTCCTTCGTGGGAGTATACGTGCCATCAGCGACTCCATCGGGCCGGACGGCGGCCGCGCGGACGGCTGCGGTCGCGCAGACGGCGGCGGCCTCGATTCCGAGCGTCGAAAAGTTTGAGAGGATCGTCGACGACTACCAGCGCCGCCTCTACGGGTTTGCACTACGAATGACGGGAAACCGAGAGGACGCTGAAGAGATCGTTCAAGACGCTTTCGTGCGCGCCTATCGCGCCCTTGGCAAAATGTCGCTCGAGCAACGCGCCGATCTGCGGCTGCAGCCGTGGCTCTATACGATTACGCTGAACGTCACCCGCAATCGGCTCCGCAGCAAGCGCCCCGTCAACGTGGCCCTCGATGCGCTCGCCGACCCCGATGCTCTGTTGCGCGAATCGAACGAGGGGCCGCCTCAACCCGAGAGAATCGTCGAGCAAAACACTGAGATCGCGCTCGTCGAGCGCGCACTGCTCCAGCTACCGATGCATTTGCGTGCTGCGGCGACTCTACGCTTCATCGAAGGGCGCAGTCACCCGGAGATCGCCGAAATTCTTAACCAGCCGATCGGAACGGTGAAGTCGCACGTTCATCGAGCCGTACGCATCCTGCGACGCATTCTCGGCCCGCAGATCGGAAGATTCAACCCGGAAGGAGTTCCCGCTCATGCGTTGTCGTGACGTCGATGCATTATGGGACGAGCTTCGCGGCGAGTGCCAAGCCTCGCTAAAGGAGACCGTCCATACTCATCTTCGAGCCTGTCCGTCCTGTCAGGCGGTTTACGAGCAATACGCTGGGGTTGCCTACTGCCTCTCCTGTCTGCCGCTTCCCGAACCTTCGTGCGACCTCACGAAAAAGGTCATCCAGCACCTTGCGATGCTCAAGGGCGCGATGGCCGCGCCGATCGTGCTCTCTGCGATCTCGACGCCGCTGGGACGCGTCTATGCCGGATTCAAAGACAATCGCATCGCCTACCTTAGCCTGGACACCGGCGATTCACCCGAAGAAGTTGCCGCCCGGGCCGGGCGCCGTTTACGTCGCCGCGTCGTGCAGGGACAGGCGCCGCCATGGCTCGTGAGCGCCATCGAACGATTCTTCAGTACCTGGAAGGTCGATGACGAGGTCGTTGATATCAGCAATCTCACACCGTTCGAACAAGCCGTGCTCCGGGCGGCGGCCCGCATCCCGCCCGGTGAAGTTCGTTCGTACGCATGGGTCGCGACGCAGATCGGCCGGCCCAAAGCGGCGCGCGCAGTCGGCCGCGTGATGGCGCGCAATCCGCTTCCGCTGCTCTTTCCGTGCCACCGCGTCGTCGACTCGTCGGGAGAGCTGCACGACTATTTTTATGGACTGGAAATGAAGGCGCGGCTTCTTCAAATGGAGGGCTACCGCGGCTAGAAGCCAACCTTAGCGAACGTGGCGATTCGCGTACCTTTCATCAGATGACCGATCCTCGGATCGCCGCCATCCCCGACATCCATGGTCACGCCAAAGGCGAACACCGGCCTTTTACAGAGGAACGGCCGCTCGCGTATTCCGCGCGAATGCTCTTCCTATGGTTTTACCACGCCTGCCGCCGCTTATCTCCACGCTTTTTGATGGTTGCCGACCACGCCAACTATTTGACATTCGAGGATCCTGGAGCAGTCTCCACGGTCCGCCGGGCACTGAAGCTGGCACAGGCCGGCGACCTGATCGGCGCGGCCGAAACGGCCGGCGTCGACCTTCCGCACGCCGCGGCCGTCTCAGAGGGAATGCGCCGAGGGATGCGCTTCGCGATCGGCGCTGAGATGGATAACGATCCCCGCGCACGGCCCGATGCGCAGAACATCGTGGACGCACTGCGCCCCGACGGGATTATCCGTTCGGTGCACTTCGTTCCGATCCAGCATCCGGAAAAAGGGGCCGACTGGCCGTGGCCCTTTGACAGTGAGGAGTTTATCGACCTCTACGAGACGATAAGCACGGAGACGCTCTGGGAACTCTACACCGCTAAGTTATTTGACGATCTAGAGAAGCTGCCCACGCACATTGCCGGGCACTTCTACGTTCCGGCCACCCTCGGGCGCTGGCCCGCCCAAAAGACGCTCGAGCAATACGAGGATCGTCTGCTCGATATCTGCCATCAGCGAGGCGTGGCCGTCGAGATCAACACGCGATTCCTCTACCGCGACCGTCCCGAAGATCGCAAAAAGAAGTATCTCGAAGCTAATGCAAGACTGATCCGCAAGGCCAAAGCCCGCGGAGTCGGAATTGCGATCGGATCCGACGCGCACAGTCCGAAGGATCAGGGCAATGCGTTCGACGTCATCCTCGGCTTACTCGACGATGCGCACATCAACGAGTTGGTCTTTCCGGTCGCGGGGAGGTTGGCGCGGGTTGCGCTGCGCGCGACGCGAGAACATCTGGAGGCGCAGGCCCAAGCCGGGCGCCAACCGGCCGTGCCGGGCAGCAGCATCACGGGTTATGGCCGGGCCGAGCTTGGATTGCCCGAAGAGGAGCCGGTCCATCGCGAAGGTGGCCGAGCCACGCGCGAGAGCGGGCCGAAAAAGCGCGCCGGCGACTCGGCTCGCACGTCGAAGCGCCCGACCGTCACGACTCCGCCGGCTGCGAGCACATCTCGTCGCAGCGCCGAGTCGACATCGTCGGCGACCAAGGCAAAGGCGGCGCGCGTAGCTAAACCGCCCGCTCCCGAAAAGAAAAAGCCCGCGCGACCGCCGGCCGCAGCGGCCAAAGCAAAGAAGTCCGCGGTAAAGCCGTCGCGACCCGTCGCGAAAAAGGCCCCGCCCGCCCGCAAGAGCGTTACCAAGAAGAGCTCCAGCAAGAGCGGCGGAGGCAAGAAGGTCGCGAAAAAAGTCTCCAGCAAGAAGGCTCCCGTTCGTAAGAAGCCGGCTGCAAAGACCGCGGCACCGCGCCGCCCGGCGAAGCCGAAGCGGACTGCCGCCGCAGCCGCGAAGAAGAGCGTCAAAAAGAAAAAAACCGCGGCAAAGCGCCGCTAACACCCGTTTTTATATAGGGGACTGAGCCGTGGCGGATATCGTGCGCCTAAGAAATATCGCATTCGTTGGACCCCATCACGCGGGCAAGACGACGCTCGTCGAAGCGATCCTGGCCCATTGCGCCGCCATCGGACGACGCGGATCGATCGCCGACGGAACGACCGTCACCGATCACGAGCCCGAAGACGTAAAGCACCTCCAATCAACGACGGTAGGCTTCGCGCATACTATGGCCGACGACGTCGACATCACCATCGTCGATGCGCCCGGGTTCATCGACTTCTTCGAAGAGACGAAACAGGTGCTCGCGGGCGTCGACGCAGCGATCGTGGTAGTCGAGGCGGATCCCGGTCGCGTCGTGCAGACGCAAGCGGTCGTGGACCACCTAGAGTCGGTGCGGATGCCGCATATTTTCGTGGTCAATAAGATGGATCGCCCCGGCGCGGATTTTGCCGGAACCCTGGCCGCTCTTCAGAGCGCCTATGGCCGGCACGTCGTCGCGGAACAGTTGCCTGTCGGCAGCGCCGAACAGTTCTCCGGCTACGTGGACCTGGCGCAAATGAAAGCCTATCGGTTCGATGCGGGCGAGGAACCCATTCCCGCCGATTTGCAAGATCACGCCGGTCGCATGCACGCCGAACTGCTCGAAGCGATGGCGGACTTCGACGATCATTTATTGGAGGAACTGCTCGAAGGCGTTGAGCCGCCTCTCGAAGAGATCGAGCGCGATCTTTGCGCCGAATGCTCGCACGACCAAGTCGTTCCCGTGCTCGTTGCAGCCGGACTCTCGGGCGCCGGTGTCGCGGCACTCGTGCGCGCGATCGAAACGTGGCTGCCTTCGCCGGCAGACGCGTCGCAAGTGGATGCCGAAGGACGGCCAATCGAATCGGACCCCGGCGCGCCGGTCGTCGCGCGCGTCATCAAGACCAGCATTCACCCTCAGAGCGGGAAGCTATCGATCGTCCGAATTCTCTCGGGAACGATCAAAGCAGACGCAACTCTTACCAACATTGCTAAACGCGACGAAAAAGTACGGCTGGGCGGCCTCTATCGGCTCCAGGGAAAAAAACAGGAGCCGCTTGCCGAAGCGGTCTCCGGAATGATCGTCGCGCTCGCGCGCCTGGAATCGGTCTCGACCGGCGATACGCTCACTTCGAACGGGCACAAGGTGCTGTTGGCCCGCGTACCGGTCGCCGATCCGGTCTTCGCGGTTGCCGTAAAGCCGAAGGAACGAATCGACGAAGCCAAGATGTCGCAGATGATGGCCCGTATCGTCGACGAAGATCCGGCGCTTCGATTGGAGCGCGCGGAGGTTACGCACGAGCTGCTTCTGCTCGGCCGTGGAGAACAGCACGTTTCGATCGCGGTCGAGCGTCTCGCTCGCAAATATAAAGTCGAGGTTGAAACGGCCGCGCCGACGATTCCGTATCTGGAAACGATCACCGGCGGCACCGAGGTTCATTCGCGCTACAAACATCAGACCGGCGGCCACGGGCAGTTCGGCGACGTGTGGCTGCGGTTCGAACCACGCGAGCGAGGCGCCGGCGTCACCTTCGAAGACAAGATTGTCGGCGGCGTCGTGCCGCGACAGTTCATCCCGGCCGTGGAAAAGGGGGTTCGCGAAGCGCTCGCCCACGGCCCGAACGGCAACCCGGTTACCGACATGCACGTGACCCTCTTCGACGGTCAGTATCACGACGTAGATTCGAGCGAACAATCGTTCAAGACCGCGGCAAGCATGGGCGTGCGCGAAGCGCTCCCGAAGTGCAATCCGGTCGTGCTCGAACCGATCGCGCACGTGCGCGCGATCGTGCCGACGAGCTACACCTCGGCGGTCATTCAGCAGCTCACCGGCAAGCGAGGGCAGATCCTCGGCATGAACCCCGACGAGCGCGCCGGATTCGACATCGTCGAGGCCTACGTGCCGGCCGTCGAGCTTTCGCGCTACATCACCGAGCTACGCACCGCGACGCAAGGCTTGGGCACGTATTCGTGGCGCCACGAACGGTACGACCCGGTTCCAGGGAATAAAGTCGGACCGAAAGCCGCGGTCTAGGTTTGCGTTACATCCTAGCGGGTGCGTTAGCATTTGCGTTTGTGGCGTGCACGAAGACCGGCGGTGAGGTTGCTGCCGGGAGGCATTCGTGGACTAAACCCCGTGTGTTGCGCGTCGCCGTTCAGAGCGATCTCAAGAATCTCAATCCGCTGCTCAACTCGAATACGACCGACGTTTTCGTCGACCGGTTGATGTTCGAGCCGCTCTTGAGCGCCGATCCGAAAGGAAATCCGGTGCCGATGCTGGCGGCAGCCGTCCCGACGCTCGAAAACGGCGGAATCAGCCGGGACGGCCTGCGGATCACCTATCATTTGCGGCGAGGAACTCGTTGGACGGACGGCGTGCCGTTGACGTCGCGCGACGTCAAGTGGTCGTGGCAGGCGATCATGAACCCGGATAACAACGTCGTGTCGCGCCACGGCTACGACGTCGTCTCGAGCATCGACACGCCCGATCCCTATACCGCGGTCGTGCATCTCAAGCAGAAGTTCTCGCCGTTTGTCAACTCCTTTTTCGCCGAGAGCGATCAGCCATATATGATCGCTCCGGCTCACGTTTTAGCGCAATACCCCAACCTCAATCAGGTATCGTTCAACAACAACCCGGACGTGAGCGACGGTCCCTTCAAGTTCGCCGAGTGGGCACGCGGCGATCACGTTACGCTCGAGCGCAACGATGCTTTTTTCATGGGAAGACCTGGCTTGCAGCGCATCGACGTCAAGATCATCCCCGACGAGGAGACGTCGGTCAACCTCTTGCGCACGCATGCGATCGATTATATGTTCCAGGCGTCGATCGAAACGTACCTGTCCTTGCGCGGCGTCCCCGACGTGCGGATAGTTTGGGTAAACGTCAACGGCTACTACTACCTCCAGATGAACTGCTCGACTCCGTTCCTGCGCGATCCGCGCGTGCGGCTGGCCGTCGCCTACGCGATCGACAAGCAAGAGCTCGCGCAAAAGCTCGCGTACAACATGCAGTCGGTCGCCACGGAAGACATTCCCGATTGGATGTGGGCCTTCAACCCGCACGTTCGTTCCTATCCGCACGATCCGGCAATGGCGCGAAAGCTGCTGGGCGAAGCGGGCTGGTCACCAGGCCAGGACGGAATTATGCGCAAGAACGGGCAGCGGTTGGATCTCCTCATGATTACGAATAACTCGAGCGCGACGCGCCGGCGCGAAGCAGTCGAAGTGCAGGCGATGTTACGGCAAGCCGGGATCGATTCCGAGATCAAGTACTATCCCGGCGACGTGCTCTACGCGCCGGCAGGAATGGGCGGCATCCTACAGCTCGGCCGATTCGACATCACCGTCTCGGGATGGTATGCGGGCATCGATCCCGACGACAGCACGCAGCTGCAGTGTCAGAATTTCCCGCCCGGCGGCTACAACTATTCACGCTATTGCACCCCCGACATGCAAGCCGCCCAGCAGGCCGCGCTGACGCACTACGATCGGCGGTCGCGCACCGCCGCCTACTATCGCATTCAAGAACTGCTGGCGCGAGACAATCCGGCCGTCTTCACGATGTGGCTGCGCCAAATGGAGCCGATCAGCGTCGATTTCAAAGGCTTCGCTCCGAATCCGGTCGTCGAGTCGTGGAACGCCTGGCAGTGGACCATTTAGGAATGCAGGAAATTGCGTGGCTGCGCAAGATCATCGTCGAGCGCGCGTTAACCCAGGGCGATTACATTCTCGCCGGCGGCAGCCCCAGCGACTACTACATCGACAAATTCCGGCTCTTCTCCGACCCGCAGGTCCTGCGGAAAATAGCTCGGCTCTTTACTCCGGTCATCGCGGAAATAAGTCCCGACCTGATTGCCGGCACCGAGCTCGGCGGCGTGGTCATCGCGACGGCGGTCTCACAGATGTCGGGAATTCCGATGATCGCGGTGCGCAAGAAACCCAAAGGCTACGGCGCCTTCGCAAACGAGTACGTCGAGGGGCCGTATCACGCCGGCCAAAAAGCGTTGCTGCTCGAGGATGTCGTTACCAGCGGCACCGAGTTGCTTGCGGCCGCGTCGCGCCTGCAAGAGCTGGGCTTGATCGTCACGCCATATGCCGTCGTCAGCCGCGGGCTCTCTCCGGTGCGAGCGCTGATCGCGTTCTCGCTCCCTCGCAGCGAGCCGAAACTGGAGAATTAGCGAAGTTCCATTATTCGGTGTCCGGCGGCAGACCCGACGGGGTCTGATGCAGGAAGAATGACTGCGAGTGCTCAGAGGGGATTACGCGGAACGAGCGCGGCGTCTGGGAGAAATTGAGCGAATCGCCGATGCTCGCGGCACGCGTGTCGGGCACTTGCAGCGGCTTTAAGCCCCAGTTTAACTCGATGAACTTCAGAATGCTGGCCGTCTCGTATTGTGTATGCGAAATGTAGCCCGGCTGGCTCGACGAGGTCTCGCGCGCGTATGGCGAGACGATCAGCATCGGCACGCGGAAACCCAGGCCGCCCAGATCGTCGAAAAATGCCGGCGACTCGTGATCGTAAAATCCGCCATAGTCGTCCCACAGGATAACGATCGCACTGCTCTTCCAATATTTGCTCTTGCCGAGCGCATTAACGATCGACGCCACCCACGAGGGTCCGTAGTCGACGTCCTTACCCGCTTTGAGTTCCTGCGGGTGATCGGAGTTTACGGCGTCGGGCGTTATCCAGGAGACGGCCGGAAGCCGACCCGCCGAAATGTCTTTGAAGATCAGCTTGTCGCTGAAAGTGACCTTCTTTCCCCACTCCGAACTATATCGGACCGCTGAGATTGCGTCGAACGCGTTCCAGATCCCGGGCGTATCGCCGTTCGGCGGAGGCACGACCTTCTCCGTATAATACTTCCACGAAATTTTGGCGGCGTCGAGCCGATCGCGCAGCGTCTCGTACTGCGTAAAGCAGGGAAAAGGTCCTTTCCCCGGCTCGTATTGCCCGGCGGTCGTAAAGAGCGAGGTCGTAGTAGTACTCGAGGAGTCACAACCCCACGGAAAGCCCGACGGATCGTCGATGATGCTTTCATACGAGTCGATCGCCGTTCCGCCGGCAATTAAATCCTGATGCGCGGTAAAGCTTCCACTGCCTTGCGTTTGGTACATGTGGTCGGCGAGAACGTACTGTTGCGCGATGTCCCAATAGGGCGCGATCTGGGACGGATTGACGTACTGATATGGGTGCAAACAGGCGATCTTGCCGTTACCGGCCGGAATAGGATCGACGTCGAAGCCGTCCATGTTTCCATCGTCGTAATCGATTTGAACGTCGCTGTACTTGTGACCGAAATCGTCGCCAACCGCCAGATTCCCCTCGGTCAGACTAACCTTCTCCTCGTGATAGATGGGGCACTGACTTTGATCCGATGGGGGAACGGCCTCGGCTTCTCCGGTCGTCGTCCCATCCGCTCCGGGAAAGGTTGCGAACAGGTTATCGAACGTGCGATTCTCTTGAATCACGACGACGACGTGCTTGATCGGGCTGCTGTTGTCGCTGGAAATGCGCTTCGCGGGAATCGGCGCGTACGAGCCGTTTGGCGAGCCGCTGCCGGAGCAGCCCGAGATTCCGACGGCTGCCACGATGAGGGTGAGCCGGGCGGCATTCCAAGCGCGCATCTCTAGCTAAAGCGAAGCCAAGACTTCGTCGGCATGTTCGTCGACGTTGACCCTCGGCCAAACCTTGACGATCTGGCCGTTGCCGTCGATTAAGAAGGTCGAACGCGCGATGCCTTTGCTCTTCTTCCCGTACATATTCTTTTCGACGATTACGCCGAAGGCGTCGCAGAGCTTCGATTCGGTGTCGGCCAACAGCTCGAACGGAATCGAGAACTTCTCCTTGAAGCGCCGATGCGACTCGGCCGAATCCCGGCTGACGCCCACGATCCGCGCTTTCTTCTCTTGAAACTGCGGATAGAGATCGCGAAACTGCGAGGCTTCGCTGGTGCAGCCCGGCGTGTCGTCCTTGGGATAGAAATAGAGAATCAGCGGGCCGCCGAGGAGGTCGGTCGTCGTCAGTTGGGCTCCTCGATCGTCCAGTAGCGTGACGGCGGGAAGCCGGTCGCCTTCACCAAGCAAGATTTCATCCTTTCGCGAAGATCGTGGGGGTGACTGCTCATCCGTTGGCCGTGAGCCTCATCGAGCACCTGCGAGGCGCGCCGGAAATCCGTGTCCTGGAGTTCGCTTGCGGCTCGGGGCGTAACACCAGGGCCCTTCGCGAAGCGGGATTCGACGTCGCCTCAATCGACGATCGCGCCGCCGCATCGGAAGCGCCATTTGCCGGCGTCCACGGCAGATTCGCGGCCGCGATCTCGACTCACGGGCTGCTCCACGGCACGCCGGAGATAATCGGCGGACACCTCTTGCAGATCGCGCGGCTTCTGCGCAGGAACGGAGCGCTCTATGCAACCTTTGGATCCATCCGCGATGCGCGATTCGGCCGGGGAGAGCCCATCGACGCTTCGACCTTCGCACCGGCCGAAGGCGACGAGCGCGGCGTAGCGCACGCTTTTTTCAGTCGCGACCAGATGCGAGCGCTGCTCGATCCCTATTTCGCGGTCGAATCGTTGGAGGAATTTGATGCCGATGAAATCGCGGGATCGTGGGCCCATCGAGAACGCCCACTCTCCGGCGCCGTCCACTGGTTCGCGGTCGCGAGGAGGCTGTACGGCTCCTAAGGCAAGATAAAGGCAGCGATAAACGCGACGATCAGGCCGGCGGCCACGATGCCGGCGGCCGTCACGTGAGTTATCGGCTGGCGGACGTGATGGTGCGGGTTTTCGCGCACCGCCTTTTCGTGGCGGTGCAGCGGGATGTAAACCGCCGCGATGGCGATGAGCACGACGAGCGGAGGGACGATGTACTTCAGCGGATGATGCATCATCGCAGTTATGGAGCCTGCGTCGCAATCAAATCCTGCATGGGACTCGAAGCGTTGGCGTACAGGCGCTTGGGCATCCGTCTGGCGAGGAAGGCTTGACGGCCCGCGATCACGGCATGGTTCATGGCGCGCGCCATTCGGACCGGATCGCCCGCTCCAGCAATTCCCGTGTTCATCAGCAGCGCGTCGATGCCGAGTTCCATGGCCAACGCAGCGTCGGAGGCGGTGCCGACGCCGGCGTCGACGATGACGGGAACTCCCGCGCGCTCTTTGATGATCCGGATCGAATAGGGGTTGCAGACCCCGAGGCCGCTGCCGATCGGAGCCGCGAGCGGCATGACCGCGGCACAGCCCATCTCTTCGAGCTGCCTGCACGCAATCGGATCGTCGCCGATGTACGGAAGAACCGTGAATCCGTCGGCGACCAGCTGCTCGGCCGCGGCCAGCGTCCCGCGGGTATCGGGATACAGCGTCTGCGCGTCGCCGATCACTTCGAGTTTGATCAGATCCGTCGCGAGCAGCTCGCGTGCCAAGTGTGCGGTCACGATCGCGTCTTTCGCCGTGTAGCAGCCCGCGGTATTCGGCAGAATCGTAAACCGGTTGCGGTCGATGTAATCGAGCATCGTTCGTCCTTGCCGGTCGTCGAGGCTGATGCGCCGGATCGCCACCGTCACCATCGCGGCGCCGCTGGCCGCATGCGCCGCCTGCATAACTTCCATCGACGGATACTTTCCGGTTCCGACGATGAGGCGCGATGCAAGTTCCAGCGCGCCGACGCGCAGCGAATCCTTTTCCACGCTAGCCGCCCGCCACTGCGGTGATAATTTCCACACGGTCGCCGTCGCGCAGACGATCGGTGTCGTACTCCGCTCGCCGGACGACACGATCGTTGCGAGCGACGGCTATCCCCGCGCGGGGAGAGCCTAGCAACTCAAGCAGGGCGCTGACCGTGAGCTCGTCGGGCAGGTCGCGCAGATGCCCGTTGATTGTTGCCTTCACACGTAAGTGGTTCGGCCTGGCGACGATTCTTCCGTGCGCCGGCGGTCGATCGAGAAGGGTCGCAACTCCGCATCCGTTTTGGTTTCGATTGCATCGGCCATCAGGCGCGCGGTTGCCGGCGCGAGCAGAATGCCGTTCCGGTAATGCCCGCAGGCAAGAAAGAAGCCATCGATCGGCGTCGGGCCGAGGAAAGGAAGCCCGTCGGGCGTGCCCGGCCGAAGGCCGGCCCAGCTCTCCGTAACCGCGAACGAACGCAGCGACGGTGCCGCCGAAAGCGCGGCGTGCAATAGTTCGTGCATCCCGTGGGCCGTGACGCGCTCGTCGAAGCCGGCGGACTCCATGGTCGCGCCAACGAGCAGCCGTCCGTCGTCCCGCGGAACGAGGTAGGCACCCAGCACCCACGTCGCGTGGCGCACGAAATCTACGGGCGCCGCCAGAGCGAACATCTCTCCTTTGATCGGCTCGATCGGTGGCACGCAGGCGGGCGGCACGCCTTGCAGTTGGGAGGCCCAGGCGCCGCACGCGTTGACGATTGCCCCGGCCGTTACGAAACCAAGGTCGGTGCGAAGACCGAGTACTCGCCGCTCATCACATTCCACGCGCAAGGCGGAGCTGCGGTCGATGAGCGCGCCGCGCGTTTGACACGCGCTTACCAATGCGCGCCCGAGGCGGCGATTATCCACGCGGCCTTCGCCGTTGACGAGCAGTCCGCCGGCGACGTGAGAACCGAGCCACGGTTCGGCGGCAAGCAGCGACAGCCGGTCGAGCATTTCCGTCGCGACGTTGCGGGCCGCAAGTGCCTGCGCGTGGTGCTTCAGCGCCTGCAAATCCGCATCGTTGAAAGCGGCGTGCACGACGCCGTCGAGACGCAGGCGTGGATCGATGCCGCTCGCCGCCAGCACCCGCTCGACGAAAGCCGGGTATTCACGCAACGAGGAAGCGCAGAACTCAAGCAGCGCTTCATCGGTCAGACGCTCCGTGTAGGGCGCCAGCATTCCGGCCCCGGCCCACGAGGCGGCGCGCCCCGGCTCGCCGCGGTCGTACACGCGCACCGTCGCGCCGCGCTCGGCAAGTTCGAAGGCAATCGCAAGGCCGATGAGCCCGGCACCGACTACGACGACGTCGCCGCCACGGTCATTCATCAGAGCACCGGGCTTTGACGCGACTCCATCGAGTCCAGCTTTTCCAGACCGTCCGTCCGCGCTATGGTATCGTTTGAGACGATGAACCGTGCTCTGTGTTGCCTCGCCTTGTTCGGCCTCGCCGCACGCCCGCCGAGCGCCGCCCCGCCGCCGGATGCCGCGTTTCTTCAAAGCATTGGAAGCCGGGCATTAGCCACGGGCGCGGCGCCGGGCATCGCCTTGGCGGTCACTTACAAAGGGCGTATCGTTTATGAAGGCGGCTTTGGCTTTGCGAACGTTGCTGCGAAGGATCCCGTCACCGCGAACACGCGCTTCGCGATCGGCTCGCTCACGAAGCAGCTCACGGCGGCAGCGATCGTGTTACTCGTCCAAGAGCGCAAAATATCGCTGGGCGACGACATCTCGAAGTATGTGCCGTCGCTGCCGGGCGCGGGGCGGATTACGCTGCGGATGCTACTCGATCAGGACAGTGGCTTACACGACTATCCGTGGCTGCGCGAACATGCGTGGCCGACGCAGGGTGCCATCCCGCTTGCGAGCGTCGTCGCCCTCCTCGCCGCCGATAAGCTGGACTTCCCCCCCGGAACAAAGTGGGAATACAGCAACGCCAACTACGCGGCTCTTGCGGCGGTTGTGGAAAGAGTAAGCGGCATCCCGTTTGGAACCTTTCTTCGCGCACAGATATTCGAGCCGCTTCACATGACGGCGAGCGATTTCGGTTATGCGGCGCAGCAAAGTGGAGCCGTCGCCGTTGGCTACGTTAACGGCGAAGCCGAAACGCGACCGCTTAGCCTGGATCTCTACAGCGGAGCAGGCGGCGCTGTCTCCTCCGTGCACGATCTGGCGTTGTGGGATCTGGCCCTGATGCGCGGCGCTTTGCTTTCTACATCTTACTTAGCGCAGGTATGGCAGGACGGCATACCGGTCGGCCGCGGTACCGAACGCTATACAATGGGATGGGTGCTCGTGACGGTTGCGGGCCACCGCGAGCTCTGGCACAACGGACTGACACCGGGTGCCGGCGGTTATTGCTACAATGCAATCTTCCCCGATGACGGCCTCGCAGTCGTCATACTCACGAACGGATTCGGAGCCACAGGGCTTCCGGAGCGCATGGCCCGTGAGGTCGCCACCGCTTACGGCATCGGCACGCCGTCGCAGCCTGCGGCGTTGCCGACCATCCCTCCGGGAAACGTTCCCGCTGTTGACATGCTTGTGCGGGCGTTCTGGAATCAACTCGCGACGGGCAGTGTCGATCGCAGTAAACTTACGAGTGAGTTCTCGGCGGCCTTGACGCCGCAGCTTCTGGCACGAGTACAGCAGGGCATTGCGCTGCTCGGCCAACTCAATTCATTTACTTTCTCGGGCAAGAGCGCGACGAACGGTTTAAGGACCTATCGCTACACGCTCACCTTCGCGAGCGGAGCCGAGCACGAATGGGACGTCTCGATAACGCGCGACGGGAAGATTGCGGCTTCCGGACTCGTTCGCTAACGGTCGCGGCTACATACCGGTGTAGACGGGACCCTCGCCGCCTTGCGGCGGCACCCAAGTGATGATCTGATAGGGATCGGCGATGTCGCAGGTCTTGCAGTGAACGCAGTTGGTGAAGTTGATCTGCAACCGACCCTCAAACTTGCCGTCGGTCTTTTCGAACAGCGGCTCGTAGACCGCTGCCGGACAGAAACTCCGGCATGGATTGCCATATTCGACGGTACAGCGGTCTCGGCAAATATTCGTATCGGCGACGATTAAGTGAGAAGGCTGATTCTCTTCGTGCATCGTGCCGCTGTTGTACACGTCGGTCAGCTTGTCGAAGGTCAGCACGTTGTCGATTTTTGCTCGCGGGGTTTGCTTTGGCTCCCAGCCCATCTTCGCCATCCGCGCATATCCCGGCTCGCCCGGGAGTTTATTGATGAATCCGAATCCGGCGCCACCGGTGAACGTCGCAAGTCCCGCATTGATCAAACCGGGCAGGAGACCGTTATGGAATCCTTGGTGGAAGTTGCGCGCCGTGCGAAGCTCGGCGTAAGCCCACGATTCTTTGAACCGGCGTTCGTATGACGCGAGCGTCTCGCGATCGAACACATCGGCTTGCAGCGCTTCCCATAGCGTCTCGGCCGCGAGCATGCCGGACTTCATGCCCAGATGAATGCCTTTCAGACGCATTCCGTTCAGGAAACCGGCCGAGTCGCCGACAATCAGAAGACCGTCGGCATATGGGCGAGGCATCGCGAACAGGCCGCCCTCGGGGATCGCTTTTGCTCCGTAACGGATCAACGTGGCCCCGTCGAGCATGCGCGCGACGGCCGGATGCTCTTTCATCCGTTGCAGCTCGTTGTGCGGATCGGTCGTCGGATTTTTGTAGTCCAGCCCCGTGACCATGCCGATATCGAGCACGTTGGCCGCCATGCCGTAAATAAATCCGCCGCCGAACGTTTCCGGCGGAAGTGGATAGCCGAGCGTGTGTATGACGGAGCCGGCCTTAAAGCGATCGTCGGGTACCTGCCACAGCTCTTTGACGCCGGCCGCGTAGACTTGCGGCTCGCGTCCTTGCGTCAAGCCGAGACGCGCCTCGGCCTGCTTTGCAAGCGTCCCGCGCGGACCTTCGCCAAGCACGACGACTTTGGCGAGAATATCCGCGCCCGGCTCGTAGTTCGGCTTTGGCTGACCGTTGTGATCGAGACCCTTATCGCCGGTGCGCACGCCGATGACCCGCTCGCCATCCCACAGCAGCTCTTGCCCGGGAAAGGCCGGGAAGACTTGCGCCCCAGCCTCCTCGGCTCGTTCGCCGAGCCACACGCACAGTTTCTGCAGTGACGTCACATACTTGCCGGCGTTGCGCAGCGGCGGCGGCGTGAGCGGCGCTTTGATTTTACCGCGCGTCGTGAGAAACCACAGCTCGTCACTGGTAACGGGCGACTCCACCGGCGCGCTCTCACGCCAGGCCGGCAGCAGTTCCTCGATGGCACGTGGATCCATCACTGCTCCCGAGATCCCGTGATTCCCGACCTCGGCGGCCTTCTCGATCACCAGAATCTCGAGCGCGCGTCCCGCCTGTTGAGCGAGCTGACCGAGGCGAATCGCGCCGGCAAGACTCGCCGGACCCGCACCGACGAAAAGGACGTCGACTTCGAGTTGATCGCGTTGCGGCATGGCAAGTACTTACGCGACACGGTAGGGCTTGCCCCTTGCGCCCGCGCAACGTCAGCGCTGTGGAGTCAATGTCCCGTCGCAGCTTCGCCAGCGACAATACCGCGCCGATCGCGCCCGAGATACTTCAGGCAATCCTCGATGCCAACGCCGGGGATGCGAACGCCTACGGCGCCGATCCCTGGACGGCGCTCGCCGTCGCTTGCTTGCGAGAGCATTTCGGCGAGGACGCGGATGTCTATTTTGCGTTTAACGGCACCGGTGCGAACGTGGCGGCGCTTAGCTCGCTGCTGCAGCCGTGGGAATCCGTGCTCGCGCCCGCAACGGCGCATCTGCAGACCGACGAGTGCGGCGCGCTCGAGCGATTTAGCGGTTCGAAAGTCGTCCCGATCAACACAAGCGACGGCAAACTTCGTCCCAGCGACATCGAACCGTATTTGCGCGGCGGACACGACGTCCATTTCTCGCAGCCGCGAGCGCTTTCGATCTCGCAGGCGCCGGAGTTCGGCGGGATCTACGAAATCGAGGAGCTGCACGAGCTCTGTCGCTTCGCACACGATCGTGGACTGATCGTCCATCTCGACGGCGCTCGTCTCGCCAACGCCGCCGCCGCACTCGGCACGGATTTGCGAGCCGCGAGTCGCGGCGCCGGCGTCGACGTGCTCAGCTTCGGCGGCACGAAGAACGGCTTGATGCTCGGCGAGGCGATCTGCTTCTTCAATCCCAGTCTGCACCACGGGGCGGCGCCGTTCGTGCAGAAGCAATCGATGCAGCTCGCTTCCAAGATGCGCTTCATAGCCGCCCAGTTCGTCGCCCTATTGACCGATGACCGGTGGCTCCGCTATGCGGGACACGCTAACGCGATGTCGCAGCGCTTGTTCGAGCGCGTGCGGGCGATCGAAGGCGTGCGCGTGACGCGGCCCGTGCGGTGCAACGCGATCTTCGCGACGCTCGACCGCGACGCCATCAAGGCAATTCAGCGCGACTTCTTCTTCTATATCTTCGACGAAGCGCTGCCCGAGGTGCGCTGGATGACGCACTGGGCGACGACCGAGCTCGACGTGGATGAGTTCGCGGATTGCATCCAACGGGCGACCGCATGAACAAGACTCGATTCGAAGCATTCTCGGACGGTGTTTTCGCTTTCGCGTTCACGCTGCTGGCGCTGGGCTTCGTTCTGCCGGAGCTGCACGCGCCATCGAACCGGGAGCTCAGCACCGCCCTCCTCCGCCTCTGGCCCAATCTCATTGCCTACTTTCTCAGCTTCTCGGTCATCGGCATCATGTGGCAGAATCACCACGCGCTCTTCCGCCTCGTGCAGCGCGTCGACCGCAAGACTGTTTTCTGGAACCTTCTGCTCCTTGCGGGAGCCGTCTTAATCCCGTTTGCGACGACGACGCTCGGCTCGTACCCTACACTCTCCGCCTCGGCGTTTTTCTACGGCGCCGTTCTATCGCTCTGCGCCACGTTCTATAATTTGTTGCTCCTGCATCTCGCGCATTCGAACGCCTTCGTACCGGAGGTACCGCAGACGACGATCGCGTCTACGATACGGGGATATCGCATCGGATGGCTCGTCTACGTTGGCGCCACGCTCGTCGCTCTCGTACTGCCGATCGTGAGCTTCGCGGCCTACTTACTGGTAGTCGTCTACTTTCTGGTACCGCGCGGCGCCGACTCCGACACCCACATCAGCGCCCGCCATTGGTAGCCGCCGACTATTCCTCGCCATCGAAATAATCGAGTTCCGGCGTAGCGCGTAACAGAAACGATCGGCGATCGCCCTTGAGCGGCCTCTCCATATCGACGAGCAGTTTATCCGAATCGGGATAATAGCAGGATTCGAACGCTTCGGTGCGGCCCAGGAGCAGCACCGTCGCCGGCGCATCGCTCTCGTTGAGCAACTGGTGCGTCCCGCTCTCCCCAACCGGGAATGCGATAAAATCGCCTTTGCGGCAGCGCACGGTTCCGGTCAGTGTCCGAATGCTCGGCTCGCCCTCGAGAACGAAGAACATCTCCTCTTCACGTGCGTGACCGTGCAGCGGACAGAAATAATGCCCGGACGGCAGCGTACTCACGCGATAGCCGAGCTTGCGCGCTCCGATGACGAAGCCAACCTCGGCATCAAGGCAGTGATAACGCTCGCGCTGCTGCACGTGTTCGGCACGATCGTCGCGAAACTCCAGCTCGTCGAGGTTGATCCGGTGGATTTCGCCGCCTGCGCGGGCGTAGAGCGCATGGTAGAGCACGTCGTACGCGCCAGAAAACATCGGCTCGCCGACGGCGACCAAGAGCGTCTCCGGATCCTCTCGCAAAATTCGCCGCAAACCCAGAGCCGCTTTGCGCACGTCGGCGTACTCGCTATCCTCGAGCAGCGAAAGCGCGCCGGCCGGTGATCCGACCACCGAGTCGCCGGCCACGACCACCTGCTGCGCCGGTATGCCGATCGCGAACTCGCCGCCGCGGCGCTGATCGAGCAGCACAATGGCCTTCGCACCTTCAAAGAGCGCCTCGCCATTCGGGGGCGCGCTAATGACGCGCGCGCTGTAGCGCTCGGCGACCTCACGTACAGCGGCTTGCCGACCGGCCGATAGGACGACGACGCGTTCGACGCCGCCGAGGCGCTCCAGCGCAGCGTACGTTGCATCGTCGAACGGGAGCGGGTCGACCAATACGTTTCCCGCGCCGGTAATAAAGAGGTAGCAATTCTCGGAAAGCGCGCCGGGCATCCGCTGCGCGTACCAGAAAAGACCGGGGATCCTCGTCGTTTGAAACATCGGACGCTTACGCCGTCCAATCGAGCATTGCGTTCCACTCGGGCTTTGGAAAGCGTTCTTTGCTCTTGATCGCTTCGACGTACTTGCGCTTGCCGGCGCGGTTGCCTTTGCCGAGCATCAAGCCCCCGACCAAGCGATCTTCCCAGAAAAAGAGCGCGCGGTACCACTTTTTCTCGCGATCGATCTTGCGCGCAATTTCCAGATCTTGGCGCAGATCCGTCCCCAGGCCAAACTGCGTGATCGTTTGACCCTTGAAGAGCAGCGACGAATATTCCGGCACGTCGTGGTACTTCTCGCTGCCGCCCATCATGTTGAGCGCAACGACCTTGCCGTGCGCGCCGGCGTTGTTCCAAGTCCCCATCCGATACCTGATCTCGAGGATGGGATCGTAGAAGTCGGCGACGTCTCCAGCAGCGTAGACGTCTCTCACGTTGGTCTCCAAGTGATCGTCGCACATGATGCCGTTCTTACTCGTCTGGATTCCCGAGCCGTCGCAAACCTCGGTATTCATGGCTAGGCCGAATCCGTACGCGTAACACTGGGCCTCGATCTCGCGTCCCGCGCTCGTACGAACCTTCGTTATCGCGCCGTTGGAACGCACGAACTCCTCGACTTCTTCACCATAGTGCATGTGAACGCCGTCGGCCGCCGCGGCTTCGTGCAGCAACTCGCCCGCATCTTCGTCGATGATCCGGTGCAGGCCGCGCGGGCCGCGCATCAGCCAATGCGTCTCGAGTCCGCGCGAAGAGAAGGCTTCGGCCAGCTCGTAGGCGATAAACGAGCCGCCGATTGCGACCGCCGCTGTGCTCTCGTCGATCTGCTGCGAGATCGCGCGCGTGTCATCCAGATACTGAAACGGGAAGAGGTTTGCCGCGCCGTCGGCCCCCGGTTTGCCGGTGGGGTTGGGCCGCCCACCGGTCGCGATCAGGAGGGCGTCGTACGGATAGGACTTGCCGTCGACGACGACGACGCGTTCCTGTGGAACGATCCGATCCACGTGCGTGCGGAGGCGCAGGTCGATGCGATGTTCCTCGTGCCACGCGAGGTTACGGATCATGACTTTCGCTTCCGGGATCTGCCTGCGCAGCATGGGCGGCAGGGAGATGCGGTTGTAGAGCGTGTACGGCTCGTCACCAAAAAGCGTTATCTCGCAGGCCGGGTCGTGCTTGCGAAGCTGCTCGGCAGCAGTGGTTCCGGCGAAGCCGTTGCCGACAATGACATACCTGCGAACGTCTGAGTGCATTGCCAGGCCGAGCTTCGCCGTCGGCAGAAGTCGTCATTCTGATGGACCTCCGGTTGACGCAGCTTTTGGGTTCCTTCACCGCGGCGTACGAGCAATATGCGTTGGCGCGCCTGGAGTACGCGCTGCGTCATCCGGCCAAGCCCGCGCCGCCGCTCGTGACGTGCTTCGCCGACCCCGGCGAAGGAACGGTGCGCGCGGACTGGCCCCAAATCGAAGCGCAGCTCGAAACGGCGCTTGCCTTCACGGAACGGCTCGAACGTTCTCGGCGCCGCCGGCGCGTTGCCGACCGCGCTTTTCGCTCCTTCGCGCGCTCTCTGCGCGAGTTGGACCGGTCCGCGCGTGCCGTACGCTGGGTGCTCACCATCACCGAGAGCAACTACGATCTCTGACGATCGGAGCCATCCGTGCTGCACCACGTAGATATCCACGTGCGAAATATTGACGCCGCTCAAACGTTGCTCGATGCATTGGCCGAGCACATCGGTTACCGCCGGATCACCGATTCGGACGAACCCGAGGAGCCCGGGTTCGTCGGTTACGAGACCGCGGCGGGAGGCCGTCCTCGGTTTGGCCTCATTCCCGATCCCGCTTCACTCCCGGGATCGACGAGGCTTGCCTTCGCGGTCGAAACACGTCGGCAGGTCGACGCCGCCGCGGGTATCGCACGCGAGCATGGGGCGAAGGCAGTGGAAGGCCCCGGCCTGCACCCCGAATACGGTGATTACTATGCGGTCTTCTTCGAAGACGCCGGCGGCAACAAGTTCGAGATCCTCGCCGACGGAGACGCTCGCCCCTAGCGAGTGCCCCGGAGCGCCAAGCCCATCATCATCCGGAACCCGACCTCGAGGGCGCGCTCGTCGATATCGAACCGTGCGCTGTGCTGCGGCTCGATTCCCTTGCGCGGCCCGCGCGCGCCGACCAAAAAGTAGGCGCCGGGGCGCAGCTCTTGCATGAACGACATATCTTCCGACCACATGACGATCTCGTGCGGGTCGACGAGGTTCTGATCGCCGATGACTTCGCGCGCGACTTCGCGCACGACGTCATTCGTAATCGAATCGTTTACGGTGGGCGGATAGATCCAGTGGTAATCGAAGCGATAGGTGAGGCGCATTGCTTCGCAGACGCCTGCCAGCAGACGTTCGATCCGCACTGGAAGCTCGGCGCGAATCGTCTCGTCAAAGGCTCGAACGCTTCCCTGTAACGTCGCCAGCTCCGGGATTACGTTGAAGGTCGTGCCGGAGTGCAGGGCGCCGACCGTCACGACGACCGGCTGATTCGCGGCGGTCTCGCGGCTTGCGACGGTTTGCAGCATCGTAACGAACTGAGCGGCCGCGACGATCGGATCGATCGCGCTTTGAGGCAGTGCCCCGTGGCCGCCTT
Source organism: Candidatus Cybelea septentrionalis (assembly GCA_003158175.1). Taxonomy (GTDB): domain Bacteria; phylum Vulcanimicrobiota; class Vulcanimicrobiia; order Vulcanimicrobiales; family Vulcanimicrobiaceae; genus Cybelea; species Cybelea septentrionalis. The sequence goes on from PMHJ01000014.1 coordinate 53,273, forward strand.
TCCCCGTCAGCTCGATGTCGAAGCGATCCGACGACGCAAAGAACGCCCCGTCGCGTACGCCGATCTTCCCAACGTCCAGGCCGCTATAGAGGTGCAGCGCGAACGTACGATCGACGTGCGGCTTCTCGAGCGCCCCGTCTTCGATCATCAACTTGTTTCCGGAGTGACCCTCCTCGCCCGGCTGAAAGCAGAACACGATCGTCCCGGAGATCTCGTCGGTGCGACGCCGCAGGGCGCGGGCGGCAGCCAAGAGGATCGCCATATGGCCGTCGTGACCGCAGGCGTGCATGACGCCCGGTGTCAGCGAGCGATACGGTTCGTCGTTGCGCTCATCAATCGGCAGCGCGTCCATATCTGCGCGCAGCAGTGTGACGGGACCCGGTTTAGCGCCTTGCAGCGTCGCGAGAATGCCGGTACTACCGACTCCGGTGCGAATCTGTTCGAAGCCCGCCTCGCGCAGTTCGCGCTCGATGAACTTTGCGGTCGCAAACTCGATCAGCGAAAGTTCCGGATGCGCGTGAAAGTGGCGGCGATAGCGGACGAGCTCTTCCTGCGGAGCGAGGGCGTCGAGCGTCGAGCTCACTGAGCCAGGAACTCTGAGCGGAAAAGATAGTAGCCTTCGGCCTTTTGGCAGTAGGAGACCGCCGATGCAAACGACGACGTTCGGGCTGCCGACAGGGCGCTTGCGTCGAGGGCGGCAACGCCGGACGATTTATAGACCCAAGCGTCGAGCACGGCGTCTCTTTGGCCCACGGCAACCTCGATCTCCGACGTGTATGAGACGCCGATTAGCCGTTGAGCGAATCGCGGAAAGCGCGGTTGTACCGCATACGTTACCTTCGCCTGCGTAAATGGATGCGGGCATTCCGTCGAAAAGAGCGGCGCAATCGATGTGGCCGCTACGTGCCGCAAACCGTCGTCCGGCAGCGCTTTCTGGGGGCGTAAGGCCACGCCGCCGAACGCCGGTATCCCGCAGGGCACGTCGCCCAAAGTCTGCCAGCCAAACGCGTCGCCGGCGGTACGCGCGTGTAGGATCCACGCATGACGAACGAAGACGGCGTGAGGAAAGTCGACGGCGACCGACTCCGACCGGACGAGCGGTATCGTTCCCGTCAGCGGCAGATTTGCGACATCCCATGAGTACCAGCCGGCATCGGTATCGGCAACCATCGTTGCAGAAACGATCGTTCTTGGTGACTCAGAATCTAACGTGAAGATCAGGCTCGCCGACCTGCCGGCGGCGTCGGCTGGCGTCGCAGGTGCGTACGAGACCGTGGCCGGGCAAAACTCGGTTCGTGCTTCGGCCTGCGCCCAGCACGCCAACGTCAAGGCAGCGATCGCGCCGGCGGCGACGGCCAACGCCCTACTTGAAATCAATTGGTTTGAACCATAACTGCGAGTCGGCATAATCGAAGATCAAATCGAAGTTCGAGAGGGTGTTGCGGCCGATCAGCCCATCGTAATCCCGGTCCTGTGCGTATTGCGCGGACGGAACCACGACCTGGACGCTCCCGAAAACCCAATCGCCCAATACCATGCTGTGCATCGTGATGCCTTTAACTCCGAACGGGTGATTGCCCAAAGTAATCATTTGAAACTGATCCGGCGTGCCTGGCGGAACGTGATTAGGATAGCGCGAGAAATAGTGCGGGTAGAGCGTCGTATCGGTGGCACCGAGGTCGGCAACGAAATAGCCGTCGAGCCCGCTAAAGTTGGCTTTGAGCATCGGAACGTCATAGTCGAGGCGAAGCGGCAGCGCCGACCATCCCTGCGCCGCCAAGCCCGCCGGCAGCGAACGATACATAGTCAGCTGACCCTTCTCGAAGTTGACCTCGAGCACACCGCTTGCGATAAAATCGGTCCCGAGCAACCCGACGACGCGCCTCCCCGGCAGCTCCTCCACAAATCCGGCGGTCGAAAAGGCGACGTTCGTCGCCAATAAGGGGCCGATGGTTACCGACGGCGCGCGGGCGTTTGCCAGATTGATATCGCCGGCAAAGCTCAAGGTATACGCGCCGCTCGTTTCCATGCCGAGCTCCTTGGCGATACCCGGATCGAGCAGCATGTCGGAGGATCCCGAGTCGAGCTCAAAGTCGAGCTTCCGGCCGGCCACGATAACGGGCACGAAGATGCCGTCTGGCGTGAAGTCCGCGGGGATGGCGACCGATGCCGCGCTTCCCGGATCGAAAAGCGGATGGGAGAGCGGCATCGCTAAGCTTGGGACGCTGCCGGTAAGACGCTCGTAGCTCAGCAGCTGCGTCTGCTCCGTTACGGTCGAGCCATCTCGCTTATAGCGGACGAGATGCGCGGCGTTCCAGCCATAAACGCTGCGGTAATCGTCGTATTCCCATACTTGCCGGCGGCCGTCATAGTCGATCCTCTCGACCCGAGCCAGGAGGTAGCTATGAGCATCGTAATAGCGGCGTTCCACCAGACCGTTGCTCGGCGCCACCTCCACGACGTACCGCTGCGGCGTGTCGGCCGTCACTCCCAACAGCTTGACGCCGCCGGTTGGATTCTCCGGCGCGCGCAACGCGACGGAGAATGGATCGACCTCCGAAAAAAGGTTGGACGATTGCCTCACCAGCCCGTTGGCGTCCTCGCTCCAACGGCGCCCACCGTCGGAGCCGTTGGCCCAGACGAAGTTGCCCAGGCGCTCCGTCGTCCGGTAATCGCCGCCGTCCCAATAGCTCTCGGAGGTCCAGACGCCGCCCTTGGCCGATTGCGTCCGTTCAACGCTATGATAGGCGCCGCGCGGCAGCGACCCGGCTGCGTGCCGGGTCAGCGCGAAGAGCTGCGCGATCGAGAGCGTCGACGGCGCATACTGCTCACCGGCATCGGCGATTTGTACGAAGAGCAGCGACAGCGCTACAAGCGACACGCCGAAACGCAACATGCTGCTTCTTTCAATCAGTGCGGTGGCCGCCACTGCCTGGCGCAGGATTTTGCCGCACATAGCCAAGTAGGAGCAGCAGTGGCCATTAAGCCGGAAGCGCAATCGAAGGTCTCCTTGGAGCGTCACGGGCTGACGGACGAGCAGCTCGTCGCGATCTTCCGCACGATGCTCATGCAGCGCACCCTCGAAAACCGGGGCTTTCAGCTGAATCGCCAAGGGAAGATTCCGTTTGCATCCGCGAGCGAAGGGCACGAGGCGGTGCAAGCCGGAGCCGCCATGGCCTTCGAGCGTGGCAAAGATATCCTCGTGCCCTATTACCGCGATCTCGGGCTGGCGCTGGGAATCGGCCTGACGCCGTATGAAGTGCTCCTGTCGCTCTTCGCGCGCGCAGCCGATCACTCGGCGGGACGGCAGTTTCCGCATCACTACGCCAGCCGGCGTCTGGGCCTTCACACAATCAGCTCGATAATCGCGGCGCAGCTGCCGCATGCCGTCGGCGCTGCGTTCGCGCTGCACTATCGCGGCGAGGCCGGCCGAACGGTCCTCACGACCTTTGGCGACGGAGCGACGAGCGAAGGCGAGTGGCACGAATCGGTCAACTTCGCCGCGGTGCATAAGCTCCCGATCGTTTTTCTCTGCGAGAACAACGAATGGGCGATCTCGACGCCGCTCTCAAAGCAGATGGGCCAGCCCGACGTCGTTAAGCGCGCCGAAGGTTACGGACTGCCCGGAGCCGCCGTGGACGGAATGGATCCCGTCGCCTGCTACGCTGCGGTCGGCGCAGCGATGCAGCGGGCTCGCTCGGGACGCGGCCCGACTTTGGTGGAAGCCAAATGCTATCGCTTTCTTTCGCACACGACGGATGACGACGATCGCACGTACCGTTCGCCCGACGAGGTCCGGGCGCGCCGCAAAGACGACCCCGTCCCATGCTTCGAGCGCCTCCTGGTCGAGTACGCCGTCCTGAGCGCCGAGCAGGTGGAAGCATTGAAGCGTGGCGTCCTCGAAGAGACCAACGATGCCACGGACCGGGCCGAAGCGATGGCCTATCCGGACGCAGCCGACCTCTATGAGAAGGTCTATGCTGAGGGCTGGGAACCGTGGACCCTATAACCCGCGCAATAGGAAGAACGATGGCTACGACGGATTTACGAACGGGAAGTCTCGAGCGTCACGGATTGAGCGACGAGCAGTTGCGCGATATGTTTCGCAACATGCTTCTGCAGCGGCAGCTCGACAATCGCGGATTTCAGCTCAACCGGCAAGGCAAGGTTCCCTTTGCGCTGGGCAGCGAAGGGCACGAAGCGTTGCAAGCCGGCGCCGCAATGGCCTTCAATCGCGGGGGTGACATTCTCGCTCCCTACTATCGCGATCTCGGCCTGTGCTTGGGCATCGGACTCTCGCCGTTCGAAATCCTGCTCTCGATCTTCGCACGAGCGGAAGATCACAACGGCGGACGACAGTTCCCCAATCACTATTCTTCAAAAGCTGCGGGTCTGATGTCGTTCTCGTCGATTCTCGCGGCGCATCTGCCGCATGCCGTCGGTGCCGCTTTCGCGATCCAGTATCGCGGAGAGACTGGGCGCGCCGTCTTGGCAACCTGCGGCGACGGAACGACGAGCGAGGGCGAGTGGCACGAATCCATGAACTTCGCCGCCGTTCACAAGCTGCCGTTCGTTATGCTGGTCGAAAACAATGAGTGGGCGATCTCGACGCCGCTGGAAAAACAAATGGCGCAGCCCGAGATTTGGAAGCGCGCGGCCGGGTACGGAATGCCCGGGCGGCGTTTCAACGGCTTCGATCCGATCGAAACCTATGCGGCGGTGAAAGAAGCGATGGACCGCGCGCGCGCGGGAGAAGGCCCGACGCTCGTTGAGGGGACCTGCTACCGCTACCTCGCCCATTCGACCGACGATAACGATCTCACGTATCGCACGCGCGAGGCCGTGCAGGAACGGCGCAAAGACGACCCGGTGCCGGCCTTCGAAGCGGTGCTGCTCGAGCATGGCATCGTAACTCCCCAGGACGTCGCAGCGATGCGCAAAGACGTCTTGCATGAAACGAACGAAGCGACGGATGCGGCGGAGGCGCTGCCCTATCCCGAACCCACCGATCTTTACAAACACGTCTACGAAGGAGCGTGGGAACCGTGGCAGTCGTAAGCAGTGCAAACTCGACGGTGATGAACAACGTCGAGGCGGTTCGCGCGACGCTCTACGAAGCGATGAAGAACGACGAGCGAACGGTGATCCTCGGCGAGGACGTCGGCGCGCGCGGTAACGTCTTCTTGATCACGAAGGACTTCATTGGCGAGTTCGGGGAGCGGCGCGTCATCGATACGCCGATCGCCGAGGCTTCGATCGTCGGGATCGCGGTCGGAATGGCGATGGAAGGCTTGCGTCCGATTGCAGAGATTCAGTTCGCCGACTTCATCTATCCTTCGTTCAACCAGATCGTCGGCGAGGCCGCGAAAATACGCTATCGCTCCAATGGAGAGTATACCTGTCCGCTCGTGATTCGCACGCCCTACGGTGGCGGCGTACGCGGAGCCCTCTCTCACTCGGTCTCCATCGAAGCACTCTTCTATCACGTTCCCGGTCTAAAAATCGTCGCGCCTTCATTTCCCGACGACGTAAAAGGTCTGCTCAACGCCGCGATCGACGATCCGGATCCCGTGCTCTTTTTGGAGCATAAGAAAACGTACCGGCTGATCAAAGGCGAAGTGCCCGACGGCCATTACACGATTCCGCTCGGTAAGGCCAACGTTCGCAAGGCGGGCACGCAGTTGACCGTCGTGTCCTACGGGCTCTATCTGCACTGGGCGCTCGAAGCGGCCCAACGCTTACAGGAAGAGAACCTGTCTGTCGAGGTGATCGATCTCCGATCGATTCGCCCGATGGACAAGACGGCGATTCTCAATAGCGTCGAGAAGACGCGCAAGCTTCTAATCGTTCATGAAGACAACAAGTTTGGCGGCATCGGCGCAGAAATCAGCGCCATGGTGGCCGAAGAGGCGCTCTTTTCACTCGACTCGCCGATCCGGCGTCTTTGCGGCCCGGACGTGCCCTCGATGGGCTACGCCTTGCCGCTCGAGGAAGAGTTCATGTCGTCGCCTGCTGAAATGGCTGACGCAATGCGCGCAATGGTGAAGTTCTAAGCATGGCAACGACGATAACGATGCCGCAGCTGGGTGAAACCGTCACCGAAGGCACCGTGGCACAATGGCTCAAGAGCGTCGGCGATTCGGTCGACAAGTACGAAGACTTCGTCGAGGTTTCGACCGATAAAGTCAACGCGGGCGTTCCGTCGCCGGTTACGGGAACGATTCGCGAGTTATTGGTCAAGGAAGGCGAGACGGTCGCTACTGGAACGCCGATCGCCGTGATCGACGAAGCCGGAGCGGCGAAGAGCGCCGCGACCGAGCCACCCGCCGCAACTGCCGCGTCCGCTCCAGTTGCGCCCATTGCTGCTGTGCCCGCTGCGCCGGCCGTTTCCTCACCCAACGGCGCGCCGGCCGCCGCCGGCTCGGAGAGCGTCGAAAGTGAGAGCGCCTTGCGCGGTGCTTCGCCGGCGGTTCGACGGCTGGCCCGCGAGCATCGCATCGACATTCGCGCGATCAAAGGGAGCGGTTCGAACGGGCGCGTCACCGCCGACGACGTGCTCGCGGCCGTCACTGCGGCGCCTTCGTCGCCGGCGACGCGAACCTCGACCTACGCACAACCGATCCCGGGAAGCACGGTTACGCTCACGCAGGCTCGCCGGATCATCGCCGAACGCATGGTCGAAAGCAAGCATACGGCGCCGCACGCATGGTCGATGGTCGAGGTCGACGTCACGGACGTTTGGAGCTGGCGCGTGCGCGAAAAGGACCGCTTCGAACGCGAGAGCGGCTACAAGCTCACACTGCTGCCCTTCTTCATTCGCGCGGTCGTCGAGTCGCTGGCCGCCTTTCCGTTGATGAACGCCCGCTTCGTGCCGGCGAGCGGTTCGGGCCAACCGAGCATCTACGTAAACGCCGAAGTAAATGTCGGCATCGCGATCGGACTGGCTACCAATCTCGTCGTCCCGGTTATCAGGCGCGCCGACAAGCTTTCCATCAAGGGCATTGCGCTCGCAGCGGGCGAGCTCATCGAAAAGGCCCGGAAAGGCAAGCTCGGCGTCGACGATCTCGCCGGCGGCACGTTCACCGTCAACAACAACGGCGCGAACGGCTCCTGGGCCTCCGCGCCAATCATCAACGGCGGTCAAGCCGGGATCGTCACCATGGAAGCCGTCGTCAAGAAGCTCGTCGTGCGCGACGACGACTCGCTCGCAATCCGGCGTATGATGAACTCGTGCCTGTCACTCGACCATCGCGTTGTCGACGGTTATGTCGCCAGCGGTTTCCTCGCCGACCTCAAGCAGCGCTTGGAGCGCATGGGCCCGCAAGGAGATCTGTAGCCTAACTGCAAATCCGCAAGCAGTTCCGCTTCGAAGCCGCACACGTCCTGCCGTTCCATCCCGGAAAGTGCGCGCGCATGCACGGACACTCATACCGTCTGGAAGTCGCCATCAGCGGGCCGGTCCAAACGCAAGGGCCGACGCGAGGCATGGTCGAGGATTTCGATGAAATCGAACGCATCGTCGCCGAACGCATCGTCGATCGGCTCGACCACCAAAACCTCAACGACATCGTCGAAAACCCAACCGCGGAGAACTTGCTCCTTTGGATCTGGCAACATCTTGCGAACGACTTGCCCGGGTTGGACGAACTCGTATTATGGGAAACGACAACCGCCTGCGCCATCCTCCGCAAATCAATGTCATCCTGAGCCGGTCGAAGGATGGGCGTCTGCTTCAACTAGCTGAGATCTTCTACAGCATTCAAGGCGAGGGGATGTGGACTGGGACGCCGGCAGTCTTCGTGCGCCTGGCGGGCTGCAATCTTGCGTGTGATTTCTGCGACACGGACTATTCGACGAAGTCTTTCGCGAGCGTTCACGACGTCGTCGAGAAGGTGCGTGAAACCGGTGGGGATTGTCCGATGGTGATCCTCACCGGCGGCGAGCCGTTCGCGCAGTCCGAGACGCCGGCGCTCGTTGAGGCATTGCGGCGCGACGGCCGGCGCGTGCACATCGAATCGAACGGAACGATCTATTCCGACCTGCCGGACGACGTTTGGCTTTGCGTCTCGCCGAAGGAGCGCGTGGATCCTCGCATGGCGGCGCGCGCGAATGAAGCGAAGTTGATCGTTGACGAACGTGTGCCTGAGGAACACTTGCCGCTCTTTGCCGATAAACCGACGATCCTGTTGCAGCCAGAAGGCAACAAACCTGCGAACGTTGCGATCGCGCTCGAGTACGCGAAGGCACACCCGCAGCGTTTTCGCCTGTCGCTGCAAACCCACAAATTTATCGGCGTACCGTGATTCTGCTCGCCTGCGCCGTCGAGAAGGAGTTCGCGTTTTGGCAGCCTCGCGCCGGGGTTGAAACGCTGGTGATGGGCGTCGGCCCCGTTGAAGCCGCCTCTGCGATCGCTGCGGCACTCGCCGCGCGGCGCTACGCCCTCGTCGTGAACGCGGGACTTGGCGGCGCTTTCGAGGGCGCCGCGCTGATCGGCGATGGCGTCGCGATCGCCGAGGATGCGATGGAGATATCGCTCGAGGACGGCACACCATTGAATCTGCCGCGCGGCGAGCGGACCGTCGAGAAGGCGCGCTCGGAGCCGTCGCTCGTTGCGGGACTGCGAGCCAAAGGCTTTCCAGTGCTGCGCGGCATCACCGTCGCGCGCGTGACCTCGACGGAGGAGACGGCACGGCGCCTCGCCGCGTCGTGCGGCGCAGGCGTGGAATCCATGGAGGGCTTCGCGGCATTGCGGGCCGCACAGCGCGCCGGCGTTCCCGCAATCGAAGTGCGCGGCATCTCGAACCGCTGCGGCGCGCGGGAATCGAGCGGTTGGGATTTTGCCGCCGGCATAGCGGGCCTAGCCCGCATTTCGAACGCTTTGTTCGACCTGTGCGATGGTATAAAGGACTCCTGATGGCTCCTTGTACGCTCGCCTATTCGCCCTGCCCGAACGATACCTACATCTTCGGGGCGCTGACCAACGGCCTGCTCGATGGTGCTCCCGAGGTGCGCGCTCACTTGGCCGACATCGAAGAACTCAATAATGCAGCGGCAAGTTCGCAGTTCGAGCTGACGAAGGTCAGTTACGGCGCAATCCCGTTTCTGATGGATCGGTATCGCATTCTTCCTTCGGGCGGCGCTCTGGGGCGAGGGTGCGGGCCGCTGCTGGTCGCGCGTCCGGCGGGATCGCCGCAGCTCTTCAGCGATTTCGCGCGGAAGCGCATCGCGATTCCCGGCGAGCGCACGACCGCCTTTATGTTGCTTCAACTCGCGCTGGGTTCGCGGCCCAAGAGCGTCCAGATGCGCTTCGATCGCATCGTCGATGCCGTCGCAAACGGTGAAGTCGATGCCGGGCTCATCATTCACGAATCCCGCTTCACCTACCGGGACGCCGGGTTGATCTCCATTGCGGATTTGGGCGAATGGTGGGAGACGATGACGCTCTTACCGGTGCCGCTCGGCGCGATCCTTGTGCGCAACGATATCGGCGACGACGAAGCGAAGCGGCTGAACTCGGCGATTCGCCGCAGTCTCGCCTTCGCGCGAGAAGACGAAGACGCGGTCATGCCCTTCGTGAGAGAGCATGCCGTCGAGATGAGCGACGAGGTGATGAAGTCGCACATCGAGCTCTACGTCAACGGATTCAGCGACGATCTCGGCCATGACGGAAGGGAAGCCGTGCACGCACTCTTTGCGCGCGCGCACGATGCCGGCATTCTGCACCGTCAAGCGGAGGCGGTCTTTGCGACGTAGCCGGTTTCTCGCGGGAACGGCTGCACTCGCTGCCGCAAGCACGGCGCGTGCAAACGCCGAGGCGTTACCACCGGCGCGGATCGAACTGGGCGATGACGTCTTCTTACGCCGCGCCTGGCGCGAGCTTGACGGGCGGACGATCGGCTTGATCGCCAATCAAAGCGGCGTTACCTCGCGGCTCGAATCGATCGTTGACGCGAGCATCCGTCACGGAGGTATTCGCGTGAAGGCGATCTATTCGCCAGAGCACGGCTTTCGCGGAGATCGAAATGCCGGCGCCTCCGTCGGTTCTTACGTCGATCCCGAGACGCACCTTCCCGTGTACAGTCTTTACGGCGCATCCCGTCACCCCAGCGCTGCAATGCTCGATGGAGTCGACGTGCTCGCCTTCGACATCCAAGACGTCGGCTCGCGCGCCTACACCTACGTCTCGACGATGGCGTATGCGATGCAGAGCGCGAAGCAATACGATAAAGAGTTTTGGGTTTTCGACCGGCCCAATCCGATCGGCGGAACGATCGAGGGCCCCGTTCTGAAACCCGCCTTCGAATCGTTCATCGGGCTCTATCCCATTCCGATGCGCCATGGAATGACCGTCGGCGAGCTGGCCGCACTCTTCAACGACCATTTCGGTATCGGCGCGCGGCTTCGCGTCGTACGAATGAACGGCTGGCAGCGCTCGATGATCTGGCCCGACACCGGGCTCCAGTGGGTTCAAACCTCGCCGAACATTCCGGATTGGCTAACGACCTTCGCCTACGTCGGCACCGGACTGCTCGACAGCGCAGGCATCAACAACGGCAGCGGATTCACCAAGCCGTTCTTGCTGGCCGGAGCTCCCGGCATCGAAGGAACGAAGCTGGCGGCGCACTTGAACTCACGCGACCTGCCCGGAGTATGGTTCAGGCCGGCGGCGTGGGCGCCGATGGTCGGCTTCTGGAAGGACAAAGAGCTTGCCGGCGTCGAGCTAATGATCTTCGATCCGCATCGCTTTGTCGCCGTACGAACCGCCGTCGAGATTCTCGTTGCGGTGCGCGATCTTTTTCCCCACGCGATCGATATCGCAAGCGTTTCGCAGATGGACCGCGACTGGGGCACCGACTCGATCCGACAGAGCCTATTGGCGGACAGGAATCCCGCAGAGATTCTCGGCCAATGGTCCGACAGCGTCGCGCGGTTCGACTCGCTGCGCCGAAGGTATCTTCTGTACTAGGCTCCTGAACAATCATAACCGAAAACGTAGACGGATCAGAGCAGTTCGAGCCATCGGATAGGCCTCGGGTACATATCCGGCCAGACCGTATTGCCACGGTACGGCCGGCGACTGGCCATCGTTAGTCGGTATGCCGTTGCCCAGCGTATAGAGACATTTCTTGCAGTACTGCGCGCCGTAGGCTTTCTCGTAGAGCAGGTTGCCGCCGCTGTATCCAGCCGGCCCGATGAGGTATGGATTGCCCTGAAGTTGCGTGGGGGTCGCAGTGGCGAACAGATTAACGACATCGAGCATCGCGGTTACGCGCGCCGAGAGGTCCCCCTCCAAATGCAGCGATACGAGCATTTGCGGCACCGTGTGAAGTGTGTTTGGATCTGCGCCTTCGTTCGTTCCTAAATTTGCGATGTACGGGTTCGCTGCGGCATTGTACGGAAGCGACGGGTTCTTCAGGAAGTAATAGTTGTATCCGGGATTGACGTAGTTGTCGTTGGGAACTTGCTCGGGCGTGCCGTTGACGATTTCCCAAACCTTCGTGCCGTTTCCGTACGGATAGCCGCTCTCGTAGGAGAGCATCGGCGCGACGCGCAGACGCCGGCGTAAGAAATCGAACTCGTACGACGCCGTCGCCGTAAAGTTCGGAATGTAGTTGGCCGGGAAGAGATGACCCGCGAGAATCGCGGGTGCGTTGAGGTCGTTGAACGCGAACTGATAGATGCTCGACGACAGCGTGTGGTTGTAGTTTGCGTTGAGCGTAAAACCTCCATCGTGCACCCAGAGCTCCATTCCGTGCGAGCGTAGCTGGCCGGCATTGGTAGGCACGCCGATCGCGTTGGGGTTTTCGCCGGCATTGAGGGCGTCGCGATAGTTGCTCGGTAAGACGTCGATGACGTTCTGCTCTAACTCCACAAAGTAGGTGAGGCGCACTTGCGTTTTTCCGCCGCGTTCGTAGGAGAAAGCGTAGTCGTCTGCGGTCTCGGGGGCGAGCGGAAAGCTCGGTACCGCGCCGTTGGACTTACCGCCCGAATCGTTACTGCAAGCGCTGGCGGGCACGCACGTCCGCTGGACCTCCAGCGGCAGCGGGGGAACCGAGTTGTGGTCGAAAGTCGCACGCAGCCCATTGACTCCGGCGAACGCGTACGCGAGTGCCAGGTGCGGATCGAGCGCCCCATCGCCATAGATGACGGGCGGATTGTCGCTCGTCTGCGCGTGCTGACCCACGTACCGCAGAGAGCCCATTGCAGAGAGACTTGGCGTTATGCTCCACGTATCGCTGGCGTAGACGAGGTATTGATTCAATCGCGGAGCAGCCCTGACGACCTGCGGTACCGTCGGGACGATCTGATAGATGGTACTCGTATTGACGTCGTACTGTGCGCCGGCGCGAAAGTCAGTTTGGGCGTTGGCTTGATCTTCGAAGTCGTACCCGACGCCGTCTTCTCGCTGGAACTGCGTCGAGTAGAGCGAGATTACCCCGTCGGGGAAGGAGAGGTCGTCCCACTCGGGACCGTCGGCGACCGCGCCGATCTGGGATTGGAAGAACTGAAGGCGCCCCAGCGAGTGCTGCCAATCGTGGACCCACTGGAGTTTCTCGACGCTGTAGGTTCCTCGCGCAATCGAGGGTGTATCGACTTGTTGATTCGGATTTGCCGGTTGGCCCGGAAAGGACGCGGTGGGGCTGTTGAAGGTGGACCACTGCAGCCCTTGATACGGCGAATCGTATTGTTGGTAGGCGGCCGCACCGGTGAGAAAGACCGCCGAGAGATCGTCCTTCGGAGTAGCGGCGAAGTGTACGTTACCGGCGATTGCGTATTGCGCCCGCGTCTGAAAGCCGAGACCGTACGTGCCGATCTCTGCTGGATAGAACGTGTGCCCGTCGCCGTAGGCGAAATATTCGCTGCCGCCCGTCGCCGAAAGCGCATACCGCCACCGTAGGTCGGGTGTCGCCTCCTGCGCGGTAAACTTCACCTCGCCGAGTTGCGCGCCTACTCCGTCGGCGACTTCGAGAGTCTCGGTTCCGGGATACGTGCCGGTGAGCGGCACTTCGTTGACGACACCGCCCAGCGCGTTCTGACTGACGTCGTTGTACCCGCCGAGGGTAAGAGTCTCGGAACCCACGCCGGCGGTGCCCAGCTGCGCACCAACGATATTTCCGCCGGGTTCGGCGATAAGCCCCTGAGGCACGGGAACGGAATCGTAGTCGTAGACCGTGTCTTGCACTTTTCCGCCGCGCACGATCACGTTCGCGAATGAGTCTTGTTGGACGCCGGGCACATTCGAGATTGCACCCTGGACGGAGTCGCGCGAATAGTTGCCCAGCCCAGATGAGGAAGCTTGCGGCGTACCCGCTTGGGCCTGCTCGCCCTGCACCGTGAAGACATCGCTCGTGTCGCCAACCTTGAACGCCTGATTCTTGGCTTCGACCTTGGCAATCTCTTTGAGCTTCGCGAGCAGTACGACCGTAAGGCGCTCGTGGTCGCCTGGCAGGACGATAACCGTCACATTCGCCTGCTCGAAACCGCTCGCTTCGACGCTAACGGTGTACGTATCCGGCGCAACGCCGAGAATCGTAAAATGGCCACCGGCATCGGTCGTGCCCGTGTAGCGACCCGATGGCGCGAACGCTAAGATGCGCGCGTTAGCGATAGGAGAGCGGGTGGTCGAAGAGACGGTTCCTAAGATCGCTCCCGTGACCAGCTCGGCAGCGCCGGCGCGTTCGAACGAAATGACCAACATGAAAAGAACAGACAAGATGCGACCGATGGTTCGCAAGGAGTTCGCTCCCAAGGCGTGCGCACAAAGGTGTACGCAGCGCCGTTCGTCGAGTGAGTTAGGCTAGCGTTGGGAGCATGCGCGGCGGAGCACGAAGGCCGCGTGAATTGACAATTTCAGAAACGGCGTGCGAGCAACTCGTTTCGGGATGACGGACCGCCGCATGCTTCGGAGTCGCCGCGTAGAAGCGCGAGATCCGCAGGAACGACGTCAAGAGTGCCGCGGCTACCTCGCCGGTGCGGGCCGCGCAGCGGATCGCGGCGCCAAGCCCCATTCGAGCTCCGACGGCGATCGTTAGGAATGACACGACGAGAATCGGGGCATGAGCGATCACGACCGAGCTCGCGTCGAAAGGCGCCAGGCCGCCGAAGTGCGTCTCGTAGCATTCGATCGCGACGACTGTGACGCCGCTCCCAACGAATGCGCCGAGCGCATCTACGATGCGAGCGCCGGCATCGTCGAGCCGGCGCAGAAGGGGATCGTTCGGCGCGATACGGGAGCCCACAACGTAAGCGGCGAGGCCAAGGGCCAGCATCAAGGTGATTGCGAGCGTTGGCAGGACACCCTGATGGTCGACGTCGCGCGTCACGCCACCCAGCCAACCAAGTGCGCCGAAAAGCTCGGTCCCGGCATCGCCAAGTACGCCGGCCAGCAGGGCGACGGTGAGTACGGCCCAGATCCGTACTAGCGCATACCGCAATCGTTCTCTCCCGTTGCTATTCCTTGATTTCGGGCGAAGACGCGATGCCGACGGGGTTGCTGATGCTGGTGATCGTCGAGAAGGGTGATGTCTGACCCTTCTTATATCCGACGACGTTGTCAAACTGATTCACTTGAAAGAACATCTCGGATCGCGTGAACGCGTTGAACGTCGGGCCATTTTGCTCGATTCCGTTGCTAATCGAGCCTGACGGGATTGTCGAGCCATACGTATAGATTTCAACGGACGACGGTTGGGCGGCGAAGTTGGCAACGTAGGTCACGTCGCGCTCACCGAATGAGATGCCGATCGGCCCCGCGACGTCGCTGAAATTTGAGTTCTGCGGCTTCGAAGATCCAGCGGCAATCACGTAGATGGTGTTGGTGGAGTCGCAAGCCACCCAGAGGTTATCCTTGCTATCCGCAGCGAGGCCGACGGGTTGGCCGAAACTAGTGAAGTCGATCGTTTCAAACGGCGAGGTCGCTCCAGCCTTGTAGCCGACCACCGTGTCGTTTCCAAGGTTGGTCGCAAAAACATCGCCGCGCGAGTTGACCGCCACGCCATAGTTCGAGTCCAGGCCGGTACTGATCGTCAAACTCGGCGAGCTCTGACCGGCCGGATAGATGGTAATCGTGCTGTTGCCTTCGTTTGAAACGTAGAGCGTGCCCTTTTTATCGACGGCTAATCCGACCGGATAATTCATGCCGTTGGAAATCGATCCCTCCGGCGACGGATTTGGCGTTTTCGGATCGTACATCTCGACCTCGTTCTCCGGAAGATTCGCAACGAAGAGAATAGGACGATGCTTCTTCCCAGGCCAGCCGCGCCGAAGATGGCTTTGATGCGGCACGGCCGGCACGACGATCGAACCCGAGACGGCCGGCCCGGGCAGGACCCGCGTCGCCTGCCCGGGCGCTACGGGCGTTGAGTTGCTCGAACAGGCGGCAACGAACGCGAGAGCCGTCGCCGCGACCAGTGCTCGATGCGGAGGGGTCAAGGGATTGCGATCGATCCTCACGGCGAAGTCGGAACGAACGGTCGGGGCTTCTGAGAAAAGTTGAAGCAATCTGCGGCGGGTGAAGTTGCGCGGCTGTCGGCGACAGCGAGCGGATCGAGGCCGTAAAGGTCTTCCGCAAAGCGCAAAATGCTGGCGGTCTCGAATTGCACGTGCGAAACGTAACTCTGCTTGGCATATGGTGAGATCACCAGCAGCGGCACGCGGAAGCCGAGTCCCTCGCGATCCAGAGAGGGGGGCGCCACATGGTCCGCCCAACCGCCATAACCGCTCCACGTGATGAAGATCGCGGTCGAGTCCCAGAACTGACTCTCGCCGACCGCGTTCACGACCGCGGCGACCCACGCCGGCCCGTTCGCAGAGCGCGAACCCGAAAGATCCGAGTCATTAAGCTCCGGCGTCACCCACGTCACCCCGCTCAGATGACCGTTCGCAACGTCTGTCAGGAACTGGGTTGGCGGAGACGTGCCGGCTGGATAACCGTGAACCCATCCGAATGCATCCCACGTCGGCACAGAAGCGCCTGCGGCATAGTAGGACCACGTCAGGCCCGCCGCGGTAAGCTCGTCGGCGAGCGTCTTATAACTCTCGCACGCCGGCTGCGGCGGACCCTTGAACTGCCGAACTTTGGCGAGATAAACGCAACCATCGGAGGAAGTGCTCCCGAATGGCTGATCGACTGCGCCGGCCGCCTGCGCGGCGATATCGAATTGGTGCGATTCGAATGTCGGGTTCCCCGTCGAGTCGAACATCCGGTCGCCGAGTACATAGCTCGCCGCGATACTGCGATAAGGCTGCGTCTCGCCCGGCGGCACCGTACGGTACTCCGGGCGCGTGTAGCCCGCGCAGTTCGTCTTCTCGTGCGAGAAATTGCCGCTCTTTCTGGCGCGTTCGAAATCCTGGAAGCTGTCGGAGAGCCTGCAATTCGCTTCGAGCGGAATTGCCTGCGAGCCACGCGAGCATTTCGCTGCGTTCGCGCCGCCGTAGCTGCAGAAGAGGTTGTCGAAGCTGCGCTGTTCTTGGACGATGTAAACGACGTGCGTGATCTTCCCGCGACCGGTCGCGATAATCGGACGCGATAGCACATTCCCCGCGATATACGGCACCGCGCCCGTCGGCGGCTGCATATCATCCTGACCCTGTCGAAGGACTCCGCAACCCGCGAGCATCGCAGCGGCCACGCAACCGGTTAACGCACGGCGGCCGAAATCCGAGCTCTTCATCTTCTCCGCTCCTCGCTCGCAAAGCGATCATTTCTGCAATGTTCGTGATTACCAACTGATAACGACGAGACCGTTGCCCTCCGCATTTTTCCACCCTTGCCACCCTCGGAAACTCTTAGCGCTGGGCTCGATATACGACGAACCACCCCCCCCGCCGCCACCGGCGAGATAGCAATAATAGCTATAAGCCGAGGAACCAGCGCCGCCGCCCCCGCCGCCGTAGTAGCCTCCGCCACCGCCGCCGCCGCCGGGACCGGTACCGTAAGAGGGTCCGCCCTCCCCGCCGGCTCCGCCGTCGAGGAGCGTTCCGCTGTCGCCTGGGTTGCCGCGGTAGGAGTCACAGTTGCTGCCGATTCCACCCGAGCCGCCGGCACTCTGCGTACCGCCATCTCCTCCTCCAGCAGACTGGTACCCGCTATAGTAGCCGCCATCGCCGCCAGAGCCGCCCGTGCTGCCGCCTCCTTTTCCGCCGCTGCCGGCTAGGGCGTGACTATAAGACCCACCGCCGGCTCCGCCGCCACCGCCCACCACCAGCACGCGGTCGACCAATCTATCACCACCTTGACGCACGTCCGACGCACCACCGCCGCCGGCACCGGGGCAGTTGCAGTAGTATTTCAGTCCGCCATCGGCGCCGCCGTTGAAGCCGCCACTCATTCCTAAGCCCTCGCCGCCGACGTAGATTGCCAGCATCTCCCCGGGAGTGACGGGAATATAGGCGTGCACGCGGCCGCCGCGGCCACCCGAAGCTCCGTAGCTACCACCGCCGGCGGCGCCGCCGCCACCGCGGGCCACGACTCCGACCCACTTAACGCCGGCCGGCACCCTGAAGTGCTGCTCTCTGCCCGTGTAGTAAAAACTTCGATGGTGTGAAGAACCTTTGCCGGCGCCGATGGGGGGCACCACTGCACCGTTGGACGGCAGCATCGCGCCGTTGTCCGAACGACCCCCGCACCCGATCATCGCGGCAACTGCGCAAATGCCTAGGGCGAAACGGCCAAACTCTAAAGTCCTCATTGGCACTCCTCCCGCAGCGCGAACGGCTGGGCCAGCTACGTTCAACGCAACGCCGTACTCACCCTCACCCGCGCAGCTAAGCCCGTAGCCGGAACTACAAATACGAGATTTTTCCGAGTGGACCGACAACATTATCCCAAGGCTGTGACGTCATCGACACGAAAAGCGAACTGGAGGACGATTTCCTATATGGCCACGTTTCGAACGAAGCTCGCGAGTGTCAACGAATGGGGAACGATGACATTCATCGCGGTGCCCGAAAGGGCGATGCGAGAGTTTGACGGGCACCGGCGGGTGCCGGTGGTCGCGACGATCGACGGGTATGCATACCGAACGACCATCTGCGATATGGGGAACGGCCCATGTATTCCGGTTCGGCGTTCGGTTCGCGAAGCCGCCGGGATCGCAGCCGGCCGACGCGTCACGGTCACGCTAGCATTTGACGGCGACGAGCGGACCGTCGCCGTTCCGGCATTTCTCGCAAAAGCGATGACGAAAGCCGAGCGAAGGGCATTCGACTCCATGTCGTACAGCCATCGTAAAGAGTACGTCGACTGGATAACGGCAGCGAAGAAGCCCGAAACCCGTGATCGCCGCGTTGAGAAAACGCGCGAGAAGCTGCGTGAGCGCGTTACTCGGGCCGCTGCGCCGCCAGTTCGTCCGCCGCAAGTTCCAGCTCGGCGGCGAGACGGCGCAGATCGCTCTCAACGTTCGTAGCGTTGGCCGAAAGGGTCTCGCGCCACATCACCGGGTCCATGCTCGCGATCCGTAATAGCTCCCCCGCAACCGGCCCACAGAGCCTTTCGGCGCCGTCTTCCTCCTGCAAGAGCCGCGCGTAACGATAGGCGATAACCTGGGGAACGTGCGAGGTGATCGCCACGATGCGATCGTGATCTTCCGCCGCGATCGCCAGCGGCAATCCCCCGAAGGAAACGATAAAATCGCAAGCGCGCGCATCGAGCTGCGCGTCGTCCGTCGGCACGTAAGCCCAGGGGCGCCCGTCGAAAAGATCGCCGCGCGCGTTGCTCGCGCCGCTGCGCTCGCTCCCGGCCATTGGATGCGACGCCACGAAGTTCTTTAATCCACGGGCAGCCGCAACCACGGGAGCCTTCACCGACGCGACATCGAGAATGAGCGTGCAAACCGCGTCACCTCGCTCGCAGATGCGTTCGATTTCACTCAGCGTTGCGCCGAGATGCGCCGCGATCACCAGCACGTCGCTTCGGCGCGGGAGCTCGTCGAGAGTTTCGACGGCGTCGACGGCGCCGGCAACGCGCGCTTGTTCGAGGGCGGACGGATCGGAATCGTAACCGATTACATGGAGCCCGTTGCGTCGCGCGCGAAGCCCGATTGAGCCGCCAATCAGCCCGACGCCGAAGATTCCCAGAACCTTCGCAGTCAAGACTTGGTGCGCACTAAATCCGGGCGCAACACCGCGGCGCCGTCCAGGTAAACGTGCTCGATCTCAGCGGCCGTTCGTGTGGTGTTGACGTGCATGAGCACGCGGATGCATTTGCCGAGCGCTCCGGGAACGGCGATCTCCACCGCGTGAAGCATCGGCACGGTCACCCAGCCCATGTCGCGCGCGGCCAACGCGGGAAAACAGGCGTGCAAGTCGGGCGTTAAAGTGAAGAGCACCGAGGCGATGTCGTCGAGCTCGATCTCGTTGCGACCGATGATCTCTTCGAGAAGGCGCTCCGTCGCACGGGTTATCGCGGCATTCTCGTCGGCGTCGACCGTGATCGCCCCGCGGATTCCTCGGAAAACGCGAACCCCCGCCGAATCGACGGGGGCCTGCGTAACACGTTCCCTCACCAACTTCGAGTGTGGCGATTACAGAACGAGAGATAGCACCTCCACATGATGTTCAACCATGCAATCATAACGTCTCTTAATTGTCAAGGTCCGCGCCTCTTCTCGTTGAAGGCGAGTAAGCATGCTGCGCGAGCGGTTAATCGCGGCACTTGGACCGGATGCCGTAAAGACCGAGCCCGAAGACCTCGCGGTCTATTCGTTCGACGCCTACACCGATGGCGGACGGCCCGCAGCGGTCGTCCTGCCAAAATCGACGCAAGAAGTCAGCGCCGTCGTTAAGATCGCGCGCGACTGCGGCGAACCCATCGTTGCGCGCGGCGCCGGCACCGGGCTCTGTGGCGGCGCCGTCCCGACGGCCGGAGGTGTGATCGTTTCGCTGATGCGGATGAACCGAATCCTGGAGCTCGACCTTCAGAATCGGCGCGTTCGCGTTCAACCCGGCGTCATGAATTTGGACGTATCCCGGCAGGCTGCGCCTGAGGGTCTCTTTTATGCTCCCGACCCTTCGTCGCAGCAGATTTCTACGATCGGCGGCAACATCGCAACCAATGCCGGGGGCCCGCACTGTCTCTCGTACGGCACGACGGTCAATCACGTGCTTGGCCTCGAGGTCGTGGACGACGCCGGCGAGGTCTTCACGACGAGCATCGACGACGCCGGTTACGATTTGACCGCAGCATTGGTGGGCAGCGAAGGAACCTTAGGTCTCGTGACCTCAACTTGGCTTCGGCTGCTCGCCCTCCCGGAAGCCGTGCGCGTTTGGGTCGCAGCATTCGACGAGATGGATGCGGCTTCGGAGGCCGTCTCGGCAATCATCGCGGCCGGGATCCTACCGACCGCGCTCGAGATGATGGATGCCGAGATCGTTGCAGCGGTTGAAGCCGCCTTTCACGCGGGATATCCGACCGACGCTGCGGCGCTGCTCCTCGTCGAGAGCGCGGGGTTTGAGGAAGACGTAGCGGCCAGCGAGTCGGCGATTCACGCAATCGTCACGGCGCACGGTGCGCGTTATTGGAAAAGCGCTCGTACGCTCGCCGAGCGCAACGCGCTTTGGGCGGGACGCAAAGGCGCCGCGGGCGCGACCGGACGGATCGCACCCAACTACTACACGCAAGACGTCTGCGTCCCGCGCAGCAAACTTCCTCAGGCACTTCGCGCAGTGGAAGCGGCGGCACGCTCGAACCAGATCACGGTGGGCAACGTCTTTCACGCCGGCGACGGAAACTTGCACCCGCTTCTGATGTACGACAAGAGCGACGCGCGCCAAGTCGCGGCGGTCGTTGAAACGGGTAACGTTATCTTGCAGGCGGCAATCGAGCTGGGCGGCACGATTAGCGGCGAACACGGCATCGGCTGGGAAAAGCGTGACGCGATGACGCGAGTCTATTCGACCGCCGACCTCGCGGCGATGGGCCGCGTTCGCGAGGTCTTCGATCCACGCGGCATGCTCAATCCGGAGAAAATCTTTCCCAGCGGCGCGCGCTGCCCGGAGGTCGCGCCGCCATGACGGCGCGCGGCGAGTCGGTCGCGCCGGAGACGGCAACGCAAACCGGCGAGATACTCGCCCGCTGCGATCGCGCCGGCGAAAAAATCTCGATTGTGGGTGGAGCGACGCTCTCGGGAATGGGCTTTCCGCCGGAACGCTTGGACGTTAGCCTTTCGACGCAGCGGCTTTCCGGCATCGTTGCAAACGAGCGAGCCGATCTCACGATCGCCGTGCGCGCCGGCACGCCTATTCAGAGTCTCACCGCATTGCTGAGCACTCAAGGACAGTCCATTCCCTTTGACGCCCCGCGACCGCAGTACGCCACCGTCGGCGGCACGTTAGCCGCGGGATGGCTCGGCCCGCGCCGGCATCTCTACGGCCGTGTGCGCGACTACCTAATCGGCTCGACGATCGTTCTCGCCGACGGAACGATCGCGCGAGCCGGCGGCATGGTCGTAAAAAACGTCTCGGGCTACGACATGAGCCGCTTATACGTCGGCTCGTTCGGCACGCTGGGCGTCATCGTGCAAGCGAACTTCAAGACCGTACCGCTGCCGAAGCAGGCCAGACTCTTTCTCGCACGTCTTCCGGAGCGGACTCGCGCTCGAGCCTGCGCGCAGCTGGCAGCGGCACCGATTCGTCCGGCCGCAGCCTTTTGGATCGACGGTTTTCACAACGCAGTGGACGGCGATGACGGGCCGGAGGGGCGCCTCGCCGTCCTGCTCGAGGGCAGTGAGGCGATTCTCGAGCGCGCGACGCGCGAGCTGCGCTCGGCGCTGGGACGCGCCGGCGTGCCGGAGACGCGCGTGCTCGACGCCGGCGCGCGGGAATCGTTTCAACGCGTCGTCGATGCGTATGTCGCTTGCCTGGGCGAACGCTCGGTCACCTATCGTATTGCTTCGTCGCCGCAGGCCTCCGAGCCAAACGCGCTACGGGCCAACGAACTCACACGCCGGTTCGAGTTGCGCGCGGACACGATCGTCGACGTGATCAATGGCGATATCGTCCTGCGCGTGAGCGATTTCGATGCTCGCGCGCTGGGAGCAAAGATCGAACCTTTCGACGACGCCCTTCACGAAATCGAGCCGCACGCACAAGTAATCGCGAGCGAGCATCCGAATCGCATCTATCTACGCGTGTGGGGCGAACCGCCGCCGGCCGTCGCGCAAATGCAAGCGCTAAAAACGCGGTTCGATCCCAATGGTACGCTCAATCCGGGCCGCTTCGTCGGCGGAATCTAAAAGGAGGATCGAGCCAGCGAATCCATTTTAAACTCGAGCGCCTCCAGATATTTCTCCGCGTCCATGGCGGCGCGGCAACCTGCGCCGGCAGCCGTCACCGCTTGACGGTAGCGATGGTCGTTAACGTCGCCCGCAACGAAAACGCCTTCGACATTCGTTACCGATCCGTCGGGCGAGTCGATGTAGCCGCGTTCGTCGAGATCGAGCTGGCCCACAAAAACACCTGTGTTCGGCGTGTGACCGATCGCGACGAAGAGCGCGTCGGTTTCGAACTCGTACGTACTGCCATCCGCCACGTTACGAAGGCGCAGCCCCGTTACGTGATCGTCGCCGCGGACTTCCTCCACCACCGTGTTCCAAATCATATCGATCTTCTCGTTGGAACGCGCGCGGTCGGACATGATTTTGCTCGCACGCAACCGATCGCGGCGATGTATCAAGGTCACGCGGCGGCCGAAGCGGGTGAGGAAGAGCGCTTCTTCGAGGGCCGAATCGCCGCCGCCCACGACGACGATGTGCTTGTCGCGAAAGAAAGCGCCGTCGCAAGTCGCACAAGTCGAAACGCCTCGGCCGCGCAAGCGTTCCTCGCCCGGAATGTCGAGCCAGAGCGCGCTCGCGCCCGTCGCGACGATTACCGTCCCGGCTTCGTACTGCTCGTCGCACGTGCGCACCAAGAGCGGGCGCCTTGCGAAGTCGACTGCGGTGACGTCGACGTTTTCGATGCGGGCGCCAAAGCGCTCGGCCTGTTCGCGAAAGCGAATCATCAGATCCGGTCCCATGATGCCCTCGGGAAAGCCCGGATAGTTTTCGACCTCGGTCGTCAGCATGAGCTGCCCGCCGTAGAGTCCGCCGGCAAAGACGAGCGGCCGAAGATTCGCTCGCGCCGCGTAGACGGCGGCGGTTAGCCCGGCCGGCCCCGAGCCGATGACGATCACGCGTTCCATTCCGGGCCTCTTCGACTCCGCGGGATGCATGCCCGGTTGCAGACGGTCGGACGCGAGGCGTCGAAAGTGCGGCTATGCCCAACGCGCTGCCATTAGAAGACACCTTCGGCGACATCGTAAAAAAGGCGATGCGCGGCACCGGCTCCGCAAGCGCGCAACTTGCCCGCGCGACCGGTATCCCGGCAGAGCAGATCGAGCAGTGGCTCAAGGACGAGGGCGCGGCTACCGACGAGCAGGCGCGGGCAATCGCCACCGTCTTAGCGCTCGATGGCGGAAAGCTCGCCGACAGCGCAGCCCAGCGATGGCATCCGCCGCCGATCGAGCGTCCCGGCGTGCGCCGCCATTCCCAAGATCCACAACCCAGCAACGGCTACGTGTTCTTTCTCGAACAGGGTCGCCGTGCCGCGCTCGTCGATCCGGCGGGCATCCCCGAGAATCTCCTGCGGATGCTGCGCGAGGGCGATTATCATCTGCAGTACGTGCTGATCACGCACAAGCACGCCGATCACTGCGATGCGACGAGCGACGTTGCGAAGGCGTTTCCGCAAGCGCAGATCGTGATGCACTCGCTCGACGTCCACGCGATCGGACCGCTCGCAAAGAACGCGCTGCCGTTGCGCGATGGCGAGACCCTCCCATTCGGGAACGATGCGGCGATCCGCATGCTGCATACGCCCGGCCACACCGATGGTTCTTCCTCGTTCCTCTTTCGGGGATCGCTCTTTTCGGGCGATACGCTCTTCGCCGGCAGCGTTGGCGGCGCGTACGGCGACAACAGCACCTACCGCGACATTCTCAACAGCGTGCGCGGCAAGTTTTTCACGCTCCCCGACGATACGGTCGTGATGCCGGGCCACGGACCGCCGAGCACCATTGCGCTGGAGAAGCAACACAATCCGTTTTTTTAAGCGGCAAGCGTGGTACGTGCTCCTGTTGATCCCCTTCGTCGGGACGCTCTGGGTGCCGTTCTACGCCAGGCTGGAACCCGCGCTCTTCGGGATTCCATTCTTCTATTGGTACCAGATCGCGTGGATCGTGCTCGGTTCTCTCATCATCGGAGCGGTGCTGCTCTTAACGCACGATCGACGCGATGTCTAGCGCGTTCGCCGTTTTCGCGATCATCTTCGTGGGCGTGAGCGTACTGGGATTCGCGGCGTCGCGGTGGGGTTCGGGCGACCGCACTTCGCTCGAGGAGTGGGGCCTCGCCGGACGAGGCTTCGGCACGATCGTGAGCTGGTTTCTGCTTGGCGGCGATCTCTATACCGCCTACACGTTCGTTGCGCTTCCGGCCTTTCTCTATGGGGCGGGCGCGATCGGATTCTTCGCGGTCCCATACACAACGCTCGCCTTCATCTTTTTTTTCGTGGTGGTGACGCGCTTTTGGGTCGTGGCGCGGAATCGCGGCTACGTGACGCTGGCCGATTTCATTCGCGATCGCTACGGGGACCGACGCCTCGAGCTCGCCGTGGCGCTCACGTGCTTTGCCGCGGCGATGCCGTACATCGCCTTGCAGCTCGTCGGCATGCAGGCCGTTCTCACGCAGTTTGGCGCCGGGTCCCGGCTCGTGCAGGGCTCAGCGCTCTTCGTCTCCTTCGCGATCGTCGCAGCGTACACGTACATCTGCGGCTTGCGCGGGCCCGCGTTGGTCGCTTTTGTCAAAGACGCACTGATGTATGTGACGATCGCCGCCGCAATGGTGATCATTCCCGCGAAACTCGGCGGTTGGGGACACGTTTTCAGCGCCGCGAGCGTCGCGCTGCGGACGCATTCGCCGCCCGGTACGCTCCTCGTCCCACCAAACATGTATTTCGCCTATGGGACGCTGGCACTCGGTTCGGCATGCACGCTCTTTATGTACCCCCACTCGATTACGAGCGCGCTTAGCGCAAAGAGCAAGTCCGTGATCCAGCGCAACGCCGTTTTCTTGCCACTCTATTCGATCTTGCTGGCGATGCTCGCACTCATGGGTTACTGCGCGCTGGCCGCGGGGATCCATCTGGACGCCAAGCACACGAGCCTTGCGGTTCCGCTGCTTCTCACGGCGCTCTTTCCGGGTTGGCTGGCCGGCGTGGGTTTTGCCGCGATCGTCACGGGCGCGTTGGTTCCTGCCGCAGTTATGGCGATCGGCTCGGCGAACCTATTTGCCAGCAACGTGCTAGCGGAGTTCACCCAAGAACGGCCTGCCGCCGAAACGCGGCACGCGAAACTCCTTTGCCTCGGCGTACTCGCGGCGGCACTCGTCCTCGTGCTCACGGTTCCCGTTCCCTTCGCGATCAACTTTCAGCTTCTCGGAGGCGCGTGGATGATGCAGATCTTCCCCGTAGCAGCGATGGGCCTTTACACGCGCTGGTTCAACCCGGCCGCATTGCTTACCGGTTGGGGCTGTGGGATCGTTTGCACGACCGTCATGGCCGTAGATACCGGCTTCAAGTCGACATTCGCCCTCTGCGGAAACGGTTTGGTCGGATATATCGGCTTCTACGGTCTCGCGCTCAACCTCGCCGTCGCGGCCGGCTTGACGCTGCTCTTTAACGCAACGGGCACCGCGCCTGGGGTCGATCGAACGGTGCCGGCGGACTACGCATAGCGGACTATGCGTAAAGGGTCGTTTTCGTACGCCGCCTCGAGTACGATGAGCAGCGTGAACCCGATCAGGCCGTCCCTCGCTCGGGCATCCGGGCAGGAGAAGCTCCGGCATCTCCGCTATAGCGTAGGTACCAGGCGTTCGCCCGCAGGCGGGTTTTTTGAGCCACCCCAGTTA
Organism: Candidatus Cybelea septentrionalis; assembly: GCA_003158175.1. Taxonomy (GTDB): domain Bacteria; phylum Vulcanimicrobiota; class Vulcanimicrobiia; order Vulcanimicrobiales; family Vulcanimicrobiaceae; genus Cybelea; species Cybelea septentrionalis. The sequence goes on from PMHJ01000014.1 coordinate 79,210, forward strand.
CACATTTAAGGAGAGTCGGAATGCGTTTTCTCAAGATGTCGCTCGTCCTCGTTGCCGCAGCCCTCGCTATCACGGCCTGCGCGAGCAAATCCTCATCGAACGATCAGAGTCAATCCAGTGCGGAGGCTACCACCGCGGCCTCGTCTGCCGCCACGACCACCGACAACACCGCCGCGAGCCCAGCAGCCGCGGGTGAAGCGCCCGCGTACCCAGGGGCGAGCACGGAGGCATCGGGAAGCAACTCGAGCATGGGCCAGAGCGCGGCCGGCACGGTCATGACGACCGATGACTCGTTCGACAAAGTCTACTCGTGGTATCAGAAAAACATGCCGAGCGGTTCCGAGAAGTCCCACACAACGGCACCGGTACAGAGCGCGGTTTTCATGGTCGGCGATCCGGGTTCAGGGCAGACCTCGGTAACGATTACCGTGTCGGGCGGCAAGACGATGATCACGACCGCCAAAGTAAAGATGTAAAGAGCCAGCCCCTGCTACGGCGCGAACTCGTAGACGGTGCCTTGGCCGAAAGAACCACCAGCCACGGTCGCGCCGTAGAAGTTGCCGCTCGCATCTTGGATCAATCCATAATAGGGATACGCCCCGTCGGTGCCGCTGCCAAAGGTATGTAGCACCGTTTCACTTCCGGATCTTGCGTCGACTTTGAAGACCGTGCCGCAGCCGCAGCTTCCGCCGCCCGCGGATGTCGTTCCGTAAAGTTCCCGGCTTTTAAGAAGCAGCGTGGCCGTCGGAGAGCTTCCGTCGTTGCCTCCCAGGAAACTGTAGAGCACGCGCTCCCGATACCGTCCGCGCGTACTGCGAGCGAGCTCAAAGACGCTGCCCAGTCCATCGGCGCCACCGTAGTACGTCGTCCCGTAGATATCCCCGGCTGCATCGGCGACCAGGCCTCCGTACGGGGAACCGGCATCGGGCTGACCCTTGAAGGCGTAGAGCGTCGTCAGGTTCCACCGCTTCCTTGACGTCGCGTGCAGTTTGAACACGGTACCGGCGCCGCGAGCCCCGCCGATCTCCGCGACGCCGTACAGATTGCCCGACGCATCGCGCAGCAAAAGGCCGAGTGACCCGACGCCCCCATCCGTACCGCCGGTAAACGCGTGAATAACGTGTTCGTGCCATTGCCGCCGGGAACGCCAAAGCTCGTAGATCGTACCCTCGGAGTGCGAGCCGCCGTCGGGGGTCATTCCGTATATGCTGCCCGTCGGATCGAAAACGACGCCGTCGCCCGGTCCGAATCCGTCGCTGCCGGCACTAAAATTGTGCAGGACGTTCTCGGTCTGTGGGGTCAACTGGAAGACGATTCCGCAGCCGTCGCTGCTGCACGATCCGCCGGAACCGCCGGCGACGGTCGTACCGTCGAGGTTTCCGCGCCGATCGAACGTCACTCCGCCGTGCGGATTCTTCCCGTCGGCGTAGCAGCCGAAATTATGCAGCACCGTTTCAGGCCACGGCGGACTCGCTTGCGCCGTCAATTTAAAGATCGTGCCGCACTGCGACGTTCCGCCGGTGACGGTCGTGCCATAGAGATTTCCGTTGCCGTCGCGAACCAGCCCGGTTGCGGCATTGCCGCCGTCGTTGCCACCGGTGAAACTATAGAGAGTTTGCTCGGAGGCCTCCGAGGAGCGACTGCCCGCGGCGACGGCGTGCGCCGGATCGTACGCCCCCGCGTTCGCTGCGCAGCCGGAAAGCATCATCGCAAAAACCATGCCCGCGAGACCGCAAAGCGCGGCCGATCTCGCTCTCATGGGACGCTAACGCTGGTGCCGCCGTTTTCGCTGATCGTCGCGCCGCTGCGCTTCGGCGCGGTATCCGATTCGCGGATGAGCTCGAACTGCAAGACGGCTTCGCCCGAGGAAGGGATCGCGACGTCAACGCGTTGCGGCGAACAGACCTTCGGCGTGCAAAAAGCAGCGAGCCAACCGTTCGCCACGCCCGAGGCTTGCAAATGGACGACGGATTCCGGCGCGCCGGTGACTTTCAAACGGTATTTCGCAGCGGCGGCGCTCGTCGTCTGAAGCTCGCTACCCGTCCAAGGCTGGATCGAGAGATGCGTTGCGGCCTGCGACAACGCCAGCATCATCCCGATAGCGGAGATCGAAAGACTCATGTACGCAGCTTATATCCGATTGCCGTCAAGCGCAAGATAATGCCCAGCGAAAGCGCGGTAAGCAGCACGACCATCCCAATCGAGAACGCGGGCGCGAGATAGCTCTGCCCGGTGTAACTGCGTCGAAAGGCGTCGATCGTATAAAAGATCGGGTTGAACAGCTCTAAGGTCTGCAACGCCGGCGGCAGCATTTTTGCCGAGGTGAACACGCCACCGACGAACGTGAGCGGCGTAATGACGAACGTCGTGAGGATCGCGATGTGATCGAACTTGTCGGCGAGCAAACCGAAAATAAGGCCGAGGGCCGAGAATAAAATCGAGACAAGTGCGATTACCACGAAATAGGTCAACCAGTCGTGAGGAACGCTGTGGACGAGGATGACGCCGAGGACGGTGATGAGGCCGGCGATCAGCATCGAACGGGCCAAACTCCCAACGACGTATCCGCCGACGAGCTCGTACGCAGACATCGGCGCGATCAGCAACTCCTGAATCGAGTTCATGAACCGCCCCTGGAACAGCGAGCTCGAGCACTCGCCGTATGACGAGTCGATCACTTGGAGCATAATGAGTCCGGGAATTAGGAACTGCGCATAGCTGACGCCGTCGACGACGGGTATGCGGCTCCCCAGTGCGAGGCCGAAGACGAAGACGTAGAGCAACGTCGTGATGATCGGCGGCCAGATCACCTGGTTGATGATCTTGAGGCTGCGAACGATCTCGCGCTTGACTAGCGTCCATAAGCCGACGGTATTAATTGCGAGTCAGCTCCAAGAATACGTCCTGCAAGGACGCGCCTAACGCGACGAGCTCTTCGGTCGGCTTTTCCGCGACGATTCGGCCGGCACGCACGATCGCGATGCGCCGGCAGAGCTCTTCGGCTTCTTCCAAGTAGTGTGTCGTCAGAAAAATGGTCAGCCCCTCGGCGTTGAGTTTTTGCAGCCACTCCCAGAGCGCTAAGCGAAGCTCGACGTCGACGCCGGCGGTGGGTTCGTCGAGAATCAAGAGCTTCGGTTCGTGGATCAAGGCGCGCGCTAACGAAAGCCGGCGCTTCTGGCCGCCCGAAATCTTCGTGTACTCGAGATGCGCGTGCGAGGTCAAACCGAAGCGATCCAGCAGCATGTCGGCACGCTCGGCCACGGGCTTTCCGCGCAGGCCGTAATAACCGGCGGCGTAAATGAGGACGTCGCGCAGCGACAGATACCGGTCGAAGTTGAACTCCTGCGGCGAAAGGCCGATGAGACGCCGAGCCTCGCGCCATTGCCGTTCGTTGTCGTGGCCGAAGATCCGGATGCTCCCGGCGCTAGTGCGAGCTAAACCGACGATCGCGTTGATCGTCGTCGTTTTGCCGGCGCCGTTGGGCCCGAGAAAACCGAAGAACTCGCCCGATTTCACGCTCAGCGAGATTCCGTCGACCGCCGTGAAACTGCCATACCGCTTCACGAGGCCGTTCACTTCGATGGCCGGAGCGGAGGAGGGGCCTATGGTATCGAGTTCTTTAATCGTTTGTACCGGTGTCGGCGAAGAGTGGCGATTAGTTCCGTACTCTCCGGAATCCCGCAGTCGCTCAATTGGGTTGCGACCTTCTTGACGTCGAACGCGACGCGCCGGTGCTTGACCTGCCAGCCACCGTCACGCTCAGTAAAAATCGCATAGCAGGCCCGCGGATCGCCGTCCTTCGGTAAACCGACGGACGCCACGTTAACCAAGAGCCTGCCGCGCCACATTCTCACGTAGGGCAAGTGCAGATGACCGAAGGCAATCGCCGTTGCGGGCTCGTCACCGACGAGCCGCTCGAGCACGCCTTCGTCCGCGTCCGGCCAGATGTGCTCGTCGTCGTTCTTTGGATTCGCATGCACGATCAACAGTTGATTGTCGTCTTCACCGATGCGCAGGGCAAAAGGCAGCTCTCGCAGCCACGAAAGCCATTGTTCGCCGATCTCGCGCCGCGTCCACGCAATCTTCGCTCGCTCGGCCGGCGCCAACGTTTCGGCAACTGCGTCATCGAACACATAGCGGTCCTTGTTGCCGCGGATGCATGCGGCGCCGATCTCTTCCAGACGCAACAGCACCTTCTTTGGTTTTGGTCCGTCCAAGCAAAGATCGCCCGCGACGGCGATGCCGTCGGCGCCTCCCTGCGATTCGAGATCTGCCAGACAGGCGTCGAGCGCTAAGAGGTTTCCATGAACGTCAGAAAAGACGGCAAATCGCATCGGTCCTCCAGCTCACTCGCGCTTGAGAACCAGTGCCAGCATCGACGGAGCAATTCCAAGCTTCGCGAACTCGTACAGGTCGATCGATTCGACGGCGATGCCCGCGCGTCGCATCTGTCCCAACGCCGTGCGGTAGCGGACGTCGGCGAGCACGTGCCGTTCGCCCAGGCAGAGCACGCCCGCGGCCAGATCTTCTCCGCGTGCCAGCACTATCGTCCGAAAACCGGCGAAGGCGGCAACGTCGGCCTTATCGGCTCCGACGACGATCGTATCCTTGGCGACGGCACTCGCTACCGCGCGCAGCGCGAGCACGTCCGGAGCGAGCTTGACCTCGACGACGCGATATCCGTGCGACCGCGCCAGGTTCGCGAAGCCGGCGCGTCCAGCTTCGTTTCCTTGCGAACCGACGCCGATGAAGGCGGTCTCGCCCGCCAGAATGACATCGTTGCCGTCGAGCAATCCGGGACTGGCAATATGACCGGCCAGGGGCACGTCGAGCACGGCGAACTCCGCCTGCATCCGATCGGCTTCCGCACGTCGCGACATGGAGGTCGGGCGCATCATGACGGCGCCATCCTCAAAGACTACCGAGGCATCCCCCGTACTCACTTCGTAAGCGTCGCTCGCGTGCGACCCGAGTACGATCGTTTCGACGCCGAAATACTCCAGCGTCGAACACAAGACGTTGTGCTGCTCGAACGCGCGGTCGTAAATCGCTCCCGGCTCGCCGATACGCGCGCCGGCGCGCTCGATGCCGGCGTTCGGCCGCACCAAGACCGCGCAACGCAGGCGCCCCGTTGGCGTCGCCACCAAGCGCGGGCCGAAAGCAACCGCCGTGCGCGTCATTGCGCTTGATACGTTTCGGGATCGGGAGCTTCGGTGAAAAAGCCGGCCATATCGGAGGCGAGGAGATCGTTAAGCGAAAGCGGCGGCAGCCCGAAAACTTCCTCTTCGGTCTTCACGACGCTGTCCACACTGAGATGCTGTTCACCGACGTATCCGCGCCGGGCCAGCGGTGAAACGACTAACGCGTAACTACGCATCGCATTGACGTGATCGTCCGGCGAAACGACGCCCTCCGGAACGATGAAGATAACCGTCGAGCTCCAGTGGGGCGTATGCGAGACAAAATCCACGATCGCGCCTAGCGCCGCATCGGCATCCTTCACCCCGGTCGTGCTGTCCTCCGTCGGAATCCTGACGTAAGTAAAACTCGGAACGCGATCGCCCTGCACGAACGTCTGCATGTCGCGCACGAACTCGTGCGCCCGAGCCGCATCGCCGATTTTCGGGTTGAGGCCGGCGTAATTGAGATCCACGTTGCCCGCCAGGGCGGCGAGCGCGGGAACGTCGAGATGATACAGGGCTCCGTCGTAGCCGGACAGATGCAGGAGGCCACCGTAATCGCGATAGGTCAGTCCGGCTCGCGCAAATGCATTGAATAGATAGCCGCCGCGAGCGTAATCTTCCGGATCGTCGCCGTGATCGTCCATCGGAGTACGAGCGGCGCTCGTAGCATTCACGAGCTGCTGATAGAGCGTCGCCGCCGAAGCCGTCGCGGACTGCTTCGCAACGTTCAAGTCGGGATCGGCAGCGTAAAAGTTGTCCGCGAGCGCATAGCTGCGGGCCAGTGCGTGCAGATTTGGCGTCACACTCTGCGGGTAGAGATTCAGCGCGGCATCGCCGTTACCGAGCGGATTGCCCGAATCGTCTTTGAGGTCGCCGAGCATGGCGTCGTAACCGCGCGTGCCTACGGCGACGTAAACGACGTGATCGATCACGTCGCTACGCTTAGCCGAACGAAGGGGTGGAATCACCGGATTGAATTTTGCAATGCCGGGCGTCCGATTGTAGCGTAGCGTGGCCAGCGTCTCCTTGACCAGCGATGTGTGCTTAAGATCCACGCGTTGCAGCATCCCCTGACCGCCATCGCCCTTCGCATTGGCCACGTACAAGTAGCGGCCGTTTGCCGAAAGTTCGATCGCCGTCGGAAACCAGCCGGTGGGAATCAGGCCAAAGCGGTAACGTGTTGGACGCCGCGCGTCCAGCACGGCGACAGCGTTCAAGCCGGCCAATGCAACGTAGAGGCGCTTGCCATTAGGGCTGAGTGCTTCGGCACTGGGCGCAGCGCCGTACGGAGCACCGGGATACAAACGAAGGTCGAGCCCGCGCACGACGCGAGGCGCGCCAGAAAGACTGACGACCGCGACGCGATCGACGTTGGAGAGGGCGACGTATGCAAGACCGCCGTCTTTACTGAGCACCGTCGCGCCGGGCGCGGCTCCGCCGATAACTTGCATCCCGTCGGGTGCCGGATCCATCGGGACCGTCGCGGGATCGACGCTCGTACCTCCCGCTGAGAACTCGAAGACCGAGAGCGCCGACGATTTGCTTGGATCGAATGCCGGCGCCGCAAAGTTGGGTTCTGTCGCGGGCGTCTGGAGCGCGGCATACGCAGAGAGCCCGCTGCCGCTTGCAAGCACCGTGTCACGGCCGGCTGCAATGTAAAGTGGGAAATCGCCCGCAGGAATCGTTTGCGCGACGGTTCGATCTGAGAGATTTATTTCAATCGCTGCATCCCCGAGATTATCCGCGACATACGCGTTTCGACCGTCGGGCGAGACGGCGATCTGCGCGGGAAACGCACGACCACCGTGCGTCGTAGGAAGCGCGACGGGCGCTTGTGCGGTAAGCGTTCCGCTCGCGTCCAAATCGAAAACGTCGACCGCACCGGCCGCCGCGTCCGAGGCGAGGACCATCGTGCGAGCGGGGTCGCGCGGGTCGCGCGTTGCCGCCACGCCCATAAAGAACGAGGATGAGGGATTCTGATAGATGCTCGCGACCTTCATCGTGCCGGCGTTCACGACCGCGAGCGACGCGGGTCCGGACAGAATGGCGTACCGGCCATCCGGCGAAAGCGCCATACCAAGTGCGCCGGTGCCGACCAGTAGGGTGGTGCCCGCGGGTGCCGCAGTTCGTCCATCGGGAAGAATGGCATCGGCGGGGTTTATACGGTCGGCTCCGGCTGGACGGTCGCCTGCGGGTGCGGAGTAAACGATGAGAGGAGTCGGACGACTCCCCGCACCCAACAAGGCGGCGGCCAAAAGCGCCGCTGCGATTTGCCTAAAAGACACGGGAGGATGCCATTACCATCGCGGGTCGCGAGGACCCTGCCGTCTTAGCCGTCGCCACGGCCGTCCCGCCGTTTGTGCTCGGGCAGGCCGAGGTTGTCCGGCGGATCGATTTAGCGCTCGGTCCGCGCTCTCGCGAAATCGTCCGGCTCCTTCCAATGTTCGGCAACACGGGCATCGAGCGCCGCTACTCCTGCGTTCCGATGGAATGGTACGAAGAGCAGCACGATTGGCCCGACCGCAATGCCGTCTATCTCGATTCGGCGCTCGACCTTCTAGAGACGGCAACCAACGAGGCGCTTCGGCGCGCTGGGCGGCAACCGGACGACATCGATGCCATCGTCGTCGTTTCGACGACTGGAATTGCTACGCCGAGCCTCGACGCTCTCTTAATGGAACGCATGCGGTTGCGTCGAACGGTACGCCGCTTGCCGATCTTTGGGCTGGGCTGCGTCGGTGGCGTCATCGGATTGGAGCGCGCCGCCACGATGGCCCGTGCAAAACCCGGCGCGCTCGTCCTTTTCCTGGTCGTGGAGCTCTGCGCGCTCTGCTTTCGCCGCGACGACTTCTCCAAGAGCAACATCGTAGCGACCGCCCTCTTCGGCGACGGTGCGGCTGCGGCGCTGATCTGCAGCGACGGCGAGGGTCCGGCAGTTCTGGGCGGCGGCGAGTTCACATGGCCGGAGTCGCTCGACGTGATGGGCTGGGAGGTCACCGGTGAGGGGCTCAAGGCGATCTTTTCGCGCGACATTCCCGAGCTCGTGACGACGAGATTGCACGACGTGACGCTCGATTTTCTTTCCGCGCAGGGTTTGGGATTACGCGATATCGATCGCTTCGTCTGCCATCCGGGCGGTGCGAAGGTGCTCGACGCTTTGGCGGTTGCGTTCGAGATCGATCCGGAGCGGCTTGACGAATCGCGCGGAGTGTTGCGCGATTACGGCAACATGTCGGCGGCGACCGTGATGTTCGTGCTCGAGCGGACGCTCGCATCGGCGACGCCGTGGAGGCGAGCACTCCTTAGTTCGTTAGGCCCGGGCTTCACTGCCGGCTTCACGCTACTCGAAAACCGCCCCCCGTCATCCTGAGCTTGTCGAAGGACGAAGGATGAGCGTTCTCTGGATCGTTCTTGCACTCGTGGCCCTTCAACGAGTTGCCGAGCTGCTCTACTCGGCACGCAACACGCGACGGCTTCTCGAACGGGGCGGCATCGAAATCGGCCGCGCACAGTACCCGTTCTTCGTGCTGGTGCACGGCGGATGGCTGGCAAGCATGGCGGTGCTCATTCCCGCCTCCCGCCCGCCGAACTGGTGGCTGCTCGGACTCTACGCGTTGCTGCAGCCGATGCGCGTTTGGATCATTGCGAGCCTCGGTCAGTATTGGACGACGCGCATCATCACGGTACCCGGAGCGCCGCTCGCGCGGCGGGGCCCCTATCGGTTCTTCCGCCATCCGAACTACATCGTGGTTTGCGCGGAGATCGCGATTCTGCCGCTCGCGTTCGGTGCCGTAGAAATCGCGATCGTCTTTTCCATTCTGAACGCGGCGCTGCTTTCGTGGCGCATTCGCGTCGAGGAGCGCGTGCTGCTGGGCCGGAGCGCGCCATAGCGAAACATAGCGCACCCGAACCCGTATAGGGTTTATGAGAATTCTTCGCCTTGCCACGCTCGGCGCGATCGCCGTTGCCGTCGCTGCCCCCGCCCTTGCTCGCGCCGCCGATACCGACCCCAGCGTCGAGCAACTCGTCGCCGCCTCGGGCCAGGCCCTCGGCATTTCATCGATCGCCTCGGCAAACACGATGCGCGTCGATGTGAACGTCTCGGCCGTCGGCCTCACCGGCACCGGGACGCAGTGGATCGACCTGCGCGACGGCCGCTTCGCCGAATCGACGAACCTCGGGCCGCTCGTCTCGCAAGATGGCTACGATGGGCGGGTCGTCTGGAACGCCGACCAAACGCATCTCGTCTGGGACACCGGCGGCGATAGCGGCCGCGCCTCGGAGGTAGACCAAGCATATCTCGCGAGCTACGCGCTCTGGAAGCCGCAAATGAGCGGCGCCGCCGTCTCCCGGCTTGGCACGAAAACCGCGAACGGCACTTCGTACGACGTGCTGAGCATCACGCCGCGCGATTCGCTCGTGCCGTTCGAACTCTGGTTCGACCGGACGACGCACCTCCCGGCGCGCGCGTTCTTCCTCAACGGCTTCACCACGGCGACTTCGATTTTTTCCGATTATCGCAAAGCGGGCGGGCTGAACGTCGCGTACGCTACGCATACCGATTCGAGCGACGGCAACAACTCCGACGCCACGATAACTCACGTTACGCTCGATCCCCCGGACGCGAAGGCCGCGCTCGCGCGTCCGCAGACGCAGCCCACGGATTTCTCAATGCTGGATGGGAAAACGTCGACGAGCGTTCCGGTCACGCTCAGTGACAATCACGTCTATCTCGACGTGGTGCTCAACGGCAAAGGTCCATATCACTTTATCTTCGATACCGGCGGCGCCAACATCGTCGATCCGGCCGTTGCCAAAGAGATCGGCGCGTTCGGCCACGGCTCGCTTGCGGGCAGCGGCGTCGGTTCTGCGACGGAGAACTTCAGCTTTGCCAACGTCGCTAAAATGCAAGTTGGTGACGCCCTCCTCACCAATCAACTCTTCGGCGTCGCGCCCACACGGCAAGGTTTTGGCGTTTCGGCGGGCCGTCCGGTCGATGGACTGATCGGCTGGGAAGTCCTCGCGCGGTACGTGACGACCTTCGACTACGCCAACAAAACGGTGACGCTGAGCCTCCCCGGGAGCACGACCGTACCCGAAAACGCGCAAGTCGTGCCGTTCGTCTTTTACGGCACGCAACCGCAGATTGCGTGCACGATCGACGGCATTCCGGCGGAGTGCGCGATCGATACGGGCGCGCGCGACACGATTAGCTTCATGGGTCCCTTCACCACCTCGCATCCGCAAATCGTTCCGGCAACGCTCACCGCGCCGGGCATCAACGGATTCGGCGTCGGCGGCCCAGCAATCGGACGGCTCGGGCGGGTTGCCTCCGTCGGCATCGGGGATTTTACGCTCACGGACCTCGTTGCAGACTATTCGGCGCAGACGCAGGGCGCGTTCGCAGCGCCGTTCGTCGCCGCCAACATCGGCGGCAACCTGCTGCGGCGCTTTACAATCACGTTCGACTATCGCAACGGTACGATGGCGCTCGTGCCCAACGCAACGCTTCACGAGCCGGACGTCTACGAGCGCTCCGGGCTCTTTCTCATTCGTCACGGCGGCAGCACGGTGGTTGCCGATGCGCGACCCGGCACGCCGGCGGCGAGCGCGGGCATCGTGAAAGGCGACGTCGTCGCTTCGATCGACGGCTCACCGGCCGGCGGGATGTCGCTTGGGCAGATTCGCGACGTATTCTACCAGCCTGCGGGAACCGTCGTGACGCTGCAGATAACCGGCAAAGACGCAGCGCAACGCACGGTAAAGCTTACGCTAGGCGATTACATCTAGTTCGGGAGGCGAGACCTCGGTCACGGCTACGATACATGAGGCGCCAATATCGAGTCACGCTCGACCCACCTGCAACACTATGATACTGCAAACTTGCGCGATGCGGAGGCAATCATGAGCTCAAAGTCCACCGTGCTCTTAACCTTGGCGTTTGCAGCCTTGATAGGGATCGGCATAGCAGACCCTTCACCGGCTTCTGATCCGTCAGCGAAGCTCGGAATATGGTTCGGCCGCTGGAACTTCAGCGGTCAGATCTACCAAACAAAATACAGCAATGCTCATCCCGATACGGGCGTTGCCGATTGCACTTGGACCGTGAATAAAGGATACGTCCTTTGCGATTACTTCTCGGACAACCCGCCACACGACGATCTAGCTGTAATTAGCTACAGTAGGGCGGCAAAGGCGTACACGCTCGTCCAAATCCATAAGGATAGGCCATCCTCTTCCGAAACAATGACGCAGAACGAAAATACTTGGATCACCTCGAGGAACGTTCCCGACAAAGGGAGGACCCTCGGAGTCCGGACCACGTTTGTCTTTGTCACACCCGAAAAACAAACGACGACGGTTCAGCTCTCCGCCGATAAGGGCAAAACGTGGACCACGACCGTTCGGGTTACCGCTGTGAAGTCGGCTTGAGCCACGCGCCATCGCGCTCACCGCGGGGTGCGATCGATAGCGTCCTCTCCTTCGATCTTGCCCGGCGTGCGTCGCGCGACGCCCTCTTCTTGTGCGGCGTTCGCGACGGCTTTGGCGACCGCATCCACAACGCGAACGTCGAAGACGCTAGGAATCACGTACTCCGGGTTTCGTTCTTCTTCGGTAACGATCTCGGCGATCGCGGAGGCCGCGGCGAGCTTCATTCGCTCGGTGATGCGCGCGGCACGAACGTCGAGAGCACCGCGAAAGATTCCGGGAAAGGCCAGCAGATTGTTCACCTGATTGGGAAAATCGGAGCGTCCCGTCGCGATTACCGCGGCCACGGGAGCCGCGACGTCGGGCATGATCTCCGGATTTGGGTTGGCCATCGCGAAGACGATTGGATCGCGCCCCATGCTCGCGATGTGCTCGGGCTGTAAGATACCCGGAGCGGAGACTCCGATAAAGACGTCGACGCCGGCCAATACCTCGCGCAGCGATCCGCGGCGGTTCTCCAGATTGCAATGCTCGGCCAGCCAGCGCCAGTGGGGATTCTCATACCGGTCCGTGCGATTGAGCGCGCCGCCGCGATCGACCGGGATGACGTCGCGCACGCCGGCGCCGAGCAGCATTTTGATCGTTGCGGTTCCCGCGGCACCGCTTCCCGAAACGACGACTTGCAGATCCTCTAAGCGTTTGCCGACGACGCGCGCGGAGTTGATCAAGGCCGCAAGAATAACGACCGCAGTTCCGTGCTGGTCGTCGTGCATGACCGGAATATCGAGCGCTTCGATCAAGCGGTTTTCGATCTCAAAACAGCGCGGAGCGCTGATGTCTTCGAGATTGATTCCCCCGAACACCGGCGCAATACGCGTGACCGTCTCAACGATTTCGTCGACGTTCTTAGTGTCGAGACAGATTGGGAAAGCGTCGATGTCGGCGAACTGTTTAAAGAGCATCGCTTTGCCTTCCATGACCGGAAGCGCTCCGAGCGGCCCGATATCGCCCAAGCCGAGCACGGCCGTACCGTCGGTGACAATCGCCACGGTGTTGCGTTTGATCGTTAGCTGGAAGGCTTTGCTGGGATCCGCGGCGATTGCCATCGAGACGCGCGCGACGCCGGGTGTATAGACCGTCGAAAGGTCTTGCCGCGTCTTGATCGCGATCTTCGGCTCGATCCGAATCTTGCCGCCGATGTGCGCGAGAAAGGTCGAGTCGGCCGCGAAGATGATTCGCGCACCGTCGATCGCTTCGACCGCCTTGCGCACTTCGTCGGCAACGGTGTCGGAGGCGACGCTGATCGTGACGTCGCGAACGACGCGCGATCGGGCGACCGTGTGCATGTCGACGGCACCGATCGCTCCCCCGGCATCGCCGATCGCATTGGCAAGCACGCCGAACGCGCCCGGCTCGTTGGGCGTCTCGATCCGTAAGACGAGCGTTAAACTGATTGCCTGACTCATGTCTTAGTTACCACTCACCATTAGCTCCGAGACGCGAAACGACGGCGACACGACGGTCGCGTCGAACTGCAAGTCGTTCGCGACCGAATCGATGTTCGCAAGCATGTCCACGTATTGTCCGGCTACGGTGAACTCGTCGATGGGATAAGCGAGTTCGCCGTTCTCGATGAAGAAGCCGCGAGCACCGCGGCTATACGTGCCCGAGGCATGCTCGGTCGCGAAGCCGATCGTATCGAGCACCAGAACACCAAGCGGGGTCGCTGCGATCAGGTCGGCAAGCGACATCGCTCCCGGTTCGAGGTAAAAATTGTTCGGCCCGATTCCGCCACCTGTCGAGTTCCCCGTGCTCGCAGCGCCGAGTTTACGCCCATAGTACGTGTCGTAGAGAAACGTCCGCAGCGTCCCGCGCTCAAAAACCGGCGTGCGCTGCGTTGGAACCCCTTCACCGTCGAAAGGCGAGCTTCCGAGCTTTCCGACGAGTCGTCCGTCGTCCACGATCGTAACCAGCTCGCTGCCGACGCGGGTTCCCGTTCGCTCCGTCAGCCAAGAGTTGTCGACCGCCACATTGCCGGCGGAAGCCGCCGCAAAGATGTCGTCGAGAAACGTGGCCGCCACGTCGCGTTCGAAAATCACCGGCACGCGCATCGTCGGCGGCTTTCGGGCACCGAAGAGATCGACGGCCCGGCGCACGGCCGTCGTCGCGACGCTTGCCGGCGCCTCCAAGTCGCCGAGATATCGTCCGGCAGTCCCATAGTACGCAATTCGTTTGACGCCGCCGTCGAGGGCGACGGGGCCGGTCGAGCGCCCCGCACGCGTCCAGCTATAGACGGACGCAAATCCCGACGTATTCGCGATCGCGGTGACGGCAATCGCATCGGTGTAGTTGGAGCCGCTGGAGTTGACGACGCGCACGTCGGCTTCGCGGATCAACCGCTCGAGTTTGATCGCGTCGTCGAGCTTCTCGGCGCCGTCGCGGTCGGCGATACGTGAATCGAAAAGCGCCAGATCGACGGCGTCGGTGGCGACGACGTCGGGCAGGCCCGCAAACTCGTCCACCGCCACTTGGTCCGCCTGCGCGACCGCTCGACGAATTGCCTCGCTCATTCCGTCGGGCGAAAAATCGGAGGTCGTCAGCGTCGCTTTGCGGCCGCCCCGGAAGACGCGCATAAAGAGAGCCTTACCGGTCGAGGCTTCGAGCTTGGAAATCGCATTGTCCCGCGCTTCGGCGTGGAAGCGCCGAGCGATGGAGACCGAGGCCTCGGCGGTTTGCGCGCCCGCAGCGCTCGCGAGCTTGAGCGCTTCGCCGGCTAACTCGAGCGCGCTGGCGTCATTCATGCTGCGTTCCGCCGACCGTAATGGATGAAATCTTCACGGTCGGCATCCCGACGCCCACGGGGACGCTCTGGCCACCCTTACCACAGGTGTAATGGCCGCGCGCGAGCCGACTGTCGTTGCCGACGGCCACGACCTTTCTCATCGCGTCGGGGCCATTTCCGACGATCGTCGCATTTCGAAGGGGCGCGGTGATCTTTCCATTCTCAACAAGATAGCCTTCGCCAACCATGAAAACGAAGTCTCCCTTGGCGATCTCGACTTGGCCGCCGGCGAAGGATTTCGCGAAGATTCCGCGCCGGGTTGAAGCAACGATCTCCTCGACGGTCGAGTCGCCGTTGGGCATGTACGTGTTGCACATCCGCGGCTGTGGAGCGAACCGGAAGGATTGTCGCCGCCCGCTGCCCGTCGACTGGGCGCCCATCAAGCGCGCGTTAAGCGTGTCTTGCATGTATCCGCGAAGGACGCCGTTTTCGACTAGGACCTTATGCTGCCCCGGCACGCCCTCGTCGTCAACGCTGAGGCTGCCGCGCTCCTCGTGCAAGTTTCCATCATCGTAGATCGTTACCAGCTCACTGGCCACACGTTCGCCGACTCGTCCGCTGTAAAGTGACGTGCCGCGCCTGTTGAAATCGCTCTCGAGGCCGTGACCGACGGCTTCGTGGAGGAGTACGCCGCCGCCGCCGGCGCCAACGATCATTTCCATCTCACCCGCCGGGGCCGGGATCGCCGACAGGTTGACGATTGCGATGCGAGCGGCGTCTTCGGCAAGCATCTCGGGCGTTTGGCGATCGAAATAGGCAATTGAGGTGCGGCCACCATCGCCGACGTATCCGGAACTGCGCTCTTTCTTGTCGGTCGCTACGACCTGAACGCCGAGCGTAACGAGGGGACGGCAATCCCGTACGAACCGCCCATCGCTGTTGGCAATCCATACTTCTTGCATCTCGTCGACGACCTGCGCGTTCACGGCCACGATGCGAGGATCGTAGCGGCGCGCCGTGCGGTCCGCGCGCTCCAGCAGAGCGGCATAGCGCGCTCCCTCGATTGCCGTCACCGAGTCGCAGTCGTAGAGTTTCGGCACGCTCTCGCTGCGCAGTCCGACGGCCGCCGTTTTCCCCGAGGGCGCGGTCCGGGCGATCAGCGCGGCCGAGTCGGCGGCCTCCATCAATGCCTCGGTGCTTAGATCGTCGGAGCTTGCGAAGCCGGCCGATTCGCCGACAACCACGCGTACGCCCACGCCGAGCGTCACGCCGTACGTGGCGTCGTGGACCCGGCCGTCTTGCAGCCGGTAACTCACCGTTCTACGCCGCTCGCAGAAGACGTCGGCATATTCGCCGCCGTGCTGCAACGCACGATCGAGCAATCGTGAAAGCAGAGACTCGTCGAACACTCGAACGAACGCCTTTCCTAGTACTCGACCAGACGGTCGACGGCGCGAACGATTGCGGCATCGGGATCGGCGGGAGATCCGTCGATCAGAAATGCGAATGCGACGCGGCCGTGGTGCATGGTCGCGGCGTAACCCGCGAGCGACGCAACATTCGAAAGGTGTCCGCTCTTAGCTCGAACCCGGCCCAGCGCGGTCGTGAAATCGTAGTCGGCGAGCGTTCCTTCGCGCCCTCCACGCGGTAGTAAACGATAGAGCGATGCCTCTTGGGCAACGAGAAGGTGCGCTATCGTGATGGCCGCGACGCGATTATTGCGCGAGAGGCCGCTGCCGTCCAAGAGCTTCAAGCCCGGAGACGGAACCCCAAGGCGAGTCAAAAAGTCGCGTTCAGCGTCGACTCCGCCATCGTCGCTGGGCTCACCGGTCACTGCGCCGCCGACGGTTCGCAAGAGCTGCTCGGCGTAGTGGTTGTCGGAGAGAAAGAGCATGTGTGCTTCGAGTTCGCTTAACGGCGCGGATTTGTGGTCCCAAAGGACCTCCGTTCCCAGCGGCGCGGCGCCGAGGTTGGGCGATGTCGAAACTCGGATTCCGCGCGCGCGAAGCATCGTTTCCGTCTGGCCGGCGACGTAACGTTCGACATCTTGCATCGGCGTCCAGACCGGTTGCCCGCCGTCGGCGGAGGATTCGACCGTGTCGCCGTCCAGCGATATCGCGCTTGTCGGAGCGGCGTAATCTTGACCGTCATCCTCTGCGTCCCAGTGCGGATTATACGCGGGTCCGCCCATTGCGGTCGCATCGATCACTACGCTGCCGTCGATGCGGCGAATTCCCGATCGTAATAGCACGGCGATGCCGTTGCGAACGTCTGACGATTGGAGCGACGGATCGCCCGACCCGACGAGCCAAAGATTTCCGTCGAGCACTCCGTCGGCGGCCGGGTCCCGAGCGGCGAAAATCGTGTGATAGCGATAACTCGGACCGAGCGCATCGAGAGCGCTCGCCGCCACAATCAGCTTCTGAACGGATGCGGGAGCCACGGCTCGATCGGAGCGATCGTCGTAAATCGTTCGGCCATCGGGCGCGAGGACGGCCAGACTCCAGCTTCCCGCGCCCTCGAGTGCCGGCGCGAACGCGCCTCGTAAAGCCGCGGTGAGTCCAAGCCGTTGCGAGTTGGTCCAGTTCGGCGGTTGGGTCGGTCGCGGCACCCTCTTCATCAGAGCCCTTGCCGAAACGCCATGACCGATCGCTCCGCCTCGTCCGTCGTTCCAAAGCCAAGCCGCCAGCGTCGCCAGCGTGACGATGAGGGCGAAGGCGAAGACGCGGCTCTTACGCACGCGCGAGCGCTTCGATCTTCTCCTGTAGCCTACGCTGGTCTTCACGTAACTCATCAATATCCTCGCGCAAACCTTTGACCTGCGCCGGTATCTTGGCCGCCTGACGAATTCGGATTGCCGCCTCCATCGCATCGCGGCGCATGCGTCCATCGACGGCCTGTTGGGCGAGACGGTCGAGGCCCGGCAACAAGCGTACGTCGGAGAGCGATTCGGAAGCGATAATCGCGTCGAGCGCTACCATGAAACTCGGATCGCCAAGTCGTTCTTCGAGTTCGTCGACGACGCGCGTGCGGTCCTCTTCAACCAACGCGCCGAGTCGACCCAACGCCGTCGTTGCCGCTCGGCGCAGGCCCTCGCCGCGTTCCAGTCGGGATGCATCGACGATTGGCGCCATCGCCCGCGCGTCGGCTAACTCGCCGAGTCCGAGAACGGCGCCGGCCTCCACCGTTCCGTTCCACGTCGTCTTTTTGACGGCCGCCGCGAGGATGTCGAAGGCTCTCGAGTCGCGCGTCTTCCCCAAAGCGGCCAGCGCGGCCGAGCGCACGAAATACGAGGCGTGATTCGAGGCGGCCTCGATGAGCGCGGTCGCCGCATCCGGCTCGCGGAAGCCGCCCAACGCCGCCGCTGCCGCGCGTACGACTTTTGGATGCCGATGCGAGAGTGCCGAAATAAGAATGGCGCGAGCCCATGGCGCGCGCGTCGCCCCGATGGCGTGGGCCGTTTCTGCGAGCACGCCCCAAAACGGCTCCTGCGCGAATGCCGTTGCGATAGCCTCGCGCGCGACGCGGCCTCCGTCTTTAGCAAGCTCGCGCGCGGCTCGGATGCGGGCAATCACGTCCGGATCGGCGGCAAGCGTCGCCGCCGCAAGATCGGCGCCCAAACGATAGCGCACGTCGGCCAAGAGAAACGAGCCCGGATCGAAACGAACCAGTTTTGGTTCGAAATCGAGCGGCACGGTGATCGTCTCGTGCCGTCGCTCGACGCTCGCCCGCACGCGACGTTCGCCGCTCACCGTGTCCTGAGCCGGTTGCACCGGCAACGTAGTGCCTTCGGGCGCAAAGCCGATCTCAACATCGAACGCGTAGGCGGGATGCTCGGTATCGACCGTTTGATTCTGATCGATCGTCAGCGTGGCAACCCGGCGTGCGGGATCCCACGCGATCGAGACTTCGAGTTGCGGGTGGCCTTCGCGAAAGACCCACTGATTGAAGAATTGCCGCATGTTCCGTCCCGTGGCGGCTTCGATCGCGCGAATCAGATCGATCGTCTCAACCGAACGCTGCGCGTTATCCTCGACATACCGCGCGATCGAGCGCCAGAACCGCCCGTCGCCCAACTCGCCGCGCAACATATGTAAGACGGTGGCGCCTTTTTGATAAAGGTGGCGATCGAAAATCTCGATCGGATCGCGATAGACGTTGCAGACGATCGCGCGCCGATACCGATGCGCATCTTCCCGAAGGTACGCAGTCAGACATTCGAAGATATCGTAGAGGTACTCGTCCGAACCGAGATCGGCCTCGCGCCAGACGGCCTCCATAAATGTCGCAAACCCCTCGTTGAGCCACGCGTGCGCCCAGTCGCGGCAGGTTAAGAGGTCGCCGAACCATTGATGTGCGAGCTCGTGAGAGACCAAAGGATCGCTCGAAAAATCGAGATGCGCGATCGCATCGTGAAGGGTACGATCGGTCTGCGTCGTCGCTGCGGTATTTTCCATGCCGCCGAAGATAAAATCGGAGACGGCGATCTGCGAATAGCGAGCGTACGGATACGGCACGCCGATCCGCTCTTCGAAGCGCTCGATCATTTGCGGCGTCTTGCCGAAGGCCCGTTCCCCGTCGTCTTCGCAGCCGGGAAGCACGTAATAAAAGACCGGGACGCCGTTGCGCCCCGCCTTCCCTTGCGCGACCTCGACGAAGGGGCCGGCGACCATCGTCATCAGATAGGTGCTGTGAGGCACCTCCTGGTGGTAGCGAAAGATGGTGCGGTCGCCCTCGTCTCTGCGCTCTACGAGCTCGCCGTTGCCCAGCGCGAACATGCCCTTGGGCACGACGATCGTCGTCGTCGAGCGCTGCTTTTCGGTCGGATAATCGAAGCAGGGAAACCAATAGCGAGCGTATTGGTCTTGGCTTTGCGTCCAGAGGTGGCCGATTTTTTCGGGATGCTCCGGCGTGGGCTTTATAAAAAACAGCCCGGCTCGGGGTTTTACGGCGCGATAGGTGACGGCTATTGCCGCGCGCTCGCCCGGCGCAATTCGCGCCGGCAACTCGATATCGAGCTTGCCGTCGCGTGCCTGAAATTTGGAGGCCGGCTCGACCCCGAGGATTTCGAGATCGACGGCGTCGAGCGTCAAGCGCGAAACCGGCTCGTCGAGCGCGCGAACCGTCAGCGTGCAAACGCCCTCGAGCGACTCGTTTTCGAAGTCCGGGGTCACGTGCAGATCGATATGTTCGACTGCAACGATCTTATCGGGCCCGTACTGCGGACGCGCGCCGGGTAAGGCGAATGCCTGATGTTCGTCTCTGTCGTCGCGCAGCACCAAGCCCGGCTTACGAGCCGAGCATACGTTTGTCCTGTGCTCTGCTCACTCCGCAGCGGTTTGCAGGCCGCCGCCCACTTCAAGAACCGCGCCGGTGATAAAGTCGCGCTCTGCGGCGACGAAGAAACGGACCGCATCCGCCACGTCTTCGTAACTGCCCGGCCGCCCGCGCGGATTGTTGGCAGTGCGTTCGAAGGCCTGTTCGCGCGCCAGCGTCTTTTCGCGAATGTCGCCGGGAGATACGACGTTGACGGTTATACGGTTGGACGCCTCTTCGAGCGCAAGGCAACGCGCAAATGCGACCAGCGCGCTCTTTGCCGATTGATAAAATGAAAAGCCGCGGAAGGGTCGGGTTTGCTCGGAGCCGAGCATGCCGAAGAATACGACTCGGCCGAACTTTGCGTGGCGCATCGCCGGAAGCGTCGCGCGCGCGGCTAGCACCGCGCTTCGTACGTTACCATCGAACGTTTCCGCGTACTCTTCCAGCGTCAATCGAGCGAAGCGCTTGACGACGAGCGGACCGACGGCGTGCACGAGCGTATCGAAGGGGCCGTGCTGCCGCACGAGCGAGTCGAGGCTTTTATCGACGAGCGTTGGATCTTCGAGAAAGTCGATCTTTGCGGCCGAAGCGATCGCGCCGGCGGCTTCGATTGCGGCGAGCGTCGCGTCTGGCAACGTGTCGCGATACGTGATCGAAACACGGCTAAAGCCGTCGCGCGCCAATGCCGGGGCGATTCCGGCCGCGAGGCCGGCTGCCGCCCCGGTTACGAGTGCTCGACGTCCTTCGTCCTTCGACAAGCTCAGGATGACGATGCCATTGTTATGCAGGCGCCCTCTCCAGTGGCTGCGACATCTCGGCTTCAATGGCGCGGCGATCTGCGCGGCGCTCGAAATAGCCGATCCACGTCTCGTAGATCATGGGTACGAGGAAGAGCGTCAGAATCAGCGAGCTCAAGAGTCCGCCGATGATGACCGTCCCCATCGCTTGGCGCCACTCGCCGCCTTCGGCGTAACCGAGCGCGAGCGGCAGCATGCCGAAGATCATGGCTGCGGTCGTCATGATGATCGGCCGGAAGCGCGTGGCCGAGGCCTGCAGCACGGCATCGTGCACGCGCATGCCGCGTTTTACGAGCGTGTTGGAATAATCTACGAGCAGAATTCCGTTCTTCGCGACGAGTCCGAAGAGCATGATGACGCCAAGCATCGAGATGATGTTGAGCGATTGGCCTTGCTCGGGCTGCAAGCGCCCCATCAATGCCAACAGGATCAGCGCTCCGATTATTGCCAGCGGCACGGAGAACATGACGATCAGCGGCTCGAGGAATGATCCGTAGAGGATCACCATCAAAATGTAGACCAGCATGAACGACGTAATCAAGGCAACGCCCATGTTCGCGAAGGTCTCCTCCATGAACTGGGAGTTGCCTTGCGATTTGAGTCCCACGCCTTGGGGAAGAAAGCCCGGCGTTTGCATCCTCTTCTGTAACGGCCCGACGACCTGACCGAGCGAATAGCCGGGAAGTACGTCGCCGTAGACGTTGACGACGCGCTCGCGATTGAGGCGCTCGATCTTCGTGGGCGCGGTGGTCCAGCTGAAGCTGGCTACGTCGCCGATGGGAACCAGCGAACCGTCGTTTGCGCGAACCTTCACGAACTTCAACGCGTCTTCCGTCGTGCGGTCGGCGGCGGGGAACTGCACGCGAACGTCGACCAGGCCGGTGGGCGTGCGTACCTTGGTCGCAACCGCGCCATCCACCGCGATGCGAGCCACTGTCGCGACGTCCGACGGATTGATTCCGAGGATCTCGCACTTGGCGCGATCGACGTCGACGTTCATTCGTGGCGCGCCATTTTCAGCGCTGGTCTGCACGTTGACGGAACCCGGTACCGTTCGCAAGAACTGCGCGACCTTTTCGGCTGCGGGATTGATCTCGTCGTCGGGGCCGGTCAAAGAGTAGTAGATCGCCGGTCCGTTGCCGTTATCGCCGGCGACGTCAAACTCGGCGCCCGGTACCAAATACCCGAGCTTGCGAATTAATTTGATGGCGTTGTTCGTATCCTTGATGCGGCCGTCTTGCATCTGCGCGCTGAGCTGAGCGTAGTTGCCGCCCGTCACGCTGCTCCAGCCGGCGGGCTTGCGGCCGGTCGTGGCGCTCACCGATTTGATGCCGTCGATCTTGAGGATCGCATCCTCTAAGCGAGATACGTAGCCGTTGGTAACGGCAATCGGCGTCCCGGGCGGATAGGAGACCGTCATGCTCACTTCGCCGGTCTGCTGAGCCGGCATGAAGTCAAAGCTCACGGCTCCCAGCGGCAGCATTAGGAGCGCCAGCACGACCGGGATCGCAAACGTGACCACCGTCGTGGATTTCGTCGTGCCGATCGAACGGAGGAAACGCAAGGGTCCGATGCGTTCGACCCGGCGCGAAGCGCGCGGCCTGCGCAAGAGCATCCCGGCGCCGTGGGCGAGCGCACAGACAACCAGCAAGAGAGCGTCGACAGCCACGGTAACCATGCCGCCGCCTGCGATCAGTGTGATCGAGTTGAGGAGGAGCGCGAGGCAGACGAAGACGACGAAGGCACCGTGCCGGAGCGCGAACGGTAAGAACTTCGAGCGATAGAGTTGCAGTATCGATTCGTAGCGGTGGACGAAGGCGTTGAGCAGCAACAGCGCACCGACGAAGATGCCGAGCGCGTTGAGCAGGAACCATCCCGTCATCGTTCCGATTGCGAACATCGCCGCCGCCACCAGCAGCAGCCCGATGTCGACGCGCCGGTCGTCGAGCAGTCGTAACCAGGCCGGGGGCGCTCCGGAGCGGGTGAGAACGCTCCACTTTGCCGCCAGCAACGGCGTCAGCGTAAAGGAGACGAAGAGCGAGAAGAGCGTCGCGGTCACGACGACTGCGCCATACTCGCGCAAGTACGCACCGACGATTCCGGACATGAACGCGATCGGAAGAAAGACGACGACGTCGACCATCGTGATCGCGATGGCTGCACCGCCGATTTCGGTTCGACCGGTGATAGCTGCGCTCATCGGATCGAGCCCCATATCTCGATGACGCGTGATATTCTCAAGAACGACGATCGAGTCGTCCACGAGGATGCCGATGATCAGTGCCAGACCCATCATCGACATCGAGTCGATATGGAATCCAAAGAGCCGCATCACGATGAAGGTCGCGAGAATCGAAGTGGGAATCGCCAGGAATACGACGACGGCATTGCGCCAAGCGTGGAGAAAGAGCAGCATGACGATCGCCGTTAAGACGATGCCCTCAATCAGCGACTGCCCGACGCCCACGAGCATCTTCTGCGTGTAGTCCGCCGGCGCGTCGATCTCGTGGAACTGGAGCTGCGGGAATTGCGCTTGAATTTTCGTCAGCTCGGCTCGTAAGGATGCCGTCGCTTTGATCTGGTCAGCATCCAGCGTCGGGTTGATCTCCATGTAGACGCGCGGGTGGGCGTTGTACGAGGAGATCGTCCGCATCGCGATGTGGCTGTCGTAGGCGTTGGCGACGTCGCCGATCTTCAACGACTTGACGGGGTATTGCAGCACGGTGATCGGCGAGAGCGGAATGCCCAGCAAATCGTCCGCCTTTTCGACGTAATCGTGGATCGCGACGCTGCCCTCTCGCGTCGGCTGCGTCATGATGCCGCCCGGCACGTTGAGGTTGTTAATCGCGACGGCGTTGAAGATATCTTCGAGCGTGGCGCTGGTGCCGTCGAGCTTGACCGGATCGGGTTCGACGTGGAACTCGCGAGTGGCAGAACCGTAGACGTCAACCGACTGAACGTTGGGTATCTGCTCGATCAACGGGGTGATCTCGCTATTGATGAGATCAGCGATCTGCGGCTGAGACAGGCTCGTCGAGCTGACGGCCACGTCCAACAGCGGCGGCTCGGCCTGTCCCGCCTTCGTCACGACGGGCGGATCGAGGTCGGTGGGCATATAGACCCGCGCGATATCCACGCGCCGCTGCACGTCTACTGCAGCCAGATTGAGATCGGTGCCCATCTTGAACCGCACGACGACGATCGCCGTACCTTCTTGCGCGTTCGCCGTGAGCTCGTCAAGATGGTCGATGCCGGACATCTGATCTTCGATCGGCTTGATGACCATGCGCTCCATGTCTTGGGGCGAGGCTCCCGGATAGCTGGCATAGACCGCGATGACGGGGAAGTCGGTGTTGGGCGGACTCGAGCTGCGCCCGAGCTGAACGAACGAGATGATGCCAAAAATGACCAACGCGCCAAAGATCGCGATGGTAATCGTCGGACGGGAAAGCGCGAAACGCGTCAGCCACATGATGCGAAATCCATTGCTATCTAACTCTACGCCAAGAGCCCGCCCTCTGTTTCAGGCCCTGGTAGACTTGGCGCGTCTTTTCGTCGGACGGGCACGAGGTTGCCTTTTCCGGGCATAGCGCCCGCCGCCGCGAATCTCTTAATAGCGGCCTTCCGCTCTGCCGCCGTTTGTCACGTTTTCCCGCGGTGTTCCGTCAACGCAATGAGGAAGATACCAACCGTAACGGAACGGAGGGGAGAAACCGATGAGAATCAAGTTGACGAGCGTGTACGTGAACGATCAAGAAAAGGCCCTACGCTTCTACACCGAGGCGATGGGTTTTACCAAGAAGGCCGATTTCAGCAATGGGCCGTTCCGGTGGCTTACCGTGGTCTCGCCTGAGGATCCGGATGGGACCGAGCTTCAGCTCGCTCTCAACGACAACCCGGCGGCCAAGGCCTACCAGGAGGCCAGGTTTGCGCAGGAGCAGCCGGCCGTCATGTTCTTCACCGAGGACGTCAAAGGCGACTACGAGCGCATCAAGAGCCGCGGGGCCGAGTTCACGATGCCGCCCACCGAGGTGACCGGCTCGACCATCGCCATACTGAACGACACCTGCGGCAACCTCATCCAGATCACGCAGCTGGCACGCTGGTAGGCCGAGCCGGCACGCCCAGACTGGCCCCAATATCGGCGGTACCCCCACTTAACGGGGATGCCTGCAGACTGAGAGTAGCCGTCGGCACGAGTACCAGCGCCGGTAAGAGCTTGTCCATATAGCCTTCAATTTTTTGTCCAGAACAAAAAATGACTTTAGTCACCTTTCTGGAATCAGAGAGCTGGCTCACCGGCGCGTCCTTGACTGGCCGTCGCCGGGAGCCCTCGAAAAGTTGAGGAGGAAGATATGGGTGGAGGTTTTGGGCAGCAGACGGGCTGGATTCAGCTAGGCGACCTGGCGATCGCCTTCGTGTTTCCGGTTCGCGTCGTACCGACCGAGGAATCTGAATCAAAACAAGCGGCATAGTCGCGTTGGTGGAGTCGCGTGCCTTTTCAGCGACGTTCCTTGTAGAGCATCCCGTCTTCGGAGAGGTTACGTTCGTTTTCGACGATCAGCATGCCGGCGGATTCGCTGCAACCGATGGTTTCGTTTTCTTCGGCGTGGAGTATCCGAGGTTTGCTTTTGGATTCCAGCGCGACGGGAGTGCCTTCGTCTCATGCAAGCTCAACAGCTTCATGAGCCAAATGTTCAACGACCGTCTGCTAACGATATCCGAGGTAACGCCACGCGCTTTCAGCTCATTCGTGCTCTCGAAGGCAAAGGAACTCGCTAGGAACTTAAAAGGAGACCTCGGCTAGGGGAGCCGCCGAAGGATTTAGCTTCCAGCTCGGGGCACGGGTTCTCTACGCTTCGTACCGAGCAAAACCTACAGTCTTCATGCCGATAGAGACGCGACTTATCTCCTGGAGTAATAACTATGCGCATGCTAATGCATATTAAGCTGCCATTTGAGCCGTTCAACAGCGCCGTTCGGGATGGAAGCGCAGGGCCGAAAATGCAGAGGATTCTTGAGGCGATCAAACCCGAAGCGTCCTACTTTTCCGAGCAGGACGGCCAACGTGGCGGTACGCTCGTCGTAAACCTCAACGAACCGGCGGATGTCCCGCGGTTGGCCGAACCGTGGTTTCTCACGTTCAACGCCGAAGTGCAGTTTCGGGTCGCAATGACGCCGGAAGATCTCGGGCGCGCCAATCTGGAAGAGCTCGGAAAGACCTGGAAGTAGACGTTAGGTGGTAGCCCCGAATGCCTCGTCGTAGCGCACGCTCCCTGTGGGCGGTTCGGCACCAAACGAGATCGCCTGGAAGTATTCCGCTGAAGCGCCGGGCAGAAATAGCCCAGGATGGGCCTCGAATCCGAAGCGGCCGTAAAAGCCACGGTCGCCAAGCACGACGCAACCGGCGGCACCAATGCGTTTCAACTCGGCAAGCGCGGAGTTGACCAGCATCGAGCCGATGCCCTCGCGCTGGCGGCTCGGCAGTGCCGAGACTGGGCCGAGCCCATACCACCTCGCTACGCCGGAGGAAATGGTAACCGGCGAGAGGGCGACGTGGCCGAGAACAGCACCGCACTCAACTGCCACCAAGGAGATCGTCAACCGATCACAACGCCGCAACGTATCGATAATCAATTGCTCGGTATGGTCCGAGTGCGGGTGATCTCGGAAGGCCGCTTCGGTAAGGCGACCGATCGCATCGATGTCGGTTGCCCGTTCCTTGCGCACGGTTATGCCCCTATTCAAAACGTAAATGCTCCTGCGCCGCTGTTCGCACCGTTGTACTCGTGAGCGATGCGCTTCCGCTCGAAATGGACCCGTCTAGCTTCAGACTTTTTTCATTAACCCACCCTAGACTCTGTCGCATTGCCCCTCTCGAAGCCCACAAGGAGAATCGCCTATGCGTTTTTCGAAACGGATTCCAATCGCCGCCGTTGCAGCCATGGCGATGATCGTGTCGGCCGGTGCCGCCATGGCGCACGGGTACAACGACGGCCCCGCGAATATTGCTGCGCAGAGCTACGGCGGCAGCTGGCCGGTGACCGTGACTCATTCGCAGCACAGCAACGGTACGTATTGCCTGACGCTGACCGAATATGGCAAGAATGCCGGCTCGGCGTCGCTTGTCATCGGCAGCCAAAAATTCCCTTACGGCACATTCCAAGTCTTCAACCACACCCTCGTGGCGACTATCCAAGCCCAGGGATACGGCCAGAATGCCGGATTGGTGTTCATCGGATCGGCCAACCGCGGCAACATCGGCACGGGCGTGTTCGACGACGTCTACGGCGGTGAAGCGTTCGACGAGGGTGCGCTGGCGTTCGGCATGAAGGGCGGTTGCTAAGAATCGTCACCGTATCAAAACGTTGAAGCGCTCCCTCAATCGGGAAAGCGCTTCAATCGAAAACTTGCGCAAGGCTGGAGCCAAATTTCACGGCGGACCCATGGCCAGGGTTAAGGCGAAGGTTCCGATCGTGTGCACCGGCAGCAGGCGACCCGGCGGATAGATGCCGATCCTGGCGTTTGGCAGGAAGCTGGCCAAGTAAAGGGTGTCGGCAGAATCCACCGCAAGGCCCCATGGATCGCGTACCTTTTTTGAGATCGTGCGTAGAAGCTTGCGTGTTTTCGCAGCGTAGACCGTCGCAGTCCCGTTGGCGTTATTTGCTACATACAGCCGCCCCGCCGAATCGACGGCCAACGTCTGCGGACAGTCGATGCCGTCGGTGATCGTTTGGACCAACTGCGTCTTCCCAGGCGCGTAGACCGTGACGGTCCGACCTTCACCGTCTTCCGTGTTCGCGACGAAAAGATCGTCACCAGCATCGAGCGCGATGGATTGGGGATCCCGGACCCCATCGCTGATCGTTCTTAGCAAAGTTCCGCTCGGAGAGTATACCGTGACCTCATCAGCGTAAAGGCCGTTGCCGACGTACAGGTTTCCAGCAGAGTCGAATGCGAGGCTTTCCGGATCGTAGATGTCTTCCGTGATCGTGCGCGAGGGCGTTCCGCTGCCCGGCGGGTAGACGGCGATATTGCCCTTATATCCGTTATGTCCATTGGCGACGTACAGGTTGCCGGAACGATCGACGGCGATGGCAAGCGGTTCAAAGACTCCGTCGGTGATCGTGCGTACGAAACTCCTCGACCCCGGCGCAAAGACCGCCACGTCGAAATAGCCACTTATCGCGTAGAGGTATCCCGAATTATCGAACGCGAGACCGCCGGCATCCGTACCACTCGTGTTGAGGCTCATGGTTCGAACAAGGCGTCCGCGTCGCGTGTACTCGAGAACCTGGTCATGGTTTTCGACGAAGAGATTCGCCTTAGAGCTTGGAGACCCAAACTTGCCCGCACCAAATCCGACAACCCCGCGAGCGGGGATGCCTGCGGTCGGGGAGCAAGCCGTCAAAGCAAGTGCCAGCGCCGCAGAGAGTTTCTTGATAATGCCGGCCTCCTAAATGCGCAAGACTGGACTCGAACCAGCACGAGATTGCTCCCGCTAGCCCCTCAAGCTAGTGCGTCTACCAATTTCGCCACTTGCGCGCTGAGGGAGGACGCTTCTTGAAGGCCCCCCCTATCTCATGTTGGGATCGAGGGCGTCTCGCAGTCCGTCGCCGATATAGTTGATCGAGAGCACGGTAACCAGGATGCACAGGCCTGGAAAGACGGCGGCCCACCAGGCGATCTGGAGATCGCTTGAGGCGTTGGCGAGCATATTGCCCCACGAAGCCGTCGGGGGCTGAATGCCGAGCCCTAAGAAGGAGAGCGTCGACTCAAGGATGATGACGCCCGCGACGTCGAGCGTCGCCTGAACGATGATCGGCGCCACCGCGTTGGGCAGGAGGTGGCGAAAGATGATGCGGGCGTCGTTGTTACCGACTGCTCGCGCCGCTTCGGCGAACTCACGCTCGCGCAGGCTCAGGAACGAGGCCCGCACCAAGCGAGCGACGTTGGGCCATGAGAGCGCTCCGATGATGACGACGATGACCCCGAAACTCAACGCCGCGTGGGATGATGTGGCCGCAATGATCGCCGTCAGCACGAGCAACAGCGGCAGCAGCGGAATCGAAAGGAAGACGTCGGTCACGCGCATCAGCGCATAGTCGAGCCATCCGCCGTAATACCCGGCAATCGCACCGAGCGTCGTGCCGATGAGCACTTCCATGATCACGGCGAAGAGACCGACGGTTAACGAAATGCGTGCGCCGAAGAGCAAACGCGATAACAAGTCGCGTCCGACTTCATCGGTTCCGAGCGCGTGCCCCCAGCACAGCGATTTATCTTGAAAGCACGGCGGCAGCGGCGTGCCGTTCCAATGCGGCACAGCCGAGGTTCCGTTGTCGATGGAGTTCGGATCGAACGGGGAGAGCTGTCCCGCAAAGACGGCAGCTAGCACCATCAGGGTCAGCACCACGGCGCCGGCGATCGCGAGCTTGTGGCGGCGAAAGCGCGTCCAAAAGGTTACTTTGGAAAGCGGAAGCTCTTCCTCGGCGATCGATGCGACGGCCATTAGTCGTACTTCACCCGCGGATCGAGCCACGCGTACACGACGTCGGCGAGAAGATTGGAGAACACGACGAGAAACGCGACCAGTAATAAGTATCCCATGAGCAGCGCGAGATCGCTTTGCGTGAGCGCATTGATGAACAGCCGGCCCATCCCGGGCCATGCGAAGATCGTTTCGGTGACGATGGCGCCGGCGAGCAAGCTCGGGAGCGAGAGCGCGATGACCGTGACGACCGGAATCAGCGCATTCTTCAAACCGTGCTTGTAGAGGATCGTTCTAAACGAAAGTCCTTTCGCTGCCGCCGTGCGCATATAGTCGGTGCCCAGAACCTCCAAGAGCGACGACCGCATGAACCGGCTAAAGAGCGCGATCTGCAGCAACGAGAGGACGATCGCAGGCAGAATCAAGTGCACGAGCCGGTCGCCCAAATCGAAAGTGTCGGAGCTCGAAATGCCGGCCGAAGGAAGCTGGATCTGATAGCCGCCCGGAAGCGGAATGCCGTGGACGGCGAACGCGAGCTGCATCATCAGCGCGAACCAGAAAACGGGCATCGATTGCCCGAAAAACGCGAACGTCGTGATCGCGTAATCGAGGGCCGAGTACCGATACACCGCCGAAACGATCCCTGCCGTTATTCCCACGGTGATTGCGATGAACAGAGAGGCTCCCATGAGCAAGACCGTCGCGGGAAAGCGCTCGATCAACGCTTGAAAAACGGGCTCGGAGTTGCTCGTCGAGTACCCCATGTCGCCGACCAAAATGTGTCCGAGCCACTTCAGGTACTGGATCGGAACCGGCTGATCGAGTCCAAGATTGTGTTTGAGACGCGTGATATCCGCCGCCGTGATGTGAGGATTCTGTAAGTAAGGCGCAAGGGGTCCACCCGGCATGTTGTAGAGGATGCCGTAAAGGATGACGGATATGGCCAGCAGCAGCGGAATTGACTGGAGCGTCCGGCGCACGACATAGGTGAACAATGGGCGGCGTTATTGCGGCATCGGCAGACCGAGGACCTTCCGGGCGCGGTCGGGTGTGGCGATGCTCCGGCCAGCCTCCGCGGCGAGACGAACGACGCGCGCCACGAGTTCCTCGTTTTTGGCCAGCCGTCCCCGGCTGTAAAAGAGATTGTCTTCCAGGCCCACGCGGACGTGACCGCCCATCGCGATGGCCGCCATCGCCATCGGAAGCTGCCGTTTGCCGATGCCCGCGACCGACCACGTGCAGCCCTCGGGCAGATCGTCGACCAAATCGCAAAGATTCTGGACCGTCGCTTCCAAACCGCCGGGGACCCCTAGCACGAAATCCACATGCTGCGGAAACGAAAGCAGACGCTCTTTGGCGAGGCGGCGCGCGTTCGCAAGGTGGCCTTTGTCGAAGATCTCAAGCTCGGGGCGCACTCCGAACTCATTCATTTTCTTCAAAAGATCGCGCATGATCGGGAAACTGTTCTCGAAAATGTCGTCGCCGAAGTTTACGCTCCCACAGGTGAGCGTCGCCATCTCCGGACGAAGTTCGAGCACGGCGGCGCGCTCCTGCAGTGTCATCCCAATTGCGCCGCCGGTTGAGAACTGCACGATGAGGTCGCTTTGCGCGCGAATCGCCTCGCAAGCCTGGCCGAATCGTTCCACGCTATGCGTATTGGTGCCGTCGTCGTTGCGACAATGCACGTGGAGTATCGAGGCGCCCGCCTCGCGCACCGCCCGGGCCGTCTCTCCAAGCAATCGCGGTGTATAAGGCAGATGCGGTGTCTGGTCCGGCCTTATCTCCGCTCCCACCGGCGCACAGGTAATGATCAGAGGGTCCATGGCACTCATTGTGACAGCGCGCGGTAGGCGGCCTTTACGAACTCCGAATCGAGGCCGAGCAGCTCGGCCAGCGCGATGGCGTCGGCGTCCAGAACGTTATCGTCGCTAACGTCGGCGATCGTGTAATCCATCGACGCCGCCAGTGCCTCGAGCGCTTCGGGCAGGTTGCGCGCGGCCGGTGGCGTGCGGATTCCTTTGAGCCCGCGAACCGCAAAGTGCGCGACTCCGGCAGCGGCGGCAACGCCTTG
This sequence comes from Candidatus Cybelea septentrionalis, assembly GCA_003158175.1. Classification (GTDB taxonomy): domain Bacteria; phylum Vulcanimicrobiota; class Vulcanimicrobiia; order Vulcanimicrobiales; family Vulcanimicrobiaceae; genus Cybelea; species Cybelea septentrionalis. The sequence goes on from PMHJ01000014.1 coordinate 110,282, forward strand.
CAGATGCGTCGCCACTAAAGCGCACGCGTTTCTCTGCCGCAAACGCTCGGTCAACGCGACGACCAGCGCCTTTCCTTCGTGTGGCGAGGTCGTTCGCGCGAACTCGTCGACGAAGATCAGAAGCCGCGGAGCGGATCGCGCGAGAATCTCTTGGAGTCCCAGTAGCTCTCGGGCGAACGAGGAGAGCAGACCGCCGCTGCGCTCTTGGAGTCCCGTCCCGAGCCAGGCAATTTGATCGAAGAGCCCGATTTGCGCCCGCACGGCGGGCGCCGGCAACCCGAAGGCGGTGCAGAGCGCGAGAAAGCCGCAGGTCTGCAAAGCGAGGCTCTTTCCGCCCATGTTTGGTCCGGTCAAAACGGCGGCGCCGCGCACGTCGAGATCGATCGGAGTGTAGCGGCGCCCGGCGACCGTCAACTCGGCCTGTAACGGAAGAAAACGCGCCTGCTCAAACGTTAGCCTCGGCTCGCCGGGCACGACCGGAGCCGTACAACGATGTGCCTGCGAGAAGCGCGCCGCGCCGATGGTGACATCGAGCTCCCCCAACGCGCCGGCCGCAGCGCCCAGCCCGGCGGCATGCTCGCGAACGACCGAGGAAAGCCTGAGGCGGGCTCGCTCTTCGAGAGCGGTCACCCCGCGTGAGGCCGCCTCGCGGCGCTCGAGCGCATTCCGGGAGCGTTCGCCGTACTCCAGCGCGCAGAAGAGATAGGTCGCCGCCTCCCGCACGACGCGCACTCCCGCCGGCAGCGCCCCGCGCAACTCCGATCGCATCAGAATGAACTCGTTACCGTCGATCTCGTCGCGGCCCAGCTCGCGCGCGGCGCTTTCGCTCTCTCTGCCGCGCGCCGCATTCAGTTCGGCCTGCGCCTGCGCGTACGCGGCGCGCGCCCCCGCCAACTCGGCGTCGAAAGAATCGACGAGATAAAACCCCTCGGCCTCATTGCGTCCCGCTGCGAGTGCCTCCGAGACCTCGCGCGTCGCTTCGTTGGCGATCGCTTGCACGAGTGCGCTCGCGCCGAGCAACGCGTCGATGCGTTCGAGTATCTCGCAGAACTGACCGAGCTCCAAAAACGCGGGATCATCGAGCATCTCTCCCATCGAGGCGCGAGCGACGACCCCGGCGATGTCCGGAAGCTGCTGGAGCAACGAACGCGCGCCCGCGACCCGATCCGGATGAAGCCCATCGGCGATCTCTACGACGCGTCGCGCGCGCGATTCTGCCGCTGCCTCGTTGCCTGGACGAAAAGGCACGAGGTCGGAGAACAGGCGCGCTCCGTAGGGTGAAACGGGCGCAACGGCGTTGACGAGCCAGTCAAAGCCCAACAGCTCCGCACTGGCATCGTCGAGCAGGTCGAGTGTCTTCATGCGGCCTCTTTGCCGGCGAAGACATCGAACGACGGCAACTTCGTTGCGCCGGCGACGGCGCCAAGAAATGCAGCCGGGTCGAAGCTGCGCTCCGGTGCAATCGCGCAAACGGTCGTCGCGATCACGTCGAAGGAGCGCCGGCATCGGATGCGCAGCCGCGCCAGTGCTTGCGCAAGCGACCTCCCGTTCATAACGATCTGCGTCGAATCCCCAACGACGATCTGCCGGTCTTCATTGGCAGCAATAAAATCCGCCGCCATCGTTGCCGTAAGCGCTCCTTCCAACTCGAGGACGTCGGAATGTGGATCGAATTCAGGTACCCGCAGACGCGCGGTGAGTGTTGCGACGTCTAAAACCGCTTCGGACTCCGTCTTCGCTGCCGCGGCGCCGCAGGAGACGACGATCGCCCCGTTCGAGCTTGCCAGCGTCGAGATCCGATCGATCGCGCCGTCGATCAAAACGAGGTCGCTACGCGCCGCGATCTCCTCGATGGCCGCGCGAAGCCCGGAGGCACTCGAAGGGCCGGCCAAATCGTACAGGCCGGCGTGGGCCGTTCGAGCGTAGAGCAGCGAGCCCGAAGAACTTTCGAGTTGCGAGATCTTGAGAATCTCGAGGGCGGGCGACGGCGGCAGCAGCGGCCGCGCCGTGATGAACACGGTGTTCGGATGAAGCCGCAAACGAGGTTTGGGGCCAATCGACACCAGGCCTACGCACAGTCCCGACCTGCACGCCGCCTCGTAAATCGCCAAGAGCGCGGTGGTTTTGCCGACGCTCCTTCCGGTACCGACGACGAAGATCGCGCGTGCACGCCTTTCGCGCGCAAGTTCCAAGAGTCTGCGCCCAACTCGCACGCGTTCGACTTCAGCTACCCGGCGTGCAGCGCCTTGAGCACGACGAAGGTGACGCCGGTGAGCGAAAGCAAGAGGCCGCCGATGAACGCGGCGTTTCGTTCGGCATATCGTCCCAGCCGAGATCCCACGGTGAGACCAAGGGTCGTCGACGCGATCGACACGCCGGCGATGACGATGAGAGAGATCGGCATCGGCACGCCGATGTACAGAATCGAGAACCCGATGCCGAGCGAGTCGAGACTGATCGCCAGCGACGCAACGATCAACCCCGGTCCGCGCGAGAGGTCGACCGGTGCGCCCCTCAGATCGGTGCGGCTCTCATTCATCATGTAAATGCCCAGGCCCACGAGCGCGGCGAATCCGAAGTAGCCCGCAACGTCGCCGATGAGCCGGCCGGCCAGCAAACCGAGGCACGCTCCAAGGATATTCATCGCGACTTCGGCGCAAGCAAAGGCGATGCCGATGCGAATTTTCTGCCGGCGGGAGACGCCGCGAACGCCGGCACCGACCCCGACGGCGAAGACGTCGAGCGCGAGGGCGAGCGCGACGATGAAGATCTTGAGCAGTGCTGCGCCCATCGGCACGCTTTGCGCGGTTGGCCGGTGAAGGTTCCTGCATGAAGCGCCGGTCTGCGGGTCCGATCTTTCTCTTCGCAACGCTGCTGCTGCTCGTCGCGCTCGTTGCGCCGGTGGTTGCCGTCATCACGGCAATGCCGCCCACGCAAGCGTTTGCGACCTTCGCCAAGATCGGAGGCGACGCGGCGCGCGTTTCCCTGGTTGCATCGGCGGGAGCGACGCTGGTCGCCACGCTCTTGGGAATACCCGCGGGTTACTATCTCGCTCGCTTGGTGCCCAGCCTGCGCGCCGCCGCGCTTTTTTTGCTGGCTTTGCCGCTGGCCTTTCCGCCCGTCGCCTCGGGTTTGATGCTGATCTACGCGCTGGGCACGAACTCGCTGGCTGGATCCTGGCTCGCAGCCCACGGATTGACGGTCCCGGATTCGCTGCTGGGCGTCGGGGTCGCCGAGTTCTTTGTTTCCGGGTCGTTCGTGGCCATTGCCGCTACGGCGGCATTCAGCGCCCTCGATCCGATGTATGCCGACGCCGCGAGAACTTTGGGTTCGAGTGAGTGGCGGATCTTCGCGCGCATCGCGTTGCCGGCGGCGTCGGGCAGCATCGGCGCCGGAATCGCGTTCGCGTGGCTTCGCGCTATCGGCGAGTATGGCGCGACCAGCATCGTGGCATTTCATCCTACGTCGCTGCCGGTCGCGCTTTACGTAGCTCTTTCCGCTTCAGGCGTTCGCGAATCGCTCGCGATCTGTTACGGCTTCATCGTTTTGGCCGCAGTCGTTCTGGCCGCCGCCTGGCTTCTGCGCCGAGGCGTCGAACAATAGCGCTGAGCGCGACTAGCCGCCTAATGCGGCGTCGGGACTCACCGCAACCGGCCACTGGCCGCCATTGGTCGAGAGCTTGTTGCTCAACGTCGTGCCGTTGGGATAGGCAACATCTTGAATAAGGAACGGGGTTCCGGCGTCGACGCTGACGTACAACGTTTTCTCGTTACCGCTGAGCGAAAGCTCGAACGGCGAACCGCTCGTTACGTCGATCTCTTTTGACGGCTCCGTTTGGCCGGCCGGAAAATAGTCGATCGCGCCACCGTAGATCACGATGAGGTTGCCCGAGCTGTCGACTTCGAGCGCGCCCGGATAGCCGGGGAGGCCGAGGTTCGTGCCCGAGCTGGATCCCGGAGCGAACTCTTCTACTTCGTCTCCCACGGATGCGTACAGATTATCTTTGGCATCCGTCGCGAGGCTCTCGGGACTGGCCGACAACGGGATCGTCAGCGACGGAGAAGTTTTTCCGCGCGGATAGACCGTAATCGTGTCATTGCCCACGTTGGCGCAGTAGACCGTACCCGCCGCGTCCACCGTGAGACCCGTGGGCGAAACGACGCCGGTGCTGATGGTCAAAAACGGCGAAGTCTTCCCTGGCTTATACGCGGTTATCGTGTCGTTGCCGATGTTGGTGGCGTAGACGTTACCCTTTTTGTCGACGAAGAGACGCTCGGGGTTGGAAAGGCCCGTGGTAATCTGGCCTTTCTCCTTTCCATTAACGCCCTTGGACGAGTAGATCGTGATCGTGTTGGTGTTGTAATCGCCCCAGTAGATCAGATTCTTGCCCTTCTTGGCATCGGGAGAGAGCCAACCGCGGGTTTTTGCGGGGAGCTGACGCGTGGCCACGCCATGACCGTTCGCCAGCGCCCGGTAATCACTCGCTGGATTACTCGCTGGATTAGCAGTAGGCACTCCCGAGTTCGAGCAACCAGCGGCGAGGGCGCCAAATATCGATATCGTTGCCGCGCGACGAGCAAACGAAGCACTACGATGCAACATCTTATTCTCCTTAGGAAACGGGTCGTGCGCCGTTCCCTGCAGCATCTAGCCGGACCTTTAGGCCCGGCCAACTCGCCGCGCACTTGCCCAGGGCCGCCAGCCCCGCGCCGCCAATCTTGACGGGGCTCTGCATTGTCGCTTACGACCTCTTAGAAAGGTCTCTATCATGAATCGTTTCCTTATCCCCGGCGTCACCCTAGCTGTCGCGCTGGCGGGCCCCGCTTCCGCCGGAAGCTACTACCGAGATCTCGCGCCGGCTGCCTCGACACCCGTGGGAGGCATCGTACGCGGAAACGGAACGGTCGAACGTGGTCGCGGTTTTACCGTTGAACGCGAAGAGTCCGGTCACTACAGAATCACCTTTGACAAAGGAGTCTTTCCAACGGGATGCGCGGCAGTCGTCGTCAACGGAGAAGTCTCCGGACCGGTTCTGAGCACGGCCGTTGCCATCAACTGCCATAACGTTGGCCCGCCCATCGTCGAAGTGCACCTCTTCGACCCCAGCAACGGCGGCCGGGTCGACGCGAGCTTTCAGTTCGTAGCGGTCGGCGTGTGACGGACCGGTGAGCCCCGTCGTTATTGAGCTTTTGGCCACCATCCGTAGACGATGAGGGACACGGTCCAGCGGAACTTCTATTTCCTCGCTCGCCGTTTCGTAGCAGGTGAGAGTGTCGCCGACGCGATTGCGGCCGTGCGCGCGCTCAACGGTGAAGGGATGTCGGCGACGCTCGACTTTCTGGGTGAAGACGTCCACGTTGCCGACGCGGCACGCCGCACGCGAGACGCCTACGAAGAGACGCTCGACGCGATCGCGCAAAGCGGCGTCGATTCGAACGTTTCCGTCAAACTGACGGCGATGGGCCTACTCTTTGACGAACAGTTTGCGTTAGACAACCTCGTTGCAATCCTGGATCGCGCGGCGCGCAATCGCGATCCGTTCGTGCGTATCGATATGGAGGGTTCCGCGGTCGTCGAGGCCACGCTGCGCGTTTTCCAGCGGGCCTTCGCGGCACACCCGAACGTCGGCCCCGTGCTGCAGTCCTACTTGAAGCGCACGCCCGCCGACGTCGAGAACGCGATTGCGCTGCGCGCTCGGGTGCGGCTGGTCAAGGGCGCATATAACGAGAGCCCCGACATCGCTTACAAGTCGATGCCGAGGATCCGCACGCAGTACTTGGAGCAGGCGCGGCGGCTCTTATTGCATGGAAACTATCCGGGCATCGCAACGCACGATCGCCGTCTGATTGCCGCAATCAAGGAGTTTGTTACTTCCGAACGGATCCCACGCGAGAACTTCGAGTTCCAAATGCTTTACGGCTCTCGTCCGAGCGTGCAGCGGGAACTCGTCGCGCAAGGATACCGCGTGCGCATTTACGTCCCGTTCGGAACCCACTGGGCGGGCTATTTCTACCGGCGCGTCTCGGAACGGCGCGAGAACGCGCTGTTTGCAATCTCCTCCATCTTCTCACGCTGACCCGGTCATCCTGAGCCCGTAGAAGTGCGCGCCGTCGTTCAAAGAGTCAGCCGCGCTTGCGTGCGTGTAGCCGATCGCAACGTGGGCGAAATTGGCGCCGGCCTACTGGTGCTCGTCAGCGTCGGCACCGACGACGACGAACGCGACGTCCGTTCGATGGCCGAAAAGGTCGCCCAGTTGCGGATTTTTCCCGATACCGCCGGATTGATGAATCGCTCGCTGCAGGATGCCGACGGGGCGCTCCTGCTGGTTTCCCAGTTCACGTTGCACGGCGACGTCCGGCGGGGGCGGCGGCCTTCATTCGTAGCCGCCGCGCCGCCGGAGCGAGCGCGCAGCCTTTACGAACTGCTGGGGAGGGCGCTAGCGTCGCTCGGAGTCCAGGTGGCCTACGGCGAGTTCGGCGCCCACATGGCTGTCGAGCTGGTCAACGACGGTCCGGTTACGATCCTCATAGACACAAAAAGGCTCTTCTAACCAAGCAGGAGCTCCCTGCTGGAGCGCGCTCGTACTGCACGCTCTCATCGAGCCCCAACCTTGGCGTCAAACTTTTCTCCCAATAATGACGTTGTAGTAGTTAGAAAGAGTTTGCCGCCCTTGCTTGGCGGCAGACGGACAGGTGAACATCAAAATCATGGCAGAGAACAAGGAACAGAAGGTCCGCACCGGCGGAATGTCCGTCCGCGAGGCCGGGCAGAAAGGCGGCGAGACCGTTAAGAACAAATACGGCGCCCAGTTTTACGAGCAGATCGGACGCAAGGGCGGCCTAGCCACGAAACTCGCACACGGCCACGAATTCTACGAGCAGATCGGTAAGAAGGGTGGCAAGAAGGGCGGCGAAGCCACGCGAGACCGCTATGGGCCCAACTTCTACGAACGCATCGGACAAAAAGGTGGGCAAAAAGTCAAACAGCTCATCGAAGAAGGCAAGCGCGCCGCAAAAGCTCAGAAGCGCGCGAGCTAGGTTATCCCGGCTTGGGATACGCCTAAGCCTTTTCGTCTTTGCAGTCGTCGCGATCGGCGCGGGAAGCGTAGGGGCTTATCCAATGCCTCTTAGGCCCATGCCGAAACCGTCGCCGAGTCCGACGGCTCCCCCGACAAACGCCTTGCCTTTCGACTCGACGTTGCTCTTCGTATTGGACGACCCCATCTCGTCGAAGTCATCGAAGCCGGGCGAAAACGTGCGCGTTCACCTCAAAAGCGCGATCGTCGTCAACGGCCGGATCGTTGCGCCGGCGGGCGCCCCCGGTCAAATCCGCGTCGTGGCCGTATCGGGATCGAACATCGAGGACAAGTACGGCTTCGTGGACATTTTCTTCGAACCGCTCGGATTGCCCGATGGTAGCGTCTTGCCGCTGCGCGCTCCGGTGGCACGTCTCGAGCCGCGCGATTCGGCCGGACACGAAAGCACGGTCGAGGCCGAGGACACCGTAGGCGACATCTTTGTGCCGTACTACACCTTATGGCAGATCTTCCGCCCTGGGAAGAATTTCGTGCTGAGCCCTGGCTCCGAACTTCCGGCTCGAACCGCAGCGACGATCACCTCCCAAGCCAATGGAACGATCGCGATCGTCACGCCGCGCCCGTTGCCGCAGAGTTCCGAGGTTCCCGATGCGACCTTTCCTCTTTCGCCGCTAGCGACGCCACTCCCAACGGAGGTCCCCATTCCGAAGGTCAGGTACACACCGTCACCGTCTCCTTCGCCCTCGCCAATCGCGACGACGACGCCAACGCCTTAAGAAGCACGATGTTTTTGGCCGCACTTCGGGAAAAGAGGCCCGAGAAAGTGAGGTTCTGCTCGTGTTGATTCGCCTAACCTGTGCGCTTGCAGCCGTCGCGCTGACCACGATCCCCGGCTTAGCCGCTACGCCGTCACCCGGCCCGTCGCTCTCGCCCGTGCCCCAGGGCACCGAGGTGGCCTTCGTCCAGATGATTCAAAAAGATCTGACGGCTCGGTTCCCAACGCCGGCGGATGCCCTGAAGGCCGGCTATTTCCGGTACACCAACGAAGACGAAGACGGCGCGATCAGCTACACCAACCTGCAGTGGCAGAGCGGAAATCCTAAGGCACCGAGCCAGCTCTGGTACGACGTGCACGGGAACTTACTCGGCGCCGATTTCTCGGTGCTGCAGAGCGGCTCGCCGGCGCCGCCACAAGTCTGGGGCGTCAACTACCGCCGTTGGATCTCCTTTCGCGAGCACGTCCACTACGTTCTCGCCGGCCCGAACGGTACGGAGACTTACGGTGCGACCAGTGTGAAGAAGTTCGCCGCAGCTGGCGGCAACGTCGATAATCCGCAGCCCGAGACGGTCGTCAAGATGGGCAAAGCCAAGGACGTCGCCGCCGTGACGCACGTCTTCCTCTTCCCTTCCATCTGGGATCTCATCGTCTGGATTAAACCGAATCCCAGCGGTGCGTTCGCTGACAAGAACCCAGACGTCATTCCCAGCGCCAACGCCGAAAAACCCGACTAGGGAACGCCGAGCGTCGTTGTCATCCTGAGCGTGGTCGAAGAATTGTCATCCGGAGCGCAGTGGAGGGTGACCAAGCGATCACGCCTCCCGATGCGCTCAGGATGACAAATGCGTCAGTAAGCGCGTATACCGTTTGGCGAGCCCCAGCCGCCTGGACCTGAATAGTATTTTTTGTACCTGCCGCCACCGCAGAGGTAGCCACAACTGCTGGCACCGCCGCCGGTGGGATGATTGAAATATTTCTTGTGCTGTTTGCGCGTCAACGTCCAGAAGTTCTTGCCGCCATTCTCGCCGGTCGCGTTACCAGCAAGGCCGATAACGCCGGCGGTGAATGGTGAGGCTACGCTGGTGCCGCACACGTCGCCCCAGCCGCCGTAAATGGCGCTGTACACAGCAACGCCCGGCGAGCAGCCGGCCTCTGACGAGACGTCACCGACGGTTCGGTACGAGCAGTCCGGATCGTGCTGCCATGAGGGCTTCTTGACGGTTGAGCAACCGCCGCCGGCGCCATCCCAGATCGATTCGGAGTACTTTGAACCGCTTACGGCAAGCTGAGTGCCGCCGACCGCGATGACGCTGGCGAGCACCGCAGGGGCGCCGATCTGGCCATACCCGGCGTCGCCGGTTGCGGCAAGATACGCGATCCCCGGCGTGTCAAAGTAGTTTGAGAAGTTCGAGTCGCCGCAGTCGTCGCTGCCGTAGCAGCCCCAGCTATTGCTCAGCATCGTCGCGCCTAGGGTGACGGCTTCGGCCTCTGCGGCTTCTAAGTCGCTCGTGTTTGAGCTGCTCGCTTCCATCAGAAACACGGTGCATTTCGGACATGAGGCAGAGACCATCTCGATGTCGAGGTCCGTCTCCACGCACCAGCCGAAGTTTTCGCAACTCGGAGGATAGTTGCTCTGCTGTCCCTCCTCGTTGTATTTCACCATCGTGCCCGTTCCGAGCTTGTATTGGCTACGGTACGTCGCGAACGTTGTGGCGGCGTCGGCGTCATCGCCGGCCTCGATGACGGCGACGATCTGTCCCGATCCTTTTNNTTGCAGCTCGAGAGCGGCGATATCCCGTGCTTATTAGAGATGAGTACCAAGCAGCTCGGCTTGCCGACGACCTGCGGGCAGGCGGCATGCGCGAGATGCTTTGCCTGCCACTGCGGCACGGCGTGGATAGATCTCCCCACGCCCTCCGAGGTCGCACCGGGCGCCCCGATCGGCGGCTGCATGTCATCCTGAGCCGGTCGAAGGGCGGTGCACGCCGACAGCAAAACGAAAGCGACGCTGCTAACTACTAAAGCGCTGAAATTCGAAATCTTCATCTGCTTTTGCTCCTAGCTCCATAGACAAATTCGTGGCTTCCGATCTTCGCCGGCCAGCGTCAGGAAACTCCTGACCTGCCGACTATTTCTTAGGAACGCAGTAGGTTTGCGCGGCGGTGTAGGCGATGTCGACGGCCTGGTCTTCCGAACGATCGATCACGGCGCGCTGGTTGTCGAAGTGCAACCAGCTTTTGGTGTCGCGCATGGCGGGCGCCTCGGTCATCTCGCTTTCGCTAAAGCCGCCCATCACGGGGTTGGCGCGCGCGATGTTGTAGTTGAGCATCGCCTGATACAAGTGCATCAGGTCGATAGCGAGCTGCCGCTGGTGGTCGTAGGCGGTTTGTAAGTCCCACACGGCCTGCGTGACCTGCGCCTGCGCCTTCGGGTCGGTCGTGAGCGCGGCGCCGTCTCGTAATTGCCCGATGTTCTTCGAAATTCCAGCCAGCGAGTCGTTGAGCGTGGTTTCCTGTCGTTCGATCGCATCGCGCACGTGTAAATACTGCTCGACGTAGTTCGTCTGGTGAAAGACCGTGTTGAGCGTATCGAGCTGCACGCTCGTGCCGTCGAGAACGCGGTCGTTGGCCAGCATCGGCAGCATCGCACCGTTGAAGTGATCGGCAAGCGAGTTGCAGTACGGCGACGAGATCACCGTCACGATCGTTGGGAGCACGCGCTCGCCGGGTGAGGCCGATGGCGACGGGCTCGGTATAACGACGGCGAGAAGCGCGGTAAAGAAAATCAGCATTAACATTTTCAGACAACCTGAGGGAGAGGAGAGTTACTCGTTCGTCCAGTAATCCTTGAGCGCTTTACCGCGCGAGGGGTGACGAAGCTTGCGCAACGCCTTCGCTTCGATCTGCCGAATTCGCTCGCGCGTGACGCCGAACTCTTGGCCGACTTCCTCGAGCGTGCGCTGATGGCCGTCTTCCAAGCCGAATCGTAAGACGAGCACCTTGCGCTCGCGCTCGGTGAGATTCTGAAGCACGTCCTGCATCTTCTCTTTGAGCAGCATGACGGATGCCGCCTCGGCCGGGGCGACCGCCTCCTGATCTTCGATGAAGTCGCCCAGGTGCGAATCTTCTTCTTCGCCGATCGGCGTTTCGAGCGAGATCGGCTCTTGCGAAATCTTCATGACCTCGCGCACCTTTTCGGGGGTGAGACCCATCGATTCGGCGATCTCCTCGACCGAGGGCTCGCGGCCGAGCTCTTGCAGCAGCTGGCGGGAGACTTTGATCAGACGGTTGATCGTTTCGACCATGTGCACGGGGATCCGGATCGTCCGAGCCTGATCGGCGAGCGCGCGCGTAATGGCTTGGCGAATCCACCAGGTCGCGTAGGTCGAGAACTTATAACCCTTGCGATAATCGAACTTTTCGACGGCGCGAATCAAGCCGAGATTGCCCTCTTGAATGAGGTCTAAAAAGAGCATGCCGCGGCCGACGTACTTCTTGGCGATCGAGACGACGAGCCGCAGATTGGCTTCGGTCAACTGACGCTTCGCCTCTTCGCCGACATCGACGGTCTTCGAATCGGCGGCGCCGTTGCGGCGCCCTTCGAGCTCGCCGGCCTCGATGCGCATGGCCAGCGACTTCTCTTGCTCCATCGAGAGCAGCGGAACGCGACCGATCTCTTTGAGATACATGCGTACCGGGTCGTCGAGCGAGAGCCCGTCCGGAATCGCCTGTTCGGCTTCTTCCTCGCGCTCGGCCTCGGGTTTCTCGTCTTTTTGTTCGTCGACGAGCTCGATCCCGGCCCCGGTAATCTCTTCAAAAAATTCATCAAGCTGCTCGGGAGTGATCTCCTCGAGCACATCAAAAGCGCTGTTGATCTCTTCGTAGGTCAACGATCCCGCAACTTTGCCGCGAGCGAGGAGCTTTTTCTTCAGCTCATCCAGCGTCGCCGGCGGAGCGGCGTCCGCAACCGGTGTATTTTTTTTACGTGCCATTATCTTTTTGGTTCACCTCCTCTCTGTTTTTGCTTTGTTTCCCGCTTTGGCCCTTAACGCTTCAATTTGGCAACAAGCGTTTCGAACTCTCCGCGTAGTTCCTCCGAGACCGCCTCGCCACAGGTGAGCCGTTCGTCGATGAGATGCGATAACTCTCGGTACCGCTCCCGTTCGTCGTCGAGTCGCAGCCGCTCGACCACCCGTTCCAAGTGCGCGCGCCGCTCTTCGGAATCCCCGTACCGTACGGCCGAGCTTCGGTCGCGACGTCCCAGGTCGACGACCACGTCGAGAATCTCCTGATCCTCGGCAAAGAGGCCGAAGACGTCCGCCGTAGTGCGGAGCGTGCCGGCCGCCCCGACGATCCGCTCGTAGATCCGCCGATACACCTCGTTGCGCAAACGTGATGCACCGATGCGTACGTCGTACTCCGCCGCCAGGAGCGGCTCCTCGAGCAGTATGCTCACGACTTCGCGTTCGAAGGAGAGCGGCTCGAGTGAAGTACTGACGTGCCGGGTTTCCGGCAACCCGTTTCGCGCGCGCGGCGCGAAGTTTGCGCTATCGGCGAGAAACCGGCTATTCCGAAGATCGTCCACATTCACCTGCAGACGGTTTGCGACGTAGACGACCCAACGGTCCCATTCCTCACGCGGCGCTAATCTTCGAATCAGCCCAGCGGCGTTCGGCATAATGCGCGCCGGAGAATCGAACCCAGCGCGAAGCCGCTCGATTTCGGCGTCGATTTTGAATTCGATTGCCGGCTTCGCAGCATCGAGCAACCGACGAAACTCGCCGGCGCCGTGGACACGAACGAAACTATCTGGGTCGTCTCCGGGGGGGAGGATGACGATGCGCACCGGGGAGCCGGCGCTCTCTAGCGTGTTAGACGCGATGTCGATCGCTTTGGTTGCAGCGCCGCTGCCGGCTGCATCGCCGTCGAAGCAAAGATAGATGTAGTCGGCGTACTTTCGAAGTTCGGCCGCTTGCTCGGCAGTGAACGACGTTCCGAGCGCGGCGACGGTGTTTTCGATCCCGGCTTGATGCAAAGCGATGCAGTCGAGGTATCCTTCGACGACGATCAGCGTGCGATCGCTTTGCGCCGCGCGGCGCGCGAGATTGAGCGCGTAGAGATGATGGCCTTTGGTATACACCGGCGTCGTAGCCGTATTGAGATACTTCGGCTCGCCGTCGCCGATCGCGCGGCCGCCGAAGGCCAGAACTTCGCCGGTAGTCGCGTAAGTCGGCACCATCAGGCGATCGCGATAGAAGTCGTAATAGCCGCGTTGACCGCTCTTGACCAAGCCGGCCTTGGCGGCCAACCCCAAATCCACGCCGTTGCGCTGGAGCTCGCCGACGAGACCGCTCCACGAATCGGGCGCATACCCGAGGCTGAATCGCTCGATCGTTGCGTCCGTAAAGCCCCGCTTAGCGCAGTAGGCTCGCGCCGCCGCGCCTCGCTCGCCGGCGAGCATGCGCGCGAAATAGGCGGCCGCGACCCGGTTGGCTTCGTAGATCGCTTCGCGCTCGCTGCGCACGCGCTGCGTACGAGGGTCCTCGGGCTCCAGCTCGATGCCCGCTTTGGCCGCGAGCATCCGCACGGCGTCGCCAAAGCCGGCGTTCTCCAACTTTTGGACGAAGGTGATGACGTCGCCGCCGGCCCCGCATCCGAAGCATTTGAAGAACCCACGATCGGGGTGCACGTGGAACGACGGCGTCTTTTCGGAATGAAACGGGCAGAGACCGACCAAGTCGTTGCCGCGCTTGCGAAGCGGCACGTACTGTCCGATGAAGCTCGCGATGTCGATTCGCGCGCGAATTTCGCCAAGAGCGCCCTGGTCGTATCTCAATGCCACCGATTTCCCTCGAAGGGAGTTCTTCGGTTCGCCCACGTATTCCGTCGCGCGTGGCATGAAACGCATCTTCGACCCGGTTCATCACTTCATCGAGTTATCCACAGCAGAAGCGCGACTGCTCGATCTTCCGGCGATGCAGCGTTTGCGCCGGTTGCGGCAGCTTGGCCTGGCGTACCTCGCGTTTCCGTCCGCCGAGCATTCTCGCTTCACGCACGCGCTCGGCGCGCTTGCAATGGGGACGCGCGCATTCGAGGAACTGGCGCGCTACGGTCGCCATTTCTTTGGCGATGAAAGCGACGTGGCATATCAACGGCGTCTCGTACGCGCGGCGCTCTTGCTGCACGATGTCGGCCACGGGCCCTTCAGCCACGCCTGCGAGGAGGTTCTCGGGGTTCGTCACGAGCGCCGGACTTCCGATATGCTGGCGTTGAACGACGTCGCCGAGGGCATCGCCGCGCTTGAGGTCGACCCCGGCGACGTGCTCGGGCTGATCGTGGCGGACTCTTCGAGCCGATATCCGGCGCTGCGCGAGCTCGTGAGCGGGCCGAATCTGGATGCCGACCGCATGGATTACCTTCAGCGCGACGCCTACTTCACCGGCGTCGCGACCGGCCGCTACGACGCGGAGCAGCTCCTGGGATCGCTGCGCATCATCAGCCACGGCGGACGCCAAGTGGTCGGCATCGACCGCCGAGGCGTCGTAGCACTCGAGTCGTTCGTGATGGCGCGCTACATGATGTTCGCCTCGGTCTATTTCCATCACACGACGCGCGTGTTCGAGCATGTGCTGCACGACGTGCTGCGCGAGCTCTGGCCGAACCCGCGGGCGCTCGACGAGATCGGCGAGTTTCTTCGCTGGGACGACTTCCGGGTGCTCAACTCACTCGACGATTCGCGCAGCGAGGCGGCCTACGCTCTGCGTAACCGCGTGAGGGTCTACGCTTTGGCCGCCGAGTTCAATGCCGAACGCGACTTACGCGCTTTCGGGGCCTGCGAGGCGGCGCTGCGCGAGCGCTTCGGCGAAGCCAACGTCTGGGCCGACTCACAATCGCAGCTCCTGCACCGCCTCCCCTTGGGAATCGGTCAGCCCTCGACCGTTCTGGTGGACGGCCCGAGCGGTCCGATCGATGCGCGCGAGGCCTCCGACGTCATCGCCAAACTTAGCGGGACCGCCTACTGGCGCAAACTCTTCGTGCGACGATCCCCCGGCCGCGAAGATGACGTACGCGAGGCACGCCGCATCTGCGCGAATGTCGTCGCAGCTAGCTGATGACGCCGATCGCCGCTTGGGCGGCCGCCAATCGTGCGATTGGGACGCGATAAGGCGAGCAAGAGACGTAGTCCAAGTTCAAGCGATCGCAGAAGGCAACGCTGCTGGGTTCGCCGCCGTGCTCTCCGCAGATACCGATCTTGAGATCTGCGCGCGCCGAGCGCCCCAGCGCCACCGCTTGCTGCATCAGCGCGCCGACGCCGCGCCGGTCGAGCACTTGAAAGGGATCTTCTTTAAGGATTCGCTTATCGAGATAGACGGGAATGAACGACGCCTCCGCATCGTCGCGGCTGTAGCCGTAGGTCGTTTGCGTGAGATCGTTGGTTCCAAACGAAAAGAATTCGGCATCGGCGGCGAGCTCGTCGGCAACGATACAGGCTCGGGGAAGCTCGATCATCGTGCCGATGCGATAGGGCACCTCCACGTTCTCTTTCTTTAACGTCTCATCGGCAACGCGCTTGGCGGCCTCGCGCGTCGCCTTCATCTCTTCCTTCGTTCCGACGCCGGGAATCATGACGTCGGGCCGCGCATCCACGCCCCGGCGCCGCAACTCGCAGGCCGCTTCGAAGATGGCGCGCACTTGCATCTCATAGATCTCCGGATAGACGATTCCCAGGCGGCAGACGCGCAGGCCGAGCATCGGATTCTGTTCGTGTAGCTGCTGGACGCGACGCAGCAGCGCTTCCTTCTCGCGATATTCCGCCGATTCGATACCTTTAGTGAGGCGCAGCTCGGTCGTTTCAACGAGCAGCTCTTCGAGCGAAGGCAGAAACTCGTGCAGGGGCGGATCGAGCAATCGGATCGTCACCGGCAATCCCTGCATCGCTTCCAAGATGCCGAGGAAATCGTCACGTTGAAAGGGCAGCAGCTTTTCAAGCGCCTTCGCGCGCCCATCGACGGTGGTGGCCAAAATCATTTCGTGGACGATCGGCAGGCGCGCGGGCTGCATGAACATATGCTCGGTGCGGCAGAGACCGATGCCCTGAGCGCCGAGCTCGCGCGCCTTCACCGCATCCTCGGGCGTGTCGGCATTCGCCCAGACCTGCATGCGCCGCAGCTCGTCGGCCCACGACAGAAACGTCGCGAGCCAGTCGGGCAACTGCGACGGCGGCGGAATCAATCGCAGTTCGCCGATCGCGACGTTGCCGGTCGTACCGTCGATCGTCAACCAATCGCCTTCGCGCAGCTCGTGGCCGCCGAAACTGGCGCGTTTGGTGCGCAGATCGATTCGAATGGCGTCGCAACCCGCGACGCACGGCTTACCCATGCCGCGCGCGACGACCGCCGCATGCGAGGTCGCGCCCCCTTTTTGGGTGAGCACCCCCTCGGCCGCGATCATGCCGTGCACGTCGTCGGGCGTGGTCTCGGTTCGGACGAGGATCGTCTTGCGGCCCTGCTCCTTCCAGATGACCGCATCTTCCGCCGAAAAAACGATCTGGCCGGCCGCCGCGCCCGGAGCGGCGTTGAGCCCCTTGCACGCGACGGCAACGCGCTCGTTGGGATCGATGCGCGCGTGGAAGAGCTGGTCGAGCGATTGCGCGTTGACCATTCCCACGGCGCGTCGTTTATCGATCAGTCCCTCCTGCACCAGATCGCGCGCTATTTTTACCGCAGCTTCCGCGGTGCGCTTTGCGTTGCGGGTCTGCAGCATGAAGAGCTTCCCGCGCTCTACGGTAAACTCGAGATCCTGAACGTCGCGATAATGGCGCTCCAGACGCGTGGCAATCTCTTCGAACTGTGCGTAGACCTTGGGCTGAAGCCGAGCGAGGTCCGCGATCTTCTCCGGAGTGCGAATCCCTGCAACGACATCCTCACCCTGCGCGTTGGTGAGATACTCGCCGAAGAGCTTGCGCTCGCCGGTGTTCGGATCGCGCGTAAATGCGACGCCGGTCCCGGAATCGTCGCCCATGTTTCCGAAAACCATCTCCATGACGTTGACGGCGGTGCCCCAATCGTCCGGAATCTTGTTGAAGCGCCGGTAGTCCACGGCGCGTTTGGAATGCCAGGAATCGAAGACGGCTTGAATCGCGCCATAGAGCTGCGTGTGCACGTCCTGCGGAAACGCTTTGCCGTGCTCGCGCACGATCGATTTGAAAAGGTCGACGAGCGCCTTCCAAGATGCGGCGTCGATCTCCGCGTCGGTCCGAACGCCGAGCGAGGTGCGAGCGGCGTCGATCAGCTCTTCGAAACGATTCTTGCCGATGCCGAGCACGACGTTTGAATACATCATGATGAAGCGGCGGTACGCGTCCCAGGCGAAGCGTTCGTTCTTGGTCAGACGGGCGAGCCCAGCGACCGTGTCGTCGTTCAACCCGAGGTTGAGGATCGTATCCATCATGCCGGGCATCGAGACGCGTGCGCCGCTGCGAACCGAAACGAGCAGAGGGTTCTCGGCGACGCCGAACTGCTTGCCGGTGCGCTTCTCGAGCTCGCGCATCGCGACGTCGACTTGCTCTTGCAGCCCCTCCGGGTATGCGCGACCCGCGTCGTAGAAGCGAAGGCACGCCTCGGTCGTAATCGTAAACCCGCTGGGCACGGGCAGACCGGCAGCCGTCATCTCCGCCAGGCCGGCGCCTTTACCGCCGAGCAAGTTGCGCGCAGCTTTGGGATCCGAGTCCGACGCGAGTGCGCCGCTCTCGTCGAAGAAATAGACGAACTTCGTCACCGCAGGCGTTCCCGCAAGTGCTCGGCGAGCCGATCGCCCGCGATGCGCTCCTGCTGCATCGAATCGCGCGAGCGCAGCGTCACGCTTCCGTTGGCCATCGTTTCGTAGTCCACGGTCACGCAGAACGGCGTGCCGATTTCGTCTTGACGCCGGTAGAGCTGACCGATGTTCCCCTCGTCGTACTGCGTCCGAAACTCCGGGCGCAGCGCCGCCTCGATACTCGTCGCGCGCTCGACGAGCTCGGGTTTGTTGCGCGCCAGCGAAAAGACCGCAACTTGCACGGGAGCGATGAAGGGATGAAATCGCAGAACCGTGCGTTCCGTCTCTTTTCCGTTGGGATCGACGCTGCGTTCGCGCTCATAAGCGTCGATGATGAACGTGAGAGCGGTGCGGTCCATCCCGGCGGAGCTCTCGATCAGCAGCGGCGTGTAATGCGTCTTGGCCGCCTCGTCGAAGAAGCGCAGGTCTTTGCCGGAGAGCGCCATGTGCGCGTCGAGGTCGTAGGTGCCGCGATGCGCGATCGACTCGAGCTCACCCCAGCCCCACGGAAAGAGATACTCGACGTCGATGCCGGCCTTGGCATAATGCGGACGTTCCGATTCCGTCAGCTCGTAGAAGCGCAGCCGCTCGGAAGCGATGCCGTAGCTCGCGTACCAGTTCTTCCGGCGCTCCACCCAGGCACGAAAGGTCTCCATGTCGGCGCCGTCGTCGGGAACAAAGTACTCCAGTTCCGCCTGCTCGAACTCGCGAACCCGGAAGGTGAAGTTTCCCGGCGTGATCTCATTGCGGAACGATTTGCCGATCTGCGCCACGCCGAACGGCGGCCGCTTGCGCGCACTTTGGTAGATGTTTTTGAAGTTCACGAAGATGCCCTGTGCGGTCTCCGGGCGCAGGTACGCCACCGAGGACGTGTCTTCCATCGGCCCTATCGACGTGCGCATCATCAGATTGAAGTTACGCGGGTCGGTAAACGAGTCTTTGCTGCCGCAGTCGGGGCACTGGGAGCGATCCTTGAGATGATCGGCGCGAAAGCGGTGCTTACAGACCTTGCAGTCGATCATCACGTCGTGAAAGGCGTCGATGTGCCCCGATGCCTTCCAAACCATCGGATGCATGATGATCGACGAATCGAAAGCAACGACGTCGTCGCGCAGCTCGACGGTGTCTCGCCACCAGGCCCGTTTGACGTTCTGCTTGAGCACGGCCCCCAGCGGCCCATAATCCCAGAACCCGTTGATTCCCCCGTAGATCTCGCTGGATTGAAAGATGAAACCTCGACGCTTGGCAAGGGCGGTGATCTCTTCCATCGTGACGCGGCGAGCCGAGGCTGTAGTTTCCACTGGGTCGCTAGGTTTATCGCGCCCGTCGCAAACCCCCGCCGTAGCGGCGGCCGCGCCACTCGACGCCTCTCCCCACGAACGTGCAATAAAGCGACGTCGCAAAGATGGCCAGCGCGACCGCGAGCCCCAACGGCACGGCAATGCCGGAGCCGGGCGCGAACCGAGCGCGGCGCATCCCCACTTCGGCGATTGCGATGATTGCCGCACCGCTCAGGGCGAGAACGGCAACGGCAAGCCACTGGCGCTGGACCAGAGCAACGAGCAGCACGATCGGCGAGATCGGCGAAACGCACGCCAGAAGCGCCGTCCCTGCGATTGCTCCGAACGGGCGTCCTCGCACCCCGATTGCAAAGTTCTTGACGAAGCCTTGCCATATCTGTGCGAAGGACACATACATGCGGGTTCGGACGAGGCCGCCGGCGCCGGCGAGAAAGATTCGAAATCGGCCGTCGCGCTTGAAGCGGCGCGCCAGCTCGAGATCCTCGGCGATCTCGGCGCGAACGGCTTCATGCCCGCCGACTGCGTCGTATGCCGCGCGTGAGACCAGGATGTATTGTCCGTTGAAGATCGCCACATCGGGCTTGCGCGGGTCGTTGACGTCCTCCGTAGCTCCGACGCCGAGCATGATGACGAAAAGGATCGTCGGTAAGAGAAGGCATTCGGCCGCGCCGATCGTCTG
Organism: Candidatus Cybelea septentrionalis; assembly: GCA_003158175.1. Classification (GTDB taxonomy): domain Bacteria; phylum Vulcanimicrobiota; class Vulcanimicrobiia; order Vulcanimicrobiales; family Vulcanimicrobiaceae; genus Cybelea; species Cybelea septentrionalis. Next base: position 129,891 of record PMHJ01000014.1, read on the forward strand.
CTGATCGGTCAGCAGGCTCACGACGCCATATCCGTTCTCCAGCGCGCATTGAAGGGCCGAGGTCGCCGCGAGCGGCTCGTGCTCGGTGTCGGCATCGGTAAAGAGGAGCCATGCGCCGCGAGCAATGCGGGCACCCTGCGCCAGCGCCCACGGCTTTCCAACCCATCCGTCGGGAAGCGGAGCGCCGCCGACGATCCTCAGGCGCGGATCGTGCTGCGCGATTGCATCGACGATGCTGAGCGTGGCATCGGTGGAGCGATCGTCGACGACGATCACCTCAAAATCGGGATGACGCGTTGCAAGCAGCGAGTTTACGCAGCGCGCAACGTTCTGCTCTTCGTCGCGAGCCGGTACGATGATGGAGAGACTCGGGAGGTCGCTTTGCGGCCTGCGCGGCTCGATTTTGGCTTGCGAGCGCCTCACGACGTCGAGCCAACGAAAGGCAAAGGCGAGGTTAGCGCCGCTCAACAAAAGCGCAAGAATAATCAACACGCCCACGCCACGACATCGATCCCGAATTTATTTCTTGCAACAACGCGGGGCGAAGGCGACACCGCCAGATTCATTGGTAGAGGAGCCGGCGCTGAAACTGAACTGCCACGTGAGAGCCTTCGAGGTGTACTTATAGATATCGACGTTGCCGTTTTCGAACTCGGTGGCGGCGAATTCGTTGCCCTTCGCGTTGAGGTGGCCGAAGATCGAGTAACCGTTCGGATCCATATCCAGACCCCCGTAATACTTGTTCTCGAAACCCGTAGCGGCCGTGCCTGACCCCTTGCACCCCGCCCAATAGGTCATGGCCGCGCCCGGTGAACGATGGGTTCTCGCGCTGTTCCACTGCCATCCCAGAGAGGGCTGAACGCCGGCTGCGACCCGCCGCTGCACGCGACGAGCGCTGCCGCGGCCAACGTAACGCTTAAAGCGTGTATGACGGACTTCAAGGCACTCATTCAAAAATCGCTCCTCGCTTCCGTGCTGCCTCGTCGCGTTCGCCGCGGGCTGGGCGAAAACATGGCGCCGTGTGCTACGGCTTCTAACGAGATGCTTTCATGTAAGCGGCGACGGCGCGTTTACCCGCGCTCGCGAGCCAAGCCTCGACGATCGCGTCTTTCAGTTGGCTCGTCGAAATCTTGTCGAGTTGTATCAGCACCGCGGCGTAGCCGTCGAAATGCGGCGTAGTGAAGAAAACCTTCGGATCGTTCGCCAGAAAGACGTCTTTCATCTCCAGGTCGGACGTACGCACACCCAGGATAGGCCCCATCGGCGCGCGATCGCCCAGCGCGGCGATATCGGAGCGCCGCAGCGGCCGTTCCCAAGCGAAGAACTTCTTATTGACGATCCACGCCGACGTGCCACTCGAGCGAACTTCTTCGCTCGCCCCGGGTAGCTTGAGTGCGATCCGCCGTACGTCACGCCACGTAGCCATCAGCTTTTCAGTATTGCGAACGCGCTGACGGCATTTTGCGTCAAAGATTCCGAGCTTGCACCGCGCACCACGACGCTGGGTTTTTCGCAGCATGGCGCGAGCATCCTAGCGTCCCGTCAATTGTTGACAACTTCTACGCGAGGGATAGGAACAGGCTGGGGCGCTTCGATAGTGTCGACTGCTGGTCTGATACACCTAGCAGCCCCGGGTTCGATTCCCGGGCGCTCCAGCCGCGCAGCTCACCCTGTTGCGAAGCCGTTGCCGATGTGGTAGCGTTGGTTGCGTATCAGGCCAGCAGTACATCGAAGCGCGCAAGGGGCCGCAGTAATGCGGCGCCTTGTTCTCTATATGGCTTGTTGGCAAGCTTCGCATTGCTGGCGGCTCACCTGGGCACGATTGCTTTTTCATCGTGCCGCCGGGTTACGCAGATCCTGCCGCGCGCACTTTGCTTGTTCTGGGCTGTGTCTCCGCTCTGAGTTGTCCGCATGCGGCGGCGATATCGCGGCCCATGTTTTGGCGCACCGTGACCGGAACCCCGGCCTCGTCGAGGATCTTCGCAAACTCCCAAATCCGCGGATCGGGCGTCGCCGCAAACGGGGCGTCGGGCGTCGAATTGTAGGGAATTAGATTGACGTGGTACAGGTGACCGCGCATAAGCGCAGCCAACTCGCGCGCCGACTCATTGCTATCGTTCACTCCCGCCAGCATCACGTACTCGAAGAAAACCTTGCGCCGCGTCTTTTCGACGTATCGTTCGCAGGCCGCCATCAGTTCCGCAAGCGGGAAGCGGCGGTTTACCGGCATGAACGACGAGCGCAGCTTGTCGTTGGGTGCGTGCAGCGAGATCGCGAGGTTGACCTGGCAGTGCTCGGCGGCGAAGGCCTCGATCTTGTCGACCAGACCGACGGTCGAAATCGTGATGTGGCGATGTCCGAGCCCAAAGCCCTGCGGATCGTTGAGCAGCGCGACGGCCTCCATCACGGCCTCGTAGTTGTGAAACGGCTCGCCCATCCCCATGAAAACGAGATTGGTGATACGTTTGTCGCGCGCTTTGAGCTCGCGCGCGAAGAACCACGCTTGATCGAAGATTTCGCCGGCGGTGAGATTGCGATTGAACCCGGCCTGTCCGGTGGAGCAGAACGCGCACGCAAAAGCACATCCCGCCTGCGACGAGAGGCAGAGCGTCGTGCGGTCGCCGTAATGCTCCATCAACACGGCTTCGATTTCTTTGCCGTCGTGCAAGCGAAAGAGCCCTTTGGTCGTCTGCGCGTCCTGCGATCGCTGCAGCAAGACGGGCTCGATCGCGGAAAATGCGACGCCGCGCGCAACGAGCGACTCGCGTAACTCCTTCGTTAGCGGCGTCACCTCGCCTGGGCCGCCGAGGAGCTCTTTGGTGGCCGCGCGATAGAGCTGGCGAAACCGATACGGCTTTAGGTCGTAGTGCGCAATAAACTCATCGACATTCGGAAAGCCGGCACGCGATACGACGTCGCGCAACCAAATCTGTAACGGCTCGCGCGTCATTCGAAGAGACTCGCTTGAAGGGCTTCTTCTTCGTTGCTTAGGGTGACACTGGGAGGAGGAGTCTCGTCTAGTTTAGTGCGGACGGCTTTGAGATCGTCCCACACCATGCGCTTGACGGCCTCGATTTCGCCGCCCGTCTGCCGCAAGATATAGGCCGGATGAAAGGTCACCATCAGCGGCGTGTCGCGCGGCCCGACGTACCAGCGGCCGCGCATCTTGGTGATCTGGAAATCGCGTCCCAGGAACGATTTCGCCGCAGGCGCGCCAAGCGCCAAGATTACTTCCGGTGCCACGATCTCGATCTGTTCGTCGAGAAAGGAGCGGCAGTTCTCCATCTCCTGCGGCTCGGGGGCGCGGTTGCGCGGACCGCTGAGGCCGGCCGCGGTCGGCCGGCATTTCACGGTGTTGCAAATGTACACGTCGGCGCGCGGCAGTTCGATCGCGGCGAGCATTCGATCGAGAAGTTGTCCGGCTCGACCCACGAACGGGCGGCCCAGCTCGTCTTCGGTTTCGCCTGGGCCCTCGCCGACGACCATCAAACGCGCGCAGGGATCACCCTCGCCGTAGACGTTATTCCGCCGTTCGTATCCGATCGCGCATTTGCGGCACTCATCGGTGGCAATCGCGGCTCGCATCAGAAGCTCCCGGCGGCGCTCGCGCTCGCTCTCTTCCATTTAAGCGGGATCCTCTTTCAGTAGGGAGACGGCCTTGCCTGAAGCTACGACCTGGCAAGAGCCGTCGCCGCCTTCGGTGACGTAAAATTGCAGGCCGATCACGGCGTCGGCTCCGAGCGAGTTCGCTCGCCGGCGCAGCGCCTCGAGCGCTTCGGCGCGTAACTGCTCCGCATCGCTCAAAAGCTCGCTCCCCGACAGACCGATCAGCATCCCGAGGCTGCGAAAGGTCGATCGCAGGCGGTTGCGAGTGCGTGAAGCGGTTCCCGAAATGTAACCGAAACTCCGCACGGTTCGGTAGCCCACAAGCTCCTCAAAGGTCACGAGGTTCCGGCAATCCGAAGAGAGCGGCATGCCAAAGGTTTCACCGTCGGTCCTGATCATCCGCCTGGATGCGATCGGCGACGCTTTAGCCTTGACGCCGTCGATTGCGGCGTTGCGACGGCAGGCCATCGCCGTCGACCTCGTCTTGCGGCGTTCCAACGCGAACACGTTCGCCCCGGGCGCCGTCCGCGACGTCATCGTCGCGGATTTCGAGCTTCGAGACGGTACGCGATCGAACGCGAACGCGCTCGAACGCCTCGGCCGAGACCTTCGCGAACGCCGGTATACCCACGTCGCGATCGCGACCGAAGACCCAGGCGGCTACCGGCTCGCCGCGGCGATCGGCGCTCCAACGCGAATCGGCTTTGAGGATCCGTGGACCAAACCGCTCAAAGCACTTTGGTCGCGCCGCATCGTAACGACGCGCGTTTACCGCAGCGCCCGACTGACCGCGCACTCACCGCACGAATGCGAAACGCTCTTCAAACTGGTCGAGCCGCTGGTCGGCGACGAAAAGCCGACTCACGATCTCGCGCAGCTCCGCCCGCTGGTGCTCGACTCGGAGCCTGCGCCCGACGATCGCGTGACCGTTCAGATCACGGATAAGTGGGAGCGGCTCGGCATTCCGTTAGAGTCCGTCGTGGACTTGGTCCGTCGTCTCGCTGCAAGCGGCGAGCTTCACCTCCTGTCGTCGCGCACTGAATCCGCCTACGCACGATTGGTGGAGCGCACGACGGGAATCGCCGTCAGCTATTTCGACGATCTCCCATCCTGGAAAGGGGCAATCGCGGCCGCCGTTGCGCTCGTCGCTCCCGATTCGGGAGCGGTGCACGTCGCTGGGATGACCGGCACTCCGGTTGTCGCAGTCTTCCCTCCGATGCGTCTTTATGACGCGTGGGTCNNCCCGCCGACGCGCTCGCGCTCCTTCTCTCTACCTAACTGCAGCGGCCGGCGCTGCGATACAAAAAGATGCGTCCCGTGCGCGCGACGAGCATGTAACGCCGCTCGTTAACCAATCCCGCGAACGCGGCGCCGTACTCTTGCAGGCGCGCGGAATCGGGGAAGTCGCGATCGAGCAATACGAAACAAGCGTTAGTAGGCACGCTGGGAAGCTCCGGCAAGAGGCGCGCATTCGGATCGGTCAACGCGAGATGCGTGTAGGCTTCCTCCTGCGTTGCGACTGCGGCGCCCTCCGGCAGCATCGTCAAGAAGTGGTCGAGCGCGCGGTCGCGGGCTTCCACTCTGCGCAAGTTCAGGCCCGGATGCAGCGGATCGGCCACGAGGAACTCAACGACACAGAGTGCGATGCACGCGCCCAGCACGATGCGCAGTCGTTGCCGCGAGATGCGGCGCAACGCAATGGCAAAGGCGAAGAGCACGTAACCGATCCAAGCGCCCGCGTAATGCGTGCCCATCGTAAAGGTCGTCGACATGCGCGACAAAAGCACTTCTCCGAGCGGCGCGACTGCGAGGAGGACGGCGGGAGAGAACAGGGGCGCAAAGAGCAGCGGTCCGAACGCCAGCACGAGAAAGCCTAGCCGCGCCGGCAGGGCGCTAACGATGCTGCGCGCATCCCGCGCGCTCCACGCATAGAATCGGCTCGGCTGCCATGGCGTCGCTGCGGCCGCTGCGGCGTGCGGCACAATCAACGCAAAGTACGTTACGCAGACCAACGCGCTTGCGACCGCTATGCCCGCCGCGACGCGACCTCGCGTCGTTCCCCGAAACCACCACGCTCCAAGCGCGCCGGCGATCGACAGAAAGATCGCCTGGTCTTCCTTTATTGCCAGCACGACCGCGGAGCCGGCGATCGTCCCCGCTATCGACCCGGCATCGAACGCATACAGGGTCCACGCGACTGCGGCCGGCGCGAACGCGTTTTCATGGAAATCGCCGAAGATCAAGCCGGCCAGCGGCGGGTAGAGCCAGACCGTCAGTGCGCCAAGCCGTGCGATCCCAGCGTCGCCGCTCGAGCGTAGTACGAGAGCGTAGATCGGCGGCGCCACAACAGCGCCGGCGATCGCCTGCAGAGCAACGAGCGTCAGCGGTGAATGAAACGCCGCCACTGCGGCTCCTACGACGTAAAGAATCGGCGAAAAGTGAAAGGCCCAGTGGCTGCCTTCGATCGGATTGCAAAAGCAGCCGAGCGCGCTTGCGGCGGTTTGCGCGAAAATTCCGAAATCGACCAGATTGCGGTGGACGTCGTATTTGAGCGCACCTAAGCAAGTGAACAATACGGCATACGCGACACACCCGAGCCAGAGAAAGCGATCGCGCACGCGTTACGCGGGCCGCACCGCATTACGTTGCTGCAGATAGGGCCAGATGAACGGATCGATGTCGCCGCCGAGCACGCCGGCCACGTTGCCGGTCTCCACGCCGGTGCGGTGGTCCTTCACGAGCTGATACGGCTGAAGGACGTACGACCGAATTTGCGAGCCCCACTCGTTGGCCTGGCGCTCCCCGCGCAAGTCGTCGAGCCGGCGATTGCGTTCTTGCGCCGCCAGCACGGCGAGCTTCGCGCGAAGAATCGTCAACGCGACTTCCCGATTCTGGGCTTGCGAGCGCTCTTGCTGCGACGCCACGACGATTCCGGTCGGCACGTGGACGATTCGCACCGCGGATTCGGTTTTGTTCACGTATTGGCCGCCCGCTCCGCCAGATTTGAACGTCTCGACGCGCAAATCGTCGGGTTTAATCTCCACGTCGCTCTCGCCGGCGTCCACCTCGGGAATGACGTCGACCGCCGCAAAGGACGTGTGACGGCGATGCGCCGCATCGAACGGTGAAAGGCGGACGAGCCGATGCACGCCGCGCTCGCTCTCCAGCATCCCGTAAGCGTTACGCCCACGTACGAAAAACGTCACCGACTTCAGACCGGCCTCTTCGGCGGGCGACGCGTCGGCGATCTGCGTGGAGAAACCCTTCGATTCGGCCCACCGCAAGTACATGCGCGCGAGCATCTCTGTCCAGTCCGCTGCGTCGACGCCCCCCGCGCCGGCAAAGATGCTCACGATGGCATTATGCGCGTCAAACTCGCCACTGAAGCTTGCCGCCATTTCGAAATCGTTCACCGAGGCCTCGGCAGCAACGATGCTGCGATCGGCCTCGGCTTCGGCGGCGGGATCGCCGTCGAAAAGCACCAGCATCTCGCGAGCCTCGCGCAGCGCCGCGGCGATTCCGTCGAATGAAGCCGCTCGATCGCGGAGCTCGGAGAGCTCCTTCATAACGCGCTGCGCCGACTCGGGATCGTTCCAAAACTCGTTCGAACGCGAGCGCTCGTCGAGCTCAGCTAAACGGCGGCGCGCCGCGGCATCGTCAAAGGCGCTCCTTGAGGGACTCGAGGCGCTCTTCGAGGTGGGCGATCGTCGTTCGTTGGGTTTCGCTCATGAGGTGCATTCGTTTCTTGCCGCGACGATGCGGGCCTCTTGTCGCGCCGCACCTCAGTCGTGAACGAATCGCACTTCACGACGGAGGTTTTCAATGAACGTTGCGCCGCTCGAAGGCTCGCTCGGCCCCGACTCTCTCTCGGCTCTCGCCGGAAACGCGCAAGAGGGATCCATGTTCGACGGTGGCGTTGCGCCGGCCGCAGGCGATAACATTTCCCGATTCGTTCCCCCGTGGCTCAACAAGGGGGGCGCCGACGCTGCCTACGGTGAGGCATCCTACAGCAACCCCTCGATGCAGGGACTCTTCGGTCCACTCATGGGCATGCTGCAGCAGCTGATGCAGATGCTGCAGTCGCTGATGGGCAACGGCGGTTGCAGTTCGCCCTACGGCGGTTACGGAAGCTGTCAGCCCGGCAACGGCGGCGAGCGTTTTTTCCAAAATGCCACCGGCTCCAGCGACGGCGATCCCCACCTGTCGTTCAACGGAGCACAATGGAATAACATGGCCTCTCAGCCCGACTTGCTCAACTCCCGCTCCTTTCCCGGTGGATATCGAGTCTCGACGCAAGCGACGCCGCCAAACGCCAAAGGGATCACCTGGAACCAATCGGCGACGGTTTCCCTAAACGACGGCGCGACGACGGTCACGATGAACAACAACGGAGAAGCATCGATCACAAGCTACGGTCAGACTCTTTCCGTCGGTCGAGGCCAAACGCTCGAACTCGGTGACGGAGAGTCGGTCAAGTGCGAACAAAACGGCGTGTTGCGCGTCACGGCTCAAAACGCCCAGGGCGGCCAAATCTCGACGATACTCTCCGCTCGCGGTAACGGGGTCGACGTGGACTCGACGGCACACGACGTCGAGCTCGGCGGCGCGCTGGTCAACCGGTACGAAGGCCAACCTGCTCCCGGGCCGTTGCCCAGGCCATCTCCGATGCCGTGGGCGACCACACCCCCGGTTGCGTTCCCGGCCGAGTAACCCGGAAGCGAGGCGAGTAAGCCCGGAGGGGCGGTACGCGTTGGCGATGAACGAGCGCTCTTTACCTGTTAGCTACTCGCAGCTACTCCCTTTAAGAGGTTGATTGCGTATGTATAGGCACTCGCGGCTTGTCGGCATTTTAGGATGCGCGGCAACGCTCGCAATAGTGGGTTGCGCTGGAAACAGCGCCCTGGCGCCCACGAGCGGTTCCACGATGTCGGCTCAAGGGCTGGCGACGCACCTTCCACACTATATGCCGACGCGCTACGGCGCCCAGACCCCTCTCACCAGCGGCATTGTGTTCAACTATTACAATGGCCCGGTGCTTTTGAATCCCAAAGTTTACATCATTTTCTGGGGCTATAAGACGTACGGCGACCCAGACAAAGTTGCCAAACTCCTCAAAGAGTATGTCAAGGTCGAGGGTGGAAGCCTTCACAACAACGACTATATCCAATACTACGATATCGTCGGTAGTAAGAAGAATTACCCCACGAATCCCAAGAAACAGCTCGGCGGCGTCTGGTTTGACCAAACGAACTCCGTTCCCGCAAACCCGACCGATACTCAGGTGGCACAAGAATCCCTTAAGGGAGTAGCAAAGTTCGGTTACGACGTCAACGCCTCGTATGTCGTGGCAACGCCGCACGGCCACAGTTCGCAAGGTTTCGGCACGCAGTGGTGCGCCTATCACAGCAGCACGGAACAAGGCTCCAACCTCGTTTCGTACACGAACCTTCCATACATGCCGGATGCCGGCACCAGTTGCGGTGCAAACTTCACCACCGCTCCGAAGGATGAAAGCGCCGAGGACGAGGGCGTGACGATCGTCGAAGGCCACGAATACGGCGAATCGATCACCGACCCGAACCCAGGCACCGGTTGGTATAACTTCAGCGCCGGCGAAATCGGCGACGCCTGCGCGTGGCAGGACATTGCGAACGACAAGTTCGGCAAGAAGTCCTACACGATGCAGCCCATGTACAGCAATGCTAGCGAGTCTTGCGTACAGCAATACCAATAACGGGAGAATCAGCGCGGCGGAGGCCTCGCTGCTAGACCTCGAATCGATGGGCCGCGCGAACGTGCGGCCCATTTCTCCAGACTCGCATTGGAGGACCGATGAAAAGCGACGTACGTACGAAATGAAGTCTATCGGCAGCGTTTTCGCCTTAACGTTGGCCATGGTAGGCTGCTCCGGCTTGGCAATTCCGACAGGATCGCCCGCAGCGCCAACCTCCACCGGCGACGTAGTCCCAAACTATAAGACGCTCCTGGACTTCGACGGAGCCGACGGCAGCGACCCCACTTCGAGCTTGATCGCTCTAAAAGGAGCGCTCTACGGCACCACGTACACGGGCGGAACCTACAACGACGGGACCGTTTTTAGCATTAATGCCGCCGGCAAGGAAGGCGTGCTGCACAGTTTCGGCAACGCAGTGGACGGTTCCGAACCCTTTGGGGGATTAGTCGCGCTCGGTGGGCGGATGTATGGTACTACGTTTAGAGGCGGCGCGACGAACGGAGGTATCGTCTTCAGCGTCGATACCGAAGGCAACGAACGGGTGCTTTACAACTTTGGCGTTGGCCACGGCTCGCCGCTACCAGACGGACGCAATCCCGAAGCAACATTGACCGTCTTGAACGGCACTCTCTTCGGTACGACATACAACGGCGGTTTATACGGAAACGGCACGATCTTCAACGTAAACGCTGCCGGCGACGAAAGCGTGTTTTATAATTTTGGCCCGGGCGGCGACGGCGCTCATCCTTATGCCGGCCTGCTCGCACTCAACGGTACGCTCTACGGCACGACGTCTGCCGGCGGCGCGCACGGCGAAGGAGCGTTATTTAGCTTCAGCGCGGGCAAGGAGCGCGTGCTCTATAGCTTCCGAGGCGGAAGCGACGGCGCTCGCCCCGATGGGGGACTCATCGCCCTCAACGGCACCTTATATGGCGTGACGTACAAAGGCGGAGCGCACGATGGCGGTACGGCGTTCAGCGCGAGCACCCAAGGGAAAGAACGTGTGCTCGAGAGTTTTGGATCGACCGGTGACGGCGTCGATCCCTTTGCGGGTTTGATCGTTCTCAACGGCATGCTCTACGGCACGACGACGCAAGGCGGCACCCACCGCGAGGGCGTCGCGTTCGCGATGACCACGGCCGGCAAGGAGAGCGTGCTCTACGCCTTCGGCTCTCACGGCGAAGGCGCAGCACCGTTTGCAGCGTTGACCGATTGGAACGGCATGCTCTATGGCGTTACGGCGGCGGGCGGCGCGACCAATAACGGGACCCTCTTTCAAATCTCGCCGTAACCGTTGGGGCGCGACAACTAGACCGCGACCTCGACGCCGACCTCGATTTGGCGGTTCGCCTTGATTTCCAGCTCGGCAGCCAGCGTGCGCGAGTTGCGCTGCAGTACTTCGAAGAATCGCCGTTGCCAACTCGGCAATCCGCCGGACCTCTTACCGACGATGACGGGGTTGGCGAATACGAACGACGTCGTATCCTTGTCGATGTTCAAGTTCGCGGCGCCGCAAGCGTTGAGAATCGGTGCCAATCTTTGCGTCTCCATGTAACCGAAGTCGGCGCGAATACGCACCAACCGCGCCGAGATCTCGTCGATCGTTACGCGTTGATCTTCCGGCACGTACGGGCGCGCTACTCTCTTTACGGTTAGCAAGATGACGATCTCTTCGCTAACGAGCCGTTCGAGCCAGCGATGGGAGTTGATGAAGGGAACGCCGGTCGGATCGCCGCTGAGAAGGACGACGGCGCCTTTCGGCGGCGATGCCAGCGCACCGTGCTCGGCCACGAACTTCTCGACCGGCTCTCGCTGCCCGAGCAGCTCGCGCGCGACGGCTCGCCGTCCCACGAGCCAGGTAACGGCAGTCAGTGAAATGACGGCGGCGATGACTAGCGGCAGCCACGCCCCATCAACGAACTTGTGCAGACCAGCGAGAACAAAGGTTGCATCGAGTACCGCAAAAGCGCCCGCTACCGCCAGGGCCGCCACGGGCTTCCAGCCCAGCGCGCGGGTCGCGACAACGTAAAATACGATATCGGTCGCGAGCATCGTCGCCGAAACGGCGAGACCGTACATCGCCGCCAGCCGGTCGCTGCTACGGAACGTAACGACGAGCAGGATGCAAACGATTGCCAGGATCGCGTTAACGAACGGCACGTAGACCTGCCCGCGCCGATCCTTGGATGTGTGCAGCACCGTCATGTTGGGACAGAGATTGAGCGCTATGGCTTGCTCGGTCAGAGTAAATGCGCCCGATATCAATGACTGGGAAGCGATGATCGTCGCGGCAGTGGCCAACGCTACCGCTGGGAAAAGAGCCCAGCCCGGCGTGAGTGCGTAGAACGGCGAATCGAGCGCTCTGGGATCGGCGGCGATGACTGCACCTTGGCCGGCATAGTTCAGAATGAGCGCCGGAAAGACGAACCCGTACCAAGCGACCGTGATGGGAATGCGGCCGAAATGCGACATGTCTGCATACAGCGCTTCAGCGCCCGTCATTCCGAGAATGATCGCTGAGAAGATGAGAAACCCGAAGATGCCGTGATGTGTCAGAAACCACGCCGCGTGTAGCGGATTGAGCGCGGCAAGAATCGCAGGATGGGCGACGATCGCAATCAGGCCCGCCGCCGCGATCGCGACAAACCACAAGGCCATGACTGGGCCGAAGATGACTCCAACGCTCTGCGTTCCCCGCCATTGAATGGCAAACAGGCCCAGCAAAATTCCTGCCGAGATCGGAACGATAAGGGCTTGGGCTGCCGGCGTGGCCATACTCAATCCCTCGACCGCCGAGATCACCGAGATTGCGGGGGTGATCATGCCGTCGCCAATAATCATCGCTCCTCCGACCACAGCAACCCAGAGAAGCCAATCGGCGTGCATCGGAACGCCGAATAGCTTTGGCGGCTCGGCGCGCGCTAGCAAGGCGAGAATCCCGCCCTCGCCATCGTGATCGATGCGCATCAGAACGGTGACGTACTTAACGCAAACGACGAAGAATAGGGTCCAAATAAGCAGCGAGACTATGCCGACCGCATTCTCTACCGTCGGAGCGGCCTTCGCGCTCGTGAAACACGTCCTGATCGTGTAAAGCGGGCTGGTCCCGATGTCGCCAAAGACGACTCCGAGCGCCGCGAGGGCGAGGGCCGGTGGCAGCGGCCGGCGCAAACGCTCAGCTACCGGTTCGCGCGATCTCGCGCGCCGCGCGCTCGCCCGAGACGACCGCGCCATTGATATGCCCCATGTCGTTATACGAAGTCTGTTCGCCGGCAAAGAACACGTTGCGCGGTCCTGCCATCGTCGACCACATAGCGAACGCCGTTGAAAAAGTACGTGTCGTGTCCCAGCTCGTGACGGTTGACGTTGATCAGCCGCAAGCCCAGCTCGCGCGCAAGCCGTTGGACCTCGAGCTGGCCGAGCGAGATAAACTCTCCGCCAGGTTCGGCAATCTGGCCCTCCGCGAAATAGTTACGCAAGGTCCACGTCCGTCCGCCGACGCGATCGCTCGCATCGAAGAGACGGCTCGCGATGCCGGCCTGTCGCAGACGGTAGGCGCACGTCAGCCCGGCCGCACCGGCCCCCACGATGACGACGCGGCGCCCCTTCGCGGCAGCGGGAAGAAAAACTCCGGGCACCTGATGCACTCCCGGAGGTGCCGTGCATGCTGCAAGCGCGCCTGCAGCGCCGGTAAGGAACGCGTGCCGCGTGTGACGCATTGCCGTATTCGCGTTCGTCCGGCGGTTTCAATTACCTCGAAGTACTCTCGACCAAAGCTCGTCGAGCTGGTGGGATATCGTGCGGCCCTTAAGCAAGAAGGGCACATGGCCACGATAGAACGGCGCGAGTTCTTATTTGCCCTTGGCGCATCGGGGCTCGCACCATCCTTGCTGGGGATCTCGGACAGCGAAGCGCCGGCAGTAGAACCCCTCGATCGCGCCCTCGTGCTTAGCGGCGGCGGCGCGCTCGGCGCTTACGAGGCCGGCCTCGTCGGCGCGCTGGCGGCCCGCGGTGCCGTGAGCGATGGGTCACCGCTCCTCCCATACGAGATCGTTTGCGGAACGTCGATCGGGGCGCTCAACGGCTGGTTCGTTGCAACCGGCCAATACACCAAACTTCACGACCTTTGGTACGGCATCAGCGCCGAGAAACTCATGCGTCCGAAGCCCGAATATGAAGCCTTGCGCGACTCGCAGAGCGGGCTCATCGACCGGGGCGCGTCGGTAGTTCAGCTGGCAAGACTAGCGAAAAACCAGACCGGCGTCTTGCAAAGCAAGCCGGTCTACGACTGGATCGTGCGCAACGTCGATCCCACGACGCCACTCGTAATGTTGATGGTATGGGCGGTAACGAACCTCACCTTGCAGCGGCCCGAGTACTTTTTTCTGCGCCCGCACGGCTCCGGCACCGATCTGCCCGAGAGGGTCGTGCACGCGTTGCGGCTCTCCCTGGGGTCGCAAACCGTCGTCCGCGAGGCGACGCCGGATTTGTTGCATCGCGCGATCTTCGCTTCGGCGGCGCTTCCAATTGTGTTCGATCCGGTGCTTATCCCGGGACCAGACGGTACGATCAATGAGTATTGCGACGGGGGCGTCGCAAGCAACTCCCCAGTGGGCATCGCGCATGCGGTTTCAAAGGCGGCCGACGTCGTGCTGCTGGACCCGCCGTTCCAACCGAGCGCGGACATTAGAGACGCCGTAGCGATTGCTTATAGCGTTTTCGGAACGATGCAGCGCAAGATTCTCGAGACCGAGATGCACAACGTGTATTTTCAATCGCTGGCCAGGCGAGCAATAGGCCGTCTGACGAGCGAAGAGTTTGCGCGCGCCTCGGGGGGCAGCAAACTTCTCGAAAGGTTCGTGCGCACGCTTCCCGTGACCGACTTGAGCTATATTCGACCGGCGCAGACTCTCCCGGTCACCGTCGCCGGTTTCCAAGATGAAGAGGGCATCGGCAAGGCCTACCGTACCGGCTGGCTCGATGTCGGACGCGGTTTCACCCCGTATGACTGGTCGACGTTCGAACTCTGACTGAGGTCGCTCCCGGCGCAAGGCGGCCCCTCACCGAAAAATAATACGCAAACGCACGAGTTTTGAAGGCCGAGAAAGCGACTTCGCCGTAGCGAGCCATCTTTAAAGACGGAAGTGTTTTTATGAGTAAGGTCGATCGTCGGTTCATAACGCTCGCCATCGCTCTTGGCATGGTCTCCTGCACGCCCAACTACTACATGCCAAACCTGATCCGGCTAACTCCCAACGGAACGGCATCGAGCCCCGCGGCAGAATCGATCAAGTCGTCGTTCACGTTGACCGCGTTGGAGGACGGCTACACGGGTCTATTTACCGCCCAGACGATCGTCGGAGAATGTTGGGTCGTTCAAACGCCGATTACAACCAGCGGGCTCTGGACCGTGGTCCCGCAAGGCCTCACTTGCAGCAAACTCGACACCGAGCAGATCCAAGTCAAAGATACCAACGGCCATGCGGCCGTCACCTACATTCGCTCGACGAAGTAACTTCGGCTCAACGTCACAGCGTCAAATCAAAGACGGTTCCGCACCTCCTCAGCTGCCCGAGCAATCTTCGCCGCGCAGCCGGCACCTGACCGTAGAGACGAGGCACGGGTAGATCCACCGCGGCTGGGAAAGACCCTCGCATGAAGTATTTGCGACTCGGATCTGGCCAGGGGCAAACGTTCGTGCTCGTCTTCGATACCGGAGATGAAGTTGTGAGCGAGATTAAGCGTTTCGCACAGGCCGAAGAGGTTCGAGCTGCGCGACTGACCGGTGTCGGCGGCTTTTCGCAAGCCGAGCTTGGATACTTCAGACGCGACGTGCTCAGCTACGAATCCATTCCGGTTACCGAGCAGGTCGAGTTGCTTTCCTTAATCGGGAACATCACCGTCAAGGACTCCGAGCCGCTGCTACACGCGCACGCGATCGTTGGCCACCGCGGCGGGGGTACGAGCGGCGGTCACCTCATCGCGGCGACCGTATGGCCGACGCTCGAGCTTTTCGTTGACGTTTATCCGACGGAGCTCCTTAAGCGGCAACGCCGGGAACTTGGGATTGCAACCATCGATCTAGGATGAACGGCCGGCGGCCGTCACATTCGTGGATTGCGAGACGCTGCACGCTCGAGGGTTTATTTTATACGACTGGAGGCCTGGGCGAGTGACACGCGATTTCGGGCGTCATGTATACGGGGCGGCGGCCGTTATTTATGGGGCATTGGCGCTCTACTGGCACGATGTCGACACCTGGCCGCAGCTTGCGGCGCTTGCGAAAGCCCCCTACCGTGAGTCGGTCGTCTACATCGTTGCCGCGGCCCTGATTGCAGGCGGAATCGCGATGCGATGGCGCCGAACGGCGCAGATCGCTGCGGTCGTGCTGGGAGTTTTCTACCTCCTCGTTTCGGTGCTCTGCATACCGGGCATCGTTGCGGCTCCGCTGATCTACAATAACTGGGGCAACTTCTTCGAGCAAGTTTCTATTGCCTCGGGAGCGCTAATCGCTTATGCAAGCTTAGCCTCGGGCAGCCTACGTTCGGCGGCGCGCGCAGCCGGGATCGGGCGCATATGTTTTGGAATCTGCGTCATCTCGTTCGCGCTCGAGCAGGCGTTCTATTTAGACGCCACGGCCGGCTTTGTTCCAAAGTGGATCCCTCCCGGGCAAATGTTCTGGGCCATAGCTACCACGATTGCCTTCGCGCTCGCCGCCATCGCCATTGTGTCGGGGCGTCAAGCTCTTCTTGCCTCTCGACTCCTCACGGCAATGTTGGTGCTCTTCGGATTACTGGTATGGCTTCCGGCACTTTTCGCAAGTCCGCACAGTCACTTCAACTGGGCCGAAAGCGCGGAAAACCTCGCGATCGCCGCAGTCGCATGGATCCTCGGCGATTACTTGCGCTTACCGGATCGGACAATGGCTCCTCGGAGGCGATAGCCCAGCGCATCCTTATCGCTGCGCTTGCGCGGCGTAGCGGAAGCGCCCAGGCATCCACACGCACAGGCTGCCATCGTTCATCACGAACGATTCGAAGCCGTCGACTTCGGGGTTAAACTCCGCGTTGAGCAGTTTTGTCGCGGGCCAATCCACAGCAGGATCCTGACGCGCGGCGCCACGGGCTTTGCTGTTTGAGAACTGCCGTAAGTTTACCAGCGCATTTAGAGCGGAAGCCAGCCTCTTTGCGTCGTCCATGGAGTGAGGTTCTACGGCCACGTCGTCGAGACCTCAGGTAGCCGGAGGGCGAGCACAATGGTCGCCGAACGGATTCGTTTACGAGAGTTCTATTGCGGCCATCGATGCGGTTGACGATTAGGTTTGGCGATGTTTGGTCGCTGCTCGGCGCCGCATTGTTGGTGGTGGGGTTGCTCGTTCGGTTCGCGCTCTATTTCCCACTTGCGGCGTTTCAGATCGATTCAGATGCCGTGCTGTCGGGCTTGTGCGCTTTTCGCATCGCCGACGGTGACTTTCCGATATTCTTTCCTGGGGGCACACGCTTAGGCGCCGCGAGTTGTTACGCGGCCGCCGGCTACTTCCACTTATTCGGGCCCGGCAGAATCGGCCTAGCTCTGACGGGACTGACATGGGGAGCGCTCTACCTCGTATTTACACTGTTGTTTCTCCAGGCGATGCTTGGACGCAAGCTCGCGTGTTTGGCATTTCTGTTTGCAGTTGTGCCTTCGGAGCAGTTCATGACGGTTACCTACGCCCCGTGGGCGTACGGGGAGATTATGGCCGCGTGTGCTGCAACGCTCTGGCTTGCGGCCCTGTGGCGAGGTGAAGGCCTCCTGTGGCAGCGGCTTTGCTTCGGATTTAGCGTGGGGATCGGTTTGTGGTTCTCGATGGAGTCGTTCATGGTTGCGTTGCCCGCGATCGCATGGATCGCGTTAAAGCGACGCGGTGCGATCGTTGGCGAAGCCATTCCAGCTTTTGCCGCTGCGGTTATCGCTGCGACGCCATTCTGGATTGGGAACATCGGACGCGGCTTTCCATCGCTGAGTCAGAACTGGGCCTCAAAACCGGCTTCGAGTATCGGGCAGGGTGTAGCAAATTTCGTTTGGCTAAGCACCTACATGCTTCCAAAGCTGCTTTTTCGATCCTCAGGATGGTGGTCGGAAACAACCGTTCTCATCGTTGCCTACGCAATCGTCGCAGTTGGATTCGTCATCGCGATGCGCAGAAACAGGTGCATCTCGGCCGGCTCGTCCAGCCCTCGCGACGTAGGGTTCCTCCTACTCCTGGTATTCGCCGCCTGCATGTTAATTTTCAGCGCTTCACAGGCGGGGACGAGCCGCGGTTGGACCGTCCGGTACATCGCGCCGCTGTACGTCGTGGTACCGCTTTTTTGCGGGCTGGGAATCCAAGCTATGTGGACCTGGAGCAAGTCGCTGGCAGTCGCGCTCGTTGCCGCATTGCTGATTCCAAACCTGGTGCTCTATGGCTTACCCGGCAGCCCACTTCGCGCCGAGCTTACGACCCAGTTGGCAAATGAGCTGCGCATATGCGACATATTGGCACGCGATCGCATTCAAATGGTCTACGGCGACTACTTTTGGGTCTACCACTTGAACTTCGACAGCCACGAGCGTATCGCCGGAATCCCGTCGGCGGCGATTGTGGATTACTTGAATTACGACGGCAGGGTAGGGAGGATGCCCGTTCGTTGGGCACTGTTGGGAGGCTTAGACGAGGTCCATCGGTGGTCTCGCGAGCTTCACGCACCCGGTACGGTGACCGCTGACGGCGATCTATCGCTTTTCATTGCGGACCGCCCCGCGCCAGACGCCGCTGCGCTGATCGCAGCCCTGCGCAAGATCTCTTCGAGTCAGTAGCGAGGTTGCGTCGTCTACTCCGTATCGGGTGGACGTGAGTCGAGCGGCTGCCGGAGAAAGTAGTCCTTGCCGCGCGAAGAGGGTATCTTCGTAAAGGACCTCGGCGGCCGTGCGAAGTCAAAGCAGTCCGCGCCGATGGAGTTGGCGCGCGCGTCGCTCGCCGAGAGCCTCGGCAACCCCCACTGGTCTTCGACGAACTTCAGGATGCTGCCGTGCTCGTAGTGCACGTGCGACACGCACCCGTTCTTGGCATACGCCGACACCATTAAAAGCGGAACGCGAATTCCCAGCCCGTCGTAGTCTACCAGTTTGGGTGGAACGTGATCGTACCAACCGCCATAATCGTCCCAAAAGACGAAGAGCATGGTCGAATCCCAATACTGCGACTCTCCGATCGCGTTCACCAGCGAGGCAACCCAGTCGGGGCCGGTGTTTGAGCCGCAGCCGGCGTGATCGGAGTTTACGCAGGTCGGCGTTATCCAACTCACGGCCGGCAAGACTCCGTTTGAAACGTCGTTAAAGAACCGAGTCTGGGGTGTGATGACGTCTTTGCTCCAATCGTGACCGTCATAGACATGTTTGATGGCTTGATAAGCGCTCCACGCTCCGCCACCGCCGTGCACGGTGGATGTGTAGTACCGCCACGACACTCCCGCGTTGTCGAGCTCCCCGCCGAGGGTCCTATTATTGAAACAAGGCTCGACGTTCTTTCCGATCGTCCTTTGCTGAGTCACCGTTGGAATCATGTCACCGGGGCCGCCTTCGCAGCCCCAGGGACCGATAGGATAGTCGACCGTCGAACTGGCTTGAGCTGCAATGATGTATTGGTGAGAGATGAAGCTGCTCGAGTCGAAGTTCGAGGGAAACATCTCATCGGCGAAAACAAAATGCTTACCAATGAAGAAGTAGGGCTGTGTCTCGAAGCCTGGCACATAGCTGTACGGCGGGTTCGCATTAGGGCATTGCGGATATCCGCCCTTTCCACACTCCCAGTACTCTTTGTCGAAGCCGTCCATTTTGCAATCGGTTCCGGGATACGTGCCCTGACCGTCGCAAGCGCCAAAGAAACTCGTCGAATCGTGGTGGAAATCCCACTTCGCCTCAAGTCGAACCGGGCTGAGCGTAATTTTTTCGCCGCTCCGGTTGAAACCGTACGATCGCGTGTCCGCACCCGGAAATCCGTGAAAGAGGTTATCGACCGAGCGGTTCTCTTGAACGACGATGACCACATGACGAATCTGACGATAGTGATTCCCCGGAAGAACGTCTGGCGGAGCTCCAGGCTCCGAGGGCGAGCCGCCCGCACTTCCGGTGCACGCGGACAGCACCAGCGCGATCGCCGCGCCGATCAAGCGTAGCGTGGGAGGACTATTCATACGCGTAACCCCGTGGGTAAGCGATTGACTACATCGATTGTTCTGCGCAGAGGACCTAGGCGCCTCGGCACAAGACCGTTCTAAGGTACCGTGGACTATGCGCAGGAAGGTCTTCGGCGCGTCCCGCGCTATCGTAGCCGTACGAGAGCACCCTACTGCGTGCTTCGGAAAGGATAGGACATGAGTCAATCCATTATTCGCCCGAGTCGGACCGCAGTCGCAGGCATGGTCGCGGTTGGCATAGCCGTCGCAATCTCCAGCTTCGGTATCGTGCGAGCAGAGCACGTGATGCCGGACAAGAGCAAGACCTACAAATGCAGCAGCGGCACCGCGTGCATCGAAGGCAATTCAACGGGCAGCAGCACGTGGGGCGTCTATGGCGTCGGCGGAAACGCTGATGGCGTTCACGGCGTCACCAGTTCTACCAGTGGGAACTCGGGCACGTCGGGGATCAGTACGGGGACGAGCGGCTCGGCCCACGGCGTGTACGGCCGCTCTTCGAACGGGCAGGGCGTCTATGGGACGTCGTCGAGCAACAACGGCGTTGAAGGCCATTCGACCGGGAGCGGGGCTTCGGGAGTCGCTGGTATTCAGCGAGGCACGTCGAGCGGCAGCGGCGACGGCGTGTACTCGGAGTCAGCAGACACCACCAATTTCTATGAGGCCCTCGAAGCGAAGGCCGACAGCTCGAACACGTATATCTTTGAGGGTTTTAATGCTTCGACCAACGGTCTATGCACGATCGACTACGATGCGACCTTAGCGTGCACGGGCGGCGCTCTCGTAAAGAACGTGCGCACGCGACACCGGACCAGCGGCGGCGAGCACGTTCTCGCCTACGCGTCAGAGTCAGCCACCGCAACGATCGAGGACGTTGGAACCGCGCGGATGGTAGCCGGTGTCGCCAACGTCCAGATCGATCCGGCCTTTGCCTCTGTGATGGATCGGAAGTGGTACTACGTTTTCCTTACGCCACTGGGAGACACGCGCGGCCTCTACGTGAGCTTGAAGACGGCGTCGGGGTTCCAGGTGCGCGAAAATGAGGGCGGCCGTTCGCGGGTCGAGTTCGATTATCGCATCGTCGCGCACCCGCTCGACGCTAAGAATGACCGGTTGCCAATCTCTCCGGCCATGCGAAGACCGAACGATATGACTCCATCTCGGTAACACCTCGCATCTGCCCCATAAGGAGACCATCTGTAACGCGCCCCGAACGAACCAACGCGCTGTTGCCGCCGGACGACCCATTGGGGCCGTCGCCAAAAGCAATCTTCTTGGCGTGCTTGGGGCTTGGGACGGCCCTTGGCCAATCTGTTCCGGACGTCGGACCGGACGCCGACATAAAAGGAGGTGCTGCCGTTACAATGATCCGCGATATGTTTTTCGAAGTATTTCCGAGACTAGCGCTACCATAGCCGCCTCATTGTCTCGCCATGATCATGTTCATCACTTCTTCGCGATTCAGCAGGTGGTCGTTGTTTTCACCGCTGGTTTCAATAACGACGACGTCGATGGTTCCATTAAACGCGCTCTTTTCCGGGGGCATGTCCGGCGTTATCGGAGAGCCGTGCTTGATGCCGACGTCGGACGTCTCGTCGGCAGAGAATACCGCCGGAACGGTCCGTTCAACGCGACCCTCCCCCACGGCTTTCCCATCGATCAAGAGCGTCACGTTTCCACCTTTGGCGAGACCGCCGCCGTCGTAGTCGAACTCCATCCGTATCTGATGCTTGCCCGGAGAAAGCACTTGAGTGGAAGCTACCACAAACTTCTGTAGGCCGAGGAAGTTGTAAATGTATGTGAGCTTCCCGTCTTTCACATAGAACATCCATCCGCCGCCGATCCCGCCTTGCGACAGAATCACTCCGTTGGCAGGCTCTCCCTCGGGGGCGACGACCTGCGCCGTAACCGAATGGCTCTTGTTCTTGATATTTATGAGGCCGTTCTCGTTGAGGCCGCCCATGCCGTTGGCAAGGACCTGCGAAGTGCCGCGAACGAGTACTGGTCGTCCCGCAGTGTCGGAGTTCATGCGTTCCGCCATGCGATCGTCCATCGGTAAGCAACCGTTACGCGTCGCCTCGATGACCCACAAGCGTTGAAGCTCCCGGAGCTTATCGGGCATTTCTTTTGAGAGGTCGTGTGCCTGCGACCAGTCTTTCGTCGTGTCGTAGAGCTCCCACACATCATCGTCGAAGGGCAGCAATTTTGCCGTCATGATCCACGGCGTGTTATGGCGCGTGACCGCCGTCCAACCTTTGTGATAAATACCGCGATTTCCGAACATTTCGAAATATTGGGTTTCGTGGCGTTCGGCCGCTCTTGCATCATCGAAGCTATACCGCATGCTGACGCCCTGCATCGGAACCTGCCCAACGCTATTGACCATATAGGGCTCGGGAAGTTGAGCGGCCTCGAGGATGGTGGGGGCGACGTCGATGACGTGATGAAACTGATGGCGTACTTCGCCTTTCGCCTTGATGCCCTTGGGCCAGCGCACGATCGTGCCGTTTCGCGTGCCGCCCCAGTGCGACGCGACCTGCTTGGTCCATTGATACGGGGTATCCATGGCGTGTGCCCAGCCGACCGCATAGTGATTGTAGGCTTCGGGACCGCCCAGTTTGTCAATGCGTTCCGTAAGGAACTCGGCGGTTTCGAGGGCATTCATTCCGTTAAAGGGGATCATTTCGCTGAAGGTGCCTTGTGGCGTGCCTTCGGCTGACGCCCCATTGTCGCCGATGATGTAGTAAATCAACGTGTCGTCGAGAGCTTCGATTTGATCGAGCGCGTCGATGAGGCGTCCGATGTGATAATCGGCGAATGAGAAGAATCCGGCGTAGACTTCCATCTCGCGCGCCAGCACGCGTTTGAACTCTGGGGTCTGAGAATCCCACGATGGAATCTCCTTCGGACGCGCGGTGAGTTCGCACTCCTGCGGGATCACTCCGAGTTGCTTTTGGCGCGCAAAAGTTTCTTCGCGCAGTTTGTCCCAGCCTTGATCGAATTTGCCTTTGTACTTGTCGGCCCACTCTTTTGGTACGTGGTGTGGTGCATGTGTCGCGCCAGGAGCAAAATACATGAAGAAGGGCTTATCGCCCGCGAGCAGTCGCTGCTGCCGTACCCAGGCAATCGCGCGATCCGTCATATCCTCCATGAAGTGATAGCCCTCTTCAGGCGTCTTAGGAGGTTCCACGACCTTCGTACCCTCGTGAATCGCGGGATACCATTGATTGGTCTCACCGGCAATGAAGCCATAGAAGTGCTCGAAGCCGGAGCCCGTCGGCCAGCGATCGAACGGCCCAACGGGACTTGCTTCCCATACCGGCACCTCGTGGCACTTGCCGAACTGTGCGGTCGAATAGCCGTTGAGCCGAAGAATTTCAGCGAGCGGCGCCATCGAATTAGGCCGCATCGAACTGTAGCCCGGCGCCGAAGTTGCGATTTCCGTAATACCACCCATTGCAACGGTATGATGATTTCGCCCAGATAATAGTGCGGCGCGCGACGGCGAGCAAAGGGCTGTCGTGTGGAAGCGTGTGTAGCGGAGGCCATCCTTCGCAATGCGTTCCGCCGTGGGAGCCTGGCACGGACCTCCGAAAATACTCGAGGCGCCAAAACCGACGTCGTCTATCAGCACGATGAGTACGTTCGGAGCGTCCTTAGGCGGACGCAGGGGCTCGATCGGTGGAAACTTTGAATCGGGATCCTTAGCGTCGTAGGCCATGAAGCCGGCGTACGGCTTGTCTGGAATCGGTAGGACTTCACGCTGTACGCGTTTCGAGGAATCCGGTGAACCGTTTGAACTCGACATGATAAGCCTCCAGGATGTTCGGTTGCTCGATTGGCCGCCGTGCCTTGCGGGCCGTAAACGTACGGCAAGAAGCCCTAAGGACCCCTTCCGGCGCGCTATTTCGTGGCCTTAATCAAATGTGAATATTCTGCTATACAACAATAAGATTTGTACGCAGCGCGGGGAGGTGCCCATCTCGCGCCGAATTTCGCTATGTTACCTGGAGAAAGCCGATTTAAGGGTGGTAGCGAGAGATGATTGCTTTACGATTCACGTTGGCAGCCGCGCTGGCCGCATTTGGCGTCGGAACCGCGGGCTGCTCGCTCGCAGGCAACAACAATTCCCTCCCGCGTGCGGCGAACGAGCCGAGCGCCGGGCTTAACTTCAAAGCCCCTAGAGGGCACGTTACGATCGCGCAGTTTGCTGATCTACCCGAGTATCAGGGCTACTATGGACCAACCGCCATAGCGTCGGGCCCTCACAGGTCGCTGTGGGTCACCGACACGATCGACCAGGACTTCGGCGAGAACGCGGTCGTGCAGATCGCAAAGTCGGGCAAGGCGCTAAATACCTTCTACTATAGCGGCATAACCAGCGAAGGCGCCGACTTTATGGACATTGCAGCCGGCCCCGACGGCGCGCTCTGGATCACAGATAGCTACAACGGTCAGATCCTGCGAATGACCACGGGCGGCACATTCACCGGATACGGGTTGAGCTACTTGGGCCCGCAGGGCATCGTGACCGGCCCCGACAAAGCGCTGTGGTTCACCGCGTTAGGCGACGGAAGCCAGTCGGTAATTGGGCGGATCACAACCGACTTCATGCTCACCCAATACGCCGCGAGCGGCGGCGTTCACGGCATCACCGTCGGACCCGATAAAGCGCTCTGGTACACCGAGGAAACCGCCAATGCAATTGGGCGCATCACGACCAAAGGCAAGATTACCGAGCTCTCCAAGGGCATTAGCGGCGGTGCCGATCCGCTTTGGATCGCAGCGGGCCCCGACGGCGCGCTGTGGTTTAGCGAATACAAGGGCGGGCGCATCGGGCGCATCACGACAGCCGGCAAGGTTACGGAATATTCACGCGGCATCACGCCCACGGAGTACCCCTTCGGCATCGCCGCCGGATCAGACGGCGCGATGTGGTTCACCGAGAGCGAAAGCTACAACTCTGGCTACTCGGACGCGGCAAAGATCGGCCGAATCACGATGAGCGGCAAAATCACCGAATACTCGAAGGGGCTCAGCTCGAATTCCGATCCTACCGCGATCGTGCAAGGCCCCGACCACAACATGTGGTTCGTTGAAAGCGCGGGCAACCAAACGGGCCGAGCCAGCCTCTAGCGAAGGCCAGCTAAAAACCGTTCTTCTTGGCGAACGCCAACGCACCGAAGTCGAAGTTTGATCCGCTCGTTGCTCTTCCCGGTGGGCATCGGCCGTTTGAGAAAGAAAGGAGAGCAGCATGAACTTGCGCAGTTTTTGGGTCGCCCTCACAATAATGCTCGTCGGCGGCAGCGTTGCACTCGCGCAGGATCAGGGTTCAGGGGCAATCAGAAAGCTGGCATTCCTCTCGGGATCGTGGCGCTGCGTGATCCAGGGCAAGGAAGTTCCAAGCGGCGACGTAGATCGCGTTAACTATGAGTTTTCGCCAGACTGGTCGTGGATGATTGAGCGATCAGACCTTCGAGAAAATGCTCATCGCTACTGGAGCACGCAACGTTGGGGATATGACGCCCGTAGTAAGCAGCTCGTCGCGTATCAGTTCACTCCGAATGGGGTCTTCACCAAGAGGGTCGAGGGCTGGGTTGGAGGCCGATTTCAAAGTACGCGCAACGACACCGGTGCGACGGTCACGATTAACCCCATCAACGAGAATGCTTTCGATTGGGTGATCGAAAGCGCCGATCATTCGAACACGGTCACAGAGGTCTGCAGGCGCTGAACAAGTGTCAAACCTCACGGAAAGGCCTTCGGAAGAAGGTTTGATACCCGATCGAGTCGAGATACCGTGGCGATTCGTACCAAGGTGGATATGGGTTAGCGCGATCTTGTTCGTCGCGTTCTTGGCTTTGGGATTCTACTCTCAGTGGATTCATGAAGTACCAAGGCGCTTTGCGCTGTTGTCACCGCTGAGTCGGGGTCTTTACGGAGTACTTGTCGCCCGGTCGTTAATGGCCACTTTCGACTTTCTGATCGCAGGCGTCCCTACGATTAGCGCGGTGGTCATGCTTTGGATCGCCTTTGTAAGTCCACGCTGGAGCGATCGCATGCTATGGGGCGCCGCGATGACCTTCACGGCACTCGTGCTCGTTGCAAATCTGCAATATTTCTTTCATCATACGATTGCCGGCGAAGTAGTTCGTACGTACCCTCACGCATCTGCCGTCGTGGGATTAGTCGCCTATGGGAGCTGGCTACTGATCTTACGAGAAAGTACGCTCTCGGCGCGGATAAGAGGGCTTTTGACCGCGGCATGCGCGCTTGCCCTGCTGGCGATCGTGGCCTATCCTGTAATCGACCCTTACACACGCTGGGTCGACGTCGTGGGTGCCGGCGTATTGGCCGGCGCATTATTCGCACTGGGAATTTTCGTTGCCGATCGGGTCGGCGTAAATATGCTCGGTTCGTCCTCGCACGAGACACTCTACGATAGTGGTCCGCCATGAAGCATTCGATCGCCGTACTTATCGCGCTTTCGTGCGTACTTGCGAGCTTTAACGTGGCGCGCGCCGACGACAATGCGCTACGGGCAGCGCTTCAAACGTACTACGCGCGTGTGAAGCTCGCCATGCTGACTCACGATGATAAGGCGATGCAGGCGCTTCTCGCGCCAGGCTTTATCAGTATCGACGTTTCCGGACAAACCGAAGGCGCCGCACAAATGATCGGCGAGGTTGATTC
The DNA here is from genome assembly GCA_003158175.1 of Candidatus Cybelea septentrionalis. Lineage (GTDB taxonomy): Bacteria > Vulcanimicrobiota > Vulcanimicrobiia > Vulcanimicrobiales > Vulcanimicrobiaceae > Cybelea > Cybelea septentrionalis. Next base: position 156,135 of record PMHJ01000014.1, read on the forward strand.
TCTTCCCAAAGACTTGAAGAAAGTTAGCACTGCGACATTATTGTCGCTCAAGGCATCGGGCAACACAGCCATCGTCACTCAGCGATACGATATGAAGACCGTTAAGCTCGCCGCGGACGGAAGCAACGAGGACGTCGAGCTCGTTACATTATCGACTGATACCTGGGTCACGGCGAGTGGAACTTGGGCCCTACAGAAGACGGAGACCGATCAACTCGACTATTACGTGAACGGCCAGCAGGTCGCACATAAGGTTCGCCCGCAGTAGTGCCGGTGCCCAGCTCCTAGATTTCGCGTCAAAATGCCGCGCACGCGAGCGGCTTGACAAAAGCCGGTAGAAGGCGCATTGTGGTTGCCTTAGCAGCTTGCCTTGCTGCTTCGCGGCTTGGGCAGAGTTTCATAAGGAGCATTGAATGCCGCTGCGGCGCAACTCGGTCGATGTTTCTATCCCGGCTGCGATGAGCATCTTTCCTGGTGAGATATATCTAGCCCCACGGAGCTGGACGGACGCCGCTTATCACTGCGCACATAGTTGGGAGGGACTCGTATGTCAGAACTCGGCCTCAATCGCCGTCGCTTTTGCGGTGCCGGCGCGCTCGCCGCGGCCGCGGTCCCACTCGGTCTTCTCTCTTTTCCAGAAAGGGCTCAAGCCATGACACAAGTTGCACAAGGGACGGAGGGCGGGACGACCGCTATTCGCCCGTTTCCTCAACTGAACGTTCCAGAAGCGGAACTTGTCGAACTGCGCCGGCGCATCAATGCGACGCGTTGGCCTACACGGGAACTTGTAGTGGACGACAGTCAAGGCATCCAGTTGGCGACGACTCAGGCGCTGGCAACCTATTGGGCGAATGGTTACGATTGGCGCAAGATCGAGACGAGATTGAATGCGACTCCGCAGTTCGTCACCGAGATCGACGGAGTGGACATCCAGTTTATTCACGTTCGTTCGAAACACGAAAACGCGCTGCCTCTGATTATCACGCACGGCTGGCCCGGGTCGATCATCGAGCAGATGAAGGTTATAGATCCGCTGACCAATCCCACGGCATACGGCGCGAACGCATCGGACGCGTTCCATCTCGTGATCCCGTCGATGCCGGGGTACGGATATTCGGCCGAGCCGACCGTCCTCGGCTGGGATCCGGTGCGCATCGCCAAGGCCTGGGTCGTGCTGATGCAGCGGCTTGGATACAACCAGTTCGTAGCGCAAGGCGGTGATTGGGGAGCATCCGTTACACAACAGCTGGCTTTGCTAGCGCCGACGACCGTGCTGGCCATTCATTCCAACATGCCGGGTACCGTACCGGACGACATTTTAACGAAGGCAATCGCCAACGCTCCGCCGCCTGCGGGGCTCGGCAGCGACGAACTGCACGCGTATCGGCAGCTGGCCGACTTCTACACGCATCACCTCGGGTACGCCGTCGAGATGTCGAACCGCCCGCAGACGCTCTACGGATTGATGGACTCACCCATCGGCCTTGCGGCCTGGATTCTGGATCACGACAAGGACAGTTACGAGATGATCGCGCCGGCCTTTTTCGGAAACCCCGGCGGCCTTTCACGCGACGACGTGCTCGACAACATCACGATGTACTGGCTCACAAAGACGGGCATCTCCTCGGCGCGCCTCTATTGGGAGAATAAGCTCGGTTTCTTCAACGTCGTAGGCGTGACGATCCCGGTTGGCGTGAGCGCCTTTCCGCACGAGATCTATCAAGCGCCTCAAAGCTGGTCTGAAAAAGCGTATCCGAAACTCGTCTATTACAAGAAGCACGAAGTTGGCGGGCACTTTGCGGCCTGGGAGCAGCCGCAGCTCTTCTGCGAAGACGTTCGCGCGACGTTCAAAGTCGTGCGAACCAGCAACGCCTGAAACGTGAAAGCCTCTGTAGTGAGTGCTTACGGCGGTCCGGAAGTGATGAAATATCAAGATATGCCGGACCCCGAGCCGGGCGCGGGCGACGTCCTCGTTAAGGTGGCCGGCATCGGTATCAACCCGGAAGACATCCTCGAGCGCAACGGCGTCGTGAAGGGGTGGCAGCTGCACTTTCCGGCGATCATCGGCCTGGACGTGTCGGGAACGGTGGTCGCCAGGGGCGAGGGCGTCACCGACCTCAAGGTCGGCGAGCGTGTCTGCGGGTGGTCGTACCACACGTACGCTGAACTGGTCGCTGACAAAGCGGCTCTGTTCGCCAAGGTGCCGGACACGATGGAGCTAGTCGATGCGGCCGCGATTCCGCTCGTGGGCGTCACGGGGAGCCAATTAATCTCGGTTGCAGGCGGCCTGAAGTCCGGCCAGACGGTGCTGGTCTCCGGCGCGGCGGGCGCGGTCGGTCGTTGCGCCGTCTACACGGCGAAACTATCGGGCGCACGCGTAATCGCGGGCGTGCTGCGTTCGCAGCTCGACCAGGCGGAGAGCATCGGCGCGGACGAAACGATCGCTCTCGACGACCCGGCCGTCTTCGCGACGATTCCGCAAGTCGATATCGTGGCGAACACGCTGCGCGGGAAAGCGGCGACGAATCTGCTCGCAAAGGTCAAGGACGGAGGGACGTTTGCATCGGTGACGGGAGAGCCCGACGGCGCCAAGGACTACCCGAACGTACGCGCCGTCCCATTCCGCTCAAAGCAAGACCGAGAGGGCATCGCCTCCATCGCCGATGCCGTACACTCCGGCAAGATGTCGATCCCGATCGGCCGCCGCGAGGAGCTTAGGAATGCGGGCGCCGCGCAGGCCGCGTTCACGAAAGGCGGTATCGGCAAGGTACTGCTAATCCCCTGATTAAGCCCAGTTTTCTCTCTATCCGAATTGGAGTCGTCAATGGACGAAGTACAAGACGACAAGGTTGCGATAATTACCGGTGCTTCGCACGGCATCGGCCAGGGCCTGGTGGCCGCATACCGCGATGCAGGCTTTAAGGTGGTCGCCAGCGCGCTCTCAATCGGGAACAGCACGGACCCCAATGTGCGCAACGTTACCGGCGACATCAGTGACTCCAAGACCGCCGACCTCATTATGACCGAGGGCGTTGATGGATTCGGACGGCTCGACACACTAGTCAATAATGCGGGTGCCTACATTTCGAAACCATTCACACACTACACCCTGGCTGAATTTGACTTGATGCTCTCAACCAACCTCGCCGGATTTTTCCACATCACGCAGCGCGCGGTACGGCGGATGGAGACGCAAGGTTGGGGTCATATCGTCAACATCACGGCCACGGTAGCCGAACAGCCCGTCAAAGGTGTCCCTGCGGCGCTAGCATCCTTGGCTAAGGGCGGCTTGAACTCGGTGACGAAGGCACTCGCGATCGAATATGCGTCCTCTGGCATCCGGGTGAATGCGGTCTCACCTGCAATCATCAGGACACATCCGGAGGCATCGTACGCCGGACTCGAAGCGCAGATCCCGCTCGGGCGAATTGGAGAGATCCAAGACGTCGTCTCTGCCGTGATGTATTTGGAACGCGCCCCGTACGTAACCGGCGAAATCTCCCATGTAGATGGCGGTCAAAGCGCAGGCCACTGGTAGGCCGGCTAATGCGGCGTATAGCTGTCGATTATCGCCTGTATTCGCGCCGTTAGAGCGAGCCGGTACTTATACGGGTTTGGTGCATTTGCCGGAAGTGCGCCGTCCCATGCTGCAACCTGGTCGTAAACACCCTTCCACTGCGGCCCGGCGAAGCCCGTGGCCATACACGCGAGCTCCATTGCGGCGCGCAAAGCCTGGGCGCCCGCCGGCGTTTTCGGCGGCGACTTCATTATCCAGATCGTCGCAACGCCCGATTTCGCGTCGACGCCGGCGAAATGAACGATTGGGTCGTAAGTTGGCATATCGGAGGCGTCCTTGCCGACCAAGTCGATCGTAACATTTGGACTCGACTCTGCATCGTGGGTGGCCTTCAAGAGCGTGGCAACGTCGTGGGCGGTAAACTGGATATCCTTAGAGGATTGAGCTCCCGGCGAGGGGGTTGGCGATTGAGCAAAAGCTGGAGCCCCAAGGGCAATGCCAAGAGCCACCATTGCGACGATTGTCCTCATTATTCGAACTTCAGCGGGCTAAGCTCGCGGTGACGCCACCGGCACGCTGATCGTCGTACATCTGGAAGATGTAGTCACCTCCGCGCGGGTAGTCCCAACCTGTCACACCGTCGTAGATAGCGACGACGAGTTGGTTCGCACGCTTGACCGATTTTGGGCCCCCGATTCGACCGAGCCAAAACGGACCGCCGCTTATTCCTGATTCCTCCGTGGTTGTGAATCCTTCTTGCGTGCCGCTCGATCCTTTAATCGTGTACCAGACAAAGATGCTAGTCTCGCCAACCGAAAACTCTACGTCAAAATACGTGCCGTCCCAGCGTACGAAACCGGGGCCCGTCCACTGCCCGCTGTGGGACAAAGCGATCGCTTCGAACTTGCTGCTTCCATGCGGAAGCATGGCGAACTTCACCCCCGACGATTCGACGTCGCTGACGAGGAGATCTCCTCGCGCGTCGAACGTTCCGGAAACGTACGTTGAGAAGCCCGTCACTTTATAGGTCTTTGGCGCGCCTTTTGCGTCGCTATAGATCGCGACATTTCCCAGCGTATATTCGCTCTTTCCGTACTGATTGACGACGGCGAGATTACCGGTGCTCGGATCGATGGCGCAATCGATAGGATAGGGGCTCGGATCGATGAGCGTCTTTACGGGGGTTGACTTTCCGTGAGCGAACTCGAGAACGTCCGCAGCACCGTAGTTCGTTACGAATACGTCGCCGTTTGCGTCGGTGCACGAGCCGGCCGCATGCGTGAAGTCGTCGAGTTCGCCTACCTGATCATCCGTACCGTAATCGTAGACGCCCACATCCGCATACTCGGAAACGTAGAGCAGGTTCTTACCCGCCGCTGTAGGCGACATTCGCGATAGCCGGTGCGCCGCCCCATCAAGGCCGGCGGGAAGCGGCTGCGCGGGGGGCCCATTGCTGGCGCACCCGTGCAGCACGACACTAGCCGCGAAGGCAAGCGCGAAGGACGTAAAGCCTAAAAGTTTCATCGCGCGCGCTCCTGAGGCGCCGCGCTGAACGCGACCGCGTAGAAGTTGCTATAGAGAGGCGCCGTAATCTGCTTCGAAGCTTTTCCCCCGGCTGGATATGGCCAAAAGTAAAGCTCGCTCTCCGGTCCCGCGCTTCCGGGACCGGGACCGGCAATTACCTTCCCTCGAATCAAGAACCCGAGGTCGAGATACTCTCCTTGGTTGCGGTAGGTTTGCAGCTTCGTCGTCCCGATGATTTGCGCGCCTGACCCTTTTACGGTCGCTCGGTCGATGCTAATGGGGCCCTTCCCTCCTCCGACGACCGCGATCGCCAACGAACCGCCGTTCCATTGAAGGCTGCCAGGCGAAATGTTCTTATTGAGGTAGATGTGGAGAAGCGTGCTGCTGTTACGCACAAGCTCGTTGAGATAGTCGGTGTTGCCGTCGGCGAAGAGGTTGCCTTTGTCGTCGTACGCACAGTAATCATAGTGCGTAATGCTGTCATCGTAATAATCTTCGGGCTCTCCCTGCCCCCTCTGATAGATCGCCATGTCCCCGCGGCTACGCGAAACATTGAAATCTTCAAAGTTCGCGATGGCTAGGTTTCCGGTCGCAGGATCCACCGCGCAACTCGAAGGCACGCCGCTCGCGATGATACTTTGGATTGGCTGCGTGCCACCGTGCGCGTATTTGTCGTAGAAGGCCTGGCCGTTCGTGGCCCAGGTCAGCACCCACACGTTGCCTTGTTTGTCGGCGCAAAGGCCTGCGAATACGTCTTCGTCGGGCTGGATAAAGCCAACGTCTTTCCCTTGCGGATACGAGTAAACGTCAACGCCCTGGTGGTACACGGCGCCCAGATCCGCCACATAGATGAGGTCCTGCCCGGAGGCTTCCTGCAGCATCGAGACGTGCGCTCGAGCGCGATGCGCCGCGAACGCTCCGGTTTGGCTTGGTTGAGATGCTCCCGCGCCGGGAATCTGGTTTCCGCACGCGCAAAATGTGCCGGCTACCGCGAGCAGCAGCAACGAACGCTTATTCATGGATTTTCCCTAGGCTGACCGTCTCGGCGACGGGCTTATCGATGCCTTTTGAGATCTCCGCGATAGCGTCTCCGCCGCTCGGATAGTTCCAGTAATCGATGCCCCCCTCGTAGGGTCCGACCACTTGGGTGCCTTGCTCCTTCGGATGGATATTATAGATCCAAACCGGGCCGGGCAGGCCGCTGAAGGTTTGCAACTGAGTCTCTCCGACGTAATAGCCCTGTCCGTCCGCAACGCTGACGCGGTAGAGATAGTAGGCGTCGACAACCCAATATCGTCCGTCCCATTGAATCCCGTTGACGTCCTGCCAGGTCCACGACGACTGAGGCCCGGGAAGGTTCACGTTGACCAGCTTGCTGCCGTTTTTAGGAAGCCACGCGAAATACGAGTCGCGGCCATCGGCCTGGCCGTTCGAGGCCAGCAGGTTGCCGCTCCCGTCGTAGGCGCAGGCTTGAAAGTCTTTGATCGTCGAGTCGGTGTAGAGCTTCGGCGTTCCGCTCGCGTGGGCATAGACGGCGAGGTTGCCACGGCTGGAGCTACCGGCTTCGTTCGCTACCGCGAGCGCGCCGGTGGCGGGGTTGACGGAGCACGCGTACGGCGCATAGGGCGCGTCGTCGAGCGTGGCGATCGGCTCTTTACCCGCATGCGCGTATTCAAACACTCGTTGCGCGCCGGCGTCGGTGATGAACACGTCGCCGCGAGCGTCGGAACATTCGCCCTCAGGCTGCGTGAAGCCAGTGAGCGTGTTGACGAGCGTCTTCTGCCAATATGTGTAGACCGTCACCTCCGCGTTGCCGTCGGAGATGTAGAGCAGGTCGACCTTCTTCGCAATTGAATCCGGCACGACGCTTTGAGAAGTTCGCGCCGGTCCTATGACGTCTGGAGGCCCGGTGCTGCAGCCGGCCGCTGCGAGCGCGACGCAAAGAACGAGGGTTCTCATCATGGCGAATCCCGCATGGGTCGAACGCTGATAGCAGCACCGAACGGCTGGGAGACATTGTGCGCGTTCTCAGAGTGCGGCTTTCCGCCCACGGGGTACGGCCACACGTAGGTCGCGCTCGACCCGGATCCGCAGAAGTCGAAGTCCGATCCGACGATCGACCTGTTCCAGAGGACGCCTTGAATCATGTCGCAGACTTGGCGCCCCTCGGCGTTCTCGAGGTTCGTTTGTCCGCTGATGGTCGCGCCGTTCTTCGCGATCGTCATGCGGTAGACGCAACTCGCACTCAGGTTACTGCAGTTCTGATCGCCGACGACGAGGTCGTTCGCCGACGCGTCCCACTCCACCATTCCGGGCGTATGAAGCTTAGCGCCCGACACTTTCACGGTCTTTGCTTGGGTCGCGTTTGCCGCCAACTCGGAGAGTATGAACTTGCGGTCCGTGCCAACTCCATCGAAGAACAGGTTGCCTGCGCCGTCGTAGCCGCCGAACTCGTAATTGAACAGCTTTGGATTGTAGTAGAGGTTTGGCACGCCGCTCCCGTGATGGTAGACGAGCACGGCGCCGCCCTGGCTGTTACTTCCAAGGAAGTTCATGACGGCGAGGTTTCCGGTTTTAGGATCCCACGCGCAGCCGATGGGGGCACCGACCGCGTCGCTCAATTGTTTCACGAGCTTCCCGGAATGCTCGAGCTCGTAGATCGTCTTCGCCGCGCCGTCGGTCACCCAGACATCGCCCTTATCATCGGAGCACTCGCCCTGCGGCTGTGTGAAGCCTGTTGCAATTTCGATGAGCTTGAGCCGCGGAAGCGTGTAAATGAAGACTTGTGCGCTTCCCGGGTCGGAGATGAAGACCCAGGCGTTCGTTATTTTTATCGCCGGCCCGGCGGCTGCGGCCGACACGGTTTGTGTCGCGGGATTGGGTTGCAATCCGCGGCACCCGGCCGCTAGAAATGCAGCAACGACGCCCATGCTAAGGGCGAAACGAGCGGCGCCTTGGTGCTTCATGCTTCCTCCTCCAGCTGCAACGATCGTGCGATAGCCGTTCGCTGTTCGCGAGCTAATCCATCGCCCGCGCGTCGAGCCGAGGCGCCCGAGCAGGCTGCGCCGAACAGCCCAGCTGCCTATCCGTTCAGGCTTCAGGAGGCAGGGAAGATGAATACCTTCGTTTTCGGCCGCCACGCATTAGCTTGCTGCGCAGCTGCCACAATAATGACGGGCTGCGGAAGCAACGATGTCACCCAGATCGGGAATTCAACCGCGCGCCCCGCGAGCGCGATCGAAACAGTTCTGTATTCCTTTGCGGGTGGTAATGATGGTCAATATCCGGCCGCTGCGCCGATTTCGGTCGGCGGCGACTTTTACGGCACGACGGCTATTGGCGGCAACGGCGGGTGCCGCGCCGTTGACGGTTGTGGAACCCTCTATAAACTGAACGCGTCAGGCCACGAGAGCATCCTCCATGTTTTCAAAGGTGGCACCGATGGAGAAGCCCCAAACGGCTTAATCGACGTGGGCGGCGACCTTGTCGGCACTACGACTTACGGCGGCACGACGGGGTGTAAGTCAGAGCACACGTCGGGATGTGGTACGGTATTTGAACTAACGCCATCGGGCAAAGAGCGTGTGCTCTATCGTTTTCCCGGTGATGCCCAAGGAGCGCTCCCCGATTCTCACCTTACGCTCTTCAAGGGCGAACTCTATGGTGAAGCGTCAGCCGGCGGCATCGGAAGGTGTTATTTCGCCGACCATCCCGGCTGCGGAATGATCTTCAAAATGAGCCCGTCCGGTCACGTGAGCATTATTTACACCTTCAAAGGCGGTAAAGACCCTGGCACTCCGGACGGCGGCCTCGTGTGGTACAAGGGTTATTTCTACGGCGCGACAATCGCTGGTGGCAGCCACGCGTGCTATTTTAGTTACGGTTGCGGGACCGCGTTTAAGATAAGTCCATCTGGAAGTGAGACGACCCTCCACAAGTTTACCGGCTATCGGGGCGACGGCGCCCTCCCGGAAGGACTAACCATTATGGACGGGGTTCTGTACGGCACGACGGACTCCGGCGGCAAATACAACTGCGGCCTAACGTATTACTTACATTGCGGAGCTGCCTTCAAGTTGACGTTGTCTGGCCAGGAGCGAATCGTCTACAACTTCAAAGGCATTGGGGACGGTTCGTTCCCAAACCAGCTCGTTGCAATCGGTGGGTATTTTTATGGCACAACGCAGAGCGGGGGCGAGGGAGGCAGTTGCAGATGTGGAGCCGTCTTCAAGTTGACTCCATCCGGCCAAGAAACGATTCTTTATAGCTTCAAAGGCGGCGATGATGGCTCTGTCGCAAGCTCTGCGCTAATCAACGTGGGTGGTACGTTGTACGGAACGACCGGCGGCGGTGGCACTCACGGTGACGGCACGGTTTTCGCCGTTGCTCCTTAAACGCGTGTTATAGAGTGTGATGCTGTGAAAGCCGCTATCGTAAAGGCCCCAGACGTTGCCCCCGAATATGGCGACTTCGCCGAACCGGTCGTTGATGAGGGCTACGAACTCGTCGAGTTGGTGGCGGCGGGAATTCATAATGTCGTGCGCTCACTTGCAGCTGGGCGTCACTACGGTAGCCCCGGCAAGTGGCCGCAAATCCCCGGCGTCGACGCCGTAGCGCGCACCCCCGCCGGTGACCCTATCTTTACGGGGTTTATCCAACCGCCGTACGGTACGCTCGCAGAACGAATGGCAGTGCCAACGGCAATACGCGTTCCTCTGCCCCCCGGCGCGGACCCGGTGCACGTCGCCGGTGGACTGAACCCCGGTCTCTCATCCTGGTTGCCGCTGAACGCCCGCGCTGCAGAGGTCGGCGAACTCGGCACCGTGCTCATCCTCGGCGTGACCGGAATGGCGGGATCGCTCGCCGTTCAACATGCACGAATACTCGGCGCAACCCGGGTCGTCGGCCTCGGGCGAAGCCTGGAACGTCTCCAGCACGCCGCAAAACTCGGGGCAAAAACCGTCGCGCTGACGGGTGAACGGGATGCCGACGCCGCGGCACTCGTCGATGCGCTCGACGGTACCGCACCAAGCATCGTCCTCGACTTTCTCTGGGCGGCCGGCGCCGAAACCGCATTCGCAGCTTTGGGCAGGCGCGGGTTCGAGGAAGACTCCGCAAACATTGCCTACGTGCAAATCGGCGCTATGGCCGGTCCCGAAGCAGCTGTGCCTGCGGCACTCTTACGAAGCCGGCACATCCGTATCTCTGGAAGCGGCGCCGGCTCCGCATCGATCGCCGACGTCATGGCCCAAATCCCGGTTTACATACAGCTCATCGCCGATCATAAGGTCGAAGTTCCAACGCGAACGTATCCGCTCTCGTCGATCTCCGAAGCCTGGGCCGCGCCGGCAAGCGGCACGAGAACCGTAATCGTCCCCGGATAAGTTGCCTGTAGATTCATCTTTTTGGTCGTCACAATGCTCCGGGGCCGCGTGTTTAACGTGTACGCTGCTGAAAACGGAGGTACCGACCGTGGTTCTTTTTCGATTGCGTCGAGCGATCGTGCTGCTCCTCGCCGCTACGGCGTTGCCGTTTGCGGCGCGAGCCGCCATCAGCGAAGGATTGCCAACGAGGGGCCCAATCGCTCCATACCTCATGCCCGATCGTCAAGCTGAAGTTGCCTTGGCGCGGAGCGCCGCTCCGCCATCGATCGCTGCGAACGCCGAGGTGCTTGTGCTTACTTCCCGCGGCTTCGAGACGGCGGTGAAAGGGACGAACGGCTTCGTATGTCTCGTCGAACGTTCTTGGGCTGCGCCATTTAACGATACCGAGTTTTGGAATCCGAAAGAGCGCGGGCCCGATTGTTACAATCCTCCCGCAGCGCGTACGGAGATACCGCAGCTGCTTGCGGAGGCGCAATGGGCTCTGGCCGGGCTCAGTAAGCAACAAATGGCGGAAAGAACGAAAGCTGCCTTCGCCGATCATAGCTTTATGCCACCGGAGCCAGGTGCATTTGGCCTTATGCTCTCGAAGCAGGGGTATCTTAACCATGCCCGCGGACCATGGTATCCACACATGATGTTTTTCATTCCGCGAGATCAAGTCGCGAGTTGGGGCGCCAACGTAGACAATTCGCCGACTCAGTCCGTCGATCGCGGTCCGTATCTATCGACGCTGGTTATGGTACCGGTGATCACGTGGTCCGACGGATCGCCCGGGCCGCACTAGAAGCCGCTGAGCGGCCTACGTCGGCAGGTTCGCAACGAAGGTGTCGATATCGCGAAGAACTTCGTCCTTATTCGACAGGTAGACGAAGTGGTTGGCACGGGGAATGACGATGACTTGAGCCTTAGGCTGACCTTTCTTGAACGCCGCGATCTGCTTTGTCGTGAACGCATTATCTGCCGCTATGAAGGCCGCCGACAATCCGGGACGGGGCTGGTCGCTATGCGGATTGGCGAAGATCGCAAGGATCGGCAGGTCGATTGGCGTCGTGAAGTGCCCTGGGTTGTTATCAATCGTAACGTCAATCGGCGACTCTTTCGGAAAACCGGGCGGTGGACTGGGTGGCGCCGGCGTGGGAACGCCCCCGTCATATGCCTCATCGTAGGCAGCATCTAAATAGATAAGCGCGGCGGCTTTCTGTGGCGCCTGCGTTCCGATGTAGCTGAGTTCTTCGCCGGCGAGTGAGTGACCGACGAGAATCGGCTTAACAATCTGCAGCTTGTCGAGGATCACGAGGACGTCTTGGCCGAGCTGCTCGGCGCTGTAGTTCTGGGCGGTTGCAGCTGGTTTACTTGAATTCCCGTAGCCGCGACGTGTGATCGAGTACACGTGATATTTCGCCAGGAGATCGGGAATGATCGGCCACCAACCACGGGCCGTGACTCCTTGACCGGCGAGTAGCACCATGGGCCGCCCGCTGCCGCCCCAGTCAAGGACTTCGTCTTTGACGCCGCCCGCAACGTCGATGTAGAGGTCACGCGTCGGCTGCAGCCCGTGCAGCGTCACCGGCGGCGTTCGGTGATACACCATCGGTACCTCGAGCACGCCGGGCAAGCCCCACGAGCCGCTAAGGGATTTCCCATCGCTGGAAAGCGTAGCCTGATAGGTGCGATGGTAGTTGAGCCAAGGATCGCTATTCATATCGAACGCCATCGTGATTGTCGATCCAGCGATCTTGACGTTGCGCGTTGCTATGGGAACTTCGCTCTCCTGGGTGCTGTAAATCTTCACATCGTAGGCGCTCCCCGCCTTGGTGATGCGCATGACCCGAGGTAGCTTGCCGATACCGGGCACGATTATCGTTCCTTGCCAGGTGCCGCTGATATCGGGCGCCGGCGCAGAGGCGGCGAGAAGCGCGAGAGCGAGCAGCGCGGTGATGTAACGCAAAATAATACTCCCTACCCCGGAAAACGCCGAACACCCCATATCAGCTGCGCTGATGCAGGAAGAACTTTGTCCCCTTGGGCGCTTTGATTGGGACGAACAGCCGCGGCTTCTGAGAAAAATCGAAGCAATCTGCGGCCGGCGACGTCGCCCGCTTATCGGCGGCCGCGAGTTGACCTAAACCGTAAGTGTCCTCCGCAAAGCGCAAAACGCTTGCGGTCTCGTACTCCACGTGCGCCACGTAATCGCGCTTCGCGTACGGCGAGATCACGAGCAGCGGAACGCGGAAACCCAAACCGTCGAAGTTCTCGTACGGCGGGGGAACGTGATCGTAGAAGCCGCCCCAATCGTCCCGCTGTACGAAGATCGCCGTCGAATCCCAGAACTTGCTCTTGCCGATGGTGTTGACCAGCGCCGCGACCCATGATGGCCCGTACCCGCCCCCGCAGGCGCCATTGTCGGAATCGAGACAGGTCGGCGTAATCCACGTAAAGTTTGCGAGCTTGCCGCCCGCGACGTCTTTCAGGAACTGCTGCGGGGGCGTTACGATGTGCGCTTGCCAGTAAGTACCCTTGATCGAGGCATAGCTATCGGTGCCGGTCGTGCTCGTGTAGTACCGCCACGAAAGCCCGGCGTTCTCGAGTTCTCCGCCCAGTGTCTGGTACTCGAAGCACGGGAACTCCGACCGGCCAAATGTGCGCTTTTCCGTGAGTGTCTGGATCGTGTCGCCCGGCGCGCCATCGCAACCCCAGTTGGCATTCGGGAGGTCGACCGCGCGACCCGCTTGCGCAGCGATGGTGTACTGGCTCGCCGCAAAGCTCTGGTCGAGCCGCGAGGCGAACATCTTGTCGCCGACGACCCATTCATGCGCCATCTCGAAATACGGCTTCGACTCGTCGTGCGGTACGTAGACGTACTGTGGATTGGCAGGTCCGCCGAACGACTCTTCCTTGTTAAAGCCGTTCATCTTGCAATCGATTCCCGGGAGACGGTCGGTTCCGTTGCAGGCCGCGAACATCGCGCCCGCCGAGTCATCGATCTTGTAGGCTTTTTTCAGCGATACGGGCTGAAGCGTGATCGTCTGACCATTCGAGTTCATACCCTTCGGAACGGTATTTGCGCCCGGATAGCCTTGGAAGAGATTGTCGAAGCTCCGACGCTCCTGCACGATATAGACGATATGCTTGATCTTGCCGCCGGCGGTCGCGGCAGCGAGCGGCGGCTGCATGTCATCCTGAGCCCGTCGAAGGACAGCGCATCCCGATAGCAATGCCACAGAGACAGCTAGGCTTAGGGCGTACTTACCAAGATTCGAGCTCTTCATGCTCCGCGCTCCCCCGACCCTCGTAATGGAATCGAGGCATAAGGACGTTCGGCGCTTAGACCTCGGTTCCGGCTTCCCCAGCGCGAGCAACTGGGAGGCTCCGCAAGACCTCACGGAAGCGTAGACGCTTACTCCGCTGGGATAGCTGACAGTAGCGGCGAACGTCGGTAGCCGCTAGTCCGTTTAGCTTCCGGAGGTCGAGAAAAAAGTGCACTCGTGTCTACTCGTAAAAGGAGAACCGCAATTGAAAACGCCTGGCTTCGTGAAATACGCCGGTGCTATGGTTGCACTCGCGATATTATCAGCTTGCGGCGGCGCCTCGACGGTCGCACCGCCAACCGCTGCGCTCAATGCGACCTACGTAGGTAGGACGCTGTTCGTGAATGGGAGGCCGGTAACGGCAGCGCGCCTAAGCCCGCTGCCCACTTACGCCACCATTCTTCCTGACCGGCGTACGAAGTCGAAGACCTTAGAGTACGTCTTCAACCAATACAGTAGCTACGCCAGCATTTTCGACTATCCCAAGAGCGATCAGGAGATCGGTATGATCAAGGGTCTCGGTGGCCAAGGGTGCACGAACGTCCTTTACGGCTACGGGAATAAGACGTTCTGGAACGTCGGGGGCCAGAACCAGATCGAGGAGTTCAAGATCAAAAAGAAGTTGATCAAGACGCTGTCTGTCGCCTACTCTTTTCCATCCAGCTGCGCCATGAATACTAGCGGCGACCTTGCAGTCGGGATCTTGTATGCGTCGGGGGCGGGTGGCGGCGACGTCGTCATATTCAAGAACGCGAGCGGCTCGGGTACCGCTTACACCACGCCGTTGGACGAAGAGTTCTTCGATGGCTACGACAACCAGGGTAATCTCTTCGCCGACGGCTTTACCGGCGACCGCTCGGGCTTTGCGCTCGTCGAGCTCCCGAAGGGCAGCACTAAATTCGAAACAATCAAGACGAGCAACAGGGTGGATTTCCCTGGCTCCGTACAGTGGGACGGTACGTACCTCACCGTCTTCGATCAGGATACGGCCGAGATGTATCAATACACCGTCAGCGGAACGAAGGCGACGTTGAAGGGCACCGTAACGTTCTCGGGTTCCGGCGACTGCGCGCAGACCTGGATCGTTCAGGGCCTTGTCTATTGCGGAGATGCGGGTAACGGCAACGGCGAGGTTTTCAACTACCCGGCCGGCGGTTCACCGACTGCAACGTTTACGGGCCAGTTCGATGTGCCGCTCGGCGTGGTGGCAGCGAAGAGATAATCTGCGCTTCTCGTTTTACGCTGAGTCGAAAACGCAGAGCACCGGCTTATTCGAATACGTGGGTGCCCTCGTGGCCCTGCGCCTCAGTGGGAGCGCGGAGAATGAAGACCTTTAGTCTTGGCACGGACGCCCTAGGCGCAGGCGTCGCGGTTGCGTTGCTCGCCGGCTGCGGTGTCCTTCGACAGGCTCAGGATGACATGCAGCCGCCGGGCGCGATGCCGCGCACCACGATCGCCATGCGGGCGGCACAACGCTCTGGATTCGGAATCCCAGCTCCGGTCTCGGCAAAGAGCGGCATCTACGTCAGCGAGAACCTGTCTTCAAGATCCGACGTCTTCGGCTACGCAAACAACAATCGGAGCAACGGGCCGCCGATTTGCAGCGAAAACGCCAGTTCCACGTACGATCTCGCAGTTGACGATAAAGGCGATCTGATCGTTCCTGAATACAATGCGATCGCAATCTTTAAGGGACCATCCATGTGCGGACGAAAGCTCGGGTCGCTTCACACGATTTGGGACGACGATTATCCGGTCGACGCAACTAGCTCCGACGCTGAAACGGGAACGATCGCGGTCGGTGTCATCCAGGACGCTGGAAGCGGCGTCGGCAGCATCGAGCTTTGTACACTTAAGAGCGGCTGTAAGACAAACCTCACACACGGATCTGCAATGAACCTGGTTTTTGCAGTTGCAATGAGCAAGAAAGGCGACTGCTGGGCGTCTTCCGCAACGCCGACCGCGCTTACCTATTTCAGAGGCTGTTCAGGCTCCGGGCAACCGGCGACCGGTTATGCGAATCCATCCGCAGGCGGCCTCGACATTGACAAGAACGGAAACCTGGTTTCCATTAGCTGTTCGGTAGTTAGTTGCTCAACTCCGGCGCTGTACGTTTATTCTGGATGTAAACCGCACTGCAAGAAGATCGGCGGCCCATTCTCAATGCAAGGCGCGTCGATGTACGGACACCTCAACGAAGACAGCTCGCGGTTTGCCACCGCAGATTACCAGTACGGTCAGATCGACATTTACAAATATGCTCCTATGGGCATTACATACACGTACAGTTTCGATAACGGACTGTCGGCAGGTGCGCGCATGGGCGCGGCATACAATCCGCGTTCGAGAGAGTAAGGGATGAGGCGAATGACTCTCTCGCAAGTACGGAAGGCGCTAAGCGGCTGCGTGGCTGCGACAATGCTCGCGGGCTGCGTCGTCCTTCGAGAGGCTCAGGATGACATGCAGCCGCCGATCGCCGCGCCCGGCGCGATGCCACAAACCTCTGCGATCGCAACGCACGTCGCTCGCGGCGGACTAGGACCGTTACTCTACGTGGGTGGTTTCGAGCTCTCGATGTACGCGCTGGGCAGCTCAACGCCGCTCCACTAGCCAAGGTGAATCCACGTAGCCAAGGTGAATCCACCTATCTACAAGGTCGCCATGGCGCTCGATTTGCACGGTCACCTTTGCGAGGCGAACGGAGAGATAACCTATGCAAAGCTCTTCGAGTACGACGCGGATAGCCTGAAATTTCGGAGAGGGCTGAGTGGCGTAGGAGCCTACGCCGCACTTGTGGCCGATCATCTGGGATATCTCTATGCATCCACGGGCGGCGGAGACATTGAGGTCTATGCCCCCGGTTGCACGCACCGCGTGAACGTTATCCATCGCGGCGTGGACGTTGTTGGGGATCTGGTCTTCGATCACTCGGGAAATCTCTATGCGGGCATGCAGCCTCACTACGCGGTGAGCGTTTACGCTCCATCGAAACGACCGGGGCACATGAAGCTCGTTCGGCAGATACGCGATGGCGTCAGCGCACCGGGCCGGCTCGCTATCGGGCCGTCGGGCGACCTCTTCGTCGCAAATTGGGACTATGAAACGAAATCCGCCTACATTACCGTCTACAAGCCGGGCGGCGCGAAGCCGGTGCTGACAATCACGAAGGGCTTTAAAGTCCCCAGGGCGCTCGCGGTGGACTCAAAGGGGCGGCTCTACGTAGCTGCTCTAGATTACCGGGTGCGGTCCGGCGGCTGGATCTCGGTTTATCCACCTGGCGGCTCGCAGCCGGTACGGAAAGTGCATATCTCCAACCCGGTGGCGCTCGCAATCGATCCGTCCGACAATTTGTACGTTGCGAATCAAGCGAAACACAACTCCGTGCTTGTCTACAGCGTTGACGCTACGAAACTGTTGCAAACCATCAAATTGAGTGCCGATCAACCGAGTGCGCTCCTCATCGGCTCGCCGTAAGCGCGCCTGCCGCGAAGCCAACCGTGGCGCGTGGCCTATACGATGCGAGGCGTGGAAGCGGGGTAGTTTCCCCGCGGGTCGGTGCTTTCGCCCTACGGTGATGGCCGGCTGAAATAGCTTCCAGTACAGAAGTACGCTGCACCAATGCCCCTGAAGGAAGAGCTCTTCGTTGATAAGCCCGCTGCGCACAAATGATTATCGCGGGCGCGACACATCAGACGGTATTCGCCCAGCATTTCGTCTGCACATCGTATGTATGGATCGGCGCCACGTTGCCGTAAGCGTGGGCATCATAGACGCGAACGTGATGCGCTGCGCCGAATCCGGGCGTTGTCCGCGGACCATCGAATACATATAGCTTTCCGCTTGCGTCGATTGCCAGCGCCTGTGGGGCCACGAGCTGCGTGGCAGGACCCGCTATGCGAGTAATAGGCCCCACGTTGCCCGATGAGCCGCGCGCAAAGACTAAAATGTTATTCGCACCCGTGTTGGCCACATAAACGGCTCCGTCGCGGTCAACCGCAAGACCAAGCGGGTGATTGAGTTCCGTTCTCGCTCCCGACAGCACGCCTTGCGTGCCATCCGTACCTACGGTGACGATCGCACTGTTCGAAGCGGAGGAAAGATAGAAGTCCCCTCCGTCATCCACGGCAAACGCGTCCATATTACGGCCGAAAGTCGTGGCAAATACCGTGCTCTTCCAGCCCGACGCCGAAGCGGTATCCTTAGGGAAACGTGTGATCACACCATCGCTCGAAGCGGCAAAGATCGAGCCGTCTTGGTCGGTAGCGATGAACTCCGGATCGTGCAGGTCTAGCGACTTATTCTCGGCAGTCGAACTGCGAGCTGCCCGAGCGAGACCGTATTTTTCGATTCCGCCGAATTTGTCGGCGACGATCAACGAGCCCGCATCCAGAGCGACGCCCCAGCCGCGCGACGCAAGGCGCGTTTCGGCGGGCCACTTCGTCGGCACTTGCCGCGCAGCGCCGCGAAAGAGCGCCGTCCCATCAGATCCCAAGATTGCAACGTCGCCGGTGCTTGCGTCAACCGCGATGCGAAATGGATGCGTTACCGTAGCGGATGGCTTACGAATCCACAGCGGCTTGGCGTCACCACTCTGTTGCGGTGCGAACGCGAGAATCTCGCTGTTGCTCAGGCTTGTGGGAGCGTCTGCCTGAAGAGCAAGAATGTCTCCGGCTGCATCGACGGCCAGTTCGGGCGAAAGAAGCTCCGTACGGGGACCGGCTATCGTGCGCACGACCCGTGGAGAGCGATGGCTTAGGTCGATGACGGCAATCGTAGAATCGGTGAAACCGTTCGAATTGCGCGCACCGCTTACGACAATGCGACTCGAATGGTCAAAGACAAGGTTAAGCACTACCTCGTAGCCGAGCAGTTGCTTTAGGCTGACCGCTTTTTCGGGAGCGATGTTTCCACTCCGACCCGCGGCGTAACAAAACAGAAAGTTAGACTGATCTAGCGCGCATAGCCTGCCCATTTTGTCGACCGCGACGGCAATGGGCGACCTCAACTGCGTTCTGGCACCGGCGATGAAAACACTAAGGGCGGGATGTGGGGAAAGTAAAGTTCCTCTACTTATGGCTGCATCACTCTGGTCCACCGAATAGGCGTAGCGATCGTTTGCGGCGATCGAGGTCTCCTTTGATCCGCTCAAACCACCTGATCCGCTCAAACCACCACCTAAGGACGCGTTACGGCGAGGGCTACTCGCTATCAGAGAAACGGCTCCCGAGGTGAGATCAATACGATAAACCAAGTTCGGATGCTGCGCGGTGTTCTCAAGCAGGTACATCGCGCCGTCGCCAGTTAGAGTGTAGCTCTGCGCAAATGCAAAGCTCTCTTCGTCGGGCGGAGGTTGCGGCCATCGGGTGACATTCCCCAGGATCGACGAGTTTGGGCTGATGAACCGGCTCTCGCCGCGCACGACGATGTTTCCCTTATTGTCGACCGCGACCCCCGCGTTGTCGCAATTCGAACTGCAGGCGGCCGCAAGGATTAGCAAGGCAAAGGAAAGGCTCGCGCAGAGACATCTCATCACATGCATGGCAAACGACTTTCTCGCTCGTCCTAAGACTCCACTGCTATACAACCACCAGAGCCCGCTTGCGCTCGTTCTAGGGGGGCTTAAGAATCCAGTCAACCAGGAAGACCCCGCCGATTCAAATCAGAAGAGCGATCGCCGCTTGCGTCCAAGAGACGCACACCGCGCGCTGAAGCTAGGACTCATCGCTGCAGTCATGGATGCTGGTCCGCTCCCAGCACATGTTGAGTTCGTATCCTCGTCGGGGATTATTCCTGGCTAGTAATTTAAGACGAATTCCCCCCGCACGTCTCCTCCGCCCGAGCGTTAACCGTATGTGAGATCGGTGCTCTGTCCGACTTCGATAATATAACCGTCAGGATCGCGGATGTAGCAGCGAATCTCGCCGTACTTCGCAATCGGTTCCGTGAGGAACTCGGCTCCTCGACTTTTCCATAATTCGTAGCACGCTTGAATATCCGCAACGCGGATATTCATAAAACTGCTGATCTTATCCGGGTCGACGGGAACGCTGAGCGTTATTGTCGGCTTGTCCGGGGTGGGCCCGCCCCCGACGTTGACAATGAGCCACGTATTCGCGATCTGAATGTGCCCAGACGCACCTTTGCTATCGCCTCGGCTCAGAATGCGACCGCCGAAGACCCTCTCATAGAAATCGGCCGATCGGTCGATGTCGGCGACGGTGATAAAATGCGTGACGGTGAACCCGTCGCGCGGGGGCATCTCATAGCTCTTCTGTTCGATTTGTATGCCGCTCATTACACTCCTCATCCGGTGACCCTGGTTCTTTCGTATTCGTACCTGCTGCCGCCCCCCATCATGCGCGAGACAACCACGGGACCGAAGTCCTGCAGGTAACCCTTGGTGTCTTGGCTCGTCGAGGGAGAGTCCGGCGTTCGGTCGAAAACCCAACCGACACCACTGTTGCTATTCGGCGTGCTGAATGCTAACTACGCCTCACATTGCAAGAAGCCGAGCGCGACGCCTGCTATCTACTTCAAAGGAGCAAGGTTAATGAACACCCCTGGTTTACTTAAGTGCGCCGGCGCTGTCGTTGCGCTCGCAATTGTTTCGGCGTGCGGAAGCGCCCTCCGACAAGCTCAGGATGACATGACGATCGCGCCGTCAGCCGCTACGCTCAACGCGACCTATGTAGGTAGGACGCTGTTCGTGAATGGGAGGCCGGTAACGGCGGCCAGGCTCAACCCACTGCCGCGTTACGCGGAGCTTGTACCGGATAAATCGAAATCAAAGAACTACGAGTACATCATCAACTATTACGGTACCTACGCCAGCATTTTCAGCTATCCAAAAAGCACTGCGATGATTGGTCAGATTACTGGCGCCGGCGGCCAAGGGTGTACCAACGTTTTATACGGCTATGGGAAAAAGATTATCTGGAACGCGGGGCGTACGAACGATCTAATTTCCGAATACAAGGTTCCAGACAAGCTGATCAAGACGCTGTCTCTCGACTACACGTACACATCCAGCTGCGCCATGAATACTAGTGGCGATATTGCAGTGGGAATCCTATTGGGTAATTCTTACAGTGCCGGCGGTCAGGTCGTGATCTTCAAGAACGCATCCGGCTCGGGCACTGTGTACAACACGCCGTTGGACGAAGAGTTCTTCGATGGCTACGACAATCAGGGTAATCTCTTCGCCGACGGCTTTACCGGCGGCCGCTCCTCGGGGTTCGCGCTCGTCGAGCTTCCCAAGGGCAGCAGCAAATTCGTCACGATCAAAACGAGCAACTCTCCGGGGTTTCCTGGCTCGGTGCAGTGGGATGGCACCTACCTCACCGTGTTCGATCAGTACACGAGTGAGACGTATCAGTACACGGTTAGTGGAACGACGGCGACGTTGAAGAACACCGTACAATACACCGGGGCTAGCGACTGCGCGCAGACCTGGATCGTTAAAGGCCTGCTGTATTGCGGCGACGCAGGAAATGACGGCGGCGAGGTTTTCAACTACCCGGCCGGCGGTTCGCCGACGGCAGTACTTACGGGCAATTTCGACACTCCGCTCGGCGTTACAGCAGCGAAGAAATAGTTACTTCATCAAGGAACAAGGTTAACGAATACGCTCACGGAGGCGCGGCCCCGATGCCGGTCGAAAACCACGCCTCACATTGCAAAGCCGAGCGCGGCGCCTGCTATCTACTTCAAAGGAGCAAGGTTAATGAACACCCCTGGTTTACTTAAGTGCGCCGGCGCCGTCGTGGCACTCGTAATTGTTTCGGCGTGCGGGAGCGCCCTTCGACAAGCTCAGGATGACATGACGGTCGCGCCGTCAGCCGCTACGCTCAACGCGACCTATGTAGGTAGGACGCTGTTTGTGAATGGGAGGCCGGTAACGGCGGCGAGGCTGAACCCACTGCCGCGTTACGCAGAGCTCGTACCGGATAAATCGAAGTCAAAGAACTACGACTACATCTTCAACGACTACGATACCTACGCCAGCATTTTCAACTATCCGAAGAGCGTTCAGCAGATCGGTAGGATTACTGGCGCCGGCGGGCAAGGGTGTACCAACGTTTTGTACGGCTATGGGAAAAAGATTATCTGGAACGCCGGGCGCACGAACGACCTGATTTCCGAATACAAGGTTCCAAACACGCTGATCAAGACGCTGTCTCTTGACTACACGTACACATCCAGCTGCGCCATGAATACGAGCGGCGATCTTGCAGTCGGAATCCTATTGGGTAATTCTTTCGGTGCCGGCGGTCAGGTCGTGATCTTCAAGAACGCGACCGGCTCGGGCACGGTGTACAATACGCCATTGTCCAAAGAGTATTTCGACGGCTACGATCCCAGCGGCGATCTCTTTGCTGACGGTTTCGGCTCGTCGAGCTATGACTTCGGAGTCGTCGAGCTTCCGAAGGGCAGCAGCAAATTCGTCACGATCAAAACGAGCAACTCTCCGGAGTTTCCTGGCTCGGTGCAGTGGGATGGCACCTACCTCACCGTGTTCGATCAGTACACGAGTGAGACGTATCAGTACACGGTTAGTGGAACGACGGCGACGTTGAAGAACACGGTACAATACACCGGGGCTGGCGACTGCGCGCAGACTTGGATCGTTAAGGGCCTGCTGTACTGCGCCGACGCGGATGGCGGCGGCGAGGTCTTCAACTACCCGGCGGGCGGTTCACCGGCTGCGACGCTCACGGGAAACTTCGATGTCCCGCTTGGCGTGACGGCAGCGAAGAAATAGTGTACTTCACGTACGCCGGCAAACTCGACGGTCAGCGCCGGACTCTCGTTCCGTTCGGTGCTGATCTGCGCGAGTTCCTCGACTAAATGGGAACGGGAGCTTAGCGATGTTTTTGAGAGTCTCGTTATGTTTCACCGTTTGGGCGTTACTGGCGCTTACCGGCTGCTCCGGGGGAGAACACGTAGCGCCGGCGATCTTATCCGGTGCTGGTGCCGTACCCTTGGATGCATACGGGGCCGCTTCGTTCTTGCGCACTCCGGGAGAGCCGCCCTGGATCTATGTCGCGAATGCCTCGTACACGGCGCCAAGCGTTACCGCCTACGCCAAATATGCCGACGGCAACGTCGCACCTATTGCGACGATCGGAGGCTCGAACACCGGGCTGGTGCAGCCGATGGGCATCGCGGTGGATCGCGCCGGCAAGATTTACGTGTCCGATTGGTTCGCGTCCGCCAACAAGTACGATGGCGGACCGAGTCAGCAAGGCGTCGTGTTCGTCTATGCCGCTGGTTCGAACGGCAACGTCGCGCCGGTCGCGACCATCACGGACGGACTGAACTACCCCTATGGCGTCGCACTGGACAACAGGGGGAACGTCTACGTCGGGAATTTTGAAGGCGGGAATGTGACGGTCTATCACTCTGGAGATTACAAATTGATCCGAACCCTTGGCGGCAGCGGGGGGAGCTATCTTGGGTACGTGGGCGGCGTCGCGGTTGGCAGCACCGGCAAAACGTACGTCGTGAATACCGACTTCAGCGGGGACGAAGTCAGTAGCGGAGGAGGGAGCGTCCTCGTCTTCGGAGCGCATGCAAGTGGCTCAAATCCACCAATCCAAACGATCGAGGGTCCGAAGACGGGGTTGACGGCCCCCTACTTCATCGCCGTCCACTCAAGTCGCGAAATCTACGTGACAAACTACGCCGACCGAGGCGCCTCGGAAGTTCTCGTTTTTACGGCGGGAGCAACCGGCAATGTCAAGCCCATCCGTGTCATCGTCGGCTCGAAAACCCAGCTGTCGGGCTCGGGAATCGCTCTCGACGGCCGGGGTAGTATCTTCGTGGCAAACAGCACCTCGAGCATAACCGTGTACCGTGGGCACGCCCGCGGTAATGTCGCGCCGATCAGGGAGATCAGCGGCGGGAACACAGGCCTCGACAGGCCATCCGGTATCGCGGTGCGCTAAGGCGGCCCAACGCGGCGTCGCCTTCGTCTGATCGCCAGCTTTGCGATCCGATGCATCACGCATGGAGCATGCATGTCGGTTGGGGAATTGGTCGAAGCCGGGAACTCACCGCCGGCACCGAAGGTCCTTAACCGTCGATCCGTTACATGGGTCGCGGAGAGTGGAGTATGAAGAGAGTTGCTCTGGCAGCTACGCCCTCGCTGGAGGCGTTGCGGTTGCATTGCTCGCAGACAACGACGTATCATCGAGCAGACGATTCGCGCCCTCATCCAATGAAGATCTCTAGTCATGCGACGACGGCGCTCGCCATAACAACCGCCGCCCTACTTGCCGCCTGCAGCGCCGCCGGATCTTCGGTGGCACCCTCCACGGGGCAGCAAGGCGCAACCACTACGCGCCAGCTTCAGCCGCTTCGGCTCAACGGCGCGCTTGTCACGGCGATGCGAGTCGGTGCGGGCGCTCGTCCCAACCAAGTTATTCCGGAGAGTACCAAGCCGAGGCCGTTTCAGTACGTCGCGAGCCTCTATGGCGGTGGCAGCGCGATACAGTACGACTATCCAACGGGAACCTCCCCAATTGGTAACATCACAGGTCTTTCGGATCCGCAAGGCGAGTGCTCGACCGGCAAGAAAACGTTCTGTATCGTCGAGTCGGGAGATGATGAGATCGCGAAGTTTGCCTACGGCGGCACGACGCCAGTCGCGACCCTCAATGAATCTATCGGCGCACCGGCCAGTTGTGCCGTCGATCCCAATGACGGCGACCTCGCAGCCACCCTTCTTGGCGGCGGCCTCGTAATCTTCAAAGGCGGCAAGGGCCATGGCAAGGCGGTGTCCGGACTGGCTAGTTCGTACTTCGATGGCTATGACAACGAGGACGACCTTTTCGTCGATGGCTTCACCGGGAGCTACGCGGCTGGACTAGTCGAAATGGCTGCCGGCAGCAAGACGTTCCTGTTCTGTGCCGACGCCGGCAATGATGATGTCGAGGTGTACAAATACCCGGCCGGTGGCCCCCCTCTCGAGCGCGTTGCGAGCGCGGACCTACCGCTCAGTGTAGTCCAAGTAACGAAATAAGTTTCCCTGATTTGGCGAAGCCTTGACTGTTTCCGTCGCCCCATCCGGCACGCACGCACGGCACTAGGAACAACGCATGAACGATCCAAACGTTAACCGCTACACGCTAGGCGTCATCGCAGCGCTCGCGATACTCGCCGGTTGCGGCGGGCAGGCCGCGTCAACAGGCATGGCAGGTGCTGCGGCGGGTCCCCAGCGCCTCTCGCCGCTGTCGGGTAGCGGTTCCACCCCGATTCAACACATCG
>PMHJ01000013.1 GCA_003158175.1 Candidatus Cybelea septentrionalis
GACCCCTTACATGCGAAGCAAGTGCTCTACCAGCTGAGCTACATCCCCACGGGTACCTAGCGGCGACGTGGAGGATTGTACGCGCTGGAGTAGGCACCTGTCAAAGCAAATGAGGAAACGCTCGCGCATTTCCGGCGCTGTGCTCCTTGCGTGTGCGGCGGTCGTCGTCGCGGCCGCGCCGGCTCGAGCCGCGATTCCCGTACAGGTAGCGGTGAACCGCTGCAACAGCCAGATCGTCGACGACGCGTATGCACGCGTTCGCGATTTCGACCGGCATGCGCCCGGAGGCGGTTCGGATGATCTGCTCCAGCGGATTGGTGCCATTACCGGCCTTCTCGCGACGCTCCGGGAAGAGCGGGAAATACTCGACACCATGTGCGCTAGCGATGCGGCGCGAGCGCCGCTTTTCGCGCAAATTGCCGCGACGACAGCGTGGGCCCTCACGCTCGAATCCGATGTCGCCGCCCGTTTGAACGCGTCATGCCCGGCTGCCGCCCAGGCGTTCCCGGAGATGATGCTATCCGATGCCTGGCTTGCGATGGCCAACGTCGTCAACGATTCGGGTGGTCCGGTGCCCGCGATTTTTACCGACGTGATCCTAAAGGTGCAGAGCCGGGCACAGGTGGCCGGCTTGACGCTGCCGACCTGGGCCGATACGTCCGCGTACTGGCGCGACCGAGTCCACGATCGGGCGAAGGCCGAGTTGGCGACCTGCCCCTCGGCGAGTCCCGTCCCGACTCGACCCCCTAGGCTTTGAGAGCGATCACGGGACTTTTGCGAATAGTTCGCAAATGACGTAGCAATGGGACTCCGTGCCGATTACGTGACGCGCCCGAGAGAGTGGATCGCATCGATCCTCGCTCGCGAGCCCCGCTTTCTCTCGGCCGCGCAAATCCATCAGGGGCTCGAGCGCGACGGCGCGAGCGTCTCGCTTTCAACCGTCTATCGCACGCTCGATCACTTACAGGCAAAGGGCGACATCACGGCCCGTCCCGATGCCGACGGCGAGGCGACGTACATGCTTTGCGAACCGAGCCGTCATCATCACCACGCGATCTGCCGCACCTGCGGACGGGTCGAAGACGTCGATTGTGCTGCAATGGAGCAGTTCGCCGAATCGCTGCGCGCGCGCAACGGATTTGAGCTCGATGGGCACGCGATTGAGTTTTTTGGAAAATGCGGCGCCTGCCGGTAATTGCGGGCGCGCTTGCGCTCCTCCTGTCGGCCTGCGCGCACGTAAACTCGGGTCATCCTTCGACTGCGCTCAGGATGGCAAGCCGAGCAAAGGTTCGAGTGGCGACCACGATTTCGACGCTCAACTCGTTCGTGCAGGGCGTCGGCGGCGAGTACGTGAGCGTGAAGAACATCGTACCGATCGGTGCGTCGCCGGAAACCTTCGCGCCCGCGCCGCAGGACGTTGCGACCGTCGCCGATGCCGATGTATTGGTTGAAAACGGCGCCGGCCTCGAAACGTGGCTCGATCGTCTTCTGCGTGACGCCGGCAAGCCCGGTCTCCGCGTCGTCGTCTGCGCGCAAGGCCTGCCGGTCGAGAATCTCAACCCGCATCTGTGGATGGACCCGGTATACGCCAAAGAGTACGTTGCGAAGATCCGCGATGCCCTTATTGCCGCCGATCCGGCGCATCGCGAAGCCTATCGCGCCAACGCGGCCAGCTACGACCGGCGGCTCGACGACCTGATCGGCCAGATCCGGCGGCAGATCGCCACCGTTCCGCCGTCACATCGCTACATGATCGTCTTCCATAATGCCTGGCAGTACTATAACGGCCGTTTCGGAATCACCACGCTTGGCTTCGTCGAGCGAAATCCGGGCCAGGAGCCCAATCCGCAGCAGGTCGCGGAGTTAATCGATCTGGCCAAGCAGCATCACGTTCACGGCGTCTTCAGCGAACCCGAGTATAGCCCCAAGATTTTGTACGCCATCGCACAAGGCGCCGGGATTACGGTTGTCGAGGACCTCTACGACGATTCCATCGGCACCGATCCTCGTGTCGCAAACTATATTGCGATGCTGACCTACGATACAAGCGTTATCGTGCATACGCTGAAGTGAAGAAACAGGTCATCCTTCGACAGGCTCANNGATGACATCCGACAGGCTCATGATGACATCGCGAGAGACGCCGTGGTTGCGCGCGATTTGGACGTGCGTTACGAGGATTTCACGGCACTGGTCGGCGCGACGTTCGCAGTGCATTACGGAGAGGCGCTCGGCATCGTCGGCCCCAACGGCTCGGGAAAATCGACGCTGCTCAAGACGATCGCGGGCCTTTTACTGCCGTCGAGCGGCAAGCTGAGCGTGCTCGGGCAGCCGCCGCGCAAGCTTCCTCCCGGAACAATCGCCTACGTGCCGCAGGTCGAGGCTGTCGACTGGTCCTTTCCCGCGACCGTATGGGACGTGGTCGCAATGGGACGCTTCGCGCGATTGCACTTCTGGCAACATTTTGGTTCCAACGATCGCGAGGTCGTTCATCATGCGCTCAGCGTTGTGAAGATGGTCGATCTTGCCGGACGGCGGATCTCGAATCTCTCCGGCGGTCAACAGCAACGCGCTTTCGTCGCGCGCGCGCTCGCCCAAGAACCCAAGCTGCTGCTGCTCGACGAGCCGACGACCGGGGTCGATGCGGCGACGGAGGAAGGGCTTCGTGAAATCGTTCGCAAGCTCGTCGCCGACGGACTTCCGGTACTCATGGCGACGCACGATCTCGACCGGGTCGACGACTGGTTCGATCGTCTGCTCGTCCTCGACCGCCGGGTGCTTGCTCTGGGAACGCCGCGCGAGGTCGTCGAGTCCGGCGCCTACAGCGCCATTCGCGAACATACGCATACGCACGGACACTTGCGCCACGATCACGAGCCGCACGCCGCCCACGCCGTCCATCCTGAAATACGACCGTGACGCTGCTATTGGATCCGTTTCATTATGCGTTTATGCAGCGAGCCTTCGTTGCGGCGCTGGCAGTTGGGCTGATCTGCTCGACGATGGGCACGTACGTCATTTTGCGAAAGCTGTCGTTCATCGGTGACGGCATCGCGCACGCGTCGTTCGCCGGAATCGTCATCGCGTATCTGCGTGGCGCGAACTTCTACCTCGGTGCCGGCATCGTTGCCGTGCTGACCGCCGTTGGGATCGGATTCGTCCATCGGCGCGGCCGCATATCGCTCGATACGACGATTGGCGTGCTCTTTACGGGCATGTTCGCGTTAGGCGTTTTTTTGATGAGCCAGCAGCGCAGCTACGCCGTCGACCTCCAGAGCTTTCTCTTCGGCGACATCCTGGCGGTCCAGCCGCAGGATTTGTGGTTGATTCTCGGTTTGAGCATCATCGTCGGCATCACCGTGGCCGTGCTTTTCCGGGGCCTGCTTTACACGACGTTCGATCCGGTCGTCGCGCAGGCCAGCGGCATCAATTCGCCCGCCTACGAATATGCGCTGCTCGTGATGCTGGCGCTGACGATCGTCGTTGCGCTGCAAGCAGTAGGCATCGTCCTTGTCGCGGCGCTGCTGGTCACTCCGGCGGCTGCAGCCTACCAGCTAACGTCGCGCTTTTCCCCGATGATGGCCCTGGCGGCGCTCTTCGGTGCCGCGAGCACCGAGGGCGGACTCTATCTCTCGTATTACGTGCGGGCGTCTAGCGGTGCGACGATCGTCTTGCTTGCGACGCTGCTCTTCTTTCTAGCGATCGGGCTCAAGCATCTGCGCCGCGCGTAACTTTCCAAGTCTCGTCCGCTAGCGGGTCCAAATAACCGACCGCCGCAAGCGCGTCGAGTGCCTCTCGTAACGCCGCGCGCTCGTTCTTATTCGGCATTCCCGCCCATTGCATCGCCAGCGCGTTTAGTTCGATCGTCGCGCCGGGTACGAGCGCGTCGCGCAAGAACTGCGCCGGCAGCTTGACGCGCTGCATGCGTCGCGCTATCGGCTCGAGCGCTGCCTCGAAGGGCTTTTCGTTCCGCGCTTGTGGACTGTCATCCTGAGCCTGTCGAAGGATGACGGGTGGCGCGTCGGCGCCTTTTCGCGGGGACAGGCGTGAAATAATGAATGGATCGGCGAGCGTCCCAAGCCATTCGCCGAGCACGGCGCCCGCGGTCTGCCACGGAACGGCATTGACCACCGCGGCGCGGCGAGCGATGCCGCGCAAGATCGCGCGCGCGACGCGCTCGGGCGAGGTGGCGGGAACTTTGCCCCTGCGTTCGATTCCAATAACTTCGTGAAACTCGGTGGCGACGAGTCCGGGATCGACGTAGGTGACGGCAACTCCGCGCTCGCGTAACTCGCGCCGCAACTGCGTTGCCGCAGCTCGAACGGCTGCCTTGGCGAGGGCGTAGGCGCCGTAGTTGGGGAGCGGCACGCGGGCGATTCCCGAGCCGAGAAAGACGAGTTGTCCGCCAGCGGCCTCGAGATGCGGCAATGCAGCGCGAGAGAGTTTCAGCGGAGCGATGACGTGAAGCCGCCATTGCGCCTCGATTGCGGCATCGGTTTGCTTGAGCAGTGCGCCAAAAGCACCGCGGCCCGCGTTGTTGACGACGGCGTCGATTCGCCCGAAGGAGGTCATCGTCGTAGCGACGATTCGCCCCGGCATATCGCCGGCGGTAACGTCGCCGGCGACGGAAACGACCGTACCGCCGGCGTCCCGAATCGCACGCTCGACCTTTTCGAGCCGCTCGACGCGACGCGCGACGATCGCGACGCGATAACCCGCGTCCGCGGCGGCGCGTGCGAGCGCGGCGCCGATGCCCGAGCTGGCGCCGGTAACGATGAGAACGCGCTCGGTGTCAGGCATGCGTGTCGCAATACTCGCGATATTCGCGCTCGATGCTCTGCGGCAGGCCCGCATAGTGCTCGGCCTCACCGGCGATCGATGGCGGCTTGTCTACGACGTCGCGAGCTTCGGCGGCGAACTGTGAGAGCATTTGCGCGACCGGTTTAGCGGAACCGTCGCTGCGCACGACTCCGAACCGCAGTTCGTGCGGCGCGCGATCGAATGGCGGTCTGCGCGCCAGGGCGAGATCGTAGTCGGCCCAGCACCACCAACACGCGCCCAGCGCGCCGCGTGCGTGCAGCCGGTCGATCGCACCTCGTCCGTAGAGGGCCATCTCGGTCTCATCCAAACAGGCGAAGCCGTCGACGCGTGAGGTGCCCGGCGGGCATTGCGGGTTGCCCAACTCGCTGAAGAGGACGGCGTTCCCGCTGAACGATGCTTGCAGTTGGCAGAGAAACGGCACGACATTCGTGTCGAGACGGTCGCGTGCGAACGAGCTGTAGACCGAATAACCGTGCATCGTCGGAAAGGCCCACGGACGCGCGATGCTCGACGGCCGGATGTTGCGATCTCGCTCGAGGTCTTCACCGTGCATTCCACCCGTCACGCGGCCACCCGAAGCCTCGAGCAGCGTGTTGCTCAGCCGCAGGCTCCAGTCAGCCGCGTCTTGCGGTCGAACCGGCTCGCGTAGATTTGAAAACTCGTTGCCCAGATCCCAGGCAAAGAGGGCCGGATGCTCGCGAACCCGTTCGCCGACGCGCCGCGCAAAAAGCACTTGTGCCCGCAGCAACTCGGGGTTGGCATAGAAATCGCCGATTGAGCGATCGATCACGGTGCCGCGACTAATCGTTCGGAAGCGGCCTTGACTCGTTTGAGGTTCGAGCGTCCACGACGGCAACCAGTTCACACCGCTCATATGACCGCAGAAAAGGGTGGGCATCGCCTGCAGCCCGGTGCCGGCGATGATGTCCATGACCGCATCGAAGTGACGCAACGCGTCGGCATCCATCGCGTTGGGCTCCGGCTGGAATGCCTCCCACATCAAGAAAAAGCGCACGATGTCGAGTCCTAGCGCCTTGATCCGCGCCATGTCTTCGCCGATTTCGTCCAGATCGAATTGCTGCCACATGTACATCGCGCTGCGGCGCGGCCAGTAGTTGATGCCGAGAACAAATCGAGGCATTGCAAGAACATCCTTCGACAAGCTCAGGATGACATTCCTTAGCGCTGCGTGAAGCGCAGCCCTGAGAAAGGCGCGAAGCGCAGTCCTGAGCCCTTCGACAAGCTCAGGACAGGCCGAGTCGAAGACTCAGGGTGATAACCCGGAGCCTGGCTTGTGCTTGTCAAAGAGCTTGCCCTGAGCTTGTCGAAGGGGGCCTCGCAATGGCGCAAGCGGGAAAGGCACCAATTGTCGGAATCATCATGGGCAGCCGTTCGGATTGGGAGACAATGTCGGCGGCGCGCGATACGCTCGACGAACTCGAGATTCCCTGCGAGGTGCTTGTGGTATCGGCACATCGCATGCCCGACGAGATGTTCGAATACGCTGCATCCGCGTCGCAACGCGGGTTGACGGCGATTATTGCGGGAGCCGGCGGTGCCGCGCATTTGCCCGGCATGACGGCTGCGAAGACGCTCGTCCCGGTGATCGGCGTCCCGATTCAGTCGTCGCGGGCCGGAGGTCTTGACTCGATGCTCTCGATCGTCCAGATGCCGCCCGGCGTGCCGGTCGCAACGATGGCCATCGGCGGCGCGGTGAACGCCGCGTTGTTTGCGGCGCGCATCGTGGCGCTCAACGATGTCGCCGTCGCGCAGCGGCTTGCCGCCTACGTCGTCCGTATGCACGATGCGGCGGCTTCAAGCAAACTCGATTGAAATCAAATCAAACGATCGGCGTCATCGGCGGTGGCCAGCTCGGCCGCATGTTTGCGCTCGATGCGAAACGGATGGGATACGACGTCATAACGCTCGATCCGCACGAGCACTCTCCCTGCGGGCAGGTTGCCGACGATCAAATCGTTGCGGCCTACGACGACCTTTTGGCGATCGAAGAGCTGGGACGCCGCAGCGACGTCATCACCTACGAGTTCGAGAACATCGATATCGAGTCGATCCGTCACCTGGAGGCTCGCTCGCACCGCGTGCTGCCCGGCAGCAGCGTGCTGCAGGTCACGCAGAACCGGCTACTCGAGAAGCAGTTCGCACGTGAAGCCGGACTCGCTACGACGGAGTTTGCGCGGGTGCAAAGCTTCGACGATTTAGCGCGCGCCGCCGAGCAGATTGGATTTCCGGCGGTGCTCAAGACCGTACGCGGAGGCTACGACGGAAAGGGGCAGTGGGAGGCAGCTTCGATCGAGGAGGGCCGCGCGGCGCTGGCGCAATCCGGCGGTGCAGAACTTATCTTCGAGGCAATGGTTCCGCTTGCGTGCGAGTTGAGCGTGATCGCGACTCGCAACGAGCGTGACGAGCTCGTTGCCTATCCGGTCGCCGAAAACACGCACGATCGCGGCATCCTCGCGATGACGATCGCACCGGCCCGCGTTAGCGCAGCGACGGCGAGCCGCGCCACGGAGATGGCCGCGGTCGTCGGACGCAAGCTCGGCATCGTCGGCACGTATTGCGTTGAGTTCTTCCTTTCCACGACCGGCGAGCTGCTCGTCAACGAGATCGCGCCGCGTCCGCACAACAGCGGCCACTACACGATCGACGCGACGCCGTGCTCCCAGTTCGAGCAGCAGGTGCGTGCGATTTGCGATCTACCGCTTTCGCCGCCGCGGCTGCTTGCCAACGCTATTATGATCAACGTGCTCGGCGACGGCACGGGCGATCGCTTGACGGGAATCGCGAAGCTGCTCGCCGATCCGTCGATCGTGCTTCACGTCTATGGTAAGCGCCACGCGGTGGCGCGCCGAAAGATGGGGCACTTCACGATGCTCGTCGACGGACCGGTCGACGCGGATGCAGTTGCTCGGGCGAAGGCGGCCCACGCAGAACTGAGCTGGTCGCTATGCTGACCGGACCATTCGGCGAGGCGTTCTACGTGTTCGTCACGTTGGTCGCCATGCTCAACCCGATCGAAGCAGCCGCGGCGTTCGCTACGTTGACGGAAGGCCGCTCCTCGGAAGATCAGGCCCGCATCGCGTTCCGTTCGTCAATCGTCGCCGGGGTGACGCTGATCGTTTTTGCTTTCATCGGAGAGGCGTTGCTCAAGGCGCTCGGAGTAGAGATCGGCGCCTTCAAGATCGCCGGCGGCCTGCTGCTGCTCAAGGTCGGATTCAACATGGTCTTCGCCGAGAAGACGGATCGTCAGACCGCGGGCGAAGCAAAGGCCGTGGCTCCTGCCAGCGATCCATCGGTCTTTCCGCTGGCGATCCCGATCATTACGGGTCCGGGCGCTCTGACGGCGAGCGTTGCGTTGGTATTTCCGACGCCGACGCATCGATTTCTTAATGGCGGCATCTTTATCGCCGTCGCCGTAATCGTGGTGCTGATCACCTATCTATTCATGCGCGCCTCCGAACGCCTGACGGCGTGGTTTGGGGAAACCGGGATCGACGCGGTTAGCCGGATCGTCGGGATCATCGTTGCCTCGATCGCCGTGCAGCTGATCGTCAACGGCATTAACGGCCTGACGAACTTCGCGATTCGCTAGAGGACTCGCGTCGAGGCGACTTGGAATAACCGGCGCATGATCGTTCGCGCTGGGATTCTTTACGACGGGACGCTGGAGCCGCCAAAGCGCAACGTCGATCTCGTCGTAAAGGATGGGCGCATCGAGGAGTTTCGCGCAGCAAACGGCGAGTGCGATCTCGAAGGCGCGTGCGTTACGCCGGGGTTGGTCAACGCACACGCGCATCTCGAAGCAAGCGGCGAGCCCGACATGATGGGCATGATCTCGACGACGACGCGAAATCAGCGCCTGCTGCGCGCAGTGGAGAACGCTCGCAAGTCGGTCAAGGCCGGGGTTACGACCATTCGCGACGTCGGCAGCTCCAACGCGATTGCGCAAGACATTCGCGATGCGATCGAAGAAGGGCGTATTCCCGGGCCGCGTATGCGCGCTGCCGGCGCCGTGCTTTGCATGACGGGTGGGCACGGTTGGCCGATCGGGCGCGCCGTCGATTCGCCTTGGGATGCGCGCAAGGCCGTGCGGGAACAAATGTGGGCCGGCGCGGATTGCATCAAGCTAATCGCGACCGGCGGCGTACTTACCAAGGGCGCCGTCCCCGGCAACGCGCAGCTTACGCCCGACGAGCTGAGCTCCGCCATCGAAGAGGCGCATCGTCATGGCCTGCGCGTCGCGGCGCACGCAATTGGCACGCAGGGCATCAAGAATGCATTACGCGCCGGTATCGATTCGATCGAGCACGGAACGCTGCTCGATGACGAAGCGATCGAGCTTTTCAAGCAGCGCAACGTGTACCTGGTCCCGACACTGAGCGCGCCGACCTGCATCCTGGCGCATCTCGAAGACGGCCAGCAGCCGGAGTACGTTCAGAAGAAGGCACGCAGCTTAGGCGACGTGATGGCGCAGAACTTTCGCAAGGCGTACGAAAGCGGGGTGCGCTTTGCCGGCGGATCGGATGCGGGGACGCCATACAACTATCACGAGGACTACGCGCAAGAAGTCGAGCTGATGTGGTCGTTGCTCGGCATGACGCCGCAACAGGCCTTGCACGCGGCGACGAGCGTCGCCGCGGAGCTGGTCGGTTTGCATAATGGCGTCCTCGCCGTCGGCGAGCCGGCCGATCTGTTGCTGTTACGCGCCGATGCCGGCCAAGACGTGCGCGCACTTCGCGAGCCGCAGCTCGTCCTCAAAGGCGGGTTGATCCAATGATGAAGAGATTGATCGCCCTGGCCGCGCTGGTCGGGCTGAGCGGCGTCACGAGTGGATCGACTTCGAATCCGACGCTGCTCGGGCAGGCGATACCGGGAAGTCCCATTCGCCACGTGATCGTGATGGTGCAAGAGAATCGAACGTTCGACAATCTCTTTGCATCCTCGATTCTGGCGCACGGCGGTCCGTATCCCGGCGCCGACACGTCGCAGACCGCGATGGTTGGCGGTCAGCGAGTCTCTTTGAAGCCCGTGCCGCTCGAGCACCCCTCCGATCCGAGTCACAGCCATCTCTCGCTCTTAGGTGAGTGGGATCGCGGCAGAATGGATGGTTTCGCGAACGACCGCATCTCGACGATACCCGGCTTTCCCAAACCCGGGCCCGGCTTTGCATATGCGTACGTGCCGGACTCCGAGATGACGATCTATCACTTGCTGGCGGCGCACTACGCGCTTGCCGATGAGAACTTTGCGCCACGTTTGGTGCCGACGCTTCCCAGCCACTACACGATGGCGACGGCGCAGAGCCGAATCGCCGGCAACCCGAACAGCGACATTTGGGGCTGCGATGCCCCGCCGAGCACGACCGTGCCGATTTTCGGCAAAGGGGAATCGATAATCACGCCGGGCGTCTTTCCGTGTTTTGACGAGCCGACGATCGCCGATTTGCTCGACGCGGCGCACGTTACGTGGAAGTACTATACGGGCCGCTACGACGATACGGTCAATCAAACAGTCAATGTCTACGAGGCATTCCGCAAGGTTCGCTACGGTCCGGACTGGCAGCGCAACGTCGTTACGCCTTCGGGCAAGATCTTGAGCGACATTGCGGACTGCCGGCTGCCTCAGGTTTCGTTTGTTATGCCCAACGCCCTGGATTCCGATCATGCCGCCACGTTAAGTGCCGCAGGTCCCGGATGGGTTGGCTCGATTTACCTCGCCGTCGTGCAGAGCATGCACGCTGCGGCGCCGTGCAACTATTACAAGGATACGGCTATGATCGTCACCTGGGACGACTCGGGAGGCTGGTACGACCACATCTCGCCGCCGCCCGGACCGGACGGCACAACCTGGGGCTTTCGCATTCCGATCATCGTAATGTCGGCCTGGGCTCGCTCTAATTACGATCCGGCCCATCCGAATGCGACGCCGTACGTGTCGCATAAACTCCGCGAGTCGACCGCCATAACGAAGTTCGTCGAAGTGAACTGGGGCCTGGGCAACATGGGACAGCGCGACGTCACCGACGACGATCTCAGCGATATGTTCGACTATACGCGCGCGTCGCCGGTGCCCGCGTACTCCGAGCTCTCGATGAAACGCTTGATCCGCAAAACGCACTTCAACCTTGCCGCTGCGGATCGCGACAATCGCATCGTCGACAACGACCAGTAGTTGGTGGACTTAACGGGTCTGCGGCTCGCGGTGCTCGGCGCAATTTCGTGGCCGAGCCCGCCGCCCGGATATGGCCCGTGGGAGCAGATCGCGTTCAACGTGGCCGACGGCATGCGGCGGCGCGGCCTGGACGTCACTCTCTTTGCTACGGGCAACTCACGCTTCGATGGCAAGCTCGCCTCGGTCGTTCCGGTTGGACTGAACGAGGATCCGGCGCTCAACGGCGAGGTCTTCACCGCGCTGCACATCGCGGAGCTTTTTGCCTGCGCACGAGAGTTCGATCTCATTCACAATCACTTGGACTGGAAGCCCCTGACGTATGCGCTGGCCACGGATTCCCCACCGCTGGTCACGACGATTCACGGCTTCTCGTCACCGCAGATTCTCGCGGCCTATTATGTCGGCGCGCGGCGCAGCTTCTACTGCTCGATCTCCAATGCAGATCGCGATCCGGGCCTCGAGTATCTCGCCACCACGTACAACGGCATCGATCCCGCGCACTTTACGTTCAGCAACAAACCGGGGGATTATCTCTGCTTTCTCGGCCGTTTTCATCCCGAAAAGGGAACGCACCTCGCGATCGAGATCGCCCGGCGCGCGGGCGTGCGTTTGAAGATGGCCGCGATCCCGCACGACGAGGCCTACTTTCGCGAACAGGTCGCACCCCACATCGACGGCGATCGCGTGCAGTTCCTCGGCGCCATCGAGCGTGAGGCACGCAACGAACTGCTCTCTGAGGCTCTGGGGCTCGTCCACATGACGACGCGGCCCGAGCGTTTCGGCATGACGCTGATCGAAGCGATGGCCTGTGGCACTCCCGTGCTGGGCGCGCGCATGGGTTCGCTTCCCGAGATCGTCGTGGATGGTGTCACCGGCTTCTTATGCGATACGGTTGACGATGCGGTCGAACGCGTGCCGCAGCTCGCGGCGCTCGATCGTCGCGCGTGCAGGACCCGCGTCGAACGGGAGTTCAGCATCGAGCGAATGATCGATCGTTATCTTTCCGCGTACGAGCGCGCGCTCGAGCTGCGTTTGCCGCCGCCGCCGAGCGCGCGCCTAAAAGAGGTCCGCCGCCACGACTGGTGGGACCGGCCGATGGCGTACACGGAGATTCCGCCGAAGCCAAAGAACCTCGGCTTCATATGAAAACGCGCGAGGAACGCGACTACTCGGGACGCTCGCTCTTGGAAAAACTCGGTGTGTTCGCCGACGCGCACGTCGCGCTGGTTGGGCCCCACGATGACGTTTTCGTTACGGGGCTAAATGCGGCGCTCGCAAAGTCGGCGTCGCAAGTATTGCGCACGAGCTACGATCTCATTTTCGTCCGCGTCAACGCTCCGCGCGATCTAACGCGCATCAAGCGTGCCGCCGCACGCCTGAAGGCAGACGGTGCCCTGTGGGTCTTTCATCCCAAGGGCCGCGGCGCGTTGCCCACCGATGCGCAAGTGCGGTCCGCTGGGCTCGCGACCGGCCTCGTGGACAATAAAATCAGCGCCTATACCGATTCACACACCGCAACGCGNNGAGCTTAGCCTGCCCCGAGCCTGTCGAAGGGTACCGATCAAGCATCACGAGATCGCTGCGGCTTCGGCGGCTTCCATTGCCTGATAGGCTTTGCTCGTGAGTGCGTGGTCGACGACGCCGGCGATGAAGCGCGATGCTGCGCGCACTTTCGCGATGTCGACTCCCGTCTCGATGCCCATCCGCTCGAGCATGTAGAGAACATCCTCGGTGCCGACGTTACCGGTAGCGCCGGGCGCATAGGGGCAGCCCCCTAGTCCGCCCGACGACGAATCGAACTTCGAGATGCCGTTGAGCAGCGCTGCGTACACATTGGCGAGCGCGGTGCCCCGCGTGTCGTGAAAGTGCATCGCGATGAGATCGAGTGGAATCCGCGCTGCGAGTAATGGCACGAGCTCGTCGACCTGGCTTGGTACGCCCACCCCGATCGTGTCGCCGATCGACAGCTCGTCGCAGCCCATCGCCATTAACTTGGAGGCGACGTCGACCACCATCTGCGCCGTGACCCCGTCGCCGAAGGGCGATCCGAAAGCGGTCGAGATATAGCCGCGCACCCAGCAGCCGTCGTGCTTCGCGCTGCTCACGACGTCGCGAAATGTCGCGAGCGATTCGTCGATCGTCATGTTGATGTTGCGCTTCGTAAAGCGTTCGGAAGCAGCCGTAAAAACCGCGATCGCATCGGCGCCCGCCGCGCGCGCGCGCTCGTAGCCCTTGAGATTTGGAACGAGCACGGGATAGCGCACGCCTGGCGCCTTACGAATGCGCGCGAAAACCTCTGTAGCGTCGGCGAGCTGCGGAATCGCTTTCGGGCTGACGAACGACGTCGCTTCGATCCACTTCAAGCCCGTCTCGGAGAGCAGGTCGATATAACGCACCTTCTCGTCGGTCGCGATGACCGCGTCTTCGTTCTGCAGCCCGTCGCGCGCGCCCATCTCAAAGATCGTAACGTGTCTTGGTAAGGTCATGCGTTATCTCTTGTCGTCCTTCGATAGGTTCAGGATGACACCGGGAGTGGTCATGCGAGTTCCACCAGCGGCGTGCCGCTGCTGACGATCTGCCCTTCTTTGACGAACACTGACTTGACGCTCGCGGGGGCCGTGGCTTCTA
Organism: Candidatus Cybelea septentrionalis; assembly: GCA_003158175.1. Classification (GTDB taxonomy): domain Bacteria; phylum Vulcanimicrobiota; class Vulcanimicrobiia; order Vulcanimicrobiales; family Vulcanimicrobiaceae; genus Cybelea; species Cybelea septentrionalis. Next base: position 13,639 of record PMHJ01000013.1, read on the forward strand.
TGCGGTGCTCCATCTTCATCGCCTCGAGCACGATGAGGAGCGCATGCTCCTCGACCTCGTCGCCTTCGCGAACCGCGACCTTGACGATCTTCCCCGGCATGGGCGCAGCGACGCGCGCGCCGGCGACGCCGCCGTGGCTCTGTCCGGCTGACTCCGCAGACGGCGGCGATGCAAACGAAAAGCGCCACGTGCGACCGTCGAGATGCACGTCAAACGCGTCGCCGGCATAGGTTACCGCGCCCGAGATCGCCCTGCCGTCGAACCCTGCCTGCACGCGCTCGCCTCGACGTTGAGCGTGGAGGTCGCCGGAATACGGACCCGACAAGCGCCATGTTCCCGGAACGCTAAGTGCATCTGCGACGATTTCGACGATGCTCTCGCCGAGTTGCAAACGTAGCGGCACGCCGATTTCACCGATGCGCCAGGGCGCGCGACCGTCGACGAGCAGGGCCGCGGCACAGAGCAAGACCGCTTCGCGTGGCGCCGCCAGTGTCGAAAAGAATGACGCGTCGAAACGCTTATCCAGAAAGCTCGTCGTCGTTTCGCCGGCGCGGAACGCCTCATCGCGCGCGATCCAAAGCAAGAGCGGCTGGTTCGTGCGCACGCCGTCAACCCCGAAATCGAGCAGCGCTCGTTCAAGTCGCGCGATCGCGGCGCTGCGGTCGCTGCCCGAGACTATCAGCTTAGCGAGCATCGGATCGTAGTAGTGGCTCACTTCGCTTCCCGTTGTAACGCCGGCATCGACGCGAATGCCGGGCCCCTCCGGCGGCGACCAGTAAGTCAGCGTTCCGGTCGAAGGGAGCAAGTCGTTCGCGGGATCTTCAGCGTAGAGACGGGCTTCGATCGCCCATCCACGCGGTCGGATCTCGCTTTGCGCGATCGTAAGCGGTTCGCCGGAAGCAATGCGAAGCTGCCAATGCACCAGGTCGATGCCGTAAACCAGCTCGGTGACCGGGTGCTCGACCTGGAGACGCGCGTTCATCTCGAGAAAGTAAAACGCGCCGTCGGAATCGAGCATGAACTCAGCGGTACCGGCGTTGACGTAGCCGACCGATTCGGCCGCACGCACCGCCGCGGCGCCCATCTCCGCGCGCAGGCCCGGCGTCAGTGCTACCGACGGCGCCTCTTCGATAATCTTCTGATGGCGCCGCTGAATCGAGCACTCGCGTTCGCCAAAGTGCAGCGTCGTGCCGTGCGCGTCGGCAAGGACTTGGAACTCGATGTGACGCGGGTCGCGAAGGTAGCGCTCGAGCAAAATAGCATCGTCGCCAAAGGCCGCGAGCGCTTCGCGCTTCGCGGCTTCGAGCGCTTCGTCAAAGCGTTCCACCGAATCGACGACGCGCATGCCGCGCCCGCCACCACCCGCGCTCGCTTTGATCAGCAGCGGAAAGCCGACTCGCTGCGCTTCCCGGCGCAACGTCGCGAGCGACTGGTCGTCGCCGTCATAACCGGGAACGGTTGGCACGCCCGAGGCTCGCACGAGGCGCTTCGCTTCGATCTTGCTGCCCATGGCCGCCATCGCTTCGGGCGCGGGTCCGACGAAGATGAGTCCGGCATCGCGCACCGCGGCTGCAAACGGCGCGCGCTCGGAGAGAAATCCATATCCTGGGTGGACTGCGTCCGCCTTCATGGTGAGCGCCGCCGCGATGATTGCCTCCGCGTTAAGGTACGATTGCGCCGCCGCCCCCGGACCGACGCAGCGCGCTTCGTCGACGAACTGCAGGTGATAAGCATTTGCATCGGCTTCCGAGTAGATGCCGAGCGGCACGATCGCCATTTCGCGTGCCGCGCGCGCGACGCGCACCGCGATCTCGCCGCGATTGGCGATCAGGAGTCGCGTGATCAGGGTGTTCAGACTGATGGGTCCTCGCGCTCTAGATCTTTTACGAACGAAGCCTGCCGGCGTTCGAGGAAGGCTCGTAGCCCTTCCTGGCCTTCGGTGCCGATGCGCTGTTGCGCGATCGCGCGCGCGGTAATCGCGCGGGAGTCGTCGTAATCGTTGTCGATCACGCGACGGATCAGCAGTTTGGCGGCGCGTACGGCCGAGGGGCCTGCCGTGAAGAGTTCCTCCAGGCAATGCTCGACTGCGGCACCGAGCTCGACCGCGGGCACGACTTCGTGCACGAGACCGATGTGTTTGGCTCGCCGCGCATCGAAGCGTTCTCCCGTCAGGAAGAGCGCTCGCGCGTGCGACGCGCCGATCTTCGCGAGAACGAACGGAGAGATCACCGCTGGAATGATGCCGAGCTTGACCTCGGTGAATCCGAAAACCGCGTCGTCGGCTGCAATGGCGATGTCGCAGACGGCCGCGAGGCCGGCACCTCCTCCAAGTGCCGCGCCGTGGATTTGGCCGATCACCGGCTTGGGACAGTTATCGATTGTGCGAAACATGTCGCTCATGCGTTCGGCGTCGGCGACGTTGGCGTCGAAGCTTAGGTCGAGTGACTCGCGCATCCAGTTGATATCGGCGCCCCCGCAGAAGACTTTGCCCTCGCCGCCCAGGACGACCGCACGCACGTCGTCGGCCGCCGTGATCCGCGCAAAAACGTCGTGCAGACGCTCGATTGTCTCGCCATTGAAGGCGTTGCGGGCCTCCGGCCGCGCCAGGGTGACGTGGGCTATGCCCTCAGAGACGACGAGGCGAATGCTCTCGGCCATGGGCGCCGGGGTTCGAGGAGTCATCCGAGCGGGCCTCGCGCGCGTTATACTTCAAGGATGAAGGTTGCTGGGCGCCAGGCCATCTATCGCTATCCGCTGCTGACGCGTGCCAGCCACTGGCTTTGGGTGCTCGCGTTTGTTGTGCTGATCGGAAGTGGTCTCCAAATCTTCAACGCGTCGCCGAACCTGGACGCCTCCGACAAGAGCGACGCGGCGCGGCGCGTGCTGGCGATCGGCTCGCCGGCCGATGGCGTTGGAACGACCAAGCTCTTCGGTCATACGTTCTTTACCACGGGTTGGCTCGGGTGGACTGACGACGGCATGGGTGCGAAGAGCGCGCACGCATTTCCGGCACCGATCATCATCCCAGGCTATCAGGACCTCGCCGCCGGGCGCCGCTGGCACCTGTTTTTTGCATGGATCGCGGCGCTCTGCTGGCTGGCTTGGCTGATCTCCAGCGCGATCAAAGGGAACTTGCGCGAGATGATATTACGGCCGAGTGATCTTCCGAAGCTTTGGCCGATGCAAGCCTTCTACTTAAAGTTGCGCAAGGAGCCGCCGCCCCACGGCATCTATAATCCCTTGCAAAAGGCCGCGTACACGACGGTGCTCTTCGTCCTCGCGCCGCTCGTCGTGCTGACGGGCCTGGCGCTCTCGCCGGGAATCGACGCGATTGCCAATCCGCTGACCGTCGTGTTCGGCGGGCGTCAGTTCGCGCGCCTGTGGCACTTCGTCGGCATGGTGTTGCTCGTAGGCTTCTTTGGAATCCACACGTTCCAAGTCGCGACGCAAGGGGTCGTCAATCAGATGCGATCCATGATCAGCGGCTGGTATCAACCCCAATGAGGCGACGGCTTTTTCTCGCCTCGGCTGCGTCGGCGCTCGCGGGCTGCGGGCCGATCGGTTCGGCACTCAACAACAACGACAACGTGCGGCGCATCCTCGCCTCGGCCGAGGGACTGAACCACCTTTTGATTGGAACGCGAGGCTTGGCTCGCGAATACCGCGAGAACGACGTCGATCGTCATTTTAGAGTGAATGGATTCGCCGCGCCGTCGGACACGCGCTACACGGATCTCGTTGCGCGTAACTTCGCTCCGTATCGTTTGTTCGTCGAGGGGGCCGTCGAGCGCCCTGCGATCTTTTCGCTCGCGCAATTGCGGCGCATGCCGCAGCAGACGCAAATCACGCGCCACGATTGCGTCGAAGGCTGGAGCGCGATTGGAAAGTGGAGCGGCGTGCCGCTCGGAGGGCTGCTCGATATGGTTGGCCTCCGTAACGACGCGCGCTACGTCGTGTTTCGCTGCATGGACAACGACGGTTCGGGCAACCTCTACTACGAGAGCCTGGATCTCCATCAAGCCAGCCATCCGCAGGCGCTGCTCGCACTGCGGCTCAACGACGCGCCTCTCGATCCCGATCACGGTGCGCCCGTGCGGCTGCGAGTACCGACGCAGCTAGGCTATAAAAGCGCAAAGTGGGTAGCGCGAATCGAAGTCGTCGGCAGCTTTGCGACCATCGCCGGCGGACGCGGCGGCTACTGGGAAGATCAGGGCTACGAATGGTACGCGGGGATTTAAGGCGGGGTTGCATCGCGGCATACGCAATTATGCTGGCGCTTACCGCTGCAAGTCCGGCTGAGCCGTTGCCCGACGGACCGCCTGCCCGAGCCTCATTGGACAAACTTCTGCGCGATGTCGTCACCTGGAAGCTCGCGCCGAGCATTTCTTTGGCGATCGTCGAGAACGGCGAGGTCGTGTACGCAGGCGCTCGAGGGAGTACCGATCTCGAAAAAAATGTCCCAGCAACGGTGCAGACTCGGTACCCGATTGGCTCGATCGGCTCGCTCTTCTTGGCCGTCGCCGTGATGCAGCTCGCTGCAAAAGGCAAACTCCGTCTCGACGACCCGGTACAGCGGTATCTTCCCGCTCTACCGGACTCGAGCACGACGGTGCGCAAACTGCTCTCGCCTCGAGCGGACGATGCGAACTACGACGTTCTCGGCGACGTCATCGAGCGCGTCGCGGAAGTGCCTCTCGTCAGTTACCTGCACGACCACGTCTTTGCGCCGGCCGGAATGGATCACACGTGGTCCGGGGAACCGCCCGATTGGGCACCGCTCGCGCTGGGCTACTATGAGTGGCGTGATGTCTTCGGCCCAGCTGCGCCGGAAACCGACGCCTGGGATCGCAAGTGCTGCAGCTTCATTTCGACCGCCGCCGACGTAGCGCAGTTCGACAGCGCGCTCTTCCGGGGCACGCTACTTCCGGCCGCCTCGCTGCGCGCAATGCAGCGGGCCTTTCAGTCAAGCCGGCAAGCCGGCATGTTGATGATCGGCCGCGAGGGAACGCCCTCGGGCTACGTTGCGGGCAACGCGCTCTTCGTGCGTGACCGGTTTGCGATCGTCGCCCTGACAAACTGCGCCGGCTTTCCGGCCCAAGCCGTGCTCGATTCCGTGCTAACGCTCTTCTACCCCCAAGCGGTAGCGGCGAGTGCGCCTTCACGTCGCGCGGGCGTCGTAGATCCGGCCATCGCTGCTCTCTTGCGCCCATATTTGGCGACGCAGCCCGAAGCGCTTGGCGACGTTCGAGCGATGACGCTGCTGAGTTCCTCCGTATCGGAAGGGTTTACGGAGTACCGGTACTTGGTCGACTTTGGCGGTGAAGCGAAGAGCGCGTTTCTCGTCGTGGGTTCCGACGGAAAGGCTGATGGTTTCTGGCTACACTGACCTACATTCGGAACACGCCGTATTGCGTGCGCGGCTGCGGGGCATGCGCGGCTGCATCGAGACCGATCGCAATCGCGCGGCGCGTATCGAGAGGATCGATGATGCCGTCGTCCCAAAGGCGCGCGGTCGAATAATAGGGGCTGCCTTCCCGCTCGTATTTTTCGAGAATAGGCGCCTCAAAAGCCGTTCGTTCTTCCGGCGTCATGTCGCCCTTGACCGTGGAAAGAACGCTCGCAGCTTGCGGGCCGCCCATCACGCTAATGCGCGCGTTAGGCCACATCCAAAGCTGGCGCGGTGCGTAGGCGCGGCCGCACATGCCGTAGTTTCCCGCGCCGAAACTGCCGCCGATCACGACGGTGAACTTCGGCACTTCGGCGCACGCGACGGCCATCACGAGTTTCGCGCCGTCTTTGGCGATGCCGCGGTTCTCGTATTCGCGGCCGACCATGAAGCCGGTGATGTTCTGCAGGAAGAGCAGCGGCGTGCCGCGTTGCGTGCAGAGCTCGATGAAATGCGCGCCCTTGAGCGCGCTCTCGCTAAAGAGAATGCCGTTGTTGGCAAGGATACCGATCGGATGCCCCTCGATGCGCGCGAAACCGCAGACGAGCGTCGTACCGTAGCGCGATTTAAACTCGTGGAACTCCGAGGCATCGACCAGCCGCACGATGATTTCGCGAACGTCGTAACCTGTACGGCTATCGGCCGGAATGATGCCGTAGATTTCGCGGGGGTCGTGCTTGGGCGGCGCGGGTTCGATCCGATCCCATTGCCGTGGCCGTTCCAGATGAAGGTTGCGTACGATTTCGCGGATGAGTGCGAGCGCGTGCGCGTCGTCCTCGGCAAAGTGATCGGCGACGCCCGAGATGCGCGTGTGCACGTCGGCCCCGCCCAAATCTTCGGCGGTTACAACCTCGCCGGTGGCCGCCTTTACCAGCGGCGGCCCCCCGAGAAAGATCGTGCCTTGGCCTTTGACGATGACGGTTTCGTCACTCATCGCCGGCACGTAGGCACCGCCCGCGGTGCACGAGCCCATAACCGCTGCGATTTGCGGGATGCGTAGGCTCGACATCCGCGCTTGATTGTAGAAGATGCGCCCAAAGTGGTCGCGATCGGGAAAGACCTCGGCTTGTAACGGCAAGAACGCGCCGCCGGAATCGACGAGATAGATGCACGGAAGATGATTTTGCTGCGCGATTTCCTGTGCGCGCAGATGCTTCTTGACCGTCATCGGNNTTAACGGTGGCATCGTTCGCGACGATCGCGCAGTGCTGTCCCTCTACGATACCGATCCCGGTAAGGATGCCCGCGCTCGGCGAATCGTTGTCGTACATTCCTGAGGCGGCAAGCGCCGAGAGTTCGAGAAAATCCGAACCTGGATCGAGCAGGCGTTCGACGCGCTCTCGGGCCGGCAGCTTATTGCGCCGGCGGTGTTTCTCGACCGCTTCGGCGCCGCCGCCGGCTCGAACCGCGACGAGACGCTCGCGCAACTCTGTGACTAGCCGCTCCATCCGTTCGGCGTTTGCTTGAAAATCTGCCATCGCGCCGCCATTCGGCGTTCGTCCGCTTAGAGCCCGGTTAGACGTCGGTGCGTGCCGAGGGCGATTGCGGCTGCAACGCGGAAAACTATGCGGCAATGGCGGCACAGCAGACCCCGGTCGACGTCGGCGGCATCGTCCGTCCGGCGGGCCGGCCCGATCTCGCAACGGCGCTGCAGCCACGCGTCGGACGGCTGGGCGAACGCTCAGCCGCGCATTTGCTCCGTCGCNNTCACGCCCGATCAGGTGCGGCGTTACGCCGCAATGTCGGCCGGCGACGCGGTGGCTTCACTGCTGACGGTTCCGCCGGTTTCTTCGATTACGCCGCCCCAAGAGCTCGAGGACTTGGGCGTGCCCGTTTCGATGGCAACGGACCCGCTGCAGCGCTCGATGCTGGCTCAAGAAACGACGACGCATCGACAGAGGGCGCGCGAGGGCCGGGACGCGATCTTCGCGTTGCAGCTTTGGTGGCTGAACCGGATGCTGACGACGCCGGCCCCTCTGCAAGAGAAGATGACGCTCT
>PMHJ01000048.1 GCA_003158175.1 Candidatus Cybelea septentrionalis
CGCCCAGACGCCGATCTGAGAGCAGCTTGGCCAGCGCCGACGGGCCGACGCCGCTCGGGTGCCAGGCGTAGATCTCGCGGCCGCTGACTATGACTCGTTCGGGCGCGAGCGCGACGGCCGCGAGCTCAGCTGCGCGCGCGGGATCGAGCACGGCCGAGAGGAAGGTCACCTGGTAGCGCCTAGGATCGCCCGCGATGCCGGCGAACGGGTCGCGCGCGACGACATCGGCAAGCTCCTCGCGCGAGCGCACGACGACGGCGACGTCGAAGCCGAGACCGGCACGGAGGCGCTGGGCGAGCTCGGCCCCCAAATGCTTGGCGGCTGAGTCGCTGCTCAGCAGAACGTTGCCGCTCTGCAGGTAGGTCTGCACGTCGCCGTACCCGGCAGCGGTCAGGAGATCGCGCAGGTCGGTCATCGCGACGCGACGGTTGGGGCCGAGGTTGATTCCGCGTAGCAGCGCGATGTGGCGTGGCACGTTGCGATTATCTGCCAACCCTGATCCGATCTCATGATGGCGGGATGGAGCAACAGCAGTAGCGCGTCCTTGACCGAAGCGTCTGCAGGTGGACCGATCGAGATCTGCGTGACGCCTTGGCTATCGGCTCTTGCGCGTATCGGCAGCCTTCCGTGCCGAGCTCCTCCGATCGGCGGCCGTGCGGCCAGTCTTTGGCGTGCGACCGAGCTCCTCCCACTCCGATTCGGACATCTCAACGACGTAATGGTGGGCGGCGGACTTGATGTTCTCGAAGGCCTGCGCGCGCTCCGCATCGGAGACATCGATCACCTGATCGAAGCGTGCGATGGCATTTCGCACGTGCGACGCGTCGGTCATCGGTTCTTTACGCTTCTTTGGATACGCGAACACGCTATCGGGAAGGTCGGCCCGCCCCGTGAGGTCTCCGTGCTTCGTGTGCGGTTTCCAAGTCGCTCGCATGTAAGTGCCTCCCTCAGCTCAGCTTTTATTGCTCGTTTTACCCACCCGCTAAACTCCGCGCCAAGGAGCAGGCCCTACCTAGGCCCAAAGAGCGGCAGGCCGTCATGGCAGCCCGAGGGCGTCGCGCTTCGCGGACAGGTTTTCGAACGTCCGTTTAATGTCGGCTCCTTCTTCCAGCTGCGCGGCCGTCGGCGCCTGGAATGAATTATTCACACGAGCAAACATGTCGCCGATTCTGTCACGGAGAGCCTGCGCGCCGGTCAAGTCCTCGACGTTGCGCGGCGACGATGCGAGTTCACCCGCAAAGGCGCGTAGCGCCGTAGATTGAGCCGGCGTCGAAGTCTTCAGCTTCGCGTCGATAGCGTTGAGCCACGTATCGATTGCGCCGTACTCGGCATAGATCTCGGTCAAGAACGTGTGGCGTTTTACGTAGCGATCCGCGCCGTCACCGTCGCGGGGATCCGTCAGGACGGTTAGCGGCTGTTCGTACCTGCGGCCGCCGGCGTTCAATCGCACGGTGTAGGTTCCGGGAAGCGCCTCCGGCCCCGTCTCCGGACCTTGATTTTCCTTGAACGTTCCATGCCATTTGACCGGCCCATCCTCGGCAAGATCCCAGCCGGTGCGATTGACGCCGACGAGGTTCGGGATACTGTTGAGGTGACGGATCGCGCGTCCTTGCGCGTCAACGATTTCGATCGATGGGCGGTGCGCAGCCCGCTGCGATAAGTAGTAGCTGAGCGATGCGGGATACTCGGGATTCTTTCCGATGAAGACGTTGCCCGGGAGCGTTTGTCCGCTGGTTGCCGTGGTCACCGGCGCACAGCACGGAAAATTATTGACGGGTGAAAACTGGAACATGCGATAGGCGTCGCGTGGTGCGAAGAGCGTGACGCCGGAGCCTTGGGCGCGAGCGAGCTGGCGCAGCGGACGGAGGTCGTCCAGTATCCAAACCCCGCGTCCGTGCGCGGCGACGGCTAAGTCGTCGGTCTGGGGTTGTATCTCGATATCGTAGATCGCGGTCGCAGGCATGTTGAGCCGCAGCGATTGCCAGTGCGCGCCGCGGTCGAACGACAGCCAGACGCCGCGTTGCGAACCTGCGTAGAGCAGATTCCGATCCTTAGAATCTTCGCGCACGACGCGCAAGAAAACGTCGTTGGGCAGATCGCCCGAGATCGAATGCCACGTCGCGCCGTAATTGTCGGTCGCAAACGCGTAGGGGTGGTCGTCACCGACCATGTGCCGGTCGTATGCCGTATACGCCGTTCCCGCGCCGAAGTGACCGGGCGTGACGGTAGAAAACCTTCCCCACGGCTGGATACCGGGCGGCGTGACGTCGCTCCAGTGCACACCTTGTGCTGAGCCTGTCGAAGCATCGCGCGTCAGCTGAACCAGACCGTCGTCCGTTCCGACCCAAATCATTGAGGGGTCGAGCGTCGTCGTTTCGATATCGAGAATCGTATCCGACGTCTCGGCACCGGAGAGATCGAGGTCGATCGAACCGCCCGAGGGCTGTTGGTGCGACTTTTCGTTGCGCGTCAAATCCGGGCTAATGACGGTCCACGTTTGGCCGCGGTCGGCACTCTCGAATACGACGTTCCCGCCGACGAGTACGTCCGGATGTGCCGACACGGTGAACGCGATAGGCGAATCCCAATTAAAGCGATATCGCAGCGCGTAGGGCGGCCCCGAATTGGAACGTGCGTACGGCGAAACCTCTGCGACTTGCTGCGTCCGCTCGTCAAACAAGAAGACTTGACCGGTATCGCTGTTGGTCGACGTGCTCCAAATCAGATGGCTGTCCAGTGGGTCGAGCAACGCCCACATGCCGTCTCCCGGGCCCACCGTCGTCCAATCGCGATTGAGGATGCCGATCCCGTTATCGACGGCCGACCATCCGCACCAGGTGCTGTCGTCCTGCAGACCGATACAGACGCGGTAGTTCGGTGCGGTGGCGCCGAGTCCGATGTGGTACGGTTGTGCGAACGGCAGGTCGTACGGCTGCCACCAATTCGCGCTGCCGTCGCCTGACATAACCACGCCTTCGTCGTTGGCCACGGTCACGCGTCGGCCGTCACGCGACCACCAGACCTGATGATAATCCCATCCCGCATTGGTCGCGATCGCATGGAAGCTTCGGCCGCCGTCGTCACTTCGCGAAAGGATCAGGCCAACGTCGATCAGCCTATCGCGATCGTGTGGATCGACGAAGATTCGGCTGAAGTAAAACGGGCGATCGCCGAGGTAGTGGCTGTGCGGCATTTCCTTCCAGGTTCCACCATCGTCGTCGGACCGCCACAATTCGGCCGCGCGCGACTGCACGACGGCATAGACTCGCCCACCGCCGGCGGCCGCCAATCCGATGCGTCCCGTCGGAGCCGGCGGTAAGCCCCGGCCGCTCAGTTTATGCCACGTCGCACCTCCGTTGTCGGAGCGATAGATCCCGCCATTTGGACCGCCGCTGGCCATCATCCACGGCTGACGGCGGAATTGATAGACCCCGGCAAAGAGCGTCGACGATCTGTCGGGATCGCGCACGAGATCCGAAACGCCGCTGGAAGGTCCGACGTAGAGCGTGCGAGACCACTGAGCGCCGCCGTCGTGCGTGACGTAGACGCCGCGCGTGGTGCTGTCGGCGAAGACGCGTCCGAGAACGCCGGCGACAACGGTGCGTGGATCGCGCGGATCGATGGAAATCTCCGAAATCTGCCCGGCGCCGGCCAACCCCGCAAAGCGCCACGTCTTGCCGCCGTCGGTCGAATGCCAGATGCCGTTACCGGATTCGACGTCGTTGCGCGGATTCGACTCACCGGTGCCAACCCACACGTCCTCATTGTCGCGAGGCGAGACCGCGATCGCTCCGATCGGCGCTACCCTTTCACGGTCGAAGACCGGCCTCCACGACGCGCCGCCGTCGACGCTTTTAAAAACGCCGCCGCCGGCTCCGCCGGCGTAATACAGCAGCGAATCCGAATCGCTGCCGGCAACCGCCGTCGCCCTCCCGCCCGCGATGGCCGGCCCGATAGCGCGATATTGCAGGTTCCCGAATGTTGCAGTGAGGGCTACGATAACGCCGAAAAGGCTTGTTGCAAGTACGACCATACGCTCGCCTACCAGAACGTGTAAAGCCTCTCCTCTATGCTCGAGGACTGGCCGGCTAGACGTAATCCTCGAGCGTAAGATCGATGTCGCGCGTCGCGCCGTCTTTACGCTTGACCACCAGATGTTCGACGGTTCCAGGGTCGGCCAAGAAGCGCTCGCGGACCTGACGGAGCGAGAGACCCGAAGAGCCATTAACCGATACGATCACGTCGCCCTCGGCCAGACCTGAATTTGCCGCCGGCGTTCCGGGGCGAACGTCGACGATCTTTATTGCACCATTGTTGATGAGGAAGACTCCGCTGCGATCCCAATGATCGCGCATGCCGAAGTCCGCGTTCGGTGTGAGTGCCATGGCGAACTCACGATAATCGAGCGTCATGCTGAAGCGTTTCCAGACTGCGCCGCCGACATTGGCACCGATGAAAGGCATCGCAAGTCCGCCTTTGCTTTGCGTAGTATAATCTCCGACGAGATCGCGAAGCGTCAGGCCACCGAACGATAGCTTCTGCACGCGCCCGAGCCGACCAATATTGGGGCCGCCGACGCCGAATCCATTCGCTCCCAGTGCAGTAAGCGTTGCCGGTACGACGCTCGGATGCGCCTCGACGAACGGTTTAAAGAGCGAGATCGAGTTGCGTGCACCGGTGTCGAGCGTGCACGTCGTCGGCACGCCGTCGATACTGCACGCAAATTGCGGCTGCGTGCCGTACTGCACAATCGGTATCACGGTCGCATCGGGTGGAGACGTATACGAGCCCGGCATATGAAACACGACCTTCTTATTCCCGTAATCGAAGGTCGTCACGAAGCGCGAGAGTACTTCGTAGCCGATCACGCCATCCATTGGCATTCCGTGGGCCCTGCCTACGCTCTTTGCTATCGGAAGCACGACAAAGACTTGATTGGCGACGCGTGCGTTCCCGACTTGAAGCGTTTTGATCACTGCGAAGCTCGAGGTCGAGCTCGCACTGCCCACCCCTGTAACCTGTATCGATCCGCCGCTGGCCACGCCGAGCTCCTTGGAGACTGCCGAATCGATGACGTTCGCTCCGCCGGTGTCGAATTCGAAGTGGAACGGTCCCTTGCCGTTGAGCGTGACGTCGAGATACACGTGATTCTCGGAAATCTGGATCGGGACGGAAGACTGCGTCGCACCGTCTGCTATCGAGAAATCGTGCGGCGACGATTTCGGGGCAGCGAAATTGGCGGCACCGCCAGGTGGGTTCGCCTCGACGCTGGTCGCGGTAAACGAGGTACTGTCGCCCGTGTTCGTCGACGTGTCCACGCGATAGGGAATCATGAGGCCATCTACCGGCTTAAAAGCCGCCATGGTTATGGTCGTCACCATCGGCCCGGCCCTCTGCACCACCTCGACCGGCAGATGCGTTACACGATCGAACCAGACGTCGATCGGCAAGCTGGATTTCGGCGGCGTCACGGTAAGAACGTCGTAGCTCTTGCCCTTCTCACTCTTTGAACCGCCCCACGCGACAGTCGCACCGCCATAGCCCGGCTTCCAGAGGTCGTAGTTACCGAAGTATGCTTGATTGACGGCGCTCGAACGCCCGAGGACGCTTCCGTCGACGATCACTAATCCCGTTTGGTCGAGATTCCAGCTCTCGTTGCCGTCCCATCCGCTGCCGCCGCCAAGGGGCGGCGTTGAAAAAAGCGATGCTTCCCGCATGCCGCTCATTTCGTTCCAGCTATCGCCACTGCCGGAGAGCCCGGCAGCTACCACGCTGCCTTCGGCATGGATGACTTCGATCGAACGCAGGGCATCGACGTGGAGAGCGACTCCTGACTGCCTGACGAGTCTTCCAACACGCGGATCGCGATCCGCGTGTGAGAGCTGCGGGGCGATTGAGAGCAGCACCGCCAAGCTCGCCGTAGCGAACAAAACTTCCGGCTTCCGTGGCGCGGCGCGCTTGGCGTTTCCGTTTTCAATCTTCCATCTGGCCTTGAAACTCGGACTCATAGATAATATATTATCTAGGTGAAACTTCTTGTGTCAACCCCCGATCTCGTCGTCGAGCGACTGCGCGACGACATCGTGAGCGGTCGGCTCGCACCGGGCGAGCCTTTGCGTCAAGATGAGATTGCCCGATCCTTCGGCGTGAGCCACGTTCCGATTCGTGAAGCCTTTCTTAGACTCGAAGCCGAACGACTTGTCGAGATTCGACCACGTCGCGGAGCGATCGTCGCGGCGCTTTCTGCAGCCGAACTCGAAGAACTTAACGAGATGCGCGCGGCCTTGGAATGTTGTGCACTGCGCGTCGCAGCACCGAGCCTTACTGACGGCGATTTGCAGAAGGCGTCCCAAGTCCTGGATCGTATCGGTCGCTGGCCAGAGCGCTGGGGCGAGCAAAATACGACGTTTCACACTATTCTCTACAAGGCCGCAGATCGACCGCGACTGCTCGCCGAGATTCTTTCGTTGCAGCGGAGCGTCGAGCGGTATCTTTATCACGAAGTCAAAGTAACGAATAACTTTGCGGACTCACAGCGCGAACACCGTAAACTGCTCGAGCTCATCTCACGAAGAAAAATAGAAGAAGCATGTTCGCTCCTGAACGACCATATTCTCAAGCCGGGGCGTATTCTGGTCTCCAAGTTACGCAAATCGGGGCACGTCTAGACGGCCCGAAGAGAATACCGGCGTTCGGAACCGTCGCGGGCTACGGAGATCCGTGTAAGGGCATCCTGAACGGCTCGGGCCCTAGTGGATGCCTGCCAAAGCGAACGATCACTTCCGCGTTCTGACAGAGCGGCTCGGCGGTCAGCACGAGAAGCATGGCGTCTCGCATGGCGTCTGCATTGCGTCCGTTAAAAAAGAGCGCCGTCTCTTTAGGACCACGCCAATGCGACCGAAACCCACCAAGATCGCCGGATCGCAACGCCTCATTCAAGTGCGCGACGACCTTATTGACATCCTCGTTCTTGTAGACGTCACGGGGTAACGAGACGCCGTCTAAGAATACAGCGATGCACTCCGTCGACCCAAAGGGTTCCGTAAAATTATGATTGCCCCGCTCGTACCGTAACTCTGATCCTACGGGCGCACCGAGCCGGTCGAACTCCTCCCGTGCCCGGGCTAGTGCTTCCTCCGAATCCTGCAGCCAGAAGGTCACATCGACAAACTCGATCTTTGGTCGATCTCCAAGTTGCGTACCGCCCCCATCAAGTTCGCCGAGGCCATTGCGTATGATGAATGCTTCGAGTGGGTCCTCGTAGCGGATGCCCCGCGCGATTGGCTCGAGGTACTCCCACATCCTAGCCGTAACGAAAAGCGGGGAGCGCGACGGCGGTTTGGTCGACGGCTTTGCCTTGGCGTAGCTATGCGCTCCAGCTCCGGAGATCGATTCTAGTTCCAACGTCTGCGTTTTTGTTAGCAACCAAATACCATCGGTGAAGACCCACGTGTCGGCGGAGAGCGTTTGCAAATCCTTCGGCATGAGCGGCCCGACTTGGGCTGTCGTCGTCATCGCATAATGCTGTAGGACTCTCGCAATGCCGTTGCTCTCCTCGATGTTCACAAGCGTCGTCGTCGCCGTCCGTTTCCCGCGGTCGATATCAAGGCTGCACACCAAATCGATCATCTCATCAGCATTCGACTCTTTGCCGCGAACGCCGATACTCACGAAGTGCGACGTCAGCAAGGCAGCAATGGGTTCTCGCCGGCCGGATGCCATAGCCTCTCGCATCTGGGCATAACGAGCATCTAGTGTTGGTCGCAAAACGTGATCTGACGGCGTAAACGAACGATCGAACAAGCCCCGCTTGCTCTCCGACGAGCCGCGGAACGACTTTAACACGTTGCCAATGGCTCGAAACATTATACGAGCTCTGCCTTTTTTAGCTCATCGATGCTTAGGAGACGGTTGCGCAGTTCGATGGGCGGAAGGTCTTCACGAGCTTCCTTCGTGGCACGCGTACCGAGGAGCGCCGCATGATAGGACTTCTGCCGCGCCGCGAGGCGTAACGCGATAGGGCGCAAGAACGGAGCCGCCGAAGCGACGCTGGCTCAAAGCCGGGGCGCGCTAGGTCAAGACCCCTGGCATGCGCCACACTCGGCATCGGTGTTATTGCTTGGGTCGTCGCACCCCGATATATAACCACATTGCTTATAACCGCTTGTACCTGAGTTGGTGACACAGGTATCAGTATAAGTCGTTAGCTTGCAGCCCGGGGCCAATCGCGGTTCTATCGCTGCACGTATTTCCGATTCGTTTTTTCCTTCACGAATCATCGACATCATTTCATTGTGAAGAGCCTTAGACATTCAGGTTCCCTTTCTTAATGAGTATGTTTTGCCGAGACTTTCGCTCTCACTCGAAGGTCCCTTCCGAGTACAAAAGCATCCTCGGTGATCGGTGCGTCAATGTCGAAGCTAGCCTGACTTAGTCGCAATATATGAGCCGTAGGGTGACAAAGAAAGTGTTGTCTCTCTGTCGCCGATTCGCCCCCGATCACGCGCCGAACCGCGAACGGAAGGGGGCCCGGCGGCTGCCGAACCCCCTTTTTTGAGGTCGGATGTTTTGGGTTAAAGATCAGGTCTGCGGAGAGAGGGCAATCCCGAGGTACAGGATGCTGCCGCTGCCATTGGCGCAATCGCTTGGCGAGAATCCAATGCAGTAGACGTCGGTGAATTTTACCGCCTGAGGGCTCTTCGGAGCCTTTCCTTTATAGGTGATGTATTGCGAGGTCGGATCACCCGGGTCCGGAGAGAAGTAAGTCTTGAACTTCTTGTCGACCTTGTTATTCTTGACTTTGACGATGGACGCCACGTTGTAGAGTGGCGCGGTATCGTCGGATGTTGTGACGTAGGGTCCGGAGTCTTTCGGATAGACGTAGAAGCAGAAGCTCCACTTGCTTCCGCACTCCGGACCTGAGAGTACCTTCACCCCGGCCGATGGGCGAATCAGAAATCTGTGGCCATTGTGCATCAAAGTGACTTGGGCACCGGCCGACGCCGTGCCGGCCGGTGAGCCGGCCGACGAGCCTGGACTACTGTTGTTGCACGCTGAAAGTGCTACGCCTACAGCTAGTGCGGCGCTGACACCTAGAAGGCTTAACCGCATATTTAAACTCCTTAGCAACTTTTTGAAGCGCGCCCGTCTTCTGGCGGGTCGCCCTAATACAATGCGAGTTCCTGCTCATGTTCCCCTTCGACGCGGAGCGTGTCCAGCGGGGGTCTACCTGTATGTCAGTCTTAGTACTTATGTGCCCCAGCAATGCCGACGTCGAGGGCGGCTTCCTTGCTGGGACTCGACTCGCTCAGGATGTCGCCACTCGGCATGGCGTACTCCACGCCTCTGTTCTCGAAGTATGAGCCGGAAGCCACGTTATTCGTCGCAAAAACGCGTTTGGTATCTTTGCCGGCGGGATCGACCCAGATCGCGCCGTTCGTACCGACGTACCCGAACGAACCGACCTTCTTTAAACCGCCGTTTTGAAACAACCACTGCGTAATGCTCCCCGACGCGCTCGAAGTACCCTGGTCGTTGATCCAGAGATATGAACCGGTTTCGCTCTTTTGAAACGCCAGGCCGCCCGCCGTGTCACCAAGTTCTCCCGGCGAGCCGATCGGCGTGAAGCTGCCACTGGCGGGCCAGAGTTCGTCGACCTCAATGCCGTAGGTGCCTTGGCCCTCGACGTAGACGTTATCGAAACGATCGACGGCGACGTAAGAGAGACTGCTCAGATTAGCATCGGTATACGTTGCTGCGGGCTTGGTCTTATGCGGTGGAAATTCGCTAAGCAGGTTCGACGGGGTGTTGCTCACCCAAACTGTGCCTTTACTATCGGCGGCTATGCCCAGGGGCGTCCCGGTCAGGCCGGTGAGGGTGTATCGGTATTTCCTTTTGACGAGGACGTAAACGCTCTTCCCACTGCCCTCGTAGAGCGCATTCTTAGCGTAGAAAAGTCCACTGACATCGGAGTAAGCTTCCTCATAGACCACGTCTATGTCCCAGGGGCCTGACCTTGGAACCCACCAGATACATTGCTGACCAGGATCGAACCCGGCCCCGCAACTCTTCGTCACCTGGTCCGGTGGCTCCAATGGGCGGACATCCTGGGACTGGGTTGCCGGCGCGGCGGGCGAAAGCTGCTCGGTACCGCCGCAGCCGTAAATCGCAAGCACCGCCGCAATCAAACCTGTGAGCACGAGCGCCTTCATAGGCCTACTCCTTGATAACTCGCGGGGCTTGCATTATAAAGCGGGCCGCCCCGTTTTACAAACCCTACCACCTAACGGCTCGTTCGGACACCTGAATGGCAACCGCGCCTGTTTCGCTTACCTAAAAATCTGCCGCACTGTTTCCGCGATCGTCCCTGCGGCTCCCGACCGTTTCCGCCCCGTCCGTGACAAAATGTGACACTGGGCGGGGGGCTATTGGACGGCCGCAAAAGTACTGCGCGATGGCGTCAATGCGCCCGTTCTTGGCACTCGCCCTAGGCCTCTGCGCCGTTTTGGCGATCGCATGCAACCCGACGAGCTCGTCGAACGCGCCGGCGCAACCGGTCTTGCTGCCGCGGAGCGCCGTACTCGATCTCCCCGCCGTCCGGCACTTCTTCCCGCAAGTGACGCACGAGGCACAAACCGGCCGCGACACGACGGCCCAAGGCACCCCGAATGCGACGCGTGCGGTGTTCTTCGAAAACGGGAGCGGCTCGAAGCGCGTAACGATTACCGTGGACTCCTATGCCGACGCCGGTGCTGCCAGTTCGGCCTACGCCACGGCGCTTGAAAAAAGCAAAATCCCCGGATTCAAACCTCTCAAAGTGCCGAATCTGGGCGACAAGACATTCGCGGGTACGGTGACGATGGGCTATGAAACCCACGTCGGCATCGGCGTATTACTCGGCAACCTCATCGTCGGCGCGACTCTCGCCGGCTTCGATGCATCGCAGACAAACGTTTCGCAGCTCGTCGACATGACCCGCGCCGAGATCATGCACGTGAAATAAAAGTTTTGGGATGGCCGGGAGTCGAGTTCTCTTGAGCGTCGCCGCGCGGTGGTCGCGCTGGGTTGTGCGCGGTTGCGACAAGTCGAAACGATTATGGCATATAAACGGCGAGGGGCCGAACAACCGGCGTGCGAGTTCCGCGTTTCGTGTTTTGGGTGTCTCCCTCCGCCGAGCATTTGCGCCAGTGCCTGCCAATGCCGCACAGATTCACTTCGAGGCTCCGCGACCAGGCCAACCGATTATCCGCTGCATAACCAAAGACGTAGCTCCGGACCGCGCGCTCGCAGCGATTCTAACCGATTAGTTCCAAACGGACGATTCGCCGGCGACGGGCGTCGGTCGACTCTGGCCTCGTCGGTCGCTCTACCCAGATCGACCTGCGCGACGATTCGGAACGGTGCTTTGCCATGAGAGCGTGGCCTCGGCAACGAGGCGATTGCCATCCATGAGCGCGAGCCGATCCATGCGGTGGCTCTTCGGAAGGTAGAGCATCGCGACGTTGCCGTTCGGAACGGCGTTGCCGAGCATTGTGTGCACGCCGTCGTGCATCCACGCGACAGAGAGCGACTTTGACGGGTCTCGCACGACAACCACGTACCACGAGCCGTCGAGCGCGTACATCACTTCCGCGGGCGGGCTCGCGTTGCTCGGCCGAAAGTGCGCCGTCCGATGCGAACCGCTCGCGAGGCGACCCATCGCGTTGCTTTGCGCGAGCATCGCGCGGTGCATCGCGAGGTTCTCCGACCAGAAATACGCTGAGGGCAGAAGTCCGAGGAGCAGCGCTGCTGCAATCGCGGCGGCGTACGGCCAGGCCGGGCGTGGATAACGGCGCATCCCTTCGAGGGAACGCGGTTGCACCAGTCGATCGATACGGGCGGCGAGGGCAGGCGGCACACCGTGTTGCGGCTCCGTCGAAACGATCAGTGCGACGTCTCGCTCGGCGGCACCAACTGCCTCCGTGCAGGCGGAACACTCGCGAAGGTGCGCGTCGATCGCCGCGCGTTCGTCGTCAGGGAGCGCGCCGAGCGCGTAGAGTGCGGCTCGATCCTCGACGTGCTCGTACTTCACAAGCGGTCGCTCCCGATCCGTGCGGTCGATTCCAAAATGGAGCCGAGTTTTCGCAGGCCGTGCTTGATGCGGCTTTTGATCGTACCGAGCGGTTCTTGAAGCTCGGCTGCGATCTCACTGTGCGTCTTTCCTTTGTAGTACGCCAGTTCGAGAGCGGTGCGCTGTGGGGGCGAAAGCGCGAGCAGCGCGCTACGAACCCGATCACGTTCGATCGGATCGGATGCCCCCAACTGCTCATGCTCTACGGGCATCGCGGCGAGGCGTTCCTCGAGACGAAGTGCGCGAGCCTGGCGTCGGCCGCGCGAGATCGCTTCGTTGCGAATGCAGACGACGAGGAAGCTTCGCAGATTGCCGCGGGATGCCGAGTACGCTCCCCGCGATCGCCAAAGTTTTGCGACCGCGTCCGCTACGCAGTCTTGCGCCTCGTCAGCGTTACCCAGCACGTTATAGGCGGCCGAATAGAGCAGCGCCGCGTAACGGCGATAGGCTTCGCCGAACGCCCAGCCCTCGTGCGCCGCAAACGCCGCAGCCAAAACCTCATCTCCCTCCAGCGCCGGCATCGTGGGGCACACACTTCGACGCCGACCACGTTATCATCCGCTAAGAGAACGCCGGAACCGGCTCGGGCGGATGATTTCCGCGGATCACTCATCCGTGGTACCTGTAAGGAGCGTTCTGATCAGCATGAGAATTATTATCATAGCAGCCTGTGCTGCATCCATATTAATCGAAACTCATGCCGCAAGCGCCGCGACAGAGCCGGGTTCAGCGTTTCTTCAAGAGCATTGTTTCGGTTGATGCCGCCAAGCACACGGTGACGCTGCCGCTTCATCGCGGCGTGGCCAAAGGCGAGACCGTTTGGTACGTTGTCACAGACGCCTCCGACGTCTCCGGCGCAAGGAAGGAAGGCGTTTGATTACACGCCGGATATCGCCAAGCTTGGCGGCGCTGCAATCGTTGCGTTTCCGGGCGCGCCGGATTTCTCGCCGCAGCGCTCGTATGTCGCTGGAGCGACCGGGTTTCCGCCAAGGTCCGCAAAGCCTGGCAGCGTTGCGGACGACGCTTATTCACCATTCGTTGAGGTCGACGGTCGCGGAGGCGTACTCGATGCCCCGATCGCCGCCACCGGGGGTGGACCGTTTGATGTAACGACGCATTCCAATACCGAAGATCGCGTCGCGGCGATCGACACCGTTAATAACACCGTGACGCTCGTCCTTGCGCGCGGCTTCGTGGACGGCAAACCGGTTTTCTACTGAGCACTGAGGCCTCGGATCCAGTCGCCGCCTTAGTTGAGCGAGCGACGTACGTGCCTCGCCTCGCGAAAGCCGATTCGGCGGGAGCGATCCCAATTGGCGTAATCGCAAACGGACCGCAGATTGGAAGCAACGTGCAAGGCCTAGCCTACCTTGCGCTCAAGGCTCCACTCGGCGACGATGCGACGGCGGCGAACGCCGCCAACATGGGCTCGCCATTCAACGTTCTTTCGCTCGCACCCGACATCGCCAATCGTCACGCGGAACGGCTACTCGCCGTTCTGGTCGGTCCTTGTCGTGGGCGACGCGCAATCGAAGCGGCTGATGTCGTACGCCGACGTTGTGCCGATCGCCAAGCCGGCGGGATTCGTGGTCAACTGCCCAGCGATCGCATTCGACACCGGCACCGGCCAATAGCTGCCGCTGATATACACTCATCCGTCACGTTGAGCAAATCGTACTAGAGATATGAATGTTTTGTTTTCCGTCATCCTATTAGCCCAAAATGCCTTTGCTCCGCTTTCCAACGCCCCGCAGTGGATTGGGTCGCGACCCCCTACCGCGTCGTACACGGGTAAAGTGGTCATTGTCGACATCTTTACGTTCGATTGTATTAACTGCAAGCACGTCGTGCCGGAATTGCGGTCTTTGCGCGCCAACTACAGTAGGAAGGATCTGCTCATCGTCGGTATCCATACTCCGGAGACACCCTTTGAACACGTACGGGCGAATGTCGTTCAGGCGCTCGCGACGCAGGGCATCTCGTGGCCGGTCGCGGTCGACAACGACGAGAAGCTCTGGAATGCTTACGGCGTTCAGTACTGGCCGACGCAGCTGATCTTCGATCGGCACGGACGTCTCAGAAAGACGGTCATCGGCGAGGGCCAGGATGCCGAAGTCATCTCAACGGTCGCCGCTCTAGTGGCAGGACGATGATCTCGCTCGCTCTCGCAGCCATGCTGACGTCGATGCAAGGAACGCTCGCCTATCGGGTAGCGCGCGCAGGCCCGTAGGATCCTCGGTCATCGTGGCGGCGGAGCCACCGCCCGGCTGGACGGCGGCATTCTGCAGCCCGCGTCTTTGCGCCGTCGGCCACGTACCAATCATAATCGCCGCTACTGGAATCTCGTACTTAGACTTGCACCTTTACTCTGCGTCTCGTCCAACGCATGGAACTGCGTTTGTTACTGCGCGGGGTAATACGTTGCGCCTCAGAGTTTAATCGCACTCATCCGAAGTCATTTGTGCGACGTACCATAGACAGCACTTACTTAAACTCGGGAGGCATAAAATATGAAATCTTTATCGATCCCCGCACTAGCAATCGCAGCCGTTCTCGCAACCAGTTACCCAATCGTTGCCCTCGCCGATGGAGGGAGTATCCCTTCCCCTGCGGCCTCGCACAGCGCGATGAGCCATAGCAACGCCATGAGCCACAGCAGCCCCATGAGTCACAGCAACGCCATGAGCCACAGCAACGCCATGGGCCACAGCAACGCCATGAGCCACAGCAACGCGACGTCGCATCCGTCCCCAAAGGCGTCACCCTAGCCAATGCAGTTAGGGCGTGCGTCCTTGAACTCGCCGTTGCCGCCGAACACCCGGTCGTTGCGACGACCATTTGACAACCATTCTCGCGGGAAAGCCGGGAAAATCTTGGAAACTCACGGACCGCCGGGCCCCTTGAGATTGTTCAGCGCTACGAGGGCCCTCAGCGATCTTGGCGTCTTTCAGACACTCCGCCGCCGGGCTTCAGGTCTTTTCGTATGTAAGGGGTCGGGGGTTCGACTGCCCCATCTCCATCAGCGAACGCCTGATTCTGTGAGAGATTTTGGCGTTTCTGTCTGCGCGGTCGAACGAAGCGATCGGCCGTATTTACGACAATCGAAACGACAATTGGATTCGAGCGCCGCGAAGATCGGGTCCGCCGTTTGGGCGATACGCGTAAGCCGAATGGTCGAACAGGTGGCCGTAGCGCTCGAACATCATCCGGGTATCGGAATGCCCTAAGCCGCCTGCAATCGCGAGTGGATCTTCTCCCGCCTCGATGAGCAGGGAGTTCGCGGTGTGGCGTAGGCTGTGAAACGTGACATCAGGCAGTCCCGCCCGAAACCGAGAAGCCTTGCTCCGTCTGAGTTTGCGCGTTTTTGGGATCCTAGTTTGCTAGCCGCAAACCGCTCGAAGTCCTGCTTAATCCGCTTGGCGGGCGTTAGAGAGCAGGCCCTATGTATTTGTCCCGTTCGCGTAGATTGAAAGCGCGCGCGCGATCACCCCGTTAACAGGCGCGTCAACGTGGTGCTCGCCGGCTAGTCTAACGATCGCGCCGTTGAGCCACGGCAGCTCGAGCCGCCGTCCGCGCTGCAAGTCGACTGCCATTGAAGCGCGCATTCCAGCCGGTAGCGTGTCGCAATAGCGTAATTGCGCCTGGGCGAATTCGGGAGCCAGGTTGACACCTAGAGCCAACCCGACCCTGACGGCTTCGAGCATCGTGTCTCCGAGCAACGAGCGGGCGTCAGCGTTCTCCCGGACTCGGCCGATATCCGTGCGCAGCAAAGACGTTATTCCGGCTACGCCGACCAGAAAGACGAACTTCTCCCAGGTTGCTCGGACGATATCGTCGCTGACTGCGGTGTCGATGCCCGCGCTTGCCAGCATCTGTGCGAGCGAACTTAGTCTCTCCGTGCGCGCCCCATTTAACTCTCCGACGATGGCTCGCGCCACGCGACCCGTCTGCTCGATGACTCCCGGTCGCGCAATCTTGACGGCTAAGTAGCTGACTCCCCCTATAACGCGATCGGAACCGACGATTCGTCCCAAGATCTCGTCTTTCTCAACGCCGTTTTGGAGCGAAACCACTGCCGTGCTTTGCCCGATCATCGGCCTTGCCGCCTCGAGCGCCACCTCCGTATCCCACAACTTCACCGCAAGGATGACGTAGTCGACGTAACCGACGATTCCCGGATCGTCCGTGGCCACGGGGTCAGTGAGGTACGTGTCCCCAAGCTCGCTTATCACGCGCAGGCCGTTTTGGCGGATCGCCGATAAGTGCGCACCCCTGGCGATGAAGGCGACGTCGTGGCCAGCTTGCGCCAGATATGCCCCAAAGTATCCGCCGAGGCCACCTGCGCCCATTATCGCGACCTTCATCGCTTCATCATATCACCGCCACGCCAAGTCGCCGCGCTATCCGTCGCGACAAAACGCGGGCGAAGCAAAATCGGCCGATAACCGCCCGTCGATGGATAGCGCAACCGCTCCCATGTTCTTTCCCGCTTTCATTTCGCTCCTACGCCCCGCATTCGGGCGGCTCCCTCGGTTCTCCAACTGTCGTCACTAAGCTTGCCCGCGCAAAGGCTCCGGTGACCTTCGCGATCGAAGAGTGCCGCGGCCAATGCTCCGCTGCGGGCAGCACAGCGAATCGCCGCGCCAAGCATCATCCGTGCCGCGACCGCGATCGTCGCAAATGATAAGACGAGAATCGGAGCATGTTCGATTACGACGGAGTTTGCATTGAATGGTGCCGACCCGCCGAAGTGCGTTTCGTAAGCTTCCATCGCAACAACCGTCACGCAACTTCCCGCGAATGCCGCGATTGCGTCGACCGCGCGGGCGCGCGCATCGTGGAGCCGACGCAGGAGCGGATCGCCGGGAGCGATGCGGGAGCCGATGATGTAGGCGGCAAACCCGAGGGCTAACGTCAAGCCGATCGCGAACGCCGGTAAGACTCCTGATGGTCAACGTCCCGTGTAGTGCCGCCCAGCCAACCAAACATCGCGGAAAACTCGGTTCCCGCATCGCCGAGTACGCCGGCTGGCAGTCCAATGGTAACTGCAGCCCAGATCCGTACCAACCGATACCGCATTGCGGATTGAGCTACGACAATGATCGAGTTGCCCCTTGTCCCTAGACGTGCAAGACGGGACGTCTTTCGCGCTATACGCCTCCCCATGGTTTGAACACGTTTTCCGCCAGATCCGCGCTAGGACGCTGATCTACGAATGCAACGGGCGGCCCGTTGACGACGAAGGCGGATCCATACGCTGCGCCTCCGGGTCCCGTGATATCGCCGTCGCCAACGAGATTGAGAATTTGATTCTCATCGGTTTGCCGCACGTTCTTGCCGGCAGCGACTGCCGCGTTGGTCCATACGCCGATCCAGACCTACATCACGGCTCGACCACGATTGTGCCGTGCATCGAGGCCTCGTATTGATGCGGCTTACAATAATACGGATACCGGCCCGGTTGCTGGAGCCGAAGCGTGAAGGTTTGGCCGTCTGGAATCAACGGCGAACTGGTCCAATGCCCATCGTCAAGGTTATGGCCGCCACTCGTGACGGTGTGCGGATCTTGATCCATATTTTGCCAGACGATCGCCTGACCCGGTTTGACGTACACGACGGCCGGGACGAATGTATGATCGCGGATGGCGACATGGGCGGCCGGGAGGTTTGCTCCTCGGGCCAGGGCTGGGCCGAGGAGCAACGCCAGACTGAGCAACGTGACACGTGTCATCGGTTGAACACGTTTTCCGCCAGATCCGCGCTAGGACGCTGATCTACGAATGCAACGGGCGGGCAGTTGACGACGAAGGCGGATCCATACGCTGCGCCTCCGGGTCCCGTGATATCGCCGTCGCCAACGAGATTGAGAATTTGATTCTCATCGGTTTGCCGCACGTTCTTGCCGGCAGCGACTGCCGCGTTGGTCCATACGCCGAGCTGGACGTCCCACAGCGGGCTGTACGCGTTCGCGTGGCGCGGATCGTCGAGCGACGGGAAGTCGCCTTGTACGTTCATCGGCGAGCCCAGCGTTGCCGCGTTTGCAAGCGTGGCATCTTCCCCAAGATTGCCGTTTAAGCCGAGGAACATCAGGCCTTGGCCTGTGCCGGGCGATGTGACGCCGTTGACGAACACGAAGATGCGTTCGCGCGCGGAGCCGAGATTGTCGTCGCCGTTTGCGAATGACGCGTGAGCCAAGAGCGGCACGTATGTGGCGCGCTCGACCGCAGCTGCGCCGGGATCCGAAGCCTCTGTGCTCAGATAAACGATCGGCTGGCCGGAATCAAACCCGCGCGCCAGCACATTGTCGCTTCGGGTCCGTCGTCGTCCTGCACCGTGTCCATCGCGAGCACGCGATCGGCCGTGTTAGTGTGATGGATCACGTCGAACGGACCGTTGCCCGTCGCGATGATCGGCATGTTGTAAATAATGTTCGATCCCGCAACCCGCACGAACGGCGAGTAGTGCGCGTCGCCGACGGCGCCCGGCGCCGCCGCGACCGGCGGGAAGCCGGTTGCCGAAGGACGGTACGCCCGCGTTGGACTAAAATCGGGCGCACCCTGAAAATGCACGATCGCTTCGTTGTTGAACTTTCCGGTTGGTTTGCCGAGCGTCACCGTCTGCACGCACTGGGGGCAGTTGATTGCCATGTTCACGAGCTTGGGAGCATAGAGCGCGTTGAGGTCGTGCGCGATCCCATAATCCGAAACGTCCGTGATGATGTACCAGACAGTCTCGCCGTTCGCAACGCCGCGGTGGATTGGGATAACCACCGTGCCCACTTTGAGGTCGACGTCACGAGCGTTCTTGAGAACAAGGTGGTCGGCAGGAAGATATTGCATGTCGGCGGACGCTTTTTGGACGGATGGCAGCACACCGGCCGAGATGGCTCCAACACCCACGAGCAGAATGAGCGCCGCCACCAGTTTTGTTTTTGATAGATTCTTGTACATGTGATCCTCTCTAAAAGTCCTAGAAATAGCAGTTTATCTACGGTTGTAGCTTTAACCACGATACCGTCCTGTGCCCGAGCTTACATCGCGCTCGCGTTCAGCGGGTCAGGCGGACCACGCCCTTAACCACTATGTGAAAGAAACGGGCTTCATCGCCTTGCGCAAAGATTGAGGCTCTTCTTCATAGCAGCATCGCGAAAGGCGCTCGCAATATATCGACGAGAGACCGGGCCCCAAGGAATAAGCCGCTGCGCGCTCTAACTCGCAAGCCGTGCTCATCGCTCGGCTTCCGCCAGCAGGCATTCGTCTAAGCAAAATAAATCGTAAGCGAACGACAACCGCTGGAAGTCGCGCTCCCCGACGACGAAGAATTGCATCTTATTCAGCCACCTATGCGCGGGTGCCGCACTATTAATGCGAGCGGCGCCCGTCGCATGTGCAATCATCGAAGGAAGCCTCCCACTAAGGGCCTCTTCGTAGCCCTCTTCCCCCACATCGAAAATCGCGTGAAAGGCGGCGTGCAAGAGTAGGCCGCTTCCATCGTCCAAGGCGAAATCAAGATTAACGTCCACGATGCCGTCGCCACGCACGGCGCATCGTTCCAACCCAGAGCGTAGCCTGCCATCGAAGGCATGCGCCAGAAAGTATCCGCGCTCCACCTGACAATGAAAAACAATCGCATCGGGCGAGGGACCGAACGATTTCGGAGTCTTCGCGTATGCGATTAATCCCGAGCCGATGTGCGCGAGCGCGCGCGACGATCCAGCGTTTGCCTCCATTTGTCACAGACATTACGTGCGTCCGCCACCGCCGACCAGACGTCGGGCTATCCACCCTAGTAAAACTTAGGGGTCTACCTGAATCTCGAGGTATTGACATCTGCAGCCTCGGCGTTACCATTCTGGGAAAGTGGGCAACCATGCTCGGAAACTGGCGCTGCGCTCGTTCGTTATTGAGCATCGAGCTCGCCTTCGGCCAGAAGACGTTGGACTGCCACGCTATGGACGTCGTCGCGTCGAGGGGCTGCGGCGTGAAGAAGTGGCGATGTTGGTCGGCGTGAGCGTCGCTTGGTACACCCAGTTTGAGACCGGAGCTATTCGCGTCTCACCGCGCATGCTGGACCGCGTCGCCGCGGCATTGAGACTAAATGATGAAGAAAAGCTCTACCTTTTTTCTCTCGCCATTGATGAGATGCCCACCGTCCTTCACCGCGACACGGCAACATCCGGCGCAATCGAACGTGCTGCGCTGATGCATTTTACCAAGCGCGCCCGCGCTGCCTCTAGCCCTCAGGAGCTCGAAGCGCTTACAGTTGACTTCTTATTCGATACGTGCAGACCCGTCGAGATCGCCCAGATCATTCACGCGGATTTGGATCGACAAGAGTTCTGGACGACCACTCAACGGACAGCACCAGGTGTGGAAGGGTTTCCCACGAACCCCCAACCGTTCTCGCTGGTTCATGATGCCGAACCGGTCTTGGTCCGCGGCGAAATTTTTTCCGAGAACAACATACGGAGCGCGGAACACACTCTCATGCGCGACCGTCAACAAAAGTTTGGAACCGGACGCTACATCTCCGTCGGAGTTCACGCCGGAATGTCCATCGCGGCGCTCAACGTGACCCAGCAGAGCAACGAGCCGTATTCAGACTGGGAGAAATTTCAACTCGGCCTAATCGCCGAAATATTCGCCCTGACGCTGACGTCCCGATATTAAGCGCCGCTTTTCGACGTTTTAAGAAGTCGTTCGTATTCTTCGGCGCGTATTGCGGCGATTGAGCCGGCTAGCCACGCCGCCAATCGCTCGAGCAGCGCGACCTCATCGGGTGTGAAAAGCTCCGCACCGTCTCGCTGCTGTAAAACGATCGTACCGTAACTTCGGCCGTGGACGCGCAACGGCAACAGCAGCTGGTCATCCGAAGCAGGGCCACGCCTCGGCGGCTCGTTGGCCTTCGATACCTCGGCGGAAAAGCTTGCGCTTCCGGCCGAGACCGCCAGCAGGAAACTCTCCTCCGCTTTACGGTAAACGGCGCAACCTGCCAGGTCCAGTTCTACAGTCAGCAGGTCGGCGACCTGACGCATGAGCGCGCCCTCGCTCAGGTACGTGTCGACCTGCGCGTCGAACCCCTTGAGTGACATTTCGATCGCGTACCGTCGGCGAAAGAGGACACGTTCAAGCAAGCCGTTCAGCCGGGAATTCGCAGCATTGAACAGCATGCCCAGACCAAGCGAGAAGCCGAATTGAATCACGATGCTCTCATCACGATTGATGGCGAGATGCTCGATTGCTGCTCCGACGAGAATGAAAGCCGCAACGACGGCCGTTGTCAGTATCGTTAGCGAAAGCGTTCGAGTCAGGACGAAGCCGACATCGATGACGCGGTGTCGTAGGACCGCGTACGTGTACCCGATCGGAATCGCCAAAAAGCTGAGATTGAACGCGCCTTGCAACGGGATTGGGCGACCGCTCGAGATCAAGGCAAAGGTGAGCAACGGACCGGAATAACCTATAACTGTCGACCAGAAGAGCCAGCGAAGTCTTCCGCGCTCGCCTCGGTTGGATGCGACAATGCCGCGCCAGAGCATAACAAAACAAACGCCGATCACGGTCGCATAACATGCGAGCACGATCGGCACTCCAACGGGTGGCGGGCACCCCGTGAAGACGCGACCGTAGATGGCAGAAAACAGGATAGTGCACGCCACGACGAGAGCTACGACCACGACGGTACGAGCGATGGTGCGGACCGACGGCGACATCGAGGCTCCCGCGAGCGCGTCAACCATGAAGTACAGCCCGAAGTAACCCAGCAAGTTCAGCATCGTCGCCAGAAAAAGCACGGCGATGATTGCTTGGTCTGGCAATCTCGGGTACGCGTCGCTCAATCCGAGGAACGCCGGCATCATAGTGAAGAAGATTCCGAGCCCGAGCGAAGCGGCGTCTTTACCGCGCCACATGACGTAAAGTCCGAGCAGCATCAGAACCAGCAGAACGACCAGCCGCAGGTAGGCGGAGTCGCTGGGGGCCTGACTATGAGGGACCACCATCACCATCGCCGTGCCGCCTCGTTCGTGCATGCGATGAGTCGGCAGCATCATGTGGTCGCTTTGCCGCGGGACCATTAAGCGCAGCCGTTCGTGGGTCGAAAGGTTCCGCGTGTCGATCATGTCACCGGCGTGAAGGCCTCCCGGCTGACGCGGATTTGAAACGCGGGTAACTAGGAGCGCACAGGCGCCCGATGCCGGAACCGTGGTGAGGCCGAAGGTTTGTTCCTGCAACCCACCGGCGGCCGTGAGCACAAAAAAGAGCGCCGCTACGACCGACAGCGCGAAGACAACTACGCCACGTAGGCGACTCAATGCACTACCACCGCAACGGACTCAGATTCCAACGCGGCGCCCACTCCCGGGTAAAATCATCAGTTTAAACGGCGATGGGACATGCTCGACGGTAAAAGTTCACCATCGCCTCGGCGATATACTGGAGCGAATCCTCGACCGCAAAGTGTCCAGAATTCAACCGACGCATTTCCCAACGAGGGATGTCTTTGAGGTACGACTCGCCACCTTCACGCGTAAAAAAGATGTTGTTTTGCCCCCAGAATATGATCGTCTTCGGCTGATTTCTCCGTAGGAACGCCTGCCAATGAGGATAAAGGTGCAGGTTGGTCTGGAAGTCGTAAAACAAATCGAGTTGAATGCGGTGGGGAAATGCCGATTCAGCGGGTTTTCGATGGCCGCGGCGGTAGATCTGGCGTATCGTGGCTGCCTCGAAGAACCCTTCGAGATATTTCTCAACCTCGCCGTTTCGGCTCTTCCAATAGGCACTCCGAAGCCCATCCCGAATTGGCGTGAAGCCGACTTCGTACGCATTTGTGTTTTGAACGATCAGCGATTCAAGCCAGTCCGGTCGGCGTGCCACGATGCGGAAGCCCACGGGACCTCCATAGCCTTGCACGTACAAGCGGAAAGGCGTAAATTCCAACTTGGCAAGAAAGCCCTCGATGATTTCAGATATCTTGTCGAAAGCGTAGGCACATTTGCCCCGGTCGGGGATTTCGGAGTTCCCGAAACCAGGATAATCGTGAAACTGCTCGCCCAGTCCAGACAATAGATTACGGTGTTGGCGTGACGAGGCAGGGAAGCCGTGCAGGAGCACGAGTTTCGGCGCATCCTCGCGCCCGGCCTCACGATAGAAGACGTTAAGGCCGCTAACCTCGATATTCTTGGATAGCATTCTGTCAATTTCTCAATGGTCGAAGCCCATGACTTACGCCAGCAACGCTAGCGCAGATCGGCCGTACTTGCCAGGTACTAGAGCATACCCCCAATAGCCGCCTCCCCCCGTAAACGGGGGCGACATCTCATTGCCGACACAACGGGTGCGGTACCGTTTTCGAGATAAATACCTCTGGAGGTGAGCGCGTGCTCTACCGTTTCAAAGGTGAGCCCGACGAAGGCGCCTGCCCTGATTCAGGCTTGAAACACCTATGCCCACGTTATGCCGGGCGCCGAGGCAAAGGCCGTCGAGGCGATCGCCGAGCTGCTTGGACGGCCGAATCCGGAGCTTCCTGACACGGTACGGCACCAAATGGCACCGTGCCGGGTTAGCCGCTCAAAAAGTGCGTAAAATAAGGCCAGTTTTTCATGGGATGGCCGGGAGTCGAACCC
>PMHJ01000011.1 GCA_003158175.1 Candidatus Cybelea septentrionalis
CGTCTTTCTTCCAGTCGGGCCCATTGTAGATGTGTTTGATCGCCTGATAGGCGGACCACGTTGCGCCGTTGCCGCTCGCGTCGGTACCATACTGGCTTGCGTAAAAACGCCACGAGAGGTTGGCTTTATCGAGTTCGTCGCCCAGGGTTTGATAGTCGAAGCATGCCTTCTGATACCCGGTGACGACGCGCTGCGTGGTGATCATTGCGACGTCGGAGGCCTCGTTGTCCTGACAACCCCAGTAGCCGCTGGGCAAATCGGCGCTCCAACCTGCCTGCGCGGCGATGACGTATTGATGCGCGACGAAGCTCTCGTCGAGCTGCGACTGGAACATCCTGTCGGCGAGCGCGCCTTCGTGCGCCATGTCGAAGTAGGGCTTCGACTGATCGTGCGGCACGTACACGTACTGCGAGTTTTTAAATTGGGCGCCGCTGTATTCTCGGTCGAATCCGTTCATCCGGCAGTCGGTACCGGGCAGCTTGCCCGTGCCGTTGCAGGCCTCGATCATCGCCTGCACGGAGTGATCTATATCGTAATAGGCGCCGAGCTTCGACGGCCGCAGTTTTATCATCTGGCCTTTTGAGTTTTGACCTTCCGTGACGGTATACGCCCCGGGATAGCCATAGAACATGTTGTTGAAACTGCGGTTCTCCTGAACTATGTAGACAACGTGCGTGATTTTGCCGGCGCCGGTCCCGTCGAGCATGCGGATCACGTTGCCGCTTTGCATGTACGGCAGCGCACCTTGCGCGCCTTGCGAGCCAAGCGAGCAGCCGTCGAGTATGGCCGCACCCGCGCAAAAGCTAAGCGCGAAGCGAATAAGAACTAAAATCCTCATCTGCGTAGACCTCCACATAAAGAGCAACGGATCGACGAGCGAACTCATTTCGACCTGTGCCGCTCAGTCTCATGGCGGCCGCGAACCGTCACGTGCACAGCATCGGTCTTTGAGGTAGAATATCCTATGCGACTTGCAGCTTTTGACCGATATGCGCTGGTGGCGACATCGAGCGCCATCTTAGCTCTTCTTTGCGCGTGCTCGACTTCGTCCAACATGGGGATGCCGAGCTCAAGCGGTTCTGGGCTTCGTTTTGGGCAGACGTTCAAACAGACGTTCAAATTTACGGGCAGCGGGCAACAGTTTACCGTGCCGACCGGCGTAACGAAGATCACCATTACTGCAAACGGTGCAAGGGGCAGCGCCGGCGTCGGCGACGGCGCCAGTGGAGGCAAGTACGACCCGCCCGGCGGCCTGGGCGGCCGAGTCACCGCGACGATAACCGTGAGACCCGGAGAAAGCTTAGCGGTCTTCGTTGGTGGAAGCGGTAGGCATCGAGGATTTAACGGCGGCCGTATGGGATTGCGACGGTTCGGTCATGGCGGCGGAGCGTCGGACGTGCGGCAGGGCGGCGGTAGTTTAGACGACCGCGTCGTCGTAGCCGGCGGTGGCGGCGGTGGTGGTGGTGTCGGCTATTGCGCGTCCACGAGTTGCGGTTACGGGACGGGCGGCGACGGCGGTGTGGGCGGCGGGCGCACGGGTGGACCGGGCGGCAAAGGGCACGGCTACCTTCACGCCGGCGGCGGCAGCGGCGGCACGCAGCGCGCTGGTGGAGGGGGCGGCACGGGCTACGGCAGCGCGTGCGACGGCGCTGACGGAACGCTCGGCATCGGTGGAGCGGGAAAACGCACGTGCGGCGGTTTCGGCGGCGGTGGCGGCGGCGGTTATTTCGGCGGTGGTGGCGGCGGCGGAGGAGGCCGTGATGGCAGCTCGAGCGGCAGCGGCTACTACGGTCCAGGCGGCGGTGGCGGCGGCGGTTCATCGTTCGCGGAGAAGAGCGCGACGGACGTACACGTGCTTGCGGGCGTGCGTGCGGGAGATGGATTGATCGTCATCTCCTGGTAAGGCAAGTCCGCACCTTTACTCGACGCTTTTCTTGGATATCGAGATCGCTTTGCGAACGGCTTCGATACCGCTGCGTCGCGAATAACGAAACGTAACGCGGCGTTCGTTCGCTAATCCCGCGGTTGACCGCCGGCAGGAAATGGCGGGCTCGCCTACCAAGCCGTCATGTCCCTTGCTGTCGGAGGTATTGGAGATGCGTCAGGCAACGATTTGTCGTTTGCAGCAGAGTGCGACCGTTCTGTTCGTGCTCGCTCTTTGCGCGTGTGCGAGCCATACGGCGTTCGATGGAACGCTTCCAACGGGGGCGGGAGCTTCGGCGCTCCGAGGAGCGCTCTCTCCGGAGCGCAGCGCGCAGAGGCTTCGCTCGATGACTGCGAAGAATGGCCTTGGAAGCGACGCGTCCCGCGGCGGCGCAGGGTATCCAGTAACCGCCGACCCACCCGTCTCGCACCCCAACGAGGCTCCCTGCGTCGACAGACTCTTCAATCCGCATACTCCACCGCTTGAGTCCGGCCAGTTGCCGGTGGGCAAATTCGCCGACTACTCCGACCATCCGTTCAACTACAATCCCCCGAAGAATTGTTCCGGACCCTACGCAAAGATTATTTTTAAAATGCACTTCCGCGTTACGGCCGGCGTGCAGTACGACCGGACGGGAGCCGTTTGGATTGGGGCCACGAACGTCTATTTCGGAACGACATCGGAGCCTGGGACGAACGCAAGTCCGCAGTGGAACGTCGAGCGCGACGTGACGGAGTACGCTCCGATCTTCGCGCAGCCATCGACCGGGCAAGCCTCCGTCTATAACATCGTCAACTCGCAATATACCGGCATCATTTACGGCACCGCCGAACTGGATTTCTATCCGGCGACCAAAAAAATCGCGGCAGGCCGGAGTGCCGACGTTGTCTATCCGCTCTCGGGCGGCCCGGATGGCGGATACGTGGACCTCGACGCGCCCACCGATCAGATGACGGGTACGTTCACGTTTCCAACCAACGTCGAGGCCGCATATCTGGACGTCTTTCTCGAGTCGCAGTCCGACGATGAGTTTTGGTATACGTGTTTCCCCAACGACTTGGCGCAAAAGCTCGACAACTGCGGCAACACCGCTTTTCGCGAGGGCGAGGTGACCCTCGATGGGCAGCCCGCAGGCGTGGCGCCGATCTACCCGTGGATATATTCAGGGGGCATCGACCCGTACTTGTGGATTCCGATCCCAGGCGTAGAGACGCTGAACTTTCAACCGTACCGCATCGACCTTACGCCGTTTGCGGCGCAGCTCGATGATGGCAACAACCACACAATCGCCGTCTCGGTCTTCAACGACGACGACTACTTTGCGGCCAATGCCACACTGCTCGTCTATGAAGACCACGGCTCGACGCAAGTAACCGGGGCGCTGGTCCGCGACGGCACAGCTCTTTCGCCTGCGCAAACCGTTATCGACCACGTACGATTCAATAAAGCAGGCGACGCTAGGGGAACGATCAATGTATCGGCGACGCATCCAGTCAGTCTCGAGGGCTACGTGATTACATCAAAGGGACGCGTCACGACGCAGGTGACGCAGAACGTTTCGTTCTCCAACGTACAAAAGATCGACGTGACGTCGAATCGGTTCTTCCAAAACATCACTCAGGCGACGACGATTTCATCGAACACGTCAACCACAAAGGCAGGCAAACGCGTTAAGACGCAAAGCCAGTGGAGCTACCCGTTCAACGTGCGCTACAACTACGTTGCCGGGGCGAGTACAGCGACCCAGACGGCTAGCATTTTGCAGGCGAAGAGCGGCAGCGGCCTAAACGAAATTCAGGGGAGGGCATCTTCGTGGACGTCGCTCAACACCGTCAGTTCAAGCGACACGCTGAACTTTACCGCGAGCGGTTTCTCTCCGTCGAATGGCAAGAGCCGGCAACAGTATAAGTCACTCAACGTCGGCGGCCGTTGCTACGAGGAGACCATTAAATCGCTCAACTATGTACTGACAGGGAAAATGTCGGGCTGCTGAGCTCGGATCGCGAGTAGCCCGCCAAGGTGCGCAGCGGCGCGGGGTCGCTATCGCCTTCGCGAACTGCTCGCATGATCCCGTTAGCGCGAGTCCAGGTCGCCGACAGTTGCTAGCAGTCTTGTAGGCTGGGGTTGCTAAAGTACACCGAAGGCCTTCGGCGTTCGAGGATCGGAAAGGTCGAATGCCAGCTCGCCGACGACAGCCGGCACGGAGGTCAGCACGACGCCGGCCTCGCTCATGCGATGCATCGCTACGTCTTCGCTGCGTTCGGAGAAGCCGTTACATGCGTCGAAGACAACTTGCGTATCGAAGCCGCGCGCTTTGCCGCCGAGCGCGGCGCGCTGCACAGCGATCTCCGTTACTATCCCGGCGATTAGAACCGTCTTGCGACCCGTGGCCTCGATTGCGCTGAGAATAGCAGGGTCGTCGAATGAGTCGGTCGTCTGACGAACGTTGACCTGAACCTCGTCACCGACCGCCTCACGCACGGCCGCAGTGAGCTTCGGCGGAGTACCCCACGCGATTCCGGTGATGACGATCGGCAATTCGTACAAGTTAGCAAGGTTCACGAGAGCTGCGGCCGCTTTATCGACCGAATCCGCGGGCGCAGTGTGTCCGAGGCCTGCAATGCTTGCGATCTCATCGATGAGAAGCACCACAGCATTGGTAGAGAGAGGGTTCAAGCCCATGCGGCTCTCCTTTGCTTTATATCCGAATGATGGTCTTGCCGGATAGAGCGTCGAACGAGGCTGCCTCCAGCCTTGAGAATCTCCGCGCGTATTTAGGCTAGTGCGCGTACCGGCGCCTTGATGAACGCGAGGAGGTCGGCGTTGACCTCGTCCTTGAGCGTCTGGCAGAGACCGTGCGGCGCACCCTTGTAGACCTTCAGTTCCGCGCCTTTGATCAGTTTCGCTTGCAAGAGCGCGGCGTCGGCGATCGGAACGATCTGATCGTCGTCGCCCGCGATGATCAGCGTCGGAACGTCAAGTTTCTTCAGATCCTCGGTGAAGTCGGTCTCGGAAAAGGCCTTGATGCAATCGTACGCAGCCGGAAGCCCGGCGAGCATGCCCTGCATCCAGAACGAGTCGCGAAGCCCCTGCGAGACGTTGGAGCCCGGCCGGTTGGCGCCGTAAAATGCCGCGCTCAGATCTTTGAAAAACTGCGACCGGTCGGCGTGTACTCCGGCCCGAAGTTGATCGAATGCCGACATCGGTAAACCACCCGGATTGGCCGGCGTCTTCAGCATAATCGGTGGGACCGAAGCAATCAGCGCGGCCTTGGCGACGCGACTCGAACCGTGACGGAAGATGTAGCGAACCACCTCGCCGCCTCCGGTCGAGTGTCCGACGTGGATCGCATCCCTCAGATCCAATTCTTGCACCAGCTCCGCAAGATCATCGGCGTAGGTATCCATATCGTTGCCATTCCACGGCTGGTCCGACCGGCCGTGGCCGCGACGGTCGTGGGCGACGCAACGATATCCATTCTGCGACAGAAAGAACATCTGGTCTTCGAAGGCGTCCGCGTCGAGCGGCCAGCCGTGGCTGAAGACGACCGGCTGACCGGTCCCTCCCCAGTCCTTGTAATAGATTTGCGTGCCGTCTTTGGTCGTAAAAGTACTCATGACTCGTACTCCTCGGTGAAGGTGTGACGTGGAATCCCTCGAGGCTTCCCGACAACCACGAGGGAGAGAGTAATACTACCACCATAAGGGCGCGTGCGATGCGGGGTACCGAGAGCCGGCTAACCGCCACGGATCAGGAGGGCCGGCTCAAACTCCGCTGGAGCGTGCTTTGAGCCCTATTCGTAATCCGGAATCCAGTAATCGCTGGGGTATTGCTGCATGAAGAACTTCGGCGGTAACGGCGGCTTGATCTTTACCCATTTGGCGGGACTCTGCGAGAAGTCGAAGCATTCGGCCGCGGGTGACGCCGCGCGTTTATCGGCCGGCGTATCGAGGTGCCCGAGGCCGTACAGATCTTCGGCGAACTTGATTACGCTGGCCGTCTCGTATTGGTGGTGGCAAACGAAATTGTGCCTGACGTACGGAGAGAGCATCAGCAGCGGAACTCGGAAGCCTAAGCTGTCGCGGTCCTCATACTTCGGCGGAACGGGGTCGTAGAGGCCGCCCCAGTCGTCCCACTGGATGAAGATTGCCGTCGAGTCCCAGAACTTGCTATTGCCGACCGCATTAACGAGCGCCGAGACCCACGACGGCCCATAGCCACCCGAGCAGTTGACGTGATCGGAATCGTCGCAGACGGGCGTGATCCACGTGAAGTTTGCTAGTTGCCCCTTGCGCACGTCGGTGATGAACTTCCAGTTCGGCGAGATGACGTTCTTCCAGTCGGGTCCGTCGTAGATATGTTTAACCGCCTGATAGCTCGACCACTCCGCTCCCTCTCCGCTGCCGGCGCCATACTTGCTGGCATAAAAGCGCCATGAGAGCTTGGCCCGGTCGAGCTCGTCGCCGAGAGTCTGGTAGTCGAAGCAGGCCGATTGGTACGGACCGTAGGTGCGCGCGGTCGTGATCGTCGCAACTTTAGAACCCTTTTGCGTACAGCCCCAATCTCCGGTGGGAAGGTCGACGCCCCAGTTCGCCTGCGCGGCGATGATGTACTGATGCGCGATAAAGCTCTCGTCGAGCTGCGATTGGAACATGTGGTCGGCAAGCGCACCTTCGTGCGCCATATCGAAGTACGGTTTCGAGTCACTGTGCGGTACGTAGACGTACTCGGGATACTTGACGCCGCGCGGACCGTCGAAAGTAAACTCCCGATCGAAGCCGTCGTTGCGGCAGTCGGTACCCGGCAGCAAGCGCGGTCCGTGGCAGGCTGCGATAAATGCCCCCAAAGAGTGATCGATCGTGTATTGGTACGAGAAGGGCACGGGCTGGAGTTTGACGGTCTCGCCGGTCGAGACTTTGCCGCTCCGGACGGTGTACGCGCCGGGATAGCCGTTGAAAAGGTCGTTGAAGCTCCGGTTCTCCTGCACGATGTAGACGACGTGCGTGATCTTCCCGGCGCCGGTGGCATCGAGCGCGCGCAAGGCCGCGCTGCTTTGCATATACGGCAACGACGATCGAGATGCGCCGCACCCGGCGAGCACTGCGGCGGCCACGCAGCCGGAGAGTGCGTAGCGGTTCAAACCGGAAATATTCACCGAATGCCTCCTGAGAACGTCAACGCGTTGGCGGCTAGCAACGTTCGGTGCAGCGTACTCAGCCGCCTCGGTTTACGACCGAGGCGAGCTGTACAGCGACGAGGGGTCGCCCATCGGCCACCCTGGCTGCGAAATCGTGAATCGCGGTCACTTTTCCGGTGATCGTCTGCCTATTGCGATGGGACTAAGGCAACGCGCCGAACTCCCCTAAAATCGCTGACCCGTTCGGAATTTCACTCTGTGGCTCCGCATAGTGACGAAACGATGGCGTACGCGATCGCGACACGATCCGGTATCGGATAACTCTCGTTAGCGAGGAGTGCGATGCCGCAACGCTCCTCGGGTATGAAAGCAACGTAGGCCCCGAAGCCGTTTGTCGACCCCGTCTTGTTAATCCAAACATCTGCGCGGGGCTTTTCCGGCGGCGACAAAGCACTCGCGGGCCTTGGATTGAAAATCATCGCGCACGAGTTGCCTCCCAAGAGCGTCTTTAGCGCAACCGGATATGGATATTGTTCCCAAATTAAGTCCTGGGTCAAAGTGCCTGCCGTGAAATAACCCGTATGCGTTTCCGTGACCGCCTTCTGGAGAGCAGGTTCGATCGCGACCATGTTCATGTTTGCCTCTACGAACCGCAGCATATCCGAGGCAGTCGTCCTTACGCCGTAGGCTTCAGACCATAACATGCCCGGTGTCATCCGGATCGCCGCTCCTTTACGATAGCCTTCTGCATAATCCGCAATTTCAGAGGAAGGTACGTTGATGTAGGTGTGGTTCATACCAATAGCGTGAAATATATCGCGCTCCATCAGCGCATCGAAGTTCTCACCAAAGCTTTCCGCAGTTAGGAAGCCGAGAAGGCCTATGCCGACATTAGAATAGGTTCGGTACGTGCCGCGCGCGTATGTCGGACGCCAAGCCTTGAGATACGCGATCAGCTGATCGACGTTGCGAACGTCGTCCGGAACCTGAAGCGGCAAGCCTCCCGGTGTGTGCGTGCCCAGGTTGAGAAGAGTCACGTTTCCAAATGGGCTGCCCTGAAGCGAAGGTAAATCCATGCTCACCGGATCCGATAACGAAAGGTGTCCGTCGATCTGTGCGAGGGAAGCGAGGGTTGCGGTAAGCGTCTTGCTTACAGATCCTATCTCGAATAACGTATGGTCCGTGACTGGCAAGTCAGGATCGATGGACGCCCGACCGTAATTAAATAGATATTCCTTCCCATGGACGATCAGGCCGACGCTCAGGCCGGGGATAGCGTCTCTCTTCATTATCGGACCCACTGCCGCGTCGACCGTGGCTTTAATCTGCTGACGACTAGCAGCGATGTCTCCGCTCGTGCCCG
The DNA here is from genome assembly GCA_003158175.1 of Candidatus Cybelea septentrionalis. Classification (GTDB taxonomy): domain Bacteria; phylum Vulcanimicrobiota; class Vulcanimicrobiia; order Vulcanimicrobiales; family Vulcanimicrobiaceae; genus Cybelea; species Cybelea septentrionalis. The sequence goes on from PMHJ01000011.1 coordinate 8,425, forward strand.
TGACGACAAAAGACGCAGCGAGCACAAGCGTCTGAAAAGTCCGTGCTTCGATCATTGTTTCTTGCAGTTATACCTTTCTCACAGAAATAGGGGGTGCGTTGGTGTCGGACTCCCTCCACCACCGCAAGCTGAGCATGGGAAGCAGACTGGCCCTTAGGAACTGATTGCTGCGCCTTCGATGCCGGCTGCTGGAAGCCAGAAGGAACCGGAAGTTTTGAAGCCCTTGTGTAATATCTCGCAGCGAGTGCCATGGGATACTACACAAGGCCCTCGGCAGTTCCGGTTCCGCCGATCTTTAGGGGGCTGGTCCGAGGGGCGCAGCTCCAGTGCAACGCTCCGCGATCACGAAGCCGCGCGCGGGGCAGAGGGGCGGGGGGCGCTAATATTGGATGTCACGCCAGGCGATGTCAAAAATGTGGTTGTTGGGACCACGCCTAAGGTCGAGCAGAGTAATTCGATTTGCGGGGTCGACACCGACGACCCACGTCAGGATTTCTTTCGGATAGCGCACGCGAAAGAACGTCCAGGTTTGGTTAGCCATAATGCGCTTTTCGAACGGATACATCGATTGCGGGGCACCAAGCGCGCTCAAGAGCTTCGCTCCGAATGGGAACGCATTAGGACCTACGAACGCGTCCAGCTGCGGTATCAGCTCGGAGCGATCGAACGTGCCGTGCGTGACGGCATCGAGAAGACCGCGAGCTCGATCGGCTGTCGCTTGGTCGACAACAATCGGCTCGGGCTCGGGGAACGACGTCCTGGATCTGGGCTGCGGGGGCGCGTTCTGCGCCTTAGCGGCGCCAGCAGAATAAAGCGCCGACGCGGTTACCGCGACATTGGACGAGAAGGCAGAGACAAAAAGGCGACGGACCATGGCCGATCATCCTCCAATACGTGGGAGCCTTACTTCATTTTACCACGTGCGTCCAAGGATAGAAGCCAGGGCCTAGAAGCCAGCTCAACGGCCAATGCCGACGGCTATCCAGGCGGCAAGCGCCCTGAATCTAAACTGTGAGCACGCTGACGCGAGGCGTAACTGCAAAACCGCGAGGCGTCATGCGCAACGCGGTCGGCGCCGTGTCGCGCGGCTGCGAGACCACGCTAAGCGCCTAACGCGATGCGGCCTCGCGGGCGCGGCGTGCGGTGGCGGGGTACTAAAGCGCTGGTAACACTGTAAGCTTGTTCGCGTTGACTTTGACGGTCTTCTTTACAACGCCATTCGGAGACGGGATTGAGATCGTATACGAGCCCGGACCTACTTCGTCGAAGTAATAGAATCCGTCTGGTTCTAGAGATGCGGCATAGATCTGTTGCGGTCGTTTTTCCGCTGTAACTTGAGACGATTCACGAAGTGACGGTGCGGATTCGCCTTTCTTTAGCTCGCCCGCGACCGCTCCGTAGGGCGCATAAAACAGATCGTAAAGGGTGTGTTCTCTTCTGACCCAATTCCAGGACTGCAACAGAATGTGACGAGATTGCCCTGGTAATACGGCCACCGGATAGAACCTTTCCCAGCAGTGCTTGCTTGTGAGCTCAATGCGGTAATATCCAGGCTCACTTTGAAATAGCGTTTCCCTTCCGGTTACCGTCCGGTGAGGCGGCCAAGTGCTGCCGTCACCGGGACGCTGGTCAACCCTCCACAAAAAGAGATAAAGTACCTCGTTCGGATGACTTATTGCGCAGCCGGAGCGATCAACTGCGACATGAATCAATTCATTAGGTCCGACTGCGCCCGCAAGCCATAACAGGGCGGTTAGCGATACCGCTATGCGACCGAACAGTCTGCAGCAGGTGATCACGCTAGCGAAAACCTCTAGCTTTGCGGCATTGCGCCCGGCGCGCCGATCGGCGGCTGCGATCCGCCGCACCCTGCCAGCATTGCCGCGGCCACGCAGCATGTGACTACGTAGCGGTTTAAATCCAAACTCTTCATCTTGCCTTGCCTTATCTGAACGGACTAGCGGCTAAGAAGTTCGGCGCATCCGACCCAGCCGCCTCGCTTTCGCAAAGCCCCGCAGAGGAGCAGAGGGCGTGGGGCACCCGGCGACGTGCGCGATCAATACGCCGTAGATTCATGCAGCGGCTGAAGTGTAAAGCGGTCATCATTTACTTCCATCACCCCGCGTCGAAATATTCCCTATAGAGCCTCATCGCCTTGCTGACTTTGATGATCCGGTCCTTAAAGCCAGCGGCCCCAGCCAGTTCTACTAGCTTCTCGACGATAGCTGCAGGATAGGAAAGATAGATGTACAGTAGGCCGTTTGGTTCATGGCTGTCGACCCGTAAATCCGTAGCGCCATACTCGTCGTCCTCATTTAGGTCCCCGATTATCCCCATGGGGTTCCCGTGCATATCAAAGCTGGGGAAACCAGAGTGTAAGAAATGGGCCTTCCGTGTCTCCTGCTCGATCCAGTCGTCTATATTCTCATCGGAGATACGCTCTCCGCGCTTCTCAAGTTCCTCCGGCCACGTTTTCACGATCGATCTCATCATCTCGAACTCGCTCGGTTCGGACCAATCGATCATTATCGGATTATTCGTATCGCCACTCTTTCCCTTAGGAACTTTGAGGCCGGGAAACCGTTTATAGAGGCGCGCAGCGTTCTCGCTATGTTCCCGGAGTTGAGCTTGACTTGTTGCGTTGTTTTTCACGTTCTCATCGAACGCCACCCTTTCAACGGTATGCGCTGTCATAATGGACCAGACACCATAAAAGTACAGAGTTCGATTCGTTCTAGAAATAGTGGAAGAATGCAACCCAGGCATGACATTGATCGCGCTTGAGCGTGAATGCCTGCGTCGTTTGACCAGCGCGGAGTAGGGTCACCCCTGCCAAAGTTGCTCGATATACTTTCTTGGCAAAGTAAAGAAGAGTCCGCTTCCGAAACACCTCCTCGACACTTGTCGCGCTAATTTCTGGCACGCTCACGGATTCTATGGCGTCCTTAAGTAGATCAAGGACAGTGTAGGCAAGCGCCAAGAGCATCGTATCGATCTTGGGGTTATCTTGCAGTGATACGGTCACCCTCGGGTTGGCATGGCAACGTCTGTACTTCTTGGTGCTGCCACACTGAAGCTGCCCGGGTTCCGTGGACACTTTCCACTTTGTGGAGAAGGGTCCACCAATGGCCAAAAAACATCCTCGTGCCTATCCCCTGGAGTTCCGGGCTAAGATCGTCGAGCTGGCTCGTGCAGGCCGTCGACCCGAAGATCTCGCAGCCGAGTTTGAACTCTCCAATCAAACGATCCGCAACTGGATCAGACAGGCCGATCTCGATGCCGGTAAGCGGACGGATGGCCTGACGAGCGAAGAGCGAACGGAGCTCTTCATGTTGCGCAAGAAAGTGAAACAGCTCACGATCGAGCGCGAGATTTTATCAAAAGCGGCGGCCTGGTTCGCTCGGGAGACCGAGACACTGCCGAAGAGATCTTCCGACTCGTGAAGAGCAATCAGGCCAAATACCGTATTTCCACGATGTGCCGTACGCTTGGGGTCTCCACCAGCGGGTACTATGCGTGGCTCCTTCGTGCGCCGTCGGCGCGCAAACAAAGCGACGTTACTCTAGGGGATTGCATCGAAGCCATCCACCGACGCTCGCGCAACACGTACGGCCGCCCCCGAATCAAGGCCGAGCTCAAAGACGAAGGAATATCAATCGGCAATGATCGGCTGGCGCGATTGATGAATGAACGGCAGCTTCAAGGCGCTAGCCGCCGCAAGGGAATTCGCACAACGGTGCGTGATCGCGATGCCCGGCCGGCTCCTGACCTCGTCGATCGCAAGTTCGTGGCGGACGCGCCTAATAAGCTCTGGGTAGCGGACATCACCTACGTGCCGACCTACGCCGGCTTCTTGTTCTTAGCCATCGTTCTTGACGCATTTAGTCGGCGTGTCGTCGGCTGGGCGACGAGCTCGAACATGAAAACGCAGTTGGTCCTCGACGCGCTTAATATGGCGATCTATCGACGCCGGCCAATCGATGTTGTTCATCACTCAGACCAGGGAACGCAGTACACATCAATCGCGTTTGGGTCCCGCTGCCGAGAAGCGAACATTCGCCCATCGATGGGATCGGTCGGGGACTGCTAAGATAACGCGATGTGCGAGAGCTTCAATGCGACTCTCGAGTGTGAGTTACTCGACAAGCACCGTTTTCGCACACATAAGGAGGCGGAACTGGCGATCTTCGACTTCATCGAAGGATGGTACAACCTTCACCGTCGGCATTCCGCGCTGGGCTATCGATCGCCGGCGACCTTCGAGCGGGAAACCGCCGCATGACTTCCCAATCTCAAACTATCGACGAAAGCCGGGCAACTTCAATGAGTTTCCTTTCGAGCCTTGCTACGATGATTTCAACGCGTTCGCTTACCCGGCCGGGGGCCGACAGTTATGGTCCTTAAACGTGCGGTATGCCTTCGGTGAATCCGTCAGTCTCGTCTCTCGGTAGCCTCTACCCCTCTACACGACGTTCGCGAAAGGGGGCGGTGTTTGCTTTGCGGCGCACCGAAAACCGAGACAAGCTTGGCTTGGCTTGGCTTGCCACGGCCTGGCCGCTACGCGGGGCCAAACACCGCCGTGCCGAAAGGTTTCTGGGCACCGTGGCGTTCACGGAGCGAGGAGCAACGCTGATGAAGAGCTTGGATTTTGGTCGCTACGCACTTTGCAGCTGCGTGGCTGCGGCAATGCTCGCAGCGTGCGGCGGATCGCGGCCGCCGATCGGCGCGCCGGGTGCGATGCCTCAACGCTATGCGATTGCCACGCACACGAAGAAACCCGTCTCCGGTGAACTATTGTACGCCTCTGACAATGAAGGAGGCGCCATTCGCGTCTTTTCTTATCCGCAGGGAGGCCTCGTCCAGACGTTAACCGGCTTCGCAGCGCCGCCATTTTACGTCTGCTCCGATGGCAGAGGGAACGTCTTTGTTCCGACGACGAATCTTCAGTCCCCGGGCTACATTTACGAGTTTGCGCATGGCGGAACGCAGCCGATTGAAACGTTGGCCGATCCCGGCCCAGGTTGGGCCCTTTCATGTTCAGTCGATCCAACGACCGGCAATCTTGCGGTAGCTAACGGAAACAACGTTGTCGTGTATCCGAACGCTCAAGGTACCCCCACGATCTATGAGGCCTCGGATGTAGGTGCCTGGGATTGTGCTTATGATGGTTCGGGCGATCTTTTTGTGGACGGCCATTCCTACGGTAACAAGATCGCCGAGCTGCCTGTTGGCGGTGCGAGCTTTTTGGATATCACTCTGAACGAATCGGTGGCCTGGGCTCATTTGCTGTGGTGGGACAAGCGTCTCGTGACCGGGGGATACAGCCGATCGGTACATGGCCCAATCGAGGTTTTTCAGGTTAGCATCTCAGGCTCCAACGGTATCGTAAGTGGCCCCGTACTTTTGTACGGCAAGAGCAAGCACAGGCCCGGGACCGCTGACGAGTTTGCACTTTCTGGTGACACGCTTGTGATGCCCGAGGGGCCGGGCGATTCTCTGCTCAACCTTTGGCATTACCCCAAAGGTGGAAAGCCCTATAAGGTTCTTGACCAGCGGCCGCGCGACTACGACTTCTACGGCGTCGCAATCAGCAAATGACTGCAATCTCCTTCGTTTTTGGCCGCTGCGCGCTATTCAGTTGCGTGGCTGCGTCAATACTCACGGCGTGCGGCGGATCGCAGCCGGCGATCCGAGCGCCGGGCGCGATGCCGCAAACTTCTACCATTGCGGCGCGCGCCGAGCGTGGCAAGTCGTGGATGCTGCCAGAAGCAAAGGGCGACGACCTGTTGTACGCTTCAGAAAGCATCCGGAATAAAGTGTTTATATTGACGTATCCTCGAGGCAAACTTGTGGGAACGCTCACAGGGTTCAACATGCCGTTTGGAGACTGCGTGGATAGTGTCGGCGATGTCTGGATAATCAACCAACATCCGCCGGAAGTGATTGAATACGCTCATGGAGGCACGACGCCCATCGCGACGCTAACTACCGATGCAGGGCCCTATGCATGCGCGATTGACCTGACCACCGGGAACCTGGCCGTGACCTACGACAGAGGCGAGATTTCAGTTTTCCTAAATGCCCAAGGGCCGCCGACAAACTACATGGCTTCTAACTTCAACTTCTTGCAATATGGTGGTTACGACCCTAAGGGCGACTTCTTTGCGTTTGGGGATTATGGCACCGAGTTTTCCGGAGAAGGTGAGCTCGCCGAGCTGCCAAAGGGTAGCAAGAGCATAATACCCGTGCTGCTCAACCAACACATTTATGCGGATGAAGTTCAATGGGACGGCAAGTACCTAGCCATCGGAGGCAATGGTTACCCTGATCAGCCCGTTCCAGTTTACCAAGTCAATGTCTCTGGAAGCCAGGCAACTGTCGTAAACACTGTTGAACTCGAAGACAGCCACGAGACGCGAGTAAGGCAGCAGTTTTGGATACAAGGAAACAGGATTATCCAAGGCTTCGACCACGTCCGCGATCTCGGCATTTGGCGCTATCCTCAAGGAGGCTCCCCCGCAAGCACTATTAAGCACTTCGCCGGCCATAGAATTTGGGGTGTGGTAGTCTCCGTTGCTCCCTCCCAGACGCGCACTCGGAAATAAGGAGTTGCACGTGAAGACGGCTCGCTACACGTTGGGCATTTGCACGTCCGTTGCGATGCTCGCAGGGTGCGGCGGATCGCAGCCGCCGATAGGCGTTTACGGTACGACGGCGTCGGCGCAAGCCGTGTCGCGCGATAAGGTTTTTAAGTACACGGGCGGCAAGCAATCGTTCAAAGTTCTACCCGGCGTGACACACGTTACGATCACCGCATATGGCGCTAGCGGCGCCCCCGGCGGCAACTTCGCCTCCGGAGATCAGGCATTAGGCGGCAAGGGAGGCGAGGTGACGGCGACGATACCGGTAACTCCTGGAGAACGCTTGGCGATCTTCGTTGGTGGGAAGGGCGAGCATGGCGGGTTCAACGGAGGCGGGAGTGTGCCCGGTCGCTACCGCTACGGCTTCGGGGGAGGCGCGTCCGACGTGCGGCAGGGAGGCGACCAGATTGCCAACCGGGTCGTGGTGGCCGGGGGCGGTGGGGGCGCGGGAGGCACCGGCGCCGCGAGCGCCCGCGGTCTCGGCGGCGCCGGTGGCGCTGGCGGCGGACGTAGGGGTGGATCGGGCGGTGCTGGCGAGGGCACGCTTACCGGAGGCGGCGGGACCGGCGGCAAGCAGCACATTGGTGGCAATGGTGGCGCTGGCGGCGCTAGCAGCTGCGGCGGCTCCGACGGAACGCTCGGCGTCGGCGGCGCGGGCGGGGGCAGTCCCAGCGTTTGCGGCACGCTTGGAGGTGGCGGGGGAGGCGGCTACTTCGGCGGTGGTGGCGGAGGCGGAGGCGGTTTCGCGTCCAGCTCCAATTGGGGCGCGGGCGGCGGCGGGGGCGGAGGCTCTGCCTTCGCCGAGACCAGCGCGACGCACGTGAAGATGTTCGCTGGTACGAACGATGGCAATGGATCGATCCTCATACTTTGGTAAGGCGTCGCACAGAAGGAGACACAGCCGATGAGGATGTTGACTACGATTCGCTTAGCTTTAAGAGCTGGCATCGCTGCAGCGCTACTCGCGGGCTGCGGAGGGCCGCAACCTCCAATCGGCGCACCGGGCGGGACGCTGCAGGACCAGACCAGTTGGGTTCGCCCTGATCGCGGCGAGTCATGGATGGAGTCGAGTGCTTCAAAAACCTTGCTCTACGTCGACGACGACACAAGCAACGACACGTACGTGTTCGACTACCCGAGCGGCAAGCTAGTAGGCAAGCTGACGGGCTTCTACGATCCGAAAGGCATGTGCGTCGATCAAAAAGGCGACGTGTACATCTCCAACTCGCAGTACGGCCTGCTGACCGAGTACGCGCACGGCGGTACGAAGCCCATTAACATCTACCAGGATCCTGGCACCTCCCTGATTGGCTGCTCCATTAGCGCTAAGGGCGACGTGGCCGCGTATGGGAGAGCCGACCGGCGCGGCAGCAACGTTTGTATTTGGAAGGGCGGCAACTCCGACAAAAGCCCAAAGTGCATCTACGCGAGCAAGAGCACACTCGGTTCTGCGTTCGGCCTGTCGACGTGCGCCTATGACCACGATGGCGATCTTGTTGGCCTCGGTGGGTACAACGGCATCCTTATTCCCTTTATGATTCTCGCCGGCAAGACCACGATGGAGAAGCTGACTCTGTCCGGGATCAAGCTTAAGATTCTCGGAAACTTTACTGGCGCAGAGAACACATCGTGGGATGGCAAATACATCACGCTGGGCCTCTATCAGCCTAGGCGTGGAGGTGACCAGACCGTCCTGCAACCGGTCAAACTTATAGGTACGACGCTCACCGCCATCGGCTCGCTCATTCTGCTGCCTGTCAACTGCAATAAAGCTGTTATCGGGAGTCCGTTCTTCTTCGGCGCACACAACGTTACGGCGGCTAGCACGACGCGGGCCACGCGCGTCACGGGTCCACCCCTGAATTGCGGGAAGTCAGCCGAGGGCGTCGTTGACGAGTGGAGCTATCCGGAAACCGGTAAGAAGCCGATCCTTCGAATTCCGGTCGCGCACGACACCGGCGGCGACGCGGTCAGTATCGCGGAATAGAATGCGGTGACTTGCAAGCGCAGCACCGCATCGTGTCGAGCTCGATGCAATGATGAGACATCGTGAGAAAGATCAGGATCATCGAACACATCTCGCTGGACGGCGTGATCCAGGCTCCCGGCGGGCCCGAACGAAGACGGCGATTACCCATATGGCGGATGGGCGGTGCAGCATTCTGACCCGGCTGTTGGAGAGTCCATCGTTGCAGCGCACGGTGAGGCTTTCGATCTGCTGCTAGGGCGTCGAACCTACGATATCTGGAGCAACTATTGGCCGGGGAACCGGAACTGCGCGAGTCCTTGTGTATCCCGCAGCGAGTGCCATGGGATATTACATAAGGCCCTCGGTAGTTCCGGTCCGGCTCCGTTCCGCGGTCGCTATCGATATGAGGGAATGCGACATGGCGTCGTGGTCGCTAAACCTAATTCGTCCGGCTTGACCTCGTGGTAACCGTTCCGGTGCAACAGCGCTCATCCGCACGGTGGAACACCAATATTTCCCCGGGTTGGGGAGCCCCATCGAGGTTGGGTAATACTGTTGCGCCGATCTTGGGATCTTCGATAGGCGCAAGCGGAGGCATTTGGTTCTTTGACTCAGCGCCGCACCACGGGCAATCGAAATCCATCGTCCTCTCCGCTAATGCGGGGTTACTCCACCAAGCCTGGTGCCCGCACCGATGTGTAACATGGCAAAATGTCTGCCGCATCGATAAGCTATTATTGCTCAGTTAAGAGCTCTCGAATTTCATTCAACTCCCATGCGATTGCGAGAAGCGCAAAGTTCTGAGTAAGGCCAGGCTCCTGCCGCACCTCCCAATTTGCCGTTGTCAGGTAGTTCTTTAGCGCTGCTTCTATTGAGCTTGTCGCGTCCACGTAGTCTTATCTCCGTAGTGGCAGCCTTTGATTAGTGCCATGACGCGCGGGCCACCGCAGTTCGCGCGTCCTTGCTTCGCACGTCGAAATGAGCAAGGGGCTCGCAAGCCCTGTAGCGCGATAACTACGTACGCGCGAACCTGTAAACTCCTTTAATATTGCTAGCAAGATATGCCCCGGGCGAGGATGCGTTGGTCAGCTCTTGATAGACATGTTCCGGTACGTCGAAGTACTGATAAACTTGACCGGTCTGAAACTCAACTTCAAGCGTCGCAGTCGCCGCATCGTATCCAACCGAGCTAATCGTTGAGGAGTTAACCGGCTGTCGGTTCATCGGCGTCGTCTCCTTCCCGTATTATTTGAGCGGACCGTGGGTTTTGGTTTCTCCAGGTTCGGACCATTTCGCCATAATTGCCAGGCTCGCGAGCGCGGTTCCATCCTCCAGGGCCGTACTCATCGTAAACCAAGGGGTCAATGCTGTCGGGCCTCCTATTTTTTGCAGGGGGATCCACTAGTGTTCGAACTGGCAACTGAACCGCCTCGCCGACGATTAGAGCTTCTCCTGTTCGTAGAGCTGGCAGCATACCCAGCAGCCCGGCAAGATTATCGGTTACCGCTGCTGTCACGTGACTACGGTCAAGTGCATTCGCGAGCCTCATCGCAATCATAGTTCCGCATTGCGATAGAATCGTCGAGTCTATCTCCGCGGGGCGCTGGCTTACAATCATGGCACCGATGCCATACTTACGGCCTTCCTTAGCTATGCGCTGCACCGCAACAGATGCCGGACCGCCATCCCCCTTTCCGAGATATGTGTGTGCCTCTTCCAGAACTAACAGCAATGGTCGCTCTCGACCTCCTTCCGACAGACCACGCGCCCAGAACAACGCGTCAAACATTAAGCGGAGTAGAACTCCCACAAGATCATTTAAGATCGATGCGGGTACTCCTGATAGGTCGAGGATGGAGATCGGTTGTGGCCCGCCAAGCCATTCGGCGAGCAAAGTGTCAAGGTCAGCTTGGGTATTGCCATTTTCTTGGGGCAAGAGCGGTCCGGGGCGAAACATGAAGTCAAATCGAGGGTCTCGTAACTTCGACGCCAAGCCCTCTACTTGGCGGCGGAGGTTCAAAGTACTTGCGCTGAGGTAGATTCTATCGACTCCACCGCTTGTTGGTGGCCTGTATCGAGGTGGCACGACCTGCATTGCGTTACCACGCTGCTCCACTCCATCCACAGACGCATAGGCAATGGTCTCAGTTGTCTGCGCTGTTCCTGTCACAGGATGCGTGCCGTTTAAGAGGTTGTGGAGATCGAGCCAGAATCGATGAATGCTAAATGGCACGGGAGAATCGACTGTCAAGGTTTTCTCCTCGATTCCGGCTCTAGGGCTAAGCTCCAGCGCGGCTCGCTTCATCTCGTAAATCCGCTCGACAACTTGACCCTGACTTGCATCATCAATCCTGCCGAGCGTCATGGAAAGGAGCTCATCAAAGCTCATTGCCCAATAGGGTACGTACAAGGGCAGTTCGCCATTGCGTTCATCGGGATTCACCCGAAAAACGGTGGCGCGATCCTTCAGAGCGGCAGCGTACTCGCCATGGATGTCGAGCACCATAATACGCGCAGAGCGGAAGCGATCACCTGTTGTTAGCGAGAGTAGAAGTCCCGCCACCGTTGTAGATTTACCTGTTCCGGTTGCGCCCACGACTGCGCTATGGCGAGTAACTAGCTTATCTACGTCAATCAGAGCTGGAATATTTTCAGTACTTGCTACGTGCCCTACCTTCACGAAGTTAGGCGCGTCTGGACGCCCGTAGAGGCGCGCGAGATCTGGTTCGGTGACCAAGTAGACCTTATCGGTATAGGTCGGATACTGAGATAGACCGCGCTGAAAACCGCCTGCCTCCGTGCCTTCGCCCACAAGTTCGACTGTGATCCAACGTCGCCCATAAGGTTCCGTGCTCAGCAGGGGTTCAGGGACGGCCTCTGCGCCAACCTTGGATACAATGCCATAGAGATCCACATAGCCCATAGGAATCCGGACGAAGCTGCCAATTTGACCGATTCGGTATCCGTAGCCGCGTATGAAAGCGAGCCCAGGAGCCGTTTCCGTGGCTAGTTCAACGCTAACGGTTGCGCCTTGAACGCTTTGCACGGTGCCTAGGAAGGAAGCATCCCCCTCCATCGTTAGAGCGCTCTCCTTGAAACGAAGGCTTCGAGAAAACTTCCGAGACTGGAAAAGTCACCAAGAAGAAACTGACCTGAAACAAGCTCCTCAGTCGTTCCATCATCAGATCTCCAAAACGTCGAAAACCTCGTTTCAGGCTGGGCTCCAGATTGACGCAATCGCCATGGAGCACGATCGCCACCGATTATTGCTTCTGTGGTACTGAGGACGTTGAAATTTTGCGACGCCTCCGCCAGCGCTACCGCAGCGGGATACGCCCCTAACTCCCCGTGCTGGAGAGCGAACACAACTGCCGTCACATTCCCCTGCACACCTTGGAGAAATATCTCGTTAAGGTGTTCATCCCGAAACGAGTACCCACTTATTATTATAACTGCCGACGGCTGGCGTAAGAAAAATCTCATCCGATCTATCATGGCCAGATAGGGCATTCGCCTGCTCTCCGTGTACTTGAGGTGGGACGGATGGATGAGCCGGCTCTTTGCCGAGTCGGAGTCGTTGCGCCTAGTTACGCTCCCAGCCGCGTCGAGCTCCCAATTGATCGAGCCGTGTAACTTCCAGAGGCGTGCCCAGCGTGGGGGCAACGAATCATCGTCAATTGCTCGTTGGTCGAAGAACGCGTCACGAACGCCAACGAAGCCGTCGAAATATGGAACGCGATGTCGTTCCAAAGCCTGTTCGATCAGTAAATCATAGTTTGTCGTGAATATCTCGGCTGGATAGCCTCTCGGGATTGATCCTATCCACCTAGATAGTTGATCAAAGGCTGTATTGCCTGCAGGCAAATTGATGTTGACGATATCTGCAATCCTGCAGCAAATGGCTAAATCCAATGATTCGAGTGCCGCCTTTGAAAAACCGCGCACCTCTCCTGCGGGGCCGACAACCTCTTTGAGAGACCTCACAAAGGTCAAAATATGCTCGATGTCGGGAACTGCGTTGCCGTCTGCATTCAAACAAGCTTGTGCGAGTTCCATTGAGGAACGCGTAGCGCCGTCTGGCATACTAGCAGCAACTTGATCAGTTAGCCCCCTTATCGCTGGGAGCAAAGGCAATCCATTTTGTTGTTTCAGGGCATACGGGCAGCCTGCTGCGAGGAAAAAGCCCAACGGTCGTCTGTCCTGAGCGTAAACCTCTGATAGGCTTGTAGCTTGGCGCAATGGATCGTGGTAAGCGCTCACGTAGGATAGCTTCCAGATGGAGGGTGCATTGGCTTAACGTTCAGCACAAGTGGCGTAATGGCACGCTTCAAATCGACTCGATTCATCCTGTCTTCTTGGCCGCTGAGCGGCTCCTCGTCGATGTTCCTTTAGTAGCCGGAACCAGGACCCGGCGCCGATTGCTCTGGGATATCTTAGCTCCGCGTTTCTTAGCTCCGCGTTTCTTAGCTGCTTGGCCTCCGTGACCTGGGCTAAGACCTGTCGCCCGCATTTCGGCAAGCCGCACCTGCGCCTTCTCAATCGGCTTGGCCACCTCAACGCTATATCGCAGGTAGCAATGCCGACCGCAAAACTTCAAGCCCTTGCGCGGCAGCGGCTCCTTGCAGTAGCCGCAGGCTGAGCGCTTCCACATCTCGCGTCGGACCGCGATTGGCTTTGGCGCCTCGCGGACCAACCGCCGCGGGACATCGATCCGGCGTAGTTGCTTGGCGTAGTCGTTGGCGATCTCCACAGCGGCCTTGCGGAAACGCGGCATCAGCGTCTTAGCGAGGAGACCGGTCAGATCAGGGTCGAGCCGCACGATGCCGTCACGCAGTTCATGGAACATCGCCGGATGCAGCCGTTCCTTGTGTAGTAGCTCCAGGGCCCAGACATCCGCCTTGGATCGGAGCGGTTCGAGTAAATCGTAGACGAACGACTCGCGCAGCCGGTCATCGGTATGGAGCAGTCCCAGATCGGGATCGAGCCCAACGGCCTCGCAAGAGATCCTTGCCTCCACTTCCAGCAGCGTATAACAGTAGTTCAGGATAGCGTTGAACGGATCGGTGGCATCGCGCACGCGTTCTCGTCTGCCGCTCGTCCTTGGGGAGATCGCCGCCCAATGCGCTGGGATCCGTTTCAAGGCCCATTCGCGCCACGGCAGCGGCGTTGCAACGAGCAGATCCCAGTAGATCTGCGCTGCCCGACCTTCTAGCGTCAGGAAGTCAACGAGCGTTTGCGCCTGGTTTAAGGACTCGATGCAGGATCGAATCTGCGCGACGGCCCCTCTGCGCGATGGATCGCTTCCAATCCCAAGGCGCCCGAAGTCCCGCTCGACCACGGCGATCTGTGAATCCATTTTCTTGGTGAGCAGGTATCGCGCTAGGACCAGCGCGTCATCGGTCACAGCGCTAACGGCCTGCGCTCGTTTAACTGGCCCGTCGTGCGGCGCATCGGGGATCAGGCAGTTGAGTAACGTGCTATCGGAAGCTACGAACGAGATCGCGATTCCCATGCTGGCGCACCAACTGATCGCCTCCATGGAAACGGTCCCGCCTGGCGCGCGAATAACGATCCGCTCGATTGCGGACCGGCCTCGAGGGAAATGGATCTCCCGAATCTTGCCTTCGTTTGCAAAACCATCGCGCGTAACGAGGTGGCCTCGTTCGACATATAACCTGGCGTCGTACCCTTCAATGACCAGTACCCGTTCGCTCATTCTTTTGCCTCAATTCCGATCTTGCGCATCATATCGTCGGTAACGACCTTGACTTGGTGGAACTCCTCAAGCAGCGGCTGAAAGTTGCCTTCTCGAAGCTTGCGGCACATTTCGATCGCATGCGGAAAATCGCGAGTTAACGCCACTACTGCGGCCATACCAGGTGCAAAGTGCTTGGCAATATACGCGAGGGTTTTATCGTTGGGATCCTCGGCAAGTGGCGCCTTTGCCGTTTGGAAGATCGGGAAGACGGCGCCCATGGCGTATACAACGAGTCGGGTATCTCGAACAATCGGGATGATCAATTCCGGATCCTTTGCGTTGATCTCGCGAATCGTACCGATCAGCGGGTTCTTGGACACATCGAGCGCGAAGAGTTGAAGTCCTTCGCTGAAAGCGCTCCAAATCTCACGCAGACCTTCGACCTTCGCCTTATCAATGCCAAAGACGTATGCGACGCGCTGCAGCATCGGTGCGACAGCATCGAAGGATGTTTCCGAGGCGATTGCCCGCAGCGCGAGGCTGAACGTCCATGAAAATGCCTGCTGGGCTATTGGATTACCAATGGCGCGCCGCAGGTAATACTTCAGCATGAACTTCCCCCACGGCTTACCGACCTTTTCCCAGCGCTTTGGGTCTCGGACTCCGCTGATCGGCACCCGTTTGCGCTCGAATTCCCGACGCATCATCGCAAGAAACGACAACATAGTGCGATCGATGTGTTCGCAGATTAGTTCTGCCGGTATGTCATCGAAACCGTACCAGCACAGCCAGAAGGCGAGTGCGGAAGGCCGCGGGCGCTTGCTTCCGAGCGCTTTCGATAATCCGAGAAGGAACGCGAACCGATTCGCCTGCTCTAGAGTGAATGCTCTCTGGTTGGTACCGGCAATCGGAATCAGCTCATCGAGTAAGGCTGCTTTTCGGAAGCGGTCGAAGCGATCATCGCTTGGCGCTAAGCCCAACTCCGTTGCCTTTGCGAAAACCTCCGCCTTGGGGATCTGCTCCCGCGGCTTTTTGACAATATCGCTCATATAAGGAAGTTCGGCACAGCCGGAGCCTGTTCCGCGATTTACTGTCAAAATTTCCGCCGCCCTTTGGTGTACCTCTTCGGTAAGCGGGTCTTTTCCGCGACCGTCTTTTTTTGAGAATAGTGAGGTACCAGCATGAAGGCAAGGCCTTCGAAAAATCATCGCCGGAAAACGTCCGGTAAGTCGCGTCCTTCCGGACGCAAGTCAACCAGCCGCCAATTCCTCGAAGCCCTTACCGGGACGAAGGAAGATGCCTATCGGCGCGTCCTTGACGCCATTTCGCTGAAACGCCGTGATCCCAAGCTTTCCCTGAGCAAAGCGGCGAAGGCCAGCGGCACAACGCTTAAAACCATTCGCAAATATGCCGAACCGGCAATCCAGAATCGTTCCGGCCGATTTGACGTGACGGCTTCTGACCGGCTATTCCGGCCTATACGTATGGTCACGAACGATGGCGAGGCCGTTATCCGTACGACCAGCTCCCGAATGGCGTCGCGCATTGCGGACCATAATAACGCGCTCCGCACCTACGTCCTTACCGGGGATGCCAGCGGCTTGAAGCGATTTGAGGGCAAGGTAATCCGAAACGGGGGCAAGACGTACCAATTCGTTACCGATCGGCGCACGATCGATCGGCAGATTCGCGCTGGCGGGATCCATTTCGTCGATATCTACGCCTCGGGTTCCGAGCAATGAGCACCTTTCAGCCCTCGGACGATCAAAGCCCAACCCGCAAGCTCCTGCGGTTTGGTACCGATGCGCCTCAGTGCGCTATTTGCCATTCGAACGATGCCCGGACCCTTTGCCAGGTCAAGCAATCTGAAAGTGCCGATCTTACCCTATGTCGGAACTGCAAGGCGAAGCGTAAATCCGTCTCGGAAAAGGGAGTTACTCGAAAAATAAAACGCTTTGAAGACGCTGGGTACTTCCACGCAGTCTGTGTGATTTGCAGCGATTCAAACGTGCAGGTCCTCGAACTCGATCACATGGCAAACAAAGCCAACAGCGCCTTGTCTGAGCCATTATGCGCCAATCACCATGCGATCAAATCGCACGTGGCGGAAAGCGGCCTAATGGCGGTGCTACGGCTGCGCGATCCGGATCGAACGGCGCTGGCTTTGGAGGCGGCCTTCGATTTTGGTCTCGCAACGATCCTTGGCATGATGGCCGTCTCCGATGGAAGCGAGAACGCCAGCCGGGCCGTTTTCTTTGCCACGGTGGCGCTCGCGCTGGTCGCCTGGGGTCTCTGGAACCTCGCCGCGGACGATCATTTCAAAAACGTCCTCGGACCGGGCTATGATCGAGCGATTCCAGCGGAGATTCCACGATGAAGCGCAGACAGTCTCAAGGAAATCCCAAAGTCTCAGCTGCGAACCGTGAGATTCTCACCGAGAATTGTGGACGTTCTCTGGAAAAGCGTGGACGGTCTCATGGAGACCTGAGATTCCCCGCGTCAAACGGCGCCTTCCGTGTGGAATCCGGCAAACCGTCTCAGGTGAGACAAAGCGAGACGCCTCCGGAAAGCGTCTCCGATTCGGCTGCCACAATCGGCTTCCCGATGAAAACGGCGATTCGCGCCTGGGTCGAACCGAGGAAAACGCACCGGAGCAAGAGACGCAATCCCAAGGCCAAGCCGAAGCCCGTTCCCTGGCGTCCCCAGCCGTATGGCGAGCGCGTCCTGGTCTTCGATACGGAAACCACCGTAGACGCGGCCCAGCGCCTCTTATACGGCTTCTTTCGGCTTTACGAACGGGATCGGCTGATTCGCGAGGGGATCATCGTTGCCGATCTGCTCGATCACGAAGCGATGATCGCGATCAGCGAGTATAGCGCCAAATGCCGCTTGCCGATCTATAGCCGCGAACGCTTCGTTGAAGAAGTCTTCTATCCGGAGGTCTACGCTGAAGGGACCCTTTGCGTCGGCTTTAACCTACCGTTTGATTTGAGCCGCATTGCGATCCACGCCGGATGCGGTCGTGGTGAGAATCGTCGCAAGTTCCGGATCCAGGTTACGCAGCGAATCCGTTGGCACGATCTACGGATCGAATCGGCATCGAATCGTGCGGCCTTTATCGGCTTTGTTCCCAAACGCAAGCTCTTTGATTGGGAGAAGCCGTTCTTTGCAGGACGTTTCCTCGATCTCAGTACGCTATCTGGGGCCTTTAGCGGCAAACGGCATTCGCTCCGAAGCGCAGGCAAAGCGTTCCTTGCATATACACGCAAAATGCAAGCCCCCGATTTGGGAAAGGTGGATCGAAGATCGCTGGTCTATGGGCGCCAAGATGTACGGGCGACCTGGGCGCTTTACAAAGCGTTGCGAGTCGAATACGTTCGTCATCCGTTCGCCACGTTTGCCAACGAACGGCGCAAGCCAAAGCTGGGGCGTTATATGGGCCAGCTGTATTCCAGCGCCAGCATCGCCAAACAGTACTTGCGCCTTTTAGGCATCGCGCCGCTATTGCAAAAACAGCCCGACTTCAACCGCCTCCATCTGGGGAAAGCGATGGCGGCCTACTTTGGAGGCCGGGCAGACGTGCGTGTGCGCAAGCTCGATCTGCCGGTGCGCGTTCTAGACTTCACGGCCATGTACGCCACGATCTTTTGCCTTCAGGAGCTCCACAAGCTGCTCGCAGCCCCCCGCCTGAATGTCCAGGCCGTCACGACCGAGACCAGAGGCCTTGTAGGGCAAATGGCAAGCGATAACCGCTTGGCCACGCTCTATGATCCCAAGACCTGGGCAAAGCTCAACTGCCTGGTGCTGGTCGATCCGAACTGGGCAATCTTGCCGGTGCGCATGTGTAAGGCCGACAAAGACCCCTACACGATTGCGGTAACGCCTCTGCAAACACCCGAAGGCCGCTGGTACACGTTGGCCGATGTGCTTGCCGCGGTGCTGCTGGGTGGACCGCTACCGAAGATCCGTCGTGCGATTCGTTTCATTCCCAAGGGACGCCATCGCCCCAAAGAAACGCTGTTTCGCGGTACCGTTCCGTTGCGATCCGGCGATCCGTTCTTCAAAGTCATCGTGGAGCAACGGCAAGTTGCCAAACGCGCAGCGAAAGACGATCCCGATTTGGCTGGCCTGGAAATGGGCCTCAAACAAATGGCGGCTAGCGGCGCCTACGGGATCAATGCGGAGATCAATGTAACGCCCAGCGATCCGCACGAATGCCTACCGGGCGACGTGTATTCGGATATTACCTATCCATCGGATAATGTCCACGATGAACGCCCCGGTGCGTTTGCCAATCCGATCCTTGCCGGGCTCATTACGGGGGGCGCCCGTTTGATGCTTGCGATGCTCGAATGCGAGGTCAATCGCCGCGGCGGTACGTTTGCCTTTTGCGACACCGATAGCCTCGCGATTCCGTGCAGCGAAAGCCCCGAGGGTATTCCTAGCCTTCCCGAAAGCGCCATTGCGGAGATCATCGAGCGCTTCGATGCATTGAGCCCGTACGATCCGCAACAAGTCAAGCATCTGCTCAAGCTGGAGTATCCTGAGGTTCCCGATCTGAGATGCTTTGCCGTATCGGCCAAACGGTACGTTCTCTATCGCTGGCGACCAGGGCATCGAATTCAGATCGTAAAGGCATCGGAAAGCGCATTAGGCGCGATCATTGGCCGAACGCGCAACGAAACGACGGCCAAGCTGGCCGGGCGCATTTGGCTTTCGATCCTGATGCAGCATTTCAAAGTAAACCCAAAGCAGCGGCACCGCGCCAAACCGCTGATCGATTTCGACGTTCCGTTGCGCCGCAAGTTCCCGATCAGCCAGCCGTCGATTCTCAAACGGCTTGAGGCATACAATAAGCCGCGATCATACGATTTCCGCGTCAAGCCATTCGGCTTCGTGCAATCGGCGACTCCGGCAACCAAGATCGGAAAAGACGACCTGCCCATTGCGCCGTATGAAGCCGATCTAACAAAGGCGAAGCGATTGCCGTGGGTCGACTTCAATACGGGCAAGCCCCTTCGATTGGATTGGCACGGCAGCCATATGGACGGAACGCTTTCGGTGATTCGGCTGAACGAATACATCGAGCTCTACCATCGCCATCCTGAAGCCAAAGCTGCCGATCAGAACGGAAACCCGGCGGGGGCGGATACAGTCGGCCTTCTTGGACGTTTGCAGGTGCGATCCGAGAAACTGGTCCGAATCGGCAAAGAGGTGGATCGGCTCGATCAGGACGAGGGTGCTTCGCTTGAGCCCGATCAGCCGGTTGAATACGAGCGCGACGATCTGGCCGCGGATATCGAGTACCTTGCGACGTTTTCGCAAGCGGCGACGGCCAGCGATCTCGGCTTGACCGAGCCCGGATGGCGCAAGATCATTAGGGTCAGGCCAAAGTCACGTGCTACGACTTTGCAGCGTATTAAAGAGATCGCCACATTGTACCGGATTGGTCCTAGCAGCGCTCGTCCGCTCAAGCGCTCATTCGTTGAAGAAGCCTGAGAGTTTACCTTGCGAATCCAGCACGAACATTACGGCTTGCTTTCCGCCAGCAAAGATCGCTACATAGTGATAGCGATCATAGCCTTGCACCTTATCCGAGCCGAGAAACTGCAGCCGCTGGAACTTTCCCAGGCGAGTGTAAAAGGCGCAGATTTCTGAAACCCGAGTGGGCGTCAATGCCATGTTCATCTGATCGCTTAGGTTCTGATTTGGAACGCGATCCGCGAGGATGTCGCGAAAGAAGGCCTCGAAGCGGACCGTTTTTGCGGGGTCCTCGGGCCCGCTGGAGCAGCCCAGAAAAGCTACTGCCGCGAGGAAAAGCGCCCAGTAAAGGGCAGCGTGAACGTTCTTCATACCGCGAGTATATCGTGCGCCGCCCAGTGGGCCATAGTGAAATAAGTCATGTGGCCTTCATCAGCAGGGTCTGAGCCTCGCTCGGAGGATGTTAAATCGCGTGGCGCGGCATACCAGTACAAATCCGATTGTAGTCCTGATCAGAATCGAAATCGTCGCAGTTGCGTTGGCCTTCGCAGCGGACTGCTATCTCCTTTGGCCCTCCCGCTTTGCCGCCTCCGTAAACCCGTTACCGGATTTTCTTTTCTTGATGTTCTCCCTTGCAGCCGTCACGTGCGTTCTTGCCATACCTCACCGCCCTAACCGCCGCTTTATATTAGTCGGCCTCTCTGTAGTATTGATCGGCGCTCTTGGCTGGCTTCCGCCTTTTGGGATACTGCCGCTCGTCCTTTCCGCCGTCCTTGCGGCGCGTTTAACCTTCGGCTTTGGCCTCGGTGGAGCAGCAATCGCTTGGGGGACCGGTTGCCTTACGATTCTTCTCCGCACCATCTCGCAGACACGGACGCTATCCATTCCGTCCGCTATTCCGCTGATTAGCTATTATGTTTTGATCTATGGCATCTTGCTTGGTCTTGCGTTTGGGATCATCGCCATAATGGCGCTTTACGCGGCTCAAAGCGCTAGCAACGCGGCATCGGCTGAACGTGCGCGCATCGCCCTCGAGATTCACGATTCGATCGGCCACGGTCTGACTACATTAGGCGTCCAGTTAGAAGCAGCTCGCCGATATCAACAACTTGATTCAGAAAAGGCCGCAAGTTATTTAAAGCGCGCAGCCATTACAGCCAACGAGTTACTCAGCGAAACTAGACAAACGGTGGCCATGCTTCACGGCAGTTTCACCCAGCCTTCTGAATCGTTTGCTAACATGATCGCGCGCCTGCTCAAGGCATTTGCCGCAACTCATGAGATAGCAATTTTTGAAAACATAGCGATTCTGCGAGAGCCGCCCAGGGAAGTCGCTGTTACATTCTATCGGGTACTGCAGGAAGCGCTCACTAATATCGCGCGTCACGCTGGTGCGAAAGAGGTGCGAGTTAGCGTTGCCACCGGCGCCGTGAGTGTTACCCTGCGTGTCGAGGACAACGGCCTTGGATTCGCGCGAGACCTGGCTGAGGGCAACGGTTTAGGTTTCATGCGCGAACGGATTCAGTCCATTGGCGGAGTCATCGACATTGAATCAAGCGAAGGGCTCGGGACGGTCGTAGAGGCGACTGTGCCGTTCGGGAAAAACGCATGAGAATCCTCATCGTGGATGACCAGACCAATTTCAGAAGTGGTCTTTGGGACGTACTTTCTACGGTCGATGGTGTTGAAGTCGTCGGTGAGGCAGCAGACGGCAAATCTGCCATGGTCGCGACACTGAAGCTTAAGCCCGAGATAGTCCTTATGGATATTCGTATGCCCCTCATGGACGGCATTACGGCGACAGCTGCGATCCACGCCGCGCATCCTAAGATCTGCATCCTTGTTCTTACAACGTTCGATGAGGATCAAATGATCCAACAAGCCATGGCGGCCGGTGCAGCGGGTTACATATTGAAGGGCACATCGGTTGATGACATAGTTTCGATTTGTGGTCTAGCGCTCCGCGGTTACACAGCGATTGGTCCCCGGACTTCGCTTCCAAATACTGTGACGCCGGACGTGGGCGGTGAGTTAGATAGCGCAAGGGAGTTAGCACTTCAGCTAACAAATCGTGAAAAGGACGTTTGGTCATTAATTGGACAAGGAGCCACCAACCGCGAAATAGCTCAGCACCTGCTGCTAACAGAGGGAACGATTAAGAACTACGTGACTTCCATTCTCGGAACGTTGGGGCTGCGTCATCGCACGGAAGCTGCGCTACTATGGCGTTCGCTTCGCATACGGCAGTAGCCGCACGCACGGCTTCGCGAATGCGAGGGCGTTTTAAGAGGCGGCGGGAACGGGATGCCCCGAGGTGCAGATGCTCAAAACACGGTTTGTAACACTTGTAAAAGGATAGGAGGTATTCGATGAATCCTGGGATACTTGCTATCGCGAGGATTGCGGCTGCCATTACTGCGCTTACTTTGCTCGCTCTCGGACTCGAAGCTAACGCATCTGAAGCGGCGTCGTTTAAGAGCAGCAACCCTTGGCGATGTAGCGTTCATCTACTACCCGACTTCGTTGATAGCACCTCAAACCCAAACGAGAACAAGCAGGGGACCTCTTACCTCTACGTCGGCGCCCGCCAAATGACGAATGACTATCGCGCCGAAGCGACGTTCACTTTGCCCCGCACGGGTCAAAGCCGCGGATTCTATGGAAATTCCATTCGCTTGGGTCCGCTGCGCGAGAACTATGCGTTCGTTCAGGTGATGCTAATACGGTGGAAGCGTTTCAATTTTAGTCAGCATATCGCAATAGCGTGGGCATACCCTGAGGGAATTGTGCAACTCAAGGACACCGATCTAGCGTACCCCGACCGTCACTCTTCGCATAGGCTGGGCATAGGCGTAGCTGGACGCCTACTCTCGCTCTATGTTGATGGATCAGCAATATGTACCGCGAGCAGCGACCACTTTGTGCGGCCCAATGCTGCCAAGTATTTTCAGATTCGGACAGAGACTAACCAGGTCGGCTTCGCGGGGAGCGGTACAGTTCGGGTGGTCAAACTGAAGCGAGACAGTGATGTGTCGCCAAAACTCTATGAGAGCCATTGCGAGTTTCACGGGTATGGAGTTAGTTGGGTGCCGCTCGGTGGCGGGGCTTTCCGAGTCGCCGGAGCATTCTATCCGAACGAAGCCACATATTTTAGCGGCATCACACCAGATTCTAAGTGTACCGGCATAGCCCGATAGGCCGGGAGACATTCCCTCACCGTACTCGCCCCCCACGCCTCTGCCCCTCTGCACGGCTTCGCAGATATGAGGCCGTTGTTTGCGCATACAGAGCCAGAGGCGAAGGGTCAGTTTGAGGGGGACCGTGGCTGCGCGCAGGCTAAGCTCCGGTATGGTGAGTGTCCTGATCATCGAAGGTGTCACTGGGACGGGAAAGACTTCTGTGATCGAAGCCCTGAGCGAGATTGTAAAATTCGACCTGATCGACGAGGAAGCGACATTCGACGATTTTATGACTGAGTTCTTCGCCGATCCCACTGCCGCCGCGCATCGAGCACGTAATCGTATGGCGGTGATCCTCGATGGAATCGAAGCACATAGTCGATCCAGGCGCTATCTACTGGAACGCTTTCATTTTTCGCAGCTGGCGCTGGGCAGCGACTGGAAATGGTATCGGAATCTTAATGAACGTTGTGCAGCACTAGGATCCAAGGTTGTCGTGCTCGTTCTTCCCGACGACAGGCTAGCACAGCGGTCACTATTCCGTGCTGAGCATGGCGGTAAGGACTGGCAGAATCTCATCAACCGCTACGGATCAGAAGAGAAAGCGCTGCGGGTTCTCAAAGATTCGCAAGCATCCCGGATTAAAGCGGTCGAGAAGAGTCGCCTCCGTCATCGCATTCTGGATACGAGCGAAAAGGCGTGGAGGCGTTACGCCGTGGAGATTACCGATTGGGCCGGCTGGCCGCCAGACCCGGAGACGGAAACCCGCTGAAGATTTCTGTTCGCCCCACGATCCGCCCCTATGCCCGACTTCGCGATTGCGGGCGCTGCGCCGAGACCCTTCGCCCTCGGATCGGGACCCCTAAAGATCGGCAGAACCGGAACTAGAATCGCCCTTGTGTAATATCCCGCAGCGAGTGCCATAGTGGCCATTAGGCACTGATTTTAGCGAGGGTTATCAATAGATGCATACGCGCGGAGACTTTTTGACGACGGCCGGTTCGCTTGCCGCATTCGTCCCAATGTCCGGCGGAACGCCGCAGCCTGGGGCGTCGCCGGTAGGGCCGCCCTCGATGGAAGAAGTTCTGCCGCGCGGGTTCCAGCTCGATGTTTTCGATGCCGCGCTTGCGACGCCGGCGAAGCAAAAGCACCTTTTCGCTTGTATCGCAGAGGCAGGCGTAGCGCTGACGGCGACGCGCAGTACGCTCAACGCGTATCACGTTCTCGGAGTGCCGGCGTCCGAGGTGCAGCCGGTCGTGGTGTTCTATCACGGCGTGGCGGTGTTATCGGCGTTCGACGATGCGGTGTGGACTCGTTACGTGCTGCCAACCAACAGCGCGCCGCCGAGCGACTCGAAGGAGAAGATCGCCGGCAATCCGCTCATGAAGAAGAAGGGCGGCGACTGGGATTCCTCGATTCCGGCACTCGTCGCCAGTGCCAACACTCGCTTCTTCGTTTGCAACCTCGCAACGCACGGGTATGCCTCCCGGTTTGCAAAGCAGCTCCATCTCTCCGCGAAAGCCGTCTATGAGGACCTGGCGAGCCACCTGATTCCAAACGCGATGCTCGTGCCGGCCGGGGTCTGGGCCATTCACGCAATCCAGAATCGTCAATACACATTACTGCAGTTTTCGTGATGCCGTCAGGCCACTAACACCACGCGGAATCGAGCTTCGCCGCTCATCATTTTTTCGTAACCTTGCTGCGCGCGCGCGAGCGGCAGGGTTTCGATCGTGGGGCGAACTCCCGTAAGCACGCTGAAATTCATTGCGTCCTCCGAATCGGAGCAGGTCCCCGACGGCCAAGCCTTCACTGACTGCCGGCCGCCGATCATTAACATCGTGTTGAGGCTCAGTGGTGTTGGGGACGCGCCGACGACCAGCAGTTCGCCGTTGACTGCTAGCCCTGCGACGACCGGTTCCATCGCTTTGGCGTCCGTTACCGTCGAAAGCACGACCTTAGCTCCCCCAAGCTTTTTCAGCGCCTCACCGACATCGGCGCTTTCGCTGTCGAGATAGTGGCGGGCGCCGAGTTTGAGCGCGAACTCTTCCTTGTCGCGGCCGCGAGCGATTGCAACGGTTTCGAGACCCATCTTCGCGGCGTATTGCACGCCCAGATGTCCGAGACCGCCGATGCCAAGAATCGCGACGAGGTCGCCCGGGCGAGCCGCGCTGTTGCGAAGGGAGTTGAACGTCGTGACGCCGGCGCACATCAACGGCGCGGCCTCTTCCGATTTGAGTCCCGCCGGAATGCGAGCGAGCGCGTTGGCCTTCACGACGGTATATTCGGCGTATCCGCCATCGTAGGCGATGCCGGGAACCTGAAGATTCCGGCACGTGATGAAGTCGCCGCGCCGGCAGCGATCGCAATATCCGCAATGGCCGCCGTGCCATCCGACGCCGACGCGATCGCCGGCGTTCCATCCGACGACGCCATCGCCGATCGCATCGATCGTTCCGGCGATTTCGTGACCCGGGACCCGCGGATATTCGATTGGCCAAATATTCTGCACGGTAATCGAATCGCTGTGGCAAATGCCACACGCTTCGACGCGGATGCGAACCCATCCGGGCGCGGGAATCGGGAGGGCGAGTTCCGCGAGCTCGAGCCGAGCATCCCCGCGGCTCGGAACGCGTGCAACTTGCATAGTCGTCGTCATGTTCCGCGCAACAGGCAGAAGGCGTATGAGGTTGCGGGGGCTTTGTAAATGAATCGAGGGCCGAGCGGCCGTTCTCTAGGCGCCGATTTCGTAGGCCTTGAGATCGCTCGCTACTTCAACCGGACCATCGTACTCGCGTCGCACGATCGTTAGAGATTGTGCAAGCTCGCTCTCCATGGGCGGCATAAGATGGGACAATAGCAACCTCTTTGCGGCACTTTGTTGCGCGGTATAACCAACTGCGGAGGGCTTTGCGTGCAGGTTTCCATGGGGCACGTCGCGCTCGGGTAAGGCGAAATCGTGAACGAGCATCGAACAGTTCTTGGCAAGCGCGATGAACGATGCGGTCGACGCGGAGATGTCACCCGAGAAGACGACAGACTCTGCGCCGCAGTCAACGCGAAATGCCACCGAAGGCATCATTCCGTGCGGTACGGCAACCGCGTAGACTGATACGTCGAGATCTTCGAGCACTCGATCGACGGGAATGCTGTAGATCGCTAGCTCGGAGACGTCACTCGGCGTGTCGCGCACGGTGATCCCGAAGCCCTCGAACGTGTTCATATAGCGCCAAGCGCCGCGAGTCCCGAATAACAGGCGAACGAACTCTCTCACCCCCGGCTGAGGCGAAGCGTTTTCGGGGGCGGCGTCATTACCGGGGCGGCCGGTTGGCCCGGTTATCGCGATCGGTCTCTTACCATCGCCCATATAGAGGTGCATGATGACCGCCGATAGGTCCGCTGTGTGGTCGATGTGCAAGTGAGTAAGCAGAATCTGCTCGAGGGACGAAATATCGAGACCGCTTCGTCCGATGCGTTCGAAGCTTCCACCGCCGGCATCGACGAGAAGCCGCGGCTTCCCGTCGATTGAGAGCACGTACCCGGCCGAGACGCGGCCTTGGCTCGCGATCGGTCCGCCGCTGCCGAGTACGGTGAGCGATAACCTCGAGCTCAAGAGGCGTAACCGTTGACGTCGATCACGGCTTGAGCAAATGCTTGGGGGGCTTCCTGAGGCACGTTATGGCCGATGCCGTTGAGGATCCGGTGCGAGTATTTTCCGGAGAACTTGTCTCGATAGCCCGTTCCGCTCTTGGCGGGACCGTCGAAATCGCTGGCGATCGTGATCGTGGGGACGGAGATGACCGGACCTTGCGCAAGCCTTGCTTCCAAGTGTTCGTATTGCGGCTCGCTCTTAACGAGGTTTATCCGCCAGCGGTAATCGGAAATCACGATCGCGACGTGATCCGGATTATTGAAGGCAGCAGCGGTTCGATCGAAGGTTGCATCGCTGAAGTGCCAGTTCGGGGAAACGATGGTCCAGATAAGCTTCGCGAAATCGTGCCGGTACTTCGTATAGCCAAGCACGCCGTTTTCCGTAGCAAAGTAATACTGGTACCACCACCCTAGTTCGGCCTTTGGCGGCAGCGGTTGTGTGGTCAGCTTACGATTGGTAATTAGATACCCGCTCACCGAGACGAGCGACTTGCATCGCTCGGGCCAGAGGGCAGCGATGATACCGGCCGTACGCGCTCCCCAATCGAAGCCGCCGATGATCGCCAGCTTGATCTTGAGCGCATCCATGAGCGCGATGACATCCAGAGCGACCGGCGCTTGTTCGCCATTCCGTAGTGTTGAACTTGAAAGAAAGCGCGTCGACCCGTAACCGCGCAGATATGGAACGATGACGCGGTAGCCCTGGGCAGCCAGCAGCGGTGCGACATCGACATAACTGTGGATGTCGTAGGGCCAGCCGTGCAGCAGAATTACCGCCTGACCGTCGGCAGGGCCGGCTTCGGCATATCCGACATTCAGCAGGCCTGCATTGATCTGCTTGAGGGAGGCGAATGACGTGTGCGTCCCCGCCGCCGTCGCGGGTACGTTTGCAGCGAGTAGTTTGCGGACTTGTGCGCTCGCGGGTCCCATCGCCGCCAGCTGGGCACCGGCGACGGCCATTCCGGCGTTGCGCAAGAAACCGAGGCGATCGTATTTACTTTGTTCGGGCATTTTCATCTCTCCAATTCGGCTGGAGGCTCTCAGGCCTTCGGGGAGATGGTACCGCGATGCCGGCCCGCGCGCACAGCGACAGTCAATACAGTTCACCCAGACAGTTGAAGGTTAGCCTGCGGGTCCCAAGTCGAGCGCGGCGCGCGCCTCGACGACGGCCTCCTCTTCCGTGAGTCGAGTTCCGTCGCCGCTTGCCGACGCAATGGCCTCCTCACTGAGTTGCCGTGCCAGCCTGGAGCGGAGCAGTTCGTCGGCTGCTTTTCGCACGAGGCCCGGACGGAAGCCGGCGCGTTCCTCGCGGACGCGAACGAAGCCCATCAGCCTCGCGGCAGCCGTCGCATGCCCCCACAGCGCCGCGACGGGCATAGGGGAACGGGCTAAATTCGGGGCCCCCCTCGCCTCGCCGGCTCGCCTCGCGGTACTTAGGAAATAGTCCCAATCGGCTAATGTGAAACCGATGTCGATGTAGACGTACTCATCGATGCGCTATGGCTCGTCGATGCGCTATGGCTCGACGGGCCATGATGCCCGAAGGCATAGAAGAGCAGGGCTGCTACAAACGCAATGAACGTCAGAAAAGGCAACTCTCGCATGGCGAATTGTTACTTACCGCAAACGCTCCTTCCTGCACTGTTGCGTCCGCGGCGTCGGGCGGGTGGTGAGGAAGTAAACGCCACCTCTTTAGACTAATTCGCAATCCCCGAATAGCATGGACGCTCCCGGAAAACCTCGATTCGATTATCCGGATGAATGCGTTACGTCGCGTGCAACGCAATACGCGCAAGCCCCATGCCGGCCATCGCACCCAATACGCCGAGAATGACCGAGCCGCAGCAGTAAGCTAGGGCGATAGTCGGCACACCGTCCGATAAAAGCGTAACGGTGTCGTAGCTAAAAGTTGAGAACGTCGTAAACCCACCGAGGACGCCCACCATCGCAAAGGCACTTACATACGGGGACAAGCCTATGCCCGACTGGGAATATACCGCTATCACACCAATCAGGAAGGAGCCCATGATATTAATCCCGGCAGTGTGCCATGGAAAGCCAGGCCCAATGCGCTCGATACTCAAGATAGCTATCGCATAGCGAAGCATCGAACCCAGTGCCCCGCCGACACCGACAGCCGCAAACGCAAACAGCGGCTTCACTTCGCTTCGCCTGCCTTGTATGCAATAATGCGAACGTTCTCAAGCGTAACAAGCCCTTCAGTGACCATCTTGTCGAGAGTCGGAAGGAACGCTTCGACTTTTTCCTCGGATTCCACAAGCTCGATCATAACTGGCAAATCTGAGGATAGATCCACGATCCGCGCAGCATGCACGACGGAATGGGCTCCAAAGCCCAGGATACCCTTGAATACCGTTGCACCGGCTAAACCAGCCCTCCGCATCTCTTCCACAATGGCGACGTGTAGTGGCTGCCCTTTCCAGCGGTCTGACTCACCCAGGAATATCCGAACGAGTTTAGCGGTTCCTTCGCTTTTCATACAGCGCCGCTTTCGAGCGTGTCATCAGTGTGCCCCGTTTGCCTAGCGAAAGAAGTTGCTAGGGCCGCCGAATAGCGGCCTCGGGAATGACACCTCCGAAGCGCCAGATGAATAGATGGTCTGGAATCGCCAGCGCGGCTTCTCGCGTGGCTAGCGCTCTATTTCAACGACGATGGAATGATGCATTCACCGCAGATCAGCAGACGCCGGCAACGGATCTCGCTCGATGACGTCGAGTATTGGCTCGCGCGCGTGCTCTCGCGCGCGTGCTGAAGCGAAAGTAACCGAAACGCCGAACGTTTTCTCGCCATGTTTGAGTTCAAGCGCGTCTCGATCGACTCGCTCACTAGTAAGCAGATCGGATACGGGATGGCCGAGTTAGAACGCTTAGGCCGCGATGGCTGGCGGATAAAAGGTGCAATGCGCAGCCTAACCGGGAACGTGGAAGTGGTCTACTTGGAACGCGAGGTCGAAGAGTAACGGCCGGTGCGCGCTCCAAACGGAACGTTTTACGTGATTGGGCATCCATGGCCGTTAATCGTCGCGGTTCTGATCCTCGTCGCTATCATGGTGCGGCTCTTGGCGCGCCGCCTTTAGCCTCCAGAGTCACGCTCACTGCGCTAGACCCGTCGCCTGCCAATGCGCCTGAATGTCTTGCCACGTGATTGCCGAGCCGTAGATGGTACACGCCTCAATGCGTCCGGCCCATGAGCGGCCACCACTCGCGCCGTCCCACGCCGTAGTTTTGGCGGTGGTTTCCGCGCCGGATATCCGGCGATACATCCGCATACGTCAGACGTGAGGACCCCGGAGACTTTTTTCAGATATAGGCGAGAAGCATGTCGCTCGCTACGGCGTCGGCCGTCGCGAAGCCCGAGCTCATGCGGCCACCGGCTTGCGCGCGTGCACGAATGAAAGCGCAGGATTCTTGGCCACCAGCTCGCACAGGTCGCGGTTTATGTTGTCGAGCTCCCCGGCGACACCCTGACGCTGAAGGTAGAGTTCCCTGTATTGCTTCACGGCTTCCCATTCCTCAGCCGGCACGACGGGCCGCTTATCGCAGCCTATCGGTGGCTCGTCGATCACATCGCCAAACAAACCGCGGCGCGTGTACGGCGACACTGGCTCAACGATCTCTTTATCGGTGCGTACGTCTCGCCTGAGACCGAAGCCCGACCAACGCGTGATAGCGTTGGCTTTCGCGAAGTAATCTCGTGTCGTGTCGCCGAGGGCGGCCAACTTCGCATCCCACTCGGCCAGCTTGGAGCCCACGTCCTCGCGTCGATCGAGCAAATTCTGGTAGCTGCGCACGCCTTCAGCTTGCGCTTCGGCATCGCGCCCTGCTCTTGCCGCTTCGAGCCTCGCCCGCGCGGCCTTGAGTTCGTCCGTTTTGCCCTTCCACGGATTTTCGCGGCCGCCCGCAAGCTGCTCCGCTTTTGCAAGTCCGTTTCCCTCCGCGGTTAGCAGAGGAAATGATCGAAATGAAAAACGGCCCGCGATTCGCGAAGCCGTTTGTAGGAGCCGGAAGATTCTGTAGATTTACCAGCTAATGACGACTAGCCCGTTATGGGTTGGATTTTTCCACCCTCGCCACATGTGCCACTTCGTGGCGCTCGGCTCGACATAGGACGACCCGCCGCCTCCTCCCCCTCCGCCGTTACCGTAAGGACCTTCGGCACTGCCTGTACCACCGCCGCCTCCGCCGTAATAGCCGCCACCTCCACCGCCACCGGCTCCGCCCCAATCGCAACTGCTCGTGGAACAGCCCCAGCCTCCAACACCGCCGGCGCCCAGCGAACCGTCGATGCCTGGGTTATCGTCCAAATACCCGCCGCTGCCGCCGGACCCGCCGCTGTACTGCGTGCCGCCTCCGCCACCGGAATACGGACCGTTTTCGCCGGAACCACCTGTGGCGTCGCCCCCTTCACCGCCAGCGCCTCCGCGGTAAGAATAGCCGGCCTCGCCTCGACCACCACCTCCGCCGGCTACAAGTACGCGGTTGTCGAGGTTACGACCGCCCTGCCGAACGTCAGAAGCGCCACCGCCGCCATAGCCAAAGTAAGGGTTCCTTAGGAATCCGCCATCTGCACCGCCGTTGAACCCGCCGGTATTTCCGGACGCGTCGCCGCCGACGTAAATGACTAGCTTCTCGCCAGGAGTAACGCGGATAACAGCAGTTACGCGACCACCGAAGGCCACGCGATTACCCGCACCCTTAGCGCCTCGAGCAACAACGGAAATGTTCGTCACGCCTTCGGGTACCCTGAAATCCTGCGCTCTGCCCGTGAAGTAAAATGACCTATGCTTTGGAAGAGAGGAGCTCGGGGCATCGCTGGTCGGCACGACGTTGCCGGCGGTAAGCCCGCGGCACCCTGCGAGCATAGCAATGGCTACGCAGACTCCAAAAGCGCGACGGAAATCAAACATTGCGATGCCCCCTTCGACCTAGTAACGGTTCGACGGGACCTTGACGGTTCCCACAGCGCCCCTTTGCTCCCGAACTCAAGCGGCTTCGGAATCGCCCTCGACAATCAGGAGTGTTTTGGAGTGCTCGGCAAACTTAGGGGCTTGCTCATAGCCCAGGACGCGCATCGGCCGCGTGTCGCTACGTGCCCAACAAGGTTGGATGCGCACTGCCGGCGGCCCTACGGATACGAGCGCGAGCGTCGCCACCGTAATCAAACCGGATTCCGCCGCCAGGATCGTCAGTAACGTGACGACGCTCGAGATACTCGACGGGGAGCTTCTTGAGGCCCGCGAACTCCGCTAAAGTACTCATCTGATAGTTTCCTCGAGCCAGCGCGCAGCTGCAGCGCGATCGCGTGCGATGCCGAGAGCGACGGCGAGGTCCAAGACCCCGCCCTTCGCCCCGCAGCCAAAGCACCGAAAGCCATCGCCATTAGCGATGACGTGAAAGCTGCCCAGTTCTCCGCGTGCAGCGGGCACAGTAGAAAGCCGTGGCGATCGGGCTGCTCAAAGCCTCCAAGACGTAAAACGTCCGAGACGTCGACGCGCTCCACGACCGAAACGGTAGACGTCATCATTTTTCTTGAGCGGTCGAGCGGCTTTCGGAAAGTATTCTCTCCGCGATCGCGACGAGATCCGGTGGGCGCTGTTCGGCAAGCAAGGCTTCCAGCTCACTTCACCTGCTGCACAAGCCCCCCACGATCGCTGTCGGAACAAGGTCGGCGCCGATGAGACCGACGCATCCGCTCCACGGATCGCGCGAAAAAGTACCGCCGCAACGAACTGCCGCGACGGCCAAACTGTAAACGCTGGCATTCTCACCCTCTACCTTTTAGTTTAACACGCCCGATGTTTGCCGCACTTGGCTTAGTGCGTTGGCGGACTATAGCGCACCGCTATGCACCCGAAAGGACACGTTGCTTGTCAACACCATGCAGACTACGCTGGTCGACGTAAGGCGGCTGTCAAACTGGCTACACGCTTCCTACGCCTAGCTGTCCAAGCAAAGAAGAAAAAGCCCTACAATATAAGGCTTTTTATGGTGGGCGGTATAAGGATTGAACTTATGACCTCTTCCGTGTCAAGGAAGCGCTCTCCCACTGAGCTAACCGCCCCAACGCCGCTATAGCGTTCGCACTGCCTGCTTCGCATCCGACGGTTTCGTCCCTTCCGTATCGCTGCTTAGATCGAAGCGTTGGTTTGACAGAGCGTCGTTGAGCATGGTAAGGTTTCGCGTATTACTCGCACGCCATAAAGGGGGCCCGATGATTAATAACCGTCAGCTTTCCTCGACCACGCCGGACACCGGCGTAGGGTCGCCGTGCGTTGGACCTTCGGAGAACAGACTGACCTAACACGTCGTCGGTCACTTGAAATCTTCGAAGGCCTCCGCAGCGACCGGAGGCCTTTTCAATTCAGTTTTTTTGCACAAATACTTCAATTACGAGGCGAATCATGGACCTTTGGATTCTCAGGGAGATCCGGATCCGCCGTGACGATGCCTTCGAAAACGCCCGCTGCCGCCGGCTTTTGCGCCTGGCTGCAAACGGACGAAGTACGAGGGTTCGCATCCGCATCGCCGACGGAGCGCAGGCGATGAGCGATGCGCTGGCCGCGATCGCGCGCGGCTTGAGAAACGGCGAGACCGTATAACACTCAAGGGAGATCGGCGCCGTCAAGACGCGTGTCGGCGCCCTCCCACTCTTGTGTAAAACGCGCGCGGATCGTCGCGGCTGCAGCGTTCTGCCCGTCTGCGGCGAGCGCCGATGCTAAACCGTAGAGCGCGCGGGGATCGTTCGGATAGAGCGCGAGCGTCTGCGTGAAAGCCGCGACGGCTTGCGCATTTGCGCCACGGCGCAGTTCGAAGAATCCCAGTGCTTCGTCCGCGGGCAAGAGCGGAATCAGTTCGCCGCTAAAATCGGCATTTTGGTTGGCGGCGGCTTGCGAAATCCAGCGTTGCATTTCTGCAGGTCGTCTGTCGGCTTCCGCGACACGCGCCAGGAAGAGCTGTGAAAGATATCCGTGCGCCGGCGGTTTTTCGGCGATGGGCGACGCGATCGCGCGGGCTTCGTCGGTGTGCCCGAAATGCAGCGCCGCAATTCCTCGCACGGCCGGATTGCCGAAGGCGGAGTCCGGCGCCGCGTAAGCCTCGGAGTAGCGCCCGAAACGAAGCGCCGTGAGGGCATCGAAGCTCGTGTCGTAGGCGGTGTCCATGCGCGCGGACCAGAGCTGCGCCGTCGTGTAGTTTCCCAGCATCATCGCGGCGGAGTACCCGACGGCAACATCGTGTCTCAGATAGCGATGTACGTGCTCTGCGTCGTCATTTGTACCTTCGAGTTGCAGGAGAAGCACGTAGGCGCGTTCGCTTGAGGCGAGTGCGGCGGAGTAGTCCCCCGTTTCGATCCAGTAGTGAGCGGGCATGTGCGCGAGATGTTCTGCTTGCGGCGGGAAGGCGGCGGCATCGAGCCGTCGGGCGCAGGGCAACGCCGGACGACGATCCGGCGCCAGATCGTAGAGGTGAACGCACAAGTGATTGGCCATCACGTTCGACGGATCGTCGCGCAGCACGGCTGTGTCGAGTTCGAGCGCCGCCTGTGATTCATCGCTGGCGAGGCGGCCGCTCTGCCAAGAGAGTCCTCCATGTTCCAGCAGCGCCTCGGCGGCCAGGAGCTGCGCGTTCTCGTCGTGCGAGGATTCCGCAAACGCCGTCATCGCATCCCTGTAGCCGGTGTTGTCGGCATTCCAATCCGCGAAGCTGCCGGCGTAGCGCCTGGCCATGATTGCGACGAAGTTTCTTTCCCGCTCGGATGCGGCGCCCGAAAGCAGCGCGGCATGCCGGATGGCGCGCTGCCCGACGTCGAAATGCGCGGCCGTCATCGGCGTGTTGAGGTCGGGCCCCTCTGCCAGCGCAATTCCCCAGAAGGCAGCGGCCAGGCCCGGCTCACGAGATGCCGCCTCGCCGAACGACCGCGCGGCAGCGTCGCCATCGTATGCGTAATAAAGGAAGAGGCCGCGATCGATTGCGGTCTGTGCTTGCGGATCGTTCGTCGATACGGGAAAGTGAACCGAGGTGGCCGCCGCCAACACGGCGGCGATAACGATCGCTGGCAGGGTCACGTTACGTCTTTCTCCAAAGAGCCGTGACCGGCACGGGCGCGTAGCTCAGTGGGAGAGCATCCGCTTCACACGCGGGGGGTCGTTGGTTCAATCCCAACCGTGCCCACCATCTCCGGAGTTGGCGTTCGCGTCTTGGCGCTGTAGCTCAGTTGGTTAGAGCGTCGCCCTGTCACGGCGAAGGTCGTGGGTTCGAGCCCCATCAGCGTCGCCAGCGTCACGAGCGCATCGCGGTTCACGAATGAAATCGACGAACATGCGGTGCGCTCGGAAATCGGTGCGCCCTCGCAAACCGGTGCGCCAAGGTAGCTCAGTCGGTAGAGCACGCGCCTGAAAAGTGCGGTGTCGCGCGTTCGATTCGCGCCCTTGGCACCAAATGAAGAGAGGCCCGGTTGATCCGGGCCTCTCGCCGCATTTGCCGAGCCGGCCCTGGAACAAGTGCCATCCAGATGGCACTTGTTAATGTTATGCAGCATTTTGTGGCCAGGCAGCGTTTGCAGGATTGCGGAAAATGCGGGGCTTCGAAGGCGATTCTAAAGAGCGGAGCCTCCCGCTGTCTCGTTTGCCATAATAGGCGAGGCCGCGAGTACTACCACAGCGGCGCGACGCGCCGAAGGAAACAGCGGGAATCGTACGTGATGCGAAAGTATGGTCTTTCGATCGAGTTGCTGCAAGAGTTGCTTCATCAGCAGGCGGGTCGGTGTGCGATAGGCCTAAAGCGCTGGCAAGATTGCACGAAAGCAAAGCGCACTCACGACGACGCGATATTTCTGCAATACCTCTACGTCGACCACGCCCACCAAACGGGTAAAGTCCGCGGCCTGCTTTGTAATGCTTGCAACATGGCCATCGGTCTCCTCGAAGAAGATCGTGATCGACTGCTTTCTGCGCTGTCGTACCTGGATAAACGAGACGGCCCCTGACCATCTAGCGCAGCGTGCGGTCGAAAAACTCGATCGTGCGGCGCCAGGCGGTTTCCGCGTGCTCGCGATGGTAATGTCCGAGGCCTCCCTTGCCGGGTTCGCCGGCATTGTAAAAACCGTGCTTCGCATCGTAGCGATAAAACTCGTATGGAACGTTGCCCGCTTTGAGCTGCTTTTCGATGGCCTCCACGCCCTCAATCGTGAAGTGACCGTCGTCGAGCGCCCAGTGACCTTGAATCGGGACCGTGATGCTTGCCGGATCGCCGGCTTCGGGAGGCGGATAGCCGTACCAGGTGCTCACGGCATCGAACTCGCGACCGTGCATCACGCTGAGCATCGCGAGCGCTCCGCCCATGCAGAATCCCATGACGCCCACGCGTTGGGCGCCCTGTTCGCGAAGAAAGAGCGCGGCGCCGGGGGCGTCTTGCGTGGCGGCGTCGTTAAAGTCGAGCCCCTCCATTAGATGATTCGCTTCGTCGGGAGTTGCGGCGTGACGGCCTCGATAGAGATCCGGCACGACGACGTTAAAGCCGTGCGTCGCGAGGCGATCGGCCGTAGCTTTGATGCGATCGTCGAGCCCCCACCACTCTTCAAAGAGAACGATTCCGGGCGATTGCGGCGCGTCTGAGGCCGATACGAAGTATGCCGGCGCAGTCTTTCCATCCGGGCGAACGAACTCGATCATCGAGCCCTTCAATGCTGTTCCACCGTTGCGACCTCTTCGGCGTCCTGACGATCGAGATTCTCTTTACGCTCGTTGAGCAGCCACTCGTTGGCTCCGTTTATGTCCTGCGGGGCTACACGATCGTGTAGCCAGGCACGGAGCAGGTCGTCGGTTGGAAAACGGACTAACGCGTCTTCAAACTCGTCGCGAGTAATCTTCCATCGCTCCAAGACGCCTTGGTCCATCGGGCATGGATAAATGTAGTCGTGAATCGTTCCGGCGAGGTACGCGCGGCCTTTATCGGAGACTCGCAGCAGCCAGAGTGCATCGCCGCTCGGCTCCCGGCCGCGGCGCGGAAAGGTCTTTCCATCGCGAAAATCGGTAGGCATGCGCCTTATAATGCTCGCGGGAAACGGCGGGTTGCGCATGAGAGCCGAGCGAACGGTGCGTACTCATGCGAGAGCAAAAGGCGGAGGTGCATTCGGAGCCGCGATGGCACGCCTCTCTGGCTGTCCTGGCAGCGGTCGCGCTCTATATCACCCTTCCTCCGCGCTTGGTGATCGGCCCGGTCTGGGTGGCGCCTTTATTGGTCTTGCTGGTGCTCGTACCGCTGTCGGTCCTCGCGCCTCGCCGCCACAGCGACACTCGGCGCATGCGTTTCGCGAGCATCCTGCTGATTGCCATCGTGACTTTCTTCAATCTCGCCTCGGTGCTGCTGCTGGTCGCGTCGCTCTTTCACCCGGAGAAGGGGACGCCGCACTCGGCCGCCTCGCTGTTGCGCACGGGCCTGCAGATTTGGCTCACCAACATTTTCGTCTTCGGGCTGTGGTACTGGGAGCTCGATGGGGACGGCCCAGACATGCGTGCGCATGTCCAAGCGGCGACCGACGTTACGAACGCCGACTTTCTCTTTCCGCAAATGCAGATGGCCATAACGGGCCAGGCGACGCCGCCCTGCATCGATCAACATTGGAAGCCGCAGTTCTACGATTATCTCTACCTCTCGTTCACCGATTCGACGGCCTTTAGCCCGGCGGACGTCATGCCGTTGACCCGCTGGGCCAAAGCGCTGATGACCGTGGAGGCGCTGATCTCGCTGATCACCGTCGCGATCGTGCTGGCGCGCTCGATCAACGTGATCTCATAGGCGCGCCGGTGCCGGTCGTAGGACGCAGTGAGAGGATGCTCGAAGCGAGAGGGTCGCCTGGCGCGCGGGTATGATGTAATGGCAGCCTGCGACCTTCCCAAGGTTGATGCGTGGGTTCGATTCCCACTACCCGCTCCATCACACCTCGAGGCGACGTAGCCAAGTGGTAAGGCAGGGCTCTGCAAAAGCCCCATTCGGCAGTTCGAATCTGCCCGTCGCCTTTAGCGATTTCAAGTGAAGCGGATCGCCGTCGTGGGGGCCGGCGCGATCGGCGGCTTCCTCGCCGCTGCCCTTGCAAGGGCCGGCAATCCGGTCGCAATCGTGGCGCGCGGCGAGCATGCCGCGGCGATCCGCCGCGACGGCTTGAGCGTCGAGAGCGACCTGGGGGCGTTCTCCGTGCCGGTTTCGGTCGGCGACGATCTGCGAACGCTCGGCGCCTTCGATTTTCTGTTGCTTGCGTTTAAGGCCCATCAGTGGCCGTCGCTGCTCGACCAAGTCGCGTCTTTTGCGGGCACCGATACGCCCGTTGTGACGATGCAGAACGGCGTGCCATTCTGGTACGTGCGCGAGCCTCCGCTACGCAGCGTCGATCCCGGCGGAACGATCGGGGACCCTTTCCCGGACACGCAGGTTATCGGCTCGGTCGTGCACGTTTCCGGAGAGATCGTCGCGCCGGGCCGGGTTCGGCAAAGCGGCGGATTACGCTACGTGTTCGGCGACCCCGGCGGTGGTTGCGGGCATCGTACTAGCGAACTCGTGCAGCTTTTCAACCACGCCGGGCTTGCCGCCGAGGCCGATCCGCAAATCCGGCAGACGGTCTGGCTGAAACTCGTGAACAACGTCGGGCTCAACGCGATTAGCGTCTTGCGGAACATGACGATCAAGCCGATGTTGGAAGATGCACAGGCGCGCGAGGAGGTTGGGCGGCTCATGACGGAGGCGCTGCGCGTGGGGCAAGCGATGGGAGTCGTTGGTACGGTGGACGTTGAGGCGCGAATCGCGTACGCGGCCCGTCTCGATAACGTCAAGACTTCCATGTTGCAGGACTTCGAGCATCGCCGGTCACTCGAGATCGATCCGATCTTGGGAGCGGTCTGCGAGTTGGGCGATCGCTACGGCGTCGCAACGCCCGAAGTTCGAAAGGCGTACGATGCATTGCAGCGGCTGAATGCGACGCAGATATGATGGTGCAGGAATCGCCACATGTAAATATTGCCGAACTCAGCGGCGTCGGCCCGAAGAGCGCCGCGCTCTTCCGCGAACTGGGCATCGAGACGGCAGAGGCGCTGTTGGACTATCTGCCTTTCCGTTACGACGACCTCCGCTTCCCCACGCCGGCGTCGCGGTTGGGCGAGACCGGAGGCGAAGAGAACGCGGTCGGGCACGTCGTCGCCGTGAAGGAACGCCGCGTACGCGGTCTGGAGATCGTCGAACTGCAGCTTCACGACGACGCCGGCGCTCTGTTTACCGCAAAATGGATCGGACGCAATCGTTACGTCGTCGGACGCTTTCGTGAAGGTATGCGCCTGATGGTGCGCGGCCGCGTCGAGCGAATCTTCTCCGGACCGGTCGTTAACGTCACGCACTATGAAGCGCTCGGCGAAAACGAAACCTATCGGGGGGAGCTCGTGCCGATCTATCGCGCGAGCAAGGAGCTTGCCACGCGTAAGATCGCGATGGTCGTGAAGAAGAACCTCTCGGATCTGCTCGACCTCGCTCCACCGGATTCGTTGCCGCCGGCGCTCGCAGCGCAACGGGGATACGGCTCCATCCGCGAGGCCTATCGTGCGATGCATGCGCCGCAGACCCCGCAAGAATCCGAGCGCGCGCGCGAGCGCTTCGTCTTTACGGAGTTTCTCGCACTGGCGACGGGCGCACAACTGCGGCGCGCCGAGCGCGAGAGCGACCATGATGCGCCGGTGTTCGAGGTTCCTTCGAGTCTTTTGGAGCGAATCGAGGCTTCGCTGCCCTTCGCATTGACCGGCGCGCAGCGCCGAACCATCGAGGAAATTTGGAACGATTTACGGCGCGACGTTCCGATGAATCGCCTCTTGCAGGGCGACGTCGGCAGCGGAAAGACGCTGGTTGCGGCCGCCGCCATTCTGGCGGCGGCTGCCA